>NZ_JAUTYW010000006.1:0-560406 GCF_052112205.1 Pseudomonas sp. Lb2C2 | reverse complement strand
CTACATCGAGCACGCCCGAGCTTGCGCCGGCGGCGATGGTGATGGTTTTGCCGCTGTCGAGCGTGACGGTGACCGGACCATTTTGCGCGGTGACCGGATTGCCGTTGGCATCGGTCAGCGTGGCGGTATAAGTGATGGTGCCGTTTTCGTTCACAGTCGGTGTCGCGGTCAAGGTCACCGTGGTGGTGTCGTTGACGTCGCTGACGATGGTGCTGACCGGAGTCGTGTTCGGTGCAATGGCTTCCAGGTTGCCGCCGGATGCCGAAGCAATCGACTCAGTCACCGTGGTTGGGCCTTGGTACACGTCATTACCAACGGCCACGTCCAACACGCCCGAGCTCGCGCCCGCGGCGATGGTGATCGTTTTGCCGCTGTCCAGGGTGACGGTGACCGGCCCGTTTTGCGCGGTTACCGGGTTGCCATTGGCATCGGTCAGCGTGGCGGTGTAAGTGATCGTGCCGTTTTCATTTACGGTCGGTGTGGCAGTGAGCGTCACGGTGGTCGTGTCGTTGACATCACTGACGATGGTGCTGACTGGAGCCGTGTTCGGTGCAATGGCTTCCAGGTTGCCGCCGGATGCCGAGGCAATCGACTCGGTCACGGTGGTTGGGCCTTGGTACACGTCGTTGCCGACCGCGACGTCCAACACGCCTGAGCTTGCGCCGGCGGCGATGGTGATCGTTTTGCCGCTGTCCAAGGTCACGGTGACCGGGCCGTTCTGCGCGGTGACCGGGTTGCCGTTGGCATCGGTCAGCGTGGCGGTGTAAGTGATGGTGCCGTTTTCGTTCACGGTCGGCGTAGCAGTCAACGTCACGGTGGTGGTGTCGTTGACGTCGCTGACGACGGTGCTGACCGGCGCCGTATTTGGAGCAATGGCTTCCAGGTTGCCACCGGATGCCGAAGCAATCGACTCGGTGACAGTTGTTGGCCCCTGGTAAACATCGTTACCCACAGCAACATCGAGCACGCCGGAGCTCGCGCCCGCGGCGATGGTGATGGTTTTACCGCTGTCCAAGGTCACGGTAACCGGACCATTCTGCGCGGTGACCGGATTGCCGTTGGCGTCGGTCAGAGTCGCGGTGTAGGTAATGGTGCCGTTTTCGTTCACGGTCGGTGTGGCGGTCAAGGTCACGGTGGTGGTGTCGTTGACATCACTGACGATGGTGCTGACTGGCGCGGTGTTCGGAGCGATGGCTTCCAGGTTACCGCCCGATGCCGAGGCAATCGACTCGGTGACAGTCGTTGGCCCCTGGTAAACATCGTTACCCACAGCAACATCGAGCACGCCAGAGCTTGCGCCTGCAGCAATGGTGATGGTCTTACCGCTGTCGAGCGTGATGGTGACAGGACCGTTCTGCGCGGTGACCGGGTTGCCGTTGGCATCGGTCAGGGTCGCGGTGTAGGTGATGGTGCCGTTTTCATTCACTGTCGGTGTGGCAGTGAGCGTCACGGTAGTGGTGTCGTTGACATCGCTGACGACAGTGCTGACCGGAGCGGTGTTGGGCGCGATGGCTTCGAGGTTGCCACCGGATGCCGAGGCAATCGACTCAGTCACGGTGGTTGGGCCTTGATACACGTCGTTGCCGACCGCCACGTCCAATACACCCGAGCTTGCGCCTGCAGCAATGGTGATGGTCTTACCGCTGTCGAGCGTGATGGTGACAGGACCGTTCTGCGCGGTGACCGGGTTGCCGTTGGCATCGGTCAGGGTCGCGGTGTAGGTGATGGTGCCGTTTTCATTCACTGTCGGTGTGGCAGTGAGCGTCACGGTGGTGGTGTCGTTGACATCGCTGACGACAGTGCTGACCGGAGCGGTGTTGGGCGCGATGGCTTCGAGGTTGCCACCGGATGCCGAGGCAATCGACTCAGTCACGGTGGTTGGGCCTTGATACACGTCGTTGCCGACCGCCACGTCCAATACGCCCGAGCTTGTGCCCGCGGCGATGGTGATGGTCTTACCGCTGTCGAGCGTGATGGTGACAGGACCGTTCTGCGCGGTGACAGGGTTGCCGTTGGCATCGGTCAGGGTCGCGGTGTAGGTGATGGTGCCGTTTTCATTCACGGTCGGCGTAGCAGTCAGCGTTACGGTGGTGGTGTCGTTGACATCGCTGACGACGGTGCTGACTGGCGCCGTGTTCGGCGCGATGGCTTCCAGGTTGCCACCGGATGCCGAGGCAATCGACTCAGTCACGGTGGTTGGGCCTTGATACACGTCGTTGCCTACAGCCACGTCCAATACGCCAGAGCTCGCGCCGGTGGCGATGGTGATGGTCTTACCGCTGTCGAGCGTGACAGTGACCGGACCATTTTGCGCGGTGACCGGATTGCCATTGGCATCGGTCAGGGTCGCGGTGTAAGTGATCGTGCCGTTTTCGTTCACAGTCGGTGTCGCGGTCAAGGTCACCGTGGTGGTGTCGTTGACGTCGCTGACGATGGTGCTGACTGGCGCCGTGTTCGGTGCGATGGCTTCCAGATTACCGCCGGTGGCAGTACTGATGCTTTCGGTGACGGTGGTTGGGCCTTGGTAGACGTCGTTGCCGACGGCTACGTCCAATACACCCGAGCTTGCGCCCGCGGCGATGGTGATGGTCTTGCCGCTGTCCAGGGTTACGGTGACCGGACCATTTTGCGCGGTGACAGGGTTGCCGTTGGCATCGGTCAGGGTCGCGGTGTAGGTGATGGTGCCGTTTTCATTCACGGTCGGCGTAGCAGTCAACGTCACGGTGGTGGTGTCGTTGACGTCGCTGATGATGGTGCTGACCGGAGCGGTGTTTGGCGCGATGGCTTCGAGGTTGCCGCCGGATGCCGAGGCAATCGACTCAGTCACCGTCGTCGGACCTTGATACACGTCGTTGCCGACGGCTACGTCCAATACACCCGAGCTTGCGCCCGCCGCGATGGTGATGGTTTTGCCGCTGTCGAGGGTGACCGTCACAGGACCATTCTGCGCGGTGACCGGGTTGCCATTGGCATCGGTCAGCGTGGCGGTGTAAGTGATGGTGCCGTTTTCGTTCACGGTCGGTGTAGCGGTCAACGTTACGGTAGTGGTGTCGTTGACGTCGCTGACGACAGTGCTGACCGGAGCCGTGTTCGGGGCGATGGCTTCCAGGTTACCGCCCGTGGCGGTACTGATGCTTTCGGTGACGGTGGTTGGGCCTTGATACACGTCGTTGCCGACCGCCACGTCCAATACGCCCGAGCTTGCGCCCGCCGCGATGGTGATGGTTTTGCCGCTGTCCAAGGTCACGGTGACCGGACCATTTTGCGCCGTGACTGGGTTGCCGTTGGCGTCGGTCAGGGTCGCGGTGTAAGTGATCGTGCCGTTTTCGTTCACAGTCGGTGTCGCGGTCAAGGTCACCGTGGTGGTGTCGTTGACGTCGCTGACGATGGTGCTGACCGGAGTCGTGTTCGGTGCGATGGCTTCCAGGTTACCGCCCGATGCCGAGGCAATCGACTCAGTCACCGTGGTTGGCCCTTGGTAAACATCGTTACCCACAGCGACATCCAATACACCCGAGCTTGCGCCCGCGGCGATGGTGATGGTCTTGCCGCTGTCCAAGGTCACAGTGACCGGACCATTTTGCGCGGTGACCGGGTTGCCGTTGGCGTCGGTCAGCGTGGCGGTGTAGGTGATGGTGCCGTTTTCGTTCACGGTCGGAGTAGCAGTCAACGTCACGGTGGTGGTGTCGTTGACGTCGCTTATGATGGTGCTGACCGGAGCGGTGTTTGGCGCGATGGCTTCGAGGTTGCCGCCGGATGCCGAGGCAATCGACTCAGTCACCGTCGTCGGACCTTGATACACGTCGTTGCCGACGGCTACGTCCAATACACCCGAGCTTGCGCCCGCCGCGATGGTGATGGTCTTGCCGCTGTCCAGAGTCACGGTGACTGGACCGTTCTGCGCGGTGACCGGGTTGCCGTTGGCGTCGGTCAGCGTGGCGGTGTAGGTGATGGTGCCGTTTTCGTTCACGGTCGGAGTAGCAGTCAACGTCACGGTGGTGGTGTCGTTGACGTCGCTGATGATGGTGCTGACCGGAGCGGTGTTAGGCGCGATGGCTTCGAGGTTGCCACCAGTGGCGGTACTGATGCTTTCGGTGACGGTGGTCGGACCTTGGTAGACGTCGTTGCCGACGGCTACGTCCAATACACCCGAGCTTGCGCCCGCTGCGATGGTAATGGTTTTGCCGCTGTCCAGGGTCACAGTGACCGGACCATTCTGCGCGGTGACTGGATTGCCGTTGGCATCGGTCAGGGTCGCGGTGTAAGTGATGGTGCCGTTTTCGTTCACTGTCGGTGTGGCAGTGAGCGTCACGGTGGTGGTGTCGTTGACATCGCTGACGATGGTGCTGACTGGAGCCGTGTTCGGTGTGATGGCTTCCAGATTGCCGCCGGATGCCGAAGCAATCGACTCGGTGACAGTCGTAGGCCCCTGGTAAACGTCGTTGCCGACAGCCACGTCCAACACGCCCGAGCTTGCGCCCGCAGCGATGGTGATGGTTTTACCGCTGTCCAAGGTCACGGTAACCGGACCATTCTGCGCGGTGACCGGATTGCCGTTGGCATCAGTCAGCGTGGCGGTGTAAGTGATGGTGCCGTTTTCATTCACGGTCGGTGTCGCGGTCAACGTCACGGTAGTGGTGTCGTTGACGTCGCTGACGACGGTGCTGACCGGCGCGGTGTTAGGCGCGATGGCTTCAAGGTTGCCACCAGTGGCGGTACTGATGCTTTCGGTGACGGTGGTCGGACCTTGGTAGACGTCGTTGCCGACGGCTACGTCCAATACACCCGAGCTTGCGCCCGCTGCGATGGTAATGGTTTTGCCGCTGTCCAGGGTCACAGTGACCGGACCATTCTGCGCGGTGACCGGGTTGCCGTTGGCATCAGTCAGCGTGGCGGTGTAAGTGATCGTGCCGTTTTCATTTACGGTCGGTGTGGCAGTCAGCGTCACCGTGGTGGTGTCTATCGAGTCGGTAATCGTAGTAACCGCAGGTGCAGTGCTCGGGACCAGATTCTCAAAATTGCCACCCGTCGCGCCCGTAATGGTAGTGCTGACCGTGCTGCCGTTGTTGTAGACGTCATTGGCCGGCGTCTCGACGTTGACGGTGCCGGTAGTCTGGCCGGCGGCAATGGTGATGACTGAGCCATTGCTCAAGGTCACTGTCACCGGAGTTTGAGCCGGGTTGGTCAGCGTCGCGGTGTAAACAATCGAACCGCCTTCGGTGATGGTGTTGCTGGCGGTCAGGGTCAGGCCAGTAGTGTCGGCCGAATCAGTGATTGTGGTGACCGCAGGCGCAGTGCTCGGCACCAGGTTTTCAAAGTTGCCACCGGTCGCACCGGTAATGGTGGTGCTGACCGTGCTGCCGTTGTTGTAGACGTCATTGGCCGGCGTCTCGACGTTGACGGTGCCGGTAGTCTGGCCGGCGGCAATGGTGATGACCGAGCCATTGCTCAAGGTCACTGTCACCGGAGTTTGAGCCGGGTTGGTCAGCGTCGCGGTGTAAACAATCGAACCGCCTTCGGTGATGGTGTTGCTGGCGGTCAGGGTCAGGCCAGTAGTGTCGGCCGAATCAGTGATTGTGGTGACCGCAGGCGCGGTGCTCGGCACCAGGTTTTCAAAGTTGCCACCGGTCGCACCGGTAATGGTGGTGCTGACCGTGCTGCCGTTGTTGTAGACGTCATTGGCCGGCGTCTCGACGTTAACGGTGCCGGTAGTCTGCCCCGCGGCGATGGTGATGACCGAGCCATTGCTCAAGGTCACCGTCACCGGAGTCTGGGCCGGGTTGGTCAGCGTCGCGGTGTAAACAATCGAACCGCCTTCGGTGATGGTGTTGCTGGCGGTCAGGGTCAGGCCAGTAGTGTCGGCCGAATCAGTGATTGTGGTGACCGCAGGCGCAGTGCTCGGCACCAGACTCTCGAAGTTGCCACCTGTCGCACCGGTAATGGTGGTGCTGACCGTGCTGCCGTTGTTGTAGACGTCGTTAGCCGGGGTATCGACGTTGACGGTCCCAGTGGTCTGGCCAGCAGCGATGGTAATGACCGAGCCATTGCTCAAGGTCACGGTCACTGGAGTTTGAGCCGGGTTGGTCAGCGTCGCGGTATAGGTGATCTGGCCGCCTTCGGTGACAGTATTGCCCGCGCTCAGCGTGACGGTGGTGGTGTCGACGGTGTCGGTGATCTGGGTCACGGCCGGCGTGGTGGGCAAGGTCACGGCGATGCCGGTGCCGCCGGTAGTGCCGGTTACGGTCACGCTGATTTGGGTGGCGTCGTTGTAGACGGTGTCGTTCGGTGCCAGTGGTACGTTGACGCTGCCGGTGGTTTGTCCGGCAGCAATCACGATCACGGAGCCGTTGGACAGGGTCACGGTCAGGTCGGTCTGGGGCGCCTGGGTGACCGTCGCGGTATACACCAGCACGCCACCGGCCTCGGTCAGGGTCGGGGTGGCGCTCAGGGTCAGCGTCGCGTCGAGCACTGCGTTGGCTGTGGTATCGGTGTCGAGAGCAGTGATGTCTGTGTCGGTTGCCGCGGCCGTGCTCAAACCTTCCGTTGGGAAACCGACAGTAGGGTCAACGCTACCAGCGGTGGCATCCAGCACCACAAAGCTGTGGCCGCCACCGGCGGCACCCCCCGTGCCCGCGGCAGTGGCGCCGGCGGCGGTGGCTTCCAGGGCGGTCGTCGGGTCGACGCCCGCGGCGATGGCTTGCTGCAGCTCTTCTACCGACGGCGCGGCCTGGGCAGTGGCTTGTGCCAGGTCGGTGGAAGAGTCCGGGGCATTGGCGCTCCACTGGGTGTCGCGGCCCAGGTCCAGGGTGCGGCCATCGGCCAGATCCAATGTGACGGCGCCGGACGGGCCCGTGTCCAACTGGTCGCCCGTGTACAGGCGATCACCTTCAATGAGTACGCGTCGGATGCCTTCTGGGGATACGACGAAAACCTGACCAACAATGCTTTTGACAACGGCAATAACACTGCTCATTGAAGACTCTCCGGGTGCCACGCTCAGTAGACTTCCATGGACCCGGCAGCTTGTAGGCCGCAGCGGTCTGGACGTACATGTTCACAAAGTAAGGTTATTTGACGCTTTACCATGTCAATATTTTGGCTGTGTCTTCTCGATTATTTTGTTTGTGCCAAACTATTGACCTTCTGCCGGCCATCCTAAACAATCGCCGAGGTAATGTCACATTGATATTTAAGCGGCGACCTGTTCTTTCAGTGCGTGTTCCAGCTCCTGTTTTGAACTTTCCGACATACGGTCATTCCGGTTGCCATCATCCGATGCAGCGCCACGTTTCGCTGTGATCCAAGACAAGTGTTTCAGGAAGAAATCCACCATGCGTCTGCACCTGTTCAAGGCTTTACCCTTTGCCCTCGCCGCCAGTTTCGTACAAGCACAAACCTTGCCGCAGGCCATGCAACAGGCGCTGGATGTCCATCCTGAAATCCAGGCCGGCGTGAACAGCCGCTTCGCGGCGGATTACCAGCTCAAGGCGGCCAAGGGCGGCTACCTGCCTAGAGTGGACCTTGCAGCCGGATACGGCCGTGAAGGCACCGACAGCGTCACCACCCGGTCGGGCGGTACCAATCATTGGGAAACCCTGAACCGCAGCGAGTCGAGCCTGCGCCTGTCGCAAATGGTTTTTGACGGTTTTGCGACGTCCAGCGAAGTGGGGCGTCAACAAGCCACCGTCAATGCCCGTGCCTACTCGTTGCTGGACGCCTCCGAGCGTACCGGGTTGACGGTGGCGCAGGTCTACCTGGACGTGCTGACCCGTCGCGAGTTCGTGCGTCTGGCCGAGGAAAACCTCAAGAGCCACGAGCGCATCTTCGACCAGATCAAACTGCGCACTTCCCGTGGCGTGGGCAGCGGCGCCGACCTGGACCAGGCCGAAGCGCGCATGGCCCAGGCTCGCAACAACCTGATCACCGAACAAACCAACCTGGCCGATGCCGAGACCAACTACCTCAGCGCCGTTGGCCAACTGCCCGATCAACTGGAGCGTCCTGCCGATTTTCTGGCGTTGCTGCCGGCCAACCTGACCGAAGCCCGCGCCCAGATGCTGGAGAACAGCCCGGTGCTGCGTTCGGCCGAAGCCGACATCGCCGCGGCCGAGCAACAGTACGAAGCCGCCAAGTCGAGCTTCTACCCACGCTTCGACGCCGAGCTGGGCCGCACCGCCGACAACGACCTGGACGGCCAGAACGGCCACAACAATGAATGGCAAGCCATGCTGCGCATGCGTTTCAACCTGTATGCCGGGGGCAGCAACAAGGCGGACCTGGAATCCAAGTCATACCTGTCCAATCAGGCCCTGGATATCCGCAACAACGCGCTGCGCCAGCTCAATGAAGAACTGGGCCTGGCCTGGAACGCCTTGAACAACGCCAACGCCCAGGTGCCGATCGCCCAGCAATACGTAGATCGCAGCGCCAATGTGCGCACCGCCTACCAGAAGCAGTTCAGCCTCGGCGAGCGTACCCTGCTCGACTTGCTCGACAGCGAAAACGAGCTGTTCAGCGCTTCCCGACGCCTGGCGGAAATCAAGAACGTGCAGTTGTTCACCCAATACCGTATCAAGGCAACCATGGGCCAACTGTTGAAAAGCCAGGGTGTGGTCGCACCGTTGGCATCGGTTGTGCAAACCGACGTGAAACCCAAGGTCCAGTTGCCTGGGATGAATTGAGTTTTACCACCCGTTTTAATCAGTCAGAGTGCCGAGCGTGGAATCAGAAGTCAGTCCAGTTGAACTAGTTCATGACCCGCGCACGCTGCACGACGACCCGCTGCTGGACGGCCTGCTGGCGCTCTGCATGCTGCATCAGAAGCCGGCCAGCGCGGCAATGCTCACCACCGGCCTGCCGCTGCCCAAGCAACGGCTGAGCGTCGAATTATTGTCGCGCGCGGCGGCCCGCGCCGGTCTGCAAGGCCGGGTGCTGCAACGCAAGCTCGAGCAAATCCCGGCCATCGCCATGCCGGCGCTGTTGCTGCTCAAGGACGGCCGCAGCGCCGTGCTGCTGGGCTGGGTCGGCGATGACCAGGCGCGGCTGCTGCTCAGCGAAAGCGATGGTGGTGAAGTCACGGTCAGTCGTGACCTGCTGGCCGATGACTACAGCGGCAAGGTGTTCTTCGCCCAGCCGCAGCATAAATTTGACGTGAACCACGGCACGCTGATTCCCCGGGCGCGTTCGTGGTTTCGCGACACCCTCAAGCGGTCCCGCTGGTTGTATGCCGATGCTATCGCGGCAAGCCTGCTGATCAACATCATTGCCATGGCCGCGCCGCTGTTCGTGATGAACGTCTACGACCGCGTGGTGCCGAACCAGGCCGAAGCGACCCTGTGGGTGCTGGCTGTCGGTATCACTGGCGCCTATGTGTTCGACTTGATCCTGAAGATGCTGCGCAGCCTGTGCCTGGACCTGGCCGGCAAGAAAACCGACCTGATCATTTCGGCGACGCTGTTCGAGCGCATCGTCGGCATGGCCATGAAATACCGCCCGGCGCGGGTCGGCAGCTTTGCCCAGAACATCCATGAATTCCAGAGCCTGCGGGACTTCCTCGCCTCGCTGACCCTCACCAGCCTGATCGACCTGCCGTTCACCCTGCTGATCTTCGCGGTCATCGCGATCCTCGGCGGGCACCTGGTGTGGATTCCGGTGCTGGCGTTCCCGATTGCCCTGCTGATCGGTTATGCGTTGCAGAAGCCTTTGGTGGCGACCATGGAGCGAACCATGGCCTTGGGCGCCGAGCGCCAATCCAGCCTGATCGAAACCCTGTCCGGCCTGGACGCGGTGAAGGTCAACAATGCCGAGAGCGAGCGCCAGTATCAGTGGGAGCAGACCATCGGCACCCTCAGTCGCCTCGAACTGCGGGTGAAGATGTTGTCCGGCCTGGCGATGAACATCACCTTGCTGATCCAGCAATTGGCCGGGGTGATCATGATCGTCTTCGGCGTTTACCAGATCATCGCTGGCAGCTTGAGCATGGGCGGGCTGATCGCCTGCTACATGCTCAGCGGTCGCGCCCTCAGCCCATTGGCGTCGTTGTCGGGTTTGCTGACCCGCTACCAGCAGGCGCGGGTGACCATGACCTCGGTCGACGAGATGATGGAGCTGCCCCAGGAGCGTAATTTCGACGAGCGCCCGCTGAGCCGTAAGGTCCTGCAGGGCGCCATTGAATGCCGCCAGTTGAATTTCACTTACCCGAACCAGCAGAACGCCGCGCTGAAGAACATCAATCTGGTGATCAAGCCGGGCGAGAAAATCGGCATCATTGGCCGCAGCGGCTCGGGCAAGAGTTCCCTGGCCAAGTTGCTGGTGGGGCTTTACCAACCCGATGACGGTGCCTTGCTGGTGGACGGTGTGGACATCCGCCAGATCGACGTCAGCGAGCTGCGTTACAACATAGGCTACGTGCCCCAGGACATCCAGCTGCTGGCCGGTACGCTGCGCGACAACCTGACTTCCGGCGCCCGGTACGTCGAAGATGAGTTGGTGCTCCAGGCCGCAGAACTGGCAGGCGTGCATGAGTTTGCCCGCCTGCATCCACAAGGCTATGAACTGCAAGTCGGTGAGCGTGGACAGAACCTGTCCGGTGGTCAGCGCCAGAACGTCGCCCTGGCCCGCGCGCTGCTGCTCAACCCGCCCATCCTGTTGCTGGACGAACCCACCAGCGCCATGGACAACACCGGTGAAGAACGCTTGAAACAGCGCCTGGCTGCCGTGGTGGAAAACAAGACTGTGCTGCTGGTGACGCACCGGGCCTCCTTGCTGTCGCTGGTGGACCGCCTGCTGGTGATCGACCGTGGACAGATCCTCGCCGACGGCCCGAAAGCCGCTGTCATGGAAGCGTTGAAGAAGGGGCAGATCAGTGTTGCTTAAATCCGGTTTAAAGGGCGCGGTGGGCCGTTATTTCAAAGGTTCCGACTCGCTGCACGGCCAACCGCTGCCCGAGGTCAACAAAGCCCTGATCGAGGATGCTCCCCGGGTGGTGCGCTTGACGATCTGGGGCATCATCGGTTTCTTTGTGTTCCTGATGTTGTGGGCCAACTTCGCCGTGATCGACGAAGTGACCAAGGGCGACGGCAAGGCGATTCCCTCGTCCAAGGTCCAGAAAATCCAGAACCTGGAAGGCGGCATCGTCGCTGAGTTGTTCGTCACGGAAGGGCAGATCGTCGATGCCGGCGCGCCGTTGATTCGCCTGGATGACACCCGGTTTGTCTCCAATGTCGGCGAAACCGAGGCTGACCGCCAGTCCATGCTGTTGCGGGTCGAGCGCTTGAGTGCCGAGGTCGATGACCGGCCGCTGAACTTCCCGGCCGATGTGCTCAAGGCGGTGCCGGGCCAGGCCGCCAGCGAGGAGTCGCTGTACATCAGCCGCCGCCAGCAGTTGCACGATGAAATCGGCGGCTTGCAGGAGCAGTTGATCCAGCGCCAGCAGGAACTGCGCGAATTCGTGTCCAAGCAGGCGCAGTACCGCTCCGGCCTGGCGCTGCAACGCCAGGAAATCAACATGTCCGAGCCGTTGGTGGCCCAGGGCGCGGTATCGCCGGTGGAAGTGCTGCGGCTCAAGCGCGCCGAGGTCGAGACCCGTGGGCAACTGGACGCCACGACGCTGGCGATCCCGCGTGCCGAATCGGCGATCAAGGAAGTGCAGCGCAAGATCGACGAGACCCGCGGCAAGTTCCGCAGCGACGCCCTGACCCAGCTCAACGAAGCTCGCACCGACTTGAACAAGGCCCAGGCCACCGGCAAAGCCCTGGAAGACCGGGTGAGCCGGACCCTGGTGACATCGCCCGTGCGTGGCATCGTCAACAAGTTGCTGGTGAACACCATCGGCGGCGTGATCCAGCCCGGCAGCGACCTGGTGGAAATCGTGCCGCTGGACGACACCATCCTGGTGGAAGCGAAAATCCGTCCCCAGGACATCGCCTTCCTGCACCCAGGCCAGGACGCCACGGTGAAGTTCACCGCGTACGACTACACCATCTACGGCGGGATGAAAGCCAAGCTGGAACAGATCGGCGCCGATACCATCACCGATGAAGACAAGAAAACCACCTACTACATCATCAAGCTGCGCACCGAACGCAGCCACCTGGGCACTGATGACAAACCCCTGCTGATCATTCCGGGCATGGTGGCGTCGGTGGACATCATCACCGGCAAGAAAACCGTGCTCAGCTACCTGCTCAAGCCAATCATCAAGGCCCGGGCCGAGGCATTGCACGAGCGGTAGCACCCTGGCTACATTCCCATGTGTGGGAGCAAAGCTTGCTCGCGAAACAGGCGCCTCGGTTCCTGAAAGATCGCGTTGTCTTCATCGCGGGCAAGCCTTGCTCCCACAGCGGTGCGGTGCAAAACTCCAGGTCATATCGTTATTCGTTAACGGTATTTAAATTACTGTTCTTATACCTTTAAAGTCATCCCCCTGCGTACCTGCCGACCAATCGGCGCGCCGCACGACATAAACCAACACGGTAACGCCGTGAGTTTTGATCGATTGCGCGCCTGTTCAAGCGCGTCGTGCGTGGGAGTGATGTATGTCAGCCGTCTCTTATTCTCCAGATTCACCTATCGCGAACATTGCATCGCAGTCGTTCGACGTCCGTCCGTTGCGCGATGCCGTAGGCGCCGAAATCGTCGGGCTGGACCTGTCCCGACCGATCAACGACCAGGATTTCGCCCGCATCCATCGCGCGCATCTGGACTATCACGTCGTGGTGTTCCGCGACCAACGCATCACCCCGGAACAACAGATCGCCTTCAGCCGCCGTTTTGGCGTGCTGCAGATCCATGTGCTCAAGCAGTTCCTGTTGGCCGGGCATCCGGAAATCCTCATCGTCTCCAACATCATCGAAAACGGCCAATCCATCGGCCTCGGCGATGCCGGCAAGTTCTGGCATTCGGACCTTTCGTATAAGGAACTGCCCAGCCTCGGCTCGATGCTTCACGCCCAGGAGCTGCCGAGCGAAGGCGGCGACACGTTGTTTGCCGACATGCACAAAGCCTGGGACGGTCTGCCCGAAACGCTGCGTAAAGCCGTGGAAGGCCGTTCGGCGGCGCATTCCTACACGGCGCGCTACAGCGAGACCAAATTCGAAGGCAACTGGCGCCCGACGCTCACACCAGAGCAACTGGCCCAGGTTGCCGAAGTCGTGCATCCGATCGTGCGTACGCACCCGGAAAACGGGCGCAAGGCGTTGTTCATCAGCGAGGGGTTTACCACCCGCATCGTCGGTCTGCCGGAGGACGAAAGCAGAGCCATCCTGGCCGAGTTGTATGCCTACAGCGTGCTGCCGCAGAACATCTATCGCCATCAATGGCAGCCCCATGACCTGGTGTTCTGGGACAACCGCTCGTTGATCCACTTGGCCGCCGGTTGCCCGAGTCATCTGCGCCGCAAGCTGTATCGCACCACCATCCAGGGCGACGCCCCTTTCTGATCGGCTGCGCCTCGCGCAAAGAGCCCGGAGTATCACCATGTCCAAACGCATTGCTTTTGCACCGCTGGCCGCCGCCATCGGCCTGGGATTGAGTTTGCTGGCCGGCAGCCTGGTCACGCCGGCCAGCGCCCACGCCGAGGGCGAGATTCGTATCGCCGAACAGTTCGGCATTGTTTACTTGCTGCTGAACGTGGTCCGCGATCAACAATTGATCGAAAAATACGGCAAACAGGAGGGCATCGAGATCAAGGTCGATTGGACCCAGTTGTCCGGCGGCGCGGCGGTCAACGATGCGTTGCTGTCGGGCTCCATCGACATTGCCGGGGCCGGCGTCGGGCCGTTGTTGACGGCCTGGGACCGCACCCGTGGCAAGCAGAACGTCAAGGCCGTGGCCTCCCTGGGCAACTTTCCCTATTACCTGTTGAGCAACAACCCGAACGTCAAGACCATCGCCGACTTCACCGAGAAGGACCGCATCGCGGTGCCGGCGGTGGGTGTTTCGGTGCAGTCGCGTTTCCTGCAATACGCCGCTGCGAAACAGTGGGGCGACAAGGAATTCAACCGCCTCGACAAGTACACCCTGGCGGTGCCGCATCCGGACGCCACGGCGGCGTTGATTGCCGGCGGCACCGAGTTGACCGGGCACTTTTCCAACCCGCCGTTCCAGGACCAGGCCCTGCAAAACCCCAACGTCCACGTGGTACTCAATTCCTATGACGTGCTCGGACCGAATTCACCCACGGTGCTGTTCGCCACCGAGAAATTCCGCGATGAAAACCCGAAAACCTACAAGGCATTCGTCGAGGCGCTGACCGAAGCGGCCGAGTTCGCCCAGAAGGACAGAGGTGAGGCGGCGGACACCTACCTACGGGTAACCAAGGCCAAGATCGACCGGGCGACGTTGCTGAAGATCATCGACAACCCGCAGATCGAATTCACCGTCAGCCCAAAAAACACCTACCCGCTGGCGGAATTCCTCTACCGCGTCGGCGCCATCAAGAACAAGCCGGCGTCGTGGGAAGACTATTTCTTCCAGGACGCCAAACCGTTGCAGGGGAGCTGATTGTCATGAACGCGCTTTTGCAAGGCCACGCGGCCAGCAACCCCACCTCCACTGGCACGGCGTTGTTGTCGGTGGATAACGTCAGCCTGGAATACCGCACCCCGCAACGCGTGGTGCGCGCCACCCACGAGGTCAGTTTCGAAGTCGACCCGGCGGACCGTTTCGTATTGCTCGGCCCATCGGGCTGCGGCAAGTCCACCTTGCTCAAGGCCATTGGCGGCTTCATCACGCCGTGCGAAGGCGAGATTCGCTTGCAAGGCCAGACCGTCAACGCCCCGGGCCCGGACCGGATCGTGGTGTTCCAGGAGTTCGATCAACTGCCGCCCTGGAAAACCGTGAAGCAGAACGTGATGTTCGCGCTGCTGGCATCCGGCACGCTCAAGCGTCGCGAGGCCGAGGAGCGGGCGTTGCACTACCTCGACAAAGTCGGCCTGGCGGCGTTTGCCGATGCCTACCCCCATACCTTGTCCGGTGGGATGAAGGCCCGCGTTGCGATTGCCCGAGCGCTGGCGATGCAGCCGAAGATCCTGCTGATGGACGAGCCCTTTGCCGCCCTCGATGCCCTGACCCGACGCAAGATGCAGGAAGAGTTGCTGCTGCTTTGGGAGGAGGTGCGTTTCACGTTGTTGTTCGTCACTCACTCCATCGAAGAAGCGCTGGTGGTGGGTAATCGCATCCTGCTGCTGTCGCCGCACCCAGGAAGGGTACGGGCGGAAATCCACAGCCATCAATACGATCTGCACAGCCTCGGCGGCGTGGGGTTCCAGCACACGGCGCGGCGGATTCATCGGTTGCTGTTCGATGAAAACCAGTCGCCGGACACCGAGCGTGAGCTGGATTTCGCCGATATCCGTATCGCGTATTAAGGGGAGCGTTCCATGAGCCAGTTATCGCCTGCGCGCGAAGAATACGAAGTCCAATTACAACCCTTGACCCATGTGCCACTGGAGCGCGAGTTGCCCTTGGGCCAGCGCCTCTGGCAACAGGGTTGGCTGCGCAAAAGTCTGATCCTGTTGTTGCTGGCGCTGGTGTGGGAGGGTGTGGCCCGATACCAGAACAACGACCTGCTGCTGCCGAGCTTCCTGCAGACCGCCAGCGCGTTGTACGACGGTTTGCTCAGCGGCGAGCTGCTGGGCAAGGTGTGGATTTCCCTGGTAGTGCTGCTCAAGGGCTACCTGCTGGGGATCGTCCTGGCGTTTGGCTTGACCACACTGGCCGTGTCGACCCAGTTCGGTCGCGACTTGCTCAGCACCCTGACGTCGATGTTCAACCCGTTGCCGGCCATCGCCCTGTTGCCGTTGGCGCTGCTGTGGTTCGGCCTGGGGCAGAACAGCCTGATTTTCGTGCTGGTGCATTCGGTGCTGTGGGCACTGGCGTTGAACATGTATGCGGGTTTTCTCGGCGTGTCGGAAACGCTGCGCATGGCCGGGCGCAACTACGGGCTCAAGGGCCTGCGGTTTGTGTTGTTCATCCTGATCCCGGCGGCGCTGCCGTCGATCCTCGCCGGGCTGAAAATCGGCTGGGCCTTCGCCTGGCGCACCCTGATCGCCGCCGAACTGGTGTTCGGTGCCACCAGCGGCAAGGGCGGCCTGGGCTGGTACATCTTCCAGAACCGCAACGAGCTGTACACCGACAAGGTGTTTGCCGGGTTAGCGGTGGTGATTCTGATCGGGTTGCTGGTGGAGAACCTGGTGTTCGACAGTTTGGAGCGGGTGACGGTGAAGCGCTGGGGGATGCAGCGGTGAACCGTTCTGAAGTAATACGCCGAACCCGTGGCGAGGGAGCTTGCTCCCGCTCGGCTGCGCAGCAGTCGCAAAACCGGGCCATGCGGTTTGCCTGAAGGAATGCTGGGGGCCTGCTTCGCAGGCCAGCGGGAGCAAGCTCCCTCGCCACAGGGTTTTGGGTTGTCTGGGCTGACGTCATCGCGAGCAAGCTCGCTCCCACAGTTGATCGGCGTTGATCTCGATATTTCTGTTCGACACAGATCCAGTGTGGGAGCGAGCTTGCTCGCGATGGCAATCCTCAATTCACCACAGGCCTGTCAGCCAGCTGCTTGAACCTCCAGCCGATCCATCGCCCTTTCCACCAACAAATGCACCCCATCGGCCATCCGGCTGATTGCCAGGATGACGCTGCGGCGCGAACCGTCGATATCATCGGCCAGGTCGGCGGCGATGGCGCTGATGGACAGCAGATCTTCGGAGGCATTGGCCAACAGGGTTTCGGTGTCGATGTCCGGGGCGACCATGAAGAGTTGGGCGGTTTGGGTTTTGCCCGAGGCTTCATCGGTGGGTTTGGGATTTAGGTAGTAGTCGAGGACGCGCTCGGCGGCTTCGTCGAGTTTTTTGGTTTTTGAGGACTTGTCGGAGTTGCCAGGGCTTCCTGGCGGATTCGGAGTTACCTTGAACATGTTTTGGCTTCCTATTCAATCAGAGCCGCCCTAGCTCGCTTGCACGCGATATAAGGGTGGCAGCTATGTGAGGGTGTGCAAGACCGAGTAGGAACTCCAAAAAAACCTCGGCAGACCCGAAGGTCTCCCCACACACAGCCGCCATAAAACACGGGCACGAATGCTCATTAAATGGCTGGTGGCATTATTTGGCGTTCTTTTACCCGGACTTGCACGTCCGTGTCACCGTTTTTTCAGTGACAAACCCAGACTAGCGGTGAGCCCCGAGCCGGACAAGTTCACCAACATCGCCGCAACTTGAAGGAAATCTCCTAGGACGCTGCTGTACGCAAGCAGCACACCAAACCTGTGGCGAGGGGATTTATCCCCGCTGGGCTGCGAAGCAACCCCCAAATGGGCTGAAGACCAACAACCTGACACACCGAGTTGACTGGCTTTAGGGCTGCTGCGCAGCCCAGCGGGGATAAATCCCCTCGCCACAACTGTGTTTGGCTTAGGTCTCGGGCGCTCCAGACGGCGGATTTTATTTATCGCTGCCCGGCCCATTAGCCAAGTAAAGCCCTCTCCATTTCCTTTAGACTGGCCGCCCTCAAGCAAGCCTTCAGGACATGGAATGCCACCCCCTCACAGTCCCTTTCGCAAAGCCCTGGTCGTTTGGTTATATGCCGCCGCTCTGATGCATCTGCTCGCTGGCGTCACGCTGACCTGGGCCGGTCATTCGGGCTTGCTCGACGGTTATCTGCAGAATATCGAACAGGCGTTCTGGGGAGCCGACTCAGTGCCCGTCACGGCCCGCGCGCAACAGGTCTGGTGGCTGGCCTTGTTCGGCGCCACATTGCAGAGCTATGGGCTGTATATGCTCGCCCTCGTCCATATCGGCAATCGATTGAAGCGCGCCATGCCGTGGGGGTGGTTAATCGCCGGCATCCTGCTGTGGGCGCCCCAGGACATGCTGATTTCCGCCCAGGCCCAGGTCTGGTCGCACCTGTGGTTCGACAGCGTCGCCCTGCTCGTTTTATTGCCGCCGCTGTTCTGGCTCTATCGCCACGACCGCCGCACCTCCCTGACTGACAACGCGTCGAGTGATTCAAACCATGCCTGACTTTTCACTGCTGGACTGGGCCATCACCCTGCTGATTGCCCAGGCGATCCTCGGTGCGCTGGATACCCTGTATCACCACGAACTCACCGTCGCCTTGCCCTATCGCCACAGTGCTCGGCTGGAACTCTCTATCCACGCCCTGCGCTCGTGCTTCTACGGGATCCTGTTCCTGGGCATGGCGCACTTGGCCTTCGAAGGCACCTGGGCGATCGTCATCGCGCTGCTGTTCGCCTTGGAGATCGGCCTGACGCTCTGGGATTTTGTGGTCGAGGACCGTAGCCGCAAGCTGCCCGCCATCGAGCGCATCATGCACACGGTGCTGGCGGTCAACGGCGGGGCCTTCTTCGCGCTGTACGGCGTGCAACTGGCGCAGTGGGCGAGTTTGCCCACCGGCCTGAGCGCGATCGACCTGGGCTGGCGCGGTTGGCTGCTGACCTTGTTCGCCATCGGGGTTACGGCCTCGGGGATTCGCGACGGCTTGGCGGCCCTGCGCATGCAACGCGCGGGCAAGCCCGCCAACCCGTTTGCCGGTGGTGCCTACAAGCGCGTGCTGGTGACCGGGGGCACTGGGTTTATTGGCGAGACCCTGGTCAATCAACTGCTCGACGCCGGGCACACGGTCAGCGTGCTGGCCCGTGATCCGTTGAAAGCGGCCTATCTGTTTGATGGCCGCGCCCGTTGCTTGCGCTCCCTGGGCAAGTTGGGTCATGACGAAACCTTTGATGTGGTGATCAATCTGGCAGGCGCACCGGTGGCCGGGCCGCGCTGGAGCCCCGCGCGCCAGGCGCAACTCATCGCCAGTCGGGTCAATACCACTGAAGCCTTGATGACCTGGTTGAAAAACGCCCGGCACAAACCGGCGTTGTGGATACAGGCCTCGGCCGTCGGTTTTTATGGCGTGCGTGACGCCAGCGAAAGCCTCGATGAAAGTGCCGCCCAGGGCGATGGTTTCATGGCTGAACTCTGTGTGCGTTGGGAAGCCTCGGCTCGGCCTGCCACGGAGTTGGGTGTGCGCCAGGTGGTGATGCGCCTGGGCGTGGTGTTTGGCCCGGGCGGTGCTTTGTTGCCGTTGCTGATTCCATTTCGCCTGGGGTTTGGCGGGCGGATGGGTGATGGTCGGCAAATCATGAGTTGGGTGCACCGCGACGACGTGATCCAGGTGATCGCCCGGGCCTTCGATGACCAAAGCCTGAGCGGCACCTACAACCTGGTGGCGCCAGAAACGGTCAGTCAGGCGCTGTTCGCCGAAAGCGTTGGCAAGGTGCTCAAGCGCCCGGTGTGGTTCCACATTCCCGCCGCGCCGGTGCGTGCCTTGGCAGGCGAAATGGCCCAGTTGTTTTTCGACGGCCAACGTGTGCTGCCAAGTCGTCTCGTCGAGGCGGGCTATACGTTCCGTTACCCGACGCTCGACGCTGCCCTGCGCGACTTGGCCTGAGGAGCGCCCATGAGCAAGCCCCGGATGTACCTGCTGGCCGGCAACGGAAGCGCCGCGGATTGGTGGGACGACGCGTTGCCGCATTTTCAACACCACGACGTGGTGCCGCTGGAGCTGCCTGGCTTTGGCAGCAACCCTCAGGCTCCCTGCGAAGACCTGGCGGCCTACGCCCAGGCATTGCTGGCGGCAACGGACAAGGGCAGCGCGATCATGGCGGTCGGGGTCAACGCCTTGCTGGTGCTGCACGCCTTGCAACGTCAGCCGGGGCACTTTTGCCGCAGTGTGTTGCTGGCGCCGGTGGGTGCGTTTTTGTGGCAACGACGGCTGCCGGCGTTGATGTCGCCGCTGCCGATTCGCAAGACCATTCACTGGCTGCTGGCGAACAAACCGACGCTGTTTGCCCACAAGTTTTCCAGCCAGGCCTGGACGCCCGCGCAGTACCAGCGCATGGGCGCCGGCTATGCTCGCTGCCGCGCCTTTGTGCCGCACTGGGACTTGGTGCGTGCCGACACCGCCTTGCCATTGTTGGAGTGGATCACCGACCCGGTCGAACTGGTGTGGGGCGATCAGGACAAGGTACTGGGCGTCGCCCAAGCGGCGGCCTGGTCGGCCATTCTCGCCCGTGCCGATTTGACCATCAGCCTGAAACCTGGTTGGGGCCATTACCCGTGGATCGACTCACCCGCTGAATTCGCGGCGTGGCTGGAGTCGGGCGAACGTGGTTTCGTCGCGCACACCAAAGGCGGTCGCTTGCGCCTGGCGGCGCTGGCTGGGCAGCCGGTGCCTGCGGCGCTGTCGCTCAACGATTGCGCTGACCCGCGCTTGCCAAACTTTCTGGAGAGCCAGCCGGACGCTATCTGGGCAGTGCGCTCCTCCAGTTATGGGGAGGATCAGGCCGATGCGGCCAATGCCGGCTTGAGTACCACGTTCCTGCGCGAGCCGACGCATAACGTGCCGGCGCGCATTGCCGAGTTGAGTGCGGCAGGTGTCGAGGAAGTGGTGGTGCAGCGCTTCATCACGCCACGGCTGTCCGGGATTGCCTTCGTGCGTCACCTGTCAGTCGAACTGGAATGGGTCGAAGGGCATCTGGAATCGTTGGCCGATGGTAAGGTGAGCCCGGAGCGGGCGATCATTTCCCGTCTTGGCGCGGCGTGGAACAGCGATACATTCAAGCCAGCCCACGGCCTGACTGCGGACCTGCTGTGGCGGTTTCTCCAAGGCGTATTGCGGGTCTTTCATTACGTACCCGGCGACGTTGAATGGGCCTGGGACGGCACGCAACTCTGGCTGCTGCAGTACCGGCCGATCAGCGACTACGGCTGGCGCCGCCACCTGACCGCCGCCAACATCGCCGAGATCCTGCCGCCGCAACCCAGCGTGTTGGTGGAGTACGCCCAGCGCCGCGCGGCGGCGAGCATTCCGGCGATCATGGCGCGTTGGGATCCGCGGGTACTGCAAGACAACGAGCCTTTCACGGCGGTGTTTGGCGGTGCTTCGTATATCAACAACGACCTGTTTCTCGCCCGGCTGGCCGACTGGGGCATCAGCGCCAGCAGCTACGCCGGCGAGGTCGGCGGCGCGACACCGCACCTGCCTTGGCGGCCGCTACGTCTGCTGCGTTCGCTGCCGTTGTTCCTGCGTATGCAACGCATTGCCCGCGGGCATTTGCTGACGCTGGAAAACGGCTTGCGACGTTTTGACCGAGAGCTGCACGAACTGACCGAACAAGGCGCAGACGGCCAGCAACTGGCCGACTGGTTTACCCGTTTCTACGTGTTCGTGGTGCAAGGCAATCTGTGCATCGCCAGTGCCTTGGCCAGCAGCGGCGGTGACTGGCTGGGCCGGCCACCAACCGCCTATGACAATCTTGAACACAGCCCCCATCGGCTGCCCTGGGAAACCGACCCAGCGACGCCACGCCCGGCACCGACCGAGCTGCCGCTGCAGGCCTTCCCACAATGGCCCCTGACGATTCGCCTGGCCCATTCGACCGGTCTGCCAGGCTTGCGCGGTTACTACTTGCAAGTGCGCGAATGGTATCGCGACAACCTGATGCGGATTTTCTTCCGTCTGCACCACGCCATGCCGACGATGGACCGGGCGCATTGGTTCGCGCCGCACCCGGATATCCGCAGCCGCGACGGCAGCTTCTGGCAGGACGGTCGTGAAGGCACCGAACAGGCGAGTGGGTTCTTGATCTACCCAGGGCAGGCCCAAGGTATTTTGGGCGAGGACATCCTGCTGGAAGACACCCTGGACCCTGGCCGCCATGCCCACTATCAAAGCGCCCGGGCTGTGATCGCGCGGATGGGTGGACGTCTTTCACATGGCTCGACGTTGCTGCGTGAATTGCGCAAACCTTCGGCGGTATTGCCTCAGGTGGATGTGGGTTGGTTGGGGCGTGAGGTGGTGTATTGCGATGGGAAGTTGAGGTTGGTGGAGTAGGCAGCGCGATGTCTGCCAACCACATAACCTGTGGCGAGGGGATTTATCCTCGTTGGGCTGCGCAGCAGACCTAAATGGTTAAAGACCAACACCCTGATACACCGAGATGACTGTTTTCAGGGCCGCTTCGCGCCCCAGCGGGGATAAATCCCCTCGCCACAGGGTGTGTATGACCAGCAGATTTCATACCTCTCACGGTTACTCCCTTGACGCCCCCCACCGCTGTCGTAGACTCCGCCCATCCGTCAGGGAGTAACGGTCATGCGACGTTTAAGTAGTTGGGTTGTGGGATTGGCCTTTGTAACGTGCGGGGTCCAGGCGCAAACGCCGGCTTCCGACGATCCGTTGCTTGAGAGCAACGTTTCGGCCAGTGCGTCTGGCAACGAGGCGCGAGGGGTGCTTCGGGCGCGGGATCAGGCGGTGCTGGCCAGTGAGTTGGCCGGGCGGATTGTCGAGTTGCCGTTCAGTGAGGGCGAGTCGTTCAAGAAGGGCGACACCCTGGCGCGTTTCGATTGCTCGGCCTATCAGGCCCAGCTCAATGCGGCCCAGGCGGCCAGCCGTGGGGCCGGCGAAGAGCTGGCGCATAACCGACAGTTGGCGGCGTTGAAGTCTGTCGGGCGGTTTGAAGTGTCGCGGGCCGAGGCCCGGCTCAGCGAGGCCCAGGCGCAGTCCCAGGTGTATCAGGTCCAGGTCAAGCGCTGCAGCGTGATCGCACCCTTCGACGGGCAAGTGGTGGCGCGCAAGGTCCAGCGTTATGAAAGCGTCGCAGCCGGCGCGCCGTTGCTGGATGTGGTCGACAACCGCACTCTGGAGATTCACCTGCTGGTGCCTTCACGCTGGATGGACAGGCTCAAGCCCGGTCAACCCTTTACCTTTGTTCCCGATGAGACCGGCAAGCCGTTGCAGGCGACGGTCAAGCGCTTGGGCGCGCGCATTGACGAGGGCAGCCAGACCTTGCTGCTGGTGGCGAACGTGCCGGATGCCAGCGGCCTGCTGTCGGGCATGAGCGGCACAGCGCGTTTCGCGGAGCCTAAGTGAACGCGCCGATATCGGGCAGCGCCGAGCAGGTGTTTGCCCGCTTCCTCGACCTTGAACGCCAGACCCGGGCCGCACGAACGCCGGCGCAATTGAGCTACAGCCTGGTCAACGACGGCCAGGCGCTGTTCGGGTTTCGCCACGCCGCGTTATTGATCGCCGGCAAGGTCCAGGCCGTGACTGGCGTCAGCACCGTGGAGCCGAATGCGCCGTTCGTGGCGTTTGTCGAGCAGGCCGTGGCGCAGTTGTTCAAGCAGGGGGTGCTGAAGCAGGCCCGGGTGATTGCCGCCGATGGGGTGAGCGAGTCCATCCGGGCAGATTGGCGAAGCCTGTCGGCCGGGCAAGTGTTCTGGCTGCCGTTGATCGATCATCAGGGCCAGGTGTTCGGTGGTTTGTGGCTGGCCCGCGACCTGCCCTGGACCCCGCCCGAACAAGTGCTGCTGTCGCAACTGGGCGACACCTACAGCCATGCGTGGCTGGCGTTGCAACCGCGCAAGCCGTGGCGCCTGCGCTGGACACGCAAGCGCCAGGTTGCCCTGGTGGCGGTGTTGCTGCTGGGCTTGCTGATCCCTGTGCGCCAGTCGGTGTTGGCCCCGGCCGAAGTGGTGCCGCTGGGCGGGCAGGTGGTGGCGGCGCCGTTGGATGGGGTGATCGCCGAATTCCTGGTCAAGCCCAACCAGGCCGTCAAGAACGGCGACCTGCTGTTGCGTTTCGAAAGCACCAGCCTCAAGGCCCAGGCCGATGTGGCCGAGCGTGCGTTGGGCGTGGCCGAGGCGGAACTCAAGGCCAACTCCCAGCGCTCGTTTGCCGACGCGGAGTCGAGTTCGAAGATTGACTTGCTGGCCGCCCGCGTCGAACAGAAACGCGCCGAGCGCAACTACGCCCTTGAACTGCTCAAGCGCAGTGAAGTACGCGCCGAGCGGGACGGCATCGCGGTGTTTGCCGACGCCGAGCGCTGGCTCGGCAAGCCCGTGCAGACCGGCGAGCGGCTGATGGAAATCGCCGATCCGAACCAGGCCGAGTTGCGTATTGAGTTGGCGGTGGGCGACGCGATTGCCCTGGAGCCCGGTGCGCAAGTGGCGTTGTTTCTCGACAGCGACCCGTTGCAGCGACACCTGGCCTGGCTCGAACGTTCGGCCTATGAAGCGCAGCCGACCGCCGCCGGGCAACTGGCGTATCGGTTGGATGCACGTTTCGATGCTCAAGCGCCGCGTATCGGCCTGCGAGGTACAGCGAAGGTCTTCGGCGACCGCGCGCCGCTGGCGTTGTACCTGCTGCGTCGACCACTGGCCGGCCTGCGCCAGAGCGTAGGCCTGTAGCATGGACCTGCCGAGCCTGCGGCCGGACCTGCAATTGTCCCCGGCGGCGCCGGACCCGGACGGTTCGCCGCAGTGGACCTTGGCCGATCCGGTGCGCGGACGCTATTTCAAGCTTGGCGCGGCGGCGATGCGCATGTTGCGACACTGGTCCCTGGGCGATCCGGAACAGGTGTTGCAGGCGGCGAACCGCGAGCCGGGCCTGCCGCTCAATGGCGAATCGCTGGAGCAGTTGCTGGGTTTCTTGCGCGGCCATGATCTGATCAGCGCAATGGACCCGCAACAGCGCGACAGCTATCTCTTCAAGACCGCCGCGCAGCGCCAGAGCCTGTGGCAGATCCTGCTGCACCAATACCTGTTTTTTCGCATTCCGCTGTGGCGCCCGGACGCCTTTCTCAATCGGGCCTGGCCCTGGTTGGCCCGGTTCGGCCCCGGGATCCTGCGCTATGGCTTGCCGCTGACCCTGGGCCTCGGCATCTTCCTGGTGTCGCGGGACTGGCAGCGATTCATCGCGACGTTTCCGCACCTGTTCAGCCTGGGTGGTGCGCTGGCGTTCGGGACGGCATTGCTCTTCGCCAAGCTGTGCCACGAATTCGGCCATGCGTTCATGGCCAAGCGCGCCGGTTGTCGTGTGCAAAGCATGGGCGTGGCGTTCATGGTGCTGTTGCCGATGTTCTACACCGACGTCAGCGACGCCTGGCGGATCAATGATCGTCGCGCGCGGTTGCTGATCGGTGCCGGCGGGGTCTTGGCCGAACTGCTGCTGGCGTGCATCGCGTTGCTGGCCTGGTCGCTGCTGCCCGACGGGCCGGCACGCACCGCTGCGTTCATGCTGGCCAGCGCCACCTGGATCACGACGTTGATCATCAACCTGAACCCCTTCATGCGCTTCGATGGGTATTTCCTGCTCAGTGATTTCTGGGCGGTGGATAACCTTCAGGGCCGTGCGTTCGCCCTGTGCCGCTGGCGCCTGCGCGAAGCCTTGTTCGGTTATGGCGCAGCGGCACCGGAACCCTGGTCGCCGAAGATGCGCCGGCGTTTGCTGGTGTGGGGCTATGGCTCCTGGCTGTGGCGGGCATTGTTGTTTTTCGGGATTGCCCTGGCGGTCTATCACCTGTTCTTCAAGGTGCTGGGCATTTTTCTGATGATGGTGGAATTGGTGTGGTTCATTTTTATGCCCATCGTGAATGAATGGCGGCAATGGTGGAGTCGCCGTGAGCAGGCCCATGGTGCTCGGGTGCTCCTGAGCGGCCTGGTCGTGCTGGCTGTGCTGTTGGTGCTGTTGCTGCCCTGGCGCAGCGCGGTGGAAGTGCCGGCCATGCTCGAGGCCGGGCGCGCCAGTGCCTTGCACGCGCCGGTGGCGGCGCGGGTCAAGCAAGTGAATGTGCGCGACGGTCAGACCGTGGCCCAGGGCGATGTGTTGATTGAGTTGGAGTCGCCGGACATGGCGTCACGCCTGACGATCGTGCGTCGGGAAATCCAGATCCAGCAGTTGCAGATGCGTCGTCAGGCCGGGCGCAGCGAAACCGCCGCCGATGCTGGCATCATCGAACAGCAACTGGCCGAAGCGGTGGCCGAGTACCGGGGCCTGATCGCCCAGCGTGAACGCTTGTTGTTGCGTGCGCCCCATGCGGGCCAGGTGCGCGACTTGTTGCCGCAACTGTCGGTAGGGCGCTGGTTGTCGCCCACGCAGGCGCTGGCGCGGGTGGTGCAGACCGATTCGCGGCTGCGCGGGTACTTGACCGAAGCCGAGCTTTGGCGGGTCGAGCCGGGTGCCACGGGACGGTTCATTGCTGACGATCCGATGCACACCTCGATTGCTGTGCAGTTGAATGAAATCGACACCAACGGCGTGGCTTGGGTCGAACAGCAAGCGTTGACGTCCGACCATCACGGGCCGATTGCGGTGCGCCGCGACTCGCAGCAACGGGCCGAGCCGGTGCAGGCGCAATACGGCGTGCGCCTGAGTGCGGTCGACGAGGCGTCGGCTCCGGTGCAACCGCTGCGCGGCGTGGCGGTGTTGCAGGGCAAGGGCGAGTCGGTATTGGGAGCGGCCTGGCGTCGGTTGGCGGCGTTGGGTGTCAGGGAAAGCGGGTTCTAAGGGGTGAGCATGGATTCAGTGGCGGCAGAGGGATTGGTGGTGCGTCCATCGCGGGTCAGCGATGGGCCGTTCCTGCAGAGCCTGTACCAGGCGGCGCGACCGGACCTGCAATGGATCGATGGCGAGCCTGAGCAGGTGCAGCAGGTGATTGCCCAGCAGTTCCAGGTGCAGGAGCAAGGGTTGGGCGAGAACTTTCCCAACGCCATGCATTACGTCGTGGAAAAACTCGGCACCGCCATCGGTGCCTTGAGCACGGATTTTGGCCCCAATGAGATCCGCGTGCTGTACCTGGCCTTCATCCCCCAGGCACGTGGGCAAGGTTATGGCCGGACGGTGTTGCAGGGGGTGCAGAAAGCCGCGCAACAGATCCGTTGTCCGGTGGCGACCGTGGTCTGGGCCAGCAACCCCCATGCGCGCCGGCACTACCTGGCGCTGGGTTTCGAAGTGCAAGAGCGCAACCCGGCGGCGGAGCGGTTGGTCTGGTATCCGAAAGGCAACTAAACAGTTTCTGACTTGGCACATGTTCAATGTGGGAGCGAGCTTGCTCGCGATGACGGAGGCTCAGCCAGCATAAGTGTTGAATGTGCTGCCGCCATCGCGAGCAAGCTCGCTCCCACAAGAGATCATCGATTTCAGTTAAACGCGATGTAGAAATACCCCAGCGCCGGATCCCGTCCCATGGGCGGTATCCGCGACACGAACACCCCTTCTATCTTGCCCAGCTCCGGGACTTCCAGCCCGCAGAGGCCATCCACGAACGCCGTGCTTTCCAGGCTGTTGAATTCCACGCTGAAGGGCATGCGCTCGGTGTTCGGCATCTTGGCCCGAGGTGTTTCTTCGAGGGTTTCGAAGCGCACCGGCAGGCAACTGCCGTCGGGCAGGGTCAGGCTGCTGGTCTGGCCCAGCAGCGGTT
This sequence comes from Pseudomonas sp. Lb2C2, assembly GCF_052112205.1. Classification (NCBI taxonomy): domain Bacteria; kingdom Pseudomonadati; phylum Pseudomonadota; class Gammaproteobacteria; order Pseudomonadales; family Pseudomonadaceae; genus Pseudomonas; species Pseudomonas sp. Lb2C2. Next base: position 533,147 of record NZ_JAUTYW010000006.1, on the reverse strand, counting down.
GGAAATGGCGGCTATGAACCTGTTGCAGCATGTCGACACTCCAAAAGGCCGGAGGACCGCAGCCCTCCGGCGGTTCATCAGTTACGGGACGGGAAGTAGCCTTGAAGGGCGATGCTGAAGTTGATTGCCAGGAACGGATTCATGACCGCCATGGGCATGTTGCCGCCCGTGGGGGCGACCGTGCCGTTGACCGTGGTGGTCACGCCTTGCAGCGGCACTGGCGAAGCGCCTATCTGGTCGGAATAGATTGCCGCCGAGCCCGGCCCGGTGCCCGAGGTGCCGATGAACGAGTTGGTGGCCGTGGGCGTATTCACCGGATTGCTGGCCGGGTTGGCCAACTGCAGGGTGGTTGAGGCGGTGATGCCGGTGAGGGCGTGGGTGTGGTTGGGCAGGTTGTTGATCGTGGCGGTGACGTTTTCGGTGCCGGAGATTTCACCGATGACGCGCGGGGTCAGGCCCAGGCCATTGCCTTGGCCCAAGGGCAGGCGCCCTTGCAGGTTGGGCAGCATGAAGGTGGTCTGGCCATTGCCTCCGTATGTCACGCCGATCAGGGCGAACAAGGTCTGGTATTGAGAAAGGGCAAGGGTCTGCCCGTTGCACAACGCCCAATTAGCGGGAGCAAAGTTAAAGGCAAATGACTGGATAGTGCCGATGAATACTTCCATAGATTCCTCATCCTTCAGGTTATTGGTCTTGCAGTGCCCGGACGTGAAGGACAAGAGTGCGATCAGCCCGACTCCTTGATTCCCTGGCCTGGTCACGCACGGCTGAGCGTAGACCGGGATGTTTGATTTTGCCGGGCGAAGCGGGCGGAAAAATGTCGCGACACGGCTTAATCGATTCAGGTTCCCGAGCGTCTCTACCGTCCATCTTTTTTATAGCTTGGAATGAAACTGATATCAAAGTACTACTAGGCGAAGATTGTTTCCTCGGCTACGCTTCGCGGTACAAAGGGACTACAAACAGGTGAAGGGATTGCCGCAGTTTCACTTTATCTCCGGTTTACCGCGCTCAGGCTCGACCCTGCTTTCTGCCATTTTGTTGCAGAACCCGCGTTTTCATGCCGGCATGACCAGTCCCGTCGGCACGCTGTTCAGCAGCGTCCTGCAGCAATGCAGCGCCGGCAGCGAGTTCGGTTCGGTCATCGACACCGATCTGCGCCGCCGCCTTTTGCGTGGTCTCTTCGATTCCTACTACGCCGACAAATCCGACAAGCCGGTCATCTTCGATACAAACCGCCAGTGGTGTGCTCGCTTGCCTGCCCTGCAGGATCTGTTTCCCCAAGCCAAGACCATCGCCTGTGTGCGCAACGTCGCCTGGGTGCTCGACAGCCTGGAGCGGCTCTACCGCGCCAATCCGTTCGAAAACACCAAGCTGTTCAACGACGATGACGAGCGCAACACCGTCTACAGCCGCTGCGAAACCCTGGCCCAGCGCAACCGCCTGGTGGGGTTCGCCTGGACCGCGCTCAAAGAGGCCTACTACGGTGAGAACGCCGAGTCGCTGCTGATCGTTGATTACGATTTGTTGAGCCAGGCCCCGGAGCGGGTGATGCGCCTGGTGTACGAGTTCATCGGCGAACCCTGGTTCGAACACGATTTCAATCACTTGACCTACGACGCGCCGGCCTTCGACCAGGCCCTGGGCGTTGCCGGCTTGCACAAGGTCAAGCCCAAGGTCGCGCCGCAAGCCCGGCGGACCTTGTTGCCGCCGGATCTGTTTGAAAAGTATGCCGAGTTGTCGTTCTGGCGCGATGGGTCCGCAAGCGCCGCCAATGTCATTCGTATGAAAACCGACGCCGCGGTCAGCTGATTGCGGTTTTTTTCATTTGCGTTCAAAAAGTTCGAGTCCAGGTGATCGTCATGTGGTGGAGCAAAGGCAAATCGCGGGTAACCGAGGGCGCACAGGCCCTGGCATCGCCAATGATCATGTCCCTGGAGCCGCGAATGCTGTTCGACGGCGCGGTGGCGGCAACCGTGGCCGACGCCGCGCAACCGGACGCGCAGCCGACCGCTGATGCCGCGAAGGCGCCGACGGCCGACCAGACTTCCGACAACCATGCACCTCAGGGTCAGGCTGACGCCACCGAGGCTGCCGTCCCAGGCAAGTCTGTGGTGTTCGTCGACTCCCGGGTCAAGGATGCCAGCAGCCTTCTACAAGGTGTGGCTCCTGGTACCGATGTGGTGCAACTGGATGCCACCAAAGACGGTTTGCAACAGATCGCCGATTACCTGGACACCCACCAGGGCGTTAGCTCAGTGCAGATCATCGCCCACGGTAACGCCGGTGATTTGTGGCTGGGCAACAGCTACCTGTCGGCGGACAACGTCCAGGCCCGCAGCGACGTGCTCGCGCAGATCGGCCAGGACATGAACGCTGGCGGCGACATCCTGATCTACGGTTGCTACACCGCTGAGGGCGACCGTGGCCTGAGCCTGGTCAACTCGCTGGCGCAGCTCACCGGCCGAGACGTGGCCGCCTCCGACGACCGCACTGGCCTGGGCGGCGACTGGAACCTGGAAATCGCCACCGGCACCATCGAAAGCGCCAACGTGCTCTCGGCCAATGCCATGAGCGAGTACCAATGGGGCCTGGCCACCTGGACTGCCACCAACAACCTCAATTCGGGTATCGGTTCTTTGCGCGCTGCTCTGGATTCTGCCCAGAACGGCGACATCGTCACTTTCAATACCAGCATGACCGTCGCCCTGACCCAGGTGCTGGTGGTCGACAACAACATCACCATCGATGGCGACCTCAATAACGACAACGTCGCCGACGTGACCCTCGACGGTCAGTACCGCACCCAGATCATGCAAGTGACGTCCGGCACCACGGCCACCCTCGATGGCCTGGTGATCACCCGGGGCATGGTGGCAGGCAACGGTGGTAACGGCGGCGACGATGCGCTGGTGTCCCAGGGCGGCGGCATCTACAACGCCGGCACCTTGACCCTGAGAAACGTCACGGTGACCGCGAACGCCGCTTCGGGCGGTGGTGGTGGCGGCGGTGTGACGCCGCAGTACGCCGGTGGTGCCGGTGGCGGCGGTGGCGCGATCACCGGCGGTACCGGTGGCAAGGGCGGCGACACGCTCAACTCCACGGGTTCCAACGGCACGGCCGGACAAGGTGGCGCGGGCGGCGGCTTCTTCAACATTGGCGGGCGTGGCGGTTCCACCACGGGTGGTGCGGGCGGTGCGGCTTATCCAGGCTACAGCACCGGTTCGGCCGGCGGCACGGCCACCAGCGGAGGCTTGTCCATCGGCGGTGGCGGCGGTGGCGATGGTTATGACGACATCGGCGGCGCTGGCGGCGGCGCGGTGGGGGGTATCTACAACGATACCGGCGCGACCCTGCGGATCATCGGCAACTCGACCATTTCCAACAACGTCGGCGCCGGCGGTGGCGGTGGCGGCGGCGGGGCTGGCGGTAGCTATCTCCAGGCGGGTGGTGCGGGCGGTGTCGGTGTCGGTGCCATCTGGAACAAAGGTTCGATCCTTATCACCGCTGCCAACTTCGCCGCCCTGGCCGGTAACGTCGGCGGCAGCGGCGTGGGTGGGACGAGTGCGGGCACCGCGGGTGTTTCGCCGGCGTCGGTGGCCAACGTCTACGGCGATGGCGGTACTATCAACACCAACTATGTGCCGGACGAAACGCCGCCCACCGCGACCGTTGTGGTGGCCAATACCAACCTCAACTCCGGTGGTACATCGACGGTCACCATCACCTTCTCCGAAGCCGTGACCGGCCTTACCGCGGCGGACCTGACGGTGCAGAACGGCAGCGTCGGCACCTTGACCAGTGGCGACGGTGGCATCACCTGGACGGGGACGTTGACTGCGGCCAGTGACATCGCCGACACCACCAACATCATCACCCTGAACAATACCGGCGTGGCCGACCTGGCCGGCAATGCCGGCGTGGGCACCACCGACTCGAACAACTACATCGTCAACGACACCGTGGCGCCCACGGCGTCCATCGTGGTGAGCGACACCGCCCTCAGGATCGGCGAAACCTCCACGGTCACCATCACCTTCTCCGAGGCCGTTTCCGGCTTTACCACGGCCGACATGACGGTGGCCAACGGTACGCTCAGCGGCCTGAGCAGCAGCGACGGTGGCATCACCTGGACGGCCACGCTGACACCGGATGCGGCGATCACCGATACCTCCAATCTCATTGTCCTGAATAACACTGGCGTGGCGGACCTCAATGGCAATGCAGGCGTTGGGACGACCAACTCCAACAACTACGCCGTCGACACGCAACGCCCGACCGCCACCATCGTGGTGTCTGACACCGCGCTGCGCGTCGGTGAAACCTCCGTGGTGACCATCACCTTCACCGAGGCCGTGAGTGGTTTCACCACCGCCGACCTGACGGTCGCCAATGGCACGGTCACCGGCCTGAGCAGCAGCGACGGTGGTATCACCTGGACCGGGACGCTCACACCCAGTGCCAGCGTCAGCGACACCAGCAACCTGATCACCCTGGATAACACCGGCATTGCGGACTCGGCGGGCAACGCCGGTAGTGGGACCACCGACTCCAACAATTACGCCGTCGACACGTTGCGTCCGACCGCCACCATCGTGGTGGCCGATACCGCGCTGAACATCGGCGAAACCTCGCTGGTGACGATTACCTTCAGCGAGGCCGTCACGGGTTTCACCTTGGCGGACCTGACCGTTGCCAACGGCTCCTTGAGCGGCCTGAGCAGCAGCGACGGCGGCATCACCTGGACCGCGACGCTCACCCCGAGCGCCAGCGTCACCGACGCTACCAACCTGATCATCCTGGCCAATACCGGTGTGGCGGACGCGGCGGGCAACACCGGCAGCGGCACCACCAGCTCCAACAACTATGCGGTCGACACGCAGCGTCCGACGGCGACTATCGTCGTGGCCGACAATGCCCTGAGCGTCGGCGAAACCTCCCTGGTGACCATCACTTTCAACGAAGCGGTGACAGGCTTTACCACCGCCGACCTGACGGTCGCCAACGGCACGGTCACCGGCCTGAGCAGCGGCGACGGCGGCATCACCTGGACCGGGACGCTCACGCCAAGCGCCAGCACCAGCGACACCAGCAACCTCATCACCCTGGATAACACCGGCGTGGCTGACGCGGCGGGCAACGCTGGCAGCGGCACCACCGATTCCAATAACTACGCCATCGACACCGCACGTCCGACCGCCACCATCGTGGTCGCCGACACGGCCATCGCCATTGGCGAAACATCGGTGGTGACGATCACCTTCAGCGAGGCGGTGACCGGTTTTACCCTGGCGGACCTGAGCGTCACCAACGGCAGCCTGAGCGGCCTGAGCACCAGTGACAACATCACCTACACCGCGACCTTCACACCGAGCGCGGGTGTCAGCGATGCCACCAACCTGATCACGCTCAATAACACGGGCGTAGTGGACGGCGCGGGCAATACCGGCAGCGGCACCACCGATTCCAACAACTACGCCGTCGACACCCTGCGTCCTACCGCCACCATCGTGGTCGCCGACACGGCGCTGAGCGTCGGCGAAACCTCGCTGGTGACCATTACCTTCTCCGAGGCGGTCAGCGGCTTCGACAATTCGGACCTGAGCATCGCCAACGGCACGCTGAGTGCGGTCAGCAGCAGTGATGGCGGCATCACCTGGACCGCCACCTTCACCCCGGCCCTCGGGGTCAGCGACACGTCCAACCTCATTGTCCTGAACAACACCGGGGTCAACGATGGGGCGGGCAACACCGGCAGCGGCACCACCAACTCCAACAACTACCAGGTCGACACCAACGTGCCGACGGCGACCATCGTGATTGCCGATACCACGTTGAGCATCGGCGAAACCTCGGTGGTCACCGTGGCGTTCAACTCGGCGGTCAGCGGGTTCGACAACGCGGACTTGACCGTCAGCAACGGTACGCTCAGCACCATGAGCAGCACCGACGGTGGCGTCACCTGGACGGCCACATTCACGCCGAGCGTTAGCATTTCCGATACCAGCAACGTGATCACCCTGGACAACACCGGCTTGATCAACGGCGCGGGCAACGCGGGTGTTGGCACCACCGATTCCAACAACTACGCCGTCGATACGGTGCGCCCAACCGCGACCATCGTCGTGGCCGACACCGCCATCGCCGCCGGCGAGACCTCGCTGGTGACCATCACCTTCAGCGAGGCGGTGACGGCGTTCACCAGTGCTGATCTGACGGTCGCCAACGGCGTGATCTCCGGGCTGAGCAGCAGCGACGGCGGCATCACCTGGACCGCGACCTTCACGCCGACCGGTGGCGTCACGGACACCAGCAACGTCATCTCGCTCAACAGCGGCAGCATCGTTGACCTGGCGGGCAACCTCAATGTCGGCGGCACCGACTCCAACAACTACGCGCTGGACACCGAACGTCCGACCGCAACGATCGTGCTGGCCGACTCCAACCTCAGTGTCGGTGAGACCTCGTTGGTGACCATCACCTTCAGCGAGGCGGTCAGCGGTTTCGACAATTCGGACCTGAGCGTTGCCAACGGCACACTCAGCGCTGTCAGCAGCAGCGATGGTGGCCTGACCTGGACGGCGGTGTTTACCCCGACCCTTGGCGTGCGAGACGCGACCAACCTGATCACCCTGAACAACACCGGCGTGAATGACGCGGCGGGCAATACCGGCACCGGCACGACCAACTCGGCCAACTACGCGATCGACACCCAGGTGCCGACGGCCACCATCGTGGTGGCCGATACGTCCCTGAGCATCGGTGAAACCAGCCAGGTGACCATCACCTTCAACGAAGCGGTGAGCGGTTTCGACAACAGCGACCTGAGCATAAGCAACGGTACACTGAGCAACGTGTCGTCCTCCGACGGCGGCGTCACCTGGACGGCCACGTTCACACCGAGTGCGAGCATTGCCGATACCAGCAACCTGATTACCCTGGACAATACCGGTGTCATCAACGTCTCAGGCAACGCCGGCGTCGGCACCACCGATTCGAACAACTACGCCATCGACACCGTGCGCCCAACGGCGACCATCGTCGTGGCCGACACCGCCATTGCCGCGGGTGAAACTTCGCTGGTGACCATCACCTTCAACGAGGCCGTGACCGGCTTCACCGCCGCCGACCTGACTGTCGCCAACGGTACGCTCAGCGGGTTGAGCAGCAGTGACGGCGGCATCACCTGGACAGCTACTTTCACGCCTGCCGCTGGCATCACCGACACCAGCAATGTCATTACCCTTGCCAACAGCGGCGTCGCCGACCTGGCGGGCAACGCCGGCAGCGGCACCACCGATTCGAACAACTACAGCGTCGACAGCCAGCGTCCGACCGCCACCATCGTGCTGAGCGATTCGGTGTTGAAACCGGGTGAAACCGCGCAGGTGACCATCACCTTCAGCGAGGCAGTGACCGGTTTCAGCAACGCTGACCTGAGCGTTGCCAACGGCACTCTGAGCGCCGTCAGCAGCAGCGATGGCGGCCTGACCTGGACCGCGACCTTCACGCCGACCCTGGGAGTGACCGACACCACCAACCTGATCACCCTGGACAATACCGGCGTGAGCGACGCGGCCGGCAATACCGGGACAGGCACCACCGATTCGGCCAATTATGTGGTCGAGACGCAGGTACCGACGGCCACGATCGTGGTGGCCGACAGTGCGCTGCAGATAGGGGAAACCTCGCAGGTCACTATTACGTTCTCGGAAGCGGTGAGCGGTTTCGACAACAGCGACTTGACCATCAGCAACGGCACGCTCAGCAATGTGTCGTCCACCGACGGCGGCGTCACCTGGACGGCCACGTTCACGCCGAGCGCGAGCATTTCCGACACCAGCAATCTGATCAGCCTGGACACCAGCGGCGTGGTAAACGCCTCGGGCAACAGCGGTGTCGGCGTGGTGGACTCCAACAACTACGCGATCGACACGGTTCGCCCTGGCGCCACCATCACCGTGGGCGATACCAGCCTGGGCATCGGCCAGAGCACCACCGTGACCATCAGCTTCACCGAGGCGGTGTCCGGTTTCGACTTGTCGGATCTCAGTGTCGCCAATGGCGTGTTGTCCAACCTTGCCAGCAGCGACGGTGGCCTGACCTGGACCGCGACCCTGACGCCGACTGCCGGCGTCAACGATGCCACCAACCTGATCCTGCTCGACGCCAGCAATGTGCAGGACCTGGCCGGCAACGCCGGCGTGGGCATCGCGATTTCCGCCAACTATGCACTCGACGCCACCCGGCCGACGGCAACCATCGTGGTCGCTGACCCGAACCTGACAGTGGGCGAGACGACCCAGGTGACTTTCACTTTCAGCGAAGCGGTGACGGATTTTGACCTGTCGGACCTCAGCGTCACCAACGGTGAACTGAGCAACCTGACCACCAGCGATGGCGGCAAGACCTGGACCGCAACGTTTACACCGACGGTAAACCTCACCGACCCGAGCAACTTCATTGCCCTGGACACCAGCAACGTCAGCGACCTGACGGGCAACGCCGGGGCCAGCGTGGCGGTGTCCAACAACTATGCGATCGACACCGTGGTGCCCAACGATGTGAAGCCGCCGCCGGAGTTCCTGACTTCCGACCCGGTCACGGTTATCCCGCCGTCCGAGGTGCCGCTGCAACCGATCGTCTTTACCCCGCCGACCGGCAACCTGGGCTCGCCGCTGGGCTTCCCACCGCTGTTCGAGCAACGGGACGTGGGCGGGGGCCTGCGGCCGATTGGGGATATTTTCATCAACCATGGCGCATTGGCACCGAGCTATATCGCCCAGGTTTTCAGCAGTGACGCCGCCGGCGATGGCAGTGGCCAAGGGTTCCTGGGCTTTGGTGGGGGCGATGGCGGGGTGTTCGGCAGCAGCACGCTTTCGACCCTGTTCGGCCAGGACTCTGCTTCCGAGGGCGAATCGATGGAGGCCTTCGGCAACCAGTCGATGCAGGGCGGCGATGCGTCCCAAGGGCTGCGCGGGATGTTCGGGGCGCCCACCCTGGGTCAGCAGCTGCAACAGCTCAAGGACACTGAACAACGTCAGGTCGATAACCTGGCAACCGCGTTACGACAGGTCGGCATCAGCCAAGTGCAGGCCTGAATTCTAAAAAATATTGGGGCAGCCAGGGGCAATCCAGGGAATGAATAGAAGTCAGAAGTTATTCGGTATGAGTGTGCTGGCGTTGGTGGTGAGTGGATGCGCGGTCACCAGTGATCCGATCGAGCGTAGCATCAGCGAACAGCGCGCTCGAACCGACCTGCAGAATATGTACAAGGATCAGGAGCCGCTCAGCGGCCCACTGACCCTGCACCAGGCCATGGCCCGGGCAGTGAAGTACAACCTCGAAGGCCGCTTGAAGATCATGGAGGAAGCCCTGGCCAAGCGTCAGTTGGACCTGGCCAGTTTCGACATGCTGCCGCGCATGGCCCTGGACGCCGGCTACGTGGGCCGTAACAACGTCAGTGCTTCCAGCAGCCAGAGCGTGGAAACCGGTACCCAGTCCCTGGAGCCGTCGACCTCCCAGGACCGCGACCGCGAGGTGGCGGACCTGACCATGGTCTGGAACGTGCTCGATTTCGGCGTGAGCTACATCAGCGCCAAGCAGGCCGGGGACCAGCGGTTGATCGTGCAGGAGCGCCGGCGCAAGGTGATCAACACCATCGTCCAGGACGTGCGTTCGGCCTACTGGCGCGCCATGGCAGCCGAGCGCCTGCTCAAGCAGATCGATAGCCTGATGGTTCGGGTCGAAGCGGCGCGTGACAACAGCCAGAGCATGAGCGAACAGCGCATCGGTGACCCGGTGCAGGCGTTGGGTTACCAGCGCTCGCTGATCCAGGCCACCCGCCAGCTGGAAGAGCAGCGCCGGGCGCTGTCCCTGGCCAAGACCGAACTGGCGACCTTGATCAACCTGCCCTTGGGTACCGAGCTGACCCTGGCGACCCAGGATGAATACACCATCCCGGAACTCAAGGTCGACCTGGCCCGTCTCGAACAGGAAGCCCTGGCCAGCCGTCCGGAACTGCGCGAGCAGGATTACCAGACCCGCATCACCGCCGCCGAAACCCGCAAAGCCATGCTGCGCCTGCTGCCGGGGCTGGAGTTTTCCGCCGGCGGGCATTACGACAGCAACTCGTTCCTGGTGGAGCAGGGCTGGGCCGACTATGGCGTGAAAGTCACCTGGAACCTGTTCAACGTGATTTCCGCCCCGGCGGCCATCGACGTGGCCAAGGCCGGTGAAGAAGTGGCGTCGGCGCGGCGCCAGGCGATGTCGATTGCTGTGCTGGCGCAGTTGTACGTCGCCAATGCCAACTATCGCGAAGCGTTGCGCCAGTTCAAGACCAGCCAGCAACTGTCAGACATCGACGGGCAGATTGTCGGTCAGCTGCGCAGCCGTCACCAGGCTGCCGGCATCGGTGAGCTGGACCTGATTCAGGGCGAACTGAACACCCTGCAGGCCGATCTGCGCCGGGACCTGGCCTACGCCGACCTGCGCAACGCTTACGGGCAGATTTTTGCCAGTGCCGGTCTCGATCCGCTGCCAAACGAAGTGCAATCGACCGAAGTCCAGTCGATCGCCACGGCACTGGCCAACCGCGAAGCGGCCTGGGCCCAGGGCGATATCACGGTGCCGACGACGGCCGCGGTGACTCAATAACCGGGCGTTGGCATGACGCGCCCGGCGTTTTCCCGGCTGCCGGCGGCGGTGAACCTGCCGTTGCTGCTGCAGGCACTGGCGGCCATTGAAGACGAGCGTTGGCAGGGGCATTTCAACAGTGCCTATTACAGCGGCGACTGGAGCGGAGTGGCGCTGATTTCGGCGGCCGATGCCGTCACCGAGCTGTCGCCCGGGTACGGCCAGCCGCTGCACCGCGCGCCTTGGTCGACGGATGGCCGCTGGCATGAAGCGTTGCGCGACTGGCCCCTGGAAATCGTCTCGGCCCGGCTGCTGCGGCTAGGGCCCGGCGGGTGCATCCACGAACATCGCGATTATGACCTGGGCGGGCCGGACGCTGACCTGCGCCTGCACGTGCCGTTGCTCAGTTCGCCTGGCGTGGACTTCTTCCTGGACGGGCAAATCATTCCGATGGCGGCGGGCGAGTGCTGGTTCCTCGACCTGGCGCGGCCTCATCGGGTTGTGAATCGAAGTGCTCATTCGCGGGTTCATCTGGTACTCGATTGTCGTCCCGGGCCGTGGCTGGCCCAGCAGATTGCCGATGGTCTGCCGACCACACCCGCCGCGGGCGTCGGGCCAAGCGACTTTGTCCGTTTTCAGCAGTACGTTGAAAGGGATCCGCATCTCGCCCGAACCTTGCAGAACCTGCATGCGCCGGACGCTTTCATTGACTCCGCCCTGGCGCTGGGGGCCGAACAAGGGCTTCATTTCACCCGGGAAGAATTGCGGGCTGCGATGCGCACTGGCCGCCAGCAGTGGAGAGACCAGTGGAAGACCTGAACCTGCACGGCTGGCTGCCGATCCGCGTGTGGCAGGAGGCCGGGCAATGGCGGGTCGATTGGTGCTGGTTTGGCGACGCGCGACTGTCGCAGCCATTCTTCGGCGACGCCGTGGAAGACGCCCTGCGCTTGCCCTTCAACCAGGCGTTCCGTCGGCAGACACCCTTGGACGTGCTCGGTCAGTGGCAACGACAAAGCCCGGGCCTGGCGCCCAGTGCGTTCATTTTCCATGCCTCCCGCTGCGGCTCGACCTTGATCAGCCAGATGCTCGCCCGACTGGACGATCACATCGTCATTTCGGAACCACCGCCCCTGGATACGTTGCTGCGCAGTGATCTGCCGCCTGCCGAGCGGTGCGTGGCGCTCAAGGGCTTGATGTCGGCCTATGGGCAGCGCCGCCGAGGCGTGGAGCAACGGCTGGTGGTCAAGCTCGATGCCTGGAACATCGGTGAGCTGGCGCTGTTGCGAGAATGTTTTCCCGACACGCCCTGGCTGTTCCTGTACCGCGACCCCTTGGAAATCGCCGTCTCCCACCTGCGGCGTCCCGGCATGCACATGGTGCCGGGGATGATCGGGACGAGTGTCCTGGACGATGATTTGCCCTTCAGTAGCCCGGAAGATTTCATCTCGCGCCGGGTGGGGCGGTTGTTGGCGACGGGTTTGGAACACTGTCAGGTATTGGGTGCAATGGCGGTCAACTACACCGAACTGCCCGAGGCGATGGCGGGCCGGCTGGCGGCGTTTTTCCGGCTCGATGAGGAGCAAGGCAGGCAAGTGTTCGCGGCAGTGGGGCAGCATGCCAAGCAACCGGCGCAGGCGTTTGTTGGCGATAGCGAGGACAAACGCCGGGAGGCTTCGGCGTTGTTGCGTGAACGGGTGCTGCGCTGGGCGCAGGGGCCTTATGACGCGTTGAAGTCATTGCCGCTGTAACACGCTTTTGTGGCGAGGGAGCTTGCTCCCGCTGGGCTGCGCAGCGGCCCCAAGCTTTTGCGGTTGCTGCGCAACCGAGCGGGAGCAAGCTCCCTCGCCACAGGGAAATGCTCGCTCCGCGGATCAAGCCTTGTTGGGCGACAACTCCGCCATCCCCTTGAGCAATTCAATCGGCAAGGGGAAGACGATGGTGGAGCTTTTATCCCCGGCAATCGAGCCCAGTGTCTGCATGTAGCGCAACTGCATGGCACCTGGCTGGCGGCCGAGCATTTCGGCGGCCTGCATGAGTTTTTCCGAGGCTTGCAGCTCGCCTTCGGCGTGGATTACCTTGGCCCGGCGTTCCCGCTCGGCTTCGGCTTGGCGGGCGATGGCGCGGATCATCGATTCGTTGAGGTCCACGTGCTTGATCTCGACGTTCGCCACCTTGATGCCCCAGGCGTCGGTCTGGGCGTCGAGCACCTGCTGGATGTCGCCGTTCAATTGCTCGCGCTCGGCCAGCAGTTGGTCCAGGTCATGCTTGCCGAGGACCGCGCGCAAGGTGGTCTGGGCCAGTTGGCTGGTGGCCATGAGGAAATTTTCGACCTGGATGATGGCTTTCTGTGGATCGAGCACGCGGAAATACAGCACCGCGTTGACCTTCACCGAGACGTTGTCGCGGGTGATCACGTCCTGGGGCGGTACATCGAGGACAATGGTGCGCAGGTCGACACGGATCATCTGCTGAACCACTGGGATCAGCAGGATCAACCCAGGCCCCTTGACCTGCCAGAACCGACCGAGCTGGAACACCACCGCCCGTTCGTATTCACGCAGGATCCGGAATGTCGAAGCCGCCAACGCGATCAACAGCAACAACAGCATCGTAAAACCGATTTGCATACCCATCTCAGACTCCTTGCGAATCAGCGGGGGCCACTTCCAGCAGCAGACCCTTGCGGGTGATGACACGCACCGCTTGCCCAGACCGCAGCGGCGTCGCGCTTGCCACCTGCCAGCGTTCGCCTTCCAACTGGACCCAGCCATGATGATGATTGCCGGCCTGCAACGCGGTCACCGTCGTGACGCTACCCAACAGCGCGGCATCGCCGCTGACCGGTTGGCGCGGTCGTGTTTTCAACGCACGGACCAACAGGACGATCAGCAGCACGGCACTGACCAGGCCCAGGCCGAGCATCAGCGGAGCCGGTACATCGGCGTTGGTCAAGATGACCGCGCCAATCACACACAGGACAATCCCACCCAGCCCCGCGACGCCATAATTGGGCAGGGCCGCCTCGAAGACCAGCAAGGCCACGCCAACGGCAACCAGCCAGAAACCCAGGGGATCGGTGCCTGGCAGCACGAGGCCATCGGCGCCGAACGCAGGCCCGCTGATCGCCAGCAGCGCAACCGTCAACCAGTGAATGTTCACAGGACCCTCCGCAACGTGTATTCGTCGGGACGTTATTCAAAGTCTAGTCGAGTCGTGGGTTGATTGAATTTTGATCAGTCTGGCGGTCATTCAGGGCTAGACTGCGGGAAAGCACCCAATCACCCGTCTTATCCTCAGGAGCCTCCCATGGAATCCCCGATCCACAGCCTGCCCGCGCTGTTCAAACAATTGGGCCTGTCTGATGCCGCCGTTGATATCGACAAATTCATCGCGACTCATTCCCCTCTCAAGCCTGAACTTCACTTGGCTGATGCGTACTTCTGGAATGAGGGCCAGCGGCAAATGCTGCGCGACGAGATCCTCGAAGATGCGGACTGGGCGGAAGTGATAGACCAGTTGGATGTGTTGTTGCGCAAGGGGCGTAGCGAGTGATGCACAAGACCTTTGGGGATAAACTATTATTCTTTATGGTTATTAATAAATAGCTTCTTATTCCTTAAATAATATAGCTCTCCTCCCTATACTCCTCCGGGAACAGACACGCAGGAGAGCACCCATGCGCAACGAATCGATTCGCTACCTGATTGTGCCGGGCTGGCAAGGATCGCCGGAAAATCATTGGCAAACCCACTGGCAGAACAGCCTGCCCAACAGTGCCAGGGTCGAGCAGGCCGACTGGGTCACGCCTCGACGTGAAGACTGGGTCGCGGCGCTGGCCGAGGCCGTGGCCGCCGACAGCACACCAGTGATCCTGATTGCCCATAGCCTGGGTTGCATCACGGTGGCCCATTGGGCCGCCACCGCGCCTGTGCAGTTTCTGCGGCAGGTGCGTGGGGCGTTGCTGGTGGCGCCGGCGGATGTCGAACGGCCGGCCTGCGCCCCGGCGCTGCGCAACTTCGCGCCGATTCCCACTGATCTGTTGCCGTTCCCAAGCCAAGTGGTCAGCTCCGACAACGACGCCGCCGTGAGTGCCCCGCGCGCCCTGGAGCTGGCGCGCAACTGGGGCGCCGAGGCCGGGATCCTGGCGGGAGCGGGGCATATCAACGTGAAGTCCGGCCACCAGCGCTGGGAGCAGGGTTTCGCTTACCTCTATCGTCTGCAAAACCGCATGGAGCATCACGCCCTGCGCCGCGCCTGAATTTTAGCGCCCCCCGTCTCCCGGCGGTCTGGGGCGGGAGCCTGCCATGAGTTTGCATGAAACCTTCGGTCAGCCCTTGCTGACCTTTCCCGATGCGGAAAAAAGCCCCCTGAGCATTCGCGCCAAGGCGCTGGTGTTCGTCGACCCTCGTTCGCGGCAATTGCGCCAGGCATTGGAGCAACTGGCGCCCCGTGCGGTCTCGGTGCTGATACGCGGTGAAACCGGTAGCGGCAAGGAATTGCTGGCCCGGCATATCCACCGTGAAAGTGAGCGCGGCGGGTTGTTTGTCTCGGTCAACTGCGGCGCGATCAGCCCGACCTATGCCGACGCCGAACTGTTCGGTTATGCCGCCGGCAGCTATAGCGGTTCTGCCAGCAGCCGGGCCGGTTGGTTTGGTTCGGCCAATGGCGGCACCCTCTACTTGGATGAGATTGGTGATCTGCCGCTGCCGATCCAGATCAAATTGCTGGCGGCCCTGGAAAACCATGAAGTCACCCGTGTGGGTGCGCATCAGCCCAGCCCGGTGGATGTTCGCCTGGTGGCAGCGACCAGCATCGACCTGGCGCAAGCGGTGACGGCCGGGAAATTCCACGAACGGCTCTACCACTACTTGAGCGAAGGCCAACTGGAACTGCCGGCCCTGCGCGAGCGGGTAGGCGACATCCTGTCCCTGGCCGAATATTTCCTGGGCATCTACAGCCAGCGACTCGGCCTCAGCGTGCCGCTGATCAGTGACGCGGCGCAGCAAGCCCTTGAACAGCACAGTTGGCCGGGCAACACCCGCGAGCTGGAAAACGTCATTCACTTCGCGTTGCTGGTGAGCACGGGGGATGAGATTTTGCCGGAGCACTTGAATCTGCCGCCCCAACCTTCAGCCCTGGAGCTGATTGATCAGCAGGTGGCGCACGTCATTGCACAGGGTTCGCAAGCCGAGCGCATAGCCCTCAAGGCGCTGCTCAATCGACTGGAGCAAACGCTATAGATCAGGACTCCCTCGCCACAAAAAGCGGGATTTTCTATATGAGTAAAATGAATATGAACTTGAAGAAAAGATATTGTTAAGGAATAAAAAATATCGGTATTGTCCGCATCACGCCAGCGATAGCACTTCACTGGCACTCCACATTTGGCCGTCGTCCATGACGACCGTGATTTTCGATAAGGACACTGCATGAAAAAGGTTCTGTTGTTCACCGCATTGGCGGCAGCCCTGGCCTCTGGCCTGGCCCAGGCCGCGGAGAAACTGGTCGTGGCGGCCACCCCGGTGCCCCACGCTGAAATCCTCGAGCTGATCAAGCCGGCCCTGGCCAAAGAAGGCGTGGACCTGGAAATCAAGGTCTTCACCGACTACGTCCAACCCAACGTGCAGGTTGATCAGAAGCGCCTGGACGCCAACTACTTCCAGACCCTGCCGTACCTGACGAACTTCAACGAAGGCAAAGGCACCCATCTGGTGACCGTGATCGGCGTTCACGTCGAACCATTCGGCGGCTACTCGAAGAAGTACAAAAAATTGGCTGATCTGCCAAACGGCGCAACCATCGCGTTGCCCAACGAAGGTAGCAACAGCGGCCGTGCCCTGATCCTGCTGCAGAAGGCGGGCCTGATCGAGTTGAAAGACCCGAAAAATGCGTTGGCAACCCCGAAAGATATCGCCAAGAACCCGCACAACTTCAAGTTCAAGGAACTGGAATCGGCCATGCTGCCGCGCGTGCTGGACCAGGTCGACCTGGACCTGATCAACACCAACTATGCCCTGGAAGCGGGCCTTAACCCGGCCAGGGATGCACTGGTGATCGAAGGCGCGGACTCGCCTTACGTCAACTTCCTGGTGGCCCGTCCGGACAACAAGGACAGCCCGGCCATCCAGAAACTGGCCAAGGCCCTGACCAGCCCTGAAGTGAAGGCGTTCATCGAGAAGAAATACAGCGGCGCGGTACTGCCAGCGTTCTGATTCGCACGCTAAACCCTTTCACGGTTTCAAACGCCGATGGCTGATACAGCGTCGGCGTTTTTTATTGTGGGAGCGAGCTTGCTCGCGATTCGGTTGATCAGGCGCTGATTAATCCGGCCAATGCCACGCCGGTTCATCCAGCACCCGCTGCCCGACAATCCCGGTCTGCCCAAGCTCCTTTTCCAGCACGATGCAATTGCACTGCTCATCCTGCTCCAGGGCGGCGATCAGGCGCGTGGCGTGGGATACCACCCAGACCTGGCAATTGACTGAAGCCCGGATGATCAGCCGCGCCAAGGCTGGCAACAGATCCGGGTGCAGGCTGGTTTCCGGTTCGTTGAGCACCATCAGCGACGGCGGTCGTGGTGTGAGCAGGGCGGCCACCAGCAACAGATAGCGCAAGGTCCCGTCCGACAGTTCGGCGGCGGACAGCGGCCGCAGCAAGCCGTGCTGTTGAAACGCGATGGCGAAACGTCCGCCTTGCAGTTTCTCGATGCGCAGGTGGGCACCGGGGAACGCGTCGCCGATGGCGGTATGCAACGCCTCGACGTCACCGATTTCAAGGATGGTCTGCAACGCGGCGGCGAGGTCGCGTCCGTCGTGATGCAGCACCGGTGTGCGGGTACCCAGTTGCGGTTGGCGCACCGGGGCGTCGGCATCGCTGCGAAAATGATCGTAGAAACGCCAGCGACGAATGAACTCGCGCATCTGCAAAACCTCCGGCGAAGTGCGCAGGCTGCCGACCTGGTCGAACAGGCTGTCGAAGGTCGGCGTGTGCTGGGCCAGTACATCCCAGGAGCGGCCTTCGCGGGCACGGATCATCGGCCCGTTGCGGTCCACCAGCAGGCTGGCCGGCCGAAACACCGGGCCGGCCCAGATGCATTCGCGCTTGATTTCAGGGTCCAGTGAAAACGCTGAAAGACTGGGTTCCGGCAAGCCCAGGGCGATCGAATAGCTGAAGTCTTCACCGGCGAAGCCCAGGCGCAGGCGCTTGGTGCCCTGGCGCACAACCGCCTGGACCGGCACCTCGCCGTTACGCATGCGGCGGCTGATTTCTTCCGGCCCGGCCCAGAAGGTCGAGTCCAGTCCGCCTTCGCGGGCCAGGGCGTTGACCACCCCGCCCTGGGCTGTCTCGGCCAACAGGCGCAGGGCGCGGTACAGATTGGACTTGCCGCTGCCGTTGGGACCGGTGATCAGGTTCAGCCGGCCCAGGGGGATTACCAGCTTGTTGATGGAGCGGTAATTGGCCACCGCCAGGGTCTTGAGCATGAGCAGACTCCTGCTGCTGGGGGTCCATAAGGAGGCGATCAGTTTGCCTGATTTGCGCTCCTGTTGTATTCGTTGAACCCTGTTCTAAGCTCACAGTCGTATCGTCACTGGTACGTCCGTACAGCGCAAAGGAGTCTGCATGGCTGGTCCCCGAATCAAACTGGTAGTAGGCCTGGGCCTCTGCGTGCTGCTGGCCGGATGCGGTGATGACAAGCCTGCGGAAAAAGCCCTGCCACGGGTTTTTGTGCAGCAAGCCGTGCCCAGCGAATATGCCGCCTCGGTGACCCTGACTGGCGATGTCCAGGCGCGGGTGCAGGCCGACCTGTCGTTTCGCGTGGGCGGCAAGATCATCGGGCGCAAGGTCGATGTCGGCGACCGGGTCTCGGCCCGGCAAGTGCTGGCCCGGCTCGACCCCCGGGACCTGCAGACCAACGTCGACTCCGCCGAGGCCCAGGTGGCCGCCGAGCAGGCGCGGGTCAAGCAGAGTGCGGCGGCGTTCGTGCGCCAGCAGAAACTCCTGCCCAAGGGCTACACCAGCCAAAGTGAATACGACACGGCCCAGGCCCAACTGCGCAGCAGCCAGAGTGCATTGAGCGCCGCCCAGGCCCAACTGGCCAACGCCCGCGAACAACTGAGCTACACCGCACTGATTGCCGAGGCCCCGGGCATCATCACCGCGCGCCAGGCGGAAGTCGGCCAGGTGGTGCAGGCCACGGAACCGATCTTCAGCCTGGCCCGGGACGGCGAGCGCGACGCCGTGTTCAATATCTACGAATCGCTGTTGAGCGAACCGCCTTCGGACCCTGCAATCACCATCAGTTTGTTGGATAACCCCGCGATCAAGACCACCGGTACGGTGCGCGAAATCACCCCGGCGGTGTCTGCCCAGACCGGCACCGTGCAGGTCAAGGTCACCCTCAATGATCTGCCCGAAGGCATGCGCCTGGGCTCGGTGGTCAGTGCCACGGCCAAGTCCGCCGGCAAGACCGCCTTCGAGCTGCCTTGGTCGGCCCTGACCAAGAACCTCAGTGACCCGGCGGTTTGGCTGGTGGACGGCGAGGGCAAGGCGCAGTTGCAAACGGTGACGGTCGGCCGCTACCTGACCGGCAAGGTCATCATTAGCGATGGGCTCAAGGGTGGTGAGAAAATCATCATCGCCGGTGGGCAATTGTTGCATCCCGGCGTACGCGTCGAGATCGCTGAAAACACCGCTGGAAAAACCACGCAGGGGGGGCAACCATGAAGCGTTTTTGGATGGTCTCGGCCGGCCTCTTGCTGGCTGCCTGCTCCAAGGAAGAAGCGCCGCCCGAACCGGTGCGTCCGGTGTTGTCCGTTGAAGTCCGGGCCCTCGACCAGCAGGCACTCGGGCGGTTCGCTGGCAATATCCAGGCGCGCTATGAGAGCAATGTGGGTTTCCGCGTGCCAGGACGCATCGCCAGCCGCAATGTCGATGTCGGTGCGCAAGTGAAGAAGGGCGACCTGCTCGCCACGCTCGACCCTACCGACCAGCAAAACCAGTTGCGCGCCGCCCAGGGCGATCTGGCGCGGATCGAGGCGCAGTACATCAATGCCCAGGCCAATGCCCGGCGCCAGCAGCAATTGTTCGACCGTGGCGTCGGCGCCCAGGCGCAACTGGACATCGCCCAGACCGACCTGAAAACCACTGGCGCCTCTCTCGAACAGGCCAAGGCCTCGGTGGAGCAGTCCCGCGACCAGCTCAACTACAGCGCGCTGCACACCGACCACGACGCCGTCGTCACCGCCTGGAGTGCCGAAGCCGGGCAGGTGGTCACCGCCGGCCAGCAAGTGGTGACCCTGGCCCGCCCGGATATCAAGGAAGCAGTGATCGACCTGCCGGCCGGGCTGGTCGAGCGCCTGCCCACGGACGTGGTGTTCGAGGTTGCCGCGCAATTGGACCCGAACATCCACACCACCGCCATCGTGCGCGAGATCGAACCCCAGGCCCAGAGCGCGACCCGCACCCGCCGCGCGCGCCTGACACTGACCGACACACCGCCAGGTTTTCGCCTGGGCACGGCCATCAGCGTGACCCTGAGCTCGACCATCGAACCACGCATCGAGCTGCCACTGAGCGCGCTGCAGGAGATCGACGGCAAGGCGCGCATCTGGCTGGTCGACCCGCAAACCCAGACCGTCTCGCCCCGTGACGTACGGATTCTCGAACGTTCGGCCAACTCGGTGCTGGTGGCCAACGGCATCAAGGCCGGCGATCGCGTGGTCAGCGCTGGGGTGAACAGTCTCCAGCCGGGGCAGAAAGTGAAACTCGACGAGGACGCACGATGAAAGGGCCTTTCAATCTGTCCGAATGGGCCCTGCGGCATCAGTCGTTCGTCTGGTACCTGATGTTCGTGGCATTGCTGATGGGCGTGTTTTCGTACATGAACCTGGGGCGCGAAGAAGACCCATCGTTCACCATCAAGACCATGGTCATCCAGACCCGTTGGCCTGGCGCGACCCAGGAGGAAACCCTCAGGCAGGTCACCGATCGCATCGAGAAAAAACTCGAAGAGCTCGATTCCCTCGACTACGTCAAAAGCTACACCCGACCAGGAGAGTCGACGGTGTTCGTGTACCTGCGCGATACCACCGGGGCCAAGGAAATCCCTGAGATCTGGTACCAGGTGCGCAAGAAGATCAACGACATTCGCGGCGACTTTCCTGATGGCTTGCAAGGGCCTGGCTTCAACGATGAGTTCGGCGATGTCTACGGTTCGGTGTACGCCTTTACCGGCGACGGTCTGTCGATGCGCCAGTTGCGCGACTACGTGGAACAGGTGCGCGCCGAGATCCGTGACGTACCGGGCCTGGGCAAGGTCGAGATGGTGGGCGAGCAGGACGAAGTGCTCTACCTGAACTTCTCCACGCGCAAACTTGCCGCCCTGGGGATCGACCAGCGCCAAGTCGTGCAAAGCCTGCAAACCCAGAACGCCGTGACCCCGGCCGGGGTCATCGACGCCGGGCCGGAGCGGATTTCCGTGCGCACGTCCGGGCAGTTCCAGTCGGAAAAGGATCTGGCCAACGTCAACCTGCGGCTCAATGACCGGTTCTATCGACTGGCCGACATCGCCGATATCAGCCGCGGTTACGTTGACCCTGCCACGCCGATGTTCCGTTTCGACGGTACACCGGCCATCGGCCTTGCCATCGCAATGAAGAAGGGCGGCAACATTCAGGACTTCGGCAAGGCGTTGCATGCGCGCATGAGCGAGCTGACCGCCGACCTGCCGGTGGGCGTTGGCGTGCATACCGTGTCGGACCAGGCCGAAGTGGTGGAGGAGGCGGTCGGCGGCTTTACCAGCGCCTTGTTCGAGGCGGTGATCATCGTCCTGGTCGTCAGCTTTGTCAGCCTCGGCGTCAGGGCCGGGCTGGTGGTGGCCTGCTCGATTCCACTGGTGCTGGCGATGGTCTTCCTGTTCATGGAGTACAGCGGCATCACCATGCAGCGGATTTCCCTTGGCGCGTTGATCATCGCCCTCGGCCTGCTGGTGGACGACGCGATGATCACCGTGGAAATGATGGTCACGCGCCTGGAAAAAGGTGACACCAAGGACCAGGCTGCGACGTTCGCCTACACCTCGACGGCGTTCCCGATGCTCACCGGGACCCTGGTAACCGTAGCCGGTTTCGTGCCCATCGGCCTGAACGCCAGTTCCGCCGGTGAGTACACTTTCACCCTGTTCGCGGTCATCGCCGTGGCGATGCTGGTGTCATGGATCGTCGCGGTGTTGTTTGCCCCGGTGATCGGCGTGCACATCCTCAGCACCAACGTGAAACCCCACAGCGCCGAGCCGGGGCGGATCGGCCGGGCATTCAACGGCGGCCTGCTGTGGGCGATGCGCAATCGCTGGTGGGCCATTGGCATCACCGTGCTGCTGTTCGTGCTGTCGGTGTTTTGCATGCGCTTCGTGCAGAACCAGTTCTTCCCGTCCTCGGACCGGCCGGAAATCCTGGTGGACCTCAACCTGCCGCAAAACGCCTCGATGGACGAGACCCGCCGGGCGGTTGATCGCCTGGAAGCGACCCTCAAGGGCGACCCGGACATCGAGCGCTGGAGCAGCTACATCGGCGAAGGCGCGATTCGTTTTTACCTGCCGCTGGACCAGCAACTGCAGAACCCGTACTACGCGCAACTGGTGATCGTCAGCAAGGGCCTGGAGTCGCGCACGGCCCTCACCGAGCGCCTGCAAAAGCGTCTGCGTGAGGATTTCGTCGGGATTGGCAGCTACGTGCAGGCCTTGGAAATGGGCCCGCCGGTGGGAAGGCCGATCCAGTACCGGGTCAGCGGCAAGGACATCGACCAGGTGCGCAAGCATGCGATCGAACTGGCCACCGAGCTGGACAAGAACTCGCACATTGGCGAGATCATTTACGACTGGAACGAACCCGGCAAGGTGCTGCGCATCGACATCGCCCAGGACAAGGCGCGGCAGTTGGGCCTGTCTTCCGATGATGTGGCCAGGCTGATGAATAGCATCGTCAGCGGCTCGCCCGTGACCCAGGTCAACGACGATATTTACCTGATCGACGTGGTCGGCCGTGCCGAAGATGCCGAGCGTGGTTCGCCGGAAACCCTGCAGAACCTGCAAATCGTCACCCCGGGCGGCACCTCGATTCCGTTGCTGGCGTTTGCCACGGTGGGCTATGAACTGGAACAGCCATTGGTGTGGCGTCGTGACCGCAAGCCGACCATCACCATCAAGGCCGCGGTGCGCGACGAGATCCAACCCACCGACCTGGTCAAGCAACTGCAACCGGAGATCGACAAGTTCGCCGCCGGCCTGCCAGTGGGCTACAAGGTCGCCACGGGCGGTACGGTGGAAGAGAGCAGCAAGGCCCAAGGGCCGATTGCCAGTGTCGTGCCGCTGATGCTGTTCTTGATGGCGACCTTCCTGATGATCCAGCTGCACAGCGTGCAGAAACTGTTCCTGGTGGCGAGCGTCGCGCCTCTCGGATTGATCGGCGTGGTGCTGGCGCTGGTGCCGACGGGCACGCCCATGGGCTTCGTGGCGATCCTCGGGATCCTCGCGTTGATTGGCATCATCATCCGTAACTCGGTGATCCTGGTGACCCAGATCGATGAGTACGAACGTGACGGCTACGAGCCCTGGGATGCGGTGGTGCAAGCTACCGAACACCGGCGCCGCCCGATCCTGCTCACGGCGGCCGCGGCGAGCCTGGGGATGATCCCGATTGCCCGGGAAGTGTTCTGGGGGCCGATGGCCTACGCGATGATCGGCGGGATCATCATCGCCACCCTGCTGACGCTGCTGTTCCTGCCGGCGCTGTATGTGGCCTGGTACAAGATCCGCGAGCCCAAGCGTGATTGAGTTGGCGTTAAATCATGGGGGCTGCTGTGCAGCCCATCGCGAGCAAGCTTTGCTCCCACAGCAGATATGTGGTGATTCAAGTTCTGTCTTCACAAAGATCCAACTGTGGGAGCAAGCTTTGCTCCCACAGCAGATCCGTAGTGAATTCAGATTCTGTATTCGCAAAGACCTGTGGGAGCAAAGCTTGCTCGCGATGAGGCCAGTCCAGTCACCCTGGCCTTTTACTTGCGCAACAACCGCAGCCCATTGAACACCACCAGCAAACTCACCCCCATGTCGGCGAACACCGCCATCCACATGGTGGCGAACCCGGCGAAGGTGAACCCGAGAAAGATCGCCTTGATCACCAACGCCAAGGCAATGTTCTGTTTCAGGATGCTGGAAGTCTGCCGCGACAGGCGAATGAAGGCCGGGATCTTGCGCAGATCATCGTCCATCAAGGCGACATCGGCGGTTTCGATGGCCGTGTCGGTGCCGGCCGCCGCCATGGCGAAACCGATTTCCGAACGGGCCAGGGCCGGGGCGTCGTTGATGCCGTCGCCGACCATGCCGACGCGGTGACCCTGGGCGTACAACGCTTCGATGGCTTGCAGCTTGTCTTCGGGCAACAGGTCGCCTCGGGCCTGGTCCATGCCCACCTGCGCAGCAATCGCGTCGGCGGTGTGGGCGTTGTCGCCGGTGAGCATCAAGGTCTTGATGCCCAGGTCATGCAGTTGCCGGATGGCTTCGCGGCTGGAGTCCTTCACGGTGTCGGCCACGGCAAACAGCGCCAAGGGGCCTGTAGCGTCGAGCAGCAGCACCACGGACTTGCCTTGTTTTTCCAAGGCGAAGAGTTTCTCTTCCAGTTCGGGGGAGCACAGGCCGAGGTCTTCCACGAGGCGGTGATTGCCCAGGTGATAAGTCTGCCCGCCGATGTCGCCGCGCACACCGCGCCCGGCAAGCGCCTCGAAGTTATCCACAACCTGCTGTGCCAGTTGCTTATCCACAGCCGCGTTGGCAATCGCCCGGGAAACCGGGTGGTCGGAGCGGGCGGCAAGGCTGGCGGCCAGGGCCGGAGCGGTGGTTTCCACGCTCGGGTCCAGCGCCACATAGTCGGTTTGCACCGGCTTGCCGTGGGTGAGCGTGCCGGTCTTGTCCAGGGCCAGGTAGTCGAGCTTGTAGCCTCCCTCCAGGTACACGCCGCCCTTGACCAGGATGCCTTTGCGCGCAGCGGCGGCGAGGCCGCTGACGATGGTCACGGGGGTGGAAATCACCAGTGCGCACGGGCAAGCGACCACCAGCAGCACCAGCGCTCGGTAGATCCAGTCGAACCACGCCGCGCCCATGAACAGCGGTGGGATGATGGCCACGGCCAAGGCCAGGACAAACACCGCCGGGGTGTAGATTTTCGAGAACTGGTCGACGAAGCGCTGGGTCGGCGCGCGGGAGCCCTGGGCCTGTTCCACGGCGTGGATGATCCGCGCCAGGGTGGAGTGATCGGCCGCCGCGGTCACGGTGTATTCCAGTTCGCCGGCCTGGTTGATGGTGCCGGCAAACACCTTGTCGCCGATGGTTTTTTCCACCGGCAGGCTCTCGCCGGTAATCGGTGCCTGGTCAATGGTCGAACGACCGGCGACCACGTCGCCGTCCAGGCCAACCCTTTCGCCCGGGCGAACCCGTACCCGCGCACCGAGGGCGATGACTTTTACGTCTTGCACCTGCCAGCTGCCATCGGCCTGTTGCACGGTGGCCTGTTGCGGGGCCATCTGCATCAGGCCGCTGATGGCGTTGCGCGCGCGGTCGAGGGATTTGGCTTCGATCAGCTCGGCCACGGTGAACAGGAACATCACCATCGCCGCTTCCGGCCATTGGCCGATCAACACGGCGCCGGTCACGGCGATGCTCATCAGCGCGTTGATGTTCAAGTTGCGGTTTTTCAGGGCGATCCAGCCCTTCTTGTAGGTACTCAGGCCGCCGCTGAGGATCGACACCAACGCGACCAGCGCGACCACCCAGTTAGGCGCGGCGTTGGTGAAGTGGATCAACTCGGCACCCAGTGCCGTCACGCCGGACAGCGCCAGCGGCCACCAGGGCTTGGCCGGGGCGGGCAAGTCAGGGGGGGCTTTCTCTTGGCCCGGGGTCATCGGCTCGGCCTGCATCCCTAAGGATTCGATGGCCTTGATGATCGGCGCGTCGCTAGGCAAATCGTGGGTCACGCCCAGCACGCGGTTGATCAGGTTGAAATCCAGTTGCTGCACGCCTTCGAGCTTGCCGAGCTTGTTCTGGATCAGCGTCTGTTCGGTGGGGCAGTCCATGGCTTCGATGCGGAAACTGCTCAGCCGCGCACCGTCCGTCGGCGTTTTGCCGAGGATGACCTGCGACGGGGCTGCTTTCGATGCGCAGCAGGAATGCCCGTGGTCATGGCCGTGGTCGGGTTTGTGGATGTGAAGGGAATCGCTCATCGGGTGACGTCCGTGAAAAGTGCCTGTTGCGCAGTAAAGACCCTGTAGCCACTATAGGGTCAAGCACCTATTTGGGGGGGCATAGCATGAAGATCGGAGAACTGGCGAAAATCACCGACTGCCAGGTCGAAACCATCCGTTACTACGAGCGCGAAGGCTTGCTGCCGGAGCCGGCCCGTAGCGACGGCAATTACCGCGTCTACACCCAGGCCCATGCCGAGCGGCTGACGTTCATCCGCAACTGCCGCACCCTGGACATGACCCTGGAAGAAATCCGCAGCCTCCTGGCCCTGCGCGACAGCCCCCAGGACCAGTGCGAAAGCGTCAACGCGCTGATCGACGAACACATCCAACACGTCAAGGCCCGCATCGACGGCCTGCTGGCCCTGCAGACGCAACTGATCGACCTGCGCCATCGTTGTGGCGAAGGGCCGGACCTGGATCAATGCGGGATCTTGCAGCGGTTGGAAGTGAGCGGGGCGGTGGCGCCGGAGGTGGAGCATTCCCATGTGGGGCGCAGTCATGGGCATTGAGCCCTTGCCCACCAATTCGAATACACAGAGCCGCCTATGAGCGAGCCTGTGGGAGCAAAGCTTGGCGCGATCCTGTGGGAGCAAAGCTTGCTCGCGATGAACGAAAACGCGATCTTCTGACGGATCGAGGCGTTTCCATCGCGAGCAAGCTTTGCTCCCACAGGCCCGCACACAGGGGGATGGTGGGATTCTTTTAGACCGCCATCGGCGCGGTCATCGGTGCGTGGTGCTGGTAGCCTTCGAGGGAGAAGTCGCCCGGCTCCACCAACTCCAGCCACTCGGGCTGGTACACACCGGTCTTGGCAAACTCCGGCACACGCTCGGAAATCACCAGCTTGGGCATCGGGAACGGCTCGCGCGTGAGCTGTTCGTTGAGCATGTCCAAGTGGTTTTCGTAGACGTGTGCATCGCCGATGAAATAGGTGAACCAGCGCGGCGTGTAGCCGGTCAGGCGACCGATCAGGCTCAGCAGCGCGGCGCCTTCGGTGAGGTTGAACGGCGTGCCCAACCCTAGGTCGTTGGAGCGGATGTAGAGGGTCAGGGAGATCTCCTTGGTCTCGACATTCGGGTGGAACTGGTAGAGCAGATGGCACGGCGGCAGGGCCATTTCATCGAGCTGGGCGCAGTTCCAGCCGTGGAACAGGATGCGCCGGCTGCCCGGGTCCTTGATGATGGTGTCGACGCACTGGCGAACCTGGTCGATGGCCTTGTACAGCACCACGTAGGCTTGGCCGTTTTCTTCGCCCTCGGCGATCTGCCGGTAACCCTGGGCCAGTGTCTGCTCGATGGCGGCCGGGTTGCTCAAGGGGATCTGTTTGTAGGCCGGCCATTTGCGCCATTGCACGCCGTAGATCTCGCCCAGGTCGTCTTCGCCCTGGCGGAACGGGTTGGCCAGCCACTGGGCGTTTTCGTTGGCGTTCTGGTCCCAGACCTTGCAGCCCAGGGCACGGAATTCGGCGGCGTTGTTCACGCCGCGCAGGAAGCCGCACATCTCGCCGATGGCCGATTTGAATGCCATTTTGCGGGTGGTGATGGCCGGGAAACCGTCTTTCAAGTCATAGCGCAGCATGGCGCCGGGGAAGCTGATGGTGTTCACACCGGTGCGGTTGGCTTGCTTGGTACCGTTCTTGATGACGTGGGCCACCAGATCGAGATATTGCTTCATGGATTACCTGTGTCCTTGAACCCGGGACCAACGCCCCGGGGTTCGAATTTTAAACCTTGGCCGCCGCAGCCGGCGCACGATGATAAGCCAGCCAGATCAGCACCAGGCCGCCGATGATCATCGGCAGGCACAGCACCTGGCCCATGGTCAGCCAGTTCCACGCCAGATAGCCGAGCTGGGCGTCCGGTACGCGGACGAATTCAACGATGAAACGGAAGATTCCGTAGAACAGCGCGAACATGCCCGACACCGCCATGGTTGGCCGAGGCTTGCGCGAGAACAGCCAGAGAATCAGGAACAGTGCCACGCCTTCGAGGGCGAATTGATAAAGCTGCGACGGGTGGCGCGGCAACTGCGCCGGGTCGCTGAACGGCGGGAAGATCATCGCCCACGGCACGTCGGTCGGCTTGCCCCACAACTCGGCATTGATGAAGTTGCCGATGCGCCCCGCGCCCAGGCCGATCGGCACCATCGGCGCGACGAAGTCCATCAGCTCGAAAAACGACTTGTTGTTGCGCTTGCCGAACCACAACGCCGCCAGCATCACGCCGATGAACCCACCGTGGAACGACATGCCGCCCTTCCAGACTTCGAAGATCAGCGTCGGGTTGGCCAGATAGGCGCTCAGGTCGTAGAACAGCACGTAGCCCAGGCGTCCGCCGACGATCACCCCCATGGACAGCCAGAACACCAGGTCGGAAAGTTTTTCCTTGTTCCAGGTCGGGTCGAAACGGTTGAGCCGGCGCGACGCCAGCAACCAGGCGCCGCCGATGCCGATCAGGTACATCAGACCGTACCAGTGGATTTTCAGCGGGCCGATGGCCAGGGCTACCGGATCGATCTGCGGGTAAGGCAGCATTGATATTCCTCGTAAACGTCAAAAATACCCGGGCGACGCTGCCACCTCGGGATTAAGCCAGGATTGCGTCAGAACAGAAAACTCAAGCCCACGCAGAATAGCAGGGCGGCAAACAACCGCTTGAGCAAGCGCGGTGACAGGCGATGGGCCAGCCGCGCGCCGAAACGGGCGAAGACCATGCTGGTCAAGGCGATGCCCAGCAGCGCTGGCAAATACACAAAACCGAGACTATGGGCCGGCAGCAACGGATCGTGCCAGCCCAGAATCATGAAACTTAATGCGCTGACCACGGCGATGGGCAGTCCGCAGGCCGATGACGTCGCGACCGCTTGCTGCATCGGTACGCTGCGCCAGGTCAGGAACGGCACGGTCAGTGAACCGCCACCGATGCCGAAAATCGCCGAGGCCCAGCCAATCACCGTGCCGGCCAGGGTCAGTCCGGCCTTGCCCGGTACGTTGCGACTGGCGTTGGGCTTGAAGTCCAGGGCCAGTTGCACGGCAACGATCAGGGCGAACACGCCGATGATCTTTTGCAGGTGCGGGCCGGAAATCGCTTCGGCGGTGATCGCACCGAATCCGGCACCGATCAGGATGCCGACGGTCATCCAGGCGAACACCGGCCAGCGCACCGCGCCTTTGCGCTGATGCTCGCGCACGGCATTGACCGAGGTGAAGATGATTGATGCCAGTGAGGTGCCGACGGCCAGATGCGTCAACACCTGCGGGTCGAAACCCTGCAGGGTGAAACTGAACACCAGCACCGGGACGATGATGATCCCGCCCCCCACACCGAACAACCCGGCCAGCACACCGGCGCAGGCGCCGAGCAGCAGATAGAGCACAAATTCCACCAGCGTCTCCCGCCCATCCCCGAAATAAGAGCGGCATGGTAACGGATCGAGGGGCTTGGGCTCTACTGAAGGCGATGGATGCCGGGGCGATGTGTGAGTAGAGTGGCTGATGATCGCTGTCCCTGTGGCGAGGGGATTTATCCCCGCTGGGCTGTGCAGCAGCCCTAAAACCTGGCAACTCGGTGTACCAGGTTTATCGAGTTGAAAGTTCTGGGGCTACTTCGTAGCCCAGCGGGGATAAATCCCCTCGCCACAAAAGCAGTGTCGTTCAGCTTCATTTTCAAACAGGATAACCTGATGTGCCTGATCGTATTTGCCTGGCGACCCGGCCATGCCCAGCCGCTGATCGTGGCGGCCAACCGCGACGAGTTCTATGCCCGGCCGACCTTGCCCCTGGCCCAGTGGCCTGACGCGCCCCATGTGCATGCCGGTCGCGACCTGGAGGCCGGTGGCACCTGGCTCGGCATTGGCGCCGAGGGGCGTTTTGCGGCGCTGACCAACATCCGTGACCCAGGCCAATTGCCGGCCTTCAAGTCGCGCGGTGAGCTGGTGGCGCGGTTCCTGACCGGGAATCTGTCGATTGCCGACTACCTGAGCGAAGTCGTGCCCCGCGCCAGCGAGTACGGTGGCTTCAACCTGCTGCTCGGCGATGGCGTCGAGCTGTGGCACCACAACGCCCGCGATACCCAGCCGCAGCGGTTGGGCAAGGGGCTCTATGGCTTGTCGAACGCAGGGTTGAACACGCCCTGGCCCAAGTTGCTCAAGGCTCGGGCGGCGCTGGGCGAGGTGCTGGACGATCCGCAGCCCCAGGCATTGCTGGCGCTGCTGAACGACCCGCAACCTGCTCCGGTGGCTGAGCTGCCTGATACGGGGGTGGGCGTGGCGACCGAGACGCTGTTATCGAGTGTGTTCATCGCCAGCCCGGCCTACGGGACGCGGGCGAGTACGGCGCTGATTGTCCATGCCGATGGGACGCGGCAGATGGTCGAGCGCAGTTTCGGGCCGCATGGGGGGCATTTGGGGGAGGTGGCGCTGTACATTTGAAGAAGATTACTTGTGGCGAGGGAGCTTGCTCCCGCTGGTGGGCGAAGCCCGCCCAAAAAGGCTTTGGGGCTACTTCGTAGCCCAGCGGGAGCAAGCTCCCTCGCCACAAATGCTCGTTGAACTGTCTAGAGGGTTTTGTTCGAAGCCGGATTGATCATCCGCGCCAACCCAAGGTTCTTCAGCGCCAGTTGCAAGGAGCTGTGGATCACTTGCGGGTTGTCGATGGTCATCACCTCCGCGAGCAATTCCTGGGCCTTGCTGAGGTTGATCTGGCGCAGCATCCATTTCACTTTCGGCAGGTTGGTGGCGTTCATCGACAAGCTGTCGAACCCCATCGCCATCAGCAGTACTGCGGCCGCGGGGTCGCCAGCCATTTCGCCGCAGATGCTCACCGGCTTGCCTTCGGCATGGGCGTCACGCACCACGTTCTGCAAGGCTTGCAGCACCGCCGGGTGCAGGTAGTCATACAGGTCCGCGACCCGCGGGTTGTTGCGGTCCACGGCCAGCAGGTACTGGGTCAGGTCGTTGGAGCCCACCGACAGGAAGTCCACCTGCCGCGCGAGTTCCTTGGTCTGGTACACCGCGGCCGGAATCTCGATCATCACCCCGACCGGCGGCATCGGCACGTCGGTACCTTCGTCGCGTACTTCGCCCCAGGCCCGGTGGATCAGGTGCAGGGCTTCTTCCAGTTCATGGGTGCCGGAGATCATCGGCAACAGGATGCGCAGGTTGTTCAGGCCTTCGCTGGCCTTGAGCATGGCGCGGGCCTGGACCAGGAAGATTTCCGGGTGGTCGAGCGTCACGCGAATACCGCGCCAGCCGAGGAACGGGTTGTCTTCCTTGATCGGGAAGTAGGACAGGGACTTGTCGCCGCCGATGTCCAGGCTGCGCATGGTCACCGGTTGCGGGTGGAACGCGGCCAGTTGTTCGCGGTAGATCGCCAGCTGTTCCTTTTCACTGGGGAAGCGCTGGTTGATCATGAACGGCACTTCGGTGCGGTACAGGCCTACACCTTCGGCGCCACGTTTCTGCGCCCGGGCCACGTCGGCCAGCAGGCCGGTGTTGACCCACAGCGGCATGCGGTGGCCGTCGAGCGTCACGCACGGCAGGTCCCGCAGCGCATCCAGGCCCAGGGACAGTTGCTTTTCTTCCTCGACCACATCGGCAAACTGCTTGCGCAGCACGTCGCTGGGGTTGGTGTAGACCTCGCCGTGGTAGCCATCGACGATCATCTGGATGCCGTCTACCTTGGAGTACGGCAGGTCCACCAGGCCCATCACCGTCGGGATGCCCATTGCCCGGGCCAGGATCGCCACGTGGGAGTTGCCCGAGCCCAATACCGAGACCAGCCCCGCCAGCTTGCCTTCGGGCACTTCGCCGAGCATGGCCGGGGTCAACTCTTCGCTGACCAGGATGGTGTTGTCGGGGTAGACCAGGGTCTGCTGGCGTTCCTGCTGCAGGTACGCCAGCAACCGACGGCCAAGGTCCTTGACGTCCGAGGCTCGCTCGCGCAGGTAGGCGTCGTCCATCAGTTCGAAACGGTTGACGTGGTCAGTCACCACTTGGCGCAGCGCGCCCTGGGCCCACTGGCCGGTCTTGATGACGGTGGTCACTTCACTGCCCAGGGAGGCATCGTCGAGCATCATCAGGTAAACGTCGAACAGTGCGCGCTCTTCAGGGCGCAGCTGTGTCGCCAGCTTGGCCGACAGGGCCCGCATGTCGGCGCGTACGCCTTCGATGGCGGTCTTGAACAAACCCAGCTCGGCCTCGATGTCGGCGATGGCCTTGTCCGGCACCACGTCGAGGTCGGCGGGCGGCAACATGACCACCGCCGTGCCCACTGCCGCGCCCGGTGAGCCCGGTACGCCGACGAACTTGGCTTCCTGGATGCCCTTGCCCTGGCGACCCAGACCGCTGATCGAACCGGTGGCCTCGGCGTGGGCGATAACCCCGGCCAGTTGCGCGCTCATGGTCACGAGGAAGGCTTCTTCACCCTCGTCGAACTGGCGGCGCTCTTTTTGCTGGATGACCAACACGCCGACGACGCGGCGGTGGTGGATGATCGGTGCCCCGAGGAACGAGGCGTAGCGTTCTTCGCCGGTTTCGGCAAAGTAGCGGTAGCGCGGGTGATCCGCGGCGTTTTCGAGGTTCAGGGGTTCTTCGCGTGTGCCGACCAGACCGACCAGGCCTTCATTGGGGGCCATGCTGACCTTGCCGATGGAGCGCTTGTTCAAGCCCTCTGTGGCCATCAGCACGAAACGGTTGGTCTCGGGGTCCAGCAGGTAGACCGAGCAGACCTGGCTGCCCATGGCCTCTTTGACACGCAATACAATAATCCCCAACGCCGCCTTGAGATCCTTGGCGGAGTTAACTTCCTGGACGATCTTGCGCAGCGTATTGAGCATGGCTCGGGGTCGAACTCCGTCGTCAGTCGCGCGTCAGCAGGCGCGGGGCAAGCTCTTTGAGAGCGCGTCGGTACACTTCGCGCTTGAATGTCACCACCTGGCCCAACGGATACCAATAGCTGACCCAGCGCCAGCCATCGAACTCCGGTTTACCGGTCAAATCCATCCGCACCCGCTGCTCGTTGGAGATCAGGCGCAGGAGAAACCATTTCTGCTTCTGGCCGATGCACAGCGGTTGGCTGTGCGTCCTGACCAGGCGTTGCGGCAAACGATAGCGCAACCAGCCGCGGGTGCAGGCGAGTATTTCGACATCCTCTCGCTCAAGCCCCACTTCTTCATTCAACTCGCGGTACAAGGCCTCTTCCGGCGTCTCCTGGGGGTTGATCCCGCCCTGGGGAAACTGCCAGGCGTCTTGATTGATACGGCGAGCCCATAGCACCTGCCCAGCATCATTCGTAAGAATGATCCCCACATTGGGACGGAAACCATCGGGATCGATCACGGCAACAACCTCGCAAACGCATGTCGCCGC
This sequence comes from Pseudomonas sp. Lb2C2, assembly GCF_052112205.1. Lineage (NCBI taxonomy): Bacteria > Pseudomonadati > Pseudomonadota > Gammaproteobacteria > Pseudomonadales > Pseudomonadaceae > Pseudomonas > Pseudomonas sp. Lb2C2. The sequence continues at coordinate 499,853 of NZ_JAUTYW010000006.1, read as the reverse complement.
ATTGTTCCACAAAGGTTGTGAAAGCAGCAACGAGCGTCCCTAGCTTATGTGCACTCTTGTGAAAAGTCCGTATTCTGGACGCCTTTCTTCAGATTTTTCAGCGAGTAACTGCAATGCGGCTGGCTTTATTCGACTTGGACAACACATTGCTGGGCGGCGACAGTGACCACGCGTGGGGCGATTACCTGTGCGAGCGCGGTTTCCTCGACGCTGTCACGTACAAGGCACGCAACGACGAGTTCTACCAGGATTACCTGGCCGGCAAGCTCGACAACGCCGAGTACCTGAACTTTTGCCTGGAAATCCTCGGCCGCACCGAAATGCACGTGCTGGCCCAGTGGCACCTGGACTACATGCGCGACTGCATCGAGCCGATCGTGTTGCCCCAGGCCATCGAATTGCTGGAAAAGCACCGTGACGCTGGCGACAAGCTGGTGATCATCACCGCCACCAACCGCTTTGTCACCGGGCCGATTGCCGAGCGCCTGGGGGTCGAGACCCTGATCGCCACCGAGTGCGAGATGATCGATGGGCGCTACAGCGGGCGCAGCACGGATGTCCCGTGCTTTCGCGAGGGCAAGGTGACCCGGCTGAACCGTTGGCTGGAAGAGACCGGGCATTCGCTCGACGGCAGCTATTTCTACAGCGACTCGATGAATGACCTGGCGCTGCTGGAGGTGGTGACGCATCCGGTGGCGGTGGATCCGGATCCGAATCTTCGGGCCGAGGCCCAGAAGCGGGGTTGGCCGGTGATTTCGTTGCGCAATTGACTGTGGGAGCAAAGCTTGCTCGCGATTGGCACACGTACCTTCGCATCGCGTAAAGCCAATCGCGGGCAAGCCTTGCTCCCACAGAATCGCGAGCAAGCTTTGCTCCCACAGACTGTGTTTTAAACCGGCTTGGCCCCCATCAACCCCGCAATGGCGATAAAGCAGACAACGCTGAACAGCGCCAGGGCAAAGGTAAACTTCCCGCTACCTCCCGGCGCCTTGCGCAATTTGTTCAGTCGCACCAGCAGCCAGAACCCCGCCAGTGTCGCCACGGTGTAGAGCACGCTGGAAGCCAGCAACCAGGTCTGCCCCAGCGACCAGCCAACCTGATGCACCATCCACCAGCCCGTGAAGGGCAGGCTCGCAAGAGCCAGGATCATCACCAGCCAGATGAACATCCGCGGACGTTGCAGCGTGCGCGCCGCCGCCGTGGCATCGCCATTGCGGCGCGTGCGCCAGACCCAGACGGCCAGCCCCAGGGCGCCTGCCAGCAGCAGTACGGTGGCGACGACGTGAGCGATCTTCAGCGCAGTCAATGTTTCCATTGTTGGATTTTCCTTAAGTCTTGCTCACAGCCTAGCCCGGCTTTATCAACCCAGGAACAGTTGATAGGCCGGGTTATCGCTTTCATCCCAGTATGGGTAGCCGATTTCTTCCAGCGCGGCCGGCACCAGATGGCGCTCATCGTGAGGCACTTGCAGTCCGGCGACCACGCGGCCATCGGCCGCGCCATGGTTGCGGTAGTGGAACATCGAGATATTCCAGCGCCCACCCAGCTTGTTGAGGAAGTTGAACAGCGCCCCCGGGCGTTCCGGGAACTCGAAGCGCAGCACCACTTCGTCGATGACATGGGCCGCATGCCCGCCGACCATGTGGCGAATGTGCAACTTGGCCAGTTCATTGTCGGTCAGGTCCAGCACCGGGAAGCCTTGTTCGGTCAGGCTGGCGATCAGCGCGCTGCGCGGGTCGTTTTCCGGGTGGGTCTGCACGCCAACGAAGATGTGCGCTTCGCTGCCGGTGTTGTAGCGATAGTTGAATTCGGTGATCTGGCGCTTGCCGACGGCTTCGCAGAACGCCTTGAAGCTGCCCGGCTTCTCGGGGATGGTCACGGCGATGATCGCTTCGCGGCCTTCGCCCAGTTCGGCGCGTTCGGCAACGTGGCGCAAGCGGTCGAAGTTGACGTTGGCGCCAGAGTCGATGGCCACCAGGGTCTGGCCGCTGATGCCCCGTGACTCGACGTACTTCTTGATCCCGGCCACGCCCAGGGCGCCGGCAGGTTCGGTGATCGAGCGGGTATCGTCGTAGATGTCCTTGATCGCGGCGCAGATCTCGTCGGTGCTGACGGTGATCACTTCGTCCACGTAATGCTTGCAGATATCAAAGGTGTGCTGGCCGATCTGCGCCACGGCGACGCCGTCGGCGAACAGCCCCACGGTCGGCAATACCACGCGCTCGCCAGCGGCCATGGCCGCTTGCAGGCAATTGGAATCGTCCGGCTCGACGCCGATGATCTTGATGTCCGGGCGCAGATATTTCACGTAGGCCGCGATCCCGGCAATCAGCCCGCCACCGCCCACCGGGACGAAGATCGCATCCAGGCGCCCCGGGTGCTGGCGCAGGATTTCCATCGCCACGGTGCCCTGCCCGGCAATGGTGTGGGGATCGTCATACGGGTGGATGTAGACGTAGCCTTTTTCGTCGACCAGTTTCAGCGAATAGGCCAGGGCTTCGGGGAACGAGTCACCGTGCAGCACCACTTTGCCACCGCGCGAACGCACGCCTTCGACCTTGATTTCCGGGGTGGTCTTGGGCATCACGATGGTGGCCTTGACGCCCAGCACCTTGGCCGCCAGGGCCAGGCCCTGGGCGTGGTTGCCCGCCGAAGCCGTGACCACGCCGCGTGCGCGCTCTTCGTCGCTGAGCTGGGTCAGCTTGTTGTAGGCCCCGCGAATCTTGAACGAGAACACCGGCTGCAAGTCTTCGCGCTTGAGCAAAATGCTGTTGCCCAGCCGCTCGGAGAGCTGGCGAGCGGTCTGCAGCGGGGTTTCTACGGCAACGTCGTAAACGCGCGAGGTGAGGATCTTTTTGACGTACTGTTCAAGCATCGGAAAGCATCACTGAGCGGGTTGGGCAGGGCCAAGGAGTCTAACCCGGCTTTTAGCTGGGCGACCACACGAATCCCAAGGTTTTGTTGGGTTATACTCGCGCCCCTCTTTACTTCCTGCCCGCTTTCGGAGCCCGCATGACCCAGGATCAACTCAAACAGGCCGTGGCCCAGGCCGCCGTCGACCTCATCCTCCCGAAGCTGGATGACAAGAGCGTCGTCGGGGTTGGCACCGGCTCCACGGCCAATTGCTTCATCGACGCGCTGGCGCAACACAAGGGTGCGTTCGACGGCGCGGTCGCCAGCTCCGAAGCGACCGCTGCGCGCCTCAAGGGCCACGGGATCCCGGTGTACGAGCTCAACACCGTGAGCGACCTGGAGTTCTACATTGACGGTGCCGACGAAAGCGACGCGCACCTGAACCTGATCAAGGGCGGCGGCGCGGCCCTGACTCGCGAGAAGATCGTTGCGGCCGTGGCCAAGACCTTCATCTGCATCGCCGATGCCAGCAAGCTGGTGCCGGTGCTTGGCGCGTTCCCGCTGCCGGTTGAAGTCATTCCCATGGCCCGCAGCCATGTGGCCCGCCAATTGGTGAAGCTGGGCGGCGACCCGGTGTATCGCGAAGGCGTGTTGACCGATAACGGCAACATCATCCTGGACGTGCACAACCTGCAGATCACCAACCCGGTGGAACTGGAAAGCCAGATCAACGCCATTGTTGGCGTGGTCACCAACGGTTTGTTCGCTGCGCGTCCTGCGGATGTGCTGTTGCTGGGGACCCCTGAAGGGGTGAAGACCCTGCGGGCTGAATAACCTGCTCTTTTGAGTGAAGTAACCCTTGTGGGAGCGAGCTTGCTCGCGATAGAGGTCTATCCGGCGCATTAATGTTGGCCGGCTTACCGCTATCGCGAGCAAGCTCGCTCCCACATTGGTTTGTAGTTCAGGGCGAGTGAATCAAGGCTGCGGCTTCTTGAACACGTAGAACAGGTTCGGCTCGCTCACCAGATACAGGTTGCCATCGTCGTCCATGGCCAGGCCTTCGGCCTGGGGCACGGTTTTTTGCAGGCCCTGGCCGCCTTTGCTCAACGACAGCGTGCTCAACGGCCGGCCGTTGATATCCAGTTCGATAATCAACCGCGACTCATCGGATAGCGCCAGCAAATGGCCGCTGCGCTCATCGTATTGCAGGCTTGAAAGGTCGCGCACGAACAGCCCGGCATCGCGCTTGGGGTTGTTGATCACATGGACCGCGTAGGACTTTTCTGGATTGTGGTGGGGAAACCCATGCACTTCATAAATCAGCATCGGGTCGCGTTCCTTCGCCACGAACAGGCGTTTGCCCACTGAGTCGTAGGCCAGCCCTTCGAATCCCTTGTTGCCGCTCATGTGCACGCCGAGGGTCATTTGCTCGGCGTCGGCTGCGTCGAGGAATCGAGTGTCGGCCTCCAGGTGAATCTTGATCAGGCGATGCTGGCGCTCGTCAGTGATGACATAAGTGTCTTCGCTGATGAATTCCACCGCCTCCGGATCGCCAAAGCCGATCAGGGCGATGCGCCGCAAGATCTTGCCGTCCAGCGACAACTCGATCATTTCGGCATTTTGATTGGTGACGGTGAACAGGCTCTTGCGGATCGGATCGAACGTCAGCGCTGAAACATCATCGTCCAGGCCCTCGATCACCTGCGCTTCGAGCGTGACCCGGTATTGATCCAGGGCGATGGTTTCTTCGCTGATGGGTTGCCAATAGGTGTTGAGGTTGAACCAGGCGCGCTCGAACAGGCGCAGGTGCTGGCCGGCTGCGATCAAGAGAATCAGCACCAGCGTCAGCAGTATCAGGATCAAGGGTTTGGGGCGGGCGAGTCGACGCATGTTGGGGTGGGCTCGGATGAGAACAGGTGAGTGGAAATACCACGGCTGCCTGAACTGAAACTTAATGGCTGTGTGCCACACCCTACAGCGAAGGAAGACTTATCCTACAGAGTTAGTGCTGTCAGCGCTGTTTTTCGAAACGATAGAACAGGTTCGGCTCACTGACCATATACAGGTTGCCGACCTCATCGACCGTGACGCCTTCGGCACGAGGGATGGTGTCTTTCAGGCCGTTGAAGCCGCCCAACAAGGTCATGAAGCTGACCTGCTCGCCTTCTTCGTCCAGTTCCAGCAGCAGGTGGGAGTCTGCCGAAAGCACCAGCGTATGGCCGGTGCGAGGGTCGATCGCCAATGCAGAGAGGTTACGCAGGTCCAGTTCATTGCTGACATGGATCTGCTTGTCGCCCTTGAGCAACTGGCTGCCATCGCTTTTCCAGGTGAACAGCGCCGGCGGACGTTCCTCACCGAGCACCAGTTGCTGGTTGCGCGGGTCCCAGGCGATCGCTTCGAAGCCTTTGTTCTGGTTCTCTGACGCACCCAGGTCGTACTGAGGGAAGTCGGTGCTGTTGAGCTCGCGGGTGTTGGCATCCACTTGGACGATCGACAGCGTGTGACTGCGCTCGTCGGTAATCGCCAGCAGGCCATTAGTCATATAGGCCACGCCCTCGGGGTTGCTCCAACCCACCAAGGGCATTTTGCGCAGCACGTCGCCTTGCAGGGTCAGTTCCACCAGGAACGGGTGCTTGCCCATGACGGCAAACAGGGTCTTGGTCTGCGGGTTGTAGGTCACATCGGACGCTTCGTCCTTCTCCATGCCCGGTAGCGGCTTGGCGTCGATTACAGCGTGGTAGTCCGGCAACCAGATGCTCTCCTGGCGCTGAGCCGGGCTCTGGAAGTGTTCCGATAGCCAAAGCAGGCCGCGGTCGTCCCAATGCATCGCAAACGCCAGGCCATAGGCAGCGGCCGCCGTCAGCAGCGACCAGGCATACCAGGGCAGGGCGAAGCGGGAACGGCGGGCAGGTTTGGCGGAGGGCAGTGCTTGGGTTTTGGCCATCGGGGAATGCGTTCCAGAAAATTCGGCTAGGGGAGTGGCTGGCTCAGATGCCGCATTCCCCGGAATTATCCGGATGGCATGTGAAAAAAACGGTAAATGGCGGGACAGGCCTCCATCCGTCCCCTGTGGGAGCGAGCTTGCTCGCGATAGCGATGTGTCAGCCAACATCAATGTTGGATGTGATGGCCTCATCGCGAGCAAGCTCGCTCCCACAGGGGAGCACAGGTTTAGCCGTTAACGAACGCTGCTTTCGAAGCGGCTCGCCCCCGGCAACTCCAGTACCAGCTCATCGCCGGCATTCAACGGCCCAACGCCTGCCGGGGTGCCGGTGAGGATCACGTCGCCGGCCTGCAGCGAGAAGCAGCCGGCCATGTACTGGATCATCGGTACGATGGGGTTGAGCATCAGGCTGCTGTTGCCGTCCTGGCGCACTTCACCGTTGATGGTCAGGCGAACAGGGATGTCGGTCAGGTCGGCGAAGGTGCCGCTCGACACGAACGGTGCGATCACCGCCGCGCCGTCAAAGGACTTGGCAACCTCCCACGGCAGGCCCTTGGCCTTGAGCTCGGCCTGTTTGTCCCGCAAGGTCAGGTCCAGGGCCGGGGCGAAACCGGAGATGGCGTCCAGCACTTCTTCGACGCTCGGGCGGGGCGACAGCGGCTTGCCGATCAGTACGGCGATTTCCGCCTCGTAGTGCACCGAGCCGCGGTCGGCCGGAATACTGAAACCGCCTTCCAGCGGCACTACGCAACTGCCCGGCTTGATGAACAGCAAGGGTTCGGTGGGTACCGGGTTATCCAGTTCCTTTGCATGTTCGGCGTAGTTGCGGCCAATGCACACCACTTTCCCGACCGGGAAATGAATACGTGTACCGTCGACATACTGGTGCTGATAGCTCATTACCGACTCCTGCTTCTGGGATTCATCAGGTGTTTTTAGGCGTCAAACCGCGAAAATCTTGCCCGGGTTCATGATGCCGTTCGGGTCGAATACCGCCTTCACGGCTTTCATGTACTCGATTTCCACTGGCGAACGACTATAGGTCAGGTAGTCGCGCTTGGTCATGCCCACGCCGTGTTCGGCGGAAATCGAGCCGTTGTATTTCTCGACGGTTTCAAAGACCCATTTGTTCACGGTCGCGCACTTGGCGAAGAACTCATCCTTGCTCAGGTTTTCCGGCTTGAGGATGTTCAGGTGCAGGTTGCCGTCGCCGATGTGGCCGAACCAGACGATTTCGAAATCCGGGTAGTGCTCGCCGACGATCGCGTCGATTTCCCGCAAGAAACCCGGAACCTTGGAGACGGTCACCGAGATGTCGTTCTTGTAAGGCGTCCAGTGGGAGATGGTTTCGGAGATGTATTCGCGCAGCTTCCACAGGTTCTGCAGTTGGGTTTCGCTCTGGCTCATCACGCCGTCCAGCACCCAGCCTTGCTCCACGCAATGCTCGAAGGTTTCCAGGGCGTGGTTGGCGACTTCTTCGGTGGTGGCTTCGAATTCCAGCAGGGCGTAGAACGGGCACTCGGTTTCAAACGGTGCTGGCACGTCGCCGCGACCGAGGACCTTGGCCAGGGCTTTGTCGGAGAAAAATTCGAAGGCGGTCAGGTCCAGTTTGCCCTGGAAGGCGTGCAGCACCGGCATGATCGAGTCGAAGTCCGGCGTGCCGAGCACCATGGCGGTGAGGTTTTTCGGTGCGCGGTCCAGGCGCATGGTGGCCTCGACCACGAAGCCCAAAGTGCCTTCGGCGCCGATGAACAGCTGCCGCAAGTCGTAGCCGGTGGCGTTCTTGATCAGGTCCTTGTTCAACTCCAGCAGGTCACCCTTGCCGGTGACGACCTTCATGCCCGCCACCCAGTTGCGGGTCATGCCGTAGCGAATGACCTTGATCCCGCCGGCATTGGTGCCGATATTGCCGCCAATCTGACTTGAACCTGCCGAAGCGAAGTCTACCGGGTAATACAGGCCATGTTCTTCGGCCTTGTTCTGCAGTTGTTCGGTGACCACGCCAGGCTGGCAGACCGCGGTGCGGTCGGTGAGGTTCACGTCGAGCACCTGGTTCATGTAGTCGAACGACACGACCACTTCGCCGTTGGCCGCCACGGCCGCGGCGGAAAGCCCGGTACGTCCGCCCGATGGCACCAGCGCGATTTTGTGCGCGTTGGCCCAGCGCACGATGGCCTGGACCTGTTCGGTGGTCTTGGGAAAGACGATGGCCGAAGGCGCAGGGGCAAAATGCTTGGTCCAATCCTTGCCGTAAGCGTTCAGGGAGTCGGCATCGGTCAAGACCTTGCCAGGCTCAACCAGGGTCTTCAGCTCATCTATCACGGCAGGATTGGTCATCGACAGAACTCTCGAACAATTCATGGTCATCCTGAGAACGCTTCACGTCGCAGGAATGAGTGTTTAGCGGGGTGCATATGCTAGCATACCGACCCCGCAGCGTAGTGCCCAACGGCTGTTCTGCGGCGACGGCTGTCACGCCGGTCGGGCCAGCATGCGCTGTCCGATTCCCTGCCATTTTTCTCCGGGACACAGGTTTACGCAGATGAGCAAGACTTCTCTCGATAAGAGCAAGATCAAGTTCCTTCTTCTCGAAGGCGTCCACCAATCGGCTGTCGACGTCCTCAAGTCGGCGGGCTACACCAGCATCGAGTACATCACCAGTTCTCTGCCGGAAGCCCAGCTCAAGGAAAAGATCGCCGATGCTCACTTCATCGGCATTCGCTCCCGTACTCAATTGACCGAAGAGATCTTCGACCACGCCAAGAAACTGGTGGCGGTCGGCTGCTTCTGCATCGGCACCAACCAGGTTGACCTCAACGCGGCGCGCGAGCGCGGTATCGCGGTGTTCAACGCGCCATACTCCAACACCCGTTCTGTTGCTGAACTGGTGCTGGCCGAAGCGATCCTGCTGCTGCGCGGCATCCCCGAGAAAAACGCTTCCTGCCACCGTGGCGGCTGGATCAAGAGCGCTGCCAACTCCTTCGAAATCCGTGGCAAGAAGCTGGGTATCGTCGGCTACGGCTCGATCGGCACTCAGTTGTCGGTACTGGCTGAAGGCCTTGGTATGCAGGTGTTCTTCTACGACACCGTGACCAAGCTGCCCCTGGGCAACGCCACCCAGGTCAACAACCTGCACGAGTTGCTGGGCATGTCCGACATCGTGACCCTGCACGTGCCGGAAACCGCTGCCACCCAGTGGATGATCGGCGAGAAGGAAATCCGCGCCATCAAGAAGGGCGGGATCCTGATCAACGCCGCTCGCGGCACCGTGGTCAAGCTCGACGCCCTGGCCGACGCGATCAAGGACAAGCACCTGATCGGCGCCGCCATCGACGTGTTCCCGGTGGAGCCACGCTCCAACGACGATATCTTCGAAAGCCCGCTGCGTGGCCTGGACAACGTGATCCTGACTCCGCATATCGGTGGTTCCACCGCTGAAGCCCAGGCCAACATCGGTCTGGAAGTGGCGGAAAAACTGGTCAAGTACAGCGACAACGGTACTTCGGTATCGTCCGTGAACTTCCCGGAAGTGGCCCTGCCGGCACACCCTGGCAAGCACCGTTTGCTGCACATCCACGAAAACATCCCGGGTGTGATGAGCGAGATCAACAAGGTCTTCGCGGAAAACGGCATCAACATTTCCGGTCAGTTCCTGCAGACCAACGAGAAAGTCGGCTACGTCGTGATCGACGTCGACGCCGAATACTCGGACCTGGCGCAAGAGAAGCTGCAGCACATCAACGGCACTATTCGTTGCCGCGTGTTGTTCTAAGCAGGCCTGGCTTGCAATAAAAAACGGGAGCCTCGCAAGGGGCTCCCGTTTTTTATTGCCTGACACTGGGGGCAACATGAAACCCTGTGGGAGCAAAGCTTGCTCCCACAGGTGTCTGTGTTGTATCAGCCGGTGCGGTTACTTCACATCCACCGTGATTTTCTCGGACACGATCGACGGATCGAACGGCATATGGCCGCTGTCGCCCAGGATCAATTGCAGGGTGTGCTTGCCTGGGGCCAGTTTGATGGTGGCTTCGGTTTGTGCCTTGCCGAAATGCATGTGCTGCGCGTCGGTCGGAATCGGCGTGCCGGCGGCAGGCAGTTCGTCGACATCGATGAGCAAATGGTGATGGCCAGTATTCTTGGTCACATCGCCCGCCGGAGCCAGGGCGATGTTCTTGACGCCGAACTTGACCTTGAACTCTTGGGCGACGGTGGCGCCGTCTGCCGGGGAAACGATGAACACTTCTGCACCTTTGGGCGCCGGGGTCGCGGCGCTTGCCAGCATCGAAGCGCCCAGCAACAGGCCGGCCAACGCAGCACGAGACATAAAGCTTTTCATTTTTTTCTCCAGTTTTTCCATGAAATCCGCCTGGCCATGACAACTTCATGACCAATCGTTGTCGAAGCCTGCAACAACCATAGCAAAGCGAGCCTGAAACGAGCGTCGCTTGTAAAAATACAAAGGAGTGACCATGCGCTTTCTGCCTGGCCTGATTTGCCTGCTACCCCTTTTGAGCCCCCTGGCTCATGCCGAACTGATCGATGACATCAATGACCGTGGCGAACTGCGCATTGCCCTCGAGGCCAACACCGCGCCCTTCAACTTCAAGGAAGACGGCAAACTCACCGGTTTCGAAGTGGAATTGGGCGAAATGCTTGCCGGTGAGCTCGATGTACGCCCCGACTTCGTGGTCACCGATGCCGCGGATCTGCTGCCTGGCGTGGAGAGCGGCAAGTACGACGTTGCCATCAACCACATAGCAATGACCCCGGAACTGGCGGAACGTTTCGACCTCAGTGCGGCTTACAGCCAACCGGATGCACAACTGCTGGCGAGCAAGGATGAGACGCCACGCCCGTTGGTCATGGCGCAGTCGTTCCAGCCGGAAAAAAAGAGCGGCCCGCCGCCGAGCCTGGTGATTCCGTTCCAGAAGGGCAATCCGGCGTTCAAGGCCAGCCTGGACAACGCCCTGACGCGTATCAAGGATGACGGGCGGTTGGAGAAGTTATCGCAGAAGTGGTTGGGCAAGCAGGAGTGAAGCCGTTCAGGTGATGAGGCCTGACATCAATCTTCATTGACCGATAGACCGCCATCGCGAGCAAGCTCGCTCCCACATTGGATCTGCGGTTGCTCACAGATCATGAGTCCACCGCTGATCGAGTGTGGGAGCGAGCTTGCTCGCGATGGCGTCTTCAAATGCTAAGCAGGTTTACGCCAGACACTCGCCAACCAAGGCTGTTGCTCCCGCGGCAAGCCCGCTGGTCGGTAGTAATGTTCCAGTTCCACGAAGCCTGCGTCGCCAAGCAGCGTGCGCCACGCCGCGAGGTCGTGGTAAGCGCCGAAGCGCTGGCCGTTCCAGCCCTCCTGGTTTTCGCCCCGTGGGTTTGAGCTGAACAACACGCCGCCGGGCTTGAGGGTGGCGTGCAGTTGCTTGAGCACCCGAGGCAGTTCCTGGACGGGCACATGAAACAGCACCGCGTTGGCGAAAATCCCGTCAAAACGCTCGGCCGGCAGGTCGAGTTCCAGGAAGTCCTGTTGCCACACCTCGCAGCGGCTGTCCTGGCGCGCCATCCGGGCAAACTCTTCTGATCCGTCGAGGCCGACCGCCACGTGGCCCAGGCCGGTAAACGTGCGCAAGTCGCGCCCCGGGCCGCAGCCGAAATCCAGGATGTGCAACGGTGCCTGGCCCTGGATATGGCGCAGCAAGGCGTCGATGTTCTGGCTCACATCGTGATCGCGGGTGCCTTCGCGAAAGCTTTCTGCCACGGCGTTGTAATGGCCCAGGGTCGTGGCGGTGATGGCGTGCAGGTCTTCGGTGGTGTGTTTCATGATTGGGGGCTTGAGTGGGGAGCGTCAGCCGACTATACCGCAAGATCATTGGTCTACCTGTGGGAGCAAGCTTTGCTCCCACAGGTCAACTGCTCTCCCCGGTCAGCGCTTGTTCAAGCCGCGTGACAAGCGGTCGCCGCCCAACTGGATCACCGCCACCAACGCCACCAGCAACACGATCACCGTGAGCATGATCTGGCTGTCGAATCGCTGGTAGCCGTACCGGTAGGCGATGTCGCCCAGGCCGCCGGCGCCGATCGCGCCGGCCATGGCCGAAGAGTTGATCATGGTCACCAAGGTGATGGTAAAACCGCCGACGATGCCCGGCAGGGCTTCGGGCAGCAGCACATGCCAGACAATGTGCCCGCGCCGGCAACCCATGGCCTGGGCCGCTTCGATCAGGCCATGGTCGACCTCCCGCAGGCTGACTTCGGCGATGCGGGCAAAGAACGGTGTGGCGGCGATGGTCAGCGGTACTACCGCTGCCCACACGCCATAGGTGGTGCCGACGATGAGCCGGGTGAACGGGATCAACGCCACCATCAGAATCAGGAACGGTATCGAGCGAAACAGGTTCACGAACGCGCCCAGGGCCCGGTTCAAGGCCGGCGCTTCATAGATCCCGCCCTTGCCGCTGGTCACCAGGATCACCGCCAGCGGGATGCCCGCCAACAGCGCGATCAGCGACGACACGCCGACCATCAGGAACGTGTCGATGAAACCCTGCAACAACCGATCAAACCACATAACCCAGCACCTCTACCCGTTGCGCCCAATTGCCCGCCCGTTGCCGCAGTTCCTCGGCGCCCCACGACGAACCGCTCACGGCCAGCAGCAATTGCCCCAGCCCGTGGCCTTGAATTCGCTCGATGCCGCCGTGCAGCAGCCGCACCCGTCCACCGAGGGCGCTGAACAAGGCGGCGAGATCCGGCTCTTCACGATCGATGCCGGTGAATTGCAGGCGTAGCACAGTGGCGGCATCCGCCGATGCCGGCTGCACCTGCAAGCGGTTTTGCAGTTCTTCCGGTATCGCGTGTTGCAACGGTGCCAACAGCGTTCGACTGACCTCGTGTTGCGGATTGCCAAACACTTCCCAGACCGGCCCCTGTTCGACGATCCGCCCCTGTTCGAGCACCACCACCCGGTCGCAGACTTCGCGAATCACCGCCATTTCATGGGTGATCAACACGATGGTCAGGCCCAGTCGCTGATTGATCTCACGCAGCAAACCGAGGATCGATTGAGTGGTCTCCGGGTCCAGGGCCGAAGTGGCTTCATCGCACAACAAAATCTGCGGGTCATGCACCAGCGCCCGGGCAATCCCTACCCGCTGTTTCTGCCCACCCGAAAGTTGCGCCGGATAGACCTTGTGCTTGCCTTGCAGACCGACCAGTTCCAGCAGCTCGCGAACTTTGCGCTGGCGTTGCTCCTTGGGCACGCCGGCGACTTTCAGCGGCAGCTCGACGTTCTGCCACACGGTCTTGGCCGACATCAGGTTGAAGTGCTGGAAGATCATGCCGATGCGCCGACGCAGTTCCACCAGGCGCTCTTCATCGAACTCGCCGATGTCTATCTGATCGATCAACACCCGGCCACTGGTGGGTTGTTCGAGGCGGTTGATGGTGCGGATCAGCGACGACTTGCCGGCGCCGCTGCGGCCGATGATGCCGAACACCTCGCCGCGCTGGATCGCCAGGTCGATGCCTTGCAGCGCGGCGACCGGACCCTGGGCGCCGTTGAAGGTCTTGCCCAGGCCGATGAAGCGCACATGGGCACGGTTGAGCTCCGGATGCAGTTCGGTGTGTTCGGCGCTTCGGGGCGTGGGGGCTTCTTGTCTAAGTCGAGCGTTGACGGCGTTCATGTCAACTCTCCCAGCCGGCTTGGTAGAGCTTGCCGTGGGCCTTGTCCAGGGCGGCGCGCACGGCTGGCGAGTGTTGGTAGATGTCGACGAACTTGATCAATCGAGGATCGTTCTTGCTCTTGGGCTGGATCACGAACTGAATCACGTATTCCTTGTGATCGAGGCCGTCGAACAGCAAGGCAGAGCTGGCATCGAAGGTCTTGGCCAGGCGGATGTAGGCGGGATAACCCTGCACCAGGTCGGCGTCTTCATAAGCGCGCACCAACTGCACGGCTTCGACCTGCAGGATCTTGAGTTTCTTCGGGTTGGCGACGATGTCGTCTTCGGTGGCCTTGTAGCCGACGCCCGGCTTGAGGCTGATCAGCCCGGCCTTGGCCAACAGTTGCAGGCCGCGACCGCTGTTGATCGGGTCGTTGGCAATGGCGACGCTGGCGCCTTCTGGCAGTTCGTCGAAGCTTTTGTATTTTTTCGAATAGAGGCCGACGTTGTTGATGATCCCCGGCGCAAAGGGCACCAGATCGAACCCGGCGGCGGCCTTGGCATTTTCCAGGAACGGGATGTGCTGGAAGTAATTCACGTCGATATCGCCGGAGGCCAGGCTGACGTTGGGCGCGATCCAGTCGCTGAACTCCACCAACTCGACCTTCAAGCCTTGCTTGCCGGCTTCTTCGACGGCCGCCTCCAGGGGAATGGCGAACGCGGCGGTGGTGCCGATTTTCAACGGTGCATCGGCGGCAAACAGCGCCGAGCTGAACAGGCCGAGGGCCAGGGCCAGGGTTTTGACTGGCAGGGTCAGGAAGTGCTTGGTCATGTCGGGTATTCCAGTCATTGATGGATGAGTCACAGGGTCAGTGCCGGTAGGTCGAGCCAGTGTGTTGTTCGGGTAGGTGAGCCTCTGCGTGAAACAGCTTTTCGCGCAGGGTGCCGTTGTCGTATTCGGTCTTGTACGAGCCGCGTCGCTGCAACTCGGGGATCACCAGGTCGATGAAGTCCACGTAGCTTTGCGGCGTGACGATGCGGGTCAGGTTGAAGCCATCGAGGCCGGTTTCGACGATCCAGGACTCCAGCTCGTCGGCCACTTGCTCGGGTGAACCCACCACCGTGATGTAGCGACCGCCCAGGGCGTGTTGCTCCAGCAATTTGCGCCGGGTCCAGTCGTTGTTCTGCAAGGTCTTGGTGGCGGACTGGATGGCGTTGCTCTTCACGTACTGGATCGGTTCGTCCAGTTCGTACTGGGAAAAATCGATCCCCGTCGACGCGGAAAAATGCGCCACCCCGGCCTCGGCGCTGGCGTAGCCCAGGTACTCGGCATGCTTGGCCCAGGCGGCCGCTTCGGTCTCGCCGACAATCACGTTCAGGCCCATGAACACCTTGATGTCCTCGGGGTTGCGCCCGGCCTCTAGGGCGCTGGCGCGGACCTTGTCCACCTGAGCCTTGGTCGCCGGTTTGTTCTGGCCGCTGATGAATACGCACTCGGCATGCCGCCCGGCGAACAGCAGGCCGCGCTCGGAACTGCCGGCCTGGAACAGCACTGGCGTGCGCTGGGGCGAGGGTTCGCAGAGGTGATAGCCCTCGACCTGGTAGAACTCGCCCTGGTGCCGGACCTTGTGCACTTTCTCTGGCCGGGCATAGATCCGCTGCTCGCGGTCGTTGAGCACCGCGTCGTTTTCCCAACTGCTCTCCCACAGTTTGTAGAGCACTTGCAGGTATTCGTCGGCCTGGTCGTAGCGGCGGTCATGCTCGACCTGCGCCGTCAGGCCCATGGCCTTGGCGGCACTGTCCAGGTAGCCGGTGACGATGTTCCAGCCGACCCGACCACGACTCAGGTGGTCGAGGGTGCTCATGCGTCGGGCGAACAGGTAGGGCGGTTCGTAGGTCAGGTTGGCGGTGAGGCCGAAGCCGAGGTTTTTCGTCACGGCAGCCATCGCGGACACCAGCAGCAACGGGTCGTTGACTGGTAGCTGGATCGACTCCTTGAGCGTGACGTCCACTGATTGTTGATAGACGTCGTAGACGCCGACGATGTCGGCGATGAACAACCCGTCGAACAATCCGCGCTCAAGCAATTGCGCCAGGGCGGTCCAGTATTCGATCGTATTGAACTGGGTCGACGTGTCCTGAGGGTGGGTCCACAGGCCGTGATTGATGTGCCCGATGCAGTTCATGTTGAACGCGTTGAGCAGGATCTTTTTCTTGCCGGCCGCCATCAGATAGTCCCCCGCAGCGGCGGTTTTTCATCGTTGAGGTAGAAGTTGCCCACCGCGTGGTATTTCCAGCGCACCGGGTCATGCAGGGTGTGCACCCGGGCGTTGCGCCAATGGCGGTCAAGGCCATGTTCGGCCAGGGTCGCCTGGCTGCCGGCCAATTCGAACAGCGTGCTGCTGGCGGCCAGGGAAATTTCGGTGCTGATGGCACGGGCTTCGGCCACGGCAATCGAGGCGGCGGCGACTGTGTCGGCCTGAGTGTCGGCCTGGGCCCGGTCGAGAAACTCACCGGCGCGTTCCAACAGGGCTTCGGCGGCATGCAGGCGGATGCTCAGTTGGCCGAAACTCTTGAGGGTGTGTGGGTCGTCGGTGGCGACGTCGCTGGTGGCGTCGATCCAGGGGCGGGTTTTATTGCGGACAAAATGCAGGGCGTCTTCGTAGGCGGCGCGGGCGATGCCGGTGTCGATGGCGGCGTGAAGAATCTGCGCCAGCGGCCCGACCGGCGTCGGGCGTTCGAAGGCGCTCTGGAAGGGCACGATGTCGTCAGCGTCGACATAGACGTCTTCGAACACCACCGAACCACTGCCCGTGGTGCGCTGGCCGAAACCGCTCCAGTCGTCGATCACTGACAGGCCTTGGCTGTTGCGAGGGACGAACGCCAGTTGTTGCACGCCGTTTTCGTCCACCACCGATGTAGGGATGCGCTGGGCGTAGATCGCACCCGTGGCGTAGAACTTGCGACCGTTGATGCGATAGCCCTCGCCCTCGCGGCGCAGTTGGGTGATGCGGTCATGGGCAGTCTTGGTGCCGAGCTCCGCCAACGCATTGCCAAAACGTTGGCCGGCCAGGACTTCGGCATACAGGCGTTGTTTTTGCGCTTCGCTGCCGTTTACCCGCAGTACTTCCAGGGCGTAGAAATGATTTTGTGGGATCTGCCCCAGCGAGCCGTCGGCCTGAGAAATCAGCGCGATGACCTTGGCCAGGGTGACGTTGGAAACACCGGCGCCGCCATAGGCCTTGGGCACGCTGATGCCCCACAGGCCCGAGCGGGAGAAGGCCTCCAGTTCCGGGTACGGCAAGCGGCGCTCGCGGTCGCGCAGGGCGCTGTCGCGCTTGAAGTCATCGGCCAGGTCGCTGGCCACGATCAGGGCTTGTTCATCGCTGGTGATCACCGCGACGTGTTGAGAAAACGTCATGTACTGCTCCAGAGGTCGGGTCGTCAGATCCAGGAATGGCGGGCTGGCAAGGTGCCGTTCAGGTGGTAGGCGCCTACCGCGTGATACTTCCAGCGCACCGGGTCGTGCAGGGTGTGGACCCGTGCGTTGCGCCAGTGACGGTCGAGGTTGAATTCGGCGAGGGTGGCGCGGCTGCCAGCCAGCTCGAAGAGTTTTTCGCTGGCTTGCAGGGCGATCTCGGTGGTGAGCACCTTGGCCTCGGCCACGGCAATCGAGGCGCGGGCGGCCGATTGCGCCGTGATGGGGGCGGCACTGACCTGGTCCAACACCTGTCCGGCCTTGCGCAGCAAAGCTTCGGCGGCGTGCAGTTCGATTTTCAGTTTGCCAATGTCGGCGATCACGTAGAGGTCGTCACTGGCTCGGTCGACCTTGGCATCGATCCAGGGTCGGGCCCGCTCGCGAACGAAGGTGATGGCGTCGTCGATGGCACCACGGGCGATCCCCGCATCGATGGCGGCCTGGATCAGTTGGGAGATCGCGCCTTGCACACCGGGCGTTTCGTTGATGCGCCAGTTATCCAGGACCAAGTCGGCATCCACCCGCACATTGTTCAGCAGCACGGTGCCGCTGGCGGTGGTGCGCTGGCCGAACCCCGACCAGTCGTCGACGATCCGCAGGCCCGGGGTGCCGCGCCGCACGAACGCCAGCACCTGGCGGCCTTCGTCATTCAGCGCCTTGACCGCGACCCAATGAGCAAACAGCGCGCCGGTGGAGTAGAACTTCTGACCATTGATGACAAACCCGTCACCGTCAGCGGTAATCCGAGCCTTGAGTTCAAGGGTATTGCGAGTGCCGCGTTCCGGCCCGGCGTTGCCGATGCGCCAGCCTTCGAGCACGCTCTGCAAGAGGATTTTTTTCTGCCGTTCGGTGCCGGTGCCGAGAATCAGTTGGAGCACGCCGAACTGGTTTTGCGGGATCTGCCCGAGGGCCGGGTCAGCGGCGGAGATGATCGCGAACACGTCGGCCAGGGTGACGAACGAAACCTGTGGGCCGCCGTATGCCCGGGGAATGGCGATGCTGCCCAGTCCGCTGCGGGTAAATTGCTCGATTTCTGCCCAGGGCAGCTTGCGTTGCTGATCACGACGCGCGGCCTGCTGACGGGCGACCTGCGCCAGTTCATGGGCAGCTTTGATGGCCTCGGCATCGTTGCGCAACACCTGTGCAGGCAACAACAGCGGTGCGATATCCAGGTCGCTCTGGACCTTTGCTTGCGCCAGATCCGACATTACAGCCACTCCGTGGCTGCAGGCAGTGCCTTGGCATACTGCACCGGGATGATTGTGTTCCGTTCCATACCCACCTCACATCTCAAGAAACGCCGCGATGAATGGCGGCGAGCGAAAATCAAGAATGTCCGGTGGTCCGGTGTATATACCCTAAGCGTGTATAAATTATTTTTGAACTAACTTTTAGGAATATATATAGGTTGGTTTTAAATTGAGGGCCGTATGCTCGCTTAGGAGCGAAGCAGCTTTTGTGGCGAGGGAGCTTGCTCCCGCTGGGTTGCGCAGCGACCCTTCTTTGTTTGCCAGTGGGTGCTAGGCACCCAAGCGGGAGCAAGCTCCCTCGCCACAAAAGCATGCTTGCCGCATGAGTATTTGCATCAGGGCTCTCGGCGGCGCGTTTCGGCGGCCATGAGCGGCTGTTTCGGTGCAGTGTTCAGGTACGGATTGGCGCAACCGATCTTCAACGTCCGTGGCGGTGCCCAGTGGGAGTTGTTGCCCACGCGGTCGATGATGCAGTAGGTCACTTCCAGGCGCAGGTCTTCTCCTGCCTCCAGGATGATCTGCGGCGGGACCCAGATATTGATTGGTTGGCCGACCTCGCTGGCGGTGACCGCCGGCAAGTCCATGCGCACATCACCCCAACGCAGGGTCACGGCATCGCCAGCGGCCATGTTCAGGTAGGGTTCGATGGTCAGCGGTACGCCGCGCTTGATCTGGTTGGGGTTCACCCCTTGGCGTCGGATAGTGCCGGGGATGCGCACTGGCGCCAGGCCCTGGTTTTCATCGCCGCTCAGGGCCGACGGCTGCCCGCCGGGGCAATCGAGCTTCGCGTGTACCCGTTGCTTGGCGGATAGCGCCGGCCCACGTCCGACTTGCATCACCCGATAGTGAATGTGCGAGGCTCCATCGGCGATGAAACTCTCCGGGACCCGCAGGATGATGCTGTCTTGCACATCGGTCTGCAACAGCAAGCGCGAGCCGACGTAGCAGTTGTCCCAGAACAGTTCGATCAGGTCACCTGCGTCCATGCCCGGGTAGGGCGCAATGGCAACCTCCAGGTGAGCGGCGTTGGCGATATTGATGCCGGTAGGGTGTGCATTGGCCAGGGTGGGGGCGGCCAGTTCAGGACTCTTCGACTTACATGTCATGGTGTTCTCCTTGATGCTTGAAAACTAAGTCCGTTTCGGAAAGATCAACGGCGATGGCTGATCGCGACATACTTTTATGTGTGCAGCCATATAGGTTGGCCGCGCTTGGTCACTGTGCAGAACATAAATACTGTGCATCGCCTGTTGGGCACTAGTATTTGTGATACAGGGCACTAGATAAGGGCTCAATAGTTTCAGTGTCAATAGAGGCACTTGCTTAATAATTCATTGTGAAATGCTTCAGAAACGTCCTACGCATGCATGTTAAGAATGCCCGGCGTCACAGGCCCTTTTCCTAAGCTCGCCGGTTTATTAAAAGGCTCGAAAGAGCGTCTTTATACTAAAGAGGAGGGGGGCTTGGGCCGCAGGGAAGTGTTGCGAGGGTATGTCCATGCCGCACATAAAACGCTCGCGGATGTTGAGTGGGGCGCAAGTTTCAAGTTGTTTCGTTCTAGCCAAGTTGATGGCAGTGTGGTGTTGAGTGTGTGGCAGCGGTCCCACTTCCATCCCTGGAAGTGATGACGCTCACCATAACTTACTGGGCGCCGTGTCCGGCCGAGAGGATCTTGCTGAGGAACTGTCGCGTGCGTTCTTCCTTGGGCGCTGCAAACAAGGCCTTGGCTTCGCCTTGTTCGACGATCACGCCTTTGTCGAAAAACACCACGCGGTTGGCCACATCCCGGGCGAAGCCCATTTCGTGGGTCACGATGACCATGGTGCGTTTTTCTTCGGCCAAGCCACGAATGGTTGCCAGCACCTCGCCCACCAGTTCCGGATCGAGGGCCGAGGTCGGCTCGTCGAACAGGATCACCGCCGGTTCCATCGCCAACGCCCGGGCAATCGCCACGCGCTGTTGCTGGCCGCCGGAAAGGCGCCGTGGATAGGCGTCTTCCTTGCCGGCCAAGCCGACCTTGGCCAAGAGCTTGCGCCCTAGGGCTTCGGCTTCGGCACGAGGAATTTTCTTCACCACCTGCGGGCCTTCAGTGACATTTTCCAATGCGGTGCGATGGGGAAACAGGTTGAAGTTCTGGAACACGAAGCCCACCTGCTGGCGCAAACGGCGCACCAGGCCCTGTTGCTGGTTCAGCGGGCGACTGCCATCGATTTCGATATCGCCGACCTTGATCCGGCCACTGGTAGGTTCTTCGAGGAAGTTCAAGCAGCGCAGGAAAGTGGTCTTGCCCGAGCCGCTGGGGCCGATGATCGCAACCACTTCGCCTTCTTCGATCTTCAAGTCGATGCCGTTGAGCACCACCTGACCCTTGAACTGCTTTGTCAGTTTTTCCACGACAATCATGGGTCAGGACTCCTGGTCATGCCGATTGACCCGGGCTTCCAGGACGTTCTGCAGGTGCGAGAGCACGCTGGCCAGAACCCAATAGATCAGCGCGGCGGCAAGGTACATGGTGAAGATTTCGAAGGTTCGCGCGGTGATCAACTGCGCTTGGCGGAACAGCTCCGGTACCTGGATGGTCGCCGCCAGCGCGGTGTCCTTGACCAGGGAAATGAAGCTGTTGCCCAACGGTGGCAGGGCCGTGCGTGCGGCTTGCGGCAGGATGGCCCGGCGCAGGGTCTGGGCGCGGGTCATGCCGATGCTTGCCGCCGCTTCCCACTGGCCACGCTCGATGGAACTGATGGCGGCCCGCAGGATTTCACACGCGTAGGCGGCCATGTTCAGCGAGAAACCGATCAGGGCCGCCGGTAGTGGATCCAGCTCGATGCCCAGTTGTGGCAACCCGTAATAGATCACGAACAACTGCACCAGCAACGGCGTGCCGCGAAAGAACGACACGTAGATGCGGGCGATCCAGTTCACCAGTTTGAAGCGCGACAGGCGCATCAGCGCCAGGCCGAACCCCAGCAGCAAGCCGAAAAACATGCCGCCCAGGCTGAGGATGACCGTGTAATACGCGCCCTTGAGCAGGAAGGGCGCGGAGTCCAGTGCGAGTTGAAGAGCTGCTTCCATTATTGGGTAACGTCAGCGCTGAAGTATTTTTCCGAAAGCTTTTTCAGCGTACCGTCGGCGCGCAGTTTTTCGATGGCCTTGTTCACGGCTGCCAACAGCTCAGGCTCGCCTTTGCGCAGGGCAATACCGGACTCCTGGCGCGAAAAGGCTTCGCTGGTGACGGTGGTGTCCTTGGCTTTCTTGGCGTATTCCAGAGCGGCCAGGCGGTCGATCAGGATGGTGTCGATACGACCGACGCGCAGGTCCTGGAACTTGGTAGGGTCGTCATCGTAGGTTTTGACTTGGGCGCCCGGTACTTCTGCCTTGACCCACTGTTCGTAGTTGGTGCCCAGGCCCACGCCGACTTTTTTACCGTCCAGGTCGGCGGCCTTCTTGATGTTCAATTCGTCGGCTTTCTTGGTCAGCACCAGCGCTTGAATCCCGGAAACGGTGTACGGCTCGGAGAAATCGTACTTTTTCTTACGCTCCTCGGAGATGGTCACCTGGTTCACCACTGCGTCCAGACGCTTGGATTCCAAAGCCGCGAGGATGCCGGCCCATGGGGTCGTCTGCAGCTTGACCTTCACACCCAGCTCCTTGGCCAGGGCTTCGGAGAACTCCACTTCGAAGCCGGTCAGTTTGCCGCTCTCATCAACGAAACTGAACGGTGGATAAGTGCCTTCCAAGCCGATCTTGATTTCGCCGGCGTCCTTGATCTTCTGCAGTTGCTCACCGGCAACCGCTTGCCCCAACAAGCCGGCGCTCAATGCCAGGCTCAGCGAACCTACCAACAGGTTGCGACGTAATGCGGAAAAATTCATGACAAGCCCCTGTGTTTTCTTATGAAGAGGTTATTTTGGCTGAGATAAGGCGTAGCCGCGATCTGAAAAGATTGCCACATCCTGCCTTAAAGCAGCTTGGGCGTCTCGCGGCAAATGCGCCTGCGGCGAGACTATAGGATGGCTTTTATAGATTGGAAAATAATATTAAATCAAGCGCATATGTCTATTTGGAATGACTGCTTGTGGGAGCGAGCTTGCTCGCGATCGCGGTGGATCAGCTGAAATTTACGCAACTGACATGCCGCTATCGCGAGCAAGCTCGCTCCCACAAAAGCCTTCCACCGAAGTATTCACTAAGCCTGGAACGCCGCGCTGTAGGCAAACAACGCCGGCGCGCCACCGGTGTGCAGGAAGATGATCGGGCCTTCGTCGAAACGGTCGCGACCCATGCCGTCGAGCAGGCCGGCCATGGCCTTGCCGGTGTAGACCGGATCGAGCAGCAGCCCTTCCTGGCTGGCCAGCAGCTTGACCGCCGCCAGTGTCCCGGCGTTGGGTTCACCGTAGCGGGGGGCGAAATATTCGTCCCACAGGTTCACTTTGAACGCTTCTGGAAGGGCGACTTCGAGCAACGCTGCCGTGCGCTCGGCCAGGCCCTGGACCTTCGGAAACTGGTCCTCCTCGCTGCGCGAAACCGTGACACCGATGACAGGCAGCGCCGGCAGGGCTTCGCTCAGCGCCAGCGCCAGGCCGCTGTGGGTGCCGGCACTGCCCGAGGCCAGTACCACTGCGGCGAATTCAATCCCGGTGTCCTTGATCTGCTCGGCCAGTTCCAGGCCGGCGCGCACATAACCCAGCGCGCCCAAGGCGTTCGAACCACCAATCGGCACCAGGTAGGGTTTTTTCCCGTTGCTGCGCAGGCGACCGGCCAGGGCCTGTAGCTGCTCATCAGCGTTGTCCAGGTTGTCCACCAGTTCGACCTTGGCGTCGAACAGCTCCAGCAGCAACCGGTTGCCGTTGCCCAGGTAATTGCTGTCTTCGGTGCCGATGGGGTTTTCCAGCAAGGCCACGCAACCCAGGCCCAGCTTCGCGGCGAGGGCGGCGGTCTGGCGTACATGGTTGGACTGGATCGCCCCGGCGGTGATGAGGGTATCGGCGCCTTGGGCGATGGCATCGGCGGCCAGGTATTCGAGCTTGCGCAGTTTGTTGCCGCCCAAGGCCAGGGGCGTCAAGTCGTCACGCTTGATATAGATGTCCCGGCCGAGCCAGGTGGAGAGGCGGTCGAGTTTTTCCAGCGGTGTCGGATGGCCGAGCAGGTCGAGACGGTTAAAGCGAGACAGCTGTTGTTTGATCATGGGTCCGTACTGGTTGTAGGCGATGCCTGGACTATAGGCACGCCGATATTCATGGGCAACCGGCATGTGGGAGCGAGCTTGCTCGCGATAGCGGCCTGACATTCAACATCTTCATTGACTGCTACACCGCTATCGCGAGCAAGCTCGCTCCCACAGGGGCTTGGCGCCAGTGAACGAATGCCCTCCAGGCAACGTCATACCCTCTCGTGGGCTAGTGTAGGAAGCGTGCCGTCGAGCCCTGCGATTAGTCCTTAGCTACCTATTCATGTTTAACTTGAACGCTCATTCAAGTTAAACCGTCGGTTTGCTGCCCGCTCACAACAGGAGGCTTGCCTTTGCCGAGTCCGTTTTCGACCACCCCGATTCTTTTTCCCGAGGAGCTTGTTTCATGAGTGCCTCGTCCCTTCCACCCAGCGGCCTGGTCCGCATGAACCCGCCGGTCTTTTACTTCGCCGCGACCTTCATCCTGCTGTTCGGCCTGGTGGTGATTGCCATGCCCGCGCAGGCCGGCGCCTGGCTGCTGGCGGCCCAGAACTGGGCGGCCAATACGGTCGGCTGGTACTACATGCTGGCGATGACGCTGTATCTGGTCTTCGTGGTGGTCACCGCCTTGTCCGGCTACGGCAAGATCAAGCTCGGTGCCGACCACGACGAACCCGAATTCAGTTATCTGTCCTGGGCCGGCATGTTGTTCGCCGCCGGCATCAGCATCACGCTGTTTTTCTTCTGTGTTTCCGAGCCGCTGACCCACATGGTCCAGCCGCCCCAGGGCGAGGCTGGCAACGCGCAAGCGGCACGGCAGGCCATGCAGATCCTGTTCTTGCACTGGGGTCTGCACGGCTGGGGCGTTTTCGCGTTCGTCGGCATGGCCCTGGCGTACTTCGCCTACCGGCACAATTTACCGCTGGCCCTGCGTTCGGCGCTGTACCCGCTGATCGGCAAGCGCATCAACGGTCCCATCGGCTACGCCGTGGACGGCTTCGGCATTATCGCCACGGTGTTCGGCCTCGGCGCGGACATGGGCTTTGGTGTGCTGCACCTCAATTCCGGGCTCGACTATCTGTTCGGCATCGCCCACACCCAGTGGATTCAGGTCGGCCTGATCGTGCTGATGATGGGCGCGGCGATCATTGTGGCGGTGGCCGGTGTCGACAAGGGCGTGCGAGTCATGTCCGACATCAACATGTTGCTGGCCTGTGCGCTGTTGCTGTTCGTGTTGTTCGCCGGGCCCACCCAGCATTTGCTCAACACCTTGATCCAGAACATCGGCGATTACCTCGGCGCCCTGCCGATGAAGAGCTTTGACCTGTACGCCTACAACGAACCCAGTGACTGGCTGGGCGGCTGGACGGTGTTCTACTGGGCCTGGTGGATCGCGTGGTCGCCGTTCGTGGGGCTGTTCATCGCACGGATTTCCCGTGGCCGCACCATCCGTGAATTCGTGTTTGGCGTGCTGCTGATTCCGCTGGGTTTCACCCTGGCGTGGATGTCGATCTTCGGCAACAGCGCCATCGACCAGGTGCTGAACCACGGCATGAGTGCCCTGGGCATGTCCGCCCTGGAAAACCCATCGATGAGCCTTTATCTGCTGCTGGAAACCTACCCTTGGAGCAAGACCGTCATCGCGGTCACGGTGTTCATCAGTTTTGTGTTCTTCGTCACATCCGCCGACTCCGGCACCGTGGTGCTGTCGACGTTGTCGGCCAAGGGCGGCAACCCCGATGAGGACGGGCCGAAATGGCTGCGGGTGTTCTGGGGCGCGATGACGGCCCTGGTGACCAGTGCGTTGCTGTTCTCCGGCAGCATCGATGCCTTGAAGTCGGCGGTGGTGCTGACGTCCTTGCCGTTCTCGTTGATTCTGCTGCTGATGATGTGGGGCCTGCACAAGGCGTTCTACCTGGAGTCCCAGAAGCAGATCGCGCAATTGCACTCCCTGGCCCCGGTATCGGGTTCACGTCGGGGCACGGGCGGCTGGCGCCAACGCTTGAGCCAGGCGGTGCATTTTCCGTCCCGTGATGAGGTGTACCGTTTCCTCGACACCACGGTGCGTCCGGCCATTGAAGAGGTGACCGCGGTGTTCGTCGAAAAGGGCCTGACGGTGGTGACCCAGCCCGACCCGGCCAACGACAACGTCAGCCTGGAGATCGGCCACGGCGAGCAGCATCCGTTCATCTATCAGGTGCAGATGCGCGGCTACTTCACGCCGTCCTTCGCCCGCGGCGGCATGGGCTCGAAGGAACTCAACAACCGTCGTTACTACCGTGCCGAGGTGCACTTGAGCGAAGGCAGCCAGGATTACGACCTGGTGGGCTACACCAAGGAACAAATCATCAACGACATCCTCGACCAGTACGAGCGCCACCTGCAGTTTCTGCATTTGGTGCGCTGATCGAGGCGCTAGGCCTTTCATTGTCACTGGCCTCATCGCGAGCAAGCTCGCTTCCACAGGGTTAGGTGGTTCCCTCCTGTAAGGTTAGTGATTTCCTTGTGGGAGCGAGCCTGCTCCGGGCGGCGATCCGACGATAGCGGCTTGACTGGCGACGCAGAAAAAAACCTCAGACCAGCCCGCCATTGGCCCGCAGGATCTGTCCATTCACCCAGCCAGCGGCCGGGCTCACCAGGAACGCGATGATGCTGGCAATGTCTTGCGGCTGGCCGAGTCGTTCCAGGGGCGGCATCTTGGCGTAGTGCTGCACCTGTTCCTCACTCTTTCCGTGCATGAACAGTTCGGTGGCGACGGGGCCGGGGGCCACGGCATTGACCGTGATCTGCCGACCGCGCAATTCCTTGGCAAACACCTGGGTCAGGGATTCCACCGCGGCCTTGCTGGCGATGTACACCGAGTAGCCGGGCAGGTTCAGGCCCACGGTGCTGCTGGAAAAATTCACGATCCGGCCCCCGTCATTCAAACGGGTCGCGGCCTCGCGCAGGGTATTGAAGGTGCCACGGGTGTTGATGGCGAACGTCTGGTCGAACAGCTCGTCGCTGTGCTGCGCCAGGGGCATCACCTGGAGGATGCCGGCGTTGTTGATCAACACATCGACCTTGCCCAGTTGCGCTTCTGTTTCATCGAACATCCGACGAACATCGGTGGCAGAGGACACGTCTGCCTTCACCGCTATGGCTTGGTGGCCGGCCTGGCGCAATTGCACCACCAACTTGGACGCCTCGCTGGCGCTGTTGGCGTAGTTGATGACGACGGCGAAACCCTCGCTGGCCAGTTGCTTGGCGATTTCGGCGCCGATGCCGCGGGAAGCACCGGTAACGATGGCAACTTTGGACGTTTGAGTCGGCATGTTTGAGTCCTCTTGAAGTGGGTGAAGTCAGGTTCACATGTTTACTCTCGGCGATAAATGCCCGAAAGTTGCCTTGACTATTCAACAATCACTAACAATAAAGGCGCCGGATTCAGATGGATCAAGTCAAAGCGATGAAGGTGTTCGTGCGCATCTACGAGCGAAGCAGCTTCACCCTGGCCGCTGAAGACTTGAACATGCCACGGGCCACGCTGACCCACACCCTCAATCAATTCGAAGCCTGGCTGGGCGTTCGCTTGTTGGAGCGCAGCACTCGCAAGGTGCGCCCGACCCTCGATGGCGAAGCCTATTACCCACGCTGCGTGCAATTGCTGGCGGAACTTGAAGAAGCCGAACTGGCGTTTCGCGGCGTGGCGCCCAAAGGCAAGTTGAGGGTGGACTTGCACGGAACCCAGGCACGGTATTTCGTGATTCCGGCGTTGCCGCAATTCATGGCCCGCTATCCCGAAATAGAACTGTTCATCAGCGAGGCCGATCGTTTCGTCGATCTGATCGCCGAAGGCGTCGATTGCGTGCTGCGCTCCGGTGAGCTGGCGGATTCGTCATTGATCGGTCGGCGTGTCGCCAATCTCCGGCAGATCACCTGTGCCAGTCCCGGTTACTTGCGCCAGTACGGCGAGCCGAAAAGCCTCGATGACTTGAAACATCACAGAGCGGTGAACTACGTCTCGCGGACCACCGCCAAACTCTATCCGTTTGAGTTCATGGTCGATGGCGAACTCAGGGAGGTACCGATCGGAGGCTCGCTGTCGGTGTCCGGCGCCGAAATCTATGCCGCCTCGGCCATCGCCGGCCTGGGTCTGATCCAATGCCCGCATTACCGGATGGAAGAGCCGATCCGGCAAGGCCTGATGCAGGAAGTCCTCACCGCCACCCCACCACCGTCCATGCCGGTGTCGGTGCTCTATCCGCACAACCGACTCATGTCGCCGCGGGTTCGTGTATTCGTGGATTGGGTGGCGGAGGTGTTTGCGCAGGCGCGTTAGTGGGCCCCGTAGTTATCGTTGTCCTTGTGGGAGCGAGCTTGCTCGCGATGAGGCCTTGCCAAGCGATATTTTCATTGGCTGATCCACCGCTATCGCGAGCAAGCTCGCTCCCACTCTATTTGCGAACTTTCAGCCTGACCTATGCGTCTGTGAAGTGTTAGCTTCTGCCACCAGCGTCCGAACAGAGAGCCTTTCGATGACCTACACCGCTGCGCAAAACCGCTACGAGTCCATTCCTTACCGCCGCGTCGGTCGCAGCGGGCTGGTGCTGCCGGCGCTGTCGCTGGGGTTGTGGCACAACTTTGGCGACAGTACGCCCATCGATACCCAGCGTGCCTTGCTGCGCACGGCGTTTGACCTGGGCATCAACCACTTCGATCTGGCAAACAACTACGGCCCGCCCTACGGCAGCGCCGAGATCAATTTCGGCCGGTTGCTGCGCGAAGATTTCAAGCAGTACCGCGATGAGTTGATCATCTCCAGCAAGGCCGGTTGGGACATGTGGCCGGGCCCATACGGCCAGGGTGGTGGCTCGCGCAAATACGTGCTCGCCAGCCTCGACCAAAGCCTGCAACGCCTGGGGCTGGACTATGTGGATATCTTCTATTCCCACCGCTTCGACCCCGACACCCCACTGGAAGAAACCGCCAGCGCACTGGCCACTGCCGTACAGCAGGGCAAGGCGTTGTACATCGGCATTTCCTCGTATTCCGGGGTGAAGACCCGGGAAATGGCGGCGCTGCTCAAAGAGTGGAAAGTCCCGCTGCTGATTCACCAGCCGGCCTACAACCTGCTCAACCGCTGGGTGGAAAAGGACCTGCTGGACGCCACCGACGAACTGGGTACCGGTGTGATCGCTTTCACGCCACTGGCCCAGGGCCTGTTGACCGACAAGTACCTCAAGGGTATTCCGGCCGATGCGCGGGTGAACCGTCCGGGCGGCGGCTCTTTGCAGGCTTCGCACCTGTCGGAGGAAAACATCGCCCATGTACGCGCCCTCAATGAGATCGCCCAGCGGCGTGGCCAAAGCCTGGCGCAAATGGCCCTGGCCTGGACCCTGCGCGATCCCCGCGTGACCAGCGCGCTGATTGGTGCCAGTCGGCCGGAGCAGATTATCGAGAACGTCGGGGCGCTGAAGAACTTGAGCTTCAGCGCTGAAGAGCTGGCCGAGATCGACCGGTTTGCCCAGGAAGGCGGGATCAATCTTTGGGAGAAGCCTTCGTCGGCTGAGTAACGAATCGGCTGATCTGCAATGATCAGCTGAATACACAATCCTGTGGCGAGGGGATAAATCCCCTCGCCACAAGAGCAATTCAGATTCAGTGCCTCACCTGAAAAACGGCACATCCCCCAACACCGTCGCCCGGTGCATCACCCGGCGGGCGGGGCGGTAGTCATCGACGGCAAAGTGCTGGGTGACGCGGTTGTCCCAGAACGCCATGTCGTTGACCTGCCAGCGCCAGCGCAGGGTGAACTCCGGGCGGGTAGCGTGGGCGAAGAGCAGTTTCAGGATCACCTCGCTTTCGGTTTCCGACAGCTCGTTGATCCGTGTCGTGAAGCCTTCATTGACGAACAGCGACCGTCGCCCGCTCACCGGATGAGTGCGGATCACCGGATGGGACAGTGGCGGGTTTTTCCGCCGTGCCTCTTCCCAGCGCGCCAGGTCTTCGGCGGTGTTGCCAAACCGTTCCAATGGAAAGGACCGGGTGAAATCGTGGGTCGCTGTCAGGCCTTCCAGCAAGCGTTTCAAAGGGGCTGACAGCGCTTCGTAGGCCGCGATGCCGCTGGCCCACAACGTGTCGCCGCCAAACGCCGGCAGTAGCTTGGCGCTGAGCACCGCGCCCAGGGCTGGCGTCGGTAAAAAAGTCACGTCGGTGTGCCACACGGCGTTGTCGCGGACATCGGTGACGGCGGTGTCGAGCACCAGTACTTCGGGCTGCTCCGGTACGTTGGGGTAGATCGGGTGAATGTGCAGGTCGCCAAAATACGCGGCGAAACGCGCTTGTTGCGTCGGGTCGATCGGCTGGTCGCGAAAGAACAACACCTGATGCTTGAGCAAGGCCTGCTCGATGGCCTCGCGATGTTCCGGGTTCAGCGGCTGGCTGATATCGATCCCACTGATCTGCGCGCCGAGGGCTGTGCTCAAGGGAGTAATGGTCGGGCGGTTCATCGTCGTGTTCTCGGATTGGGGCGCCGAATGGTCGGCGTGGTCATTGGCTATCAATGGGCCTGGCCGTGCCATGGCACCAGTTTGCGTTGCAGGGCGCGCAGGCCCATTTCCATGGCGAAGGCGATCAGTGCGATCACCAGGATCCCCAGTACCACCACGTCGGTGACCAGGAACTGCGCCGCTGACTGCACCATGAACCCCAGGCCACTGGTGGCGGCGATCAACTCGGCGGCCACCAGCGTCGACCAACCCACGCCCAGGCCGATGCGAATGCCGGTGAGAATGTCCGGCAGGGCACCGGGCACGATCACATGGCGAATCAACTGGGCCCGGGTGGCGCCCAACGATTGCGCAGCGCGTAGCTTGGCCCGGTCGACGGTGCGCACACCGGTGGCGGTGGCAATGGCAATCGGGGCGAAGATCGCCAGGTAGATCAACAGCACCTTCGACAACTCGCCGATGCCGCACCAGATCACGATCAACGGCAAGTACGCCAACGGCGGAATCGGCCGGTAGAACTCGATCAACGGGTCGAGCACGCCGCGCGCGATGCGGTTGGCGCCAATGGCGATGCCCACCGGCACCGCCGTCAGCACCGCGAACAACAGGCCCAGGCCGATGCGTTCAAGGCTGGCGGCCAGGTGCTGCCAGAGGGTCGAGTCCATGTAGCCGCTGGTCGCCAGCAGCCAACCTTTTTGCAGTACGGCAGACGGCGAGGGCAGGAACAGCGGTTCGATCAGGCCGCTGGCGGTGACGGCCCACCAGACCGCCAGCAGTGCGATCAGGGTCAAGCCGCTGATCCAGCGCGTACTCAGGCTGGGCCTCAAGCCGCCGGCCGGGCGCTTGCTCGTCGTTTCACTGACAGCGGCTGGAATTTCGTAGCTGCTCATGCGCGCTCCTGTGGCCGAGTGGCGCTGCGTTGAGAGAACACCTTGGCGAGCACATGCTCGCGGGTTTCGATAAAGCGCGGGTCGGACTTGATCGACCGCGCCGATTCCCCGGCCCCGTAGCGCTGGCCGAAATCCAGGCTCAGGCGCTCGACGATCTGCCCTGGGTTCGGTGCCAACAGAATCAAGTCAGTGGCGAGGAACACGGCTTCTTCAATGTCATGGGTGATCAGGAACACCGGCTTGGCGGTGCGCTGCCAGACCTGCAGCAACAGTTCCTGCATCTGCTCGCGGGTGAAGGCGTCCAGCGCCCCGAAAGGTTCGTCCATCAACAGCACGCGCGGGTCGGCTGCCAGTGCCCGGGCCAGGCCGACGCGTTGCTTCTGGCCGCCGGAGAGCTGCCAGACACGGCGTTGCTCGAAACCGGCCAGGTCCACCAGGGCAAGCATTTCCCGGGCCCGGGCTTCGCGCTTTTGCTTGCCGACCCCAGCCAGTTCCAGGCCGAACCCAACGTTGGCCAGCACGTCCTGCCAAGGCAGCAGTGCATCGTCCTGGAACACCACGCCGCGCTCGGCGCTCGGGCCCTTGACGGGCGTGCCGTCGAGGGTGATCTGCCCGGCGCTGGGCTCGACGAACCCGGCAATCAGGTTCAACAGCGATGTCTTGCCACTGCCGGACGGGCCGAGGGCAACCAGCAATTGCTGGGGCCCCAGGGTCAGTGAAATATCCGCCAGCACCGGTTCCGCCGCGCCGGGGTACTGTGCGCTGATGCGCTCCAGCTGTAGCAAGGCCATCGCGTGTCTCCCTTTTTTCGCTCAACGAGTGATGTATTTGGCGCTGACGTAAGGCGCGTAGTCCGGCAGCACGGCTTCGACCTTGCCTTGCTCCTTGAGGAAGGCTGCGGTGTCGGTGATGGCTTGGGTGGTCGGTGCGCCGAGGCTCACGACCTGATCGGCCGCCAGGGGAAAGACGTTGCCTTGCAGCAACAGCGGGATATCGCTGGCCTTGGCGCCGGAGAGCTTCACCAGTTTGTCGACGTTGGACGCATCGGCCAGCCAGGCTTGTGGGTCCTTGCGGTATTGGGCGTAGGCATCCAGGGTCACTTTGGCGAAGGCTGTGACAATTTCAGGATGTTTCTGGGCGAAGTCCTTGCGCACGATCCAGGCGTCGAAGGTCGGGGCGCCGAACTTGGCCAGTTCCGCGGAGGTGATCAGGACCTTGCCGTTTTCCTTGGCCACGCCCAGGGCCGGGTCCCAGACGTAGGTGGCGTCGATGTCGCCGCGCTTCCAGGCGGCGATGATGGCCGGTGGCGCCAGGTTGAGTACGGTGACTTTCGACGGATCGATGTTCCAGTGTTTCAACGCGGCGAGCAGGCTGTAGTGCCCGGTGGACACGAAGGGCACGGCGATTTTCTTGCCGATCAGGTCCTGTGGAGAGTTGATGCCCGAACCGTCACGAACCACCAAGGCTTCGGCGGCGCCGATCTGGGTGGCGATGAGGAAGGTTTCCACCGGGACCTTGCGGGTGATGGCCGCCGTCAACGGGCTGGAACCGAGGTAGCCGATCTGCACGTCGCCCGAGGCGATGGCGGTGATGACATCGGCGCCGTTGTCGAACTTGCGCCAGTCGATCTTGGTTTGGGTGGCTTTTTCATAGGCGCCGTCGGCCTGGGCGACTTTGGCCGGGTCGACGGTGGTCTGGTAAGCGACGGTCAGGTCGGCCGCCTGGGCAAACAGACTCGTTGCAGCCAGGGAGGCGGCCGCGAGAAGGCGAAGGGGGAAACTCAAAGACATGGGAAAGCTCCTCAACAGGCCGCCGGATGTTCGGCGTTGGAGGAGACTAATTGATCTAATAAATGGAAAATAAATAACTTTTTCGAATGAGCTTATTTTCGAAAAAATCTATAAAACTCGACTGGAAACCCTTGTGGCGAGGGAGCTTGCTCCCGCTGGACTGCGCAGCAGGCCCATTTTTACGACTGCTGCGCAGCCGAGCGGGAGCAAGCTCCCTCGCCACAAAAAGCGTTCTCGCACGCAGGGATTCAGTTGCTGATCGCCAGGATGCTTGCCTGATACGAACCCACGAACACGTCGAAATCCCCCACCTCGTTCTGCTCCAGCTCAGTTTGCCGAACCAGGGATGCACTGGCGGTTTCTTCGAATGCAGCCTGTTCCTGGGCAGGCAAGGGCTCGGCGCGGAAGAATTCGGCGTGGGCCTTGCTTTGACGCAGGGAGAACTGGGCGAAGCTTTCCTGATGCTCGGCCATGGCGGCCAGCACTTGGGCGGAGGGCGTCAGGGACGGATCGCGGACTTTCGCCAATTGCGCGTCCAGTGCCTGGCGGTGGGCATCGCCACCTTGGCTCTGGTCGAGCAGCGAGGCCAGCGGGGCGATTTTTTCCAGCAATTCGACGGCCCAGGTCTGCATGTCCACCGACTGACCCTGGCGCTGCAATTGCAGGCCAGGCTTGCGGCCTTCCTTGACCACGGTCAGGAAGTTGCTCGTGGCGTTGCCGCATTCGTTGTTTTCCAACTGCGGGCTGTCATTGAGGCCGCAATACAGTAGGAACGCATCGAGGAATCGCGACTCGGTGAGGTCGATGCCCATCGGCAGGAACGGGTTGATGTCCAGGCAACGCACTTCGACGTACTGGATACCCCGGGCCATCAAGGCCTGGATCGGCCGCTCGCCGGTGTAGGTCACGCGTTTGGGGCGGATGTTGGAGTAGTACTCGTTTTCGATCTGCAGGATGTTGGTGTTGAGCTGCACCCACTCGCCGTTCTGGTGAGTGCCGACTTCGACGTACGGTGCATAAGGCGTCGCCACCGCTTTGCGCAGGCTGTCGGTGTAACTGGCCAGGTCGTTGTAGCAAGGCGTGAGGCCGGCCTGGGCGTTGCTCTGGTAACCCAGGTCGCTCATGCGCAGGCTGGTGGCGTAGGGCAGGTACAAGGTGTCCGGGTCCAGTTGCTCCAACTGGTGCGGGCGACCCCGCAGGAAACCGGCGTCCAGGGCCGGCGAGGCACCGAACAGGTACATCAGCAACCAGCTGTAGCGGCGGAAATTGCGGATCAGCGCGATGTAGGCCGACGACTGGAAGTCACGGTCGCTGGCCTCGACGCCTTCGGCCTGCCGGAGCAGGGGCCAGAGCTTTTCCGGCAGGGAAAAGTTGTAGTGGATCCCGGCAATGCATTGCATGGTCTTGCCGTAGCGCAGGGCCAGGCCCTGGCGATAGACGTACTTGAGCCGACCGATGTTCGAGGTGCCGTAATACGCGATCGGGATGTCCTCTTCCGCCGGCAGCGGGCACGGCATCGAAGGGCTCCACAGGTACTCGTCGCCAAGTTTGCTGTAGGCAAACCGGTGGATCTTGTCGAGGCTGCGCAGGGTATCGGCCGGGTTGGCCAGGGCCGGCGTGATGAACTCCAGCAGCGACTCGGAATAGTCGGTAGTGATCTGTTCGTTGGTCAACGCCGAACCCAGGGCCTTGGGGTGTGGGGTCTGCGCCAGGTGCCCATCGCCGGTGACGCGCAGGCATTCACGCTCGATGCCATGCAGGCACTGTTCGAGCAGGGAGAGGTTGGCGCGCTCGCCGAGCAGGGCCAGGCGGCGGTTTAAAAGATCGCTCAAGTTGAATTCCTTCACGCGTCAGTCGCCCCAATATGGGGGTGGGCAAGACGGTCTACAAGGGTGAAGTTGAAACTGGCGTTTTCGCCTGGTTTTTGTGCGGCCTAAGGCTAATCGCCGCAACCCCCCTGTGGGAGCGAGCTTGCTCGCGATGGCGGATGGTCAGTCAGCATCAGCGCTGCTGATCCACCGCTATCGCGAGCAAGCTCGCTCCCACAGGAAAGCCCGACACCGCATTCATGGCGTCGAAATTAACTCAAATCGATGACAGGGAGCTATAGGACAGCGAACGTGCCTTGCGCTTTTGCGACCAGTTTGTCGCCTTGCATCACCTCGGCCTCGACCACCAGCGTGCGCCGGCCCGGGTGGATGACCCGGGCGGTGCACAACACGTCGCCGTCGGACACGGCGCGAATGTAGTTGATCTTGCATTCGATGGTCGCGCTCTGCTGGTCAAAGCCATGGACACTGGAGCAGGCCAGTCCCATGGCGATGTCCACCAGGCTGAACAGCGCGCCGCCGTGCAGCTTGCCGCCGCGATTGCGCAGCGGCGGCTCAAGGCTCAGGGCGACTTGCGCCACCCCGTCCCCAAGGCTGTGCAGACGGCAGCCGAGCAGCTTGAAGAACGCGCTCTCCACCAACCCGGCTGGCACGTCCATCAGCGTTTCTTCAACTGCTTGGCGTTGGCGAACAACGAGGCCATGGCGTTGTTGGACGGAGCCGCGGTGGTGGTCTCCTTGCGTGGCGCGGTGTTCTGCGACTGGCGTGGCGTCGAGCCAGGACGTGCACCACGGGCACCGTCGACTTTCTCGCCCGGCGTGTCGCTCATGCGCATCGACAGGCCGACGCGTTTGCGCGGGATGTCGACTTCCATGACCTTCACTTTCACCACATCACCGGCTTTCACCGCTTCGCGCGGGTCCTTGATGAACTTCTCGGACAAGGCCGAGATGTGCACCAGGCCGTCCTGGTGCACGCCGATGTCGACGAAGGCACCGAAGTTGGTGACGTTGGTCACCACGCCTTCGAGGATCATGCCCGGTTGCAGGTCCTTGAGGTCTTCGACGCCGTCCTGGAACTCGGCGGTCTTGAACTCGGGGCGCGGGTCTCGGCCCGGTTTCTCCAGTTCCTGGAGGATGTCGGTGACGGTGGGCAGGCCGAAGGTTTCGTCGGTGAATTTCTTCGGATCCAGGCGCTTGAGGAACCCGGCGTCACCGATCAGCGAACGAATGTCGCGGTCGGTCTGGGCGGCAATGCGTTGCACCAGCGGGTAGGCTTCAGGGTGGACAGCGGAGGAGTCCAGCGGGTTATCGCCGTTCATCACCCGCAGGAAGCCGGCGGCCTGTTCGAAGGTCTTTTCACCCAGGCGCGGGACTTTCTTCAACGCGGCGCGGGTCTTGAACGCGCCGTGTTCGTCACGGTGGGTGACGATGTTCTGCGCCAGCGTGGCATTCAGGCCAGAGATGCGCGCCAACAGCGCCACCGAAGCGGTGTTCACGTCCACGCCCACGGCGTTCACGCAATCCTCCACCACCGCGTCCAGGCCGCGGGCCAGTTTCAGTTGGGAAACGTCGTGCTGGTACTGGCCGACGCCGATGGATTTCGGGTCGATCTTCACCAGTTCCGCCAACGGGTCCTGCAGGCGACGGGCGATGGACACCGCGCCACGGATCGACACGTCCAGGTCCGGGAATTCCTTGGAGGCCAGTTCCGATGCCGAGTAAACCGAAGCGCCGGCCTCGGAGACCATGACCTTGGTCATCTTCATGGCTGGGTATTTCTTGATCAGTTCGGCGGCCAGCTTATCGGTCTCGCGGCTGGCGGTGCCGTTGCCGATGGCGATCAGGTCCACTGAATGCTTGGCGCACAGGGCGGCGAGCACGGCGAGGGTCTGGTCCCACTTGTTGTGCGGCACGTGCGGGTAGACCGTGGCGTGGTCCAGCAGTTTGCCGGTGGAATCCACCACCGCCACCTTGCAACCGGTGCGCAGGCCCGGGTCCAGGCCCAGGGTGGCGCGTGGGCCGGCCGGTGCGGCCAGCAGCAGGTCGTGCAGGTTGTGGGCGAACACGTTGATCGCCTCGGTCTCGGCGTTATCGCGCAACTCGCCCAGCAGGTCGGTTTCCAGGTGGGTGTAGAGCTTGACCTTCCAGGTCCAGCGCACCACCTCGGCCAGCCATTTGTCGGCGGCGCGATTCTGGTTCTGGATGCCGAACTGCTGGCCGATCATGCCTTCGCACGGGTGCATGGTGCCTGGCAATTCTTCACCGACTTTCAGTGCGGAGCTGAGAATGCCTTCGTTGCGACCACGGAAAATCGCCAGGGCACGGTGGGACGGCATGCTCTTGAGCGGTTCGTCGTGTTCGAAGTAGTCGCGGAACTTCGCGCCTTCCTCTTCCTTGCCGGCGATCACCCGGGCGCTGAGGGTGGCTTCCTGCTTGAGGTAGCTGCGCAGTTTTTCCAGCAGGTTGGCGTCTTCGGCGAAACGCTCCATGAGGATGTACTTGGCG
This sequence comes from Pseudomonas sp. Lb2C2, assembly GCF_052112205.1. NCBI lineage: Bacteria > Pseudomonadati > Pseudomonadota > Gammaproteobacteria > Pseudomonadales > Pseudomonadaceae > Pseudomonas > Pseudomonas sp. Lb2C2. The sequence goes on along the minus strand of NZ_JAUTYW010000006.1, from coordinate 462,987 downwards.
CCTTCCAGCGCCGCTTTCACGTCCGCCACGCCTTTTTCGGTGTCGACGAAGCGCGCGGCTTCGGTTTCCGGGGCCAGGGTCGGGTCGTTGAACAAGCCGTCGGCCAGCTCGCCGAGGCCGGCTTCCAGGGCGATCTGGCCCTTGGTGCGGCGCTTTTGCTTGTAGGGCAGGTACAAGTCTTCGAGGCGGGTCTTGGTGTCGGCCAGCTTGATGTCGCGCTCCAGTTGCGGGGTCAGCTTGCCCTGCTCCTGGATGCTGGCCAGGATGCTGATACGCCGTTCGTCGAGTTCTCGCAGGTAGCGCAGGCGTTCTTCCAGATGCCGCAATTGGGTGTCATCGAGGCTGCCGGTCACTTCTTTCCGGTAACGGGCGATGAAAGGCACCGTGGAGCCTTCATCGAGTAGCGCGACGGCCGCTTCGACCTGTTGTGGGCGTACACCGAGTTCCTCGGCGATGCGGCTGTTGATGCTGTCCATAAAACCACCTGACAAATTGTGAAATCAGGCTCGCCGCCGCAGAAGCAGGGCTCGGCGAGACTGGTTGAGCGGCCTGGCATGCGCCGCTGCCTGGGTCAAAAGGCAGCCTGTTGACCCGCGAAATTCAAAAAGTGCTGCCTGGCCAAGGGGAAAAAAATGGCACGCCGGGTCACGATCCGGCATTCCCTGGCACAAAAGGCCGCGCATTATAACCAGCGTTCCGTCCTGAGGGGGGGACATGGTCTGTAGGCTTGATGCCCGGATTTGTGGAGATAGAGGAAAAATCTGCTAACAATGCACACGGTGCGTATAACGGCAGCTAGGCCATAATGCGCGCCGAGATCAAAGGAGCTTCCTATGAGCAGCACTGCACAAACTGCTGAAGGCGAAAAAATTCTTATTGTTGACGACGATCCGGGGCTGAGCAGCTTGCTGGAACGCTTTTTCGTCAGCAAGGGCTACCGCGCCCGCACCGTACCGAACACCGAGCAAATGGACCGACTGCTGGCCCGTGAAGTTTTCAACCTGGTGGTGCTCGACCTGATGCTGCCCGGTGAGGACGGCCTGACAGCCTGCCGCCGCCTGCGCGGTGCCAACAACCAGATCCCGATCATCATGCTCACCGCCAAGGGCGACGAGCTGAGCCGTATCAAGGGTCTTGAACTGGGCGCCGACGATTACCTGGCCAAGCCGTTCAACCCCGACGAGCTGATGGCCCGCGTCAAGGCGGTGCTGCGTCGCCAGTCGGCGCCGGTACCTGGCGCGCCAGGCAGCGAAGATGAGAGCGTGACCTTCGGCGACTATGAGCTGTCCCTGGCCACTCGCGAGCTCAAGCGCGGCGATGAGGTCCACATGCTCACCACCGGTGAGTTCGCCGTGCTCAAGGCCCTGGTGATGAACGCCCGCCAGCCGCTGACCCGCGACAAGTTGATGAACCTGGCCCGTGGTCGTGAATGGGATGCGCTGGAGCGCTCCATCGACGTGCAGATTTCCCGCCTGCGCCGGATGATCGAACCCGATCCTTCCAAGCCGCGGTATATCCAGACCGTCTGGGGCGTGGGTTATGTGTTCGTACCGGATGGTGCCGCCAGCAAGTGATCGGCGATTTGTAGGAGCGGGTGGCCTGGCCGGTTGAAATGTCTTCTTCCAGGCGACTCGCGGTCTGTCATTGTGCGAGCATCGCTCGCTCCTGCAAGTGTGTAGCGGTTATTCATGAAAACCCCCGTTTGGTTCCCCCAGAGTTTCTTCTCCCGCACCCTCTGGCTGGTGCTGATCGTCGTGCTCTTCTCCAAGGCACTGACGCTGGTGTACCTGCTGATGAACGAAGACGTGCTCGTGGACCGGCAGTACAGCCACGGCGTTGCCTTGACCCTGCGGGCCTATTGGGCGGCGGACGAAACCAACCGAGCGAAAATTGCCGAGGCGGCGACGCTGATCCGCGTTGTCGGTGCCGGCGTGCCAGAGGGCGAGCAGCACTGGCCCTACAGCGAGATCTATCAACGCCAGATGCAGGCCGAACTGGGCGCCGATACCGAGGTGCGATTGCGCATGCACTCGCCGCCGGCGCTGTGGGTGCGGGCCCCGAGCCTGGGGGATGGCTGGCTGAAAGTGCCGTTGTACCCGCATCCGCTGCGCGGCCAGAAAATCTGGAACGTGCTCGGCTGGTTCCTGGCCATCGGCCTGCTGTCGACGGCGTCGGCGTGGATTTTCGTCAGCCAGCTCAACCAACCGTTGAAACGCCTGGTCTACGCCGCCCGCCAACTGGGCCAGGGGCGCAGCGTGCGGCTGCCCATCAGCGATACGCCCAGCGAGATGACCGAGGTCTACCGTGCTTTCAACCAGATGGCCGAGGATGTCGAACAGGCCGGGCGCGAACGCGAACTGATGCTCGCTGGCGTCTCCCATGACCTGCGCACGCCGCTGACCCGGCTGCGGTTGTCGCTGGAGTTGATGGGCGAGCACACCGACCTGACCGACGAGATGGTCCGCGACATCGAGGACATGGACGCGATTCTCGACCAGTTCCTGGCGTTCATTCGCGACGGTCGTGACGAGTCGGTGGAAGAGGTGGACCTCAGTGAACTGGTGCGGGAAGTGGCCGCGCCCTATAACCAGAACGATGAGAAAGTGCACCTGCGCCTGGAGCCGATCCAGCCGTTCCCGTTGCGCCGCGTGTCGATGAAGCGTTTGCTGAACAACCTGATCGGCAATGCGCTGAACCACGCGGGCACCGGTGTCGAAGTCGCGGCCTATGTCTCCGGTGACACCAGCGCGCCTTACGTGGTGCTGAGCGTCATGGACCGTGGCGCCGGCATCGATCCCTCTGAGCTGGAAGCCATTTTCAACCCCTTCACTCGCGGTGATCGCGCCCGGGGCGGGAAGGGCACGGGGCTGGGCCTGGCCATCGTCAAGCGCATCGCCTCGATGCACGGCGGCAACGTCGAGCTGCGTAACCGCGTCGGTGGTGGGCTGGAAGCTCGGGTGCGCTTGCCGTTGGGCTTGATGCTGCCTCGGGATGCGGTGTAGCGGCCTTCGTCTGGCTGAGGCCTGTGGAAGAACCTGTGGGAGCAAGCTCGGCTCCCACAAAGGCTCACTCCCGCAGGGTTTGTGTTGAGTTAACCCTTGCCCTTGGTCCGGGTCATGTTCGGCCCGCCATTCTTTTCCAAATGCTCGATGATGATCCCTGCCACGTTCTTGCTCGTGGTGGTCTCGATCCCTTCCAGGCCGGGCGAGGAGTTGACCTCCATCACCAGCGGTCCGTGGTTGGAGCGCAGGATGTCCACGCCCGCCACGGCCAGGCCCATGACTTTTGCGGCCCGCAGGGCGGTCATGCGTTCTTCCGGAGTGATCTTGATCAGGCTGGCACTACCACCGCGATGCAGGTTGGAGCGAAACTCTCCGGGCTTGGCCTGGCGTTTCATCGAGGCAATCACTTTGTCGCCGACGACGAAGCAGCGGATGTCCGCGCCACCGGCTTCCTTGATGTACTCCTGGACCATGATGTTCTGCTTCAGGCCCATGAACGCCTCGATCACCGATTCCGCCGCCGTTGCGGTTTCACACAAGACCACTCCGATGCCCTGGGTGCCTTCCAGCACCTTGATCACCAGCGGTGCGCCATTGACCATCGCAATCAGGTCGGGAATGTCGTCGGGGGAGTGGGCAAAACCGGTTACGGGCAGGCCGATCCCGCGCCGTGACAGCAACTGCAGCGAGCGCAACTTGTCCCGGGAGCGGGCGATGGCCACCGACTCGTTGAGGGGAAACACTCCCATCATTTCGAACTGACGCAACACGGCGCAGCCATAGAACGTCACCGATGCGCCGATGCGCGGGATCACCGCATCGAACCCTTCCAGCGGCTTGCCACGGTAATGGATCTGCGGCTTGTGGCTGGCAATGTTCATGTAGGCGCGCAGGGTATCGATCACCACCATTTCATGGCCTCGTTCGGTCCCGGCTTCAACCAGGCGACGAGTGGAATACAGACGCGGATTACGCGACAGCACAGCGATCTTCATGCAACACCTGTGGCAGAGGTAGTGGACACCGGGAATGCCGGCTTGTCTTGAACGTATTTGGTACCTGGATTGACCACCAGTTGGCCGTCGATCAAGGCTTTGGAACCCAGTAGCAGGCGATATCGCATGGATTTGCGGCAGGCAAGGGTGAACTCGACCCGCCAGACCCGGTCACCCAGCGCCAGCGTGGTGCTGATCACGTAGCGGACCTGAGCGTGGCCGTTGGAACTCTTTATGGTCTTGCGGGCCACCAGCGGCGCTTCGCAGCGGCGATGGCGCAACTGCACCACCGTGCCGAGGTGCGCAGTGAAGCGCACCCACTTTTCGCCATCGCGCTCGAACGGCTCGATGTCGGTGGCATGCAGGCTGGAGGTGCTGGCGCCGGTGTCGATTTTTGCCCGCAGGCCCACGACTCCCAGATCCGGGAGCGCCACCCACTCGCGCAGACCGACAACGGTCAAATGGTCAAAAGTCTTCAATAAAAAAACCTGCGATCAGTACATCGGATCGTGGACTCCGCGAATCGCGGTATTCACGCAGAATAATCACAAAATGGCGACAGTTATCTACGCACTTGTTTGTGCTTGTAACCGATTGCGACCCAAGCCATGTGTGTGACGGTGGTTCGGCGGGCATTCTATCCGTCGGGCCGGATTCGTGCGCTCGACAAAAACGGTAGTACAGTTCCGGCTATTGGCAGAAAAGAGGAAACGCAGTGGCACAAAAAAAGGAAGAGGACGACAAGGTCCGTCTCGATAAATGGTTGTGGGCGGCGCGATTCTACAAGACGCGGGCCCTGGCCAAGACCGCCATCGAAAGCGGCAAGGTCCATCACCGGGGAGAGCGTTGCAAACCGGGCAAAGAGCCCCGCGTTGGCGATGAATTTGTCATCCGCACCGGGTTCGATGAAAAGACCGTGGTAGTCGAGGCCCTGTCGATCGTGCGTCGCGGCGCACCTGAAGCGCAGACGCTGTATCGCGAAACCGAAGCCAGTATCGCCAAGCGTGAAACCGCCGCCGCGCAACGCAAGGCCGGCGCCCTGGGTGTCAGCACCGACGGCAAGCCGAGCAAGAAGCAGCGCCGGGACCTGTTCAAGTTTCGTGGCAGCAATAGCGAATAAAGCGCCGGTCATTTCACCCGTGGCGAGGGAGCTTGCTACCGCTCGGTTGCGCAGCGACCGTAAGATTTTGGGGCCGCTGCGCAGCCCAGCGGGAGCAAGCTCCCTCGCCACAATGTGTCAGCCTACACATTCAGATGAGGCGTCAGCCCCTTCCCGTCAGGCAAACCCAAGCCTTGCTTGGAACCCGCCCTGAATGCCCATAAAATGCCCGCCATCATTTGTCATCACCTCAGATACCAGACCCTATGACTGATTTACCGGATACCGACTACACCCAACGTTTCATCTTCGATGACAGCGACGCCCGTGGCGAGCTGGTGGCGTTGGAGCGTAGCTACGCCGAAGTCCTCGCCAAGCACCCCTACCCCGAGCCGGTCGCACAAATGCTCGGCGAGCTGATGGCGGCTGCGGCGTTGTTGGTGGGCACCTTGAAGTTCGATGGCTTGCTGATTCTCCAGGCGCGTTCCGATGGTCCGGTGCCGTTGCTGATGATCGAGTGCTCCAGTGAGCGCGAAATCCGTGGCCTGGCCCGTTATGACGCCGAGCAGATCGGGCCTGACGCAACGCTGGCCGATATGATGCCCAATGGCGTGCTGGCCCTCACGGTCGATCCGACCCAAGGCCAGCGTTACCAGGGAATTGTCGATCTGGACGGGGCAACCCTGGCCGATTGCTTCACCAACTACTTCGTCATGTCCCAGCAGACCAATACCCGCTTCTGGCTTTACGCCGACGGGCGGCGCGCTCGCGGTTTACTGCTGCAGCAACTGCCTGCCGACCGTCTGCGCGACCCGGAAGAACGTGACGCCAGTTGGCAGCACATCACCGCTCTGGCCAGCACCCTGAGCGCCGATGAGCTGTTGAGCCTGGACAACGAAACCGTGCTGCATCGCCTCTATCACGAGGAGCAGGTACGCTTGTTCGACGGCCAGCCGTTGCGCTTCCAATGCAGTTGCTCTCGTGAACGTTCCGCCAATGCGCTGGTCAGTCTGGGTCTGGAAGATGCGCAGCAACTGGTGATCGAGCATGGCGGTGCCATCGAGGTCGATTGCCAGTTTTGCAACGAGCGCTACCTGTTCGACGCGGCGGACATCGCTCAATTGTTCGCTGGTGCGGGTGTCGACACACCGTCAGATACTCGTCACTAAAACGTTTCAGCGCAGGTAAATCTCCTGGCAAACGCCGGATTTACGCCGTACTGACGGGAGGGCCCTACTCTTTTTGGGGTTTTCTGGCATAATCCGGCCCACTTTTTTCGGGTAGTAGTGCGCGACTTCCTACTACAAAACGTTTGGAGCACTCGGCCACGGGCCGACGGGGAATCTCATGACGCAAGCCAATAACGCCGTGTACACCGATCTGAGTGTCGATGATCTGGTCAAAGAAGCCCTGAATCGCGGTGAAGGCGAGCTTGCCGATACTGGCGCGCTGGTTGTTCGTACCGGTCATCGTACCGGTCGCTCGCCAGTCGACCGTTTCATCGTGGAAGAGCCAACCACCCAGGACGCCATCGCCTGGGGCCCGATCAACCGCAAGTTCCCGGCCGACAAGTTCGATGCCCTGTGGAGCCGCGTCGAAGCCTACCTGGGCGAGCGCGAGCGTTTCGTCTCCCACGTGCATGTAGGCTCCGATCCTGCGCACTACCTGCCAGTCAAGATGACCACCGAGACCGCGTGGCACAATCTGTTTGGCCGTTGCCTGTTCATCAACCCCGAGCAATACAACGCCGGCGGCAAGGATGAGTGGCAGATCCTCAACGCGCCGAATTTCGTTTGCGAGCCTGAGCGTGACGGCACCAACTCCGACGGCACCGTGATCATCAACTTCGCGGCCAAGAAAGTGCTGATCGCCGGCATGCGCTACGCCGGTGAAATGAAGAAAGCCCTGTTCTCCGTGCAGAACTTCCTGCTGCCGGCCGTTGACGTGCTGCCGATGCACTGCGCCGCGAACATGGGCGAAGAAGGCGATGTGACCCTGTTCTTCGGCCTGTCGGGCACTGGCAAGACCACCCTGTCCGCCGATGAAAGCCGTTACCTGATCGGTGACGACGAGCACGGCTGGGGCGTGGGCGTGGTCTTCAACATCGAAGGCGGCTGCTATGCCAAGTGCATCGACCTGTCCGAGAAGAACGAGCCGGTTATCTGGAAAGCCATCCAGCACGGCGCCGTACTGGAAAACGTCGTCCTCGACCCGGTCACCAAGAAAGCCGACTACGCCGACGACAGCCTGACCCAGAACAGCCGCGCCGCCTACCCGCGTGAGCTGATCGAAAAACGCGCACCGAAAAACCTCGGTGGCGAGCCAAACGCCGTGATCTTCCTGACCTGCGACCTGACCGGTGTACTGCCGCCAGTGTCGATCCTCAGCGAAGAACAAGCCGCCTACCACTTCCTGTCCGGCTACACCGCGCTGGTGGGTTCGACCGAAATGGGTTCGGGCAGCGGCATCAAGTCGACCTTCTCCACCTGCTTCGGCGCCCCGTTCTTCCCGCGTCCGGCTGGTGAATACGCTGAGCTGCTGATCAAGCGCATCCGTGGTTTCGGCTCCAAGGTCTACCTGGTCAACACCGGCTGGACCGGCGGCGGCTACGGCGTCGGCAAGCGCTTCAACATCCCGACCACCCGTGCGGTGATCGCGGCGATCCAGAGCGGCGCGCTGATCGGTGCTGAAACCGAGCACCTGGACATCATCAATCTGGACGTGCCGCTGGCTGTCCCAGGCGTCGAGACTGTCCTGTTGAACCCACGCAACACCTGGGCCGACAAAGCTGCCTACGACGAAGCGGCCAAGGCATTGGCCGGTCTGTTCACCGAGAACTTCAAGAAGTTCGACGTGAGCGACGCGATCAAGGCGGCAGGTCCACAGCTGTAAGGCTTGGTTGGTGAATAAAAAACCGCCCTTTATGGGCGGTTTTTTATGGGCGGCTATTTGTGTGAAAGCTGGAATGCACTTAGTTTGGAGGCTCGCTGCGCTGGCTTGGGGAAAATGAAAAGGCTGCGATTCCTGCGAGGCTTATGAACGTCGACCTAAAGTAACTGCCATTATTCCACCTGAAATAGAGGAATACAGCCAGAATAATGCCACTTAAGCCGTGCAGGTTGACTAGCCCCCTTCCACTTCCCGCGTATCCCATCGTTGCGCCTTGATTGCCTTGTAGAGCATGCCGATGGTCAGTGGCGTCTTGTTCCCACGGCCCTTGGCCCTGCGCTTTTGAAACACATCAAATCCTTCAGGCTGAAAATAGCGGTAGGCATCGTAGTCGATGAGCTCGATGGCGAAGCGCTCCTCCAGTGCCTCCATCAGATGCCGGGCGTCCGCGCCATCGCAACCCAGGTCGAGATTGATCGCGGTGTCCAGGCGAATCGTCTTGCGTTCAGGCAGGCCGATTTCTTCGTGCAGCAGCTCCATGAGCTGGCGCATGGTGTGATCGTCGGGGAAGTCTGGGGCGAGGTACATGGCGAGGTTTCCGGGGTGTTGGGGCGCGTCTGTATGGATGGAAAGCTTAGGGTGAAATCGTTGCCCGTTGGAAAAAGAAGAAACGTCTCACATATAGCGGCGAAAACGGATGTGGCATGGTTCCGTTTCATGAACAAAGTCTTGAGCGCCAGGCTGTATCATCCCGTATCGATTCGACCCCGACCTTTTCTCGACTCGCTGCATTGTCCCGCTAGGCTTTGGGCATCGCAGCAGTCAAAGGAGCGACCGCGCATGCACAGCACCCTGGAACAGGTTTTCGGTTATCCACAGTTTCGTCCCGGTCAGGAGGCGGCCATCGGCGCCGTGCTGGCCGGTCGGTCGGCGGCGGCCATTTTCCCCACCGGCTCGGGCAAGTCCCTGTGTTATCAATTGTCGGCCCTGCTCTTGCCGCACCTGACCCTGGTGGTCTCACCGTTGCTGGCGCTGATGCAGGACCAGTTGGCGTTCCTCAAGCGCCACGGCATCGCGGCGGCGAGTATCGATTCGGCCCAGGGCCGTGACGAAACCAACGATGCCATGGCGCGGGCCCGTTCGGGCGAGTTGAAGATCCTGATGATCTCCGTGGAGCGCCTGAAGAACGAGCGCTTTCGCAATTTCCTGCAGCAGGTGCCGATCTCGTTGCTGGTGGTGGACGAGGCCCACTGTATTTCCGAATGGGGGCATAACTTCCGACCTGACTACCTCAAGCTTCCCGATTACCAGCACCAGTTCAACATTCCCCTGGTTTTGCTGCTGACAGCCACCGCTACACCCAAGGTCATCGCCGATATGCAGGCGAAATTCGCCATCTCTGCCACGGATGTGGTGACGACCGGTTTCTACCGGTCGAACCTCAATCTGCTGGTCGAGCCCGTGCTGGGTGCCGACAAGCGCGCACGGCTGGTGCAATGGCTGGGCGAGCGGGCCGGGCAACCGAGCATTGTCTACGTCACCTTGCAGCGAACCGCCGAGCAGATCGCCGAACACCTGGGCCAGCACGGTATCGTGGCCGAGGCTTATCACGCCGGTTTGCCCCATGAACAACGCGAAGATATCCAGCGGCGGTTCATGGGCGGGCAATCCAATTGCATCGTCGCGACCATCGCTTTCGGCATGGGCATCGACAAGAGCGATATCCGCAATGTCGTGCATTTCGACCTGCCCAAATCCATCGAGAACTACAGCCAGGAAATCGGCCGGGCCGGGCGGGATGGTCAGCCGTCCGATTGCCTGGTGCTGGCCAACCGCGACAGTCTCAACGTGCTGGAAAACTTTGTGTATGGCGATACGCCGGAACTTGCAGGCATTCGTTGCGTGCTCGATGAACTCAAGGCCGCCGGCCCCGATGGGCAATGGGAGTTCTTGCTGGGACCATTGGCGGACCAGAGCAACATCCGGCAACTGCCGCTCAAGACGCTGCTGGTCCAGTTGGAGCTGCGCCGGCTGATCGCGCCACGCTATGCCTATTTCGCGGAGTACCGCTTCAAGTTCCTGACGGAGCCGCAAGAACTGCTGGAGCGCTTCGAAGGCGAGCGAAGGGACTTCGTCTCGGCCATCATCCAGACCTCCAGTCGCGCCCGGGCCTGGGCCACGGTGAATTTCGACGGGATGTACCAGCAGTATCACGCTGAGCGTAATCGCGTGGTCAAGGCGCTGGATTATTTCCAGGAAAAGGGCTGGATCGAGCTGGAAAGCAAACAGATGACCGAGGTGTACAGCGTGTTGGACGTGGACCTGGACGTGCAGGTCTTGAGTGCCGAGCTGCATGCCTATTTCACCCGGCACGAACACAGCGAAATCGCGCGGATCCACGCCATGCTCGAGTTGTTCGCCACCGACCATTGCCTGGGTTACCGCCTGGCGCAATATTTCGGCGATGACAATGCGCCACGCCAGTGCGGCCATTGTTCGGTGTGCCATGGGCATGTCGCTCGCCTGCCGGAGCCGCCTGTGTTGCCGGCGCTTGTGGATAAAAACTTCGAGGCGCTGTGTGGTGACTTTATCCACAAGCACGAGCAGCATAGCGGCAGCGTGCCGTCTGCCGAGCGCCTCACCCGCTTCCTGTGCGCAATCAGCGTGCCGCTGTTCACCCGATTGAAGGCGCGGAAGATCCACGGCTATGCCGCACTGGAAGCGTATCCATACGCTGAAGTTCGCCAGTGGATCCAAGCGCACCTGTGAGCTGCATCCATCCGCTGAATGCCCTTCATCACACGAATAAATTTCAAAAATATTCGGCGGCTGACTAAGGTGAAGGCTGTCTTCGGATCGCCAACAAGAGAGCCAACATGAACCAGACACCTTTCGATATTCAGCGTGCCGCGGTGGTCGGAGCAGGCACCATGGGCAGGGGCATCGTGATGTGCCTGGCCAACGCTGGCGTGGCGGTGCAGTGGGTCGACAACAATCCACAGATGCTCGAGCAGGCCCTGGTCGCCGTGGCCGAGACCTATGCCCATGGCGTGCGCCAGGGCCGTATCGACCAGGGTGAGGCCGATGCGCGGATCGCCCGGGTGACACGGGCGCAGGATTACGCGGCAATCCGCAATGTGGACCTGGTGATCGAAGCGGTTTACGAAAACCTTGAGCTCAAACAGAAAATCTTTCGTGAGCTGGACGGCCTGCTCAAGCCCGAAGCCATCCTGGCGAGCAACACCTCGGCGCTGGACATCGATGCCATCGCCGCTGTCACCCGCCGGCCAATCCAGGTCCTGGGCCTGCATTTCTTCAGCCCGGCGCACATCATGAAGCTGCTGGAAATCGTCCGCGGCGCACAAACCTCCAAAACGGTGCTGGACGCGGCGTTGGTGCTGGGCAAGCGCATGGGCAAGGTCAGCGTTGTATCGGGCAATTGCCATGGATTCATTGGCAACCGAATGCTTCATCCTTATGTGCTGGAAGCGCGCAAGATGCTGCTGGAGGGGGCATTCCCCCATCAGGTGGATGCGGCGTTGCAAGGCTTTGGCTTCGCCATGGGACCGTTTCGTATGTACGACGTGGTTGGCATCGATCTGGAGTGGCGCGCCCGTGAGCTGGCGGGCAAGGGCCAGGACGCGCCCGAGGTGCAAGTGGACAACCGTTTGTGCGAGCTGGGGCGGTTCGGCCAGAAAAGCGGCAATGGGTACTATCACTACGAGCCGGGCAGTCGACAGGCCGAGCATGATGTCGAGGTGGATGCGCTGGTACTAGGGGTCAGTGAAGCGCTGGGTTTCCAGCGGCGCGAGATCGGCCCGGAAGAAATCCTCGAGCGGTGCTTGCTGGCGCTGGTCAACGAGGGGGCAAAGATCCTGCAGGAAGGCATTGCCGAGTCGGCCCACGATATCGACCTGGTCTACCTGAACGGTTACGGCTTCCCAGTGGACAAGGGCGGGCCGATGGCTTGGGCCGACGGGCAGGGGCTGGAGAATATCCACACACGCCTGCTGGAGCTCGAAACGAAGCAGGGCGACCAGTGGAAGCCCGCGCGCCTGATCGGTGAGCTGGCAGCGCAGGGCAAGGGGGTCGCGCAGGCCTGAGGCCGTGCAACGCCAGGATCATTGAACAACCATGACGGACACCTGATGCCCCAACGCAACGAATACCCATACTTGCAAGCCATCACCACGCGCTGGCACGACAACGATGTGTACGGTCACGTCAATAACGTCACCTACTACAGCTTTTTCGATAGCGCAGTGAATACCTACCTGATCGAAGTTGGCGGCCTGGATATCCATGACGGAGAGGTGGTGGGGTTCGTGGTGAGTTCAGCCTGCGACTACTTTGCCTCGATTGCCTTTCCGGACCGGATTGAAATTGGCCTGCGGGTCGGCAAGCTGGGCAGCAGTTCGGTGCAATACGAGCTGGCGGTGTTCAAGGCGGGCGAGGAGGAGGCTTGCGCGGCGGGACGTTTTGTTCACGTATTCGTGGACCGGGCGTCGAATCGGCCAGTGGCGATTCCGGATCGGCTGCGTGGGGCTTTGGAACAGTTGGTGGTCTGAAACAAAAAATCGCAGCCTCCTGCCAGCTCTGGGAGCTGCCGGAGGCTGCGATCTTCAACGGCGGATATCAGTCAGCCGTTAGTCGCGGTAGTGGCGATGATGTTTTTTGCGATGCCCGTAGGCATGGCCGCGACCTGGGTGGCCGTCACGGTAGTAGCGGCGGTCACCACGGCGACCGTCATAACGACGATCATCGTCATCGTCCTTGCCCATGTAGTTACCCAGTGCGCCACCAGCGCCGCCGCCCGCCGCCGCACCGATCAGGCTGCCAGTGGTGCCGCCGACGCTACGGCCGACCACGTTACCGCCGGCTGCGCCCAGCGCACCGCCGATCGCTGCTTCGCCGCGGCTGTGTCTGTCTGCACCGACTGCACTGCCGCCCGCACCGCCCAGCGCCGCGCCGATAGTGGAACCGGTGTTGCCGCCCAGGGACTGGCCGACGACCGAACCCAAAACCCCGCCCAATGCGCCGCCCACGCCTGCTTCGGCAGTGCCACCGGCAGAAGCGATGCCACTGGTCAGGCTAAGGGACAACAAGAGAATGGAGGAGAACTTCATAGAGGAGCCTCAAAGGGATGACGGCGCGATCCTGAGGCTGGCTTCGCTTGGTTACAATAGAAATCCGACGAGTAACACGACTTGTGCACAATTCTCTAAGTTATTGTTTTTTAGTGGGAACTTAAGATGAATTGGCCGGTCTTTAGCTACTTCGGACAGGCCGTTTTCTATGGAAAACGGCCTTTTTTGTGGGCGTTCGAAACGATGTGAGTGGGGGAGCAAAGCTTGCTCCCACACAACCTAATCTACTCGCACGTTATATCAGGCCGACTTGGCCAGGATCAGTCCATCCTCACTCGCCGCTTCCAGGCGGATCGCGACGAATTTCGACGTTGGGGTATGGCTGCCGTCGCCCGTGCTTTCCAGTGGCACCAGCGGGTTCACTTCAGGGTAGTAGGCCGCTGCCTGCCCGGCGGGTATGTCGAACGCCAGCAGGGTAAAGCCCTTGACCCGGCGTTCACGCCCGTCATCCCAGAGCGAGACGATGTCGGCTTTCTGTCCCGGCTTGAAGCCCAGGCGAATGATGTCCGCTTCGTTGGCAAACAACACGTCACGCTGGCCCTTCACACCGCGATAGCGGTCATCCAGGCCATAAATGGTGGTGTTGTACTGATCGTGGGAACGCATGGACTGCATGATCAGGTCGGGCAACTGGCCGGTGGCCCGAGTGCGTTCATGCACAAGGTCGGTCGGCAACCGGTTGGGCTTGAAGTTGGCGCGGCCCGACGGGGTGTTCCAGCGCCGCGAGCCGGCGCTGTTGCCCAGATAGAATCCGCCGGGGTTCTTCAGCTTTTCGTTGAAGTCCTTGAAGCCGGGTACGGTCTCGGCGATCAGATCGCGGATGCGACTGTAGTCGGCCACCAGCCAGTTCCAGTCCACCGGGCGGCTACCCAGCGTGGCGGCGGCAATGCCGGCGATGATCCACGGTTCAGAGCGCATCTGGTTCGACAGCGGCTGCAACTGGCCCCTGGAGGCATGCACCATGCTGAAGGAGTCTTCCACGGTCACCGCTTGCGCACCTTCGGTTTGCAGGTCGATGTCGGTGCGACCCAGGCACGGCAGGATCAGCGCCTCCTTGCCGTGAGCCAGATGGCTGCGGTTGAGCTTGGTGCTGATCTGCACCGTCAGGTCGCAATTGGCCAAGGCCTGGAACGTGCGATGGCTGTCCGGTGTGGCTTGGGCAAAGTTTCCGCCCAGGGCGATGAACACCTTCGCCTGGCCGTCGGCCATGGCGTGGATCGCCTCGACTACGTTGTGGCCGTTTTCACGCGGCACCTTGAATTGGAAGCGCCGCTCCAGCGAGTCGAGGAACGCCACTGGCGGACGCTCGTTGATGCCCATGGTCCGGTCGCCCTGAACGTTGCTGTGGCCGCGTACCGGACACAGGCCTGCGCCTGGCCGGCCGATGTTGCCGCGCAGCATCATCACGTTGGCGATTTCCTGGATGGTCGCCACCGAATGACGGTGCTGGGTAATACCCATCGCCCAGCACATGATCACGTTCTCGCTTTTGGCGTACATGCGCGCCGCTTGCTCGATGTCGACCAGGGTCATGCCCGATTGCTCGACGATCTGTTCCCACGGCGTATCGTCGACCGCAGCCAGGTAGTCCAGCACGTTGGTGCTGTGTTCGTTGAGGAACGCGTGGTCGAACACTGCCGCAGCGCCAGTGTTCTGCGCTTCGCGCTCCCACTGCAGCAGGAACTTCGCCATGCCGCGCAAGATCGCCATGTCGCCACCCAGGGCCGGGCGGAAATAGGCGGTGTTGGTCGGCTTATTGCCGTTGGTGAGCATTTCGATCGGGCTCTGCGGATGCTGGAAGCGCTCCAGGCCACGCTCCTTGAGCGGGTTGATGCAGACCACTTGGGCGCCGCGTTTCACCGCCTCGCGCAGCGGTTCGAGCATCCGCGGATGGTTGGTGCCGGGGTTCTGGCCCCAGACGAAAATCGCGTCGGCGTGCTCGAAATCGTCGAAGGTCACCGTGCCCTTGCCCACGCCCACGCTCTGGGACAGCGCTACGCCGCTGGCCTCGTGACACATGTTCGAGCAGTCGGGGAAGTTGTTGGTGCCATAGGCGCGCACGAACAGTTGATACAAGTAGGCCGCTTCGTTACTGGCTCGGCCCGAGGTGTAGAACTCGGCCTGGTTCGGGCTGGACAGCCCTTGCAGGTGCTTGCCGACCAGGGCGAACGCCGCTTCCCAGCTGATGGGCTTGTAGCGGTCGGTTTCGGCGTCGTAGCGCATTGGCTCGGTCAGGCGACCCTGGTACTCGAGCCAGTAGTCGCTCTGCTCCAGCAGCGAGCTCACGCTGTGCTTGGCGAAAAATGCACCATCGACGCGGCGCTTGGTGGCTTCCCAGTTCACGGCCTTGGCGCCGTTCTCGCAGAACTTGACCACGCCGCTTTCCGGCGAATCACCCCAGGCACAACCTGGGCAGTCAAAACCGCCATTCTGGTTGGTCTTGAGCATCATGCGGATATTCTTCAGCGCGTTGTCGCTGGTCAACCAGGCCTGAGCGACGCTGATCAGCGCTCCCCAGCCACCGGCCGGGCCCTTGTAGGGCTTGTAGCGCGGTACGGGTTTCTGGTCGGCTTGTTGATGATTGCTCACGCTTGTTTCTCCATCGCAGGGCTGTAGACCCGCGGCGCACTTTTTTGCGGCAGGTGGATGAGGTTGAGGTTGTGTTGGCGGGCCCACTGCACCGCAAGGCCCGTGGGTGACGACAGGCTGACCAGGGTCTGTATGCCGGCCCGCAGGACTTTCTGGATCAGTTCGAGGCTGCAACGGCTGGTGACGATCGCCACGCCGCCGGCCACCGGGATCTGCTGCCGGATCAATGCGCCGATCAGCTTGTCGAGGGCGTTGTGTCGGCCAATGTCTTCGCGACCCAGCAGCAATTCGCCCTGGGCGTTCATGAACAGCGCGGCGTGGACTGCGCCGCAGTACTGGCCCAAGGGCTGGAACTGGCTGATACGGTCACGCAGGCCATCGAGCCACTGGGCCGGTGGCAGCGGTGCACCGGGCAGCACCTTGAGGTTTGGCAATGCCTGTTCCACTGCTTCCACGCCGCACAAGCCGCAGCCACTGGTGCCCGTCAATTGCCGGCGTTGCTGCTTGAGGTTCCAGAAGGCACGGTTGGCGATGGTCACCTCGGCATGGTGCGCAGCACCCGTACCGCTCAGTTGCAGGTCATAGATGTCCGATGAGTCTTCAATGATGCCGCTGCCGAGGCTGAAGCCGACGATGAAGTCTTCAAGGTCGGTGGGGGTGACCAGCATGACCGCCTGGCTGATGCCGTTATAGGCAATCGCCAGCGCCACTTCCTCGGCCAGCGCGGTGCTGTCCGATTGGGAGTGGTCCAGGTTGCAGTAGCGATAGCTCTGGCTGGCGGCCGGCGCGGATGTTTCCATCGCAGGCGCTGGACTGACCGGAGGCTTGTCGTTCATAGGCATCACTGAAAGTAGGAATAGTGTTAAGACTAAATGCGGCAATCTGCCACGTCTAATCGCTATTACTGATCTTCCAATAGATGACGTCGATCAAGAAGTCGTCGCTGATTTCTGATAAAGGGCAAAACAGGCCTCCGCCAAGGCCGAGCGTGGGGCGCCGCGTCGCATGATCAGGCCCAGCGGGACTAACGTCTGCGCGCTTTCGATGGGCTGGATGCGCAAGTCTTCGGTCAGCACATTCAGGCCGCTGTCCAAGGGCATCACCGCGCAACACAGCCCGCCGTGCACAGCTTGTAACAATTGGTGCACCGCGTCGGTTTGCAACAGCGGTTGAGGCGTGAGGCCCCGGCTGTGGAAGTTGTGATCGATGGATTGGCGAAAATGCATGCCACTGGTGAGCATGCCCAGGGGCAGTTCGATCAGCGCTTCCCAGCTAAGCGGTTGTTCGCCGAAAAAGAAAAAGCGCTGGTCGTAGAGCAAGCCCATGCGGGTGTGGCTGAAGGGCAGGGCTTCGAAACGTTCGTTGTCCAGGCGTTCCAGATAGGAAATACCCAGGTCGATACGGTTGTTCGCCAACTGTTCAAGGATGCGTTCGGAGCTCAGGGACGACAATTCGAAACGCAGGCTTGGGTGCTCGGCGTGCAAGCGCTGCATCATTGCCATCGGGTCGAAGTCCGACAGCGGCACCACGCCCAGGCGCAGCGTACCCACCAGGTTGCCGCGACAGGCCGCCGCTTCGGCCTGCAGCCCGTCATAGGCCGCCAACACCGTGCGCGCCCAGGCCAGCACCCGTTCCCCCGGCGCGGTGAAACCTTCAAAGCGCTGGCCGCGGTTGACCAGCGGCAGGTCGAGCTCTTCTTCAAGGCTGCGCAGGCGCATCGACAGGGTCGGCTGGGTGATGTGGCAGCGTGCGGCGGCTTGGCCGAAGTGGCGGGTTTCGTCGAGCGCGATGAGAAATTTCAGCTGCTTGATGTCCATCTTCGCTCCAGGGCGCGGGAAGGTTCGGATTCTAGCGCTTGCGCGTGGCGGGGTCATTGGTCGGTTGGGAACCGGGTTCGTTTCGCCTGGTCTAGTCTTTGCGTCTGGACACTTAAATCAAGGAGCGTGTGCCATGAGTATCTTTAGCTTTGTGAAGGAAGCCGGTGAAAAGCTGATCGACCTGCTGACCCCCGGCAATGCCAATGCCAGCGAACAACTGAAAGAGCATATTGAAAAGGTCGGCCTGGGTAATCCGAATGTCCAGGCGACCATCGACGGCGACAAAGTCATCGTCACCGGTGAAGTAGCGAGCCAGGAAGAGAAGGAAAAGATCCTGTTGGCGGTGGGCAATATCGCAGGTGTCGGCAGTGTCGACGACCAGATTACGGTGACTGGTCCGGTGGCTAAAGAGGCCAAGTTTGTGACAGTCGAAAAAGGTGACACCTTGAGTGCCATTTCCAAGCGTGTTTATGGTGATGCGAATAAGTACCAGAAAATTTTCGAGGCCAACAAACCGATGCTGTCGCACCCGGACAAGATCTATCCGGGGCAGGTGTTGCGTATTCCCGAGTAACCTTCAGGCCTGACAGCCCGGATGTTGTCGATCGAGTGCATATCCATTGCTGCGGTAACGGCGGCTTATGGTTCCGCTCTTACAGCGGGTCACTTTTGAAGAGCGCAAAAGTAACCAAAACGCTCTTGCCCCACCACTCGGCACCTCGCCTAGGCTCGGTGTGCCCTCACTCCGGCATTGCTCCGTGGGCCCGCCGCGAAGGGCCATCCATGGCCCAGCGCGGCTACCTCGGCATCCATGCCGAGGTGCCCACTGCGCAATACCTGCGTTCGGCCATCGTGGTTAACGGGGCGCCGAGATCAACGTCCACCACGAGGCGGCCTAGTAGCCGACCTGGTTCTCCCGGTCGTACACCCCTCAGATCTGTTTGAGCAGGACCTGTGGGAGCAAAGCTTGCTAGCGAGGCGGCCTTAGAGCCGACCTGACTCTCCCGGCCGTACACCCGTCAGATCTTTTTGGGCAGGACCTGTGGGAGCAAAGCTTGCTCGCGAGGCGGCCTGACAGCCGGCCTATTTCTCCGGCCGTGCCCCGATCCAACTGTGGGAGCGAGCTTGCTCGCGATGAGTACGACACGGTTCAAAGCCCGGCAATCAAGTCCCGATAATCCCCCAACGCCTCAAACTCCCCCGTGTCCTTCGGCCCTTTGCGGCTATCCGGCTCGCTCACGGCCAGCAAGTGCGCCACGCCGAAGTCCCGGGCGCTGCGCAGCACCGGCAGGGTGTCGTCGATGAACAGGCTGCGGGCCGGGTCGAAATTCAAGTCGGCTTGCAGCGCATCCCAGAATTGCGGGTTTTCCTTGGGGAAGCCGTAGTCATGGGAACTGATCAAGCGGTCGAAGTAAGGGGCCAGTTCGATGCGTTCCAGCTTCAAGGACAATGAATCGCGATGGGCGTTGGTGATCATCACCACGCGTTTGCCGGCCCGCTGGATCGCCGCCAGGAAGGTATCGGCGTCCGGGCGCAAGGCGATCAGGTGCGCGGTTTCCAACTTCAGTTCGCGCACCGGCAGTTTCAGCTCGGTGCTCCAGAAATCCAGGCAATACCATTGCAACTGGCCAGCGTTGCGCTCGAACAGCGGTTGCAGCTCCATCTCGGCCATCGCCCGGCTCACGCCATGCAGTTCGGCGTAGCGCTGGGGCAGGTGTTCGAGCCAGAAATGGTTGTCGTAATGCAGGTCCAGCAGGGTGCCGTCCATGTCCAGCAGAACCGTATCGATCTCATGCCAGGGCAGCAAAGCCATAAAACTTCTCCAGCGGTAATCGGATATCCGACACAAACAATCAGAATAGGCCGGGTATAGTAGCCCGCTATCGCCCAGGGAGCCGTTTATGCGCCAGAAACCCACCATACTCGATCGCCAGATCGTCGCTACCAGCCGCCTGTTTTGCGTGGAAGAACTGAAATTGCGGTTTTCCAACGGTGTTGAGCGCACCTATGAACGTCTGGCGAGCAAGGGGGCGGGCTACGGCGCGGTGATGATCGTGGCGATGCTCGATGCCGACCACGCGGTGCTGGTGGAAGAGTATTGCGGTGGCACCGACGCCTACGAACTGTCCCTGCCCAAGGGCTTGATCGAGCCAGGCGAAGACGTGCTGGCGGCGGCCGAACGGGAGCTCAAGGAAGAGGCTGGTTTCGGTGCGCGCCAGTTGGAACACCTGACCGAGCTGTCGTTGTCCCCCGGCTACATGAGCCAGAAGATCCAGGTGGTGCTGGCGACCGATCTGTATGAAGAACGGCTGGAGGGTGACGAGCCCGAGCCGATGCGCGTGGACAAGGTCAACCTGCGTGAGCTGTCGGCCCTGGCACAGAACCCGCAGTTCACGGAGGGCCGGGCCTTGGCGGCGCTGTACCTGGCCCGTGACCTGCTAACCCAGCGTGGAGCATTCCTGTCATGACATTTCCTCATTCGCTGATGGCCCCGGTGGTCGAGCTGGCGCTCAAGGCCGGCGAGGCAATCCTGCCGTTCTGGCGCGCCAACGTGCAGGTCAACCACAAGGCTGACGAGTCGCCGGTGACTGCCGCAGACATGGCCGCTCATGATGTGATCGTGGCCGGGTTGACGGCACTGGCCCCGGATATTCCGATCCTCTCCGAAGAAGACGCCGATATTGCCCAAAGCGTGCGCGCCGGCTGGCATCGCTGGTGGTTGGTTGACCCGTTGGATGGCACCAAGGAATTCATTTCCGGCAGCGAGGAGTTCACCGTCAACATCGCGTTGGTGGAGCAGGGCCGTGTGGTGTTCGGGGTGGTGTCGATGCCCACCAATGGGCGCTTTTACGTCGGCGGCGCAGGGCTGGGTGCCTGGCGTGGCGACAAGGGCGGCGTGCCTTTGCCTATCGTGGTTCGTGACGTCCTGGCCCCGGGTGAAGCTTTTACCGTGGTCGCCAGCCGTCGGCACACCAGCCCGGAGCAGGAGCGCCTGCTGGATGGCCTGAGCGGGAGCCTGGGTGAGCTGCAACTGACCAGTATTGGCAGTTCGTTGAAGTTTTGCCTGGTGGCTGAAGGTGCGGCGGATTGTTATCCACGGCTGGCGCCGACCTCCCAATGGGACACCGCCGCCGCCCAGGGTGTATTGGAAGGTGCGGGTGGCGAGGTGTTGGACTTGAGCGGCGAACCGTTCTGCTATCCACCGCGTGAGTCGCTGCTGAATACGTCGTTCCTGGCGTTGCCGGCGAAAGCGGCTTGGCGTGAAAAATTGCTGGAGCTTGCTCGTTCCTGAACCCTATCTGATTCTTGTGACAAGAAAGCTTTTTGTGGCGAGGGAGCTTGCTCCCGCTCGGTTGCGTAGCAACCGCCAAAGGCAGGGGCTGCTGCGCAGCCCAGCGGGAGCAAGCTCCCTCGCCACAAGGGTCCCAGTGGGTCATGCGCTGTTTCAACGGTGCAACACGTACTGCCCCTCAAACTGCACCGCCACGTCCTCGCTGCCGGTATTCATCACCCGCGTCTGCAACGCCAGCCGGGCCCGTCCGTAACGCCGGTAGGTGGCCAGGAAGCGCTTCCAGATCTTTTCCTCGGGCGCTTCGCACACGACCGTCGCATCGCGGGTCACCGGCAGTGGATAGCTGATCTGTCCTTCCTGAATCACGATATGCCCGTCTTCGATGCCTTCCTCGCGCAGGGCCAGGTGCAACCAGCCCCAGCCACCGAGCACCGCGCCGCAATACAGGCTGCCACCGAACATGGTGCTCTTGTGATTGACGTTGGCCGCAAGGGGCAAAGACAGGCGCAGTTTCCGGGCCTGCCAATCGAGCACCTTGAGGCCCATGTCCCGGGTCAAGGGGATGTCGTGGTGCAGGATCGATTCCAGGTAACGACTGTCGCGGTTCATTGCGGGGCCCTTTGCTTGAACGGGAAATGACGATAACTCAATCGGACTCATCGGCCGAACCGTGGCTGCTGTCGCCGAAGTTCAGCCCATGTTTGCGTAATTTGTCGTGCAAGGTCTTGCGTGGAATGCCCAAGGCTTCGGCCAGGCTGCGCACCGAGCTGTGGGGGCGGGCCAGTTCGGCAGCGATCAGGGTTTTCTCGAAGTTTTCCACCTGCTCGCTCAAGCCGCCACTGACCACTTCCACCGGTGCGCCGGGGCTGCCGTCTGGCGCGGCGTTGTCCAGGGCCAGTTCCAGGCCCAGGGCAAAACGTTCGGCGGCGTTCTGCAACTCTCGCACATTGCCCGGCCAACTGTGGCGCAGCAGCAACGCCCGTTGCGCCGGTTGCAATTGATGGGGCGGCAGGCCGTGGCGAGCGCTGGCTTCGTCGGCGAAGTGCTGGAACAGCATCAGCGCATCCTCTCCCCGTTCGCGCAATGGCGGTATGCGTAGCGGGGCGACGTTCAGGCGGTAATACAGGTCGGCGCGAAAACGCCCCTGGTCGGCGGCCTGGCGCAGGTCTTCCTTGGTCGCGGCGATCACGCGGATATCCAGCGGGATCTGTTGATTGCCCCCCAGCCGCTCCACCATGCGCTCTTGCAGCAGACGCAGCAGCTTGACCTGGACATCCAGGCTCATGCTTTCGATTTCATCCAGAAACAGTGTGCCGCCATTGGCGAACTCGAACTTGCCGATGCGGCGTTTCTGCGCGCCGGTAAACGCGCCGGGTTCGTGGCCGAACAGCTCGCTTTCCACCACCGACTCGGCCAGGGCCCCGGCGTTGATCGCCACGAAGGGGCCGTTGCGTCGGCCCGAAAGGTCATGCAATGCACGGGCGACCACTTCCTTGCCGGCGCCGGTTTCACCGAGGATCAACACGTCGGCGCGGGTGGCGGCCAATGCACCGATCTGCTCGCGCAGGCGCAACATCGGTGTCGACTGGCCGACCAGGCGGGCGCTGAGTTCATGGCGATCGCTCAGGGCCAGGCGCAGGCTGCGGTTGTCCAGCACCAATCGGCGCAAGGCCAGGGCCCGGCGTACGCTGTCGAGCAGGTGATCACTGGCGAAAGGCTTTTCCAAAAAGTCATAGGCCCCGGCGCGCATCGCCTGCACCGCCAGCGGCACGTCGCCGTGGCCGGTGATCAGCAGCACCGGCAGCTCTGAGTCCTGGGCGTGGAGTTCGCTCAGCAATTCGAGGCCGTCCATGCCCGGCATGCGAATATCACTGACCACCACTCCCGGCCAGTCACGGGGCAGTTGCGCGGCCACGCCCTTGGCTTCGGCCAGGGGCAGGATTTTCAGGCCGGCCAGGTCGAGGGTCTGGCTCAAGGCCTGACGCAAATGGGGATCGTCGTCGATCAACACCACCTCAATCCGGTTGTCGATGGTCATACACTTCGGTCCTCGGACGGTTGCAGGCTCACCCCGGGGGCGCCAGCGCGCAGTTTCAGGGTAATCAGGGCGCCGCCTTCCTTGTGGTTGGCGAACGACAGTTCGCCGCCAAAGGCGCGCATCAGGGTGTCGCAGATCGCCAGCCCCAGGCCAAGGCCCTGGGTGCGCGTCTTGGTGGTGTAGAAGGGTTCGCCGGCGCGGCCCAGGGCTTCCATGCAAAACCCCGGGCCGTTATCGCGGATGTACAGGTTGACGCCGGTTTCGGTGGCCTGGGCACTGAGCCAGAGTTTGCGCGGCGGGCCTTTCTCGGTGAGGGCATCGAGGGCGTTGGCCAGCAGGTTGCCGAGCACCTGGCGCAAGCGGGTTTCGCCGGCCTCGACCCACAGCGTGGCGGCCGGCAAGTCGCGAATCAGTTCCACTTCCATGCTGCGTCGGCGTTTGGCGAGCAGGGCCAAGGCATCGTCCAGTGCCGGCTGCAGGGCGACGCTTTCCGGGGCATGGCGGTCGCGGCGGGCGAAGGCGCGCAGGTGGGCGATGATCGACGCCATGCGCCCGGTCAGTTCGCTGATCAGCTTGAGGTTGCCCCGGGCGTCGTCGGTGCGTTGGTGATCGAGCAAAATCTCGGCGTTTTCCGCGTAGCTGCGAATCGCGGCCAGCGGCTGGTTGAGTTCGTGGCTGATGCTCGCCGACATGGTGCCCAGGGCCGACAGCTTGCCGGCCTGCACCAGGTCATCCTGGGCGCGGACCAACTCCTGCTGGGCCTGTTCGCGCTCCAGCACTTCCTGCTTCAACCGTCGGTTCAGCCCTTCCAGGTCACTGGTACGCTCGGCCACCCGGCCCTCCAGCTCTTGGCGGGCCTTGGCTTCGAAGGCGATCCGATCCAGGTAATGGCGCCTGCGTTGCATCATCAACCCGAGCAACAGCATCAAGACCAGCAACGCCGCGCCACCGATGGCGACGACGGTGCGCACCGGACGATCAATCAGCGTGCGCGGGGCGAGAATGCTCACGCTCCAGCCAGTTTCCTCGATGGACTGGGTCTGGGTCAGCCAGGCGTTGGCGTCCAGGTTCAGCGGCTTGGGATCACGGGTCGGATACGGTTGTACCGCGCTGATGGCCTTGCGCTCATCGTCATTCAAGGGCCGTGTCGCGCGAAATCGCCATTCCTGTCGCGACGTAAGGATGACCACGCCGTTGTGGTCGGTCACCAGCAATTGTTCGGGGGTCTTGCCCCACAGGCTTTCGGTGTGGTCGAGGTCGACCTTGACCACCAGCACGCCGATGACTTTTTCGCGGTCGTGCACGGCGGCGGCAAAGAAGTAACCGCGCTTGGCCGACGTCGTACCCAAGCCGAAGAAGCGGCCCAGGCGTCCGGCCATGGCTTCGATGAAGTACGGTCGGAAGGCGAAATTGCGTCCGACGAAACTGTCGTGTTTGTCCCAGTTCGAAGCGGCCAGGGTCTTGCCGGAAGGGTCCATCAGGTACATGACTTCGGCGCCGGTCTGGGCGCTGATGTTTTTCAGCAGCCGGTTGGCGTTGCCTTGGGTCACGCCATCGTCCGGGGCCGACAAGGCGGCGCGCAAGGCCGGTAGCTCGCCGAGAATCTGTGGCAGCACCTCATAGCGATGCAGCGTGCCCAACAGGTTGGCGACGTAGAGGTCCAGGGTCTGGCGGTTCTGCCCGGCCAGTTCGCTGCGGTAATAACGTTCTGCCAGGTGCTCCAATGGCCACAGTAACGGCGCCAGGCACAGCGCGAGCAAGGCCAGGCTGCGCCAACGGGGTCTGCGGGGAAGGGTGGAATTCATGAGCCTCGGGCGCCTGTGGTGACAGGCGTATTATGCCTAGTTGCCTCGCAAATACTATTTGTAAGGCCTTACCAGGCTTGTCCGGCAAGGCACTGCTGCAGTGCGCTTCTCCAGTCCGGTTGGCTCACCCTCCATTCCTTGCGCAGGCGGGTGCAATCCAGGCGCGAGTTCAGCGGCCGAGGGGCCAGCGTCGGGTAAGCGCTAGACGCAATGGGCTCCAGCTGCGCACACGGTTTGTGTCGCTCGAGCAGGTTTTCGCCGATGGCCTGGGCGAAACCGAACCAGGACGTCTCACCTTGGGCCGTCAGGTGATAGGTACCCCAGGCGCCGGGGTGGCCGGCCTGCCAGCGTTCGATCAGTTGCGCCGTACTGTCGGCAATGGTACCGGCCCAGGTCGGTGCACCGATCTGATCGGCCACCACCCGCAGCTGCGGTTTTTCCTGCAACAGGCGCTGCATGGTCAACAGGAAGTTGCGGCCCTCGGTGGAGTACACCCAACTGGTGCGCAGGATCAGGTGCTGAACACCAGCCTGGCGGATGGCATTCTCGCCGGCCAGTTTGCTGCGTCCGTAGACGCTCAGCGGGTTGGGCGTGTCCTCCTCGATGTAGGGAACGGGCTTGAGGCCATCGAAGACGTAGTCGGTGGAGTAGTGAATCAGCGGGACGCCCAGTGCAACCGCTGCCTGGGCCAGGATGCCAGGTGCCGTGGCATTGATGGCGAACGCCTGCTCCGGTTCACTTTCGGCCTGGTCGACGGCCGTGTGGGCGGCAGCGTTGATGATCAGGCCAGGCCTCAGCGCCTCGATGGGCGCGCGCAGGGCGTCCGGTTGCGCCAGATCGAGCTGGTCGCTGCCGCGCACGATCAACTCGCCCAGGCCGCTCAGGCGCGATTGGAGCGCCCGGGAAACCTGGCCATTCCGGCCGATGATCAGGATACGCAAGGGGGCACTCATGGGAACAGGTCGGCCTCGTGCAGGGCCTTGCCGTTCTGGTCCTTGGCCGAAAGGATCGGCGTGCCGTCGAGCTCCCAATCGATGGCCAGCTGCGGGTCGTCCCAGCGAATGCAGCGTTCGGCCGATGGCGCGTAGTAGTCGGTGGTCTTGTAGAGGAAGTCTGCTGATTCGCTCAGTACGACGAAGCCGTGGGCAAACCCTGGCGGCACCCACAGTTGCCGATGGTTCTGCGCCGACAGGCGTACGCTGGCCCACTGGCCGAAGGTCGGCGAGCTGCGACGAATGTCCACCGCGACATCCAGCACTTCCCCCGCCGTGACGCGCACGAGTTTTCCCTGGGCCTGTTCGATCTGATAGTGCAGGCCCCGCAACACGCCCCTGGTGGAGCGTGAATGATTGTCCTGGACGAACTGCAGGGGGCTGCCGGTTGCTTCGGCAAACGCCCGGGCATTGAAGCTTTCGTAGAAAAAACCCCGGTCGTCGCCGAAGACTTTCGGTTCGATGACCAGGACGTCCGGCAAGCGGGTGGCGATGACGTTCAACGTGTCTCTCCGGCGATCTTGAACAGGTACTGGCCGTAGCCGGTCTTGCCAAAATACTGGGCGCGTTCAAGGACGTGCTCGCGGCTGACCCAGCCTTGCTGGTAGGCAATTTCTTCCAGACACGCGACTTTCAGGCCCTGGCGATGTTCGATTGTCTGCACGTATTGCGAGGCTTCCAGCAGGCTATCGTGGGTGCCGGTGTCCAGCCAGGCGAAACCACGGCCGAAGCGCTCGACGTGCAGGTCGCCGCGTTGCAGGTAAGCATTGTTGACGTCGGTGATTTCCAGTTCGCCGCGCTTGGACGGTTTGATGGCCTTGGCGATCTCGATCACGTCGTTATCGTAGAAATACAGGCCGGTCACCGCGTAGCTGGATTTGGGCGCGGTGGGCTTTTCTTCGATGGACATCGCCCGTCCTTCTGCATCGAAATCGATCACGCCAAAACGTTCAGGGTCCTTGACCCAGTAGCCGAACACTGTCGCGCCACTCTGCCGGTTGACGGCGGTCTGCAATTGTTCGCCGAAATGCTGGCCGTGGAAAATGTTGTCGCCCAGGATCAGGCAAACCGAGTCGCTGCCAATGAACTGCTCGCCGATCAGGAACGCCTGGGCCAGGCCATCGGGCGTCGGCTGCTCGGCGTAGCTGAACTGCACGCCAAACTGCTGGCCGTCGCCCAACAGGTTGCGGTATTGCGGCAGATCCTGGGGGGTGGAAATCACCAGGATGTCTTTGATGCCGGCGAGCATCAGCACCGAGATCGGGTAATAAATCATCGGTTTGTCATAGATGGGTAATAACTGTTTGGAAACCCCGAGGGTAATCGGGTGCAGGCGGGTGCCGGAGCCGCCGGCCAGAACAATGCCCTTCATCATGCAATTGCATCCTTGTTGTCGAGCGAGCCCAGGCGCTCGCCCTGGTAGCTGCCGTCCTGGACGCGTTGGCACCACAGCAGGTTTTCGAGGTACCACTGCACGGTCTTGCGCAGCCCGGTCTCGAAGGTTTCCCGGGGTGTCCAGCCCAGTTCCCGCTCGATCTTGCCGGCATCGATGGCGTAGCGCAGATCGTGGCCGGGGCGATCCTGGACGAAGCTGATCAGGTCGGCATAGTGCTCGACCCCTTCGGGTTTGCGTGGCGCCAGTTCTTCGAGCAACGCGCAGATGCTGCGCACCACGTCGATGTTTTTCTGCTCGTTGTGGCCACCAATGTTGTAAGTCTCGCCGACCGCGCCTTCTGTGACGACCTTGAGCAGCGCACGGGCATGGTCTTCGACGAACAGCCAGTCGCGCACTTGCTGGCCGTTGCCGTAGACCGGTAATGGCTTGCCGGCCAGCGCATTGAGAATCACCAGTGGAATCAGCTTCTCGGGGAAGTGAAACGGCCCGTAGTTGTTCGAGCAGTTGGTCAACAGCACGGGCAAGCCATAGGTGCGTTGCCAGGCACGGACCAAGTGGTCGGACGCCGCCTTGCTCGCCGAATACGGTGAGCTTGGGGCATAGGCGGTGGTCTCGGTGAACAGGTCATCCACACCGTGCAAGTCGCCATACACTTCGTCAGTGGAAATATGATGGAAGCGAAATGAGCGCTTCTGCGGCTCGGGCAGGGTCTGCCAATAAGCTCGAGTGGCTTCCAGCAGGCTGTAGGTGCCCACGATATTGGTCTGGATGAAGTCCGCCGGGCCATCAATGGAACGATCTACGTGGGACTCGGCCGCCAGATGCATGATGGCGTCAGGCTTGAATCGCGCCAGCACCGCACTGACGGTCGGTTGATCGATGATGTCGGCCTGGACGAATTCGTACCGGCTGTCGTGATCGATGCTACTCAGCGATTCAAGATTGCCGGCGTACGTCAGCTTATCGAGGTTCAGGACCTGGTGTCCGGTATCAAGAATCAAGTGCCGTATGAGCGCCGAGCCGATGAAGCCGGCACCGCCAGTGATGAGAATGCGCATCCGGGTAAGCCTTTTTTCGTAAGACGACAGAGCTTTGGGAGCATAGCTTGTCGGCATGGCGGGGGCGGTGCAAGCGAATATCCCATGGACACGTCCTCCCCATATAGCCGTTCAGGAGAGCTGTGCATATTTTTGAACAGGAGGGGTTGCTTATCCCTCGACTCAGTGGCGTGATAGGCATCCGAACAAAACCACCTCAGGGGTCGTTGTATGCCACTCGCTACGTTGGTTCACCGTGCCAGTTTGCCAAGCCCACAGATCAGCGCCGAGCAAGCGCTGGTGCTGTTGCGCTTGAATTACGGACTCAGCGGCGACCTGCGACCCCTTGGCAGCAACCAGGACCTCAATTACCGAGTCGACAGCGAGCTCGGGCGTTTTGTGTTGAAAATTTGCCACGGCGACTACGCTGTCCAGGAATTCCAGGCCCAACACGCTGCCCTCAAGCAGTTGGCCGGGCACGGCGCGGTGAAGGTGCCGCGGGTGATTACCGCCAGCAACGGCCAGGACCTGCTGACATTGGATGTCGACGGGCAAGCGGTTCATATGCGACTGCTGGAGTACATTGACGGGCAGTCCCTCACGCAGCTCAAACACCTGACGCCCGAGCTGGTGACCGGCCTGGGCCGCCTGTGCGCGGAAATGGACCTGGCCCTGGCGACATTCGACCACCCAGGCCTGGAGCGCACCCTGCAATGGGACGCGCGCCACGCCCCCGCCCTGATCGATCACCTGTTGCCTGTCATCGACGACGATCAGCGGCGCCAACTGATCGCCGAGGTCGCGCAACAGGCCGAGCGGCGCTTGCAGCCGCTCAAGGCCAGCCTGCCGGTGCAGGCGATCCACATGGACATCACCGATGACAATGTGGTCTGGCAGCGCGATGCCCACCGCCAGTGGCAATTGCAGGGCGTCATCGATTTCGGCGACCTGATCCGCACTTGGCGCATCACCGACTTGTCGGTGACCTGCGCCGCCCTGCTGCACCACGCCGACGGCGATCCGTTCTTTATCTTGCCGGCGATCAAGGCCTACCACGCGGTCAATCCCTTGCAACGTGAAGAGCTGCTGGCGCTATGGCCACTGGTCGTGGCACGCGCCGCGGTACTGGTGCTCAGCGGTGAGCAGCAGGTTTCCATCGACCCGGACAACCAATACAGCCGCGACAACCTGGCCCATGAGTGGGAGATTTTCCGGGTCGCCCATTCGGTGCCCCTCGAACTGATGGAAGCGGCGATTCTCACCGCCGTCGGCCACAGCCTGCCGGCCATTGCCAGCGAAGGCTTTGCGCCGCTGTTGCCGACCCTGGTGGGGCGTGAGTTCGCGCTGATTGACCTGGGTGTACTGAGCCCGCATTTCGAGGCCGGCAATTGGGAGCAACCGGGGATCGACCAGCGCCTGCTGAGTGAAGCCGCTGGCGTTCACGGCCTGGCCGCCAGCCGCTACGGGCAGTACCGGTTATCCCGCACCCGGCCGGACAGCGCCGTCGAGCCCGATACTTATCCAGTGCACGTGGAGTTGAGCGTTCCTCGGGGGACGCCGCTCGAATCCCCGTTCGCTGGGGTCGTGCACAAGACGGCCGACGGCCTGTTGCAGCTGGACAGCGCGCAGTTGAGCGTGCGGCTGTGGGGCGTGACGTCGCCGCTGCATTCCGGCGCGGCACTGGTCAAGGGGCAGGTGCTGGGCGAAGTGACGGGACCGTTGCGGGTCCAGTTGTGCCGGGGCGCCCAGGTGGATCCACCGCTGTTCTGCACACCTTCCAGGGCATTGGCCTGGCAGGCGCTTTGCCCTTCGCCGGCGGTGCTGCTGGGGCTGGCTTGTGATGCCGAGCCGGAGATCGATCCCGAGGCGCTGCTGGCCCGGCGCGATGCGAGCTTTGCCCGTTCGCAGAAGCACTATTACGTCGATCCGCCGCGTATCGAGCGCGGCTGGCGCAATCACCTTATCGACATGCAGGGCCGCTCCTACTTGGACATGCTCAACAATGTCGCGGTGCTGGGCCACGGCCATCCACGCATGGCGGCAGTGGCTGCCCGGCAATGGTCGCTGCTCAATACCAACTCGCGTTTTCACTATGCGGCGATTGCCGAATTTTCCGAGCGCCTGCTGGCGCTGTCGCCCTCCAACATGGATCGGGTGTTCCTGGTCAATAGCGGCACCGAGGCCAACGACCTGGCGATCCGCCTGGCCTGGGCCTACAGCGGCGGACGGGACATGCTCAGCGTATTGGAGGCCTACCACGGCTGGTCGGTGGCGGCCGATGCGGTCTCGACCTCCATCGCTGACAATCCCCAGGCCCTGAGCAGCCGCCCGGACTGGGTGCACCCGGTGACCGCGCCGAACACCTATCGCGGCGAATTCCGTGGCCCCGACACTGCGCCGGACTACGTGCGCAGCGTCGAACACAACCTGGCGAAAATCGCCGCGAGCAAACGCCAGCTCGCCGGTTTCATCTGCGAACCGGTGTACGGCAACGCCGGTGGGATCGCGCTGCCGCCCGGTTACCTCAAACAGGTCTACGCGATGGTGCGCGAGCGCGGTGGGGTCTGCATCGCCGACGAAGTACAGGTCGGTTACGGGCGCATGGGCGAGTTTTTCTGGGGTTTCGAAGAGCAAGGCGTAGTGCCGGACATCATCACCATGGCCAAGGGCA
The DNA here is from genome assembly GCF_052112205.1 of Pseudomonas sp. Lb2C2. Taxonomy (NCBI): domain Bacteria; kingdom Pseudomonadati; phylum Pseudomonadota; class Gammaproteobacteria; order Pseudomonadales; family Pseudomonadaceae; genus Pseudomonas; species Pseudomonas sp. Lb2C2. The sequence goes on along the minus strand of NZ_JAUTYW010000006.1, from coordinate 432,218 downwards.
TGGGCAACGGCCAGCCGCTGGGCGCGGTCATCACCCGCCGGGAAATCGCCGAGGCGCTGGAAGCCGAGGGGTATTTCTTCTCATCGGCCGGTGGCAGCCCGGTCAGCTGCCAGATCGGCATGGCGGTGCTGGATGTCATGGAAGAAGACAATCTCTGGGAAAACGCCCGGGTAGTGGGCGGGCATTTCAAGGCTCGGCTGGAGGCCTTGATCGACCGCTATCCATTGGTCGGCGCGGTACATGGCTCCGGGTTCTACCTGGGCGTGGAACTGATCCGCGACCGCGACACCCTGGAGCCGGCCACTGAAGAAACCACTGCGTTGTGCAACCGCCTGCGAGCGTTGGGGATCTTCATGCAACCGACCGGCGATTACCTGAACATCCTCAAGATCAAACCGCCGATGGTCACCACGCGCCAGAGCGTGGATTTCTTCGTCGATATGCTGGTGAAGGTCTTGGACGAGGGGCTGTAACTAATCTGGAACGCCAAGCTGTTCCCCTATGAGAGCGAGCTTGCTCGCGATGACGGTGTCCAAGCCAATATTGATTTGGCTGACTCACCGCTATCGCGAGCAGGCCCGCTCCCACAGGGTTTGGCACAAATTGCATAAAATCGATTTTTGTCGGTGTTTGGCGCTATTTTTTGATGGGTGTTAGTTTTTCTGACTTTATTAGTCGATATTTATCGTTTATAAAGTTTCCACAGCCCATCGCCCAGGAGATGACCCCATGACAACGTTGCACAGCACTCCCCGCGCGGATGGTTTCCACATGCCTGCCGAGTGGGCGACCCAGACCCAGGTCTGGATGATCTGGCCCGAGCGTCCGGACAATTGGCGCTTGGGTGGCAAGCCCGCGCAGGCCGCCCACGTAGCGGTCGCCAAGGCCATCGCCCGTTTTGAACCGGTGACTGTGGCGGTGTCTGCGGCCCAATACGAAAATGCCCGGGCGCGTCTCGACGTGCCGAATATCCGCCTGGTGGAAATGTCCAGTGACGACGCCTGGGTCCGCGACACAGGGCCGACGTTTGTCATCAATGACAACGGTGAAGTGCGCGGTGTCGATTGGGATTTCAACGCCTGGGGCGGTTTTGACGGTGGCCTGTATGCGCCGTGGAGCCGTGATGCGCAAGTGGCCGGCAAGATCCTCGAGATCGAGCGCAGCCCGCGTTATCGCACCGAAGGTTTTGTGCTCGAGGGCGGCTCGATCCACGTGGACGGCGAAGGCACCCTGATCACCACCGAAGAGTGCCTGCTCAACCGCAATCGCAACCCGCACTTGAGCCGTGAAGAGATCGAGGCGGTGCTCAGCGCGCAGTTGGCGGTGGACAAGATCATCTGGCTGCCTGATGGTCTGTTCAATGACGAGACCGACGGCCATGTGGATAACTTTTGCTGCTACGTGCGGCCGGGTGAAGTCCTGCTTGCCTGGACCGACGACCCGCAAGACCCGAACTACACCCGCTGCCACGCAGCGATGAACGTGCTGCAAAACAGCACTGACGCCAAGGGACGCCCGTTCACAGTGCATAAAATGCCGATTCCGGGGCCGTTGTATGCCACCGAGCAAGAGTGTGCCGGCGTGGATGCGGTGGAGGGTTCCCAGGAGCGTAACCCGTCGGTACGGCTGGCCGGTTCCTACGTGAATTTCCTGATCGTCAACGGCGGCATCATTGCGCCAAGCTTTGACGATCCGCTGGACACGCCGGCCAGGGACATCCTGCAGAACCTGTTCCCGCAGCACGAAGTGGTCATGGTACCGGGGCGCGAACTGTTACTGGGGGGTGGGAATATCCATTGCCTTACACAACAGCAACCTGCGCCGCGGGCAAAATGAGTGGCGATGTAACAGCTGGGTGATATCGACCGCGCCGGCTCTAGGTCGGCGGTTTTGGATCCATCCCGGCAAGCCCGCGGCCCGATGGGGGCGCGGGTTTTTTTGTGCCTGTTTATTGGCGTGACGGATACATTGGCATAGCTCTTGTATCTGTACTGCGGCAGTTCTGGGGAGAGAACTGAGTTGTTTTGTCATAAACCTTGGATAAATTGGCCGCTCATCAACCAGGAGAGGGCGCTGGAATGAATATGATAAGCGAGCGCACATGCCATCCCTTGGCCGTTAATGGTGAGTCGCTTCAAGCCTTGGCGCAGTGGTTGAAGTCCAACGGAACGCGTCAGATCAGAGAACCTGATCCGCGCCGGATGATCGTTGAGCGTTACCCCGCTGGCCTGTTCAGCGAGGCGGAGCTGGAAGCGCTGTGGGATGTGATGCAAGGATAGAATTCGACGGATTGATAAAAAGCGCTGGCCGGGATGGCAGCGCTTTTTTTGTGTCCGCTGGCTTTCGAATTCACACATATCCCTGTGGGAGCGAGCTTGCTCGCGATAGCGGTGGATCAACAACACCGCTGTTGACTGACACACTGCCATCGCGAGCAAGCTCGCTCCCACAGGGGGTGGCGTTCAAATTCAGTGGGCATTCGACCGATCCGCGAAACAGATTGAAAGCCATTCCAGCGTTTTTCCGCAGCGCTCCAGAGACTACCCTGCCGCCATCGAATCCTCGTGGCTAGCGGAGTCCCCATGACCACTCTTCATTATATTTACGATCCGCTGTGCGGCTGGTGTTACGGCGCCAAGCCGTTGGTGCAGGCCGCCCGGACCGTTTTACCGGTCATTGCCCATGGCGGCGGCATGATGACCGGTGCCAATCGCCAGCAGGTCTCGCCGCAGTTGCGCAATTACGTGATGCCCCACGACCGACGCATTGCCGAGCATTGCGGGCAACCATTTGGCGAGGTCTATTTCGAAGGTCTGCTGCGCGACCACAGCGCCGTGTTCGATTCTGCGCCGCCGACCGCCGCCATCCTCGCTGCCGAACAGCTCGGCGGCCACGGCCTGGAGTTGCTCGGGCGCCTGCAAACCGCACACTACGTCGAAGGCCGGCGCATCGCTGACGAAACCGTCCTGCTGGAGCTCGCCCAAACCATCGGCCTGCCGGCCCAGGCGTTCCTGGCGGCATTGAGCACGGTTGATGTGCAAGGGCATATCAAGGCGAGTCGCACCTTGCTGGCCCAGCTCGGCGGCCAGGGTTTCCCAACCTTGGCCTTGGAGCAGGATGGCCAGTTCACGCTGATCGACATCGGCCCCTGGTTCGGCAAGCCCGAGGCATTCGCCCAATGGCTGAGCCAAGCCCTGCCGGAGCAGGCCTCTGCACCCTCGGTGGCCTGCGGTCTGGACGGTTGTTCGTTTTGATCGATTCTTAGATGTTTTTCGCCTAATTACAGACGATTCACGAAATTGACACACCGTTGAGGGCGCGACTAGGATTCGTCCTACGCCTGTGGCTAACAGCCATGACTCTTAAATAATAAAAAGGCCCGACACGATCACTCGTGGGCGGGCCTTTTCATTATTTTCAGGAGCAAGAGTCCGAAAAAGAGCGCAAAAGCGCCATTTCGGTTGCCCGCCGCAGTGCGTATCAACCCGTACAAGGAAAATAATCATGTTGAACAAGCGCATTAGTTTGATCGCACTGGGGATCTTGAGCACGACACACGCCATGGCCAACGACCAGGCTGAGTCCAAAGGGTTCGTTGAAGACAGCAGCTTGAAAGTGCTGTTGCGCAACGCTTATATCAACCGCGATTACAAAGATGGCAACGAAGACAAGGCCGAGTGGGGCCAGGCGGCCATCGCTACCTTCTCGTCCGGTTTCACCCAGGGCACCGTGGGTGTAGGTGTGGATGCGTTCGGTCTGTACGCGCTGCGCCTGGACGGCGGTAAAGGCCGCAGCGGGGCGGGCGGCATCGACTTCTTCAAGCAGGGCGACAGCGGCAACGCCGCCGATGACCTGTCCAAGTTCGGTGCTGCGGTCAAGTTCCGCGTCTCCAATACCGTGCTGGCCTACGGTGACCAGATGCCGGCCCTGCCGGTGCTCAGCTATGACAACTCGCGCCTGCTGCCGGAAAGCTACACCGGCACGCTGATCACCTCCAAGGAGATCAAGGGCCTGGAACTCAATGCTGGCCGTTTCACCGCCGAATCGCGCAAGAGCGCCGAAGGCCGCGACAGCGGTGGCCTGAAGTCGATCAACGTCTTGGGCGGCAGCTATCAGTTCACCGAGCAGTTCAAGGCCTCGCTCTACGCCTCGGATGTCGAGGACGTATTGAAGAAGCAATACGTGAACGCCAACTACGTGTTCCCGCTGGCCAAGGATCAGTCCCTGACCCTGGACTTCAACGGCTATCGCACCAAGCTGGACAACAGCTACGTTCGTGAAAACAACGTCACCGGCGACGACAACAAGATCTGGAGCCTGGCTGCCACCTTCGCCACAGGGCCGCACAGCTTCACGCTCGCCCACCAGCGCAGCACCGGCGACAGCAACCTGGGTTATGCCTACGGCGGCTATCAGCGCGAGCAGAATCGGGTGGGTGATGGCGGTAACACGATCTACCTGGCCAACTCCTACTGGTCCGACTTCAACGCTGAAGATGAACGCAGCTGGCAGTTGGGCTATGGCCTGGACTTCACCACCTTCGGGGTACCGGGCCTGACCTATAACGTCGCTTATGTGCGTGGCGATAACATCACCACGTCCACCAGCGAAGGCGGTACCGAGCGCGAGATCTTCAACCAGTTCAAGTACGTGGTCCAGAGCGGCCCGGCCAAGGACTTGAGCGTAAGGTTGCGCAGCTCCGTACTGCGGGTGTCGCAGAAGTCCAGCGAGTACAACGTCAGCGGCAATGAGCTGCGGGTGTTCGTGGATTACCCGATCAACGTCTTCTGATGCCTGATCAGGTTGTAAGTCTATAAAATCGTGGCGAGGGAACTTGCTCCCTCGCCACGATTGATTCATGCCTGCCTGAAGTGAATAGCGTTGCGACGCCAGACTCGGGGCCTTTTGGCTTACTGCGCAAAAAAACACCGCTGTAACCGCCTGTATTCCCGAGTAAAAGTCGTACTAATGCAACTTTACCCACCGTTTCAAGCGCCGCTTGAAATGCCTCAAATACTTTCTCATGGACGTAAATCCTGCACCTACTAGATTAGGCCGCTCAACGCAGCGGAGACCTATGAAAAATGATCGTTCTGAACAGGGAAGTGGGCGAAGCGCTAAGACGTGACAAATACGTCAACGTTCGCGGTGGGGACTTCAACCTCTACGGTCATTTCGGCGATTTTGTCCGGCTGACCAAAAGCTGGGAAAACATGGAGCCCGACAGCTACTACGGCCAGGCCGAGTCAGGCATGCGTTTTCGTCGCTACAGCGACTTCGAATACAACCCTACGACCCGTGAGCTCACGCAGCTCGAACACCGGGCCTACGTTCAGTCCAAGGCCAACAATAGCTATGTTGGCGGACTGGAGCGGCACTTCGAGGACTTTTCCAACGAAGTGATCAATTCGCCGGTGATGCGCAGCCTGATCGACACGGACTTCGAGGTTTACAAGAACGTCCTGCCGCAGGAATTGCACGATGAAATCTGGCAGTGCCAGATCCATCAGATCCGCATCGAGATCAAGCCGGGCAAACAACTGGAAATCACTCCGGAAGGGATTCACTGCGACGGCTATCCGTTCAGCGGCGTGCACTTCTGGGGCCGTCAGAATGTGGCAGGTGCGGAAAGCCGCTTGTACAGCGCCCAGGAAGAACAGCTGGCGGCGACGACCTACGAGGACATCCTCGACACGACGTTTTTCCTGGATCGCGACATGCGCCACTACGTGACCCCGGCGCGCAACACCCATAGCCATGACATGGCGTACCGGCAGATCCTGGCCATTTCCTTCTCGCGGCCCGGGACCGCTTTCGACATTGTTCGCTGAACGGCTCGAACCCATGGACGACCCGACGCAGCAGGTCCTGTTGCGCCGGACCATGGTCCGGGACGCCGAGCGACTGGAGCGGTTCTTTCGCGGTTTCGACGAAGTGTCGTTCTGCGAATGGCAGGACGCCCGATTCTTGCGCGGTGTGTTGTTGCAGGAAACCACCACCGCGTACCTGGCCATCGATGCGAGCGGTGAAGTGGTGGGCGCGGTGATGGGTGGCATGCTCGGTACCCGTGGCACGATCAATCACTTGGCGGTCAGCCCGCAGCATCGCACCAAAGGCCTGGGCCAGCGCCTGGTCGAAGCCGCATCGGCTGACATGAAACGGGTCGGCGTGCTGCGCATGTTCCTTTTCGTCGACGATGCTAATCTGGCCGGCAAGCGTTTCTGGGCCGCCCAGGGGTTCTGTGAACCCCGGGGTGAAATCACCTTCGAGAGGGATTTATGAACAAGACTTCCAGCCAGCCGCTGGCGGTCGAACCACAAGCCTCGCGTACCTTTGCTGAAGCCAGTCCGGTGGTAGCGGGTTATTTCACGGTTTCGTTTGTGTTCGGTCTGATGGCGGTCAACGCCGGGCTGCCCCTGTGGTTGCCGGTGGCGATGTGCCTGTTCGTTTACGCGGGCGCTTCGCAATTCGCCGCGCTGGCGTTGATTTCCAGCGGTGCGTCGCTGACCACCATCGTGCTCACCACGTTCCTGATCAATGCCCGGCACATGCTGATGTCGGTCTACATGGCCAAGGCCCTGCGTGCGCTGGGGCTCAGCCGTTTCGAGCGCTGGTGCTACGCGGCGGGGCTGACGGACGAGTCGTTCGCGTTCCACAGCGTCAAGCTCGGCAGCGGGGCGCCGGTGAGCGTGCGCTACCTGGTCGGCTTCAACCTGTTCTGCCACACATCCTGGGTGCTCGGTGGCTTGCTCGGCGCCGTGTGCGCGCAATACGCGGCGCACCTCATCAAATACCAGCTCGACTATGCCCTGACCGCGATGATGCTCTATGTGCTGGTTTCGTTGTGCAACACCCGCAACAAACTGATCGCGGCCCTGGCGGCTGTCGTCTGCATGGGCGGGCTGAGCCTGCTGGGCAGCTCGCCATTCAATGTGTTCATTGCCACGTTCGTTGGCTGCGGGGTGGGCGTATGCCTGACCAAACGTTCCTGATCCTGGTCGTGGCCCTGATGATGGCCGTGACCTTCCTGCCGCGCGCCCTGCCGCTGCAGATCAATACCGAACACTGGCCGCCCTTCGTCGCCCGTGCCTTGGAATACCTGCCAGTGGCGATCGTCGCTGCCATCAGCCTGACCCCCTTGCTGATCAAGGATCAGCAGATACAACTTGATCGCCCTGAATTCTATGCCGCGATACCGACGCTGTTATGTGCGTATTTCAGCCGCAACCTGTTTCTCAGTGTGGCGGTGGGCACGGCGGCGTACATCGCGCTCGGTTCGTTCCTGTAGCGTCAGGTCCACCACATCGTGCAGCGCCTGGCCGGACAGCTCCGAATTGTTCACCGCCAGGCGGACCTCAAGGAAGTCTTCGAAGTCCGGGAAAATCGCCAGGCCGTTGCGCAACGCCGCTTCCCGGGATACCAGCCCCAGGCCATCGAGTTGCGTGATCAACGACAACGTCAGCGTTTCACTGCAGGAATACACCATTCGCTGGCTCGACCCATATTCGCCCAGGCCTGCATCGAGAAAGCGCAGGAAACTGTGGGAATACGGACATTCTTCTGCCGGACGCACCTGAAACTTGTCACCGAGCATGCCAATGGAATCGTCTGCGTCGCCACAATGGGCACCGACCACCCGCACCTGCACATCCGGCATGGTGATGCTGGTAAAACCGCCCTGCGGCTGCCCGATCAGGATCGCCAGGTCGAAATCTTCGTTCCTGAGCTTGCTCAGGTTCTCCATCGACTCGGCGTAGCTGAATTCCAGCTGATACTGGGGGAACACAGCGATCAACCGGTCGATCATCCGCCGGTTGAATTCCGCCGGCAGGGTGGTATTGAGTGCCACTCTGAGGGTGCGCTGTCGCGGCGTCTTGAGCGCCGCGACTTTCTCCTCCAACTGCCGGGTGGCAACCAACACCTGATCCATGAAAGGGGTCAGTTCCGAGCCTTGGCTCGTCAACGTCAGGCCCTTGTTCGAGCGCCGGAACAACCGGAAACCGAACTGTTCCTCAACCTTGTTCAACTGCGCCGCCAACGCCTGCACCGTGAGGCACGAGTGCTCGGCCGCTGCCGACAACGAGCCGGTCTGCACGATACGCATGAGGTTGCGTAGGGTTCTGCTATCCATGAGGTAATGCCCTCTGCTTAAGTGGGCTCGCTATTGTTGTGCACCTGGTCCGGGCCAGGCAGTGCATGCTGGCTATCATCATGCACCTTGCCACGATTGTCGCGATTTTGTGCCGAAAAACGCTGGGAGGCGATGGTTGGAGCTTATGCGGAATTTGGGGATTTTGCCCAGTCGGTGCTGGCCGGGATCAATTAGCAGGGTCGTAGGTGGACTGTCTTGCGAAAAATCCTGCGTGAGTCTCGGAACACTCCCAACATCATGGCTGATCGCTCTGATATCCGTCCTTGGAAACTCAGGTTGAAATACGCCCCTTAATACAGGCGATGCCAAACCTGCCGTTATCCATGCAAGGCCGCTTATCCACCTGACGTTGACCCATGGCGGCAGTCCCACCACAATGTTTTTGAGGTAGCGCCAATGTAGCTACAAATTTAGCGATGAGGTTTATTTCATGGGTGCATTATTAAAAACCACCGACGTGCGTTGCCGCATTGATGAGGACTTGAAGGCTCGTGCCACCGAGGTTTTGAACGCCTGCGGATTGAGTGTTAGCGACGCGATGCGTCTTTTCCTGCGCCAAGTTGTTGAGACTCAGGGGCTTCCATTCGAGATACGAGTGCCTTCGGACAAGACCGCCCGGGCCATGATTGAGGCACGGGATATCCGTCAACGATTCAACTCGATAGACGACATGCTGAGAGAGGCTGATGGCGAAACCGGGAGAAAAGCAAAAACGCGCTGAATTGCCGAAGCAATGTGCATATACGTCTGAATTCAAAAAGTCCTGGGAGCGTTACAAACGGGCAGGGCGGCGCGATATGAATGAAGTGCGTCATGTGATGGTCATGCTTTTTTTGGGTGAGCAGCTACCGAGCGAATACATGGATCATGCCTTGACTGGTAACTGGGTTGGATTTCGAGAGTGCCATATTGGCGGTGACTTTCTGTTGATTTATGAGCATTCACGCCCGGACCTGGTTACGTTTGTTGACTTGGGAAGTCATGCCGAATTGTTCAAATAGGGGATCTGTTGAGTCCACTTACGAATAAAAACTTAAAAATAATCCATATCTGTACTATCCTCTAAGCACCACCCCGCGACAAAGGAGCCCAAACCCATGGCGACTTCCTCCATTACCCTCAACGCACAGCAACAATTGGATTCCCCGGATGCGGGTCGAGTCGCGTTGAAGTTTTTCTTCAACCTCATGGCGCTCTGGGGCTGCAGCGTCGAGCAGCAGCGAACATTGCTGGGCAAGGTGGGGAACACGACCTTCTACAAATACAAACAGTTGCCGGAAAACGTGAAGCTGCCTCGCGATACGCTCGAGCGCATTTCCTACCTCATGGGTATCCACAAGGCGCTGAGCATCATCTTCAGCAACAGCCGGGACCGTGCTTATCAATGGGTCAGCAGCCCGAACACCGCGGCACCGTTCAACGGCCAGTCGGCGCTGTCCTACATGTTGACGGGGCGGGTGGTGGACATCGCCGATGTGCGGCGATACCTCGACGGAGTACGCGGTTGATGGTGCCACCACTGGCGGACCCGCAATGGAAACGGGCCTATCGGATCGTCAACAGCAGCTTCCCGCCGATTTCGCTGTTTGAAGACGTACTCGACCCGGAAGACCTGCCCACGGCCTACGCCCTGGAAGCGCTGACCAACGATCGGCTGATGGAACAAGCCGGCGTGCTGTCCCGGGTACGCCCCGAAGACCGCATTTCCGGGCCCGGCTCCTCGCCGGTGATGGCGGCGTTTACCCACATCGGCAAAAGCAGCCGCTTCAGCGACGGCACCTTCGGTGTCTACTACGCGGCCAGCAGCCAGGAAGCCGCCATCGCCGAGACCTGCTACCACCAGGCTCGATTCCTTGGCGCGACCAACGAGCCAGACCTGGAGTTGACCATGCGCACCTACGTCAACAAGGTCGTCAAACCCCTGCACGACATCCGCCACGACCACCCCCACCTCCACAACCCGGACCCCACCGCCTACGGCCCATCCCAAGTGTTCGCCCGGCAACTGCGTGAAACCTTGTCGTGGGGGCTGCTGTACAACAGCGTCCGCCTGCCCGGCCACGAATGCGTGGCCGCGTTTCGCCCGCCGGCAGTTTCGATACCGACGCAGGGCAAGCATATTCGGTATGTCTGGAGTGCCCAGAAGCGGGAGATTTCGTTTGTGTTCGAGGTGACTCAGGTGTGAGTTGGAATAGAAAAGCACCTGACAGAATCAGCAACACTGCTTACAGGGAGTGAAATAAATTCGTGGCGAGGGTGCTTGCTCCCGCAGGGCTGCACAGCAGCCCCCGTTTGTGAGTCAACTTGCCGCGATCAACGCTTGTTCTTCCAGCCATATTTCCTGAACGAACGGATCTGTAATCGCGTAGATCCCATGTCCGCGTCGCATGATGATATTTTCGGCCACCAAGGCAATTACCACGGGTTGAATTTCTTCTATACGAACATCGCGACCCACGGCTTTTGAGTATTCTGCTGCCGCGTCAACGGAAAAAATGCCGCGAGCATCACCTGCTGTCGAGGCGATTTTATTGAAGATGGCTTGAGCCAGACTGCCCAGTTGCTCAACCTTCTCGAGCTCTATGTTGGCCGCGGCGGAGCGCAGCGTACTGGCGATGACAGGCAAGAACAGGTCTGGATTACCCTCTTGTTGCAAGACTTGCCTAAGGGCCTTAAGCATTTCTTCCGGGCGGTTGCCAAGTGTATTGAACGCTTCCGTTGCGACTTCAAGCGACGGCAGTTTGTGCTGGCTGACAGTCATTGCCAGGCGGTTCAGCAGGTACTCGACATAATCGCCCTTCAAGACGGGGTACGCCGTGGAAGTAGCGCCGGAAAAAGCCTGGTTACGTTTTGCTGTGAGTTCGCTGATCTGTGCGCGCTGAGAGCCGGTGCCGATGAACAGAAAGTAGCCCGGGGTATCGGGACGAGGGTTGATGGCGTCACGAGCGGCTTTCAACGCGAGCAACATCTGGTTGCCGTCTTCAGAGGCGATGGCGTGTTGTACCTCGTCGACGATAAGCACTAAATCAGTTTTGGCTTGATCGACAACTTCGGTGAACGCTTGCGCGAGCGTCGTGCCTCCAACATCGCCGACGCCTTCAAGTTTGAACCCGAACTTGAATCCTGCCGCACCGACATCGACGCCGCCGACCCGCTTGAGTTTTTCAAGCAGGCCAGAAGTGGGTGTCTGTAACTCCTGTAGCGTTTTACGAATGGCGTCGTGCAGTAAGGTGGCCGGGTTGGCGAGGGTATCGCTCCAGAGGTCCACGTAAATGACCAGCGCACCCTCTTTTTCCAGGGCTGGGATCAGGTCACTCCGCAAAAAAGTCGTTTTGCCGGTTCTGCGCAGCCCGGATAGAAACAGACCTGAGCGCAAGCCTTCGTCAAGAACCCCCGGATTGAGAAGCTGATTGGCCATGCTTTCAGCCAGTTCAGGGCGCTGGAAAATGCTGCTCATGCAATTATCCTGTTTTATGGATTAGCCATAATTATTGCTGAGCCATAATTTAGCATAAGATTTTGCGCAGGCTGAAAGCGAAACGTTTACTTGCTAATCGTGGGGACTGAAGGGCTGCAGAGCAGCCCAGCGGGAGCAAGCTCTCTCGCCAAAAAAGCGCCGATTGATCAAATCTTGAACTGCTGCACCGAAGCCTGCATCGACCCCGCCGCATTGTTCAATTGATCCGCTGTTTGCGTCAGGGTGTGAATCGAGCGGGTGTTCTCGCGGGACTGCTCGGCAATCGACTCCACCCGCTGGGCCATTTCATCACTGGCTTTGGATTGCTCGGCAATGGTGTGGGAAATTTCCTCCACCACTTCGGCCGCATGCCGGGCACCGGTGCGGATTTCGCTGATGGACACCCCGGCCTGTTGGGCCAGGTTGACGCCTTCGTCCACGCGGCTGACGCAAGCCTGCATGTTCGCCACCGCGTCTCGGGCGCTGGACTGGATGCGCTCGATCATCGCAGTGATTTCCTGGGTGGACTGGGTGGTGCGCGCCGCCAGGTTGCGCACCTCATCGGCCACCACCGCAAAACCACGCCCCGCCTCACCGGCACGGGCGGCTTCGATGGCGGCGTTGAGGGCAAGCAAGTTGGTCTGCTCGGCGATGCTCTTGATCACCTGGATGATGGAATGAATGTCCTCGGACGACGCGTCCAGCGCCGTGATCTTGCTGGACGACTGGTTGACCACCTCGGCGATCCGGTTCATGCCTTCCACCACCCCGAGAATCACCTGGCCACCGCTGCTCGCCAAATGCTCGGACTGCGCCGAAATCGTCCGGGCGCTGTCGGCGTGCTGATGGATCTGGCTGATATTCGCCATCATCTGCTCCATGCTCGCCGCCATGCTGGTCGCGCTCTGGGCCTGCTGGTCGGCGCTGGACACAATCTGCCGCGCCGTATCGCCCAAATTCCGGGACGTGCCGTGCAACTCATCGCTCTGGCCCCGGATCGTAGCGATCATCTGCCGCAGATTGGTCTGCATCTGCTCGATCACACCTTGCAACTGACCCAGCTCATCCTTGCTCTGAGCCCCCATCGAGCGCTGCAGATCCCCTTGGGAAATCGCCTGGGTATTGAGGATGATCTTGTTCAGCGGCGTCAGCACCGCCTTGAGCAGGCTCCACGACAACAGCGCCAGCGCCACACACGTGGCCAGCAACGTCACGATCAGCCAGCGCTCCGAGGTGTGAATGCTGCGGTCCTGATGCTCGCGCGATGACTGCGCCTGGTTCTCGATCAGTTCGCTCACCGCCTCGTTGCGCTCCTCCAACGCCGAAAACGCCCCGTCGAACTCAGCCCGCAACGCCTGGCCATCCTGGGCACCGTTCAGGGCCTTGCCGATGACTTGCTTGGCTTTATCGATGTAGGTTTCGACCTGTGGCTTGAGCTCGACAATCGCCTTGGCGACATCCCCCGGCAACTTGGCCTCGGCATTTTCGGCGATGACCTTGCGCATCCGCTGCGTATGCTCATCGAACGCCTCCAGCACCTCCTTCGCCCCCTGGGCATCCCCCGGCTTCACCAGCAGAGCGGCGAGCACATCGGCACGAATGGCGTCGTGCATCATGTCCGCCTCCATGTGCTTGCGCATGGCCGAAATACTGGTCTCGTTCTGCACCAGGGCCTCGGTCATGGAGTGATAACCCCACAGCCCGATACCGCCGAGCAGCAACGCAAAAGAAAGACTGACCAACCCCGAGCCTATGACCTTGGTGCGGATCTTCATCGCTTACTGCTCCTGGAGCGGGGAATTCTGGGAAGTGTAGTCGAGCGCCAGCAGAGCCTTGGGGGCAGGCCATGCTCTTATCTGAGTCTATCGGCGGGGGAAATGATTAGATGAATACGCCGCAAATTGTTTGGGCCAGGGACAGGGTGAACCTGTGGCGAGGGAGCTTGCTCCCGCTGGGCTGCGGAGCAGCCCTTCTTTAATCCGCTCCTGCAGATAAAATCCAATGCTGCCCCGCTCGTGAGCAGCATTGCGTCAGCGGCTCTTAAGTAGGATTACTCCCCGGCGCCTCCAGCACCTTCACCACGTCATCGATGACGGCCTTGCTCATATCCTGCAAATAACACGATGCCCAGGCATACCGATCCGTGCTGCGAATCATCGCCGCGTCCTCGGCCAGGACTTTGGCGACGTGGAGCAGGTCGGAAGCGTGGGACAGGGCTTCGCCGATGGGTATGCCGCTGTTGACGCGGAATAGGGGGCGGTCGGAGTGGTAGGAGAAGGGGGTTAGGCCTGGGGTTTTGAGGTCTCTGGGATGGGTCATTGCGCACCTCCGCTTGCCAATTGGCGGCGGGTGGTGACTAGCAAAGTGGTAAAGCGAGGCTGCAGCAGATCCATGGCATGCATCGATAAACTCCCATATCAAGTGAGAGCTGCCACGTTCGTTCTCAGGCGAATGGGTGGCAGCTGTGCGCAGGCTGAGAAACCGGAGATACAGGAACCCGGCAGACCCGAAGGTCTCCCACGCACAGCCGCCATTGCACGGAATGCGGACATAAAAAAACGCCGCAAAACGTGGTTCGGGCGCTGTAGCGCCTGCATCTTACTCGGGTTCTCAGGCCCGGTCGCTGAATTGGCAGCGACGGTTGGAGAGTAGCGGGCGATTGGGTAGGGTGCAATCGTGGCGCGATGCTGGCGGGGGAGGTTTAGGTGATTTTATGGATGGGCCATAATTTGCCTTGCTGTCGTAAGAGCCGGCTATCGACGCGCGAAGATAAGCGATTGGAGGAAATATCCAATGGATGATGAATGTGAGCAATTTCAGCAGGACTTGTTCGACTCTGCACATCAAATAACAGCGGGGAAAGCCATGCACGTGGTGGTGCACAAGAGCCAATGGCCCTCCAATTCGGTCCTGATGAATGAGGATGATGTAGCCCTGATCCTTAAGGCGCGAGAGCGGCTTGCCGCTCCACAACGGGTTAAAATTTCAATGGATGATCTATAGCCCTGAAGAGCTCTCAAGATCGAGCTATTGCTGCTGAATGGACATAAAAATCCGATGCCGGGGCCTGACATCGGATTCTCTAGAAGTCCCCACTTGGACTCAAATGCTTAAGTGAAAAGCATTAGGCCATTGAGCCGGGTTTTTTGTTGGATGGGCATTGGTGTTCGTAGCGGAGGTTACTTGCAAGCTTCGATGAGTGCTTTGGCTTTTGCTTGCTCGGCGGCGTCTGGGGAAGCTGCAAGCTTGGCTACTGCGCTGGATATTGCGGTGACGCAGCCGCGTGAGGCATTGAAGTCACGCGACACATTCTGCGCCGCCATGCCCGTGGCGAAGACTTTGCCTACGCCGATTGACTCCCGAAAAATTGAGTTCGTATCGATTACGGAGAACACGGATAACGCGTCTTTACGGTCAATGGATTTGATTAATGCTTCGGAAATTGTTGCCATGACTTCTTGCTGCGCCTGCATTTGTTTCTTTAACTGAGGTTTGTCTGCATCAGTTGCCTTTTCGTATAACTCCGTCGTTTGATTAAGAGTCTCTGATGCTTTGACAAGCTGGGTAGCAAGGGTTGATGCAATTGGAGGTTGTTGCTCAATTGTGGTGTTCTCGGTGCTGGCTATTTTTTCGGACATGGCGGCAACAATTTCTTTTTGTTTTTCTAAATCAGCAGCAGCTTTTGGTTGGTTTGTTATGTTGTTGAAATTAGTAGCATTGTTTACCAGTAGTCTTACTTGTTCTTTGAATGCTTTGGAAAGGGTTGGTGTCGCTGAAGATAGTTGTTCAGGTTTAATGCTTTCTGTACTGAAAAATTGCTCGGAGAAATCAGTAACCTTTTTCCCCTGTTGCTTTAATTCGGCAACAGCTGCGGGCTCATTCGCTTTGCCGGTCTTCGCGAGGGTTTCGGATTTTTCAACAAGTAAATCTACTTCCTCTTTGAAATTTTCGGCAAGAGGGGTGGGGGCTGGGATTTGTTGTCTGGCCGTTTCGGAGTCGCCTGATAGTATTTGATGCAGCACCTTACCTTCTTTATCAATGATCTCAACAACTGGTACGTACGCCGCGTCGATGGACTTCCAACCAAAGTTGACGCTGAGTTCGGTACTACCCGTAGTGGGTGTTGAAACATCAAGACCCACCGAGGATTTTGAGACAAAAAGCAAGGGCGATTCGTTTGCGCAGGCCGTCACCAGCGCTGCCGATACGATCAGTGAGGTTAACCTTAGTGCCTTCATAGTGCTTCCTTGTCGTTGGTGCAGGCATGCTTGAGGGCATCCCCCAGGATCTGTTTCGCTCGTTCGAGCTCTTGGTGATTTCTAACTATGAGGATGAGTTCACACCCGGCAGCATTGGGGATAACAACCACTTCTTGGTCGACATAGCCGATGTTGGTGGTGCCTTGAAAGTTTGTTGCGCCCACGCCGAGCGTAGAAGTGACTATCGCGCGTGCGGGCTGATCGGTTTTGAGTAACACGGGACCGACGTTGATAAAGCGTTCGGTTGTTGTGGCACCAGTGATCGAGACAAACGAACAACCAGATAAGCCCAAGCTCAAGCCCAACAGAGTGAGAAGTAAGCGCATATCAAGTCCTTTTTGAGCGGGCTTTTGATCTATAGCTGCTCGTTTGCATGCTGTCAAATTAGTGGCTCGCACCTGTCAGGGCGGATGCCCTGCGGTGGCGCTTGGTATGCGGGTGCTGGTTAGTCGTTCGTGCTCGGGACGGTGTCATGAAGACCAGCGAAGAGATTTTTTAAAAAAACAATGGTTGGAAAACAACCTCGCCCATCTAAATGACCCGGTGATCAATCTGTTGTATTCGCGTCTGGCGTCCATGCTGCAGGACGATGCTCTGGACCCGGACGAGTCTCTTGAGTTGCTTCACATCCTGCGAAGTTTCTCTGGCATCGGCATTGAGAGACCGCAGGTGGGCGAAGTTGTGGCCGTTGCTCCAACAGACCTTCCCTTCAATTCACCAGCCCCTGACTTGGTATGGGATGGCCGAATGTTTGTATTTACAGGCGTCATGGCCTTTGGGCTGCGCAAAGATTGCCAGGCATTGGTCGAGGAACGTGGCGGTTTGATTGGGGGCGGGGTGAGTAAGAAAGTGCATTACCTGGTGGTCGGCAGCGTGGGTAATGAGCAGTGGCGCCACAGCACTTACGGAGCGAAGATCATGAAGGCAGTGGAGCTGCGGGAGGCGGGGGCTTCGATTGCCATTATGGGTGAGAATCACTGGCAGAAGGTGTTGTTTGGTTGAGCCGGCCTAGGAAAGGCTGCCCGTTGTCTTGGGCCGAAATATTGTCGGTGGGTTTGATGGCCTCATCGCGAGCAAGCTCGCTCCCACAGGTTTTTCAGGGTGTGGATAAAAAGTGGACACCCCAGAAACAACAAAGCCCTCGCATTTCTGCGAGGGCTTCGTTTTGTATGGTGCCGGCACCAGGAGTCGAACCCGGGACCTACTGATTACAAGTCAGTTGCTCTACCAACTGAGCTATACCGGCGTGTGGGCGACGATTATAGCGATTGGGTGCGTTCTGTAAACCCCTGAATTCTGACTATTTTTGCACGACTCATGCTCAAGCGCGGCGCAGCAGGGCGCGTACTTTCTGCAAGGCTCGCCACGCACGGCTGTTTTGCATGGCGTGGAGTTGGGCTTCGGCCTGTTCAGCCCGTTGCAGGGCGGCGCTGAGCTGTTGGTCTGCGTCGTCGATGGGGTGGCTGAATTTGTGGCCTTTGCAGAGTTGGAAGCCGTCGAGATTGCACGGTGGGATGTCGAAGGCGGGTTTGAGGGCCAGGTGTTCGTCGGCGAGGTAGTAGGTGTTGATGCCGTCGAACAGGATGGACTGGTAGCCGGCGTCGGTCACCAGGGTTTCCCAGGTCTGGTCGCGGGCCCATGGGGTTTCGATGAGGATGATCCAGGGGCGCCAGCGGCTGAAGTCCATGCCGCGTAGCACGGTTTCTTCGTGGCCTTCGACGTCGATTTTCAGGAAGTGGATGGGGCGGTCCTGAGCGTATTGCTCGCAGATGGAGGCCAGGGTGCGGGACTGGACGGTCTGGTTGCGCACGTCCATGCCGGCGTCGCGGTGTTGTTGGGCGATGCTGGCTTCTACCGTGGACAGGCCGGTGTCGGCGATGGTGTAGAAGGTCAGGCTCTCGGCGTTTTCGCCGGCCACGCATTGCAGGTTGATGTCGTCGGGGCGTTGTTGGCAGAGGGCGTCGTAGTAGGCCGGTACCGGTTCGATGTTGATGCCGTGCCAGCCGCGGTCGTAAAACGCTCGGGTGACAGAATCATCTGTCGGATGGTTGGCGCCGACGTCGAGGTAAAAGCCGTTTTCCACCGATTGAAGGGCGCGCCACAGGCGTATGTCTTCGAAATTTTGTGCGTAGGAAATGAACGTCACGGCCAGTCCTTGAGTGTGTCGGCATTGTGTCAATTGCGATACGTTGGGCTGTTGTATAGCACGGGCACGGTGGACGCAATTACTGGCACGGAGCAGCACTGAACTCGGCGGTTATGTCGTTTTGCTTAGACGCTTATGCACAACGGGCAGGATGAGGCGCGGGACATCTTGCAATTTTGTGACCGCTTTCGCGTTTCGTCGCAAATGCCTGTTTTCATGGTTTTTTATCCATATGAACAAAAAATGACCAATACGGTTTTGGTCAGGAAATTACGGATTTCTTGGATCCAGGTTTATTTCATCAACAGAGTTATCCACAGGCTGTTTCGTCTCAGCAACGCTCTGCCAGCAACAGCAGATTGCGTGGCGTTAGCGGTGTTTCGCAGAAGGCGCCAAGGCGAACCTGGTAGCCTTTTTGACTGAGGAAAAGCGCCCGATCCAGTACCAGCCAAAGCTCCAGCGGCCGTCGGAAAAGGCCTCGCAGCAACTCCAGGTTGCGCACTTCGGCCAGGCGCTGATGGCCTGCTGCTTCCAGGGCGACCCAATCCGGCGTGCAGACTGTGGATAAGTCTTTCAGGGCCGCCAGGTCGGTGCAGTACTGGGCGAAGGATTTTTCCAGCCAGGCGCTGGGCAATGAGGGAGTGGGCAGGTAGTCGTCGCACCCTCTGATTTGCCGTTGCAGAACGTCGAAGCCCAGGCGCCAGGCCATGGAGTGGTCCCGTTGTCTTCTGACGCGCGCGCCAGCGGTGACGCTTTCGGTCTGTGGCAGGCTGAGATCGTCGAGCGACAGTTGTAGGGCAGAGTTCTTGGCGGCGTCGGACAGCGCTTGATAACGCTCGCTGCTGATGCGGTTGTAACAGCACGGCGCGATTGCCAGTTGTGCACAACCCACGGCGCTGGCCAGTTGCATCAGGCGCACATGCAGGTCGCCGCAGGCGTGCAGGGCCACGGGGGTGTGTTCGGCGTGGAGCGCCTGGGTTGCGTCTGCCGCCAACACGTCTTGTTGCAGATGGGTGGCGGGCAGGTGATGGCGCTGGCTCAGTTGTTGGCCGCTGGCGACCAGTGCGGGGTCGTACTCCAGGCAGGTCAGTTGTTGCTCACCGTGCAGCAGGCGTCGACCGAGGTGGCCTTTGCCGGCGCACCAATCGAGCCAGTGGGTCGGTTGGGCGGTGAAGTGCAGGCGGCTGGCGAAGGCTTCGATCTGCTGCCATTTGCGCCCGGGCACGTCGACGTTTAGACGATGGCTTGGTGCTGCTAGCGTGCTGGCCGGCAATTCTGCTACAGCGCTCAATGCGCGGGAGATAGCGGCCAATTCCGGGAATGGCGCTGGCGCGTCTTCCATCAACCACGGCTGATGATGGTCGTTTTCCGCAGCTTCCAGTGAACGCTGGCGTAGCCATTGGGCCAATTCCGGGTGGGACGTTTCCCAAGGCAGTTGCAGATGGGTGAACGGACGCGGTTTCCACAGTGCTTGGTGCGCTGTGAGAAAAACGTCCAGCGCCGTGAAGCGGGCGAGCAGGGCCTCGCCCGTCAGCACGCCGCTGTCAGCGCCCTTGGCAGGCATCGACGCGCAACCAGCGCTCCAACTGCTTGAAGCCTTGCACCAACAGGAAGGACATCAGCAGGTAGAACATGCCGGCCGCGAAGAATATCTCCACCGGCAGGTAGGTCCGGGCAATGATGGTGCGGGCCATGCCGGTGAGTTCCAGCAGGGTCACGGTGCTCGCCAGGGCGCTGGCCTTGAGCATCAGGATTACTTCGTTGCTGTAGGCCGGCAGGCCGATGCGCGCGGCGCGGGGCAGCACGATGTAAAGCAGTGCCTTGGACCGGGACATGCCCAGGGCCCGTGCGGCTTCGATCTCGCCACGGGGGATGGCCTGGATCGCACCGCGCAGGATTTCGGCGATGTAGGCGGCGGTGTGCAGGGTCATGGTGGCCGTGGCGCACCAGAACGGATCCCGCAGGTACGGCCACAACGCACTGCTGCGCACGGCATCGAACTGCGCCAGGCCGTAGTAGACCAAGAACAGCTGTACCAGTAGCGGCGTGCCACGGAAAAAGAAGATGTAGGCGTAGGGCAACGCCCGCACCTGCCACAGGCGCGAAGAGCGGGCGATACCCAGTGGAATCGCCAGCAGCAGCCCGGCGATCACGGCGATGGCCACCAGTTCCAGGGTCAGTGTGGCGCCTTGGGCCAGCTTCGGCAGCCACTTGATGATGACGTCCCAGTTCATTGGGTGCTCCTGGTGAATCCACGGGCGGCGCGTCGTTCCAGCAAGTGCATGCCGATCATGGCGAGCACCGTCAGGCCCAGGTACATGAATGCTGCGACTGTATAGAAGGTGAACGGTTGCTTGGATACGGTCACGCCGATTTGCGCATGGCGCATGATTTCTTCCAGGCCGATCACCGAGACCAGCGCGGTGTCCTTCATCAGGATCATGAACAGGTTGCCCAGGCCAGGCAGGGCGATGCGCCACATCTGCGGCATGATCAACCGGGTGAAGATCCGCCACTTCGACAGGCCGAGGGCGACGCCGGCCTCACGGTGGCCTTTGGGGATCGCCAGGATCGCGCCGCGAAACACTTCAGTGGCGTAGGCGCCAAAGCACAGGCCCAGGGCAATGACCCCGGCAGCGAAGGCGTCGAGGGCGAGGTCGGGTTTGCCGAAATACTCACCCAGGGCACGCATCAGGTTGACGGTGCCGAAATAGATCAGCAGCACCCAGAGTAATTCCGGGATGCCGCGAACCAGTGTCGAATAGGTGCCGCCCAGCCATTGCAGCGGCTTGTGCGGCGAGGTCTTGGCCAAGGCGCCGAGCAGGCCGAGCACCAGCCCCAGGCAGAGGGCCGTGAGCGCCAACTTGACGGTCATCAGCGCGCCGGCGGCAAGCGCCGGGCCGAATCCGTAGAGATCGATCATCATGGGTAGGAATTCATATCGCGGCAGGCTTTGCTAAGGGCCGGCGCTGCCAGGGAGCTGCGCCGGCCAGGCACGTCAATATCAATAGATATTGAACGGGAAGTACTTGTCGTTGATCTTTTTATAGGTGCCGTCGGCCACGATTTCTTTCAAGGCAGCGTTCAGCTTGTCGCGCAGCGGGTCACCCTTGCGCACGGCGATACCGATCTTGTCGCTTTCCACCACCGGGTCGCCCTTGAATTCGTAAGCACGGCCAGCATCGGTTTTCAGCCAGTCGTAGTTCACGTATTTGTCCGCCAGGATCGCATCGACGCGGCCGGAGGTCAGGTCCAGGTAGGCGTTATCCTGGGTGTCGTAAAGCTTGGTGGTGATGTCGCTGCCCATTTCATCTTCCAGCCAGGTGCCGGCGAGGGTGGAGCGTTGTGCCCCGATGACCTTGCCGTTGAGTGAGGCTTTATCGGTTTTGAAGTCGACATTTTTTGGCGCGATGAATTGCAGTTTGTTGGAGTAGTACGGGTCGGTGAAGTCCACGGCCTGCTTGCGTTCTTCAGTGATCGACAGCGACGAGACCAGGAAGTCGAACTTCTTGGCGTTCAGGGCCGGGATGATGCCGTCCCAGTCGGAAGTGACCACTTCGCACTCGACTTTCATCTTGGCGCACAGGGCGTCGCCGATGTCTTTATCGAACCCCACGACCTGGCCGCTGGCGTCCTTGTTGTTGAACGGCGGATAGGCCGCTTCGATGCCCATCTTCAGTTTTTCGGCCGCCATGGCGCTGGCCGAAAAGACCAGGCTGGCCGCTGCGGCCAGGAGGAATTTCTTGTAGGTCTGCATGTGTACTGCTCCGTTAGCGGTTGCTGGACATGAATTGTTTGCAGCGCGCCGAAAGCGGGTTCTCGAAGACCTGCTGTGGCGATCCTTGCTCCTCGACCAGGCCTTGATGAAGGAACACGATTTCGCTGGAAACCTGACGGGCGAAGCCCATTTCATGGGTGACCAGCAGCATGGTGCGTCCTTCTTCGGCCAGGGCGCGGATCACACTAAGTACTTCCTGAACCATTTCCGGGTCAAGGGCGGAGGTGGGTTCGTCGAACAGAATCACCTTGGGCTGCATCGCCAGTGTGCGGGCGATGGCTGCGCGTTGTTGCTGGCCGCCAGACAGTTCGGCCGGGTAGGCGTGGCGCTTGTCGGCGATACCGACCTTGGCCAGCAGCGCTTCGGCCACTTCGACGGCTTCGGCCTTGCTCTGGCCAAGTACCCGGCGCGGCGCTTCGATGATGTTATCGAGCACGCTCATGTGCGGCCAAAGGTTGAAGTTCTGGAAGACAAAACCGATCTCGCTGCGCAGGCGGTTGATCTGTTTACCGTCCGCGGCCACCAGTTCACCGTTCTTTGCGGCCTTGAGCTTGAGCTCTTCGCCGGCCACCAGGATCTGGCCCTGGTTAGGGTTTTCCAGCAGGTTGATGCAGCGCAGGAACGTGGACTTGCCGGACCCGGAAGATCCGAGGATCGAGATCACATCGCCGTCGCGGGCGGTCAGCGAGACGCCTTTGAGCACCTCCAGCTGTCCGTAGCGTTTGTGCAGGTTGCGGATTTCAAGCGCGGGCGTGGCCTGGGCCATGTGCGGTCCTCATGGTATGTGCTCCCTTGCTGTTGGCTGCCTTCCTTGGCGAGGCGGCCAAGCTAGCATGCGTCCGAATGGCAGCCAACAGCGCTACGGGCGGTAAACCGGTGATGTGCGGCAGGTTGTCGCATCGGCGCAGCAGACTGTCGCGCCATCAACAACCGAACGGCCGTTTGAACCTGGTTACCGATGAAAAGTCCGGGGAGTCGCGTAAAAAAAGGCGCGATGGTGCCAGCTTTGGGCGGGGGTTGGAAGGGTTAACCGGATGAGCGTTCGTGTTGTGCCTGTTTATTGTCCTGGGAGGGGATTATCTGAATTCCTCTATTCCAATCCGCAGTGTGGGCAAGTTCCAATCGGTCTAAACCCATGTGGACGATTAATAATCAAACAAGAAGCCTCAATTGGTTTTTTCCAGAGAGCGGGAGTTTCCATCATGAAATCCCTCCACCATTTGTTGTGGCCTTTCGTTGCCATCGGCATCCTGCTGTTCCCCATCGCCCTCAATGCCACCAACCTCGCGCCCATAGACAACACCGGCGTGCAGGTCCAACCCATGCAGCAGAACGGCATCACTTACCTGTCGGGCGGTATCGGTGAGGATGAAGCCCGGGCCATCGGGCAGGCCCAGGGTTACAACTTGCACATGACATTCGCGGTTGGCCCGGAAAACAAATACATCCCGGATGTGGAGGTCACCGTGCAGAACGCATCGGGGCAAACGCTGCTGGCGCTGGATGAGGCTGGGCCGCTGGTTTATGTGCAACTGCCGCCGGGCAAGTACAACGTGGTGGCGACGCGCAATGGTGAGGCGCGGCGCGACACTGCTGAGGTAGGCAGCGGGGCCGCGCGCAACCTGGTGTTCCATTGGAACGGTGACGAATAACCGGCCGGTTTATTCGCTGGCGGGTTCTTCCAGGGTCTGGCGGTAGCGGTCCAGCGCCTCGCTGAAGTCCTTGATGAACTCCGGTGTGCTGAGCCAGCGCTGGGCGCTCTCGCGGTCCATTTCATCGACCCACATGCGGTAGTCCACCAGCATGTCGGCGGCCAGGTTGGTCGCCGCCATGCTTTCGTTTTCGGCGTTTTTCAGGTCGAGCAGGCCTGGGCGCTCATTGATCATCACGCTCAGGGATGCGAGCAGCGTATCGAGCATTTCACTGCGGCTGATGGCCTCGGCTTCGCGCAGTTTGGCGAACAGTTCCAGCACGTAGACCGGCGGCTGGGCGGTGGCGTGGGCCGGATCGCCATACATCGGGATCGATTTGCGCCCGGTCATGCGGATTTGCTTGGCTTTGTCTTTGGCGCGCTTGGCGCGTTTTTGCTGTTTGTTCAGTGAGGCCATTGGGCTTCGGTTTCCAATTCGTTAGGGGAGGTCCGCAACACCTGGATTGGAGAGCAATGGGATGCGGCCGGTGACGTGCAGGATAGCGTTCTTGGGGTAGGCGCTGCTGAAAAAACACACTAAAGGCGGTTATTGGGTGTCGGCTGTCACGTCTTCAAGGCGCGCCCGTTCGCGATCCAGCTCGTTGCGCAGCTCTTCTTCCGTGGGCAGCACCAATTGGTATTGGCTGGCGAACAATTGTTCATGGCCTTGCAACACGGAATAACGCACCACCGAGTCGTCTTTGCGCGCACAGAGAATGATGCCCACGGTAGGTTTGTCGTCAGGGCCGCGCTTGAGATCATCGTAGAGACGTACATACATATCCATCTGGCCGATGTCCTGGTGGCTGAGCTCGCCACGTTTGAGATCGACGATCACAAAGCACTTGAGCAGGTAGTTGTAGAAGACCAGGTCGATGTAGAAGTCTTTGCTTTCGGTGCTGATGCGTTGCTGACGGGCAATGAAGGCGAAGCCCTTCCCCAGCTCAAGCAGGAAACCCTGTAGCTGGTCGATCAAGGCCTGCTCCAGGTCCGTTTCCAGTAGCGTGCCGGCGTTGGGCAGGCCGAGGAATTCCAGAACCACCGGATCCCTGACGATGTCCCGGGGGCCGAGGTTCATTTCCTTGATATGGGTGCCGGCTTCCTGCTCCACCGCAGGCCTGTCGCGGCTGGCCAGCAAGCGTTCGTAATAGAAACTGCCGATCTGGCGTTCCAGGGCGCGGGTGGACCAGTTTTGGACTGCGGCTTCGTTCATGTACCAATGACGAGCATTGTCATTTTCGATGCGCAGGAGCAAGCGGTAGTGGGGCCAACTCAATTCGTGACGCAGTGCGTCACACATTGGAAAGGCCTGATAGAAAAGTCGCATGTAGCGCAGATTCGAGGCATCAAATCCCTTCCCGAACCGCGCCGTCAGCACTTTCGCCAGTGACGGCAGCAGCCGTGTCCCATAGGCCGCCCGTTCGGCGCCGCCTTGTTCGAATTCAATGATGTGCCGGCCGATCTGCCAGCAGGTTTGTACCTGGAGCGTATCGACGGCACGCAGAACCTTCTGCCGTGCCTGGCGAATCAGCTCGCCGAGTTCGTTGATCAAGGGGGCGAGCTGTGGGTCATCTTGAGGCAGCATTGGCGTCATCGCAGTGTCCAGCCATTGAGAGGGGCGGACCGCAAGGATGCTCCGGGCGACGTTTCGATGATGCCGGACGGGGCTGAATGCTTGGGAGGAAAAATAACTGGTTTACGCAGGACGGGTATGACGCCGCCCCATGTTGGTTGACCTTGGTTTGTAGGAACTATCCCTGCAGTCTGTCATCCCCTCTGGCCCCTTGGGTGACAGTCAGACCTTGCCTTGCGCCAGTGCCTGGGATGCAGCCACATAATCGGCCTGGAATTGTTTGCTTTCCACCCAATCCAGCGCGGTCTGCTCATCCACACCGGTGGTCAAGCGGCGGTATTCGATCAATGCGGTAAAGATGAAGTCGGTCGCTTCTTCCTCACCTTCTTGCTCCAGCACCAGCTCCAGCAGTGGATGCCCCAGGAAGGCGATGCACATGGCCTGCTGGCTGATCTTTTCGGCAGCGCCCATGAGTCGGAACATGTCCGATAGGTCCACGGTTTCCAGGTCGATGCGTTCGTCGTTCGGGTCGAGGAAATCGTTCGGCGCAGCAGCACGCTTAGTACGGTTCTGCTTGGCTTTCGCCTTGGCGCGCTGGCTGCGCTTCTGCTGTTTGTTCGCCGATGACATGGTCGGATTCCTGATGGATAAGGCCATCTATCCTACAGCTTCAACGCGCACGCTTCGAATCTCAATCCACGATGAAGAGCGTAGCCCCCGATGAAGTGGAGGAGCGATGGGGTTCGGCCTGGTCGGCGACCTGGTAGCTCATGCCGGGCTTGAGCAAAAATTGCCGACCGTCTTCGAGTTCAGTATTGAGCTCGCCCTTGAGGCAAAACAGGATGTGGCCCTTGGTGCACCAATGGTCGGCCAGGTACCCCGGCGTATATTCCACCATCCGCACGCGAATGTTCCCGAACTGCTGGGTGCGCCAATACGCGGTTCCAGTGACACCTTTGTGTTCGGTGGGCTCGATGGTTGACCAGTCGGTGGTGCCAAAGGGGATGCCGGTGATGTCCATGTCGACTCGCTTGCTGGGGGGGAGCGGACGAATGTAGCCGAGTCGGTAAGGCGGAGGAAGAAAATCCCGGGCAATAAAAAACCCCGATCAATTGCTTGATCGGGGTTTTCGGTATTTGGTGCCCAGAGACGGAATCGAACCGCCGACACGGGGATTTTCAATCCCCTGCTCTACCGACTGAGCTATCTGGGCAACGGGGCGCATTAAACGGGTTTTTCAGGGGGGCGTCAAGCAAGTTTTCAAAAAATATTTAACTATTACCGTCGCTTACGATCCGCCCCCGTGTTGAACAGCTTATTCGGATGGCGGTACGTAGCCTTCGGCCTTGGCGTAATCTTCGCCGGAAAAGTACTTGTCCATCTCGCCCTGAAGGTATTTGCGATCTTCGGCGTTCATCATGTTCAGGCGTTTTTCGTTGATCAGCAGGGTCTGGTGCTTCTGCCAGTCGGCCCAGGCCTTGGCCGAGACGTGGTCGTAGATGTCCTGGCCCTTGGCACCCGGGAACGGCGCACGTTCCAGGCCTTCGAGTTCTTCTTTGTACTTGCGGCACATGATGGTGCGGGTCATTGCAACTCTCCTGCGTTCATTACGGCGGCCGCGCGTTCGAGCAAGGTTTTGACCGGGGCGGCAAGGCCCAGGCGCGGCGGGGTGGCGAGGTTATACCAGAGCCAGTCGGCCTCGGCCACGTGATGGCCGGTTTCCCGGACCCGGACCAGCCAGGGTTCGATCGCCAACTGGAAGTGGCTGAAGGTATGCACCAGGCTTGGCATCTCCTGTTGGCTGCCCAGTTCCAGCGAGTGTTGCAGGGCCAGGTGCTGCAGGTCGTCGAGGTCGTCGAGTTCCGGCAGGCTCCACAGCCCGCCCCACAGCCCCGTGGAAGGGCGACGGTAAAGCAGGATTGCGCCTTCGTGGTTCGCCAGCATCGGCATCAAGGTGCGCTTCTTGGGCACTTCCTTGCGAGGCTTGGGAATCGGGTAGCGGGTTTCCAGGCCCAGCATGTGGGCCTCGCAGCCTTGCTTCAGCGGGCAGAGCAGGCAACTGGGCTTGCTGCGGGTGCAGAGCGTGGCGCCCAGGTCCATCATCGCCTGGGTGTAGGCGTTGACGCGGTCTTGTGGCGTGAAGCGCTCGGCGGTAGCCCACAGCTGTTTCGCAACCTTGGGTTCGCCTGGGTAGCCTTCCTGGGCGGTGAAACGCGCCAGCACGCGTTTGACGTTGCCATCGAGGATCGGCGCCCGCAGGCCCATGCTGATGCTGGCAATGGCGCCAGCGGTGGAGAGACCGATCCCCGGCAACTCAGTGAGTTTTTCCACGTCCCGGGGAAACTCCCCGTCGTACTGTTCGACGACGATTTTCGCGGTTTTCTGCAAGTTGCGCGCACGGGTGTAATAGCCCAACCCGGTCCACAGGTGCAGCACTTCGTCCTCCGGTGCGGCGGCCAGGGCTTGGACGGTGGGCAGCGAGGCCATGAACCGGTCGAAGTAGTTGAGCACGGTACTGACCTGGGTCTGCTGCAACATGATTTCCGAGACCCACACCCGATAGGGCGAGATGGCTTGTTGCCAGGGCAAATCGTGGCGCCCGTGGCGGTCGAACCAGTCCAGTACGGCGGTGGAAAACTGCTCGGCTCTCATCGCTTGAACAGCCCCTTGAGCGCATCTTTGAGTTCGGGGCTGACCTTGTCGCCGAGCTTCTCATCGATCTTGTCGCCGAGACGGTCGCCGGCCAGTTTCGCCGCGACCTTGCCCAGCCCTTCGTTGTCCAGGCGGCAGGCCTTGGCGCCCAGTTCCAGCGGACCGCGGCAGCGCAACGGCCATTCGACGTCGACGTAGCGTTCGTTGACCTGGCAGGCCGGGTCGGGCATGTCGCTCTTGTCGCCTTCGACGATGACGCCGACGCGATAATCCATGCCCAATACTCGCAGGTCGATGTCGCCGTTGCCGTTGACGGTCATGCCGGGGATGCGGACTTTCAGGTCCGGGTTGTGAGCAACGCCATTGTTGAAGGTGAGATTGCCGTTGAGTTGCTGGAACGGCGTGTCCTTGCCCCGGGGTTCGCCGCTGAGGGTCTGGCGATTGAGGGTGGCGATGCCTTTGCACAATTGCTGTTCGAGGTTGGCATTGAGCAGCACGCCATCGTTGATGACGAACCCGGCGGTGCCGTTGAGGCTCTCGATCAGGGCTTTCTGGCTATTACCGCTGGCGGTGATCGCGCTGTTGACGGTGACCAGGCCTTTGACCGGTGGATTCTTGCCTTGGCTTTCGATGATCTTCTCGGCAGGGACCCGGTTGATGCGCGTTTGCAGGCTCAACTGTGGCGTAGGCTGGCGCACGTCCAGGGTGCCCTTGGTTTCGAAGTTGCCGCTGTACAGGTCGCCTCGCAGGTTCTCCAGGGTCAGCAGGCCGCCCCGGCCGGTGGCCTTGAGCGCAGCGTTCTGGATCGGCAGTTTATCGAGGGTCAGTTGCCCGAAGGTCAGGTCGGCATCGAGGTCCAGCTTGCTCAGGCGTTCCACTGGAAACAGTCGATCGTTACTCCAGGCACCCAGGGTCGGAGCGCTTGGCAGCGGTGTACTGCCGGCACCGGCCATGGCGCTGGCTTCGGTGTTGCTGACTTCGGCTTCGCGGGCGGCCTTGGAACTGTCGGCTTCGGCGGACTTTGGCGGCAGGTAGCGGTCGACGTTGAACGTGTCGGCCTTGAGTTGTGCGCGCAGGGACTGCTTGGCGAAGTCCTCCACGGCGATGCGACCGCTGAAGTTGCTGTCGTCCACTTTCAGGTTGATGTCGTTGAGCTCGACACTGGTTGGCGTGCCGGCAATGCGGCTGGACAGCTCGACCTTGCTCAGGCTGCCTTCGGCCATGTCCGGGAGTTTCTGGCCGACGCTGTCGACGAACTTCGCCAGATCGAACTGGGCGATCGACACCCCGCCATTCAATTGCGGGGTCTTGTCGAGGTCGTTGACCTTCAGTTCACCCAGGGCGCGCAGTTGATTGAGCGACAGCTTGATGCCGGTCCACTCGGCGACATTGGCCGCCTTGTCCAGGAACAGTTGGCCTTGGGCGGCGAAATTCAGGGTCTTGCCCTGCAAGGGGTCGCCGGTGGCTTCGCCGGACAGTTTCAGGTCTTCGAACTTGTAGCGCTGCAGGGCGCGCTCGAAGCGCAGTTCACCCGTCACTTCGGTGCGTACGCGTACGGCCGGCTGGTTGCTGGACAGGAATGCGGTCAGGGTGACCGGGATATTGGTGGAGTCGTGGACCGGGCCGGTGCTCAGTTGGATGCTCTCGGCCGTGAACAGCTTGCCAGTCTGCTCGTCGGTGTATTCGACCCGGGCGTTGTTCACGGTCAGGCTGTCGATGTCCAGGCGGGTCGGCTGGGCAGGTTTTTCGGCCGGGGTGCTGGCGGGCGGGGTCGCTTGTTCTGCCGGCACCGGTGCCGGCGCGTTCGCCGTCGTCGCAGAGGCTGGCGCCTTGCCGATGTCTTCCCAGTTGCCGTGACCGTTCTTGTCACGGTTGAGCCGCAGGTTCAGGCCTTCGACCCGCACATCGCTCATTTGTACTTCCCGGCGCAGCAGCGGTATCACCCGTACCGAAAGGCCGAGCATCTGCAGGTCGGCGAAAGGCTGCGTTGGGCTGGCCAGGGTCGCGACGCTGGCGTCGTGCAACTCAAGGCCCAGCCATGGAAACAGGCTCCAGCCGATGTCGCCATTGAGGGTCAGCTCGATATGGGCCTTGTCGCGGGCTATCTGGCGGATCTCTTCTTTGTAGTCGTTGGGATCGAACAGGTGGCTCAGGGCAAAGCCCAGGGCCACAATGATCAGCAACAGCCCGAGAAGTACCAGACCCAGGATTTTGCCGAACGCTTTCATGGGCGAATCCTTGTAGGTTGAGTTCAAAATTTAGCCGGGAGTATAACGCTGTGGATTGGTGGTGGTGCGTTGGGACCGCAAATCCACTGTGGGAGCGAGCTTGCTCGCGATAACGGTGTGACAGCCAACGAAGGTGTGCGTGTGCGACCGCCATCGCGAGCAAGCCCGCTCCCACAGTGGTTTCTAATCCTGGACCAACATCAGCCCCAGCTTGGTCGCCAGCGCCTGGGCTTGCAGATGCCCGGCCGGCGCCAACAAATGCAGCTCGGCACCGTTTGACGCGGCCATTCGCCGGGCTTCGCTCACCAGCCGTTCAGCCACGCCACGGCGGCGGGTGATGCTTCGTACGCACAGGTGGGACAAGCGCCAGGCGTTCTGGTGCCGTTGCAGTCGTACGGCACCGAGCAGGCGGTCATTGAACCGTGCTGCTACCAACGAGCCTTCCTCAAGGCATTGCGCGATCAGTTGCGTGGCATCGCCAAAGGGTTCAAACAGCCAGGCCGGGGCATCCCGGTAGATTTTCTGCAGGTCCTGTTGGTCCTGACAATTGGCGTCAGTAATGGGCTCGACAACGATGGGCATGAAAATTCCTGAAAAAATAAATCGTTAGCCCCCTACAGAAAGCGAGCAAGCGTGCGATAAGACAGATGGCACGAAAAAGGTGATATCACTTTGGTTTTTCTGCCGCGAGCAAATGGTAACCTTTGCCCGTTCGTCCGTCCTTCTGCGACTTGATGTCGCACACTATGGAGCTTCACCAGAAAATACAGCCATGCCTGCGTGCAATGAAGGCTGAGGGTGAGGCGTGGCTGACGGACCATTCCAATAACTGGGGGATACACAATGAGCACGAGCATCACGGCGGACGGCATCGCCGACCAGCCAGCGTTCCTCTCCAAGGAACGTATCATCGCCAAGCCCGGTTTCAACCGGTGGCTGGTTCCACCGGCCGCACTGGCCATTCACCTCTGCATCGGCATGGCCTATGGCTTCTCGGTGTTCTGGTTGCCACTGTCCAAAGCCTTGGGTGTCACCAAGCCTGTGGCCTGTGCACCGGATATGAGTTTCATCTCGCAAGTCTTTTCGTCCCAATGCGACTGGCCGATCTCGATGCTCGGCTGGATCTACACCCTGTTCTTCATCTTCCTGGGTTGCTCGGCAGCCATCTGGGGCGGCTGGCTGGAACACGCCGGGCCACGCAAGGCCGGCGTTGTATCGGCATTGTGCTGGTGCGGTGGCCTGCTGATTTCCGCGCTGGGTATCTATACCCACCAGATCTGGCTGATGTGGGTCGGTTCCGGGGTGATCGGTGGTATCGGCCTGGGCCTGGGCTACATCTCGCCGGTGTCGACCCTGATCAAGTGGTTCCCGGACAAGCGCGGCATGGCGACCGGCATGGCGATCATGGGCTTCGGCGGTGGTGCGATGGTCGGTGCTCCGCTGGCCGCGGCGCTGATGAACCATTTCGCTTCGCCAACCGGCGTGGGCGTATGGCAGAGCTTCCTGGTCATGGCCGCGATCTACTTCGTGTTCATGATCGGTGGCGCCTTGTCGTACCGCGTTCCGCCGACCGGCTGGAAGCCTGAAGGCTGGACCCCGGCACCGAAGAAAGCCGCGAACGCGATGATCACCCATCGCCACGTTCACGTGAACGTTGCCTGGAAAACCCCGCAGTTCCGTCTGGTATGGCTGGTGCTGTGCCTGAACGTATCCGCCGGTATCGGCATCCTCGGCATGGCTTCGCCACTGTTGCAGGAAGTGTTCGGCGGCAAGTTGCTCGGCAATGACCTGCCTTTCGGTCAGCTGGACGCCGTGCAACTGGGCCAGATCGCGGCCATCGCCGCTGGTTTCACCGGTCTGCTGAGCCTGTTCAACATCGGCGGCCGGTTCTTCTGGGCCTCCTTCTCGGATTACCTGGGTCGTAAAAACACCTATTTCGTGTTCTTCGCCCTGGGCTTTGCCCTGTACGCGCTGATCCCGAACCTGGGTCACCTGGGCAGCGTCGCGCTGTTCGTGGCGGCGTTCTGCATCATCCTGTCGATGTACGGCGGCGGTTTCGCCACCGTGCCGGCCTACCTGGCGGACCTGTTCGGTACGCAAATGGTCGGCGCGATCCACGGTCGTCTGCTGACTGCCTGGGCGGCGGCGGGCGTGCTGGGTCCGGTACTGGTGAACTACCTGCGTGAATATCAACTGAGCATCGGCGTTGAACGTGCCGCGGCCTATGACATCACCTTGTACATCCTCGCCGGCCTGCTGGTGCTGGGCTTCCTCTGCAACCTGATGGTCCGTCCGGTCGCCGACAAGTACTTCATGACCGATGCCGAACTGGCCGCCGAACAGGCGCTGGGCCATGACAAAGGCGCCGACAGCAGTACTTCGCTGGAGTGGAAAGCCGCACCGGGCACCAAGTCCCTGGCGATCGCCGCCTGGCTGGTGGTGGGCATTCCGTTGGCGTGGGGTGTGTGGGTGACCCTGCAGAAGACGGCGGTGTTGTTCCGCTAAGACCGTTGCCCTGACCCTCCGGTAAGGGCAACCCTTGTGGGAGCCAGCTTGCTCGCGATGAGGGTGTGTCAGTCGACATCATGGTCGGCTGACCCACCGCTATCGCGAGCAAGCTCGCTCCCACATTTGTTTTTGGGTGACCTTGAAAGCTTGTATGGACATGTCTATCGCCGACAGCGCGGGAGACAACCCGTCAGGGATATCACCTCCCGTGTTTCTGTTTGCCGCTCGCGCCCCTATAATGGCTGCCTTTTTCGCCCAATGATTTTGCGGAGCTGGTGATGGCCGAACGTAAGGCGTCTGTCGAGCGCGACACTCTGGAAACCCAGATCAAAGCCTCGATCAACCTGGATGGCACCGGAAAGGCCCGGTTTGATATCGGTGTACCTTTTCTTGAGCACATGCTGGACCAGATCGCCCGTCACGGGCTGATCGACCTGGACATCGTCAGCAAGGGCGACTTGCATATCGACGACCACCACACGGTGGAAGACGTCGGTATCACCTTGGGCCAGGCCTTTACCAAAGCCATCGGCGACAAGAAGGGCATCCGTCGCTACGGCCATGCCTATGTGCCGCTCGATGAAGCGCTGTCGCGCGTGGTCATCGACTTCTCTGGTCGTCCGGGCCTGCAGATGCACGTGCCGTACACCCGTGCCACCGTCGGCGGCTTCGACGTTGACCTGTTCCAGGAATTCTTCCAGGGCTTCGTCAACCACGCCAACGTTACCCTGCACATCGACAACCTGCGCGGGCACAACACCCACCACCAGATCGAAACCGTGTTCAAGGCTTTCGGCCGCGCCCTGCGCATGGCCGTCGAGCTCGATGATCGCATGGCCGGCCAGATGCCTTCCACCAAGGGCGTCCTGTAATGCAGACGGTCGCGGTAATCGACTACGGCATGGGCAACCTGCACTCGGTGGCCAAGGCCCTCGAGCACGTGGGCGCCGGCAAGGTGCTGATCACCAGCGATGCCGACGTGATTCGCGAAGCCGACCGGGTGGTGTTCCCCGGCGTCGGTGCGATTCGTGATTGCATGGCCGAGATTCGTCGCCTGGGCTTCGACAAGCTGGTGCACGAAGTCAGCCAGGACCGTCCGTTCCTCGGCATCTGCGTGGGTATGCAAGCTTTGCTCGAACGCAGCGAAGAGAACGACGGTGTCGATTGCATTGCCATGTTCCCAGGCCAGGTGAAGTTTTTTGGCAAGGGCCTGCATGAAGACGGCGAGCACCTGAAAGTCCCGCACATGGGTTGGAACGAAGTGAAGCAGACGGTGGATCACCCGCTGTGGCACAACATTCCGGACCTGGCGCGCTTCTACTTCGTGCACAGCTACTACATCGCCGCCGGCAATGCGCGGCAGGTGGTGGGCAGCGGTCACTATGGCGTTGATTTCGCCGCGGCCCTGGCCGATGGTTCGCGCTTCGCCGTGCAGTTCCACCCCGAGAAGAGCCATACCCATGGCCTGCAGCTGTTGCAGAACTTCGCCGCGTGGGACGGGCGCTGGTAATGGCCCGCAAGAAACCGCCGATCCTCACCCTCACGCCCGAGCAGGAGAGTGAAGCGAACCGCAAGATCCAGCGGTTCATGGAGGACCGTTTCGAGCTGGACCTGGGCTCGTTCGAAGCGGCGGAAATTCTTGACCTGTTTACCCGCGAAATTGCTCCGCACTATTACAACAGGGCGATTTTCGATGTGCAGACGCACCTTAAAGAAAGGTTCGAAAGCATTGAAAGCGACTTGTGGGCGCTCGAGAAAAACTGATTTTCGAGCCAAGCTGAATATTCGTATTTGAAGGTTTGCCAGATGCTGATTATCCCCGCTATCGATCTCAAGGACGGCGCTTGCGTACGTCTGCGTCAGGGCCGCATGGAAGACTCCACGGTGTTTTCCGATGACCCGGTGAGCATGGCCGCCAAGTGGGTGGAGGGTGGCTGCCGTCGCCTGCATCTGGTCGACCTGAACGGCGCCTTCGAAGGGCAGCCGGTCAATGGCGAAGTGGTCACGGCCATTGCCAAGCGCTACCCGAACCTGCCGATCCAGATCGGCGGTGGCATTCGCTCGCTGGAAACCATCGAACATTACGTCAAGGCTGGCGTGAGCTACGTGATCATCGGCACCAAGGCTGTGAAGGAGCCTGAGTTCGTTGCCGAAGCGTGCCGCGCCTTCCCGGGCAAGGTCATCGTTGGCCTGGACGCAAAAGACGGTTTTGTCGCCACCGACGGCTGGGCTGAAGTCAGCACCGTGCAGGTGATCGACCTGGCCAAGCGTTTCGAAGCCGACGGCGTGTCTGCCATCGTCTACACCGACATCGCCAAAGACGGCATGATGCAGGGCTGCAATGTCCCGTTCACCGCCGCCCTGGCTGCCGCGACGAGGATCCCGGTCATCGCTTCCGGTGGCATCCACAACCTGGGTGACATCAAGGCGCTGCTCGACGCCAAGGCGCCGGGCATCATCGGTGCGATCACCGGTCGCGCGATCTACGAAGGCACCCTGGACGTCGCCGAGGCCCAGGCCTTCTGCGATACCTATAAAGGCTGAGGACTCACCATGGCGCTGGCCAAACGCATCATCCCTTGCCTGGACGTGGACAACGGCCGGGTGGTCAAGGGTGTCAAGTTCGAGAACATCCGTGATGCCGGCGACCCGGTGGAAATCGCCCGTCGCTACGACGAACAGGGTGCGGACGAGATCACCTTCCTCGACATCACGGCCAGCGTCGATGGCCGCGATACCACATTGCATACCGTCGAGCGCATGGCCAGCCAGGTGTTCATCCCGCTGACCGTCGGCGGTGGCGTACGTACCGTGCAAGACATCCGCAACCTGCTCAATGCCGGGGCCGACAAGGTGTCGATCAACACCGCGGCGGTGTTCAACCCGGAATTCGTCGGCGAAGCGGCCCAGCACTTTGGCTCGCAGTGCATCGTCGTGGCCATCGATGCGAAAAAGGTCTCCGGCCCGGGCGAAACCCCGCGCTGGGAAATCTTCACCCACGGCGGGCGCAAACCCACTGGCCTGGACGCCGTCGAGTGGGCGAAGAAGATGGAAGGCCTGGGCGCCGGTGAGATCCTGCTGACCAGCATGGACCAGGACGGCATGAAAAACGGCTTCGACCTCGGCGTCACTCGCGCCATCAGCGATGCCCTGGGCATTCCGGTGATCGCTTCCGGCGGCGTCGGCAACCTGCAACACCTGGCCGACGGCATCCTCGAAGGCCACGCCAGCGCGGTGTTGGCGGCGAGCATTTTCCACTTTGGCGAATACACCGTGCCGGAAGCCAAGGCCTACATGGCGCATCGCGGTATCTGCATTCGCTGACTGCTGGACACCATGGCGGGCCCAAGGCACTCTTGGGCACACCATGGATTGCGGTAGCCCGACATGCTCAAACGCCTCGTTCTTGCCTTTGCCGGTGCCACGCTGCTGCTCGCCGGTACCGTCCGCGCCGCTGATATATCGCTGGTGTTACTGACGGAAAACTTCCCGCCGTACAACATGGCCAAGAACGGCAAGAACTTCGCCCAGGACGAAAACATCCATGGCATTGCCGTGGACATTGTCCGCGAAATCTTCAAGCGTGCCGATATCTCCTACAGCCTGACACTGCGTTTCCCCTGGGAACGGATCTACAAACTCGCCCTGGAGAATCCTGGTTACGGCGTGTTTGTCATGGCGCGGTTGCCGGAGCGTGAAAAGCTGTTCAAATGGGTCGGCCCGATCGGCCCGGATGATTGGATCATGCTCGCCAAGACCGACAGCAAGATCGCCCTCGGCTCGCTGGAGCAGGCGCGCCAATACAAGATCGGTGCCTACAAGGGCGACGCGATTGCCGAGACATTGGCCAAGCAGGGGCTGAACCCGATTGTCGTGTTGCGCGATCAGGACAACGCCCGGAAACTGGTCAACGGCCAGATCGACCTGTGGGCCACCGGCGACCCTGCCGGGCGTTACCTGGCGCGTCAGGAAGGGGTGAACGATCTCAAGACCGTGCTGCGATTCAACAGTGCCGAGCTGTACCTGGCCTTGAACAAAGACGTGCCTGACGACGTGGTTGCCCGGCTTCAAAAGGCCCTGGATGAATTGCGCAAGGAAGGTCAAGTGGACGCGATCATGGCGCGGTATCTCTGACCGCTGTGCAGGACTGTGCCGCCTTCATCGTCGGATCGCCGCCCGGAGCAAGCTCGCTCCCACAGTGGTTCTGAATCGGACACAAAATTTGTGTTCACAGCAGATCCCCTGTGGGAGCGAGCTTGCTCGCGATGGCGGCGACGCGGTTTTGAAATGGTTCTCAGCGGCTACCGATAAACCCCATCTTTCCCATGCCCGACCATCGCCCGATTGCTGCGCAGGCTGATCATCGACTTGATGTCGATCCATTCGATGCCCTGGCCCTTGAGCTTGGGTAGCTCGCGTTCGAGCACGGCCAGGGTCTGCGGGTAGGGATGACCAATCATCACGGCCGAGCCCTGCCGGCGGGCCAGGTCGATGGCGGTCTGGAGTTGCTGGGCGATGGCGGCTTCGGTGCGCTCGTCGTCCAGGAACACATCCCGCGACACGCTGGCGAGGCCGATCTTCTGCGCCTCGGCGGCGGCGACGGTCTGGGCGCTGGTGCGGCTGTCGACGAAAAACTTGTGGCGCTGCTGCAAATTCGCCATCAGCCACGCCATGGCCTGGGGCTGGGCGGTCATGCGGCTGCCCATGTGGTTGTTGATCCCGCTGGTGTAGGGCACTGCCGCGAAGGCGGCGTCGAGGCGCTTGCCCAGTTCTTCGACGGGCAGCTCAGGATGCCAGGCGAACGGCCCGGTGGCCGGGTCCATGGGCATGTGCAGCATGACCAGTTTGCCGGCGCGATGGGCCTCGCGGGCGAATTCGGCGGCGTGGGGTGTGTCCGGCATGATCGCGGCGGTGACCGGACCGGGGAGGGCCAGCACCCGGCGATCCCGGGGCAGGTTTTGCCCCAGGTCGTCGATGATCAGGCTCAGGTACGCCTTGTGCGGCGAAGAGGGTGTGGCGGGCGCCGCGTTAACGGCCCCCGCCAGCAGACACAGCAGGACGAAGGTGAAACGCAGGCCCATCTCAGCGGCCGGACGTGATGTTCAACCCTTTGAGCAGGCTCAGGGCCTGGGCCAACTGATAGTCGTCATCCTGCGGCATTGGCTTGGCCTTGGCGCCTGAGCCGGTCGGCTTGTCGGCACCGCCGTTGCCATTGCCGAGGTGACCTTGCAGGTCGGCTTCCTTGAAATATTCGCTGTCCTGCTCGTTGGTGATCTTGGCCTTGCGCACCTCGATGTCCGGGACGATGCCCTGGGCCTGGATGGAACGGCCGTTGGGCGTGAAGTACAGCGCGGTGGTGATCTTCAGGGCGCGGTCGTTGTTCAGTGGCAAGACGGTCTGCACCGAGCCCTTGCCAAAACTGGTGGTGCCCATGACCACACCACGCTTCTGGTCCTGCAGGGCGCCGGCGACGATTTCCGATGCCGAGGCGCTGCCGCCGTTGATCAGCACCACCA
The DNA here is from genome assembly GCF_052112205.1 of Pseudomonas sp. Lb2C2. Taxonomy (NCBI): domain Bacteria; kingdom Pseudomonadati; phylum Pseudomonadota; class Gammaproteobacteria; order Pseudomonadales; family Pseudomonadaceae; genus Pseudomonas; species Pseudomonas sp. Lb2C2. The sequence goes on along the minus strand of NZ_JAUTYW010000006.1, from coordinate 394,259 downwards.
ATGGCACGGCTTCGCTCAGGTCGTTACCGGTGGCCGAGAAGCGCAGTTCGGAATTGGCGATACGCCCCTTGGTGTAGACGATCAGGCCCTTGGTGATGAAGTGATCCACCACTTCCACTGCCGATTGCAGCACACCACCGGGGTTGTTGCGCAGGTCCAGGACCAGGCCGTTGAGCTTCTTGCCGTTGTCCTTGCGCATCTTGGCCAGGGCCTTGGCGACTTCTTCGCCGGTCTTGACCTGGAACTGAGTGATGCGGATGTAGCCGTAGCCCGATTCCAGCAACTGGCTCTTCACGCTCTTGACCTGGATGACTGCTCGCGTGAGGGTCACGTCGAACGGCGTGCCACCGTCGCGCACCAGGGTCAGGGTGATCTTCTGGCCGATCTTGCCGCGCATCTTGTCCACGGCTTCGGTCATGCTCTGGCCGCGGGTCGGCTGGCCGTTGATCTTGACGATGAAGTCACCGGCCTGGATGCCGGCCTTGGAAGCGGGTGTGTCGTCGATCGGCGAAACCACTTTGACGAAACCGTCTTCGCTGCCGACCTCGATGCCCAGGCCGCCGAATTCGCCGCTGGTGCTTTCCTGCAGCTCGGCAAAATCCTCCGGCCCCAGGTAGGCCGAATGCGGGTCAAGGTTGCTGAGCATGCCTTTGATGGCGTTCTCCAGCAGTACTTTGTCGTCCACCGGTTCGACATAGGCGGCCTTGATCCGGTCCATGACCTCGGCAAAGGTGCGCAGTTCGTCCAGCGGCAGCGGGGCCTTGGTGGTCGCGGCTGTGGCGGCGGGTACCGACGGGGCCGGTTCGGCGGCGAAAGCCAGGGGCGCAGCGATCACGAGGGCGATCGTCAGGGCCAGCGAGGTAAGGCGGGACAAATGCAGCATGTCGAACGAACTCCTTAATAGGATGGGCGCGCTTATCCTTGCGCACGACACCATTGGGCCGGGTCACTGGGGCGACCCTGCTGACGAATAGCGAAATACAGTGCTGGCGTATCCTGCCCGCCACTGTTACCGACCGTGGAGATGGACTCGCCGGCCTTGACCACATCCCCCGCCGCCTTGAGCAGCGTCTGGTTGTGGCCGTACAGGCTCAAATAACCGTTGCCGTGATCCAGGATCACCAGCAGGCCGGCACCGCGCAACCAGTCGGCGAAGACCACGCGCCCGCCATGCACGGCATGTACCTGGCTGCCGGCGGAGGCGCTGATCATCACGCCGTCCCACTTGGTGCGGGTGTCGTCGCCGCGGGTTTCACCGAAGCGCGCAAGCAGTCGACCATTGACCGGCCATGGAAGTTTGCCTCGTGCCGAACCAAAAGCGCCGCCGAAGGTTTCTCCGGCACTGGAAACCAGTGCGCCGGGGCTGGATTTTGCCGGTTTACGCGGTGCGTCGCCGGCGTCTGCGTCGGCCTGGGCTTCACGCAAACGCTTTTTTTCGGCTTCCTGCTGGGCGATCAGCGCTTTCTGGCGCGCTTCTTCCGCCTCTCGGGCCTGGCGGGCCAGGGTCTCTTCGATGGTTTTCAACACATTGGCCAGTTCGGCCTGGTCCTGCTCGCGGGCCTTGAGTTTGCTGTCGCGGGCCTTCACGTCGTCATTGAGCTTGGCCAGGGCCACCTGGCGTTCCTTGCGGACCTTCTCGAGCTCTTCGCGCTGGGTGTCGAGGCTGCTTTTCTGCACCAGCAACTGGGCTTGTTGCAGCTCGATGTCTTTTTCGACATTGGCCAGTTGGCGCAGGGTTTCGTTGAAGCTCTTGAGCTGTTCCAGGCGTGCCTGGCTCAGGTAATCGTAATAAGTCAGGGTGCGGGCGAATTTCTCGGGGTTCTGCTGGTTGAGCAGCAGCTTGAGATATTCCTGGCGACCGTTCTGGTAGGCGGCCCGGGCCTGGATGGCGATCAGCTTTTGCTGTTCAGTGCGCGCGCTCTGGAGTTTTTTTTTCTCTCCATCGAGCCGCTGCAGCTCGGATTCGCTTTTCTTCAGCTCTTTTTGCAGGGCCTCGACCTGCTTCTCCAGATTGCCCATCTCGGTCTCGGTGCCGCGCAGGTCTTTCTGCACGCTGGATTTCTCTTCCTGCAACTTGCCCAGCAGCTTTTTCAGCTCGGCAATGTCCTGGCGCGTGGCTTCCAACTGTTGTTGGGTTTGCGCGCGCTCGTCGGCAAAGGCCGGTTGGAGCAGGCAGGTCAGAGCGAGGGCTATCAGGACGCGAAGCATAGAGGCGGGCGACACCAGGGAAAGGGACGGCCTAGTATGCCCGCCCCACGCTGCAAAAAAAACGCCCATTTGGGGCTGTGTGATAACTGGAGCGGTGCAGGGCACTTATTTCCCGCCAAACCCCCGTGGGAGCAAAGCTTGCTCGCGATGACGTCAGCACATCCAACGAAAATGTAGATGGTTAGATTGCTATCGCGAGCAAGCTTTGCTCCCACAGGGTTTGCGGTGATTGATGGATCAATCAGACCAGGATCGACGTCCCGGTCATCTCCGCCGGCTTCTCCATGCCCAGCAGCATCAGCATGGTCGGTGCCACGTCAGCCAGCACGCCACCGTCGCGGACCTTGAAGTTGCGCTTGCCGACATAGATGAACGGCACCGGCTCGGTGGTGTGGGCGGTGTGGGCCTGGCCGGTGGATTCATCGGACATCTGCTCGACGTTGCCGTGGTCGGCTGTGATCAGTGCTTCGCCGCCGACCTTTTCCAAGGCTTCGACGATGCGGCCAACGCAGGTGTCCAGGCATTCCACGGCCTTGACCGCCGCGTCGAACACGCCGCTGTGGCCCACCATGTCGCCGTTGGCGTAGTTGACCACGATCACGTCGTAACGCTGGTTTTCAATGGCCTCGACGATGCGGTCGGTCACTTCCGGCGCGCTCATCTCCGGTTGCAGGTCGTAAGTGGCGACTTTTGGCGAGGGGATCAGGATGCGTTCTTCGCCCGGGAAGGGTTCTTCACGGCCGCCGGAGAAAAAGAACGTCACGTGGGCGTACTTTTCGGTCTCGGCGATGCGCAGTTGGGTCTTGCCGTTCTTCGCCAGGTAGTCGCCCAGCACGTTTTCCAGGCTTCCGGCGGCGAAGGCCGATGGCGCAGGAATGCTGGCGGCGTATTGGGTCAGCATCACGAAACCGGCCAGTTTCGGCTGGCGAGCGCGTTCGAACTCCTTGAAGTCGTCCTCGACAAACACGCGGGTCAGTTCGCGAGCGCGGTCGGCGCGGAAGTTCATGAACACCACGGCGTCGCCGTCTTCAACCTTCACCGGCTCACCGATGGTGGTGGCCTTGACGAATTCGTCGCTTTCGCCGCGCTCGTAGGCGGCTTGCAGGCCTTCCTGGGCGGTGGCGGCGTTGAACTCGGCGCTGCCGTCGACGATCAGGTTGTAGGCCTGGGACACGCGGTCCCAACGGTTGTCACGGTCCATGGCGTAGTAGCGGCCAATGAGGCTGGCGATGCGCCCCTTGCCGAGTGCCTGGAACGCTGCGTCCAGAAGTTCGATCGACGACGTGGCGCTTTTCGGCGGGGTGTCGCGGCCATCGAGGAACGCGTGCAGGTAGATCTGCTCGGCGCCGCGCTTGAAGGCCAGTTCGGCCATGGCGATCAGGTGGTCCTGGTGGCTGTGCACGCCACCGTCGGACAGCAGGCCCATGAAGTGCACGGCCTTGCCGGCGGCCACGGCTTTATCCACGGCGGCGCAGATGGTCGGGTTTTCGAAGAATTCACCGTCGCGGATCGATTTGGTCACGCGAGTGAAGTCCTGGTACACCACGCGGCCTGCGCCGAGGTTCATGTGGCCGACTTCGGAGTTGCCCATCTGCCCGTCCGGCAGGCCGACGTCCATGCCGCTGCCGGAGATCAGTCCGTTGGGCACGGTGGCCCACAAACGGTCCAGCACAGGCTTGTTGGCCGAATACACGGCGTTGGATTCGTGGCTGTCACTGTGACCGAAGCCGTCGAGAATCATCAGGACCAAAGGTTTAGGCGTGGTAGTCATGGAATCCACTCGTGGCGGGTTAAAAGAAGACGATGGAAAAGGGACGGGCAGTTTAAAGGTAAGTTCCGACGGCGTCACCGCCGGGCGGGGTTTGGCCGGCCTTGTGTGCTGTGTATACTGGCCGACATTTTAACGCCCTGGAACCTCCTTCGATGGTTGCTCACCTGATTGAATTTGCCACTAACCACTACCTTCTCGTCGGTATCTTCGTCGTACTGCTGGCGTTGCTGGTAGCCCATACGATGCAGGGCGGCGGCCGCAGCCTCAGTACCGCCGAGCTGACGGCGCTGGTAAACAAGGATGCCGGCGTGGTGGTGGACATCCGCCCGAGCAAGGACTACGCCGCCGGCCACATTGTCGGGGCGGTGAATATTCCCCAGGACAAACTGATCGCCCGTATCGGCGAGCTGGAAAAACACAAGGCCAAGACGCTGATCCTGGTAGATGCCCAAGGCCAGCACGCCGGCACCCACGCTCGCGAGCTGATGAAGTCCGGTTTCACCGCTGCCAAGCTGTCCGGCGGCGTTGCGAGCTGGAAAGCCGACAATCTGCCCCTGGTGAAGTGAAATGCCCCACGTTGTTGTCTATTCCAGCGATTACTGCCCCTATTGTTCCAGAGCCAAGTTCCTGCTCCAGAACAAAGGCGTGGCTTTCGAAGAGATCAAGGTCGACGGCAAGCCGCAACTGCGCGCCGAAATGACCCAGAAGGCCGGGCGCACGTCCGTGCCGCAGATCTGGATCGGCAGCACCCACGTGGGCGGTTGCGATGATCTGTTCGCCCTGGAGCGCGCCGGCAAGCTCGACGCACTGCTCAAGGCCTGAATTTCCCACTGAAAGAACCTGAAAGTAAGAAGGATCTGCGATGACTGACCAACAGAACACAGCTGCCAGCGAAGACGAAGCCGCACCGCAATTCTCCTTGCAGCGCATTTATGTACGTGACCTGTCCTTCGAAGCCCCGAAAAGCCCGGCGATCTTTCGCCAGCAGTGGGAGCCGAGTGTAGGCCTGGACCTGAACACCCGCCAGAAAGCCCTGGAAGATGACTTCCACGAAGTGGTGCTGACCCTGTCGGTCACCGTAAAAAACGGTGACGAAGTGGCGTTCATCGCCGAAGTGCAGCAGGCCGGGATCTTCCTGATCAAGAACCTGGATGCGGCCTCGATGAGCCACACCCTGGGTGCATTCTGCCCGAACATTCTGTTCCCTTACGCCCGCGAAACCCTGGACAGCCTGGTGACCCGCGGTTCGTTCCCGGCCCTGATGCTGGCCCCGGTGAACTTCGATGCCCTGTATGCGCAAGAACTGCAGCGCATGCAGCAAGAAGGCGGCGCGACCGTTCAGTAAACGGCGCTGCCAGCCCGGCACAAACCCTGTGGGAGCGAGCCCTGTGGGAGCCGAGCTTGCTCGCGATGAACGATGACGCGGTTTTGCAGTAGAACCGTGTTGACCTCATCGCGAGCAAGCTCGGCTCCCACAGGCTCGCTCCCACAGGTGTTTCTGGCGGATAGGAAGGGCTCAGGCGAAGCCGTTCTGCCGCCACGCCTCATAAACCGCCACTGCCACGGTATTGGACAGGTTCAGGCTGCGGCAGCCTTCGCGCATCGGCAGGCGCAGGCGCTGGTCGGCGGGCAGGGCGTCCAGCACGTCGGCCGGCAGGCCACGGCTTTCCGGGCCGAACAGGAACGCATCACCGGCGACGAAGCTGGCGTCATGGAACGGCCGCGAACCCTTGGTGGTAAAGGCGAACAGGCGCGGATGCCCCAGGCTCTCCAGACAACTGGCAAGGTCGGCATGACGCTGCAAGGTGGCATACTCGTGATAGTCGAGACCGGCACGGCGCAGGCGTTTGTCGTCCATCTCGAAGCCCAGCGGTTCGATCAAATGCAGGTGGCAGCCGCTGTTGGCGCACAACCTGATGACGTTGCCGGTATTCGGCGGAATTTCCGGTTGAAAAAGGATGACGTGAAACATGCACGGCTCCGCAGATAAAGATGAGCGGCATTCTACGCCGCAAACCGACCGACGTTCGAAGCTAATGCCTCGGGTGATGGGCTCGTTGGCGATCTTTGGCTTGATGGTGGGATTGATGATCGGTCGCTTGACCACGCCTGAGCCGAGTGCGCTGCAGCAGGTCGAGGTGACTGATGGCGTGCTTGTGGCCTGGTTCAACAATGAACCCAAGCTCCATGGGGAAATCGTCGACGGCTCAGTAGCGCTGCTGTTCCAGGCAGAAGGTCGGCCGCAGAAGGGCCAACTCAAGCTCAACGGCAAGGACGTGAACTGGCGGGTGCGTTTGAGTGACAAGGGGTTGTTGCTGACGCTGGTGGCGGCGCGTGCGTTGCGGGGAGAGTGGACCGGCAGCGAGGTCGATGACCGCTGGCGGCTGGAGGTCCGTCTCCAGGAGCAATAAAAGAGGGAATCCCCGGCCTGCCTGTACCAAGGTCCCCAAAACGGGAGGGCGTGCGCTAAGCGCATGGCCCTGGATGTAAAGAAGGGAAACCTTGACCTGCCTGTATCAAGGCCCCCAAAACAGTGGGCTCGATGAGCCCGGTATAAAATGGGGAATCCCCGGCCTGCCTGTACCAAGGTCCCCGAAACTGGGTAGTGATTGGGTTATTGCAGGGGGCGTGCCAGTTTTAAATGGTTTGTCACAAAAACACTGCTGGTGATGCGAAAAGCCCCGTATTCCGGGGCTATTGCTTTTGTTTGTGCGGTTTTTTTCGAACTGGATCGATTGGTTTTGGCTCGTTGTGCATGCGCAATTGCGGTTCGCAGTGCATTGATGCGGTGCACACAGTCCTTTAAAAAGCATCGTCGGATCGCCGCCCGGAGCAAGCTCGCTCCCACAGGGGATCTGCGGTGAACACAAATTTTGTGCCTGATGCAGAACCATTGTGGGAGCGAGCTTGCTCGCGATTGGCCTTCAAGATCAGCGAAGGGTTAAAGGCCGATCAGCCCTCATCCCCGTCATCATCATCCCCACCGTCAACCTTCATCCCCAATTCCTTGATCTTGCGGGTCAAGGTATTGCGGCCCCAGCCCAGCAGCACGGCGGCGTCGCGGCGGCGGCCGGCGGTGTGCTTGAGGGCGGTTTCGATCATGATCCGCTCGAAGCTGGGCACGGCACTGTCCAGCAGGCTCGACTGGCCACGGGACAGGGCCTGGTCGGCCCACTGGCGCAGGGCTTGCTCCCAGTTGGTCACCGGAGCCGAATCCTGCGGCAGGCTCAACAGCTCTGGCGGCAGGTCGCTGATGTGCACTTCGCGACCCGAAGCCATCACCGTGATCCAGCGGCAGGTGTTCTCCAACTGACGCACGTTGCCCGGCCACGGCAGGTTCTTGAGGTATTCCTCGGTTTCGCTCTTGAGCAGCTTGGGCTCGACCGCCAGTTCCTGGGCCGCGCGGCTGAGGAAGTGCCGGGCCAGGGTCGGGATGTCTTCGCGACGATCCGCCAGGCGCGGGATATGAATGCGGATCACGTTCAGGCGGTGGAACAAGTCCTCACGGAATTTGCCGGCGTGAACCAGGGTTTCCAGGTTCTGGTGGGTTGCGGCAATGATGCGCACGTCCACCTTGACCGGCGTATGCCCGCCGACCCGATAGAACTCGCCATCGGCCAGTACGCGCAGCAAGCGGGTCTGGGTGTCCGCTGGCATGTCGCCGATTTCATCGAGGAACAACGTGCCGCCGTCGGCTTGCTCGAAGCGCCCGCGCCGCAGGTTGGCCGCGCCGGTGAATGCACCTTTTTCGTGGCCGAACAGCTCGGACTCCATCAGGTCCTTGGGAATCGCCGCCATGTTCAGCGCGATGAACGGCGACGCCGCCCGTGGACTGTGGCGGTGCAGGGCGTGGGCCACCAGTTCTTTACCGGTGCCCGACTCGCCATTGATCAGCACGGTGATGTTGGAGTGGCTCAGGCGCCCGATGGCGCGAAACACTTCCTGCATAGCCGGCGCTTCGCCGATGATTTCCGGGGTACGGGCCAGGGCCGGCACCTCTTCCATGCCCTGTTGTTCCTGGGCGTGTTGATTGGCGCGCTTGACCAGCGATACCGCTTCATCGACGTCGAACGGTTTGGGCAGGTACTCGAAGGCTCCGCCCTGGTAGGACGCCACGGCGCTGTCCAGGTCGGAATGGGCGGTCATGATGATCACCGGCAGCCGCGGATGCTGTTCGCGAATCCGCGCCAGCAGGTCCAGGCCGCTGGCGCCAGGCATGCGGATGTCGGAGATGATGACGTCCGGTTGCTGACGCGCCAGGCGACTCATCACCCCATCGGCGCTGTCGAAGCTCTGGGTGGTCATGCCTTCCTGTTGCAAGGCTTTTTCCAGGACCCAACGGATAGAACGGTCGTCATCGACGATCCACACGGTTTCACTACGGCTCATGTCGATGTGGCTCCTTGTTCCAGTGGCAGGAAGATCGAGAAGGTGGTGTGGCCGGGGTGGCTTTCACACTCGATCAAGCCCTGATGCTGACTGATGATGTTCTGGGTAATGGCCAGGCCCAGCCCGGTACCGTCCGGACGGCCGCTGACCATGGGAAAAAAGATGGTTTCCTGCAGCTCGGCAGGGATGCCCGGGCCGTTGTCGATGATTTCGATCTTGGTCACCAGGCGATGGCGCACGTGGCCGATGGTGAACTGGCGCATGGCACGGGTGCGCAGGCTGATGCGACCCAGGCGCAGCTCGTTCTGGCTGCTGATGGCTTGCATTGCGTTGCGCACGATGTTCAGCACGGCCTGGATCATCTGCTCGCGGTCGATCAGGACATCGGGGATGCTCGGGTCGTAGTCGCGCACCAGCGTGATGCAACCCTGGCTTTCCGCTTCCACCAGGCTGCTGACGCGTTCGAGCACCTCATGCACGTTGCACATCGCCAGTGATGGCAGCTTGTTCGAGCCGAGCATGCGATCCACCAGGTTGCGCAGGCGGTCGGCTTCCTCAATGATGACGTTGGTGTAGTCCTTGAGGCTTTCTTCCGGCAGTTCGCGGGCGAGCAACTGCGCCGCGCCACGAATCCCGCCGAGGGGGTTCTTGATCTCATGGGCCAGGCCGCGCACCAGCATCTTGCTGGTTTCCTGCTTGGACAATTGCGCTTCTTCCTTGGTGATGCGCAGCAGGCGATCACGCGGGTGGACTTCCAGCAGCAGCAGGGTGGCGCCGTTGTTCAGGATCGGCGTAACCGCGTAGTCCACGGTCAGGGTCTGGCCGGTCAGCGCGGTGAGCATTGCCTCGCGCTTGGTGAACGGATGGGCCTGTTCCACCGCCTGGCGCAAGGAGTTGAGCGCTTCGGTGGATTCGGTGAACAGCTCGCTGATGAACTGCCCGTGGCTGCGCTGGCCACTGACGGCCAGGAGCATCTCCGCCGCCGGGTTCATGTACTCGAGGCGAAGTTCGGCGTCGAGCAGGATGGTTGCGGTGGTGAGGTTGTCGAGCAGCAAGCGGTGTAGTGCGTCGCTAATGGTCATCAGGACCTCTTTTGGAGCGTAGCAACTTGGGACCGGTCCCAAATTGCGCGCGCGATTAATGCGCTGTTACAAGGAAAATGCAAAAACCAAACCAAGGCTCCGAAAAGAAGCGTTTAGAGCCTCAAAAAGGTGTTTTTCGCCCGGTTGCGTGGCATTCAGCCAGCTTTTACGGGTACTTTCGAACCAAAATGGGTTTGGGATCTGAGTAGTGTGCAATGTATTGCACCAATATAGTGCTCGGCCCTGAGTGGTGTTAGAAGAACGGCAGGATGCTGCTTTTTTCTTCTTCAGGCTTTTCGGCGAGGGGGCATTCGGGGCGTTGACCGTAGTCGGTCGTGGTGCAGGGCTTGATGCGGCGCTTCTGCGCCAGGGACATGCGTTGCATATGGAAGGGCTGGTTGGCGGTGCGTTCGACGATGCGGTCCTGCTCATCGAGGATTTCTACCGCCAGGTGATGGGTGCCTCGATCGATGTTGCTCAAGGCAAATACCGGGCTCGGCCCCGGCGCGCCCGTCGGCTGGCCGTCGAGCAGCAGGCGGTAGCGGTGGCCTGTTTTCAGGCCGGGTTCGCTGGTGACGCTGACGATCAGTTCGCCTGCGGTGCTGCGTATCGTCGCGTCCGGCTCGGGTATCAACAGTCGGAGCATTTCGTAACGAAACAGCGGCTCGGGCCGGGCTTCGGCGGTGGGCGCCGTTGTTGTGCCCGGGGGCGTTGGCATCCGGTTGCCGGGTGGCAGTTGGACTTTCTTCGCATTACCGGGGCGCGGCTGATCGGTGAAAACGCGATTACCCTGGGCATCGATGTAGGTGTAGACCTGCGCCACCCCAGGCAGCGCCGCCAGCGCCAGGCTAAGCGCGAGCAGCCAGCGGATCATGGCTGGTGCACCCGTTGCACGGTGAACGTGACGGTTTCGCTTTGTTGCACGAGGGTGTCCCCGTCTATGACTTGAACCGCCAGGCTGTGCTCGCCACGATCGATGTTCACCAATTGCAGGCGCGGTACGTTGGTCGGCTGGCCGTAGGGTTGGCCGTCCAGCAGCAGCCGGAACAGGTGAGGGCTCTGCAGGCGCGGTTGCGCCCGCACGCCAACGGTGAAGGTGCCGTTGTTGGCGCGCAGGGCTTCTTCGGTGGGGATGTCCGTCAGTTCCAGTACCTCGTAGGCATTGCGCGGCTCGTCGCTGTTGGCGGGGGCCGGCGGTGTGTCCGGGCTGGCCGGGGATTGGCGTTCGATACTGTTGAGCGGCGGCAACTCCACCGTCTGGGCTGGTACGCCTTGGGGCGGCTGGTTGCTGTAGGCGGTGTTGCCGTCGGCGTCGGTGTACTTGTAGATCTGCGCGGCGGCGGGCAGTGCCAGCAGCAACAACAGGATGATTGAAAAACCGCGACCCATGGAAAATCGACCGAAAACGAAAAGTGATGGATTGCAGCATAGGTCAGGGAGGGTGATTGACCCAAGTTGTTGCACCCAAACCCTGTGGGAGCGAGCTTGCTCGCGATAGCGGTATGTCAGTCACTGAGATATTGGCTGTGCCGGCCTCATCGCGAGCAAGCTCGCTCCCACAGGGGAAGGGGGGCTGTCTTAAGCTTTTGTGGAGATACACAGTTCTCCGGTCGCTCGAATCAGGGCGAGGCGGTGCACCGGATGTTGCTTGTTGTGGTGGGTGGCTCGGGCCAGCCATTGCGGGCACTGCGGGTCGGTGCGGTAGGGGGCGAAGTCGGCCAGTTGTTGCAGCAGGCGTTTTTGCAACCGGTCGAGTTGCGGGCGGATCTGTCCCACCAGGTCCGGGCGCGGGAGGTCCGGGGCCTTGCCTTCCTGGGCCCAGTCGGACAAGTTGATGTACTGCACCATTTTGTTGGCTTCTATCTGGGCGGAGAAAAACGCTTCCACGGTTTCGCCACTCAGCTTGTAGGCCGGCGCCTGGGTGACAGCCGCGGCAATGACTTCACGCTCGCGCTGACGGTCTTCTACCGGTTTATGGCTGTCCCATTTGCTCAGGGCCACTTGATCGGCCAGGGCCAGGCGTTCGCCAATGGCGTTAAGCAGCGGGGTCAGGGCCTCGGGGGCTTGAGTCGAGGCGGCTTCGGCGGTGGTGGCCAGCAGCGCGGCTGACAGGGCAAGGCAGAGTTTGAAGCGCAAAGTCATGGACAGTCTCGTCTTCTATGGGGGGGGGGCGACGGGGCATCATGCACGTAACTGGCGCCCATAAAAAAGGCCTCCCGAAGGAGGCCTTTCTTTATTGCACGCCGTGCGTGGCGGCGCTTACTGGATTAGCAGCTGTAGTACAGCTCATATTCCAGTGGGTGTACGAAGGTGCGAACCTTGATTTCTTCTTCGCTTTTCAGTGCGATGTAAGCGTCGATGAAGTCATCGCTGAATACGCCACCCTTGGTCAGGAAGGCGCGGCCCTTGTCCAGCTCTTCCAGGGCTTCTTTCAAGCTGCCACACACCTGTGGAATTTCCTTGGCCTCTTCAGGCGGCAGGTCATACAGGTTTTTGTCAGCGGCGTCGCCAGGGTGGATCTTGTTCTGGATACCGTCCAGACCGGCCATCATCAGTGCAGCGAAGGCCAGGTACGGGTTGGCAGCCGGATCCGGGAAGCGTGCTTCGATACGGCGGGCTTTAGGGCTGTTCACGTAAGGAATACGGATCGAGGCGGAACGGTTGCGAGCCGAGTAGGCCAGCATGACCGGGGCTTCGAAGCCAGGTACCAGGCGCTTGTAGGAGTTGGTCGACGGGTTGGTGAAGCCGTTCAGGGCCTTACCGTGCTTGATGATACCGCCGATGAAGTACAGGGCGGTGTCCGACAGGCCGGCATAACCTTCGCCTGCGAAGGTGTTCTTGCCGTCCTTGGAGATCGACATGTGAACGTGCATGCCCGAACCGTTGTCGCCGTACAGAGGCTTCGGCATGAAGGTCGCGGTGCGACCGTAGGCGTCAGCAACGTTGTGTACGCAGTACTTCAGGGTCTGGACTTCGTCAGCCTTCTTCACCAGCGTGTTGAATTTCACGCCGATTTCGTTCTGGCCGGCAGTTGCCACTTCGTGGTGGTGAACTTCCACGGTCTGGCCCATTTCTTCCAGTGCGTTGCACATGGAGGTACGGATTTCGTGGTCGAAGTCGAACGGTGGAACCGGGAAGTAACCGCCTTTGATGCCTGGACGGTGGCCTTTGTTGCCGCCTTCCACGTCCTGGTCGGACATCCACGAACCCTGTTCGGAGAAGATCTTGAACATGGAGCCGGAGATGTCGGACTTGAATTTGACCGAGTCGAAGATGAAGAACTCAGGCTCAGGACCGAAGAAAGCGGTGTCGCCGATACCGGTGGACTTCAGGTATTCCTCGGCGCGGTGGGCGATGGCGCGTGGGTCGCGGTCATAGCCTTGCATGGTCGAAGGTTCGATGATGTCGCAGACCAGGATCAGGGTCGGCTCTTCGGTGAACGGGTCCAGGACGGCAGTTTCGTCGTCCGGCATCAGGATCATGTCAGAGGCTTCGATGCCTTTCCAGCCGGAGATGGAGGAACCGTCGAACATTTTCCCGATTTCAAAGAATTCGTCGTCCAGCGCATCACGGGCCGGCATGGTCACGTGATGTTGAGTACCTTTGGTGTCAGTGAAGCGCAGATCAATCCACTTGACGTCATGATCTTTGATGAGTTGAACCGACTTCGACATATGTCCTCCGGGTGGCTTCGGGCGGGTAGTGGAGTGCCCTTAGATATGGGTGATGCCGGCGCGAATACTCTGCCATGGCAACCTGCCTCACAAGGGAGCAAATTGCATGCCAGTGCCCCAGCATGGGTTTTTTGCACCAAATCCACGCTTTTAAAGGCGTAAATCAAAGATTGTCAGACAATAACGCACTGCAATGTGGCGCCGCCAATCGATAATGACCTGTTTTGGTGCATGCAAAACCATCTGCACATAAACTGGTTAAACCTTGAGCAATTTCCGCTATAATCCGCGCCCCCCTTTTTCGGCTGGCCGTTCGCGCGCTGTTTTCATGAAACTAATCGTAAAAGTCTTCCCCGAGATCACCATCAAGAGCCGCCCGGTACGGATGCGTTTCATCCGCCAGTTGGCCAAGAACATCCGTGCCGTGCTCCGAGACCTGGACCCGGCCGTGGTGGTGAATGGCGTGTGGGACAACCTCGAGCTGGAAACCCGTGTCAGCGAACCCAAGGTCCTGAAGGAAATGACCGAGCGCCTGAGCTGCATGCCGGGCATCGCGCATTTCCTGCAAGTCGATGAATACCCGCTGGGGGATTTCGACGACATCCTCGCCAAGTGCATGCTCCATTATGGTGATGCCCTGGCCGGCAAGATTTTCTCGGTGCGCTGCAAGCGTGCCGGCAAGCACCCGTTCAGTTCGATGGATGTGGAAAAGTACGTCGGCAGCCAGTTGCGCCGACAGTGCGGCGCGGCCGGTATTTCGCTGAAAGACCCGCAGATCGAAGTGCGCATCGAAATTCGCGACCAGCGGCTGTTCGTGATCCACAGCCAGCACAACAGCATTGGCGGTTATCCGCTGGGTTCGCTGGAGCAGACCCTGGTGCTGATGTCCGGCGGTTTCGACTCCACGGTGGCCGCCTACCAGATCATGCGTCGCGGGTTGATGAGCCATTTCTGCTTCTTCAACCTCGGCGGACGCGCCCATGAACTGGGCGTGATGGAAGTGGCGCACTTCATCTGGAAGAAGTACGGCAGCTCCCAACGCGTGTTATTTGTGAGTGTGCCGTTCGAAGAAGTCCTGGGCGAGATTCTCGGCAAAGTCGATAACAGTCATATGGGCGTCATTTTGAAGCGTATGATGTTGCGCGCCGCTTCACGAATTGCCGACCGCCTGCAAATCGATGCGCTGGTGACCGGCGAGGCGATCTCCCAGGTGTCGAGCCAGACGTTGCCGAACCTGTCGGTGATCGACTGCGTGACCGAGAAGCTGGTCTTGCGGCCGCTGATTGCCAGCCACAAGCAGGACATCATCGACCAGGCCAATGAAATCGGCACCGCCGAGTTTGCCCGGCACATGCCGGAGTACTGCGGCGTCATCTCGGTCAACCCGAAGACGGCGGCCAAGCGCGGGCGGGTGGAGCACGAAGAGAAAGAATTCGACATGGCGGTGCTCGAGCGTGCGCTCGAAAACGCCAGGCTGGTGCCAATCGATCGAGTCATCGATGAGTTGGGCCAGGACATTCAGATTGAAGAAGTCGGCGAAGCGCTGGCCGGTCAGATCATCATCGACATCCGTCACCCGGACGACGCTGAAGACGACCCGCTGAGTATCGCCGGCATCGAGGTAAAAACGATGCCGTTCTATGCAGTGAACGCGCGTTTCAAGGAACTGGACCCTACTCGCCAGTACCTGCTGTATTGCGACAAAGGCGTGATGAGTCGCCTGCATGCCCACCATTTGCTCAGTGAGGGGCATGCCAATGTGCGCGTTTATCGACCGAGCTAAGTGCCCGGGGCTGTTTGCCTGTGGCCTGCGTCACCGGCCCCCCGACGCCGCCGACAGGCTGTAACGGCTTTGTCGGACTCAACGTAAATCGCTGCCACGACCTGTCAGCACACCGAATCCTCTGATCGAGATACACAAGTGATCGAAAATCTACGCAACATCGCCATCATTGCTCACGTTGACCATGGTAAGACCACCCTGGTAGACAAACTCTTGCGTCAATCCGGCACCCTGGAGCGCAACGAGCTCAACGACGAGCGCGTGATGGACTCCAACGACCAGGAAAAAGAGCGCGGTATTACCATCCTGGCGAAAAACACCGCCATCAACTGGAATGGCTACCACATCAACATCGTGGACACCCCGGGCCACGCCGACTTCGGTGGTGAAGTAGAGCGCGTGATGTCGATGGTCGACTCCGTGCTGCTGCTGGTTGACGCTCAAGACGGCCCTATGCCGCAAACCCGTTTCGTGACCAAGAAGGCTTTCGAAGCCGGCCTGCGTCCGATCGTGGTGATCAACAAGGTTGACCGTCCAGGCGCGCGTCCGGACTGGGTTCTGGACCAGATCTTCGACCTGTTCGACAACCTGGGTGCCACCGAAGAACAGCTGGACTTCAAAGTCGTCTACGCCTCGGCCCTGAACGGTATTGCCGGTCTGGACCACACCGCCATGGCTGAAGACATGACCCCGCTGTACCAGTCGATCGTCGACGACGTACCAGCGCCGAAAGTCGACCGTGACGGTCCGTTCCAGATGCAGATCTCGGCACTGGACTACAACAGCTTCCTGGGTGTTATCGGTGTTGGCCGTATCGCCCGTGGTCGCATCAAGCCGAACACCCCGGTGGTTGCCATCGACGCCGACGGCAAGAAGCGCAACGGTCGTATCCTCAAGCTGATGGGTCACCACGGCCTGCACCGCATCGACGTTGAAGAAGCAGCGGCCGGCGACATCGTCTGCATCAGCGGCTTCGAGCAACTGTTCATCTCCGACACCCTGTGCGACCCACTGAACGTCGAAGCGATGAAGCCGTTGACCGTCGACGAGCCAACCGTTTCCATGACCTTCCAGGTCAACGACTCGCCATTCTGCGGTAAAGAAGGCAAGTTCGTGACCAGCCGTAACATCAAGGAACGCCTGGACAAAGAGCTGCTCTACAACGTGGCACTGCGCGTTGAAGAAGGCGACTCGGCCGACAAGTTCAAGGTCTCCGGCCGTGGTGAGCTGCACCTCTCGGTACTGATCGAAACCATGCGTCGCGAAGGCTTCGAAATGGGTGTGGGCCGTCCTGAAGTGATCATCCGCATGGTTGATGGCGTCAAGCACGAACCGTACGAAAACGTGACCATCGACCTGCCGGAAGAATCCCAGGGCGCGATCATGGAGCAAATGGGCCTGCGTAAAGGCGACCTGACCAACATGGTTCCGGATGGCAAGGGCCGTGTGCGCCTTGAGTACAACATCCCGGCTCGTGGCCTGATCGGTTTCCGTAACGAGTTCCTGACCCTGACCTCCGGTGGCGGTATCCTGACTTCGATCTTTGATCGTTACGACGTGATGAAGTCCGGCGACATGTCCGGCCGTCAGAACGGCGTCCTGGTATCGGTTGCGACCGGCAAGGCACTGACCTACTCGCTGGAAACCCTGCAAGCGCGCGGCAAGCTGTTCGTCGAGCACGGCCAGGATATCTACGAAGGTCAAATCGTCGGCCTGAACAGCCGCGACAACGACCTGGGCGTGAACCCAACCAAAGGCAAGAAGCTCGACAACATGCGTGCTTCGGGCAAAGACGAAACCATCGCTCTGGTTCCGCCGGTCAAGTTCACCCTGGAGCAGGCTCTGGAGTTCGTGCAGGAAGACGAGCTGTGTGAAGTCACTCCTAAGTCCATCCGTCTTCGCAAGAAGATCCTGGGCGAAAGCGAGCGTACCCGCGCTGCCAAGAAAAGCGGCAACTGAGTTTCGACTTAGTTAACAGCTAAAAAAACGCCCCCGGTCGTGAGATCGGGGGCGTTTTTTTATGCCTGGAAATTATTGGGTGTCTGATAGGGCCCCTTCGCGAGCAAGCCCGCTCCCACAGTGGATCTTCAGTGGACACAGATTTTGTATCCGCCGTAGATCCATTGTGGGAGCGGGCTTGCTCGCGAAAGCGATCTGCAAAACGCCGCAGAAACTAGCAGTCGATCAGAATTTGTCCAGCGTCCGCGGATTCCGCTCGCGCTCCACTTCCTTGGGCTTGTAGGCGCAATAGCCCGGACGTGGCCCGACCCGCGGATGGTTGCGGCAGGTGTCTGGACGTTTCTCGTAAATGGTGCACAACCGGCTTTTGCGGTCCAGATAAAGGCAATCGTTGTTGCTCATGCGCTGGAGCGTGAAGATTTCCGACTTCTGGTTGTAGCGCTCGACGATCCCTTCCTTTTGCAGGCGCTTGGCGATGTTCTTCGGCGGGTCGCCCAGTTCGAACTCATCGACGATGCCAATGCGGATCAGGTCCTTGATCTTGACCTCCACCGGCAGCGTGCAGCAGCTCGACACGCAGGAACCGCACATCGGGGCGGAGTACTTGGCCCAGGTATCGAGTCGGTCGATCTCCGCGGCGGCGATCAGGTTGGGCTTCATCATCACGGTTTACCAGCATGCATCAGGGCGCGCGATCATACCGGGACTGGTGAAATTTTGAACGACCATCCGCCAGTTTTTTTTCATCCCGGCCAAACCCGCCCGGATCGGCACGGCCCCTGCATTCATTCGACCATCCGGCAATTCCATGGCGACGATTCTCCGACACTCGGGAAATCCACCGAACCAAGAGCCTGTACCGTCTGTCAGACCGTCTAGGCTCAGACAATTCCATGCTCGTTCGAGGTCTTATCAATGACTCAAGAACCACTTGTTCGCGAAGCCGAAGTTGCCGCATTTCGCGACGCCGTGTTGACCAAACTCACTTATGCCGTCGGCAAGGACCCGGATCATGCGTTTGATCACGACTGGTTCGAAGCCATCGCCCTCGCCGCCCGCGACCACATGGTCGATCACTGGATGGACCACACGCGACAGATCTACCGCAAGGGCCAGAAGCGCGTCTATTACCTCTCCCTGGAATTCCTCATCGGTCGCTTGCTCTACGACAGCCTGAGCAACCTCGGCCTGCTGGATACCGCCCGCGAAGCCCTGACCGAGCTGGGTGTGGACCTGGAGCGCATCCGTCTGCTCGAGCCGGATGCGGCGCTGGGTAACGGCGGTCTTGGCCGCTTGGCCGCATGTTTCATGGAAAGCATGTCCACACTGGGCATTGCCGGCCATGGCTACGGCATCCGTTATGAACACGGCCTGTTCCGCCAGGCGATCGTCGATGGCTGGCAGCAGGAGCAGACCGAACACTGGCTGGATTTCGGCAACCCGTGGGAGTTCGAGCGGCCGGAAGTGGTCTACCCGATCGGCTTTGGCGGCAGTGTCGAGACCGTCACTGATGATGCCGGCAAGACCCGCCAGGTCTGGTCCCCGGCCGAAACCGTGCGGGCCATCGCCTATGACACACCCGTGGTGGGCTGGCGCGGTGCCAGCGTCAACACCCTGCGCCTGTGGCGTGCCCGCGCCGTGGAAGACCTGCACCTGGAGCGCTTCAACGCCGGCGACCACCTGGGCGCGGTAGCCGAAGTGGCCCGGGCCGAAAGTATTTCCCGCGTGCTGTATCCGGCCGACAGCACTGAGGCCGGCCAGGAACTGCGTCTGCGCCAGGAATATTTCTTCGTGGCCGCCTCGCTGCAAGACCTGCTGCGTCGTCATCGCAACATGCACACCTCAGTGCTGACCCTGGGCGATCACGCCGCGATCCAGCTCAACGACACTCACCCGTCCATTGCCGTGGCCGAGCTGATGCGGCAACTGGTGGATGTCTACGACGTGGCTTGGGACGCGGCCTGGCAGATCACCCAGGACACGCTGTCCTACACCAACCACACGTTGTTGCCCGAAGCCTTGGAAACCTGGCCGGTGGGGCTGATGGAGCGCATGTTGCCCCGGCACATGCAGATCATCTACCTGATCAACGCCCAGCACATCGATTCGCTGCGAGCCAAGGGCGTGCACGACTTTGATGTGCTGCGTTCGGTTTCGCTGATCGAAGAGGACAACGGTCGCCGGGTGCGCATGGGCAACCTGGCATTCCTCGGTTCCCACAGCGTCAATGGCGTGTCCGGGTTGCATACCCAGCTGATGCGTAGCACGGTGTTTTCCGAGCTGCACAAACTCTATCCGGATCGGATCAACAACAAGACCAACGGCATTACCTTCCGCCGCTGGTTGTTCCAGGCCAACGCCGAATTGACCTCGATGATGGTCGATGCCCTCGGCCCGAGCGTGCTCGACAACCCCGAGGAGCGCCTGATCGAACTGGAGCCGTTTGCCGACAAGCCCGCGTTTCGCAAGCTGTTCGCCGAGCAGCGCTTGCACAGCAAGAAGGCCCTGGCTTATCTGATCCACGAACGCCTGGGCATCGCCGTGAACCCGGCGGCGATGTTCGACGTGCAGGTCAAGCGGATCCATGAGTACAAGCGCCAGTTGCTCAACCTGATGCACACCGTGGCGCTGTACCAGGCGATCCGCGCCGAGCCGGAAGTGGACTGGGTACCGCGGGTGAAGATCTTCGCCGGCAAGGCCGCCGCCAGTTATCACCAGGCCAAGCTGATCATCAAATTGACCAACGACATCGCCCGGGTGGTGAACAACGACCCGACCGTGCGAGGCCTGCTCAAAGTGGTGTTCCTGCCCAACTACAACGTCAGCCTGGCCGAAAGCATCATTCCGGCGGCGGACCTGTCGGAGCAGATCTCCACGGCCGGTTTCGAAGCGTCGGGCACCAGCAACATGAAGTTCGGCCTCAACGGCGCACTGACCATCGGCACCATGGACGGCGCCAACGTGGAGATGCATGAGCGCGTCGGCGGTGAGCACATGTTCATCTTCGGCCTGACTGCCGAGCAGGTGGAGGCCCGCAAGCAAAACGGTGAGTTCAGCGCCGCGCCGGATATCGCCGCGTCCCATCGGCTCAACGATGTGTTGCAGGCGATTCGCGGCGGGGTGTTCTCGCCGGATGATCCGATGCGCTACGCCGGGCTCGTGGACTCGTTGGTCGATTACGATCGCTTCCTGGTCTGCGCCGACTTCGACTCGTACTGGAACGCCCAGGCCAAGGTCGAAGAGCGTTGGCACGACTCCAAGCAATGGTGGCGTTCGGCGGTGCTCAACACCGCGCGCATGGGCTGGTTCTCTTCGGACCGGACCATCCGTGAGTACGCGACCGACATCTGGAAAGCCCTGGAGTAGCATTTGCTGTAAGAAATGTGAGCGAAGCCCAACGGCGGTTGGGCTTCGTCGATATACTAGGCGCCAGTTTCGCCGGGCTGGGGTGTGGCCGGGCTCAGCACTGGAAGTGCCAACAATCCAATGTGGGAGCGAGCTGTGTGGGAGCAAGGCTTGCCCGCGATGAAAACGCCGCGGTCTCTTGAGGACCGCAGCGCCTGGATCGCGAGCAAGCTTTGCTCCCACACAGCTCGCTCCCACAGGGTTTGGGGGTTTCCACTAGACTGATCCAGGCACCGCATCACCCCGGTTACGCCCGCAACGGGCCGCTTAGGGATATCGACCATGCAATGGATCTTGACGCTGTTGGGCCTGGCACTCGGCTGGGTGGTGGACGAGTCGTTCGCCGATGCGCTGATAGGCGCGCTGGCGGGGCTTGGCATCGGTCAGTCGTTTCGATTGGGGCGCCTGGGTATCCAGGCGGCCAAGCAACAGATCTTGTTGCAAGAGGCCCAGCAGAGCTTGCTCACGTTGGAGGCACGGCTGGCAGTGTTCGAGCGCGGGGCCGTTGCCGCATCGAGTGAGCCTGCGCCAGCGCCCGAGGTAGTCGTGCCCCAGGCCGCGAAGCCCGAAGCGCGCACCGAGCCAGAGCTGGTCTGGGAGTTGCCGCCAGATCTCGAGCCCGTTCCCACGATGGCCACCCAAGCCAGCCAACCGTTGCCCGATGACGTTTGGAAAACCGCGCCAACCACGTCCAGTCGGCGTGCCGACCGCGACTTCGCGCCGTTGCCCCTGGAGCCGAGGGTTTCGAAACCTGCGGCCCCCCGTGGCCCGAATCTATTCGACCGCGCCGTGATTGGCGCGCGCAACTGGCTGTTCGGTGGCAACACGGTGCTGCGGGTCGGTGTGGTGCTGTTGTTCCTCGGCCTGGCGTTTTTGCTGCGCTACGCCACCGAAGGCATGGTGGTGCCGATCGAGTTGCGTTACGCCGGCGTCGCGGCCAGCGCGTTGGGCCTGTTGGGCCTGGGCTGGTGGTTGCGCCAACGCAACAGCAACTATGCGCTTATGCTCCAGGGCACCGGGATCGCGGTGCTGTACCTGACGGTGTTCGCGGCCATGCGCCTGCATCCGTTGCTCGATTCCAAGGCGGCCCTGGGCTTGCTGGTGGCGGTGACGGTGTTCTCGGCAATCCTGGCGATTACCCAGAACGCCCTGGGCCTGGCTGCGGCTGCAGCGCTGGGCGGGTTTGCCGCGCCGATCCTGACCTCCACCGGCAGTGGCAACCACGTCGCGCTGTTCAGCTATTTCATCCTGCTCAATGCCGGCATCCTTGCGATTGCCTGGTTCAAGACCTGGCGCCTGCTCAACCTGATCGGTTTTGTCGGCACCTTCGGCATCGGTTTCGCCTGGGGCATGCGTTCCTATACACCGGAATTGCTCTGGAGCACCGAGCCTTTCCTGATCCTGTTCTTCCTTGTCTACCTGGCGATTGGCTTGCTGTTCACCCGGCGCAAGTTGCTGGAAATGAGCGATGCTCCCGAAGACGCCAGCCGCGATGCGCTGTTGCACTGGTCGGCGCGCAAGGGCGATTACGTGGACGGCACCATGCTGTTCGGCCCGCCGCTGGTGGGCTTCGGCTTGCAGTTTGCGTTGGTGCAGCATTTTGAGTTCGCCGCTGCGTTCAGCGCCCTGGCCCTGGGCATGATCTACATGGGCCTGGCGCGGGTATTGATGGGCGGTCGCGCCCTGCTGCTGGCGGAAACCTGCCTTGCCCTGGGGGTGATTTTTGCCAGCCTGGCGATCCCTTTGGGTCTCGATGCCCGTTGGACCGCAGCGGCGTGGGCCGTGGAAGGCGCGGGGATCTTCTGGCTGGGCCTGCGCCAGCAGCGCCCATTCGCCCGGGCTTTTGCCTTGTTGCTGCAATTGGGTTCGGCACTGGCGTTCGTCAGCGAGTTGCGCAGCGGCGACGGCAGCTTGCTCGATGGTTCAGCGCTGGGCGCATTGATGCTCGGCGGCGCCTTGCTGTTCACCTTCCACCAACTGCACAAGGCTGAGCCTGAGCACAGCGCCCATTGGGAGCGCCGAGGCCTGCCGGTGCTGGCTGTGCTGGGGTTGAGCTTCCTCTATCTGCTGGCACCGCTGTTCTTCTTCACCCACGGCACCGCCATTGCCTGGGCCCTGGCTGGATTGGCAACGCTGTTTGTCGGCCTGCGCCTGCAGTCGCGCAGCTTCCTGTTCACAGCATTCGCGGTGCAATTACTTGGCGGCGCGCTGTTCCTGTTGCGCTTGCAAGGCGCCGAGGGGGATTCGGCGGCGGTGTTCAGCGCGGGCTGGAGCGGTTTGCTCAGCGCCTCGCTGATCGGCCTGGCGTTGATTGGCGGCATGTTGCTGGCGGCACGTGACGACATGGTGCGCAACGATGTCCGGTTGCTGCGCGGCTTGTCGGTGGTGTTGTTGGCGGGGTTGGTGCTGATCAACCTTGCGGTGCTGTTCGTCCTGCCGTGGCAAACGGCGAGCGGTGTGTGGGCGGCCAGCGGCCTGTTGATCATCTGGCTGAGCCTGTACCTGAAGCAACGTGTGAGCTTTGTCTTCGGCCTGCTACTGCAGCTGCTTGGCGGTGCGGCGTTCCTGACGGCGGGGCCGGCGCTGTTGGGGCCGCTCAATGCCGAGGATCTGCGACCGCTGGCCCATAGCGGCTTCTGGACGCCGCTGGTGCTGGGGCTGGCAGCGCTGGTGGGCGCATGGCGCCTGCAACGGGCACACGCGGCGCAGGAACTCGAGACCTTGAGCTTGCAGCGCCTGTCCGAGCTGCTGCTGATCTGGGGCGCCGGTTGGTGGGCGCTGGCGTGGGTCAGCGAAGTATTGCGCTTTGCCCCGGCGAACCTGCAAGGCAGCTGGCTGCTGCTGGTTGCGGCGATCAGCGTGGCGGTATGGACGGTCTTGGCGCAGCGGTTGAAATGGCCGGCGCTGGGGCTGCTGTGCACCTTGTTGATCCCGGCGGCGGGCTGTGTGCTGGTAGCAACGTGGCACAGCCACTATCACCCGGCCGCGAATTTCGGCTGGCTGGCCTGGCTGGCGGTATTTGCCGTGCATTTCCTCTCTCTCAAACGCCTGGCGCCGATGCTGCCGGCCTCTGCGCGCAGTACGGCCCACGTGCTGGGCTGCTGGTTGCTGATGGCGGTGTTGATGCTGGAGTTGCGTTATGGCCTGCTGTTGCTGTCCGAGCAGTACAACGCCTGGCGCTGGCTGGCCTGGGCGATCCTGCCGGGCCTGTACCTGGTGCTGATGGCCACGCCGCGTACCTTGCCATGGCCGGTTTCGGCGCAACCACGGGAATACCGTGTCTACGCGGCGGCGCCCATGGCGCTGTTGATGCTCGGTTGGTTCTGGCTGACCAACACCTTCAGCGATGGCAACTCAGAGCCGCTGCCTTATGTGCCGTTGCTCAACCCCTTGGAGCTGGGCCTGCTGTTCGCCTTGTTCGGTATCTATGTGTGGGCTCGCAACGCCGTGGCGCAATCGACGAACCGTTGGAATCGCGTCGGGCACATCGCCCAGTTGATCGCCGGGGTGTCGCTGTTCGCGTTCTTCACCGCCCTGGTGATGCGCACTGCCCACCAGTGGATGGGTGTCCCGTACGAGCTGGATGCGCTGCTTGAATCGATGTTCGTGCAGGCCGGGCTGTCCATTGTCTGGACCCTGATCGCCTTGGGCCTGATGATCGGCGGGCATTTGCGCCACCGTCGTGAAGTGTGGCTGATCGGCGCGGCGTTGATCGCCGTGGTCGTGGCCAAGCTGTTCTTTGTCGAATTGAGTAACCGTGGCGGTCTGGCGCGGATTGTTTCGTTTATCGGTGTAGGCGTGTTGCTGCTGGTAGTGGGCTATTTTGCCCCGCTGCCACCCAAGCGCCCAGAGACGGTCGCGCAGGATGAACCGCCTATGCCTGTCAGTGAGGGAGTGTCATCTTGAGTCGCAAGTTGAGTCGGATCGGGCTGGGCGTGGTGGGGTTATGGGCGGCATTGTCGGCCGTGGCCCAGGAGCAATCGACGGATTTCGCCCATCAGGTGCCCTTGGCCTTGAGTGGCGAAGGGCCGTGGTATCGCCTCCCGTTGCCCTTGGACGTTCAGTTGCAAGCGCGGCAGACCGACCTGAGCGATCTGCGGGTCTTTAACGCGGCCGGCCAGGCCCAGGCCTACGCCCTGGTGCGTGAGTCGGCCCAGAGCCGGGAAAACCGCACCCTCACCGACGTGAAGTGGTTCCCGCTGTACAACGCCGCCGATGACAACGAGCGCGCGCCCAGTGTGCGGGTGCAATCGAACGCCAACGGCACCCTGGTGGAGGTCCAACCCTCCAGCCGGCTCGAAGCAGGGGAGGAGGAGTTGCGTGGCTGGTTGTTGGATGCCAGCGCGATCAAGGCACCGTTGCAGCAGTTGATCCTCGACTGGACCAGTGAGCGGGACGGTTTCCAGCGGTTCACCATCGAAGCCAGTGACGACTTGCAGCACTGGCAGTCGTGGGGCGAAGGCCAGGTGGCGCGCTTGACCTTTGCCGATGAGCGAGTCGAGCAGCATGAAGTGAGCCTGCCTGGGCAGCCGGCGCGTTACCTGCGGTTGTTGTGGGATTCGCCGTCCTCCGCGCCGGTGCTGACCTCGGCCCAGCTGCAAAGCGCCAGCCGCGAAAGCCTGCCGTTGCCGCTGGTCTGGTCGCAGCCGTTGGCAGGCAGCACTGCGAAGGCCGGTGAATACACCTGGCAGTTGCCCATGGGGCTGAACATCGAGCAGGTGCAGGTCGAGTTGAGCCAGGCCAACAGTCTGGCGCCGGTGATCCTGGCCGGTCGCCGTGAAAGCAGCCATCCGTGGCAACCGCTGGGCAGTGGCTTGCTCTATCGCCTGACCCAGAACGGCCAGGATGTGCTGCAAAACCAATTGCAACTGTCTGGCCAGACCGTACAGCAATTGAAATTGACCGTGGACGAGCGTGGCGGCGGCCTGGGTAGCGAAGCCCCGACCCTGCGCTTTGCCGTGCGTCCGACCCAGGTGGTGTTCCTGGCGCGCGGCGAAGGGCCCTACCGCCTGGCCCTGGGCAACGCGACAGTGAAAGCGGCCAGCTTGCCCTTGACCACGCTGGTGCCCGATTACAAACCGTCGCGCCTGGCGACGCTGGGTGCGGCGACCGTGAACGGCGCGGCCACGTCGACCCCGGCTGCGGCCACGGCAACCGCGCCAGCGACGGTCGATACCAATTGGAAGAAAATCGGCTTGTGGGCGGTGCTGCTGCTCAGCGTGCTGTTCCTCGCGGCGATGGCGTTCAGCCTGTTGCGCAAGCCGCCGGTCAAGAGTTGAGGTGATTCATCGCGAGCGAGCTCGCTCCCACAATAGATCGCGTTCGTCGGAACAACTCGGTCAACTGTGGGAGTGAGCTCGCTCGCGATAGCGTCCTCTCAATCAACAGAAATACCCAAGCGAACCGCTACCCCGTGAACTCAATCCTCCATTCCCCGTCTCATAGGAGGAATTAAGTCCCGACTCGCGCTAAACTGCGCTGGTTTTTCCGTCCCCTATTCTTCGGAGCCGTCCATGTCCCGCGTTACCTTGAGTCGCTATTTGATTGAGCAGACCCGCAGCAACAACACCCCTGCCGATCTGCGCTTTTTGATCGAAGTGGTGGCGCGTGCGTGCAAGGAAATCAGCCACGCCGTCTCCAAAGGCGCGCTGGGTGGTGTCCTGGGCAGCATGGGCACCGAAAACGTGCAGGGCGAAGTGCAGAAGAAGCTCGACGTGCTGTCCAACGAAATCCTGCTCGAAGCCAACGAGTGGGGCGGTCACCTGGCCGGCATGGCGTCCGAGGAAATGGACAATGCCTACCAGATCCCGGGCAAATACCCCAAGGGTGCCTACCTGCTGGTGTTCGACCCACTGGACGGTTCGTCGAACATCGACATCAACGCACCGGTTGGCACCATTTTCTCGGTACTGCGTTGCCCGAACGAATACCTGAGCCAGAACGAAGCCTTGAATGAAAAGGCCTTCCTGCAGCCAGGCACCGAGCAGGTCGCTGCCGGTTACGCCATCTACGGCCCTCAGACCATGCTGGTGCTGACCCTGGGCGACGGCGTCAAGGGCTTCACCCTGGACCGCGAAATGGGCAGCTTCGTACTGACCCACGAAGACATCACCATTCCTGAAACCACCCAGGAATTTGCCATCAACATGTCCAACCAGCGTCACTGGGAAGCCCCGGTAAAACGCTACGTCGAAGAGTTGCTGGCGGGCGAAGAAGGCCCGCTGAAAAAGAACTACAACATGCGCTGGGTTGCCGCGATGGTTGCCGATGTGCACCGCATCCTGACCCGTGGCGGTCTGTTCATGTACCCGCGCGACAGCCGTGAGCCGTCCAAGCCGGGCAAGCTGCGCCTGATGTACGAAGCCAACCCGATGTCGTTCCTGGTGGAACAGGCCGGCGGCGCTTCCACCGACGGTCACCAGCGCATCCTCGATATCAAGCCCGACGGCCTGCACCAGCGCGTAGCGGTGTTCCTCGGCTCGAAGGAAGAAGTGGCGCGCGTTACGGCCTACCACAAGGAATAAATCATGGCCGAGCCCTGGCAGCCGTTGCTCGATTGGTGGTTTGGTTCAGCCAAGACACCGGACGAAATATCGGCTGACAAGGGCAAGTTGTGGTTTGGCAAAGGCCATGATCGCCAAGCGCAAGAGCGCTTCGGCGATCGGGTCGAGCAGGCACTGGCCGGCGGATTGACCGACTGGGCGCAACGCCCGGAAGGTTGGCTGGCCCTGGTGCTGCTACTCGACCAACTCCCGCGAATGATCTTTCGCGACACCCCCAAGGCCTTCTCCGGTGACCTGCGTGCCCAAGCGCTGGTGGCCCAGGGCATGGCGGCGGGTTTCGACCGGCAACTCAAACCGATCCAGCGGGTATTCATCTACCTCGTACTCGAACACTGCGAAAACCTCGCGGTGCA
This sequence comes from Pseudomonas sp. Lb2C2, assembly GCF_052112205.1. Taxonomy (NCBI): domain Bacteria; kingdom Pseudomonadati; phylum Pseudomonadota; class Gammaproteobacteria; order Pseudomonadales; family Pseudomonadaceae; genus Pseudomonas; species Pseudomonas sp. Lb2C2. Next base: position 367,072 of record NZ_JAUTYW010000006.1, on the reverse strand, counting down.
GAACGAGGCCGTGTCACGGTTTATCGACCTGGTGCGAGAACAGCCGGAGGCGCAGCGGGCGGTGTTTGAAGACAACCTGGATTATGCCGAGCGGCATCAGAAGATCATTGCCCGGTTTGGGCGCTTCCCCCATCGCAATGCGGTGTTGGGGCGCCAGTCCACGGTTGAGGAAGCGGAATTCTTGAACAGGCCTGGGGCCAGGTTCTGAGTTTTTCCGCGCGGCTGATGCCGCTATCGCGAGCAAGCTCGCTCCCACAGTCGATCGCGTTTCCCTGGCAGAACGCGGTCAACTGTGGGAGCGAGCTTGCTCGCGATGGGGCCCTTCCAGACTAGATCCGGAAGCTTCCCACCAACTGCTTCAACCGCGCCGCCTGCTGCTCAAGGTCGGCACAGGCCCGCAAGGTGGCTTGCAGGTTTTCCACGCCTTCCTGGTTCAGGGTGTTGATCTCGGTGATGTCGACGTTGATCGACTCCACCACGGCGGTCTGTTCTTCGGTGGCGGTCGCCACGGACTGGTTCATGCCGTCGATTTCACCGATACGCTGGGTCACGCTGCCCAACCGTTCGCCGGCCTGGTTGGCGATGCTGACGCTGCCTTCGCTCTGGCGCTGGCTGTCGGTCATGGTCAGTACCGCTTCCCGTGCGCCAACTTGCAGCTCTTCGATCATCTTCTGCACTTGCTGCGCCGAGTCCTGGGTGCGGTGAGCCAGGTTGCGCACTTCATCGGCCACCACGGCGAAGCCACGGCCGGCTTCACCGGCGCGGGCCGCTTCGATGGCGGCGTTGAGGGCGAGCAGGTTGGTCTGCTGGGAAATGCTGGTGATCACCTCAAGAATCTGGCCGATGTTCACCGTGTTGCTGTTCAAGGTTTCGATGTTGCCGCACGAATCGCTGATCTTGGCCGACAACTGCTGCATGGCCGCGATGGTTTTATCCACCACTTGTTGGCCATCTTCAGCCAAGCTGCGCGCATCGCTTGAATGTTGCGAGGCGAGGGCGGCGTTCTGGGCGATTTCCTGGGCGGCGGCACCGAGCTGGTTGATGGCCGCGGCCACGCTGCTGGTGCGCGAAGCCTGCTGGTCGGAGTTGTACATCGACGAGTTGGAGGCGCTGACCACGCGCAGGGCAACTTCGTTGACCTGGCCGGTGGCCGAGGCCACTTCACGGATCGAGGTATGAATGCGTTCGACAAAGCGGTTGAACGAAGTGCCCAGGGCGCCGAATTCGTCGTGGCCGTGGATGACCAGGCGCCGGGTCAGGTCGCCTTCGCCTTCGGCGATGTCGTGCATGGCGCGGCCCATGGCCAGCAGCGGTTGCATCAGCACGCGGATCAACATGCCGAGCAGGGCGATGATGAACACCACGGCGATGACCATGGCGATCAGCGCCGAAGTGCGGAACTCACTGAGCATCGCCAGTGCGGTGTCCTTGTCGAGCACCAGCGCCACGTACCAGTCGGCGCCCGGCACGCCGTTGACGTGGGTGAAGGAGATGAATTGGGTCTTGCCGTCGAGGTCGACTTCTTTCACGCCCGGGCTGATTTGAGGCGCGCCGTTAGGGTACGCCTCGGCCAGGGTCTTGAGCACGCGCTTGCTGTCGGGGTGGATCAGGATCTTGCCGTCGGCGCTGACGATGAACGCGTGGCCGTGGCCGCCGAAGTTCAGCGAGTTGATGATGGCGCTGACGCTGGACAGGTCGATGTCCGCGCCGGCTACGCCGATCATCTGGTTCTGGCGCTGTACCGGCGTGGCGACGGTGATCACCAGCTTGCCCGACGAGGCGGCGATGTAGGGTTCGGTGACGATGGTTTGCTGTGCGCTGTTGGCGGCCTTGTACCAGCCACGGGCGCGCGGGTCGTAGTCGGCGGCGCGATTGCCGGCCGGTACCGAGAACATCACACCATCGGTGCCGCCGAAATAGCTGAGCTGGAAGTTGCCGGTGTAGGCCGGCAGGCCCACGGCGCGCTTGAGGCTGTCGGCACCATTGCCGTCCACGGCGATCTGCTGGGCCAGCGATTGCAGCAACTGGATACGGCCGTCGACCCACGTCTGGATGTTACGGCTGGTCAGGTTGCCGAGTTCCTGCATGGAGGTCTCGGTGCTGGCGTGCAGGCTCTGGCGTTGACGATAGTCGTTGAACAGGATGAAACAAGCGAATGCAATGGCTACCACGAGGGCGGCAGCCAGCAGGATTTTATGGCTGAATTTCATGTTTCTGGTCATTAAGAACACTACCGCGGAGGGACGGGTCAGGAAGGGCTGTCAATTTGCCATAACGCAGGATTTTGCGCTGTTACTTTTTATCGGCGCAAAAGCCCGGCCCATCAGGCGCCAAGGGCCCCATCCCGACGAAAGGTACGACGGCGTCACAAACCGGGTGATTCACCGATGAAACACCTCTGCACAGCCAATAAATACTGGGCGCGTCAGGGAACCAGATAGGGGTTTTCTCTTCTAAGGATCAGGTTGGCACCCTGCCACCTCCCTTCGTTCCAGGAGTTACTCCATGTCGCTGCGATCTATCGCCCTGCTGTTTATGTGCGTCGTGTTGACTGCATGCAGCAAGGTCAACCAGGAAAACTATTCGAAACTGTCGACTGGCATGCCCAAGTCCGAAGTCGAAACGTTACTGGGGAAACCGACCGATTGTTCAGGCGCGCTCGGCATGTCCAGCTGCACCTGGGGCGACCAGAAAAGCTTTATCAGCGTGCAGTACGCCGGTGACAAAGTGTTGATGTTTTCCGGCCAAGGCCTGAAGTAAACCGAGGCCAGAGGCCTGCGGGAGAAAAATAATGATGCGGTTAGTTTTTGTGCTTTTAGCTGGCCTGGTTTTGGCTGGCTGTGCCACTTCTGGCGAAGATCCGCTGGCACCCAAGACGGTCAACAGCGTCAATCTCAAGCGTTACCAAGGGACCTGGTATGAATTGGCCCGCCTGCCCATGTACTTCCAGCGTAATTGCGCGCAATCGGAAGCTCACTACACCCTCAAGCCAGACGGCAACGTGGGTGTGCTCAATCGCTGCCTGACTTCTGACTGGCAGTGGGAAGAAGCCAGGGGCACCGCCACGCCGCAGGTGCCGGGCAAGACCGACAAGCTCTGGGTCGAGTTTGATAATTGGTTTTCGCGGATCGTGCCGGGCGTGGCCAAAGGGCAATACTGGGTGCTGTACGTCAGCGATGACTACAAGACCGCCATCGTTGGCGACCCGAGCCGTCGCTACATGTGGCTGCTGTCCCGTACACCGACCGTCAATAGCGTCGTGCGCGAGGAACTGCTGAGCATCGCGCGCCAGCAGGGCTACGACACCACGCGCTTGATCTGGCGCGCGTCGGATCGGCAGATGGCCAAAACCTCGGACTAACTGCCAGCCGAAAGCCAATGTGGGAGCGAGCTTGCTCGCGATAGCGGACTTTCAGTCAACCTGTAGGTTGAAGGTAAAGGCCCCATCGCGAGCAAGCTCGCTCCCACAGGGTTGATCGGTTCAGCCCAGCAGTTCGCGCAGTACCTGGGTAAACGCCCGGGCGCTTTGCTCTTCGCCGGCATGACGCCCATCGCGCACCACCCACTGCCCGCCGACCATCACATCGCGCACCTGACGATCGCCGCCAGCAAACAGCCAGCGATTGAGGATCCCGTCGCCCTGGGCCGTGGCCAAATAGGGGTCGCTGCCATCGAGCACCAGCCAGTCGGCGCGCTTGCCGATTTCAAGGGCGCCGACCGGTTGCCCCAGAGCCTGGGCGCCGCCTTCCAGCGCGGCATCGAACAAGGTGCGACCGACCATCGGCTGATCCGCTCGATACAAGCGGTTGCGCCGTTGATCCCGCAGGCGCTGACCATATTCCAGCCAGCGCAATTCTTCGACCACGCTCAACGACACATGGCTGTCGGAGCCGATACCCAGGCGCCCGCCCTGGGCGAGGAAATCCACGGCCGGGAAAATCCCGTCCCCCAGGTTGGCTTCGGTGGTCAGGCACAGGCCGGCTATCGCCCGGCTCCTGGCCATGAGGCTGACTTCCTGGGCGTTGGCGTGGGTGGCGTGGACCAGGCACCAGCGCTGGTCGACTTCGGTGTTTTCGTACAGCCATTGCAGTGGGCGGGCGCCGCTCCAGCTCAGGCAGTCGTCGACTTCCTTCTGCTGTTCGGCGATGTGGATGTGCACCGGGCATTCACGGTCGCTGGCGGCCAGCACGTCGTGGATCTGCCCGGGTGTCACGGCGCGCAGCGAGTGGAAGCACAGACCCAGCGCCTGGGACGGCTGCCCGGCCAGGATCGGCTGCAAGCGTGACTGAAGCTTCAAGTAGTTTTCGGTGCTGTTGATGAATCGGCGCTGCCCGTCATTGGGCGCCTGGCCGCCAAAACCGGAGTGGCTGTAGAGCACCGGCAGCAGCGTCAGGCCAATGCCGGCGGCGCTGGCGGCGTGGCTGATGCGCAGGGCCAGCTCAGCCGGGTCGGCGTAGGCCGCGCCGTCGATATCATGGTGCACGTAATGGAATTCGGCGACCGAGGTGTAGCCGGCCTTGAGCATTTCGATGTACAGCTGGCGGGCGATGATACCGAGTTGGTCGGGACTGATTTTTCCGACGAGGCGGTACATCAAGTCGCGCCATGTCCAGAAACTGTCGTTGGGATTGCCCACCACTTCCGCCAGCCCGGCCATCGCCCGTTGGAAGGCGTGGGAGTGCAGGTTCGGCATACCCGGCAACAGCGGACCGCCCAGCCGTTCGGCGCCGTCTGCGTGGGAACCGGCCTGGACATGGGTCAGGACGCCTTCGGCATCGACCTCAAGACGTACATCATGGGCCCATCCACTAGGCAGCAGCGCGCGTTCGGCAAAGAAGGCGGACATGGTTCAACCTCATCGTGCGTAATTTGTATATACATATACAGACGTTTGCCTGGCCGGTAAACTCCGGCAAGCTAGCAACCTTATCCGCAGAACAGGGAACCGCCGTGCCGACTCCGCCTGCCAAACCGCCGCTGGCCGCAAACATGGGTGACAGTCCGGCACCCCTGTACGCCCGCGTCAAACAAATGATCACCCAGCAGATCGACAGTGGAAACTGGCCGCCGCATTACCGCGTGCCGTCGGAAAGCGAACTGGTCAGCCAACTGGGCTTCAGTCGCATGACCATCAACCGTGCGCTGCGGGAAATGACCGCCGACGGCCTGTTGGTGCGCATGCAGGGTGTCGGCACCTTCGTGGCCGAGCCCAAGAGTCAGTCCGCGTTGTTCGAAGTGCACAACATCGCCGACGAAATCGCCTCCCGTGGTCATCGCCACTCCTGCAAGGTCATCACCCTGGAAGAAGAGGCGGCCGGTTCCGAGCGGGCCCTGGCCCTGGACATGCGCGAAGGCCAGAAGGTGTTCCATTCGCTGATCGTGCATTTCGAGAACGACATCCCCGTGCAAATCGAGGACCGTTTCGTCAACGCACTGGTGGCGCCGGACTACCTCAAGCAGGATTTCACCGTGCAAACGCCCTACGCCTATCTCAACCAGGTCGCGCCGCTGACCGAAGGCGAGCATGTGGTCGAGGCGATCCTGGCCGAGCCGAGCGAATGCAAGTTGCTGCAGATCGAAAGGGGCGAGCCGTGCCTGTTGATCCGCCGCCGTACCTGGTCCGGACGCCAGCCGGTGACCGCCGCACGCCTGATCCATCCAGGCTCCCGTCACAGTCTGGAAGGGCGCTTTCATAAATGAGCCATTTGAAGGTTTTGCGCGCGGCAGACTACCCACGCATGCCGTGGAAAAACGGCGGCGGCAGCACTGAGGAAATCACTCGCGATGCCGGCGCCGGCCTGGAAGGTTTCGGCTGGCGCCTGTCGATTGCCGATATCGGTGAGTCGGGCGGTTTTTCCACCTTCGCCGGTTACGAGCGGGTCATCAGTGTCTTGCAGGGGGACGGCATGACGCTGAACGTCGATGGCCAGGCCACGCGGGCTCTGCATCCGCTGGACCCCTTTGCCTTCAGCGGCGAGAGCCATGTCTATTGCACGTTGCTGGGCGGACCGATTCGCGACTTCAACCTGATCTACGCGCCGCAGCGTTACCGCGCGCGGTTGCAGTGGTTGGGCGGCCAGCAGCGGTTTTTCAGTGAGGCGGGAACGGTGCTGGTGTTCAGTGCCGCTCCTGGACTGGCTATCAAGATCGGTGAGTCTGCCGTGGACTTGGGCCTCTACGACTGTTTGCAACTGAGCGGTAACACCGGGTTGGTGGATGTCTCGACCCACGGTCAATGCTGTGTGATCGAACTGACCGCCTGTTAAGAAAACCTGTGACAGAGCTTTTGTGGCGAGGGAGCTTGCTCCCGCTGGGCTGCGCAGCAGTCCCAAAAAGAGGGCCGCTACGCGCCCCAGCGGGAGCAAGCTCCCTCGCCACAAAAAACGCGCTCATTGTTTCCTGTTAGCGCACCAACTTGTTACCGAATGCCCCAGCGTGGCGCAATACCACGCTTTTATGCCCCTCCGATTTCCCCCTCGAAAACCCTCTTGAAAAATTTCATTCGGCTCGGCAGCCCTTAAATCATAAGGCTTGCAGCCAATCCCCCAACCGTTCCTGAGCACCGCCTCCAGCAAGTTGGCCGCTTGATTGCATATGCTTGTACATACAAGTAAAGACGTATGCGTATGAGTCACCGATATTCAACGCAACGTCCGCTGAATCGCTGCCCACTGCCCGGGCTGGTCTGGATTGATCGCTGAGGAGTTTTTGCTGTGACCGACGCTACCCGCAAACCCGAAAAATACCGTGACGTTGAAATCCGTGCCCCTCGCGGTAACACGCTGACCGCCAAGAGCTGGCTGACTGAAGCGCCGCTGCGCATGTTGATGAACAACCTCGACCCGGAAGTGGCCGAGAACCCCAAGGAACTGGTGGTCTACGGTGGCATTGGCCGCGCGGCGCGCAACTGGGAGTGCTACGACAAGATCGTCGAAAGCCTGACCAACCTGAATGACGACGAAACCCTGCTGGTGCAATCCGGCAAGCCGGTGGGCGTGTTCAAGACCCACAGCAACGCCCCTCGCGTACTGATCGCCAACTCCAACCTGGTGCCGCACTGGGCCAGTTGGGAGCACTTCAACGAACTCGACGCCAAGGGCCTGGCCATGTACGGCCAGATGACCGCCGGCAGCTGGATCTACATCGGCAGCCAGGGCATCGTGCAAGGCACTTATGAAACCTTCGTCGAGGCCGGTCGCCAACACTACGACTCCAACCTCAAGGGCCGTTGGGTCCTGACCGCCGGCCTGGGCGGCATGGGCGGTGCGCAACCCTTGGCCGCGACCCTGGCCGGTGCGTGCTCGCTGAACATCGAGTGCCAGCAGGTGAGCATCGATTTCCGCTTGAAAACCCGCTACGTCGACGAGCAAGCCAAGGACCTCGACGATGCCCTGGCGCGCATTGAGAAATACACCGCCGAAGGCAAGGCGATTTCCATCGCGCTGTGTGGGAACGCTGCCGAGATCCTGCCGGAAATGGTCCGTCGTGGGGTGCGCCCAGACATGGTCACCGACCAGACCAGCGCCCACGACCCACTCAACGGCTACTTGCCGGCCGGCTGGACCTGGGACGAATACCGTGCCCGTGCCAAGACCGAACCCGCCGCCGTGGTGAAGGCTGCCAAGCAATCGATGGCCGTCCACGTCAAAGCCATGCTGGCCTTCCAGAAAATGGGCGTGCCGACCTTCGACTACGGCAACAACATCCGCCAGATGGCCCAGGAAGAGGGCGTCGAAAATGCCTTCGACTTCCCAGGCTTCGTCCCGGCCTATATCCGTCCGCTGTTCTGCCGCGGTATCGGCCCGTTCCGCTGGGCCGCGCTGTCGGGTGATCCGCAGGACATCTACAAGACCGACGCCAAGGTCAAGGAACTGATCCCCGACGACACCCACCTGCACAACTGGCTGGACATGGCCCGCGAGCGCATCAGCTTCCAGGGCTTGCCGGCACGTATCTGCTGGGTTGGCCTGGGCCAACGCGCCAAGCTGGGCCTGGCCTTCAACGAGATGGTCCGTAGCGGCGAGTTGTCGGCACCGATCGTGATCGGCCGCGACCACCTGGACTCCGGTTCCGTCGCCAGCCCCAACCGTGAAACCGAATCCATGCAGGACGGTTCCGATGCGGTCTCCGACTGGCCGTTGCTCAACGCCTTGCTCAACACCGCCAGCGGCGCGACCTGGGTATCGCTGCACCACGGTGGTGGCGTCGGCATGGGCTTCTCCCAGCACTCGGGCATGGTGATCGTCTGCGATGGTACCGATGAAGCGGCTGAGCGCATTGCCCGCGTGCTGCACAACGACCCGGCCACGGGCGTGATGCGTCATGCCGATGCCGGTTACCAGATCGCCATTGATTGCGCCAAGGAACAGGGGCTGAACCTGCCGATGATTACCGGTAAATAAACCCGGGCCCCCCTGTGGGAGCGAGCTTGCTCGCGATAGCGGTGGATCAGTACCGGTTCCGTCTACTGACACGCCCTCATCGCGAGCAAGCTCGCTCCCACAGGAGTGCGGCGCAATTGAATTGCAGAACAATCCACAGAGGTTGAACCATGGCTGTCACCAGCACACGTGCAAGCAGCAAGCCGTTGATCGAGAAACGTTCGATCGACTACATCCCGGAAGCGGAGAGACACGGTCGGCTGTTGAGCCAGTTCACCCTCTGGATGGGTGCCAACCTGCAAATCACAGCCATTGTCACCGGCGCATTGGCGGTGGTGCTGGGCGGTGATGTGTTCTGGTCGTTGATCGGTTTGCTGATCGGCCAACTGCTCGGCGGTGGCGTCATGGCGTTGCATGCCGCGCAAGGGCCCAAGCTGGGCCTGCCGCAGATGATCTCCAGCCGGGTGCAGTTTGGCGTTTATGGCGCGGCCATCCCGATCGTGCTGGTGTGCCTGATGTACCTGGGTTTCACCGCAACGGGAACCGTGCTTTCCGGCCAGGCGCTGGGCCAGTTGTTTGGCGTCAGCGACAGTGTCGGCATCCTCATTTTCGCCAGTGTCATCGTGCTGGTCACGGTGCTCGGCTATCGGGTGATTCACTTCATTGGCCGTGTCGCCAGCGTTATTGGTGTGATTGCCTTTGTTTACCTGTTCGCTCGTCTGATCAGCCAGACGGACGTTGGCGCACTCCTGCAAATCCGCCATTTCAGCTGGAGCGGTTTCCTGCTTGCGGTGTCGCTCGCGGCATCCTGGCAGATCGCCTTCGGCCCCTACGTGGCGGACTATTCACGTTACCTGCCGAGCAAGACTTCTTCGGTGAAAACCTTTTTTGCCGCAGGCGCCGGTTCCGTCATCGGCGCACAGGTGGCGATGATCCTCGGCGTGTTTGCCGCCGCCTCGGCCAATGGGCAGTTCGCCGGTCACGAAGTGGCCTACATCGTGGGCCTGGGGGGCACCGGTGCCACCGCTGCGCTGCTGTATTTCAGCATCGCGTTCGGCAAGGTGACCATCTCGACGCTGAACTCCTACGGCAGCTTCATGTGCATCGCGACCATCATCAGCGGTTTTCGTGGTCACCTGAACGTAACGCGCCTGCAGCGCCTGGTCTTCGTGCTGGTCATCGTCGGCGCTGCGACGCTGATCGCGCTGCTCGGCCAGCACTCGTTCCTCGGTGCGTTCAAGTCCTTCATCCTGTTCTTGCTGGCGTTCTTTACACCTTGGAGCGCGATCAACCTGGTGGACTACTACTGCATCACTCGCGAGCGCTATGACGTGCCGGCACTGGCCGATCCGAACGGCCGCTACGGTCGTTGGAACGCCCTCGGCATCAGCGTCTATGTCTTCGGCGTACTGGTCCAACTGCCGTTCATCGCCACCAAGTTCTATACCGGTCCGCTGGTGGCAGCCATGGGAGGTGTGGACATTTCCTGGATCATCGGCCTGGTGGTTCCGGCGGCGCTGTATTACGTCGTCGCCAAGAAGTGGCACAGCGCTGTACCCGATCAATTGATCCTGCCGATCGAGCAGGACACGGTTGACGCACAACCGAGCAGGGCGGGCCGCATCCAAGCGGTCTGATGGGACGTTGACAGGGCTGGATGCCTCTTGACTGCCGTAAGCCAATCCAACTGATTAGGAGCGTCACATAATGAAGTCGAACAAGACCCTGCTGACCACATTGCTTTCCATGGGCCTGCTGGCCAGCGCCGGCGCCACACAAGCGGCGGGTTGGTGCGAGTCGGGTAAACCGGTGAAGTTCGCCGGCCTGAATTGGGAAAGTGGCATGTTGCTGACCGACGTCCTGCAAGTGGTGCTGGAGAAAGGCTACGACTGCAAGACCGACAGCCTGCCAGGCAACTCCATCACGATGGAGAACGCCCTGAGCAGCAACGACATCCAGGTGTTCGCCGAAGAGTGGGTCGGCCGCAGCGAAGTCTGGAACAAGGCCGAGAAGGCCGGCAAGGTAGTCGGCGTCGGTGCCCCGGTCGTGGGTGCCATCGAAGGCTGGTACGTGCCGCGCTACGTGGTTGAGGGCGACGCCAAGCGCAAGCTCGAAGCCAAGGCACCAGGCCTTAAGAACATCGCTGACCTGGGCCAGTACGCGGCCGTGTTCAAGGACCCGGAAGAACCGTCCAAGGGCCGCTTCTATAACTGTCCGGCCGGCTGGACCTGCGAGCTGGACAACAGCGAAATGCTGAAAAGCTATGGCCTGGAAAAAACCTACACCAACTTCCGTCCAGGCACCGGCCCGGCGCTGGATGCGGCGGTGCTGTCGAGCTACAAGCGTGGCGAACCGATCCTGTTCTACTACTGGTCGCCCACGCCGCTGATGGGCCAGGTGGACCTGGTGAAACTGGAAGAAAAACCAGGCGTGGATAAAAGCGTGAGCATCAAGGTCGGCCTGTCCAAGACCTTCCACGACGAGGCTCCGGAACTGGTGGCGGTGCTGGAAAAGGTCAACCTGCCGATCGATATCCTGAACCAGAACCTCGGGCGCATGGCCAAGGAGCGGATCGAGTCGCCGAAACTGGCGAAGATCTTCCTGAAGGAACATCCTGAAGTCTGGCACGCCTGGGTAAGCGAAGACGCTGCCAAGAAAATCGACGCGGCTCTGTAGGTCGAATACTTCCCGGCCAACCGTGGGGCTGGCCGGGACGTTCACCGCATCCACTTGATCGAGAGTCTCTTATGTTTCCCGAAAGCTTTACCTTCTCCATCGCCGATTGGGTCAACGGTTGGGTCGACTCCCTGGTGACCAACTATGGCGATGTGTTCCGGCACATCTCCGACACCCTGCTGTGGGCCATCGTCAACCTTGAAGGCCTGCTGCGCATGGCGCCCTGGTGGCTGATGCTGGCCATCGTCGGCGGCATCGCCTGGCACGCCACCCGCAAGGTCGTCGCCACGGCGGTGATCGTCGGCCTGCTGTTTCTGGTGGGCGCGGTGGGCCTGTGGGACAAGCTGATGCAGACCCTCGCCCTGATGCTGGTGGCGACACTGATCTCGGTGTTGATCGGTATTCCACTGGGCATTCTTTCGGCGCGCAGCAATCGCCTGCGTTCGGTGCTGATGCCGCTGCTGGACATCATGCAGACCATGCCGAGCTTCGTGTACCTGATTCCGGTGTTGATGCTGTTCGGCCTGGGCAAGGTCCCGGCGATTTTCGCCACGGTGATCTACGCCGCGCCGCCACTGATTCGCCTGACTGACCTTGGCATCCGCCAGGTGGACGGCGAAGTGATGGAAGCCATCAACGCCTTCGGCGCCAACCGCTGGCAACAGCTGTTCGGCGTGCAACTGCCCCTGGCCCTGCCGAGCATCATGGCCGGGATCAACCAGACCACCATGATGGCGCTTTCGATGGTGGTCATCGCCTCGATGATCGGCGCCCGTGGCCTGGGTGAAGACGTGCTGGTGGGCATCCAGACCCTCAACGTCGGACGCGGCCTGGAAGCCGGGCTGGCGATCGTGATTCTCGCCGTGGTCATCGACCGCATTACCCAGGCCTATGGTCGTCCTCGGCACGAGGTGAGCAAATGAGCAACGCAGCCATCAGCAAGATCGAAGTCAAGAATGTCTTCAAGATTTTCGGCAATCGCTCCAAGGAAGCCCTGGAGCTGATCCGCCAGAACAAGACCAAGGACCAGGTGCTGGCCGAAACCGGTTGCGTGGTCGGCGTGAACGACCTGTCGCTGAGCATCGGCACTGGCGAGATCTTCGTGATCATGGGCCTGTCCGGCTCCGGCAAGTCCACGTTGGTGCGCCATTTCAACCGGCTGATCGACCCTACCAGCGGCGCGATCCTGGTGGACGGCGAAGACATCCTGCAACTGGACATGGACGCCCTGCGCGAATTTCGCCGGCACAAGATCAGCATGGTGTTCCAGAGCTTCGGCCTGCTGCCCCACAAGAGCGTGCTGGACAACGTTGCCTACGGCTTGAAAGTGCGCGGCGAGAGCAAGCAGGTGTGCGCCGAGCGAGCGCTGCACTGGATCAACACCGTGGGCCTGAAAGGCTACGAGAACAAATACCCGCACCAGCTCTCCGGCGGCATGCGCCAGCGCGTCGGCCTGGCCCGGGCCTTGGCGGCGGACACCGACATCATCCTGATGGACGAAGCCTTCAGCGCCCTCGACCCACTGATCCGCGCGGAAATGCAGGACCAGTTGCTGGAACTGCAAAAGACCCTGCACAAGACCATCGTCTTTATCACCCACGACCTCGACGAGGCCGTGCGCATCGGCAACCGCATTGCGATCCTCAAGGACGGCAAGCTGATCCAGGTCGGCACGCCCCGGGAGATCCTGCACTCGCCGGCGGATGAGTATGTCGATCGGTTTGTGCAACGGCGGGCGGCGGTGGTTTGAGGTTGTGGTGGTCGGCGCGCTTTTGTGGCGAGGGAGCTTGCTCCCGCTCGGGCGCGCAGCGGCCGCTTCTTTTGGGCCTGCTGCGCAGTCCAGCGGGAGCAAGCTCCCTCGCCACAGAGGCTATGCCTTAAGCCAGATGTGATGCTGAAATGAATTTTTCATGAGGTTGAAGATGTCCCAGGCTGAAAAAATCGTAATCACCGGCGCCCCGCTGCGCTGGCAGGAGGTCGTCGCCGTCGCGCGCTTCGGCGCTGTGCTCGAGCTGTCGACCCAGACCTGGGCGCGGATCGACAATGCCCAGGCCATCGTCCAGCGCATCGTCGCAAGCGGCGAGCGTGCCTATGGCGTCAACACCGGCCTGGGGGCTTTGTGCAATGTTTCGCTCAAGGATGAACAGCTCAGCCAGCTGTCGCGCAACACCCTGCTCAGCCATGCCTGTGGCGTCGGTGCGCCGCTTTCCGATGAGCAGACCCGGGCGATTATCTGCGCCGCGATCCTCAACTACAGCCAGGGCAAGTCCGGCATCCATCGCCGGGTGGTCGAAGCGCTGCTGGCGCTGCTCAATCGCGGCATCACACCGCAAGTGCCGTCCCAGGGTTCGGTGGGTTACCTGACCCACATGGCGCACATTGGCATCGCACTGCTGGGTGTCGGCCAGGTCAGCTATCGCGGGCAAATAGTCCCGGCGCAAGAGGCCCTGGCCGCAGAGGGTTTGCAAGCGGTGCAACTGGGGGCCAAGGACGGTTTGTGCCTGGTCAACGGCACGCCGTGCATGACCGGTCTGAGCTGCCTGGCCCTGGCCGATGCAACGCGGCTGCTGCAATGGGCCGATGTGATCGGCGCCATGAGCTTCGAAGCCCAGCGCGGCCAGATTGCCGCGTTCGATGCCGAAGTCATCGCCCTCAAGCCACACCCGGGCATGCAGAAGGTCGGCGTCAACTTGCGGGCACTGCTGGATGGCAGCGAAGTCATCGCCGCGAGCCTGGGCATTCGTACCCAGGATGCCTTGAGTATCCGCTCGATTCCGCAGGTGCACGGTGCGGCTCGCGACCAGTTGGCCCACGCCCGGCAACAGATCGAAACCGAACTCAACGCGGTGACCGATAATCCGCTGCTGCTGGGTAGGCCGGAAAACTTCCGGGTCATGTCCCAGGCCAATCCCCACGGCCAGTCGGTCGCCTTGGCGGCGGATCTGTTGGCGATTGCCGTGGCTGAGATCGGCTCCATCGCCGAGCGTCGCCTCGACCGCTTGATCAATCCCCACGTCAGCGGCCTGCCGGCCTTCCTGGTGGCCAACCCCGGCGTGAACTCGGGGATGATGATCGTGCAATACGTCGCCGCGTCGCTGTGCGCGGAGAACAAGCAACTGGCGCAACCGGCGGTGCTCGACAATTTCGTCACCTCCGGGTTGCAGGAAGACCATTTGAGCATGGGCACCAACGCGGCCCTGAAGCTGCACCGGGCGCTGGAAAACTGCACGCAGATCCTCGCCATCGAATACCTGCTGGCGGCCCAGGCCTTTGAATTTCTCAAGGCCCAACGCTTCGGCGCCGGCACCGACATCGCCTGGAAACTGCTGCGCGAGCGCGTCCCGGCCTATGACCAGGATCGCTGGCTGGCGCCGGACATCGCCAGTGCCGCCGGCCTGCTCAAAGACCCGAATGTGCTGCACAGCGTATTACCGAATTTGAATTGATCAAAAAAGCGCCAGCGTGCCAAGGCACCTCTTGCCCACAAGGCATCGCCCAAAAAGCGAAGGTGACGGATAACGGAACATTCCGGAGCGACTGGCGGATGAAAACAAAACTCTCAAAAGGAGCAATACATGACTGCCTTAAACCTGATTCCCGGCCAATTGAGCCTGGCTCAATTGCGTGACATCTATCAGCAACCCGTGACTTTGAGCCTCGACGCCAGCGCGTCGGCGCAGATCGAGGCCAGTGTTGCCTGCGTTGAACAGATCCTTGCCGAGAACCGCACCGCCTACGGCATCAACACCGGTTTCGGCCTGCTGGCCTCGACCCGCATCGCCAGCGAAGACCTGGAAAACCTGCAGCGCTCTCTGGTGCTGTCCCATGCTGCCGGCGTGGGCGAGCCGATCAGCGATGCGCTGGTGCGGCTGGTCATGGTGCTCAAGGTCAACAGCCTGAGCCGGGGTTTTTCCGGCATCCGCCGGCAGGTGATCGATGCGCTGATTGCGCTGATCAATGCCGAGGTCTACCCGCACATTCCGCTCAAGGGTTCGGTCGGTGCTTCCGGTGACCTGGCGCCACTGGCCCACATGTCCCTGGTGCTGCTGGGCGAAGGCAAGGCCCGCTACAAGGGCGAATGGCTGCCGGCCGTCGACGCGCTGAAAGTGGCTGGCCTCGCGCCGCTGACCCTGGCCGCCAAGGAAGGCCTGGCGCTGCTCAACGGCACCCAGGTGTCCACCGCATTTGCCCTGCGTGGCCTGTTCGAAGGCGAAGACCTGTTTGCCGGTGCCCTGGCCCTGGGCGGCCTCACGGTGGAAGCGGTGCTCGGCTCGCGTTCGCCATTCGATGCACGCATCCATGCCGCCCGTGGCCAGAAAGGCCAGATCGACGCCGCCGCGGCCTACCGCGATCTGCTGGGCGAGCGCAGCGAAGTCTCCGATTCGCACCAGAACTGCGACAAGGTCCAGGACCCGTACTCCCTGCGCTGCCAACCGCAAGTGATGGGCGCTTGCCTGACTCAGTTCCGCCAGGCCGCCGAGGTGCTGGTGATCGAGGCCAACGCGGTGTCGGATAACCCGCTGGTGTTCGCCGCCGAGGGCGACGTGATTTCCGGCGGCAACTTCCACGCCGAACCGGTGGCGATGGCGGCGGACAACATGGCCTTGGCGATTGCCGAAATCGGCTCCCTGAGCGAGCGGCGCATTTCGTTGATGATGGACAAGCACATGTCGCAACTGCCGCCGTTCCTCGTCGCCAATGGTGGGGTGAACTCCGGCTTCATGATCGCCCAGGTCACCGCTGCCGCCCTGGCCAGTGAAAACAAGGCGTTGTCCCATCCCCATTCGGTGGACAGCCTGCCGACCTCGGCCAACCAGGAAGACCACGTTTCCATGGCCCCGGCCGCTGGCAAGCGTCTGTGGGAAATGGCCGAGAACACCCGTGGGATTCTGGCGGTGGAATGGCTTGCGGCTTGCCAGGGGTTGGACCTGCGCGGCGGTTTGAAGACCTCCACGAAGCTGGAACGGGCCCGGGGTCTGTTGCGTGCGCAAGTACCGTTTTATGAGAAGGACCGCTTCTTTGCGCCGGACATCAATGCGGCCAGTGAATTGCTGGCGAGCCGGTGCCTGAACGAATTGGTTACGGCGCAGCTGTTGCCGAGCCTGTAAGGGCCTCATCGCGAGCAAGCTCGCTCCCACACTCATTTGGGGTACACCCTGCCCCTTGTGGGAGCGAGCTTGCTCGCGATTCGATTTTGAATGCGACGAGGAAACCGGGATGAAAACCCTCTGGCAAAACTGCCACGCCGCCACCATGGCCCAGGGTGTCTACTCGATCATCGAAGACGCCGCCATCGTCACCCAGGGTGAGCACATTCAATGGATCGGCCCGCGTGCCGAGTTGCCGGCGGGGGACTACCCGGCGGTCAACGACCTCAAGGGCGCCTGGGTCACGCCGGGGCTGATCGACTGCCATACCCACACGGTATTTGGCGGCAACCGCAGCAGTGAGTTCGAGCAGCGTCTGCAAGGCGTCAGCTATGCCGAGATCGCCGCCGCCGGTGGCGGCATCGCCAGCACCGTGCGCGCCACCCGCGCCGCCAGTGAAGACGAGCTGTTCGCCAGCGCTGCCAAACGCCTGGGAAGCCTGATGCGCGACGGCGTGACCACGGTGGAAATCAAATCCGGCTACGGCCTGGACCTGGCCAGCGAACGCAAGATGCTGCGGGTCATCCGCCGCCTCGGCGCCGAGTTGCCGGTCAGCGTGCGCAGCACCTGCCTGGCGGCACACGCCTTGCCGCCGGAATACAAGGATCGCGCCGACGATTACATCGAGCACATCTGCAGCGAGATGCTGCCGGCCCTGGCGGCCGAGGGGCTGGTGGATGCGGTGGACGCCTTTTGCGAATACCTGGCGTTTTCCCCGGCGCAGGTCGAGCGGGTGTTTGTCACGGCGCAACAACTGGGGCTGCCAGTGAAGTTGCACGCCGAGCAATTGTCGTCGCTGCACGGTTCCAGCCTGGCGGCGCGTTACCAGGCGCTGTCGGCCGATCACCTGGAGTTCATGACCGAGGACGATGCCAAGGCCATGGCCGAATCCGGCACCGTGGCGGTGCTGTTGCCAGGGGCGTTTTACTTCCTGCGCGAAACCCAACTGCCGCCCATGGATGCGTTGCGCAAGCACGGTGTGAAAATCGCCGTGGCCAGCGACCTCAACCCCGGCACCTCGCCGGCGTTGTCGTTGCGCTTGATGTTGAACATGGCCTGCACCTGTTTCCGCATGACCCCGGAAGAAGCCCTGGCGGGGGCGACGATTCATGCGGCCCAGGCCTTGGGCATGGCTGATACCCACGGTTCGCTGGAAGCGGGCAAGGTCGCGGATTTTGTCGCATGGCACATCGACCGCCCGGCCGACCTGGCGTACTGGCTCGGTGGTGATCTGGAAAAACGCGTCGTGCGTCACGGCGTGGAAATCGATTGAGGAGAACGGTTGTGGAGAAGGTCCTGAATTTCAAGCAAGGGCGCGTGCCGCTGTTGATCAGCATGCCCCACGCCGGCCTGCGCCTGACCCCGGCGGTACAGGCCGGGTTGATCCCCGAGGCCCAGAGCCTGCCGGACACTGACTGGCACATCCCAAGGCTCTATGAGTTCGCCGCCGAGCTGGGTGCCAGCACCCTGGCCGCCGAGTACTCGCGGTTCGTCGTCGACCTCAACCGCCCCTCCGATGACAAGCCGATGTACGTCGGCGCCACCACCGGTTTGTACCCGGCGACACTGTTCGATGGCGTGCCGCTGTTTCGCGAAGGGCTGGAGCCGTCGGCCGAGGAGCGGGCGACGTATCTGCAACAGGTCTGGATGCCGTATCACCAGGCGCTGCAGCAGGAACTGGCGCGGCTCAAGGCCGAGTTCGGCTATGCCTTGCTGTTCGACGCCCATTCGATCCGTTCGGTGATCCCGCACCTGTTCGACGGCAAGCTGCCGGACTTCAACCTCGGCACGTTCAACGGTGCCAGTTGCGACCCGGCCCTGGCCAGCCAGCTCGAAGCCATCTGCGCCCGCCATGGCGAATTCACCCACGTGCTCAACGGGCGGTTCAAGGGCGGACACATCACCCGGCACTACGGCAACCCGGCCGAAGACATCCACGCGGTGCAACTGGAACTGTGCCAGAGCACCTACATGGAAGAGTTCGAACCGTTCAACTACCGCGCGGATTTGGCGGCGCCGACTCAGGTGGTGCTCAGGGAGTTGCTGGAAGGCTTCCTGGCGTGGGGGCAGCAGGCTTACAAGAAATAAAGATCTAGCCATGACTCCTGTGGTGAGGGGAGTTATCTGTGGGAGCAAAACTTGCTCGCGATACAGGCGCCGCTGTTTCAGAGAGACCGCGTTGTTTTCATCGCGGGCAAGCCTTGCTCCCACAGAACCCCCTTGCCACAGGTTTGTTTTTGTCCTTGAGTCTCGGGAGCAACTGTCGCCACCGTGCAAAACCGAGTCGCCACAGTTCATCTTGACCCCCTCGGCGCTGCGTAATGTTTTGGGCACGGTGCGCCAAGACACCGACCTACAATAATCCGCTGCCGCACGAGACCTTCCCGATGAAAAGACTGTTCAAACGCTGTCTGTCGATCCTCTGCGGTACCACCCTGTTGAGCGCCGGGGCGATGGCCGCCGAGCCGGCGTCGTGCCAGACCGTGCGCATGGGCGTGGTCAACTGGACCGACGTGATCGCCACCAGCGGCATGGCCGATGTGTTGCTCACCGGGTTGGGCTACGACAGCAAACAGACCAGCGCCGTGCAGCAGATCATCTTCGCTGGCATCCGCGACAAGCGCCTCGACATCTTCCTGGGGTATTGGAAGCCGGCGATGGACAAGAACATCGCGCCGTTCCTGGCGGCCAACCAGGTGAAGGTATTGGACAAACCGAGCCTGGCCGACGCCCAGGCCACCCTGGCCGTTCCAGACTACGTGGCGGCGGCAGGGCTCAAGACCTTTGCCGACATCGCCCGGTTCAAGGATCAGCTCGGTGGCAAGATCTACGGGATCGAGCCCGGCAGCGGTGCCAACACCACCATCAAGACCATGATCGAAACCAATCACTTCGGCCTCAAGGACTTCAAACTGATCGAGTCCGGTGAAGCGGGCATGCTGGCCGCGGTGCAGCGCGCGGTGAATCGCAAGGAGTTCGTGGTCTTCGTCGGCTGGACCCCACACCCGATGAACATCAACATGAACATCACCTACCTGACCGGCAGCGAGGATGTCTATGGGCCGAACGAAGGCGCCGCGACCGTCTCCACCGTCACCGCACCGGACTATGCCCAGCGTTGTCCGAATGTGAACCGGTTGCTGGAAAACCTCACCTTCACCGCCGCCCAGGAGAGTCAGTTGATGGTGCCGATCATGGAGCGCAAGACACCTCAGGACGTCGCCCGGCAATGGCTGCGCGATCATCCCGAGGATTTGCAGCGATGGCTCGTTGGCGTGACCAGCTTCGATGGCAAGGATGGCGTAACGGCGGTGCAGGCCAGTCTCAAGAATTGACACAACCTTCTGGAGACTGATAACCCCTGTGGCGAGGGAGCTTGCTCCCGCTCGGTTGCGCAGCGACCGCCAAAAGCGAGGACTGCTTCGCAGCCCAGCGGGAGCAAGCTCCCTCGCCACAAAAGCCTTCCGGGCTACACCTTAGCGATCCACGGCAAACCACGATGGCCTACCCCCTCTCCCAGGCAATGTCAGCCTTCATCGACAAAACCCTGAGCTTCACCAGCCCGGACGACAGCCTCGCCAGTTCGCGCCAGGCCTACAGCCAAATGTGCCGGGCGTTCACCGCGGCATGCCCGCCAACACTGGCCATCGAGGATTTCGAACTGGCCGGTGTGGCTGTGCGCGCCTATCACCCCCGGGGCGCCGCGCCACCCGCTGGCTGGCCGTGCATCCTCTATCTGCATGGCGGTGGTTGGGTAGTGGGGGACCTGGACTCCCATGACTTCATCTGCATGGAACTGGCGGCTGAGCTGGGCGCGTTGGTGGTGGCGGTGGATTATCGGTTGGCCCCGGAGCATCCATTTCCGGCTGGTTTCGAAGATTGCCTCGCAGTGTGGCGCCACCTGACGGATGCCCCGTTTGCCATCGACCCGCGTCGGCGGCTGGTGGTCGGTGACAGTGCCGGCGGCAATCTCGCCGCTGCGTTATGCCTGGCCTTGCGCGATGCCGGGCAAGTATTGCCCCGGGCCCAGGTGCTGATCTATCCGGCGCTAGGTGGCTCGGCAGCACTGCCATCGCGCCGTGAGTGTGCCGATGCGCCGCTGTTGAGCAGCCAAGACCTGGACAGCTATCACGCGCTGTACCTGGGCGACGCTGCACCCTCTCCCTGCGCCATGCCGTTGCTCGCCGAGCACCTGGACGGCTTGCCGCCGGCGTTGATCGTCGTGGCGCAATGGGACCCGCTGCGCGACGACGGCGTCCTTTATAGCGAGCGGTTGAATGCCGCAGGTGTAGCCTCTGTGTTGTACATGGGCGAAGGGTTGGTCCACGGTTGCCTGCGCGGCCGGGGCCAGGTACCGGAGGTCGATCAGATGTATCGCACGCTGCTGGCGTACCTGGCTGACATGCTTTGACTGCGCAGGGGACATGCTCATTCAGGTAATTCGGGTTTATGATGCCGGACGGCAGATTAAATAGACGTCCCTACAGGGATGACTCGACCCCTTACGGAGCGCGCAATGCAGACTTTGTACCCGCAGATCAAACCCCATGCCCGGCACGATCTGGCTGTCGATGACACCCACACGCTCTATGTCGATGAAAGCGGTTCCCCGGAAGGCCTGCCAGTGGTGTTCATTCACGGCGGCCCGGGTGCTGGCTGCGATGCGCAGAGCCGCCGCTACTTCGATCCGAACCTGTACCGCATCGTCACCTTCGACCAGCGCGGCTGCGGTCGGTCCACCCCCCATGCCAGCCTTGAGAACAACACCACCTGGGACCTGGTCGAAGACCTGGAGCGCATCCGCAAACACCTGGGCATCGAGAAATGGGTGCTGTTTGGCGGTTCCTGGGGTTCGACCCTGGCCCTGGCCTACTCCCAGACTCATCCAGAGCGGGTACACGGCCTGATCCTGCGTGGGATCTTTCTCTGCCGACCGCAGGAAATCGAGTGGTTCTACCAGGCCGGCGCCAGTCGCCTGTTCCCCGACTATTGGCAGGACTACATCGCACCGATCCCGTTGGACGAGCGCGACGACCTGCTCAGCGCTTTTCACAAGCGCCTGACCGGTAACGACCAGATCGCCCAGATGCACGCGGCCAAGGCCTGGTCCACCTGGGAAGGTCGCACCGCGACCCTGCGTCCCAACCCGCTGGTGGTCGATCGCTTCTCCGAGCCGCAGCGAGCGCTGTCGATCGCCCGGATCGAATGCCACTACTTCACCAACAATGCCTTCCTCGAACCTAACCAGTTGATTCGCGACATGGGCAAGATCGCCCATTTGCCGGGCGTCATCGTGCATGGCCGCTACGACGTCATCTGCCCGCTGGACAATGCCTGGGAGTTGCATCAGAACTGGCCCAACAGCGAACTGCAGGTCATTCGCGACGCCGGTCACGCCGCTTCTGAGCCGGGGATCACCGACGCACTGGTGCGCGCCGCTGCGCAAATGGCCCGGCGCCTGCTCGACCTGCCGCCCGAAGAAGCATGAAGGGACTGTTGCAACGCGTTCGCGGCGCACGGGTCGAAGTATCAGGCGAGATCGTCGGGGCCGTGGATCAGGGCTTGCTGGTGTTGGTGGCCGTCGAGCCCGGGGATAGCCGGGCCAGCGCCGACAAACTCCTGCACAAGCTGCTTAACTATCGAGTGTTCAGCGACGCCGACGGCAAGATGAACCTGTCCCTGGCGGATGTCGGTGGTGGGTTGTTGCTGGTGTCGCAGTTCACCTTGGCGGCAGACACCAAAAGCGGTCTGCGCCCGAGCTTTTCGACCGCCGCGCCTCCTGCCTTGGGCGAAGAGTTGTTCAACTATTTGCTAACTCAGGCGAAACAGGTGCATGGCACTGTGGCATCAGGTAGATTCGGCGCCGACATGCAGGTTCATTTGGTCAATGATGGCCCGGTAACCTTCCTGTTACAGGTCTGAAAGCGTTTGAAACATCTTTTCGGTTCTGTTTCGAGGCAAAACAGGGAGTTTTCTCGATAAATACTTTGCTGCCCCTGATGCGTTGTCACGCGGGCTACTAGATAATCGCGCGCTACGGGGGATCAGCGTTCGCTGGTCCATTTGACTTAGGTAGAGACTTGTCCTGGACCGTTTGGGGAATCATTTTGTCCCATCGGAGTCGGAACAATGCTCGCCAACTTGGCAAGAGTGGTCGGCAGGGACGGTTTTTCAGCGCCGTTACCGTGCAGATACTTTATCTGGCCGTTGGTTTTTTGATCAGTTTTCGGCGAGGGTTGCTCGTGATTGTTAGTCCCTGTAATGCACCAAAAATGACTGCCAAACGGTTTAGAAGCGCCTTGGTAGCGGGCTCGGCCCTGC
Source organism: Pseudomonas sp. Lb2C2 (assembly GCF_052112205.1). NCBI lineage: Bacteria > Pseudomonadati > Pseudomonadota > Gammaproteobacteria > Pseudomonadales > Pseudomonadaceae > Pseudomonas > Pseudomonas sp. Lb2C2. Next base: position 344,547 of record NZ_JAUTYW010000006.1, on the reverse strand, counting down.
TGTGCCTGTTCGGCGCGGGCCAATTGTGGGCATTCAGCCTGGATGATGTATCGGCGAAGGCACAAGAACTGGCCGGGCAGAAGTTCGAAGCCCCGCGCAGCAATTTGCCGAACGAATTCCGCGAAATGAAATTCGCCGATTATCAGAAAATTCGTTTCCGCACCGAAAAAGCTGAATGGGCCGACCAGAAGACCCCGTTCCGGCTGTCCTTCTATCACCAGGGCATGCATTTCGACACGCCGGTGAAGATCAACGAAATCACCGCGACCACCGTCGACGAGATCAAGTACGACCCGACCCGTTTCGATTTCGGCGACGTAAAGTTCGATCCCAAGGCCACCGAACAGCTGGGCTACGCGGGTTTTCGCGTGTTGTACCCGATCAACAAGGCCGACAAGCAAGACGAAATCATGACCATGCTGGGCGCGAGTTATTTCCGCGTCATCGGCAAGGGCCAGGTTTACGGTTTGTCCGCTCGTGGCATGGCCATCGACACCGCGTTGCCATCCGGTGAGGAGTTCCCGCGCTTTCGCGAGTTCTGGATCCAGCGTCCGAAACCGACCGACAAGCACCTGGTGATCTTCGCCCTGCTGGATTCGCCACGGGCCACGGGTGCTTATCGCCTGACCGTGCGTCCGGGCACCGACACCGTCGTCGACGTGAAATCACGGGTGTTCCTGCGTGATCGCGTCAACAAGCTGGGTATCGCCCCGTTGACCAGCATGTTCCTGTTCGGCGCCAACCAGCCGTCCAAGGTGCTGAATTATCGTCGTGAGCTCCACGATTCCAGCGGCCTGTCCATCCATGCCGGCAACGGCGAGTGGATCTGGCGTCCGCTGAACAACCCGAAACACTTGGCCGTGAGCAACTTCTCGGTGGAAAACCCGCGTGGTTTCGGCTTGCTGCAACGGGGTCGTGACTTCAGCCACTATGAAGACCTGGATGACCGTTACGAAAAACGTCCAAGCGCCTGGATCGAACCGAAAGGCGATTGGGGCAAGGGTTCTGTCGATCTGGTAGAGATTCCGACCGCCGACGAAACCAACGACAACATCGTTGCGTTCTGGAGCCCGGAAAAACTGCCTGAGCCTGGCCAGCCGCTGGACTTCGCCTACCGTCTGCATTGGACGCTCGATGAAGCCAACCTGCACTCGCCAGACAGCGCCTGGGTCAAGCAGACCCTGCGTTCCACCGGTGACGTGAAGCAGTCCAACCTGATCCGTCAGCCGGACGGCAGCGTCGCCTACCTGGTGGATTTCGAAGGGCCGTCCCTGCAAGCGCTGCCTGAAGACGCTGAAGTGCGTAGCCAGGTGAGTGTTGGCGACAACGGCGAGATCGTCGAGAACAGCGTGCGCTACAACCCTGAGACCAAGGGCTGGCGCCTGACGTTGCGCTTGAAGATCAAGGACCCGAGCAAAGCGACCGAGATGCGTGCCGCACTGGTCAGGCCGCTGGTTCCTGTCGAGCTGCCAGCCACCGCGCATTCCGTGGCCACGCTGGCCAAGGCCGACAAGGTCGCCAAGCAGCAGAGCGAAAAAGAGAAAGCCAACGAGCAAGCCGGCGAGCAGAAAGAAGCCAAGGCCGTCAAGGCGGCCACCGCCGCCGCCGAGCCGACCCCAACCCCACAGGAACCGGAACAGACTGAACAAGTCCTGACCGAGACCTGGAGCTACCAGTTGCCTGCCGATGAGTAATACGTCCGTACAACCAGAGTCTCTGCGTGAGTATCTGGCCCATTTGCCGATGACCGACGAGCAGCGCGCCGAGCTGGCGGGCTGCTCGTCATTCAGCGAATTGCATGAGCGTCTGGCTTCTTCGACATTCGACGCACCCAACGAGGCGGCGCAAGCCTCGGTGGGCCGTCGCCTGACGCTGAGCACCGCCGAGGAACTCGAGGACGCCGAAATGCTGGCCCTCGACTCCAGCGGCCGGGTGTGCTTGAAGGCGACACCGCCGATTCGCCGGACCAAGGTCGTACCGGAGCCGTGGCGCACCAATATCCTGGTGCGCGGCTGGCGGCGCCTGACCGGTCGTACCAACCCGCCGAAGCCGCCCAAGGATGAGCGCGTGCTGCCCCATGCACGCTGGCGTACCGTGGGTTCGATCCGCCGCTACATCCTGCTGATCCTGATGCTTGGCCAGACCATCGTCGCCGGCTGGTACATGAAGGGCATCATGCCGTACCAGGGCTGGTCGCTGGTGGACCTGGACGAAGTCCTGCACCAACCGCTGATGCAGACGGCCACGCAAGTGCTGCCGTATGCGTTGCAAACCAGCATCCTGATTCTGTTCGGGATCCTGTTCTGCTGGGTGTCGGCGGGTTTCTGGACGGCGCTGATGGGCTTTCTCGAATTGCTCACCGGCCACGACAAATATCGCATCTCCGGCGCTAGCGCCGGTAACGAGCCGATTCCCAAGGACGCCCGCACCGCGCTGGTGATGCCGATCTGCAACGAAGACGTGGCACGGGTATTCGCCGGTTTGCGCGCGACCTTCGAGTCGGTGGCCGCCACTGGCGACCTGGATCGCTTCGACTTTTTCGTGCTCAGCGACAGTAACGAAACCGACATCTGCGTGGCCGAACAACAGGCCTGGCTGGACGTCTGCCGTGAAGCCGGGGGCTTCGGCAAAATCTTCTACCGCCGTCGTCGCCGTCGCGTGAAGCGCAAGAGTGGCAACCTCGACGACTTCTGCCGTCGTTGGGGTGGTGACTACAAGTACATGGTCGTACTCGACGCGGACTCCGTGATGAGCGGTACGTGCCTGACCAGCCTGGTGCGCCTGATGGAAGCCACGCCGGATGCCGGCATCATCCAGACCGCGCCACGGGCCTCGGGCATGGACACGCTGTATGCGCGCATGCAGCAGTTCGCCACTCGGGTGTATGGCCCCTTGTTCACTGCCGGCCTGCACTTCTGGCAGTTGGGCGAATCCCATTATTGGGGTCACAACGCGATCATCCGCATGAAACCGTTCATCGAGCACTGCGCCCTGGCGCCGTTGCCCGGTAAAGGCGCGTTCGCCGGTGCCATCCTGTCCCACGACTTCGTCGAAGCTGCGTTGATGCGCCGTGCCGGCTGGGGCGTGTGGATTGCCTATGACCTGCCGGGCAGCTACGAAGAACTGCCGCCGAACCTGCTGGACGAACTCAAGCGTGACCGTCGCTGGTGCCACGGCAACCTGATGAACTTCCGGCTGTTCCTGGTCAAGGGCATGCACCCGGTGCATCGTGCGGTGTTCCTGACCGGCGTGATGTCCTACCTGTCGGCGCCGCTGTGGTTCTTCTTCCTGGTGCTGTCCACCGCGCTGCTGGCGGTGAACACGCTGATGGAGCCGCAGTACTTCCTCGAGCCACGCCAGCTTTATCCGCTGTGGCCGCAATGGCATCCGGAAAAGGCCATCGCCCTGTTCTCGACCACCATCGTGCTGCTGTTCCTGCCCAAGCTGCTGAGCATCGTGTTGATCTGGGCCAAGGGCGCGAAGGAGTTCGGTGGCAAGTTCAAGGTGACCATGTCCATGTTGCTGGAGATGCTGTTCTCCATGCTGCTGGCGCCGGTTCGCATGATCTTCCACACCCGTTTCGTGCTCGCCGCTTTCCTGGGCTGGGCCGCGACCTGGAACTCGCCGAAACGTGACGACGACTCCACGCCATGGAGCGAAGCGGTCAAGCGCCACGGTCCGCAAACCTTGCTGGGCTTTTTCTGGGCCTTGCTGGTGATCTGGCTGAACCCAAGCTTCCTCTGGTGGCTGGTGCCGATCGTCGGGTCGTTGATCCTGTCGATCCCGGTGTCGGTGATCTCCAGCCGCGTGGGCCTGGGCTTGAAGTCCCGCGATGAGAGCCTGTTCCTGATCCCTGAGGAATACGCCCCGCCCCAGGAGCTGCTGTCGACGGACCAGTACACCCATGAAAACCGTTGGCATGCGCTGAACGACGGTTTCATCCGGGCGGTGGTCGATCCGCAACAGAACGCCTTGGCGTGTGCGTTGGCCACCTCGCGTCACGGCCAGGCCGAGCCGATTGAATGGCTGCGGGTCGAACGTGTTCGTCACGCCCTGAAGGTTGGTCCTGCCGAGCTCAGCAACGCTGAGCGACTGGCGTTGCTAAGTGACCCGGTGGCCCTGTCCCGCCTGCATGAGCAGGTCTGGAGCGAGGCTCATCCGGAGTGGCTGGCGGCGTGGCGTGAGTCGGTCAAGGCCGATCCTCATGCACCGTTGCTGCCGCTACAGCCGGTGAGCGTACAGCCTCAAGTGGCCTGATACGCAAAAAGCCCCGCTTCTGGAAGGAAGCGGGGCTTTTTGTTGGGCGCTATTTCAGTATTTGAGCGCTATCCGTGGCGAGGTCAGGACTGTGTATTGACGTTGTCCAGTACCCGATTCGCCAACAAACCAATGGTTGACGCTCCTTGATTGATGGAGCCGCCAGACATCGCTGCTAAACGAAAAGGGTGGCGACTGTGCGCGGGTTAGCAGACCAGGAATCAAGGAACCCGGCGCACCGAAGTGCCCCACGCACAGCCGCCATAAAGCGGACCTGCGTGCCTTGATATTGTGCCGAGCTGCTAAACCCGATCGCTGAACTGACAGCGACTGGCAAACATTAGAGCCCAGGCCCAAGGCGCACAAGCCAGCGGATTCTGGCGTAGTTGTAGGCAATGGCGCAAGGCGCCGTAGCCTTGGGATGACGGCTTGCGGGACGCAGGTATTTTTGTATGTATATCAGTTGGTTAGGTAACGGCTACTTAGGGTTCCGCCCTTACGGCGGGTCACTTTCGAAAAGCGCGAAAGTAACCAAAGCGCTTCTGCCCCACCACTTGGTGCCTCGCCTAGGCTCGGCATGCCCGAACGAAGGCATTGCTCCGTGGGCCCGCCGCGAAGGGCCATCCATGGCCCAGCGCGGCTATCCCGGCATCCATGCCGGGATGCCCACTCCACAATGCCTGCGTTCGGCCAGCGTGGTTAACGGGGCGCCGAGATCAACGTCCACCGCGAGGCGGCCTAGTAGCCGGCCTGGCTCTCCCGGTCGTACACCCATCAGATCTGTTTGAGCAGGGCCTGTGGGAGCAAAGCTTGCTCGCGAGGCGGCCTGACAGCCGACCTGGCTCTCCCGGTCGCACACCCATCAGGTCTGTTTGAGCAGGACCTGTGGGAGCAAAGCTTGCTCGCGAGGCGGCCTGACAGCCGACCTGGCTCTCCCGGTCGCACACCCATCAGATCTGTTTGAGCAGGGCCTGTGGGAGCAAAGCTTGCTCGCGAGGCGGCCTGACAGCCGACCTGGCTCTCCCGGTCGCACACCCATCAGGTCTGTTTGAGCAGGACCTGTGGGAGCAAAGCTTGCTCGCGAGGCGGCTTGACAGCCGACCTGGCTCTCCCGGTCGCACACCCATCAGATCTGTTTGAGCAGGACCTGTGGGAGCAAAGCTTGCTCGCGAGGCGGCTTGACAGCCGACCTGGCTCTCCCGGTCGTACACCCATCAGATCTGTTTGAGCAGGGCCTGTGGGGGCAAAGCTTGCTCGCGAGGCGGCCTGACAGCCGACCTGGTTCTCCCGGTCGTACTTCGATCCCATTGTGGGAGCGAGCCTGCTCGCGAAGGCGGCGGGGCAGTCAGTATTGATGTTGCCTGACAGACCGCTATCGCGAGCAAGCCTTGCTCCCACAGATCTAAAGGGTGTACGACCGGGAGAGCCAGGTCGGCTACTAGGCCGCCTCGCGGTGGACGTTGATCTCGGGCGCCCCGTTAACCACGCTGGCCGAACGCAGGTATTGCGCAGTGGGCACCTCGGCATGGATGCCGAGGTAGCCGCGCTGGGCCATGGATGGCCCTTCGCGGCGGGCCCACGGAGCAATGCCGGAGTGAGGGCATGCCGAGCCTAGGCGAGGCACCGAGTGGTGGGGCAGAAGCGTTTTGCTTACTTTTGACTGGGCCGGCTCCCGGGCTTCTCAAAAGTGAGCCGCTGTAAGAGCGGAACCGTCAGCAGCCGTTACCTAAATAACGGATATACACACGACACCAATACCCAAATCAAACCCGGAACCGCCCCACCAACGCCTGCAAATGCACCCCCAACCGCGCCAGCTCAGCACTGGAGGCGGCAGTCTCCTCACTGGACGACGCCGTTTGCTCCGACACATCACGCACATTCAGCACACTACGGTTGATCTCCTCAGCCACAGCACTCTGCTGCTCGGCCGCCGCCGCGATCTGTTGGTTCATCGCCTGGATCGCTGAGACGGTGCGGGTGATGTTTTCCAGCGAGCCACCAGCGCGGCGGGTCAGTTCGACACTGGTGTCGGTCAGGCCGCGGCTGCTGTCCATGATCGTCGAGACCTTTTCGGTACCGCTCTGCAGGCCAACAATCAATTCCTCGATTTCCTCGGTGGACTTCTGGGTGCGCTGCGCCAGGCTGCGAACCTCATCGGCCACGACCGCAAAGCCACGTCCGGCTTCCCCTGCACGGGCCGCTTCGATGGCGGCGTTGAGGGCCAGCAGGTTGGTCTGTTGGGCGACGGACTTGATCACGTCCAGCACGCTGCCGATCTTGTCGCTTTCACGCTTCAAATCGCCCATCGCCGTGGTGGAGTTACCCACTTCCTTAGCCAGGCGCTCGATCTGGGCGATGGCTTCGCCGACGACCCTTTCGCCCTCGCGCGCCTGCTGGTCGGCGGCGACGGCGGCTTCGGAGGCTTCTTCGGCGTTGCGTGCCACTTCCTGCACCGTGGCAGTCATTTCATTCATGGCCGTGGCGACCTGATCGGTTTCCATTTTCTGGCTATTGACCCCGGCACTGGTCTGCTCGGTGACGGTCGAGAGCTGTTCGGCGGCGCTGGCGATTTGCGTAACCCCATCGCTGATACCGCCGATCAGTTGCCGCAGGCTGATCACCATGCGTTGCAGGCTGCTTTGCAACTGGCCCATTTCGTCGCGACGATTGACTTCAAGGTTATGGCTCAGGTCGCCCGAAGCGACGCGTTCGACTGCAACCAGGGTGTGTTGCAGCGGAACGACGATCTGCCGGGTAATGATCCACGCTGCCAGCAGGCCAAACGCCAAGGCCAGGAGGGTGACGGTGATCAACGCCTCTTTCGCGTGAATCGTTTCCTGATCACGTCTCTCGGTCTGGGAGGCAGTCAATCGGTGGCTTAAATCGTTCAAACGGGTGTCTTGCTCCACCATTCGCTTGAGGGCTGAGGCATTGGCTACCTGAGAGTCTCGGAACTGACTGACTGCGGTGCGATAGGCCTTCATTGATTCGGTGGCCTGTTGCAGGTTGGCGGCGTATTGCTCCGGCAGTTTGCTTGGCAGGGCCTCCAGGGTTTTCAAGACGTTATCAATGGCCTCCAGCGCCGGTTGCTCGGCTTCGGCCTTGCCGCTATAGGTGTAGCCCCGGACCTGGTAGCGCGCTTGCTGGATGAGTTTGCTCAGCTCAACCACGTCGTTGAATAGAGGGACACTGTCGCCTTGGCGCAAGGCATCTTCGACTTCCTTCACCTTGGCCACGGCGTTGTCGGCGTTGGCTCCCAGCTTGGATCGGGCCGATTCGCGGTTCTGCGTCGCCTGGGTCATGTCGGCAAAGGCGCGCTTGTACTCGTCGAGCGTCGCCAATTGCTGGTTGAGCATTTCCAGGTCCGAGGCACGCGTAAATGTTTTGAGAGAGGCGTGGGTGCCTTCCAGCAGCTTGACCAAGAGTTCGCTGACGGCTGTCGGGCCCTGTTCACCCCGACGCATTTCGTAGTCGAGACGGGCGACGCGCAGATCCTTGTCCAGCTCGTTGAGCTCGGCGATCGACGCCTGCTTATCTGCGCGGCTGATCACACTACTCAGGCTGTTCCAGCCGGCGAAGGTGCTCAGGACGGTCATGAGCAGTACCAGGCCAAAACCGAAACCCAGTTTGCGATTGACGCTTACATTTCCCAGCTTCTCGGTCAGCCAACTGAACATGCTGATACTCCCTCGAACCTTTTATAGGCTTTATGAGAAGAGTATCGACCATGTTGTAGCGATCTGTAGGAAATAGGCGGGTGTATTCCCGTGGCGAAGGAGCAAGCTCCCTCGCCAGGGTGTCAGACCTTGAAGCGCCCCACCAACGTCTGCAAATGAACGCCCAGCCGCGCCAGTTCGGCGCTCGAGGCGGCGGTTTCTTCACTGGAGGCGGCGGTTTGTTCGGACACGTCGCGTACGTTCAGCACGCTGCGGTTGATTTCCTCGGCCACGGCGCTTTGTTGCTCGGCGGCTGCGGCGATCTGTTGGTTCATCGACTGGATCGCCGAGACCGTGCGAGTGATGTTTTCCAGTGAACCACCGGCGCGGCGGGTCAGCTCGACGCTGTTGTCGGTCAGGTTGCGACTGTTGTCCATGATGGTCGCGACCTGCTGGGTACCCGATTGCAGGCCGACGATCAGCTCTTCGATTTCTTCGGTGGACTTCTGGGTGCGCTGCGCCAGGCTGCGAACCTCATCGGCCACGACCGCAAAGCCACGTCCGGCTTCCCCTGCACGGGCCGCTTCGATGGCGGCGTTGAGGGCCAGCAGGTTGGTTTGCTGGGCGACGGACTTGATCACGTCGAGCACGCTGCCGATCTTGTCGCTTTCACGCTTCAAGTCGCCCATCGCCGCGGTGGAGTTGCCCACTTCGAGGGCCAGGCGTTCGATCTGGGCGATGGCTTCGCCAACCACTTTTTCACCTTCGCGTGCCTGCTGGTCGGCGGCGAGGGCGGCTTCGGAGGCTTCCTCGGCATTACGTGCCACTTCCTGCACGGTGGCGGTCATTTCGTGCATCGCGGTAGCGACCTGGTCGGTTTCCACTTTCTGGCTGTTGACGCCGGCGCTGGTCTGCTCGGTAACGGCCGAGAGCTGGTCGGCGGCGCTGGCAATCTGTGTGACGCCTTGGCTGATGCCGCCGATCAATTGGCGCAGGCCCACGGTCATGCGCTGCATGGCCCGCTGCAGCTGGCCCAGCTCGTCGCGGCGCTCGGAGTTGAGGTCGTGGGTCAGGTCACCGGCGGCCACGCCCTCGGCGATCTTGAGGGTCTGGCTCAAGGGGCCGACGATCTGCCGAGTGATCGCCACGGCTGAGATGATGCCGAACAAGAGGGCCAGGGTTGCGGCCACGATCAGGAAGGTCTTGGCCTGGGCCGCATCACGGTCACGCACGCCGGTCTGGGAGATGGTCAACTTTTGGCTGGCTTCGAGCAACACTTCGCCTTGCTCGGCCATGCGCTTGAGTGCTGCGGCGGTATCAAGCTGGGAATCGCGGAACTGACTAACCGCTGCTCGATAGACGTTCATCGAGTCGCTGGCCTGCTGGAGCCTGTCGGCGTGTTCTTCAGGCAACTGGGCCGGCAAACGTGCAAGCAGTTTCAGGACATCGGTAATTGCATCGATGGCCGGTTGTTGGGCCTCGCTTTTGCCACTGTAGGTGTAGCCGCGAACCTGATAGCGCGCCTGTTGGATCGCCTTGCTCAGGCTCACCACGCTGTTGAACTGGGTGACATCGCCGCCTTGCAGCAGCGCTTTTTCCACTTCGGTGACGCGGGCCACGGCGTTGTCGGCGCTGGCGCCGAGTTTGCTGCGGGCGTCTTCACGGCTGGCGGTGGCGAGGATCATCTCGGCGAAGGCGCTTTTGTATTCGGCGACGGCGGCCAACTGCTGGTCGATCAATGCAACATCGTCCGGCTGCTCAATCAGCTCGCGAGCGGTCTTGAGCCCCGCGTCGAGCTTGCCAGTCAGATCGTTGACCTCCTGCGGACCGTTTTCACCACGAGAGTTGTAGTAGTCCATGCGCGCCAGGCGCAAGTCCTTGGTCAACCCGCTGAGTTCGGAAATGAACCCCAGCTTGTCGCCACGGCTGATCACGTTGCCCAGGCCGGTCCAGCCGGTAAACGCGATCATCAAGGTCAGGAACAGCACAAGGCCGAAGCCTGCGCCGAGTTTGCGATTGACGCTTACATTTCCCAGACTCTGGGCAAACCACTGGAACATGCCGATACTCCCTCGCAGCGCTTATTTTGTTTTATCCGTGCTATATCGGCCTTCAGGGAGGGATCTGTAGAAATGAGCGGAAGATATTGAGCTCGCTGACTTGTGGCGAGGGGAGCATCAGGCCGCAGAGGATCAGAACAGTCGTGCGAGCAGCGCTGTAACCGCGGTCTCGACCCGCAGGATCCGCTCACCCAGTTGTACCGGTTGCAGGCCGGCCTTGCCCAGCAGGTCGATCTCGTAGGGAATCCAACCGCCTTCGGGCCCGATGGCCAAGGTCACCGGTTCTGTTAGCGCTCGCGGGCAGGGCGGGTGGTTGCCAGGGTGGCCGACCAGTCCGAGGGTGCCGTTCACGATGGCCGGCAGGCGGTCCTCGACGAAGGGCTTGAAGCGTTTTTCGATGATGATTTCTGGCAGCACGCTGTCCCGGGCTTGTTCCAGGCCCAGGATCAGTTGCTCACGGATGGCCTCGGGCTCGAGGAACGGTGTCTGCCAAAAGCTCTTTTCCACGCGATAGCTGTTGACCAGCACCACACGCGGCACGCCCATGGTGGCGACGGTCTGGAACACCCGCCGGAGCATTTTCGGACGCGGCAGGGCCAGTACCAGGGTCAGCGGCAACTTGGCCGGCGCTGGCTGGTCGAGGGTCACTTGCAGTTCGGCTTCGCGGGCTTCCAGGCGCAGCACCTGGGCCGTACCCATCAACCCACCGATACGCCCGACCCGCAGGCTGTCACCGACGGCGCTGCGATGGACTTCCTGCATGTGGGTCAACCGGCGATCGCTCAGGATCACGCGGTCAGGCCCGATGAAGTCGGCCTCTTCGAGCAGCAGCAGGTTCACGCTTGGGTCGCTGGCGGCTGGTCGTTGTGGTCATCGACCGGTTGTTCCTCGGGTTCTTCTTCCCGGCGCTTGCGCACCAGGCCACCGAACAGGATGCCGATCTCGAACAGCAGCCACATCGGCACAGCCAGCAGGGTCTGGGAGAAGATGTCCGGCGGGGTCAGGATCATGCCAACCACGAAGCAGCCGATGATCACGTAGGGGCGGATCTTCTTCAGGTAGGCAACGTCAACCACGCCGATCCACACCAGCAGCACCACCGCCACCGGGATTTCGAACGCCACGCCGAAGGCGAAGAACAGCGTCATGACGAAATCCAGGTAGCTGCTGATGTCGGTCATCATTTCCACGCCCGCCGGGGTGGCGGCGGCGAAGAACTTGAAGATCAGCGGGAACACCAGGTAATAGGCGAAGGCCATGCCGGTGTAGAACAGCAGGATGCTGGACACCAGCAGCGGCACGGCGATGCGTTTTTCATGCTTGTACAGGCCCGGTGCAATGAAGCCCCAGATCTGGTGCAGGATCACCGGGATCGCCAGGAACAGCGAGACCATCATCGTCAGCTTCAGTGGCGTCAGGAACGGCGACGACACGTCGGTGGCAATCATTGTCGCCCCTACCGGCAGGTACTGGCGCAGCGGCGTGGAGACGAAGGTGTAGATCTGCTGGGTGAAGGAAAACAGTCCGGCGAAAATGATGAAAACCGCCGCGACGCAACGCAGCAGGCGGGTGCGCAACTCGGTGAGGTGCGATACCAGCGGCATCGGCTGGTCGTTTTCAGGGATATCGCTCATGGGGCTCGCGGCGGCAAAGTAGGGTCGTTAGGCGCAGGGACAGCAGCGGGCGCTGCGTCCGCTACCGTCGGTGTCACTGGCGTCGGTTCAGCCGCCGACCCCACGCCATCCGCGGGTGCCTGGGGCGCAATCGCCTGTTCGGCCACGGGCTGGACCGACGTCGGCTCCTGTTGGGTCGGCGTGAAGATTTTCCGCGCTTCCTGCTCCAGGGACAGAATATGTTCGTTGTGAAGTTGCCGACGGATGTCGTCGGCACCGATTTCACGTTCAACTTCCTGTTTGATCGCATTGAAGCTGCGCTTCAGACGGCCGATCCAGAGACCGGCGGTGCGCGCAGCACCCGGCAGACGCTCGGGACCCAGTACCAGCAGGGCGACGAGGCCGACGAGCAGCAGTTCAGTGAAGCTGATCCCAAACATTAGTCAGTGCTCACGAGTCTTTGCGGATTGGCTCTTCGACTTTCTGGGCCTGCACGTCGATGGTATTCGGCGCATTCACAGGTTGAGTGGCCTGCGGGTGTACCGGTTGGGTCGGTTGTGCGGGCTGAGCCTGGGTTGTCGTCGGATCGGCTGGTTTCTCATCATCGTTCATGGCCTTGCGAAAACCCTTGATCGACTCGCCGACATCGGTGCCGAGGTTTTTCAGTTTCTTGGTACCGAACACCAGCACCACGACGACCAGGATGACGACCCAGTGTTTCCAGTCAAAAATACCCATGTGGCTATTCCTCTCAAAAGTTGATCAGGCGGACGGGCGCGAGGCTTTCTCGACATGCCCGGACAGACCGAAGCGACGGTCCAGTTCATCCAGTACGGCCTGCGGATGCTGCCCCAGTTGGGCCAGCATGACCAGGCTGTGGAACCACAGGTCGGCGGTCTCGTAGATCACGTCGCTGCAATCGCCACTGATGGCGGCGTCCTTGGCGGCGATGATGGTCTCGACCGACTCTTCGCCGACTTTCTCCAGAATCTTGTTCAAGCCCTTGTGGTACAGGCTGGCGACATAGGAACTGTCGGCCGCGGCGCCCTTGCGCTCTTCCAGCACCTGGGCCAGGCGGGTCAGGGTGTCACTCATGGGTATGTCCTGAATAAATGGCATGCGGGTCCTTGAGCACCGGGTCGACGGTTTTCCAGTCGCCGTTCTCGAAGACGCGATAGAAGCAGCTTTGACGGCCGGTGTGGCAGGCAATCTCACCGACTTGCTCGACCATCAGGATGATGACGTCGCCGTCGCAGTCCAGGCGCATCTCATGCAGGTGCTGCACATGCCCGGACTCTTCACCTTTGCGCCACAGCTTGCCACGGGAACGTGACCAATAGATGGCGCGGTTCTCGGCGGCGGTCAAGGCCAGCGCTTCGCGGTTCATCCAGGCCATCATCAATACGCGCCCGGTCTTGTGGTCCTGGGCGATGGCCGGCACCAGGCCGTCAGCGTCCCATTTGATCTCGTCCTGCCAGTTTTTCATCTTTGACTCCGACCATGGGCCGCGCACCTGACGTCGGCGGGCCCAGCGTTGAAACAGTGTGCCAGCGCGAACCGGTGCTGGCTATCGGCGAACGACCAGATACAAACCAACGATCACCATGATTCCGGCGGGCCAATGGCCCAATTCGCTCAACGGTCCACCAGCCGCCAGCATTGCGCCACCTCCCAGGTGAGCCGCGCCAAGCAGCCGCAGGAACCAGTCATCCTTGCGTCGGTGCCACGGCGGCGCCGGGTCGTGTGCGTGGGGTTGGGACATGCGTTCGAGCAGGTCGCGGGTCATGTTGGCCAGGTGCGGGAGCTGCTCGAACTGGCTTTGCACGTTGCCCAGCAAGGTTTTGGGGCTGACGCGCTCGCGCATCCAGCGTTCGAGGAACGGTTGGGCGGTGTTCCACAGGTCCAGGTCCGGGTACAACTGGCGGCCGAGACCTTCGATGTTCAACAGGGTTTTCTGCAACAGCACCAACTGTGGCTGGACTTCCATGTTGAAGCGTCGCGCGGTCTGGAACAGGCGCATCAGCACCTGGCCGAAGGAAATATCTTTTAACGGTTTTTCGAAGATCGGTTCGCACACGGTACGGATCGCCGCTTCGAATTCGTTGAGCTTGGTCTCGGCCGGCACCCAGCCCGAATCGATGTGCAACTGGGCGACGCGACGGTAGTCACGCTTGAAGAAGGCGAACAGGTTGCGCGCCAGATAGTCCTGGTCTTCGGGGGTCAGGCTACCGACGATGCCGCAGTCGATGGCAATGTATTGCGGGCTCCACGGCTGCACCGTGCTGACGAAGATGTTGCCTGGGTGCATGTCGGCGTGGAAAAAACTGTCGCGAAACACCTGGGTGAAAAAGATTTCCACGCCGCGTTCGGCGAGCATCTTCATGTCGGTGCGCTGGTCGGCCAGGGTCGCAAGGTCGGTGACCTGGATGCCGTAGATACGCTCCATCACCAGTACTTTCGGCCGGCACCAGTCCCAATAGACTTGCGGCACATACAGCAGCGGCGAGCCTTCGAAGTTGCGACGCAGTTGGCTGGCGTTGGCCGCCTCGCGCAGCAGGTCGAGTTCGTCGTAGATGGTTTTTTCGTAGTCCTGGACCACGTCCACCGGGTGCAGCAGGCGGGCATCGGCCGACAACCGTTCGGCGGCGCGAGCGAGAATGAACAGCCACGCCAGGTCTTGGGCAATGATCGGCTTGAGGCCTGGGCGAATGACCTTGACCACCACTTCTTCGCCGCTCTTGAGCTGGGCGGCGTGAACCTGGGCCACGGAGGCCGAGGCCAGGGGCTCGACGTCGAAACGGCTGAAGACTTCGCTGATCTTCTTGCCCAGTTGTTCCTCGATCAGCGCCACCGACACCTTGGAATCGAACGGCGGCACGCGGTCTTGCAGGCGCATCAGTTCATCGGCGATGTCTTCGGGCAACAGGTCGCGCCGGGTCGAAAGGATCTGCCCGAACTTGATGAAGATTGGCCCCAGGTCCTGCAAGGCCAGGCGCAAGCGCGCGCCGCGACTCAGGTCCAGCGTTCGCCGGGGAAACCAGCGCCACGGCAGCACGAAGCGCAGGGCCAGGAGAAACCAGGGCAGCGGCAGGGCGAACAGCAGGTCATCGAGGCGGTAGCGGATCACGACGCGCTGGATGCGCAACAAACGGCGGACGGCAAGCAGCTTCATGCGTTATCGCTTGGTTTCAAGGGATCGGGAAAGGCGCTCGAAACGCGCCTCGAGACGTTCCAGGTCAAGTTTGACCTGGTCCAGTTCATTAAAACGGGCTTGTGCTTCGCGTTGGCCTACGAGGGTACGCGATTCTTCGGCCAGGTATTCACTCAGATTCTGTCCCAGGCTGGCGAAGCCCTGGCGATACCAGCGGCTGCGGCTGCGCAAATGGCCGCTGAGCAATTGGGTCGCCACCGGACCGATCCAGCGGGACACTTCGTATTCCCAGTCCAGCTCCAGGTCCTGGAGAGTTGCCGCCAGCTCCAGCAGTACGCCGCTGTCGCCGTCGAGCTCCACGTCGGGGCTGTGCAGCACCGCGGTCTTGTCCTTGCCCAGGGCCAGGTTCAGCAGGCTCGACGCCGGGGCGCGCAGCGTGCAATCCGCTGCGGCCTCCCAGTGCGCGGCGAGCAGCAGGCCTTCGTCGCTGGGCAGGATGAACAACCGCAACGTCGGGTTGCGGCAGTCGACGGCGATCACGCTACCGCTCAAGTGCGCCAGGCGCGCGAGCGCCGTGCTGTCCAGGCGCAGCACCCGGTTGAGGCCCAGTTCGACGCTGGCGAGCAGGCCGGTGAGAAGCATCAGGGTTTGATGCCGCGATGCAGGGCAACGATGCCTGCGGTCATGTTGTGGTAGGTCACGCGGTCGAAACCGGCCTCGACCATCATCGACTTCAGGGTTTCCTGGTTCGGGTGCATGCGGATCGATTCGGCCAGGTAGCGATAGCTTTCCGAGTCGTTGGTGATCAGCTTGCCCATCAGCGGCATGAAGGCGAACGAGTAGGCGTCATAGGCCTTGGACATCAGCGCGTTGGTCGGCTTGGAGAACTCCAGCACCAGCAGGCGGCCGCCGGGCTTGAGCACGCGCAGCATCGAGCGCAGGGCATCTTCCTTGTGGGTGACGTTGCGCAGGCCGAAGGCGATGGTCACGCAGTCGAAATGGTTGTCGGGGAACGGCAGCTTTTCAGCGTCGGCCTGGACGAACTCGACATTGCCGGCCACACCCAGGTCCAGCAGGCGGTCGCGACCGACCTTGAGCATGGATTCATTGATGTCGGCCAGGACCACCTGGCCGGTCGGCCCGACAATGTGGGAAAACTTCTTCGTCAGGTCACCCGTGCCACCGGCGATGTCCAGCACGCGATTGCCGCTGCGCACGCCCGACAGCTCGATCGCGAAACGCTTCCACAGGCGGTGCATGCCGCCCGAGAGCAGGTCGTTCATCAAGTCATACTTGGCGGCTACGGAGTGGAAAACCTCAGCGACTTTTTCCGCTTTCTGGCTTTCCGGCACGTTCTTGAAGCCGAAGTGAGTGGTGGGTTCGGCATCGCTGCCTTTGCGCTGATCAGTCATATCGCGGTCACCAAAAAAGAATGCGGGACATTCTAATCCCGGTAGAGGGCTTTGTCTTGGCAAGGCTGAAGGTAAGATGGGCTACCGCCGGGACGTTTTGACGCAGCCAGGGTCTGAAACGTTCAGGCAAGTCCCGATAAAACAGGAGTCACCCGATGGCCCGTATAACTGTTGAGCGAGCCCATGGCCTGGGCAAGGAAGCGGCGCGCGAGAAAGCCGACAAGTTGGCGCAGAAGTTGTCCGACAGCTATGGCCTGGAGCCGCAGTGGGTGGGCGACACCCTGAAACTCAAGCGTTCCGGGGTCAAGGGCGAAGTGCATGTGGGCGACGACTCGATCCGCGTCGACGTGGAGCTGGGCATGTTGATGTCGGCCATGAGCGGCACGATCAAGAGCGAAATCGAAAAAGCACTGGATAAGGCGTTGGCCTGATCGACCGAAAGGGTGGGTGGAATGCATGACTCAAGTTCACCACCCATCCACCCACAGGGGAAGTCATCGCCCTCAGTTTTGTGTCAGTTGTTAGGGTGCCCTTTCTAATTATTGTCACTACTTTGTGCCTGAGCCCGTCCCTGTGCGGGCAGTTCCTCAAACCTTTTTTCGAGTGAGGTGCACCATGGCCAAAGTTATTTTGAAGAAAAAAACCGACGTTGAATCTTCCACGCTCAGCGACGTGAAAACGTACGCGCGCAAGATCTGGCTGGCGGGCCTGGGCGCCTACACGAAGGTCGGCCAGGAAGGCAGCGAGTACTTCCAGGAGTTGGTAAAGGCTGGCGAAGTTATTGAAACCAAAGGCAAAAAGAAAATTGCCGGAAAACTTGAAGCGGCCAACAGCGAGTTGATTGAAGCCAAGAGCGAGGTCAATACTTTCAAGGCCCGGGTTGAAGTACAACTCGATAAAGTCGAGAAGGTATTCGATGCCCGTGTTGCAAGTGCCTTGAATCGTATCGGCATTCCGTCTAAACATGACGTTGAGACACTCTCTGCTAAGCTCGATGAGCTGACAGCATTGCTCGAACGTGTCGCGCGTAAACATTAAGGAGAACGGGATGGCTGGCAAAAAAATCACAGAAAAAGAGGGCAGCTCGTGGGCCGGGAAGATTGAAAAGTATTCCCGCAAAATCTGGCTTGCTGGTTTAGGCGTGTACTCGAAGATCGACACTGACGGCAGCAAGCTCTTCGAGTCCCTGGTTAAGGACGGCGAAAAGGCCGAAAAACTCACCAAGACGGCAGTCGGCAAACAAGTCGATGCAGCCAAGGACTCTGCCGAGTCCGCCAAGTCGCGAATCGGCGGCGTGAAGGATCGTGCACTGGGCAAATGGGACGAACTGGAAGGGGCTTTCGACAAGCGCCTGAACAGTGCGATCTCGCGTCTGGGTGTGCCGAGCCGTAATGAAGTCAAGGCGCTGCACAGCAAGGTCGACACCTTGACCAAGCAGATCGAAAAACTCACCGGCGCCAAAGTCGCACCCGTGGCGGCCAAGACTGCAGCGGCCAAGCCGGCCGCTAAAACGGCGGCCAAGCCACTGGTCAAGGCTGCGGCAAAACCCGCCGCCAAACCTGCGGCGAAAGCAGCGGCCAAGCCCGCGGCTAAAACTGCTGCGGCCAAACCTGCTGCCAAGGCGGCGGCCAAACCGGTAGCGGCCAAACCTGCGACCAAAGCGGCAGCCAAGCCTGCGGCCAAACCCGCGGCTAAAACGGCGGCGGCCAAACCGGCAGCGAAACCCGCCGCCAAGCCTGCGGCAAAAGCGGCGGCCAAACCTGCTGCGGCGAAAAAACCGGCCGTGAAAAAACCGGCCGCGCCGAAAGCCGCTGCACCGAAGGCGCCGACCGCGGCCGCCAAACCGGCAACCCCGACGAGCCCGGTGAACTCCGCCGCCGCTCCAACCCCGGTCGCCACGCCAACTCCAGCGCCGGCTCCATCGACGCCTACCACCCAGTCCTGATTCTGCGGGACATGCAAAAACGCCCGGCCTGTAAAGGTCGGGCGTTTTTGTTTGTACGCAGGTCAACCTGTGGGAGCGAGCTTTGTGGGAGCAAGGCTTGCCCGCGATGAAAACGCCGCGGTCTCTTGAGGACCGCAGCGCCTGGATCGCGAGCAAGCTTTGCTCCCACAAAGCTCCCACAATGGATCTGCCACTGCCGGTGGTTAGTCGTGTTCTTCCAGGTAGCGCAACGCCAGTTGCTCAGTCGCCACTTTGGTCGCGGGCGGCAGGTGCGGGGCCACCAGCATCATGATCTGGTAGACCACCAACCGAACCTCGCCTTCGCGGTCGAGGATTCGCTGGTAGTCCAGGGAGAACAGCAAGGTCATGGTGATCTGCTCCACCAACTGCCCCAGGGCCTGGGTATCGCTGACCAGTAATTCCTGGGCCTTGAGTTGCGCCAGCAGTGAGGCAAGGGTGCGCTTCAGGGCATTGAGCAACTGGCGGATGCCCTTGGCCAGCTTCGGCAGGCGTCCGGCCAGGTTCGACAGGTCCTGGAACAGAAACCGGTACTGAGCCAGGCGCTCGACGATCAAGTGCAGGAACAGCCAGTAATCTTCCGGCGCCAACTGCACGTCCGCCGGAGGGTCCAGCAGCGGTGCCAGTTCGCCCTGGAACCGCTCGAACAACCCGAGGATCAGCGGCTCCTTGCCATGAAAGTGGTAATAGAGGTTGCCCGGGCTGATGCCCATTTCGTTGGCAACTTCCATGGTGGAGACGTTCGGTTCGCCCTTTTCGTTGAACAATTGCAGGGCACATTCAAGGATACGGTCGCGGGTTTTCATCCGGTCTTCTTAATGATCAAGTCATGCCACGGCCAATCGCCTGGCCGTGGGGTGAGACCTTCAGCGCACGCGAACATAGGTCCCGGGAGCGGCGTCCAGGGGCGGGTAGTTCGCGTTGCCCAAGGTCATCTGGGTTTCGTGTTGGGCGCCGGAACGTTCCTGGATCCAGCCCAGCCATTGGGTCCACCAACTGCCTTCGACGTGCTTGGCGTCGTAGTACCAGGCCCGTGGGTCGCTGCTCAGTTTCGCGCTTTCGATGAAGTTGGCCTTGGGGTTGCCCGGCGGGTTGAGGATGCTCTGGACATGGCCGCTGTTGGAAAGCACGAAGCGTTTTTCGCCACCGAGCAGCAACGTCGAGCGATACACCGCGTCCCAGGGCGTGATGTGGTCGTTGATGCCGCCCACGCTGAAGCTGTCCACCGTCACTTTCTGCAGGTCGATGGGCGTGCCGCACACTTCCAGGCCGCCGGGATGGGTCAGTGGGTTGTGTTTGAAGAAATCCAGTAGGTCGCCGTGGTAAGCCGCCGGCAGCCGGGTGCAGTCGTTGTTCCAGTAGAGGATGTCGAAGGCCGGTGGCTCCTTGCCCAGCAGGTAGTTGTTGATGAAGTAGGTCCAGATCAGATCGTTGGGGCGCATCCAGGCAAACACCCGGGCCAGGTCGCGGCCATCGAGGATGCCTTTCTGGTAGGAACGACGCTTGGCGGCTTCGAGAGTCTGCTCGTCGATGAACAGCGTGGCCTGGCTGTCGATCTGGCTGTCCAGCAGGCTCACCAGGTAAGTGGCACTGGCGACCCGGCGCAACTGGCGCTTGGCTTGCAGGTGGCCTTGCAGGGCCGCGATGGTCAGGCCCCCGGCGCAGGCGCCCATCAGGTTGACCTCGCGGGCGCCAGTGATCGCCCGGCAGACGTTCATGGCCTCTTCCACGGCCTCGACGTAGCTGGACAGGCCCCATTCGCGGTGGCGTACGTCAGGGTTGCGCCAACTGATGATGAAGACCTGCAAACCGTTTTTCAGGGCGTACTGGACGAAGCTGTTGGAAGGACTCAGGTCGAAAATATAGAACTTGTTGATCTGCGGCGGCACGATCAGCAACGGCTTGGCGTATTGCTTTTCGCTCATGGACCGGTACTGGATCAGCTCGAGCAATTCGTTGCGAAACACCACCGCGCCAGGGGTGGTCGCCAGGGTCTTGCCGACTTCAAAGGCATGGGGCGTGGTTTGTCGCGGCAACCCGTCGTTGTGCAGCAGGTCGTCCACCAGATGGCTGAGGCCTCGGACCAGGCTGCTGCCGCCGGAGTTGAACAGTTCCTTGACCGCCAGCGGGTTGAGTAAGGTATTGGACGGTGATACGGCGTCGTTGAGCAGGGCGAAGGCGAAGTGGGCTCGGGCGCGGTCATCCTGGCTCATGGTGCTGTCGTCGATCCAGCTCGTGACCTGCTTCTGCCAGCTCAGGTAAGCCTGCAGGCTGCGGCGGTAGAACGGATTGAGCTGCCAGGTGGGGTCGGCAAAACGCGGGTCGTTGGGGTTGGTGGGGTGCAGGGTCTCGCCCAGCAGCACGCGGCCCAGTTGGCCGCCCAGTTTCAACGCGTGCCGGGCACTGTGCACCGGGTTGCGCAAGCCGTGTGCGGCGACGCTGCGCAAGGTCGACAGCAAGTCCCTGCCACGCAGGCCGGTGACCGCACTTTGTGCGTTGATGAAGTTGGCAGGGGCGGGTATGGAACCCTTCGCCGGTTTGTCGCGCATGAGTCAACTCCTTCGTCATCAGGCTAAAAACAAACACACCGAACCAGACAACATAGTCGCTGTTTCGGGTCGCTGCGCGGTCCGGCGTCCTGCCAGGCGCTAATGGGCGGTTTCAGCCGCCGCCCAGCGGCGAGGGATGCGGATGCATCACGGCACGCTGACGTTCTTCCTCGAGGAATTTCATGATGATCGGTGCCACTGCCTCGGCCCGGGTGATCAGGAACAGATGGCCGTCATCGATGATGTGCAATTGGGCGTTGGGAATGCGCCAGGCCAGCATTCGCATGTTGATCAGCGGGATCAGCGGATCGTCGTCGCCGGCCAGCACCAGGGTCGGCTGGTGGATCTTGTGCAGCCAGTGGATGCTGGTCCAGCCCAGGCCGGCGAACAGTTGCCAGTAATAACCGAGCTTGCCCGCCGAACGAACCTTGGCCGCATGGCTGGCCGCCAGGCTCGGGTCGCGACGGAACGAACCGCCGTAGATCAGTGGGGCGATACGCATCACGTGGGACGGTTGAACGTAGCGCCGGGGGCTGGCCATCATCCACAGCACCTTCGGTTTGCCCGGCACCATCACCGCCCCAGCCGCCGTGGCCGCCAGCACCAGCTTCTTGCAGCGCTCGGGGTAGTCGTAGGCGAACTGCTGGGCCAGGGCGCCCCCCCATGACACGCCGATCACGTTGACCTGCCCATAGTCCAGGTAATCGAGCATCCGCGCGGTGAGTTTGGCCAGGCCAGGAAAGCGATACGGCCGGTTGGGCGTCGATGAACCGCCAACGCCGGGCACGTCAAAAGCGATGACTTCCAGGTCCGGGTCCAGGGCCTGGATGAACGGGAACACCAGCTCGAGGTTGGCGCCAATGCCGTTGAAAATCAGCAGGGGCGTCAAGTGAGGCTTGCCGGGACGTACCGCGGTGCGCAAGGTCTGGCCATCCAGATCGACGGTACGGAAGATGTACGGTTGCGGCATGCTTCAAGCCCTGTGGGTTGGGTCGCTGTCTTTCATTTTTCCCCTATCCCCTGTGGGAGCGAGCTTGCTCGCGATTGCGATGTGTCAGCACATACAGGTGTTGAATGTGCCGCCGTCATCGCGAGCAAGCTCGCTCCCACATGGGATCTGCTGTGAACATGAGTTTTATGTTCGCCAGCGCTGTGGGCCTTGCATTCAGTGTCGGCTGGCGGGATGTATTCGTGAGCAAGCCCACTCCCGCAGCAGACGAGTTGCATCCATTACCGCTCATGCACATAAGTGCCGGGCGCCGCTTCACCGGCCGGGTAGGCCTTGTTGCCCAGCACGGTCGGGGCTTTCTTCAGTTTGCCCGAGCGCTCGGCCTGCCAGGCCTGCCAGTGCAGCCACCAGGAATCGGTGTGCTTGGTGGAGTTTTCCTGCCAGTCCTCGGCCTTGGCCGGCATCTCCTCGCTGGTCATGTAGCGCGACTTGGGGTTGCCTGGCGGATTGAGGATGCTCTGGATATGGCCGCTGCTCGACAGCACGAACTCCACCTTGCCGCCAAACAACTGCGCCGACTTGTAGCAGGACTTCCACGGCGTGATGTGGTCGTTGGTGCCGGCCAGAGAGTAGATGTCGGCGGTGACCTGCTTGAGGTCGATGGGTGTGCCGCACACTTCCAGTGCATTGGGACGGATCAGTGGATTGTTCTTGAACATTTCGATGAGGTCGCCGTGGAACGCCGCCGGCAGCCGTGTGGTGTCGTTGTTCCAGAACAGGATGTCGAACACGGGCGGCTCGTTGCCCAACAGGTAGTTGTTGACCCAGTAGTTCCAGATCAGGTCGTTGGGGCGCATCCAGGCGAACACCTTGGCCATGTCGCGGCCTTCGAGTACACCGGCCTGGTAGGAGTGACGCTTGGCCGCCTCCAGGGTCTGTTCGTCGACGAACAGTGCCACGTCGGTGTCCAGGGTGGTGTCGAGCACACTCACCAGCAAGGTCAGGGCATTGACCTTTTTCTCGCCGAGGGCGGCGTAATGGCCCAGCAGCGCGGTGCAGGTGATGCCGCCCGAGCAGGCCCCTAGCATGTTTATGTCCTTGCTGCCGGTGATGGCCGTGACCACGTCCACCGCCTCCTTGAGCGCTTCGATGTAAGTCGACAGGCCCCACTCGCGCTGCTCCTTGGTGGGGTTGCGCCAACTGATGACGAAGGTTTGCACGTTGCTGCGCAGGCAGAAGCGCGCCAGGCTCTTGTCCGGGCTCAGGTCGAATACGTAGAACTTGTTGATCTGTGGCGGCACCACCAGCAGCGGTCGCTCGTGGACCTGCTCGGTGATGGGCCGGTAGTGGATCAGCTCCAGCACGTCGTTGCGAAACACCACGGCGCCTTCGGTCACGCCCAGGCTCTTGCCGACCTCGAACGCACCCATGTTGACCTGGCTCGGCATCCCGCCGTTGTGCACCAGATCCTTGGCCAGGTGGGACAGGCCGTCCAGCAGGCTCTTGCCGCCGGTTTCGAAGAAGCGCTTGACCGCCGCCGGGTTGGCCGCCGAGTTGGTCGGGGCCATGGCTTCGGTCATCAGGTTGATCACGAAATGCCCGCGGCTGATGTCCGCGGGCGAGAGGTTGCTGTCGTCGATCCAGGCGTGCAGTTCCTTGCGCCACGCCAGGTAGGTTTGCAGGTAGCGCTTGTAGAGCGGGTTCTGGCTCCACGCCGGGTCGGCGAAGCGACGGTCGTCGCCGGCCGGTTGCAGTTCGGATTTGCCGAACAGGACATTCTTGAGTTCGACGCCGAAATGGGCGACGTGCTTGACGCTGTGCAGCGGTTGCTTGATGGCCTGGGTCAGCACCATGCGGGCAGAGGCCAGCAGATCTTTTCTGCGCAAGCCGACGACGGGATTCAACCCCAGGGTATTTTCCGAGGCTTGATACTTCAGGTCATCGTTGTTCTTGTTGCTCATCTACGACGCTCCATTGTCCTTCAGACGAGTACCCGGATCGTGCCATGAAGCCACACAGCCGATACCAGATACGCTGCTCGGGTGACCATTAATTCCGCATCGAGGTCCAATGAGGAAACGTATGCCAGGAACTCGTCGGTTCCTTTGCAGGTAACTTGCCAGCTCCATTGGTTACCCGAGTTTAATTTTTTTCGCAAGCAGGCCAGTCATTGACGTTGCCGCGCGGGCATTCAAGCAGATGAGTCTAGAAAATTCGCCCTAAAGCGCCAGCCCTTGAGTTAGAGCATCAGCTTGACGACGGACTCGTTCGGATCGCGGGTTTTCCCGGCAGCCTTTAGTTCGCCAAGATAATCGTTCCACAAGTCTTCCTGACGCACCGCCAACTGATAGAGATAGTCCCACGTGAACAGTCCGCTGTCGTGGCCGTCGTCGAAGGTCAGTTTCAGTGCGTACTGGCCGGCCGGTTCGACCTTGGTCAGGGCAACGTTGAGCTTGCCGTATTGCAGGATAGGTTTGCCGTGGCCCTGGACCTCGGCGGAAGGCGAGTGTACCCGCAGGAACTCGGCGGGCAGGTGATACTCCTCGTCCGGCGCGTATTTGAGCGTCAGGGTCCTGGAGGCTTTGTGCAGGTTGATGGCGGTGGGGAGTTTGGTCATGGGATCGTCAGTCTCTTGAAGCCTTGCGTGAACAATATGTGGCGAGGGAGCTTGCTC
Organism: Pseudomonas sp. Lb2C2; assembly: GCF_052112205.1. Classification (NCBI taxonomy): domain Bacteria; kingdom Pseudomonadati; phylum Pseudomonadota; class Gammaproteobacteria; order Pseudomonadales; family Pseudomonadaceae; genus Pseudomonas; species Pseudomonas sp. Lb2C2. Next base: position 320,260 of record NZ_JAUTYW010000006.1, on the reverse strand, counting down.
CCGCTGGAGGGCGAAGCCCTCCCAAAAAGACTAGCGACCATCCGCCTGATAAGCGGCGGCCTCGGGTTTTTGGGGCCGCTTCGCGGCCCAGCGGGAGCAAGCTCCCTCGCCACAGAAGCTCGCTCACACTGGGTGTGGCTTACAGGATATACCGCGACAGGTCTTCGTTCTGCGCCAGCTCACCCAGGTGGCTGTTGACGTACTCGGCGTCGATGAGGATCGGCGCTTCGTTGTGGGCGCTCGCCAGATCACCAGCGCTGAACGAGACTTCCTCGAGCAGGCGTTCGAGCAGCGTGTGCAGGCGACGGGCACCGATGTTCTCGGTCTTCTCGTTGACCTGCCAGGCGATCTGGGCCAGGCGCTTGATGCCTTCTGGCGTGAACTCGATGTTCAGGCCTTCGGTCTTGAGCAGCGCGCAATACTGTTCGGTCAGGGACGCGTGGGGCTCGCTGAGGATGCGTTCGAAGTCTTCCGGCGTCAGCGCCTTGAGTTCGACACGGATCGGCAGGCGACCCTGCAGCTCCGGCACCAGGTCGCTCGGCTTGCTCAGGTGGAACGCGCCGGAAGCGATGAACAGGATGTGGTCGGTCTTGACCATGCCCAGCTTGGTGTTGACCGTGCAGCCCTCGATCAGCGGCAGCAGGTCGCGTTGTACACCTTCGCGGGACACATCGGCACCGCCGACATTGCCGCGCTTGGCGACCTTGTCGATTTCGTCGATGAACACAATGCCATGCTGCTCGACCGCCTCCAGCGCCTTGGCCTTCAACTCTTCTTCGTTGACCAGGCGGCCGGCTTCCTCATCGCGCACCAGTTTCAGGGCTTCCTTGACCTTGAGCTTGCGGTTTTTCTTCTTGCCCTTGCCCATGTTGGCGAACAGGCTCTGCAACTGGTTGGTCATCTCTTCCATGCCGGGCGGCGCGGAAATATCGACGCCGGCCATTTCGGCCACTTCGATCTCGATTTCCTTGTCGTCCAGCTGGCCTTCGCGCAGGCGCTTGCGGAACAGCTGGCGGGTGTTGGAGTCCTGGGTCGCGGCGGCGTCGGCGTTGAAGCCCATGCGCGCTGGTGGCAGCAGGGCGTCAAGGATGCGCTCTTCGGCGGCGTCTTCGGCGCGGTGGCGGACCTTGGTGATTTCCTGTTCGCGCAGCAGCTTGATGGCGGCATCGGCCAGGTCACGGATGATCGACTCGACATCGCGACCGACATAACCGACTTCGGTGAACTTGGTGGCTTCGACCTTGATGAACGGCGCGTTGGCGAGTTTGGCCAGGCGACGGGCGATTTCGGTTTTACCAACACCGGTCGGGCCGATCATCAGGATGTTCTTGGGGGTCACTTCGACGCGCAGTTCTTCGGGCAGTTGCATCCGGCGCCAGCGGTTACGCAGGGCGATGGCGACGGCGCGCTTGGCATCGTCCTGGCCGATGATATGGCGGTTGAGTTCGTGGACGATTTCGCGGGGAGTCATGGACATAATAATGGGTGGTCCTCAAGCAAGAATGGGCCGTGGCGTGGGTCGCCTGGACAGGCTTATTCCGCGAGGTCCTGCTCCTCAATGGTCTGGGTGTGGTTGGTGAAGACACAGATGTCGCCGGCAATGCCCAAGGCAGTCTCGACGATCTCACGGGCCGACAGGTCGGTTTTTTTCAGCAGGGCGCTGGCCGCAGCCTGGGCGTAGGCTCCGCCGGAACCCATGGCGATCAGGCCGTCTTCGGGCTCAACGACGTCGCCGTTGCCAGTGATGATCAGCGAGGCGTCCTTGTTGGCGACCGCGAGCATGGCTTCGAGGCGGCTCAGGGAGCGGTCGGTACGCCATTCCTTGGCCAGTTCCACGGCGGCACGGACCAGGTGGCCCTGGTGTTTCTCAAGCTGGCCTTCGAAACGTTCGAACAAGGTGAAGGCGTCGGCAGTGGCCCCGGCGAAACCGGCGATGACTTCGCCGTGATACAGGCGGCGGACTTTCTTCGCGTTGCCTTTCATCACGGTGTTGCCCAGTGAAACCTGGCCGTCGCCGCCCATGACGACTTTGCCATGACGGCGGACTGAAACGATGGTGGTCAAGGGAGAGTCTCCACGCAGCGGGGCGAAAATGCCCGGATGGAACTCATATGGGGGTGGCGCGGGGTTTTTCAACTGCGGGGTGGGGGAGGGGACGAGTGGTGTCTGGCTGTTTTGACAGAGAGCTTTTCTGTGGCGAGGGAGCTTGCTCCCGCTGGAGCGCGCAGCGGTCCCAAGCTTTTGGGCTGCTACGCAGCCCAGCGGGAGCAAGCTCCCTCGCCACAAAAGACCGTCGCCACCACTCACTACCGCAGGGATGCGGAGATCAGCGGCTCTGGCGTTGTTGTAACAACAGGTTGCTGAAACCGCTGCCAGCCAGTTGCTTCTGGGCCTTGGTCAGTTCTTCGCGGTTGCTGAACGGCCCGACCAGTACCCGGTACCAGGTTTCGTCCTTCACGGTGCCGGACTCCACCGACACGGACTGGCCCAGCAGAATGATCTGCGCCCGGACCTTGTCGGCGTCGGCTTCCTTGCGGAACGAACCGGCCTGGAGGAAGAACTTCGTCACCGGCGCGGCTTTCTGCACCGGTGGGGCCGGTGGCGGCGTGATGCCGGCCAAGGCCGCCTGGGCGCGAGCGGTGTCGATTTTCGCCGCTTCGGCCGGGGTCACCGGCGTGGTGGGCACCTGAGGCACTTGCGGCGTCGGCAGGGTTTTCTCCGGCACGGCCTCGGGCGGCACGATGACTTCCGATTCCGGCAGCAAGGTGTAGAAGTCGTACTTCGGCTTCACCGGTTGCGTCGGGCTCGGCGGGGTCTTGTTCGCCTCGGCGATCCGCGTGGCTTTCTGCTGTTCTTGTCGGACGCGCTTGACGTCATCGCCCTGGCCCGGCTCCAGCTTCATCAGGAACACAATGAACGCGCCGACGGTCAGGCCGATGGCCATCCACAACCAGCCCGGAATCGGTTTTTTGGCTGGAGGCTGGTAACGACTGGCGCCGCGCTTGGGTGCAGGTTTTTTCTTGGCGGCCAACTTACATGCGCTCCAGGGTTTCCAGGCCCAGCAGTTCCAGGCCTTGCTTGAGCGTACGCCCGGTCAGCGCGGCGAGGCGTAGGCGGCTCTGCATTTGCTCTGGGGTTTGCGCGTTGAGGATCGGGCAGTTCTCGTAGAAGCTGGAGAACAGGCCGGCGACATCGTACAGGTAGGCGCACAGGGTGTGCGGTGTGCCCTTGTCGGCGACGTTATTCAGTACCTCGCCGAACTGCGCCAGCTTCGCCGCCAGCTCCTGTTCATGAGGGGCCTCGAGCACAATCTGGCCGTCCACTTCATTGAAGCTTTTGCCGAGCTTGCGGAACACCCCCGCCACGCGGGTGTAGGCGTACAGCAGATACGGCGCGGTGTTGCCTTCGAAATTGAGCATCAGGTCGAAGTTGAAGCTGTAGTCGCTGGTGCGGTGCTTGGACAGGTCGGCGTATTTCACCGCGTCGATGCCCACGACCTTGGCGATCTTGCGCAGTTCGTCTTCGGCCAGCTCGGGGTTCTTGCCCTTGACCAGGGTGTAGGCGCGGTCCTGGGCTTCGGTCAGCAGGTCGATCAGCTTCACCGTGCCGCCATCGCGGGTCTTGAACGGGCGGCCGTCGGCGCCGTTCATGGTGCCGAAGCCCATGTGTTCCATTTCCATCGGATGGGTCACGAAACCGGCCAGGCGTGCGACTTCGAACACTTGCTGGAAGTGCAGGGCCTGGCGCTGGTCGACGAAGTACAGCACGCGATCGGCCTTGAGCACGCCGTTGCGGTAGCGCACGGCCGCCAGGTCGGTGGTGGCGTAGAGGTAGCCACCGTCGGCCTTGACGATGATCACCGGCAGCGGCTCGCCATCGGCGGTCTTGAACTGGTCGAGGAACACGCACTGGGCGCCGTTGCTTTCCACCAGCATGCCCTTGGCCTTGAGGTCGTTGACCACGTTGATCAGGTCGTCGTTATAGGCGCTTTCGCCCATCACGTCGGCCATGGTCAATTTGACGTTCAGCAGCTCGTAGATTTTCTGGCAGTGGGACAGGGAGATGTCCTTGAACTTGCTCCACAGCGCCAGGCACTCGGCATCGCCGGCCTGCAGCTTGACCACCAGGCCCCGGGCGCGGTCGGCGAACTCGGGCGACTCGTCGAAGCGTTGCTTGGCGGCGCGGTAGAAGTTCTCCAGGTCCGACAGCTCGTCACTGGTGATCGGGTTTTCCTGCAGGTAGGCCATCAGCATGCCGAACTGGGTGCCCCAGTCGCCGACGTGGTTCTGGCGGATCACCGTGTCGCCGAGAAACTCCAGGACCCGGGCCACGCCGTCGCCGATGATGGTCGAGCGCAGGTGGCCGACGTGCATTTCCTTGGCCAGGTTGGGGGCCGAGAGGTCGACCACAGTGCGCTGCAACGGGCCGGCCTTGCGCACGCCAATGCGTTCGTCAGCCAGGGCCGCGTCCAGGCGCGCAGCCAGGGCCTGGGTGTTCTGGAAGAAATTGATGAACCCGGGCCCGGCAATGTCCGCCTTGCTGACGTTCTCGTCGGCCGGCAGCGCATTGATGATTTTCTCCGCCAGGTCTCGTGGCTTCATGCCAGCTGGCTTGGCGAGCATCATCGCGATGTTGCTGGCGAAATCGCCGTGGGTCTTGTCGCGGGTGTTTTCGACCTGAATCGCCGGCGACAGGCCTTCTGGCAGCACACCTTCAGTGACGAGTTGGGCGATGGCTTGCTGGATGAGCTGGCGAATGGTGTCTTTCATGGTCTTCTCTTTCAACCGCAGGCGCGGCGGCGCTTCGATGCGCTGGTGGAAAAACTGGGCATTATCCGTGGCGAAGACGGGCTTGCCAACTGTAGCGGGTCGGTTGGGGATGTGTGGTGACTATTCTTGGTGACCTGGATGTACACAATCCCCTGTGGGAGCGAGCTTGCTCGCGATGGCGGCGGGTCAGCTTGCATTGATGTTGAATGCCAGACCGCTATCGCGAGCAAGCTCGCTCCCACAAGGGGTTGCTAATACAAATCCACCGGATCCACATCCAGCGACCAGCGCACCGCCCGCCCGCTGGGCATCTGTTCCAGCACCAGCAGCCAGGCGCTCAGCAGTCGATGCAGCGGTGCCCGGGCATTGGCCTGTAATAAAAGCTGCGCGCGATAGCGCCCGGCCCGCCGTTCCATCGGTGCCGGTACCGGGCCCAGGAGTTCGATGCCGGTGAGATTCTGCTCCGCCAGCAAGCGTTCTGCCTCGCTGCAGGCCTCATCGAGAAAACCTTCGGCCTGCCCCGGCTTGTGGGCTTCGGCCCGCAACAGCGCCAGGTGGGCAAAAGGCGGCAGGCCGGCGCTGCGGCGTTCGCTCAAGGCCTGTTCGGCGAAGGCGAAATAACCTTGTTCGGTCAGTTGGATCAACAGCGGATGATCGGCCAGGTGGGTCTGGATGATCACCTTGCCCGGCTCCTCGGCCCGCCCGGCCCGGCCTGCGACCTGGACGATCAACTGCGCCATGCGCTCGCTGGCGCGGAAGTCACCGGAAAACAGTCCGCCGTCGGCGTCGAGGATCGACACCAGCGTGACCCGTGGGAAGTGGTGCCCCTTGGCGAGCATCTGCGTGCCCACCAGGATGCACGGCTGGCCCTTCTGGATCGTGGCGAACAACTGGTTCATCGCGTCCTTGCGCGAGGTGCTGTCGCGATCCACCCGCAGTACCGGGTAATCGGGGAACAGGATGCCCAGCCGTTCTTCGGCACGCTCGGTGCCGGCACCGACCGGGCGCAAGTCCACTTTGCCGCACTGCGGGCAATGCCTTGGCACGCGCTCGACGTGGCCGCAATGGTGGCAACGCAGCTCGCCATGGCGTTGGTGCACGGTCATCCGTGCGTCGCAACGTTCGCAGCCCGACATCCAGCCGCAGTCGTGGCACAACAGGGTCGGGGCAAAACCGCGGCGATTGAGGAACACCAGGACCTGTTGCCCGGCGGCCAGGGTCTGGCCGATGGCTTGCTGCATTGGCCCGGAAATGCCGCTGTCCAGCGGGCGACTTTTCACGTCCAGGCGCAGGAAGCGCGGTTGCTTGGCGCCGCCGGCCCGCTCATTGAGGCGCAGCAGGCTGTAGCGGCCAGTGTAGGCGTTGTGCAGGCTTTCCAGCGATGGCGTGGCCGAGCCGAGGACGATCGGAATGTTTTCCTGGCGGGCGCGCACCAGCGCCAGGTCGCGGGCGTGGTAGCGCAGGCCTTCCTGCTGTTTATAAGAGCCGTCGTGTTCTTCGTCGATGATGATCAGGCCAGGGTTCTTCATCGGTGTGAACAGGGCCGAACGGGTGCCGATGATGATATCGGCCTCGCCGTCACGGGCGGCGAGCCAGGCCTCCAGGCGTTCGCGGTCGTTGACCGCCGAATGCACCAGGGCGATCCGGGCGTTGAAGCGCTGTTCGAAGCGCGCCAGGGTTTGCGGGCCGAGGTTGATTTCCGGAATCAGCACCAGGGCCTGCTTGCCGGCCTCCAGGGTCTGGCGGATCAGTTGCAGGTAGACCTCGGTCTTGCCGCTGCCAGTGACACCGGCCAGCAGAAAGGCGTGATAGCTGTCGAGACCTGCGCGAATCGCTTCGCAAGCAGCCCGCTGTTCGGCGTTGAGCGGCAGTTCCGGCTGGGCCAGCCAATGTTCATGGCGGACACCGGGGGCGTGCCTGCGCACTTCCACCTGCACCAGGTCCTTGGCCAGCAGCAGATCGAGACTGTCCTTGCTGAGCATCAGTTTGCTCAGCAATTGATGCGCCACGCCGTGGGGATGCTGGGCCAGGGTCGTCAAGGCCTCACGCTGGCGCGGGGCACGGGCGATGCGCGGGTCGTCCAGCGAGGCGCCGGGGGCCACCGACCAGAAACGCTCCTGGCGCGCCTCGGCCGGTTCGCCCTGGCGCAGCAGCACCGGCAGCGCCCAACTCAGGGTGTCGCCGAGGCTGTGCTGGTAATACTGGGAGGTCCACAGGCACAACTTGAACAGCGCGGCGGGCAGCGGTGGCGTGGCATCGAGCAGGGCCAGGGCTGGTTTGAGCTTGTCGACCGGAACCGCGCTGTGGTCGGTGACCTCCACCAGGATACCGATCATTTCCCGCCGGCCGAACGGCACCCGCAGGCGCATGCCCGGCTGCAACTGGGCGCGCAGGACCCCGGCCGGGGCGCGGTAGTCGAACAGGCGGCGCAGGGGCGAAGGCAGGGCGAGGCGCAGGATGGCGTCGGGCACGCGGGGGATCTCGATAGGCGGACAAGTTCGCAAGGCTGAGCACGATTCAATGTGGGAGCGAGCTTGCTCGCGATGGCTGCGGCACAGCCAGTATCACTGCAACTGACCCACCGCTATCGCGAGCAAGCTCGCTCCCACAGGGATTGTGCTTGAGGCCGGGAGCCTAGCAGACGGTTGGTACAAGTCATAGCTTGCGTGATTGATGTTGTCTGGTAGAATCCGCGGCCTAATTACGTGCGGTATTCAACAATAGTGTTGGATGGCGGCACGCTAGCCTGAGGAAAACAGCATGAAAACCGATATCCATCCGGAATACCCAGCAATTGCCGTAACCTGCAGCTGCGGCAACAAGTTCGAAACGCGTTCGACCTACGGCAAAGCCCTGGCGATCGACGTTTGCAACGAATGCCACCCGTTCTACACCGGTAAGCAAAAGACTCTGGATACCGGCGGCCGTGTTCAGAAGTTCGCCGATCGTTTCGGTGCTTTCGGCAAGGTTACTCCAAAAGCCTGAGGCTGATCATTCTGGAGGATCGTCTCGACCACTCCAGATTGATAAAGAAGGCGTCCCTTGTGGACGCCTTTTTTGTGTCTGCGATAAATCGAGGTGTCGGGTTTCGTCGCGTTCAATGGGCGGCGTGGGATGTCTCGGCGAAAAATTGTAGACATTTTTCTCTCTGATTGTATGCATGTAGGCCTTGTGTTTCGCGGCCCTTGGCCCAAAGTCGTAGGGCTGGGCGCTTGACAGTAGTGACTGGTCAGTCTTGTGGGGACTTTACGAGGCGCGTATCCTCGGCGGTCCGTCTGTCCAACACAGTAAAAAGCGGAATGCCCACATGTCTGATCTGAAAACTGCCGCTCTCGAATATCACGCTCATCCTCGTCCAGGAAAGCTGAGTGTCGAGCTCACCAAGGCCACCGCTACTGCTCGCGACTTGTCGCTGGCCTACAGCCCCGGCGTAGCCGAACCAGTCCGCGAAATCGCTCGCGACCCTGAACTGGCCTACAGATACACCGGTAAAGGCAACCTGGTTGCAGTCATTTCCGATGGCACCGCGATTCTCGGCCTGGGTAACCTCGGCCCATTGGCTTCCAAGCCGGTCATGGAAGGCAAGGGCGTGCTGTTCAAGCGCTTCGCCGGCATCGACGTATTCGACATCGAAGTCGATTCCGAGAGCCCGCAAGCCTTCATCGACACCGTCAAGCGCATCTCCATCACCTTCGGTGGCATCAACCTGGAAGACATCAAGGCACCTGAGTGCTTCGAGATCGAGCGCGCCCTGATCGAACAGTGCGACATTCCGGTATTCCACGATGACCAGCACGGCACCGCCATCGTTACCGCGGCCGGCATGATCAACGCCCTGGAAATCGCCGGCAAGACCCTGCCGGAAGCCAAGATCGTCTGCCTCGGCGCTGGCGCTGCGGCCATCTCCTGCATGAAGTTGCTGGTGAGCATGGGCGCCAATATCGAAAACATCTTCATGGTCGACCGTACCGGTGTGATCCACTCCGGCCGTGACGACCTGAACCAGTACAAGGCCGTGTTCGCCCACGCGACCGAGAAGCGCTCCCTGGCGGACGCGCTGGACGGTGCCGACGTGTTCGTCGGCCTGTCGGGCCCGAACCTGCTGAGCGCGGAAAACCTGCTGCGCATGGCGCCTAACCCAATCGTGTTCGCGTGCTCGAACCCGGATCCGGAAATCGCCCCGGAACTGGCGCACGCGACCCGTAACGACGTGATCATGGCCACCGGCCGTTCGGACTACCCGAACCAGGTCAACAACGTACTGGGCTTCCCGTTCATCTTCCGTGGTGCCCTGGACGTTCGCGCCAAGCGCATCAACGAAGAAATGAAAGTCGCGGCCGCCAACGCCCTGCGCGAACTGGCCAAGCTGCCGGTGCCTCAGGAAGTGTGCGACGCCTACGGCGGCATCAAGCTGGAATTCGGTCGTGAGTACATCATTCCGAAACCAATGGACGCCCGCCTGATCACCTTGATCTCCGATGCCGTCGCCAAGGCCGCCATCGAGACTGGTGTGGCCACCCTGCCGTATCCGAAGAACTACCCGCTCAAGAGCGTGGATGACGTGTTCAACGGCTAAGCCGTTGTAGCGCTTCAACGAAAAGCCCCGGCTCCTGTGAGTCGGGGCTTTTTATTTCGATAGGAACAACCCTTCAAGAAAACCACAGAGCCCGTGGCGAGGGAGCTTGCTCCCGCTGGGCTGCGCAGCAGCCCCAAAAGAGGCGGTCGCTGCGCAACCGAGCGGGAGCAAGCTCCCTCGCCACGGGTTATCTACACAATGTCCGATTGAAAAAGCCCCGCACTTCTTCCGAAGGCGGGGCTTTTTTTGGGGGGGCGGTCAGAACAGATCGATCGGCGCCGCTTCATCCGCCGGCAGCGGGCTGCCCGGTGCCACGCCGTTGCCCAGCTCGTTGACCGACGGTGGCGTGTCTTCGCTCTTGAACAGCTCGAAGTACGCACCCGGGGTGCCTGGCGTGGCGGCGCGGCCACTGACCGGGTCGACCCGCAGGCTGAGGATGCCTTCCGGTTCCGGCTGGGTGTGCGGCGGCTTGTCCTTGAGGGCGGCGCCCATGTAGCTCATCCAGATCGGCAGCGCCACGGTGCCGCCGAACTCGCGGCGACCCAGGCTTTCGGGCTGGTCGAAACCGGTCCAGACGGTGGTTATGTAATCGGCGTTGTAGCCGGAGAACCAGGCGTCCTTGGATTCGTTGGTGGTACCGGTCTTGCCCGCCAGGTCGGTGCGGCCCAGGGCCAGGGCGCGGCGGCCAGTGCCGAGCTTGATCACGTCCTGCAGCATGCTGTTGAGAATGTAGGTGGTACGGCCATCGACAATGCGTTCCGCGATGGCAGGCGCTTGGGGCAGGCCAGGGGGCGTGGTGGCTTCACCTGGTGTCGCATTGACCGTGAACGTCTCGGTGGACGGTGCGGCGACGCCATCGCTGGCCTGCTCACCCGTGGGAACGCGTGGTGGATTGGCGACGAACAGTGTTTCGCCGTTGCGGCTTTCAATCTTGTCGATGATGTACGGGGTGATCTTGTACCCGCCGTTGGCGAACGCGCTCCAGCCTGTGGCGATCTCCATCGGCGTCAAGGTCGCGGTGCCCAGGGCCAGGGACAGGTTGCGCGGCAGGTCCTGCTTGTTGAAGCCGAACTTGCTGATGTAGTCGATGGTGCGATCCACGCCCAATGCCTGCAGCAGGCGGATCGAGACCAGGTTGCGGGATTTGTACAGTGCCTCGCGCAGGCGAATCGGGCCGAGGAACGTATTGGTGTCGTTCTTCGGTCGCCAGACCTTGTCCAGGTACTCATCGACGAACACGATTGGCGCATCGTTGACCAGGCTGGCGGCGGTGTAGCCGTTATCCAGGGCGGCGCTGTAGACGAACGGCTTGAAGCTCGAGCCCGGTTGGCGCTTGGCCTGCAGCGCCCGGTTGTAGTTGCTTTGCTCGAAGGCGAAGCCGCCCACCAGGGAGCGGATGGCACCGTCCTGCGGGTCGAGGGACACCAGTGCACCTTGGGCGGCCGGGATCTGGCTGAACTTCAGGGTGTTGTCCGCCTGGCGCTGGACGCGGATCAGGTCGCCGACCTGGGCGACATCCGACGGCTGCCGTGGGGTGGCGCCCATGCTGTTGGTATTGAGGAACGGACGGGCCCATTTCATGGTGTCCCAGGCCACGTGCTCTTCCTGTTCGCCGCTGCGGGTCAGCACCTTGATGCCGTCCTTGTCCACCGACGTGACGATCGCCGGCTCCAGGCTGCTGATGGTGCGCTGCTTGGTCAGCTCCAGTGCCCAGGCTTCCTTGGTCTTGCCCGGCAGGCGCGATTCAGGGCCGCGGTAGCCGTGGCGCTGGTCGTAGGTCATCAGGCCTTCGTGCAGGGCGGTGTTGGCCATTTCCTGCAAGTTGCTCGGCACCGTGGTGGTCACGCGGAAACCTTCAGTATAAGCATCGCTGCCATAGCGCCCGACCATCTCGGCACGGGCCATCTCGGCGATGTACGGGGCGTTCACTTCCGGGGTCGGTACGTGATAGCTGGCGTTCAGCGGTTCATTGATCGCGGTGGTGTAGTCGGCCTCGCTGATCTTGCCGAGCTTGTACATGCGCCCCAGGATCCAGTCGCGACGCTCCTTGCTGCGCGCCGGGTTGGCCAGCGGGTTGAAGCGCGACGGTGCCTTGGGCAGGCCGGCGATCATCGCCATCTGCGCCAGGCTCACATCGCGGATCGACTTGCCGTAATACACCTGCGCCGCCGCCTCGATGCCGTAGGCGCGGTTGCCCAGGTAAATCTTGTTCACGTACAGCTCTAGGATTTCATCCTTGGTCAACTGCCGCTCGATCTGCAGGGCCAGGAGGATCTCGGTGGTCTTGCGCGAGAAGCTGCGCTCGCTGGACAGGAAGAAGTTCTTGGCCACCTGCATGGTGATGGTGCTGCCGCCGGACTGGATGTGCCCGCTCTTGACCAACTGGCTGGCGGCACGCATCAGGCTGCCTGGATCGACGCCATAGTGATTGGCGAAGTTATCGTCTTCAGCACTTAGTAACGCATTGATGAAATTAGGGGGAATGTCGGCGAAACGGATGGGTGTGCGGCGCATTTCGCCAAATTCGGCAATCAACTTGTTGTCGCTGCTGTACACCCGTAGGGGAATCTGCAACTGAATACTTCTCAGCGCCTCCACGGACGGCAATCCCGGACTAAGGTAAAGAAAGGCACCGCTCAGGCCCAAGAGCAGTCCGCAGAAAACGGCGACGATGGACCATCCGAAAAATTTCAGCAGACGAATCAAGGCTTTTGGATATCCAGGCAAAGAATGAAAAAGGCGCCAGGTGCAGGGATGGACCCGTGCTTGCAACAAAGCGAAAAAAAACGCTGGGCATTATAAGCATTTTTTTTCGTCGGGAATGCCATCCGGACGTCCGTCGGACCGGAGTGATTGAACGCAATGCGTATTAGAGAGTCCGTAACTCACGGATAGTCATAGGGAATTGGTAGTGCTACGACTCTTCAATAAAAAAGCCCATGCGCTTCTGGGAATCGACATCAGTTCGACGTCGGTGAAGCTGCTCGAGTTGAGCCGCCAGGGTGAACGCTATCGCGTCGAGTCCTACGCGGTCGAACCGTTACCAGCCAACGCCGTGGTCGAGAAGAACATCGCTGAACTCGAAGGGGTGGGGCAGGCGTTGTCGCGGCTGTTGGCCAAGGCCAGGACGCCCCTGCGTAGCGTGGCGGTGGCCGTGGCGGGTTCGGCGGTGATCACCAAGACCATCGAGATGGACGCCGGCCTGTCCGACGATGACATGGAAAACCAGCTCAAGATCGAGGCCGATCAATACATTCCCTATCCCCTGGATGAGGTGGCCATTGATTTCGAAGTGGTGGGTGTTTCGCCACGCAGTACCGAGCGCGTCGAAGTGCTGCTGGCGGCGTGCCGCAAGGAAAACGTCGAGGTCCGCGAGGCCGCGTTGGCGCTCGCCGGGCTGACGGCCCGGGTGGTCGATGTGGAGGCTTATGCGCTGGAGCGCGCGTTCGGCCTGCTCGCCACGCAACTGGCTGCCTCCCAGGAACGGCTGACCGTGGCAGTTGTCGACATCGGTGCCACCATGACCACCCTCAGCGTGCTGCATAACGGGCGCATCATCTATACCCGCGAACAGTTGTTCGGCGGCCGCCAGCTGACCGAGGAAATTCAGCGCCGCTATGGCCTGACACCCGAGCAGGCGGGCCTTGCAAAGAAGCAGGGTGGCCTGCCCGACGATTATCTCAGCGAGGTACTGCAACCTTTTCGCGAGGCCCTGGTACAGCAGGTGTCGCGGTCCCTGCAATTTTTCTTCGCCTCAGGCCAGTACAGTGCGGTGGACCACATTCTGCTGGCCGGGGGTACTGCTTCGGTCGCCGGTCTGGATCGGTTGATCGAGCAGCGCCTGGGCACGCCGACCCAGGTGGCCAACCCGTTTACCAACATGGCCCTGAGCAGCAAGGTCAACGCCGGCGCCCTGGCCAGTGATGCGCCAGCACTGATGATTGCCTGTGGGCTGGCCCTCAGGAGTTTCGACTGATGGCGCGGATCAACCTGCTCCCCTGGCGCGAAGAGCTGCGTGAAGAACGGCGCAAGCGCTTTTTGCTGGCCTTGGTGGGGGCACTGGTCGGCGCGGTCGGCGTGGTCCTGGTCGCGGTCCGTTACATCGACAGCGCCATCGACCAACAGGTTGCTCGCAATAGCCATCTCTCAGGGCAGATCGCCGTGCTGGACGAGCGCATCAAGCAGATCAGCGAATTGAAAGCCCGGCGCCAGCAATTGCTGGAGCGCATGCGCATCATCCAGGACTTGCAAGGTAACCGGCCGGTCAGTGGGCGCATCTTCGACCAGTTGGTGCGGACCTTGCCGGACGGGGTGTATTTCACCGAAGTGAGGATGGAAGAGCGGACGCTCTCGATCAAGGGGGCCGCGGAGTCGAACAACCGGGTCTCGGATCTGATGCGCAACCTGGACTCGTCGGACTTGTTCGACACGCCCAGCCTGACGGAGGTCAAGGCCACCACCGCTGGGCAGCTCGACCAGGCCAACGTTTTCCAGCTGACGGTTCGCCAGACCCGCCCGGCCGATGCGGAGGACGCCCAATGAAACCGGGGGAGTGGTTCGACGCGCTGCGCAAGATCGACCTCAGTGACCTGGACACCAACAACATCGGTTCCTGGCCGGTGCCCGTCAAGTGGCTGGCGGGTGTCCTGCTGGTGGTCCTGGTGCTGGGGCTGGGCTATAACTTTGCCTTGAGTGACCTGGAGAATCAGTTGCAGCAGGTGCGCGAGGAAGAAAACACCCTCAAGGCGCAATTCGCGGGCAAGGCCCACATGGCCGCGAACCTGGAACGCTACACCGAGCAGATGAAGCAGATGGAAACGTCTTTTGGTGTGCTGTTGCGGCAATTGCCCAGCGATACCGAAGTGCCGGGCCTGCTGGAGGACATTACGCGCACCGGCCTGGGCAGCGGCCTGGAGTTCGAGGAAATCAAGCTGCTGCCGGAGGTCACCCAGCCGTTCTACATCGAGTTGCCAATCCAGATCACCGTCACCGGCGGCTATCACGACCTGGCGACGTTCGTCAGTGGGGTGGCGGGGCTGCCCCGGATTGTCACGCTGCACGATTTCGAGATCGCCCCGATGGAGCCCGAGGCAGGCGCGAAGCTGCGCATGAGCATCCAGGCCAAGACCTACCGATACAACGAGCAGGAGGCGCAACCATGAGGCCGGTGTGTCGCATCTGCCTGCTGGCAGGCCTGGTTGCGCTGGCGGGGTGCAACAACGATGAGGGTTTCAGCGACCTGGACGCCTACATGAACGAAATGCGCCTGCGGCCGCCCGGCAAGATCGAGCCGACGCCGACGTTCAGGCCCCACGAGACCTTTACCTACAGTGCCGCCAACCTGCGCAGCCCGTTTTCCCGGCAGGTCCGCGTGGACCAGGCCGACCGGCAGCGGGGCTCACGCAACGTCCGGCCCGACCCCAGCCGAGTCAAGCAGTACCTGGAAGGCTTCAACATCGAGCAGTTTGAAATGGTCGGTACGATCTCCAACGTCAGTGGCTCCTTCGCGCTCCTGCGGGGCGCGGGCGGGGTGCATCGGCTCAAGGTCGGTGACTATCTGGGGCGCAACGACGGGCGGATCGTCAACATCAGTGCCACCCAGGTCGATGTGGTCGAAATCGTTCCCGATGGCGAGGGTGCCTGGCTGGAGCGACCACGGACCATTCCTTTGAAAGAGCATTCATAGTGGAACTCGAACAATGAACAGGTTTTTTTCAGCCCTCGGTATTTCGCTATGGATAGCGCTGTTGTCGCCGATGGTTCATGGGGCCAGTCTGAAGACGCTGGATGTGGCGGCGTTGCCGGGGGACCGTGTCGAGTTGAAGCTCACCTTCGACGGGCCGCCGCCGACACCCCGGGGCTACACCACCGAACAGCCGGCGCGGATTGCACTGGACCTGCCGGGCGTGACCAATCAACTTTCCAGCAAGCGCCGCGACCTGGGCGGGGGTAATGCACGCAGCGCCACCGTGGTCGAGGCTGGGGATCGCACCCGGTTGATCATCGGCCTTACCCAACTGGCGCCGTATGACACCCGGGTCGAAGGGAATAACCTGTTCGTGGTGGTTGGCAAGGGCTCCGCCCCAAAGAGCGCTGCCCCGAAGAACTCCGCCCAGGCCCAGCGCCCGGCGGTTGCCAGCGCTGCGCCGGCGAGGGCCAGTGCGCCGGTGGGCAAGGCGATCCGTGGGGTGGACTTCCAGCGCGGGACCCAGGGCGAAGGCAACGTGGTGATCGATCTGTCTGATCCGTCCATCGCCCCGGATATCCAGGAGCGCGAAGGCAAGATCATCCTAAATTTTGCCAGGACCCAGTTGCCAGAGCCGCTGCGGGTGCGCCTGGACGTCAAGGACTTCGCCACCCCGGTGCAATTCGTCAATGCCAGCGCCGGCAGCGACCGGGCGACCATCAGTATCGAACCCAGTGGCACCTTCGACTACTCGACCTACCAGACCGACAACAAGCTCACTGTCAGCGTCCGGCCCATGACCGTCGACGACCTGCAGAAACGCAACGCCGATCGCGCGGCCTACAGTGGCGAGAAGCTCTCACTCAACTTCCAGGACATCGAGGTGCGTTCGGTCCTGCAACTGATTGCCGATTTTACCAACCTGAACCTCGTGGCCAGCGACACGGTGCAGGGTGGCATTACCCTGCGGTTGCAGAATGTGCCTTGGGACCAGGCGCTCGACCTGGTGCTCAAGACCAAGGGGTTGGACAAGCGCAAGGTTGGCAACGTGCTGTTGGTGGCTCCGGCCGATGAAATTGCCGCCCGTGAGCGCCAGGAACTGGAGTCGCAGAAACAGATTGCCGACCTGGCGCCGCTGCGGCGTGAGCTGTTGCAGGTCAATTATGCGAAGGCGGCGGACATCGCCAAGCTGTTCCAGTCGGTGACCAGTGCCGAGGCAAAAGCCGATGAGCGCGGCACGATCACGGTCGATGAGCGAACCAACAACATCATTGCCTACCAGACCCAGGACCGTCTCGATGAGCTACGCCGGATCGTGGCGCAGCTGGATATTCCGGTGCGCCA
The DNA here is from genome assembly GCF_052112205.1 of Pseudomonas sp. Lb2C2. Taxonomy (NCBI): domain Bacteria; kingdom Pseudomonadati; phylum Pseudomonadota; class Gammaproteobacteria; order Pseudomonadales; family Pseudomonadaceae; genus Pseudomonas; species Pseudomonas sp. Lb2C2. Next base: position 303,885 of record NZ_JAUTYW010000006.1, on the reverse strand, counting down.
GGTGATGATCGAGGCGCGGATTGTCGAGGCTAACGTCGACTACGACAAAAGCCTGGGCGTGCGCTGGGGCGGTTCGATTCAAAACAAAGGCAACTGGAGTTCCTCGGGGGTCACCACGGGCGACTCCACCACCATCGGCACGCCGGGCAGCACCAGTACCAACCAGCCGTTCGTCGACCTGGGCGCCTCGGGCAATACCTCGGGCATCGGCATTGCCTTCATTACCGACAACGTATTGCTGGACCTTGAGCTGACGGCCATGGAGAAAACCGGCAACGGGGAAATCGTCTCCCAGCCCAAGGTAGTGACGTCCGACAAGGAGACGGCAAAGATCCTCAAGGGCACGGAAATTCCTTATCAGGAAGCCAGTTCCAGCGGTGCTACGTCAGTGTCGTTCAAGGAGGCTTCGCTGTCGCTGGAGGTGACTCCGCAGATCACCCCGGACAACCGGATCATCATGGAGGTCAAGGTCACCAAGGATGAGCCGGACTACCTGAACAAGGTGAATGATGTACCGCCGATCAAGAAAAACGAGGTCAATGCCAAGGTCCTGGTCAATGATGGCGAGACCATTGTGATTGGTGGGGTTTTCTCAAATACTCAGAGCAAGGTTGTAGATAAGGTGCCATTTCTTGGCGATGTGCCGTATCTTGGCCGCCTTTTCCGGCGTGATGTGGTTTCGGATAGCAAATCCGAGCTGCTGGTGTTCCTCACTCCGCGTATCATGAATAACCAGGCGATTGCTGTGAGTCGTTGATTCTGTGCGAAATTTGATTCTTGTTGGGCCGATGGGCGCTGGAAAAAGCACCATCGGCCGTTTGCTGGCCAAAGAGCTGCGCCTGCCGTTCAAAGATTCCGACAAGGAAATTGAATTGCGCACGGGCGCCAATATCCCATGGATTTTCGACAAGGAAGGCGAACCGGGCTTTCGTGACCGTGAGCAGGCGATGATCGCCGAGCTGTGCGCGTTCGATGGCGTGGTGCTTGCCACCGGTGGCGGCGCGGTGATGCGCGAAGCCAATCGTCGGGCGCTGCATGCCGGCGGACGGGTGGTCTATCTGCATGCTTCTGTCGAGCAGCAGGTCGGTCGCACCGCCCGGGATCGCAACCGCCCGCTGTTGCGCACCGCCGACCCGGCCAAGACCCTTCGGGATCTGCTGGAGCTGCGTGACCCGCTGTATCGGGAGATCGCCGACCTGGTGGTGGAAACCGACGAGCGGCCGCCGCGGATGGTGGTGCTGGATATTCTCGATCGCCTTCAGCAACTGCCTCCCCGTTAATGCGCTTGGCGAAATGCGCTATCCTCGACGTCCCGTCATGGCCCGCCTGGGGCGTGGCGGATGGCCATTAACTGGTATCAAAACAAGCACCGTGGACTTTCGTTAATTGCAGGCAGGACGCCTGATTCCATCTTCACTGTGGGGACACATGCAGACACTTAAGGTCGACCTGGGCGAGCGCAGCTACCCGATTCATATTGGCGAAGGCTTGCTGGACCAGCCCGAACTGCTGGCACCGCATATCGCCGGGCGGCAAGTGGCGATCATTTCCAATGAAACCGTCGCCCCCCTGTATCTGGAACGTCTGACCCGCAGCCTGTCGGCCTTCTCGGTCACTTCCGTGGTATTGCCCGACGGCGAAGCCTTCAAGAACTGGGAAACCCTGCAACTTATTTTCGACGGCCTGCTGACCGCGCGCCACGATCGCCGCACCACGGTGGTTGCCCTGGGTGGCGGCGTGATCGGCGACATGGCCGGTTTTGCAGCCGCTTGCTATCAGCGCGGCGTCGATTTCATCCAGATCCCCACCACGCTGCTGTCGCAGGTCGACTCGTCGGTGGGCGGCAAGACCGGGATCAACCATCCGCTGGGCAAGAACATGGTAGGTGCTTTCTATCAGCCCAATGTGGTGCTGATCGACACCGCGACCCTCAATACCTTGCCGGCCCGCGAACTGTCTGCGGGGCTGGCGGAAGTCATCAAGTACGGGCTGATCTGCGACGAGCCATTCCTGGGCTGGCTCGAGGAGAACGTCGACCGCCTGCGTGCGCTGGATCAAGCGGCCCTGACCTACGCCATCGAGCGCTCCTGCGCCGCCAAGGCTGCCGTGGTCGGTGCCGATGAGCGTGAGTCAGGGGTGCGTGCCACCCTCAACCTGGGTCACACCTTTGGCCATGCCATCGAAACCCACATGGGCTATGGTGTCTGGCTGCACGGTGAAGCGGTTGCGGCCGGTACGGTCATGGCCCTGGAGATGTCTGCGCGCCTGGGCTGGATCAGCGAACAGGAGCGTGATCGCGGTATTCGTCTGTTCCAGCGCGCCGGGCTGCCGGTGGTTCCGCCCGAGGAAATGAGCGAGGCGGATTTTCTTGAACACATGGCAATCGACAAAAAAGTGATCGACGGTCGTCTGCGCCTGGTGCTGCTGCGCCACATGGGCGAAGCGGTGGTGACCGACGATTATCCGAAAGAAGTTCTACAGGCCACGCTGGGAGCGGACTACCGCGCCCTGGCTCAGCTTAAAGGTTAATAAGATTCCGATGACTAGTTTGCATGCCGACGAGGCTTTCCTCGGCCATTTCCAATTGAGTCATGACCCTTTTGCGCCGCGGGTCCCGGGCTTCAAGTTCTTCCCTGCCCAACGCAAGCCGGTGCTGGGCCAGTTGCATCACCTGGCGCGCTACAGCCAGTTGCTACTGGTGGTCACTGGTCCTCAGGGCAGTGGCAAGACCTTGCTGCGCCAGGCCCTGGTGGCCAGCACCAACAAGCAGTCCGTGCAAAGCGTGGTGGTGTCGGCCCGTGGCGCTGGCGATGCCGCCGGTGTATTGCGTCAGGTGGCCCAGGCGCTGAACGTCGCGCAGGCCGAAGTCGGTGCAGTTCTCGATCAGATCGTGCAACTGGCGCTGACCGGGCAGGAAGTCTATCTGCTGGTGGACGATGCCGAGCAACTCGACGAGTCGGCTCTTGAGGCCCTGCTGGCCCTGGCAGCCGGTGCGCCGGAGGGTCGTCCTCATGTGTTCCTGTTCGGTGAGTCGTCGCTGATCGCCGACCTGGACCAATTGAGCCTTGAGGAAGAGCGCTTCCACGTCATCGAGCTGGCGCCCTACACCGAGGAAGAAACGCGTGAATACCTGGCCCAGCGTCTTGAGGGTGCGGGCCGGGGTATCGAACTTTTTACCGCCGATCAGATCTCTGAGATTCACGAAAGCTCCGACGGTTGGCCTGGCAACATCAACCAGGTCGCCCGCGATGCTCTGATCGAAGTCATGATTGCCAGCCGCTCAGCGGTGAAGCGTCCAAGTATGGGGTTCAACATGCCGAAGAAACACGTATTGGCAATTTCCGCCGTCGTCGTGGTCGCGGTTGCCGCCGCCTGGCTGATGCCGGGTCGCACCAAGGCACCCACCACGGGTGCCCCTGCCAACGAACAGGCGCAACTGCCCCTCGGCCAAGGGACGCCGCAACCCAACGGTGGTGCGCCGGCCGTGGAATTCGCCGGCAACACCCAGCCGATGCCGTTGCCGCTGGTCGGCCAGTCGCAGCCAGTGATGCGCGGCCCGCTGGCCGAAGCGGCCGGTGGCATCACCGAAGGCGACGACGGTGCAGCGCCACCGATCGACGACAGCAGCGACGTGCCGCCAACCGTGACCACCACCGCACCGCCTGTGGGCGTGCCGGCTGGTCCCGCACCGACGCCAACGCCTGCCCCGGCCGCCAAGCCGACCCCAGCGCCCACCCAGGTGGCCACCGCCAAGCCAGCCCCGGTTCCAGCGCCCGCTGCCAAGCCCGCGGCGCCAGCACCTGCCGCCAAGCCTGCTGCTGCCCCGGCCAAGGCCGCAGGCGGCAGCTGGTACGCCGGCCAGGCACCGGGTAACTACGTGGTGCAGATCCTCGGCACCAGCTCCGAAGCCACGGCACAGAACTTCGTCAAGGAGCAGGGCGGCGAGTACCGCTATTTCAAGAAAGTGCTCAATGGCAAGCCGCTGTATGTCATCACCTACGGCAGCTTTGCCAACCGTGATGCAGCCGTTTCCGCCATCAAGGCCTTGCCAGCGAAGGTTCAGGCTGGTAAACCTTGGCCTCGCACTGTCGCCAGCGTCCAACAGGAACTGGCAGCAACTCGCTGAAGATTCGGCGGCCTTACCCAGGCCGCCTCTCCCGGCAACCTCAAAATTTCCGCAGGGGCGGGCGACCTTTCAGGCCGCGCGCCTTGTGGTGTCTGCGTCACAGTAGTGTTTGAGTCGTAGCGGTCGAACCCAAAAAAGTTTTGACTAGCACAGCATATAGCTTTAAACCTTTCACAAATGCGACATGGATTTGCGACAGTTCGTCGTCAAATTTGTGAGCCTCTGTGTCGGTGTGTACAATGACCTCCCTTTTGCCCCCGCAAAGCTGGCGTACGTTCGGCGCGGCATGCAAATGGTTGAATTGAAAAGAAATTTGCCTCGATTAGAGGCAGCCTGGTGAGAAAGTGTCTATGAAAGCAGGTCTGTACCAACCAGATGAATTCAAGGATAACTGCGGTTTCGGCCTGATAGCCCATATGCAGGGCGAGCCCAGCCATACCCTTTTGCAAACGGCCATTGAGGCCCTGACCTGCATGACCCACCGCGGTGGGATCAACGCCGACGGCAAGACCGGCGACGGTTGTGGCTTGCTGATTCAAAAACCCGACGAGTTCCTGCGTGCCGTAGCCCAGGAAACGTTTGGCGTGACCCTGCCCAAGCAGTACGCCGTGGGCATGGTGTTCTTCAATCAGGACCCGGTGAAGGCCCAAGCGGCTCGCGAAAACATGAATCGCGAGATCCTGGCCGCCGGCCTGCAACTGGTCGGCTGGCGCAAAGTGCCGATCGACACCAGCGTCCTCGGCCGCCTGGCGCTTGAGCGCCTGCCGCAGATCGAACAGGTGTTCATCGCCGGTGAAGGCCTGAGCGACCAGGACATGTCGATCAAGCTGTTCAGCTCCCGTCGCCGTTCGTCCGTGGCCAATGCCGCCGACACCGATCACTACATCTGCAGCTTTTCCCACAAGACCATTATCTACAAAGGCCTGATGATGCCGGCGGACCTTACCGCCTTCTATCCGGACCTGAGTGATGAGCGCCTGAAAACCGCGATCTGCGTGTTCCACCAGCGCTTCTCCACCAACACCCTGCCGAAATGGCCGCTGGCCCAGCCATTCCGCTTCCTCGCCCACAACGGCGAGATCAACACCATCACCGGCAACCGCAACTGGGCCGTGGCCCGTCGCACCAAGTTCGCCAACGACCTGATGCCGGACCTCGAAGAGCTCGGCCCGCTGGTCAACCGCGTGGGCTCGGACTCCTCGAGCATGGACAACATGCTGGAACTGATGGTGACCGGTGGTATCGACCTGTTCCGCGGCGTGCGCATGCTGGTGCCGCCGGCTTGGCAGAACGTCGAGACCATGGACCCGGACCTGCGCGCCTTCTACGAATACAACTCCATGCACATGGAGCCGTGGGATGGCCCGGCCGGTATCGTCATGACCGACGGTCGCTACGCCGTATGCCTGCTGGACCGTAACGGCCTGCGTCCGGCGCGTTGGGTTACCACCACCAACGGGTTCATCACCCTGGCTTCGGAAATCGGTGTCTGGAACTACCAGCCTGAGGACGTCATCGCCAAGGGGCGCGTGGGCCCGGGCCAGATCTTTGCCGTGGACACCGAGACCGGCCAGATCCTCGACACCGACGCCATCGACAACCGCCTCAAGTCCCGTCATCCATACAAGCAATGGCTGCGCAAGAATGCCCTGCGCATCCAGGCGACCATGGAAGACAACGACCACGGCTCGGCGTTCTACGACGTCGACCAGCTCAAGCAGTACATGAAGATGTACCAGGTGACGTTCGAAGAGCGTGACCAGGTGCTGCGTCCGCTGGGCGAGCAGGGCTACGAAGCGGTCGGCTCCATGGGTGACGACACGCCGATGGCCGTGCTGTCGCAGCGCGTGCGTACGCCGTACGACTATTTCCGCCAGCAGTTCGCCCAGGTGACCAACCCACCGATCGACCCGCTGCGCGAAGCGATCGTGATGTCCCTGGAAATCTGCCTCGGTGCCGAGCGCAACATTTTCCAGGAGTCGCCGGAACACGCCTCGCGGGTGATCCTCAGCTCGCCGGTCATTTCCCCGGCCAAGTGGCGCTCGTTGACCAACCTCGACCGCCCGGGCTTTGCGCGCCAGGTCATCGACCTGAACTACGACGAAAGTGTCGGCCTGGAAGCGGCGATCCGCAACGTTGCCGATCAGGCTGAAGAAGCCGCGCGCGCCGGTCGTACCCAGATCGTGCTCAGCGACCGTCACATCGCCCCGGGCAAGCTGCCGATCCACGCCTCGCTGGCCACCGGCGCGGTGCACCATCGCCTGACCGAAAAAGGCCTGCGCTGCGACTCCAACATCCTGGTAGAGACCGCCACCGCCCGCGATCCGCATCACTTCGCGGTGCTGATCGGTTTCGGTGCCTCGGCGGTGTATCCGTTCCTGGCCTATGAAGTGCTGGGCGACCTGATCCGTACCGGTGAAGTGCTGGGCGACCTCTATGAGGTGTTCAAGAACTACCGCAAGGGCATCACCAAGGGCTTGCTCAAGATCCTGTCGAAGATGGGTATCTCGACCATCGCCTCGTACCGTGGCGCGCAACTGTTCGAGGCCATCGGCCTGTCCGAAGAAGTCTGCGAGCTGAGCTTCCGTGGTGTGCCGAGCCGCATCAAAGGTGCGCGTTTCGTCGACATCGAAGCCGAACAGAAAGCCCTGGCGGCCGAAGCCTGGAGCCCGCGCAAGCCGATCCAGCAGGGCGGTTTGCTGAAGTTCGTCCATGGTGGCGAATACCACGCCTACAACCCGGACGTGGTCAGCACCTTGCAAGCCGCCGTGCAGCAGGGCGACTACAGCAAGTTCAAGGAATACACCTCGTTGGTGGACAACCGTCCGGTGTCGATGATCCGCGACCTGCTCAAGGTCAAGACCCTCGACACGCCGCTGGACATCAGTGAAATAGAGCCGCTGGAATCGGTGCTCAAGCGCTTCGATTCGGCCGGTATTTCCCTGGGCGCCTTGTCCCCTGAAGCCCACGAAGCCCTGGCCGAAGCCATGAACCGCCTCGGTGCGCGTTCCAACTCCGGTGAAGGCGGCGAAGACCCGGCGCGCTACGGCACCATCAAGAGTTCGAAAATCAAGCAGGTGGCGACCGGCCGCTTCGGTGTGACGCCGGAATACCTGGTCAACGCTGAAGTGCTGCAGATCAAGGTTGCCCAGGGCGCCAAGCCCGGCGAAGGCGGCCAGCTGCCCGGCGGCAAGGTCAACGGCCTGATCGCCAAGCTGCGCTACGCGGTACCCGGCGTGACCCTGATCTCGCCGCCGCCGCACCACGACATCTACTCGATCGAAGACTTGTCGCAACTGATCTTCGACCTCAAGCAGGTGAACCCCAAGGCGCTGGTCTCGGTGAAACTGGTGGCGGAAGCCGGCGTTGGCACCATCGCGGCCGGCGTAGCCAAGGCCTATGCCGACCTGATTACCATCTCCGGCTACGACGGCGGCACCGGCGCATCGCCGCTGACGTCGATCAAGTACGCGGGTGCGCCGTGGGAACTGGGCCTGGCTGAAACCCACCAGACCCTGCGCGGCAATGATTTGCGCGGCAAGGTCCGGGTGCAGACCGATGGTGGCCTGAAAACCGGCCTGGACGTGATCAAGGCCGCCATCCTCGGCGCCGAGAGCTTCGGCTTCGGCACCGCGCCGATGATCGCCCTGGGCTGCAAATACCTGCGCATCTGCCACCTGAACAACTGCGCCACCGGCGTGGCGACCCAGAACGACAAGCTGCGCAAGGACCACTACATCGGCACCGTCGACATGGTGGTGAATTTCTTCACCTACGTGGCCGAAGAGACCCGTGAGTGGCTGGCGAAGCTGGGCGTGCGCTCGCTTGAAGAGCTGATCGGCCGTACCGATCTGCTGGAAGTGATCGAAGGCCAGACCGCCAAGCAGCATCACCTGGACCTGACCCCATTGCTGGGCAGCGATTACATTCCGGCAGACAAGCCACAGTTCTGCCAGGTTGATCGCAACCCGCCATTCGACAAGGGTGAGCTGGCCGAGAAGATGGTCGACATGGCCGCTGCGGCGATCAACGACCTGAGCGGTGCCGAGTTCGACCTGGATATCTGCAACTGCGACCGTTCCATCGGCGCACGGATCTCCGGCGAAATCGCGCGCAAGCACGGCAACCAGGGCATGGCCAAGGCGCCGGTGACCTTCCGCTTCAAGGGCACCGCAGGCCAGAGCTTCGGCGTCTGGAACGCCGGCGGCCTGAACATGTACCTGGAAGGCGATGCCAACGACTACGTGGGCAAGGGCATGACCGGTGGCAAGCTGGTCATCGTTCCGCCCAAGGGCAGCGTCTACAAGACTCAGGACAGTGCCATCATCGGCAACACCTGCCTCTACGGCGCCACAGGCGGCAAGCTGTTCGCCGCCGGCACCGCGGGCGAGCGTTTTGCCGTGCGTAACTCCGGGGCCCACACTGTGGTGGAAGGCACCGGCGATCACTGCTGCGAGTACATGACCGGTGGTTTTGTCTGCGTGCTGGGCAAGACCGGTTATAACTTCGGCTCTGGCATGACCGGCGGTTTCGCCTACGTGCTCGACCAGGACAACACCTTCGTTGACCGGGTCAACCACGAACTGGTGGAAATCCAGCGGATCAGCGGCGAGGCGATGGAAGCCTATCGCAGCCACCTGCAAAACGTGCTGAACGAGTACGTCGCGGAAACCGACAGCGAGTGGGGTCGTGAACTCGCCGAGAACCTCGATGACTACTTGCGCCGTTTCTGGCTGGTCAAGCCCAAGGCTGCCAACCTGAAGTCGTTGCTTTCCAGCACTCGTGCCAACCCGCAGTGATATGCGCCTGAAGAGTTTGATGAGGTTTTAACAATGGCTGAACGTCTGAATAACGACTTCCAGTTCATCGATGTCGGGCGCAAGGATCCGAAGAAGAAACTGTTGCGTCAACGCAAGAAAGAGTTCGTGGAAATCTACGAACCTTTCAAACCCCAGCAGTCGGCCGACCAGGCCCACCGTTGCCTGGGCTGCGGTAACCCGTATTGCGAATGGAAGTGCCCTGTGCACAACTTCATTCCCAACTGGCTGAAACTGGTGGCCGAGGGCAACATCCTCCAGGCCGCCGAGCTGTCCCACCAGACCAACACCCTGCCGGAAGTCTGCGGCCGGGTGTGCCCGCAGGATCGCCTGTGCGAAGGTGCGTGCACCCTCAACGACGGTTTTGGCGCGGTGACCATCGGTTCGGTGGAGAAGTACATCACCGACACCGCGTTCGCCATGGGCTGGCGTCCGGACATGTCCAAGGTCAAGCCGACCGGCAAGCGCGTGGCGATCATTGGTGCCGGCCCGGCGGGCCTGGGCTGTGCCGATGTGCTGGTGCGTGGTGGCGTGACCCCGGTGGTGTTCGACAAGAACCCGGAAATCGGCGGTCTGCTGACCTTTGGCATCCCCGAGTTCAAGCTGGAAAAGACCGTGCTGAGCAATCGTCGCGAAGTCTTCACCGGCATGGGCATCGAGTTCCGCCTGAACACCGAGGTGGGCAAGGACGTGACCATGGAGCAACTGCTCGAAGAATACGATGCGGTATTCATGGGCATGGGCACCTACACCTACATGAAGGGCGGCTTTGCCGGTGAGGACCTGCCGGGCGTCTACGACGCACTCGACTTCCTGATCGCCAACGTCAACCGCAACCTGGGCTTTGAAAAGTCGCCGGAAGATTTCGTCGACATGAAAGGCAAGAAGGTCGTGGTGCTCGGCGGTGGCGACACGGCGATGGACTGCAACCGTACGTCGATTCGCCAGGGCGCCAAGTCGGTGACCTGTGCCTACCGTCGTGACGAAGCCAACATGCCCGGCTCGCGCAAAGAGGTAAAGAACGCCAAGGAAGAAGGCGTGAAGTTCCTCTACAACCGCCAACCGATCGCCATTGTCGGTGAGGACAAGGTCGAAGGCGTGAAGGTGGTCGAGACCCGTCTCGGCGAACCGGACGCCCGTGGCCGCCGCAGCCCCGAGCCGATTCCCGGTTCCGAAGAGATCATCCCGGCCGACGCCGTGGTCATCGCCTTCGGCTTCCGCCCAAGCCCGGCGCCGTGGTTCGAGCAGTTCAGCATCCAGACCGACAGCCAGGGCCGCGTCGTGGCACCGGAACAGGGCCAGTACAAGCACCAGACCAGCAACCCGAAGATCTTCGCCGGTGGCGACATGGTCCGCGGTTCCGACCTGGTGGTGACGGCGATCTTCGAAGGCCGCAATGCGGCGGAAGGGATCCTGGATTACCTGCAAGTCTGATCAAACGACACAAACCCCTGTGGGCGAGCTTTGTGGGAGCAAAGCTTGCTCGCGATCCAGACGCCTTGGTACTCAAGAGACCGCGGTGTTTTCATCGCGGGCAAGCCTTGCTCCCACAACAAAACTGTCCCCACAGGTGTTTTGTGGTGTTGCGAAAGTTGTGTTGCACCGCGACAAATTGCCCCGATAGATAAAAGGCACGGCTCTTGCCGTGCCTTTTGCGTCGCGCTCTGAGAAAATGCCCGCACTTTTTTTCCGGATGCCGACATGACTGCCCTGAAGAACGACCGTTTCCTTCGCGCCCTGCTCAAGCAACCCGTAGACGTCACCCCGGTGTGGATGATGCGCCAGGCCGGTCGCTACCTGCCGGAATACCGCGCCAGCCGAGCCAAGGCCGGTGACTTCATGAGCCTGTGCATGAACCCCCAGTTCGCCTGCGAAGTGACGATGCAGCCGCTGGATCGGTATCCGCAGCTGGACGCGGCCATCCTGTTCTCCGACATCCTGACCATTCCCGATGCCATGGGCCAAGGCCTGTACTTCGAGACCGGCGAAGGCCCGCGCTTCAAGAAAGTCATCAGCACCCTGGCCGACATCGAGGCCCTGCCGATTCCTGATCCGCAGAAAGACCTGGGCTACGTCATGGACGCGGTCAGCACCATTCGCCGTGAACTCAACGGTCGTGTGCCGCTGATCGGTTTCTCCGGCAGCCCATGGACCCTGGCCACCTATATGGTCGAAGGCGGTTCGTCGAAGGACTTCCGCAAGACCAAGGCAATGCTCTACGACAACCCGCAAGCCATGCACCTGTTGCTGGACAAGCTGGCCCAGTCGGTCACGTCCTACCTCAACGGCCAGATCCTGGCCGGTGCGCAAGCGGTACAGATCTTCGATACCTGGGGCGGCAACCTGTCGGCGGCGGCGTACCAGGAGTTCTCCCTGGCCTACATGCGCAAGATCGTCAGCGGCCTGATCCGCGAGCACGAGGGTCGCAAAGTCCCGGTGATCCTGTTCACCAAGAACGGCGGCCTGTGGCTGGAAAGCATCGCCGATGCCGGCGCCGACGCCCTGGGCCTGGATTGGACCTGCGACATTGGCAACGCTCGTGAGCGCGTCGGTCACAAGGTCGCCCTGCAAGGCAACATGGACCCGACCGTGCTCTACGCCAAGCCTGAAGCCATTCGTGCTGAAGTCGGGCGCATCCTGGCCAGCTACGGCAGTGGTAGCGGCCATGTGTTCAACCTCGGCCATGGCATCACCCCGGAAGTCGACCCCGAACACGCCGGTGCCTTCCTGCGGGCGGTGCATGAGTTGTCGGCGCAATATCACGTCTGATTGCAACCCTGTCACCCAGCCTGTCCGGACCCGTGCCGGACAGGCTTTTTAATGTCCGGTTTTTGATCGGTCCTGAGTGAAACTAGTCAGTTGTTTTGTCTGGTGTTTCTGTTTGTTTGTGTTTGATAGCTATTTCTATTTGTAAGAGTTTTCTCTAGTTATGTAAGAGAAATGGAAACAGAGATCATTCCTTCTGTCTTGAGAGATTTGTCCTACATAGTGAAAGTTAAACTTTCTATAAGGTTCCGGGCACTTGCAAGGTCAGGCGCTGAGCGGTCTGGCGCACCTTTCAAGAGGACGGTGATTCGTCTTTCAATTTTGATGACTAGTCTGGAACTTATATGAAGAATAACTTCAACAAGAGCAGTGTGTTAACAGGGTGTGCATCGTCATTAGTTCTGTTATCGGCCATGGCGGCGTCCCAGGGCGCGATGGCTCATGGTTATGTCGAAGTGCCGCCTTCCCGTGCGCTGTTGTGCCAGCAAGGTGTCAACCAACACTGCGGCGGCGCGCAAAGCGAGCCACAGAGTACTGGTGAAACCTTCAAGGGGTTTCCTAATGGCGTAGGCGGTGCGCCGATGCAAGGTCCTATCGACGGCAAAATCGCCAGCGGCGGCATCGCCCGGTTTTCTGCCCTTGATGCGCAGTCGGCCACGCGCTGGCACCTGACTGAAATCAGGGACCGCAACTTTGCCTTTCAATGGCAATACACCGCGGCACACCCGGCGACCAAACACGAATACTTCATTACCCGCGACGGTTGGAATCCAAACGAAGTACTCAAGCGTGCCTCGTTCGATAGCACGCCGTTCTGTACGGTGGATGGCGGTAATCAACCCCCGATAGGGGGTGCCAAGCACAACTGCGTCATTCCCGACAGCAAGTCGGGACATCACGTCATCCTGGCGGTCTGGACAGTCGCCGACACCGCCAACGCATTCTATGCCCCGGCGGATGTGAACATCCTCGCCGAAGCCGCATTGCCGGGCGGCTGGCAGCCGGTGGGCAGCATTGCGCCATCGACCCCATTGCTGGTGGGTGACAAGGTCAAGGCCCGGGCATTCTCCGCGACCGGTGAAAGTGCCGAATACAGCGTAGAGATCAGCATCGACAACGCTGAGGAAGGCAAGCCTGAGAACTGGTCGTTCAAACTGGCCGAAGCCATCAACAACGCCCATACCCTGATTCGTGCAGGTGTTCGGGACGCGGAAGGCAATATCACACCGGTCAATGGTGCCAACAGCCTGTACGCCCAGGACGAAAGCGGCGTTAAGCGCTATGAAGTGCAACTGGACATGAAGGAAGACGCTGGCGCCAGCATGGCGATTTCTTCCCTGCAGCCAGAGTACGTGCTCGACAAAGGTCGGGTCAGCATGGCCTTCACCGCGCAGACGAACCGCAGGATGAACCTTGAAGCCACGTTGTTCGATGAGAAGAACAAGCAGGTGGGTATCGTGCAGACCGTAGGTGAAGGCAATACTGGCCTGAGCCTGGACCTGCGTGGCGCCGCCCCTGGCGCGCACACCCTGACGCTGGTGGGCACCACCGAAGACGGCCGCACCACGCGCCAGGAGACCCAGACCGTCACCCTGACCGGTGAAGGCGCAGACATCGAGTACGACTTCGTCTTCCCTGAAGGCCTCAGGGACTACACCGCCGGCACGAAAGTGCTGCAGCCCAAGACTGACGAAGTCTTCGAATGCAAGCAGGGCGCAGAGTCCGGCTTCTGCAAGCAGTACAGCCCGACAGCGAACGGTTTCGAACCGGGTGTCGGCGCTGCCTGGCAGAGCGCCTGGGACAAGCTGTAAGTCCTGACAGGCATGGCTCCAGGCGATCCGCACGGGTTGCCTGGAGCCTTCAGACGAGGGCGCAATGATGCCAATCCATTACTCCAGGCGACGGGTGCTGCTGCACTGGGTGTCGGCGGCCATTATCTTATGGGCGTTGGCGTCCGGTTTTTATGTGGCGTTCAACCCGGTTTCAGCTTCGACCGAACAGTGGGTCGGCTCACTCAATGTGTCGCTGACCACGCTGTTCATTCCGCTGTTTGTGTGGCGGGCCTACCTGTTTTTCGGCGGGCTGGAAGCCCGTGGAACGGCGCCTTCATTTACACAGCGGCTGGCCCTGGCGGTACACGCGTTGATCTACTTGATCATCGGCATCGTGCTGGTGACCGGTGTGCTGATGATGAAAAGCGCCATCAGTATCTTCGGCCTTGTTCACATCCCCCAGCCACTGGGCGATCCGGCACTGATCGAACTGGCCCACACCCTCCATACTCTGTCTTGTGCGGGGCTTTCGGTGCTGGTCGCGCTGCATCTGTGCGCGGTGCTCTGGCATGAGTTTTCCGGACGCAGGGTGGTGCGGCGGATGTCCTTCGCCAAGCCTGCGGGCACGATCCGGAGAGCACAACGGTGAGCCTGTCTTTTCGGGGCGGCAGCCGTCTGCCGAAGCTGCTGCTGGTGCTCCTGCCGCTGCTGTACGGGATCTTCCTGGCCGGGCAAGAGTGGCGCTTTCGCCAGGCATTGGGCCGTGATGTGCCGGTGCTGAGCAACCCGCCGGTGGCTCCTGTTCGCGACGTGCCCAACGTCCAAGCCGTGGCCACGGTGCTTGGTCTGGCGCCTGAAGGTGCCGACGCACCGAGCGCCGAACCGATTACGTTGCAGGCCAGCTTTGTCGCCGACCAAGGCTTGTCCCGGGCATTGCTGGCGGACGCCGCCGGCCCGCGCATTTACCAGGTGGGCGAGCGCTTGCCTGGTGGCAGCGTGCTGCGCCGGGTCGAGGCCAGCCATGTGATGTTGTGGCGCAACGGACGTGAAGAACGGTTGGCCCTGCGACACGCGGTCAAGCCCTTGCTACGCCGGTTGGAGCTCGAAGACGGGCGCCATGCCGCGCTGCATTCCTCGCAATACCTACGCCCGGTGGCCGGGCAATCAGAGTGATCGAATTCATGAACAGCTTTATCCGGGGCGGTGTTTCGCGCGTCCTGTTCTGCCTGGCCGTGTCCTGCCCAGTGGCGTTCTCCGGTTCGCTGCAGGCCGAGGAGACCCAATGGCAACTGGCGATGAACAATGCGGAACTGCGCGACGTGGTCGAGGAGTTCTCGGCGATCCTGGGCAAGACCGTGGTGCTCGATCCCCGGGTGTCCGGGCGCATTACGGTGATGTCCCGCCAGGCACTGGACCGCGAAGGGGTGCGTCGGTTGTTTTATTCGGTACTCGATGCACACAACTTCACCGTGATCGACGAGGGCGAGCGGATCCTGATCACCCCGGTCAGCGAGGCCAAGACCCGCGCTGGAATCGCTGATGCGAAAAGCGCCACACCGTCGCAGTTCGTCACCCGGGTCATCGACCTGCAATCGAGCATCGCTGCCGACGTCGCCGGGCTGGTCCGGCCCTTGGTGTCGGCCAATGGTTACGTCGGCCCTTCGGTATCGTCCAACGCGCTGGTGGTCACCGACACGGCTGCCAATGCCCAGCGCATTGCCGACGTGGTTCGGCAGTTGGACTCAGGGCGCAACCGCAATCATGTGGTAGTGCGGTTGCGGCATGCCCAGGCCGGCGATATCGCTCCGCTGATGGAAGCCGCCGGTGGCAAGCGCGAGGGCGATATGGCGGGCCTGGTGATCGCCGATGCCCGCAGCAATCGCCTGGTGATCATCGGCGCACCGGCGGTGCGTCAGCGCTTGGTCGACCTGGCTCGGACCCTCGACGTCCCTGCCGTCGTATCCCAGGACAACGCCCGGGTCATCCGTCTGCGCCATAGCGATGCCAAGCAATTGACCGAGGTGCTGGAAGGCGTCGGGCAGGATAAAAAAACCACGCCGACCCTGGCCGGCCAGCGGGACAGTGCCGCCACCCGCCCGTTCATGATCAAGGCCGATGAAAGCCAGAATGCCCTGGTGTTGATCGCCGATCCGGCCCAGGTCCGCATCATCGAAAACATCGTCCGTGAACTGGATCAACCTCGGGCCCAGGTACTTATCCACGCGGCCATCGTGGAGGTTTCCGGGGACATTACCGAAGCCTTGGGCGTGCAGTGGGGCCTCGACAGAGGCAGCGCGACCGGGTTCATCAACTTCCCGGGAACCGACATCCCGATCATCGGCAACCTGAACCTCAGCGAACTGGATAAAGGACCGGAAGGCGCGATCCTGCGGCTGGGCGGCGACCGCTTCAGTGCGCTGATCTCGGCGCTGGCGAGCAATACCCACAGCAACCTGCTGTCCACACCCAGCCTGCTGACCCTGGATAATCAGGAAGCGGAAATCATCGTGGGCCAGAACGTCCCGTTCAAGACCGGCTCCTACGCCACCAGCGGTAACGGTGCGGACAATCCGTTCACCACCGTGGAACGCAAGGACGTCGGCATCAGCCTCAAGGTCAAGCCGTACATCAACGAAGGCTCGACCTTGCGCCTTGAAGTCGAGCAGGAAGTTTCGGACATCGCGCCGTCGGTCTCCGGTGTGGACTCCTCTGACCTGATCACCAACAAACGGGCCTTGAAGAGCACGATCCTGGCGGACGATGGCGAGATCATCGTGATCGGCGGCCTGATCCGCGACAGTGTCCGCACCCAGCAAAGCGGTGTGCCGTTGCTGCGCAGTATTCCGTACCTGGGCGCGCTGTTTCGCTGGAACCGTGACACCCAGACCAAAAGCAACCTGATGGTGTTCCTGCGCCCGACCATCGTGCGCAGCAACGAAGACCTCGCCGAGGTGAGCCGCCAGCGTTATGACGCGCTCCGGGACCTGAGCAAGCCGGGCTCGCGGAAAAACAATTCACTGCTGCTGCCCAGGGACGCTCGCCAGGTGTTCGAATCCTCCCCGCAAGCGCCGGCGGCCGCCCCGCGCCCACAGCGCTCCGGTGACCTGTGAGCGAGCAGTTGCCCTTTGGTTTCGCCAGGCGCCTGGGGGTGCTGCTGGAAGGCGAGGGGTCGACCTTGAGCCTGGTCATGCGCCGCGATACACCCCTGACCGCCGTGGCAGAAGTGCAGCGCCTGTGCGGTCGGGATTTGCCTATCCTGGTGCTGGAACCGGCGCCGTTCGCCGCGCGCCTGGCCAGCGTCTATCGCCAGGGCCAGAGCGCCGCCGAACAGGTCGCCCAAGGCCTGGACGAGGAACTGGACCTGCTCAGCCTGGCCGACCAAATGCCGCAGACCACCGACCTGCTGGAGCAGCAGGGCGATGCGCCGATCATCCGGCTGATCAATGCCTTGCTCAGCGAGGCCGTCCGCGAACACGCGTCGGACGTGCACCTGGAAACGTTCGAGCAGTACCTGTCGGTGCGCATGCGCATCGACGGTCAGTTGCGGGAAATGCTCCGTCCGCGTCGGGAACTGGCGAGTCTGCTGGTGTCGCGAATCAAGGTCATGGCGCGCCTGGACATCGCCGAGAAACGCGTGCCCCAGGACGGTCGAATGGCCTTGCGCCTGGCCGGGCACGAAGTCGATGTGCGGGTCTCGACCCTGCCTTCGGCCCATGGCGAGCGCGTGGTGTTGCGCCTGCTCGACAAGCAGGCCGGGCGCCTGGAGCTGCAGCGCCTGGGCCTGCCCGACGACACCCTGGCCGGCCTGCGGCAGTTGCTCGGCAAGCCCCACGGCATCGTGTTGGTCACCGGGCCCACGGGGTCGGGGAAAACCACCAGCCTGTACGCGGCGCTGAGCAGTATCAACGACCAGAGCCGCAACATCCTCACCGTCGAAGACCCCATCGAATATCACCTGCCGGGCATTGGCCAGATGCCGGTCAATCCGAAAGTCGACATGACCTTTGCCCGTGGTCTGCGGGCCATTTTGCGCCAGGACCCGGACGTGGTGATGGTCGGCGAAATACGTGACCGCGAGACCGCCGAAATCGCCGTCCAGGCGTCGCTGACCGGGCACCTGGTGCTCTCGACACTGCACACCAACACCGCCGTCGGCGCGGTCACGCGGCTGGTGGACATGGGCGTGGATGCCTATCTGCTGGCGTCGTCCCTGGCCGGCATCGTCGCCCAGCGCTTGTTGCGCCGCTTGTGCCCGTCCTGCAAGACGGCCTATGTGGCCGACACCGCCACCTGTCGGCGTCTGGGCCTCGACGCCGACGCCGCACCCCGGTTGTTCAGGGCCCAGGGCTGCGAGCACTGCCAGAAGGGTTATCGCGGACGCTTCGGTATCTATGAGCTGGTGAATGTCAGCGCCGCCCTGTCGCAACTGATTCATCAGGGCGCCACCGAGCAGGCGCTGGCCGCCGAGGCGCGCAAGACCTCCCGCAGCCTGTTTCAGGACGGCCGCCAGCGGGTGCTGGAAGGCCTGACCAGCGTCGATGAACTGCTGCGCATCACCCAGGAGGATTAGCGCCGTGCCGACCTTCGACTATCGGGCCGAAGACGCCCAGGGCCGACGTTGCAAGGGCCGCGTGGAAGCCGATGGCCCGCGCCATGCTCGCCAGTTGCTGCGCGAGCGCGGCTTGCTGCCCAGCGAACTGGCTGAAGCCAAGGAACCGCGAGCCTTGGGCGGGCGACATGCCGGGGCGCGTTTGAGCCCGGCAGATCTGGCGTTGCTGACATTGCAGCTGTCCACCTTGATCCAGGCCGGCCTGCCCCTCGAAGAGTCCCTGGGAGCGGTGGCGCAACAGAGCCAGAAGCGCCGCGTCACCCACCTGCTGGCGGCGGTGCGCAGCCGGGTGATGGAAGGCCATGCGTTGGCGACGGCACTGAGGGCCTTTCCCCAGGCGTTCCCCGAGCTGTTCTGCGCCACGGTCGCGGCAGGCGAGCAATCCGGGCACCTGGGGCAAGTGTTGGAACAGCTGGCGAGCTACACCCAGGCGCGCCAGGCGTCACGCCAGCGCATTCAACTGGCGTTGGTGTACCCGCTGATCCTGATGCTGGCCTGTGTCGCGATTGTTGGCTTCCTGCTGGGTTACGTGGTGCCGGATGTGGTGAAGATTTTCATCGACAGCGGCCAGCCGTTGCCCTGGCTGACCCAGGCGCTGATCGCCGTGAGCGATGGCTTGCGCCGCTATGGCCTGCTGCTGCTCGGTGCGCTGGCCGGGCTGCTCGGGCTATGGCGTTGGAGCCTGCGCCAACCGGCGTGGCGCCTGCGCTGGCACCGTGTGTTGCTGCGGCTGCCGGTGTTGAGTGAAGTGCTGCGGGCGATGGAGGCGGCCCGATTCGCCAGCACCCTGGCGATCCTGAGCAAAAGCGCCGTGCCTTTAGTGGATGCCTTGCACATCGCCGCGCAGGTGATCGGCAACCTGACGATTCGCGCCCGCATGGCCGACGTCGCCCGTTCGGTTCGCGAAGGCGGGACCCTGACCCGCGGCCTTGAGCAGGGCGGCGATATCCCGCCGCTGATGCTGCACATGATCGCCAGCGGCGAACGGGCCGGCGAGCTCGACAGCATGCTGGCCCGGGCCGCCGAACAACAGGAAGCCAGCCTCGCGGCGCGTATCGCGCTGGTGGTGAGCCTGTTCGAACCGGCCATGTTGGTGCTGATGGGCTGCGTCGTGCTGCTGATCGTCATGGCCATCCTCCTACCGATCCTGAGCCTCAACCAATTGGTGAATTGACCGATGAAACTCCAAAGCAAGCAACCTGCACGCCCTCAACGCGGCTTCACCCTGATTGAAATCATGGTGGTGGTGGTCATCATTGGCGTGCTGGGCGCCATCGTGGTGCCGCAGTTCATGAGCCGACCCGACCAGGCCAAGGTCACGGCCGCCCGCACCGATATCCAGGCGATCGCCACGGCCCTGGAAATGTACCGCCTCGACAACTTCCAGTACCCATCGACCCAACAAGGCCTGGAGGCGCTGAGCAAACGCCCGTCCGGTACGCCTGCGGCAAGGAACTGGAACCCCCAGGGCTATCTGAAAAGCCTGCCGATCGACCCCTGGGGCACGCCCTATCAGTACCTCAACCCTGGGCACAAATCCCTCGATGGCAGCTATGACCTCTACTCCCTGGGCGCCGATGGCGTGTCGGGCGGCGAAGGCATGGCGGCTGACATCGGCAATTGGGTCGAGTGAACATGGGTCGTCATTGCCGGGGCTTCACCTTGCTGGAACTGATGGTCGTCATCGTCTTGATCGGGATTTTGGCAGGCATGGTCAGCTTCGCCACGGGTTCGAGCCCGATACGTGAGGCCCGGCAGCAAGCTCAAGACTTCGTGCGTGTGGTCCAGCAGTTGCGCGAGCGGGCGGTATTGGACGGGCAGGAATACGGTGTGCGCGTGCAGCCTCGCAGCTACCAGGCGTTGCGCCTCGAAGCCCAGGGCTGGACGGCGGTGTCGGCGTTGCATCGATTGCCTGAGGGGCTGACGCTCGGGTTGGAGCAGGACGGTCATGTCCTCAGGCTCGATGATGTTCAAGGCCCACCGCAGTTGCTGATGCTCAGCAGTGACGAGATCAGCCCGTTCAGGCTGCTCATCAACGTCGCCGGGCAGACGATTTCCCGGGTGTCGAGCGATGGCCTGGCGGAGCCGTTCATCGATGATTAACCCTCGCAGGCCGGCTGCCGGTTGCCGCGGCTTCACGCTGTTGGAAGTCATGATCGCCCTGGCGATTTTCGCGACGCTGGCGGCCGCCGTGCTCTCGGCCAGTCAGTTCGTGCTCAAGCAAAGCGCCGGGCTTGAGGACCGTCTGTTCGGCGCCTGGCTGGCGGACAATCAGTTGAGCGAACTGCGCCTGCAAGCCGCTACGCCACCAGGGCAACAGCGTCTGAGCCGCCTCCTGGATCGCCGCGACTGGGTCTTGCAACAGCGTGTCGCCCCGGCTGCTGATGGGCGCCTGCTGCAGGTCGAGATCCAGGTCAGCCGTGTCGACAACGCGAGCGTCGTGCATCGCACCACCGGATGGATCCGCAGCCGTGATGAATAAGCAGTCGGGCTTCACTTTGTTGGAGCTGGTCATCGCCATCGGCATTTTTGCCTTGCTCGGCCTGGCCAGTTGGCGGTTGTTCGATGGCGTCGTGCGGACCCAGCAGGGAGCCGGTCAGCATGAGCGCGACATCCGGGCCTTGCAGCGTGCCGTCGGCGTGATCGAGCGGGATGTGTGGCAGGCGGTTGCCGGTTCGGTCGTGCTCGCGCCGGGGCGTTTGCAACTGCAGCGCAGCCATTGGCGCAATCCACTGGACCAGCCACGCAGCGAACGGCGGACGGTGAGCTATCGGCTCGAGGGCGCAGCGTTGTGGCGCGACGGTGTCGGCGAAGGCACGTCCCTTGTGCAGCAGCAGAAGCTGCTCGACGACGTACACGGTTTGAGCTGGCGGGTGTTCGACCGGCAACGTGGCTGGCACAGCGAAACCGCGGGCGACATTGCGCCGCTGGCGTTGGAGTTGATCGTGTCGGTGGGGCGTTTCGAACAGGTCCGTCGAGTGCTGCTGTTGCCGGGAGCGTTGCCATGAAGCGACAACAAGGCGTGGCGCTGATCAGCGTGCTGCTGGTGCTGAGCCTGGCATTGCTGCTGATCGGTGGCCTGTTGCGCAGTCATCGCCTGTTGTTGCACAGCAGCGCGCAGCAGTTGCAACAGGTCCAGTTGCGTCAATTGGGGCTGGCGGGTGAAGCCTGGGCGCTGACGGTATTGGAAGGCAGCGCGATCACGCCATCCGGGCCCGTTGACCTGAGCCAGGGTTGGGCTCGGCTTGAGCCTGTCTACGAAATGGAAGACGCCAAGCTTCACATCGATATCGAGGATTTGTCCGGGCGCTTGAATCTCAACGCGCTGCTGGCCCTGGGGCAAATCGATCAGGTCACCCTCGGCCGCTGGACCCGCTTGCTGGCCTTGCTGGATCTGCCGCCGCTGTCGTTGCCCCAGGTCGGGCCGGTGCAGGAGTTGAGTCAACTGCGCCTGCTGCCGGGCATCGACGGCCAGACATTGCGACGCCTGGAGCCGTGGGTGGCGTTGCTGCCCAAAGACGCGCGGCTGAACATCAATACCGCCCCGCAGCGCGTGCTGATGACCCTCGATGGTATGGAAGCCGGGCCCGCCCAGGCGTTGGTCAACCAGCGTCGCCACGCGCCATATGCCAGCGTGCAGGCCTTCACCCATGACCCGTTGTTGTCCGGGCTGGGCCTCAACAGCCACGGGCTGGGGGTGGGCAGTCGCTGGTTCCGAATCACCGTGAGCGTGATCCATGCCGACAGCCGTCTACGCCTGGCCTCGGATATCGAGCGTGATTCTGTTAGCGGGCGCTGGACTGTTCGTCAGCGTCGTTTCCTACCCTTGAGCCCCAGCGAGCTTCCTTGATGAAAACCTGGCTTTACCTGACGGCTGAAGGCCTGGGCGCGCCTTGCGCCAACTGGCCATGCTGCGTGTGGTCGCCAACCGGCGAGCGTCGTCGCCTGCCCCTGCACGAAGCGGCACGCGAATTGAACGGACGGCTCGTCGACGTGCTTTTGCCGATGGAAATGTGCAGCTGGTTGCGCAGCGATCCGTGGCCCTCTCGACGCCAGCCCAAACCCCAGGCCCTGGCATTCGCCGTCGAAGAGCAACTGAGTGAAAACCTGGAGGCGCTGCACATCAGCATCGGCCCGCGCGACCGTCTGCACCGCTATCCGATGATGGTGACGGAGCGAGCCCGGTTCCAGGCATTGCTGGCGTTGCTGGCGGCACAAGGCATTGAGGTGCGTGCGGTGCATGTCGATGCCGATCTGCTTGCCGATGACCAGGCGTTTGGCGTGCGCTGGTTCGGGCGCTGGCTCTTGGGCGCAGGGCTGTCGGCGCGTCTGTCGTTGTCGGCCCGAGGCTTGGCGACGCTCAAACCCGGCCTGCCTGAAGATATCCACTGGCTGGATGAGGAACGTGATCGCCAGGGTATCGATGAGTGGCTGTTGAGCGCTGGCGGACAGCCCATCGACCTGTTGCAGGGCGAGTTTCGTCGGCGCCGCCAACCGCTGCCATGGCGTGGCGCTTCGGCGGCTGTGCTGGGCACGTTGGTGCTCACCTGGGCCTTTAGTGACGCCCGCCTACGTTTTCTTGAAAGCGAAACCCGGCTTCTCTATGCCCAAAGCGAACAGCGCTTCAGGTCGTTGTATCCCGGGCAGGAGCGGATCGTCGACCTGGCGGCGCAGTTCCAGGCATTGCAGAGTCGTCGCGGACAGAGTCAGGACACCCAGGTCGCGCGTCTGGCCCGTCTGACCGAGCAGGTCATTGGCGCCAGTAACGTCGAGGTGCAGCGTATCGATTTTCGTGAAGGCGAAGGCTGGAAGATCCAACTGACGGCCAACAGCTTCGTCGAACTGGAACAACTGCGTGAACGCGGGCAGCAGAACGGATTGCCCGTCACCCTGGGCAGCGCGAGCAAACAGAACAATCGCGTGCAGGCCATTCTCACGCTGGAGAACAGTTGATGAACGTCAAGGGATGGTTGGCTTTGAAACAGGCCTGGGGGAGAACATCGCGCCGTGAGCAAGGGCTGTTGCTGGGGCTTGCCGGGCTGGTGCTGGTGGCGCTGGCCTACACTTCGATTTGGCAACCGACTCGGCAACGGCTGGAGGTTGCCGAACGACAGCATCGCCAACAGGCCGAACTGATGGCCCGGATCCAGCGCGCCGAACCCACCCGGGATGCGACTGCCGCCGCGCGGCCCTTGTCGGTGCGCGTCAACGAGGGTGCGACAGCGGCGGGATTGGAAATAGCGGAAATGGAGGTCGACGGCGAATCGTTGCGGCTTGTCGTCAGTGGCGAGGCCAATTCGTTGCTTGGTTGGTTGGATCAACAAGAGCGGGAGGGGGCGGTGCTGCAATCGCTCACGCTGGAAGCTGAGAATGGTGTGCTGGGTGCGCGGGTGGTTTTGCGTCAATGACCGACCGAGCACACAACAATTTTGGCCAGGCGCATGGGCTCTTGTGGCGAGGGAGCTTGCTCCCGCTCGGCTGCGCAGCAGACGCAAACCGGTCGGCAGGATTTACCAGTTGCACCGCGGCGTCTGGCTTTTGGGGCGGCTGCGCCACCCAGCGGGAGCAAGCTCCCTCGCCACAAAGTGTCCACGCTGTCCCTGGCTTGGGTCGTGAAGTCGTGATGGCTTAAACCTGCACATTCCCTGGCAGCAACGGCAATTTCGCCAGCTTCACCGCCACCCACAACGCAATCACCAGCAAACCACCGATGAACAAGCCGACACCGTTCCACCCGCCCAGGTGCCAGGCCACGCCGCCGGCCGTACCTGCAACGCTGGATCCGGCGTAATAGCTGAACAGATAAAGTGACGAAGCCTGGCCCTTGGCCTTGAGGGCGCGGCGGCCGATCCAACTGCTGGCGACCGAGTGGGCGCCGAAGAAACCGAAGGTGAACACCAGCATGCCCAGCACGACCAGCCACAGCGGGGTGGCCATGGTCAGCGCGAGGCCGGCCAGCATCAGCGCAATGGTTGCCCAGAGCATTTTGCGCCGGCCGAGTCTGTCCGCCAGTGCGCCGATTTTTGCCGAGCTGTAGATGCCCGACAGGTACACCACCGACAGCAACCCGACAAAGGCCTGGTCCAAGTGATAAGGCTCGGCCAGCAGGCGGTAGCCGATGTAGTTGAACAGCGTCACGAACGCGCCCATCAACACGAAGGCTTCGAGAAACAGCAGCGGCAACCCGGCGTCGCGAAAGTGCATGGTGAAGCCGTCCAGCAGGCTGCGCGGGTGCAGCGAACGGGGACGGAAGTTACGTGACTCGGGGAGGATTCTCCAGAACACCGCCGCCGCGATCAGCGCCAGACCGCCAATCACCAGCATCGCCGTGTGCCAACTGACAAAGTCGATCAAGACCCCGGTGATCAGGCGTCCGCACATGCCGCCGATGGCGTTGCCGGCGATGTACAGCCCCATCGCCAGGCCGATGTGCTTGGGATGAATTTCCTCGCTCAAATACGTCATCGCAACGGCTGCCAATCCACTCAACGACAGCCCCACCAAGGCGCGCAGCAGCAATACACCCTGCCAGGTCGGCATCATGGCGCTGGCAATCGTGCACACCGAGGCGGCGAACAGCGCCGCGACCATCACCGGCTTGCGCCCGATGCGGTCGGAAATCGGGCCGGTGATCAACAGGCCGATGGCGAGCAGGCCGGTCGCTACCGACAGGATCAGGCTGCTCTGCGCCGCGTTGATGGAAAATTCCTTGGACAACAGCGGCATCATCGGTTGCACGCAATACAGCAGGGCAAAGGTCGCAAAGCCACCACAGAACAGCGCCAGTACCGTGCGCATGAACAGTGGCGTGCCTTTCTCTATGTAGATGTCCTTGAGTTCGGCGACGACGTCATCCTGCGCACGCGGTGGGATTTCATGGGCCAGTGGAGCGACAGCAGTTTTCACGGTGGACCTCGCAAGGGCACGATCAGGCAGGCAATGAAAAAAGCATATAGCCGGCTAATGATTCTATCCAATATATTGTTCGACCTGTTTAAGACGTTTTACGACCTATTGGATAGCCCATGGAATTGCGTCACCTGCGTTACTTCATCGCCGTTGCCGAAGAACTGCATTTCGGCCGTGCCGCGCTGGCCCTGGGCATCTCCCAGCCGCCCTTGAGCCAGCAGATCCAGGCGCTGGAGCAGGAGATTGGCGCGCGGCTGTTCGAGCGTACCAATCGTCGGGTCGAATTGAGCGAGGCCGGACGGTTGTTCCTTGAAGAGGCGCGACGGGTATTGGTCCAGGTCGACAAAGCCGCCGACGTCGCCCGCCGCGCCCAACTGGGGGAGTTGGGTGAGCTGAAAATCGGCTTCACCTCCTCGGCGCCGTTCAATTCCACCATCCCCCAGGCGATTTTTTCATTCCGGCAACGCTTCCCGGCGGTGCACCTGAACCTGCGGGAAATGAGCAGTACCCAAGTGGCCGATGCACTGGTGGATGAAGAGATCGAGGTGGGCATCATGCGACCGTTGCCATTGCCTGACTCCCTGGCGGAAATCGAACTCAGCCGCGAACCGCTGGTAGCCGTGCTCAGTGCCAAGCACCCCCTGGCCCAAGGCAATGAAGACGGCCTGTTCCTCTCGGCCTTGGCCCAGGAGCCGTTCGTGTTCTTCCCCCGCAGCTACGGCAGCGGCCTCTATGCCCAACTTCTGAACCTGGCCCGCGACGCCGGCTTCAGCCCGCACTTCGCCCAGGAAGCCGGTGAGGCCATGACCATCATCGGTTTGGTGGCGGCGGGGCTGGGTGTTTCGGTACTACCGGCGTCTTACCAGCGCATGCGTATCGATGGGGTGGTCTATCGACCGTTGCTCGATCCGGCGGCGGTGTCGGCGGTGTGGCTGGTACAGCGCAAGGACCAGCGTTCGCCGATGGCGAAGGCGTTTGTGGCGTTGTTGACTGGCAGTACCGAGTAGCGGGTTAAGCGAAAAAACGCCTGTGGGAGCGGGCTCAATCCCCCCAGACGGTTGCCGGTTTGTTTACGTGATAATTATAAAAACCCTGGAGTGTCCATGTATCGCCCTGGCGTTCGAATGCGGCGCGCCACAATCCTCGGCCACCACCTGGAACCAGTCGAGCCATGTCGTACCAGTAATACTGATTGATTCTCTTGGTTGTCACCCTGCCGGCACGAATGTCATCCATGATCTCCACCACTTTCGCTCTGGCTGTTTCAGGGAAGTTATCGTAGGACATTTGCGTGTCCGCCAGTGGGCTGGTATCAACCGTGAACTTGTCGGTCGCAGGCGACGGAACCGCTGAAGCAGGTGGTGTGGTTGGAGGTCGGGTGCCCGTCACTCTGTTTGTCCGGGCCTGTGTCACGACCTCGATGTCGAACGCGTCATAGCTGGATAAGTTTCTGGTGAATTTTGTAATTTCCTCTTCGGTCACAACCATCATTCTGCGCTGCGACTTGCCTTTGTTGGCGATGATGTAAGGGATTTCATGTTGCCTGATTTCTGTCAGTAGCCCGAGTCGGTTTCTGCGGCGCATTTCCGTACTGAAGGCATTGATGAATTTTATTTTGTATTCGTCCTGGCGTTCGGGGGCGTTAACGTATCTTCTCTTGGCAGCCTCTACATCCGGGCCACTTCCCGGGAATAGAGGCTCCAGCTGGTCAAGGATCTTGGCTTGAGCGACGTCCAGTATTTCGGTGTGGGCATCTGCTATTTTATGGACGGCGTTGCGCTTTTTTCCTCGTTCTGGGGTGATCGCAAGAAATACGGCACCGGTAACGTTATCGGGCAGTATGGTGATGGCCGTATTGAACTCACCTCTGTGATTGAACAGCTTCGGGCCAAGTATTTCTATCTTGTCGAATATCAGTATTTGTTGGGTGGCTGTAAGGCTGAAGCCATCGGCTCTCGATTCGATGACTTTGGTTGCAGTGTCGACGTGCATCCATATGTTGATCTTGTGTCTCAGGTTTGCATGTGGAACTACGTGGGTTTGATAGAGGGAGGTTATTTGTGCGCGATAAGAATCCAAGTCTCGCATGCCAACATCCTCCATGCTCTCATGAAGTATTCGTACAACCAGCTCATCAGGCATTGAATCAACAAGATTTTTTACGGTGTTGACCAACTCAACGGAGGGCCTGCGTTGGTCTGCCAAAGCACTTTCCAGCAATATGTTGCATCGCTTCTGTTGCGGGGTCTCTGGGGATCGACCGAGCAGGCTCTGTAATGCCCCGCCACCCAACAACCGGTTTTGCGCTTCAACCTGCCATCCGCCATTTCTCCAGGTCACCGTCCGCTGGTTCGTACGGTTGTTAGGCGCGTAGATAATCCGTTCGCCTCCCTGAATCGCCGATTTGTAGAAGTCCTTTCCTATGCTCAGATAACCCTGCCCTCTGGTGTCCCTGTACCGATTGCGGCCTTCGGGGATCAACCCCTTGCTGTCAAAGCCCCTGAGGTGAAAAGGCTCCAACTCCGGATCTGGCATGCGGGGCAGGGACGAGAGTGCCGGGCGTGCCTGATGACGCCTTGCGCGGGCCATGATCAAGTCCTGCCCGGCTTCGGCGATGACCTCACCCAGCCCGCTGATAAAGTCACGTGTCCACTGGCTGAAGTGACCGCCTTCGACATCGATTGCCGCCACTGCCGCCCCTGCGGCCATCGTCGGCAGGATCGCGCGTCCCAGTATCCCGCCCAGTCGGCCCGCAGGCGCCATCGACATCGCCCCGGTCAACAGCATGACGGCGTTTCTGCGCCCCTCCCGCGCGGCTGTGCTGTCGCGTTCGGCGTTGGTCACCGTCAACATGTCTGCCGTTTTCATCGCGTGGGTTATTTGCGTTTCATATAGTGCTTGGAGCAAGTTCCCTTCAACTACGGGCGAGGATATTTGTGTCGCAAAGTCGTTCTGTGCCCTGGCCCTCGCCCAGACGAAAGCAGACTGCGTGACTTGCCTTATCTTCTCCTCGAAGGCCAGCTTTTCCGAGGCTGGCACCATGCTGGCAAGCTGTACGGCCTGCTCCAGCAGCGGCAGCTGCGAAATGAGCCAGCGGGTCATTTGTGGCGTGGCAGTGAGCGTCTGCGCCAGGGTGCTTTCCAACGTTCGGCCGCTGGCTGCATCCACATCCCTGAACACCTTGCCATCCGGTGCTCCCGGCGTGTACAGCGTCAGCGAGGGGCGGCTCGACACAGTCTTCACCCCAAACGCCAGTATCGACTTCAGCACGCTGTTGCCCCACTGCAGTTGACGGACCACCACGTCGTGCCCGTTGACCTTGGCGCGCCGATCCGGTGCCGGACTGTCCAACGCTGCGAGCACCAGGTTCAGTCCGGTATTGTCCTTGTCGTGCCTCAGGTCGCCCGAAATATGGGCCGTCCACGCCTGGGCCCGGATCTGTTGCGCTTTCAGGGCCATCCATTGCGCCTGTGATTTGCGGGCGGCGAGCTGCACATCGGCCGCCAGCCGGGTGCCGATGTTCGCCCGCTCGATGGTCTCTACAATCTGCGCAAAGCTCAGCGGCCCGACGACGGTAGGCTGAGCGGCGTTGCGTTCGTCCTGGGTCAGGTTGGACATCGCCCACTCGGTCATGGAGCGACGGTCGTCCATGACGCCTCTCACGTCACCTTGCGAAACCCCGGAGCCGAACGGCGACGTGCCCGTTGGCGCATGCGGGTCGATCAGTTCTTTTCTGATACTCAGCGACACGTCTTCAGGGTCCGCCGGCGGGTATTTCTCCCCGATGAAGCCGGCGAGCAGGCGGCGGGTCCGCTCCCGAAGTGCCTGCGCGGTGGCCAGCGTCACCGGGTCCGCCGGGGGCGGTGTATCGACCAGACTGCTGTGCAGAGCCTGCGCCGCCCTCCACCATGCCAGGCGGTCATCACCAGTGATGTGGGGGAGGTCGTGCAGCCAGTCATTCAAGTTCTTCAGGTTCAGCCGCAGCTCGCGCTCGTCCATGGCGCCTGCCAGGTCCAGCTTATCGCCGATGTCCGCCGCGGCATCCAGCCTGCTCACCCAGGCGGCGATTTCCTCTTCCTCGGTCGGGCCGTTCAACAAGGTATTGCTCACGGTTGCTTTCTGCACCGCCCGTAAATCGCTGACCAAATGAACAAGGAAACTCCCTGGGATTGGCACGGTGTCCAACCGGTCCTTGACGTTATCGTCCTCCTTCAGGCTGGCCTTCAGTTCGGTCAGGCTGCCATGCACCGCCAGTGGATGACCCGGACGGTACAGCACAGCGTCCGCCGAATGATCGGTATGGTCGGGCCGTGTCAGCACGACGGCACCCGGCACCGGCAGGCTGAATCCCCAACCTTGGGGAGTGAGGCTCAGGCTGAAAACCCCGGGTCTGGTGGGCTGCGCCGCCAGATGGTCTGTCACTGCCTTGTGCATTGCCTGGCTCAGCGTTGTATCCAGCAAATGAAGATCCGCTTGTACCCGCAGTTGCGTACCCAGTTCTTCCGCCAGCCAGTCACCGACGTTGCGGCCCCGGGTGAAGTCGGCCGGTTTATTCCAGAAGTCGTCCAGTACCTGCGCCAGCAGCCGTTCATACGACGTTGGCGTGGTATTCAGCAGGCGTTTGATTTCTTCCTTTGCTTCACGACTGTTCAGGGCGCCGGGTACTTGGGTGATGTTGTCTTTCGTCACGACAACCTCAAGGTTGTCGATCTCGAGGAAAAACTCACGGGTATTCATCTGACCGGCAACGGCGCGCCAGAAAAGGGTCTCGAGGAAAACGATGTCTTTCACTGTCCGCCGGGACATCGGCCCGTTGGGGACGCGTTCCGATGGGGGGATGGGCTCCTCTTGCAGCGTGCACACCGACAACGTTTCGACGTCCATGGTGCCCGCCAAGGCGGGGAAGGTTCTTTTGAACCAGTAGTCCAGATGCTGTCTCGTGGCCGTCGAGGGCCAGGGAACGGCACTGTTCAAGCAGATCATGTGCTGCTGCGAGGTCGTGAGCCGGCTTATCAGTGAGGCACTGGGGTCAGTGGCGCTATCGGCCTGGGGAAGGTTGAAAGACAGTATGGGGGCGGTATCTTCCTGCATGTGCTCTTCCTGAGAGATTTTCGGAAGAACAACCTATTGAAGGCAAGCGACGATAGGGTGGTAGATAGATACCGCACATATAAAAGGGAGGGGCTGTACGAGCGCCTGCAACAAAGCGAATTTGACTTACTGTTTATTGTGCAAGAAGGTCAGGATCGCGTCGCGGGTAGCCTGCGGTTGTTCTTCCAACAGCCAATGTCCGGTATTGATCAGTGTTAATGAGTGCGGTTGCGTAGCAATGTGCAAGGCCTGTTCGGCCAAGGTTTTACCTCTCGAATGGTCCCCACCGATGGTGAGCAGCGGGACCGTCAACTTATTCTGGGCAAATGCCAGATTGTCATTCGCGTCATGCTCTACCCAGGCGGAATAAAGTTTGAATGCCGCCTCCATGCGCCCAGGTCGGGAGTAATCCTCCACCAGCGCCTGGCGCACCTCATCAGGTACCGTATCGTTGCCCTCGAATACAAAATCATCAAAAAACATGTCCAGGTAGGTTTTCTCCTGCCTCTGGATCATGGCCAGGGCCGTGTTACCAAAAAAGCGAAAGTGCCATTTACTTGCCATGCCCACTTCAAGATCACCGTTGTAAGCGGTTTCCCACCCAGGAATGCCAGGAATGAATCCATCCATCAAGATGATGTGCCTGGTTTCATCCGGGTAAAGAGCGCCGTAGGCATAGGCAATGATCAAGCCCATGTCGTGGCCAATAATATCGACCTGCTTGATGTTCAGGAGGGTTATCAGTTCGTGTAAATCATGCGCCATGCTTTTTTTGTCATAGCCACTTGTTGAAATATCAGTTTCGCCAGCACCGCGATAATCAGGAACGATCGGTGTAAAACCCGCACGCACCAATGGCCCCACCAACTCTCCCCAACTGCGCCAGCTTCCCGGAAACCCATGCACCAACAACACCGGGTGTTCACCATCACCGCCCATCAGATAGTGAAGGCGAATTCCGTTCACGTAAGCATAGGCGCGGGTAAATAGCACACCGTCCACAACAATGCCGCCTTGTTCTACAGAAGGCGTTGTGGCATGGCGTTGAGCAGAAACGGCCGTGACGCCTGACCAGGCGATCGTATTCATCAATTTTTTATCCATTTTTGAAACCGGGTTTAAACATCTGAAAATGGAAAGGCGCTTTTTCAAGTGGTTAAAGCCTGATGGGATCCGGAACCCCACCGATACTGTCGAAGATGACAGTTCCGACAAACGGCAAAACAGAATTGGACTGTCAGATTCCTCTCGGCTGTAGGAAAGCGCGCATTTTCTTTTCCGAAATTTCCTGTTCGTTCTTAATACCGTGCTGCCGGGATTGCGACTTGCTAGCGCTGCAACGTCTTATTCATTGCTCTGATGTTCGTCCGGCTTAGCGTTCTTGCCCAGAGGTAAGGAGAAAGGCAGTCCAAAGGCCAACGGATAACGTCCCTTGAACAGGAGCCTTAGTAATGAATGAACCCTTGCTGTCCCCATACACCAACGAAGTCTCTGCTGAATACCTCCTCCATTTGGACGACTTGTACTTGGAGCAACAGCAACTCGACGGTTACAGCGAAGAAGTCGTGGCATGGATTAATCGACAAAAGGCGTTTGTCGAAGCCCATCCTCCCATCGCTATTTACCGAGTGGCCACCGAGGGCAGCCAGACGCGTGGCGGCGGAACGATCCAGCAAGTGTCATCGTCGTTGACGTTCACCTTGGATAACGGCTGGAAGGTACGGGCCGCGCAGAAGGGTGATGAGGTGGTGTATGCCGATGGCAGCACGGCACGGATCATCACTGGCGCAGGGAAAAACAATAGCAACATTGCATTGGTCGGCAGTCGCCTGAGCAATGGCGACGAGATCATCAATACGCTTCAGAGGCGTTTCATGATCATCGTGCGGGAGGGTGTGCCGATGGCGGAGGATTTTTTGCCTGCGCTTAGGTTGGCGGAGGTTCATCGCCTGCACTCGAATGCGATGAAGGAGAATATCCAATGAACGAGGGTTACTTCATCGGTCTGGGCGACAAGACCACTTGCGGTGGGAAAGTGCTGGATGGCGATGGCAAGGTGAACATGTTTGGCCTGCAGCATGCCCGCGAAGGTGACCGCGTCTCTTGTGGAAAGGACGGGAACACCTATCAGATCAGGGGCGGTATCGGGCACATGGTCAGCCATGGCAGGCATATGGCTGGCACCCTGGATAGCCACAGTACCTGCCCCTGCAAGGCGCGACTGATCCCCTCGGTATTCTGGATCACCTACAAAAATGCAGACCCCGCACCGCAAGCCAGCCGAGCCGCTCAACTGGCTTAACGACCCTGTGGGAGCGAGCCTGCTCGCGATGACGGCGGCACAGCCAACATCGCCGACACTGACCCACCGCTATCGAACCCTGTAGGAGCTGCCGAAGGCTCGGGCCGCGTTCGGACGATCTTTTGATCTTTCGCTTGGGACTCAAGTGTCTGGGGAAAGATCGCAGCCTCGTTGCACTCGACAGCTCCTACACCCCAGCGGGGACTTCAAAAGGTGCTTTTTTATTGCACCTTCGCCAAATCCCCTTTCAACGCGACGCCGGCCATGATCGCGCCGGCGTGGCATTCGTAGGTGGTGGGATCCTTGCGTTCGTTGCGCTTGTAGAAGCTGACGATGTTAGTGACGGCGTTGGCACCGGCGTTCTTGGCCGCCTCGTGCAGGCTGATCAGGGCTGATTGCAGGACCCATTCGCAGGCTACTTCATCGGATTTGTTGAAGGCGTTGGTTTTCTTGTTGGTCACCGCTCCTGGGCTGACCACGGTGACGTTGCCGGCCGGTTTGTTTCCGGCCAGGTAGAACTTCACGCTGCCGTCGATCTTGCCGGTGCGGATGGCTTCGGCGACGACTTTATCGAACGGCAGGAACAGCGTGGTATCACGGGCCTGACTGAGGCTTGGCAGGCTGCTGAGCAACAGGACGGCGGTCACGGCGATTCTCTTCAACGACATCAGGGTCTCCTTGACGGGGGTAACAGGGTTTTGAATCCGATTCAGTGCCAGCGGCGGAAAATCAGCGAGGTGTTGACCCCACCAAAGGCGAAGTTGTTGTTCATCACGTATTCGTTGCTCATCGACCTGAACTCGTTACGCAGGTAATCGAGCTTGCCGCATTGGGGATCAACCTCATCGAGGTTGAAGGTGTGCACGTAGAGGTCGCGGTTCATCATTTCGATGCTGAACCAGGACTCCAGCGCCCCGCAGGCACCCAGGGTGTGGCCGAGGAAACTCTTCTGTGAGCTGATGGGCATGTGTTCGCCGAACAGGCTGCTGGTGGCCAGGGTTTCGGCAATGTCGCCCTGTTCGGTGGCGGTGCCGTGGCCGTTGACGTAGCCGATGGCCGAGGGTTCGAGGCCGGCATCTTCCAGGGCCAGTTCCATGGCCCGGCGCATGGTGAGCAGTTCGGGGCGGGTGGCGTGCTGGCCGTCGGCGTTGCTGCCAAAGCCGACGATCTCGGCATGGATCCGTGCGCCACGGGCCAGGGCGTGTTCCAGTTCTTCAAGCACGAGCATGCCGGCGCCTTCACCGATCACCAAACCGTCGCGGTCCTTGTCGTAGGGGCGCGGGCTGGTTTGCGGCGCATCGTTTTTCAGGCTGGTGGCGTAGAGCGCATCGAAGACCATCGCTTCGGTCGGGCACAGTTCTTCAGCGCCACCGGCGAGCATCAACGGCAGGCGCCCGAACTTGATGGCTTCGTAGGCGTAGCCGATGCCATGGCTGCCGCTGGTGCAGGCGCTGGAGGTGGGGATCAGGCGTCCGGTCAGGCCGAAGAAGATGCTGATGTTGGCCGCCGTGGTGTGGGGCATCATCCGCACGTAGGAGTTGGCGTTCAGCCCTTCGGCCACGCTGTTGAGCAGCATGTTGCCAAAGGCCTTGATCTCGTCGGTGCTGCCGGTGGACGAACCGCAGGACACGCCCATGCGCCCGTCCTTGATCGACTCGTCGCCCAGCAGGCCGGCGTCGGCCAGGGCCTGTTCCGCCGCGCCCACCGCCAGGCGCGAAACGCGGCCCATGCTGCGCAGTTGCTTGCGGGTCCAGTGGGCCGGGACCTGGAAGTCGTCGATGGGGCCGGCCAGGCGGGTGTTCAGTTCGGTGAAACGGTCCCACTCATCCATGCGCCGGATGCCGCTGCGGTTGGCGGC
This sequence comes from Pseudomonas sp. Lb2C2, assembly GCF_052112205.1. Classification (NCBI taxonomy): domain Bacteria; kingdom Pseudomonadati; phylum Pseudomonadota; class Gammaproteobacteria; order Pseudomonadales; family Pseudomonadaceae; genus Pseudomonas; species Pseudomonas sp. Lb2C2. Next base: position 269,635 of record NZ_JAUTYW010000006.1, on the reverse strand, counting down.
GAAGTTGGCGGCGATGGTCTCCCAGTCGCTGCCTATGGAGGTGATGCCGGCCATGCCGGTGACGACGACGCGCTTCATCAGCACAAGCCTCCGTTGACGGCCAGGACCTGCCGGGTGATGTAGCCGGCTTCGGCAGACATCAGGAAATTCACCGCACCCGCCACTTCTTCCGCGGTGCCCATGCGTTGGGCGGGGATCATTTTCATCAGTTCTTCCACGGGTACGTTTTCATCGAGCATGGCAGTGTCGATCAAGCCTGGCGCGACGCAATTGACGGTGATCTTGCGCTTGCCCAGCTCGATTGCCAACGCCTTGGCCGCGCCGATCAAACCGGCCTTCGAGGCGCTGTAGTTGACCTGGCCGCGATTGCCGATCAGCCCGGAAACCGAGGTGATGCAGACGATCCGCCCGGCGGCGCGACGACGGATCATCGGCATCATCACCGGATGCAGCACGTTGTAGAAACCGTCGAGGTTGGTGCGCATCACCACATCCCAGTCGTCTTCGCTCAGGGCCGGGAAAGCACCATCGCGGGTCAGGCCGGCGTTGAGCACCACGCCGTAATAGGCACCGTGGGTTTCGACGTCGGCTTCGAGGATGGCCTTGCACGCGGCACGGTCGGCCACGTCGAATTGCAGCACCCGGGCGTTGCGGCCCAGGGCCTGGATTTGCGCCTGGACCGTCTCGGCCTCGGCGCGGCCACTGCGGCAGTGCAGCACGATGTCGTGCCCGGCCTGGGCCAGGCGCAGGGCGATGGCGCGGCCGATGCCACGGCTGGAGCCGGTGACCAGTACGGATTCAGTCATGACGGGTTTCCTGTTGCGGACGGTTCATGAAGGTAATGGGCGGCCTGGGGCGGACGGAATACGTTGAGCCGGGCCGTGGCATGAATGCCGGGGGCGTGGATGTGGCATTCGAACACGCCCATGCCGTTGTCGTCTTCCAGGGAGCGCACGCCGTGGATGGTCAGCTCGACGCCGGCTGGAAAACACTCGACGTTGCATTCGAACTTGCGGGTGCCGAGCAAAAAGCCCAGGGCCACGGCATCACCCCGTTGGCGTGCATGGCAACCGGCAAAGGCGGCGACGCTTTGGGCCATCAGCTCGATGCCGACCCAGGCCGGCAGCGCGCCATCGTCGCGGCTGAACAAACCGCCGGGCTTGACGGTGGCGTGGGTATGGATCTGTTCGTCATCGAACGACAGGATCCGGTCGATGAGGATCATGTCGCCGGCATGGGGCAGCAGTTCGGCGAGCGGCCAGTCAATCATGGGGCGTCTCCGATAATCAGGCTGACGTTGTTGCCGCCGAATGCAAATGAATTGCTCATCAGGCGACGCGGGGTGGCCGGGTTCAGGTGGGTGCCGGCGGTGACCCAGTCCAGCGCCGGCAGGGCCGGATCGGCCTGGCCGTCCCAGACATGCGGCGGCAGGGCCAGGGCGATATTCTCTGCGCTCAGGGCCAGCCAGCAGAACGCCGCTTCCAGTGCCCCGGCCGCGCCGAGGGTATGGCCGGTCATGGGCTTGGTGGACGAGCAGGGCACGCCCGCCGGAAACAGCCCGGCCACCGCCTGGCTTTCCATGGCGTCGTTGTGTTGCGTGGCGGTGCCGTGCAGGTTCAGGTAGTCGATCTGGCTGGCCTCGAGGCCGGCGCAACGCAGGGCTTTTTCCATGGCCTGGCGGGCGCCGCGACCGCTGGGTTCAGGTGCGGAAATATGGTGGGCATCGGAACTGGCACCGTCGCCGAGCAAGGCAATCGATGTTCCTTCGCCCGGCGTCTTGCTCATGAGGAACAGCACGGCTGCTTCGCCAATGTTGATGCCGCTGCGGTTCACCGAAAACGGATTGCAGCGTTCGTTCGACACCGCTTCCAGTGCGGAAAAACCGTTGAGGGTCAGTTTGCACAGGCTGTCCACGCCACCGCACAGCACGGCGTCGCACAGGCCCAGGTCCAGCAGGCGCCGGGCGCTCATCAAGGCGCGGGCGCTGGAGGTGCAGGCCGTGGAAATCACGTAGGAGGGGCCGCTCAGGCCGAGCCAGTCGGAAAGAAAGTTGGCCGGCGCGCTGAGTTCCTGTTGCTGGTAGTCGTAGCCGTCGGGGAAGTGTTGCTCGCGCAGGTAATGGGCAATGCCCTGGCTGGCCTCATCGATCCCCGAAGTGCTGGTGCCCAACACGATACCGATGCGGGCGCGACCGTAGGCCTGGATGGCCTGGTCGATCTCGGCGCGAATCTGCAGCCCGGCTTCCAACAGCAGTTGATTGTTGCGGCTGCGGTGCGCCAACAGGGTTGGGGGAATGGGGGCGAGTTCACCCGGCACCGCGTCAACCGGCAACGCACGTTCGGCGACCCAGCCGTCCTTGATACGCACGCCCGAGCAGTCGCCGGCAAACAGGTTGCGCGCGACGGTGTGCTTGTCGCGGCCCAGGGCACAGATCACCCCGAGGGCATTCAAATAGGCGGTCATGGGGCGTTCTCGGTCAACGGTGTGATGCGGTAGCGGGGGCCTTGGGGCAGGCTCATTTCAAAATCCAGCGGCTGCGTGTAGCGCACCTGCCAGCGACTATCGAGGGTCCGTTGCGACGCCTGTTGCCGAGCGGCCGGGTAGTTGCCGGGCAGTTCGGCTTCGGGGGTCAGGGCGAACAACAGCGCGGCGAACAACTCCCGGGCCTCGGCATTGGGCGGCAGCAGACCGTCGGCTTGCCACTGGCCTGCAACCAGGCGCTGGCGGGCCACGGGAATGCCCAGCGGGTCCATCATCGACCAACGGATGCCGGCGTCTTCGCGCTGGATCACCAGCAGCCAATCCTGGCGTTGGCCGGCCAATGTCCGTTCTATGTGCAGTTGCATCGGCAAGGCCAGGGTTGGTGTGCGCTCGGGCAGTGGCGCATGGCTGGCGCAGGCACTGAGCAGCAACAGGCAGCCGATAAGCAGGGCACGAATCATCCGATGGCCCCTTCGACGGGCTTGCGCGCCACCACATTGACCAGGGTTTCCTCTCGCTCGCCGAACGGTTTGGCCCGGCGCAGGCCAAAACGCTCCAGCAAGCCGAAGTCCTTGGCGCGGCTCCACCACAGATACGGATAGGACACGTTGCAGGCTTCGAACTGGAAACCCTGCCCGCGGATCATCTCCAGGTATTGCGCGGCACTTTTCTGCACGTGCATGGGATGCCGGAACAGCCAGCGAATCACCCAGGTGTCGATATAGGCTTCGGTGGATTCGGCGAACATCAAATAACCGCCGGGCTTGAGTACGCGGTAGAACTCGGCGAGGGCGTTTTCCTGTTCCACCAAGTGATGGAACGTCTGGTGGCAGAACAGCAGGTCGACGCTGGCATCGGGCACAGCCAATGTCGCGCAGTCGCTGCCAATCAGCTCCACGGTCATGCCCTGGCGCGTGGCCTCCTCCCGGCTCAGGTCCAGGCTGTGGGGGTCGGCATCCACGCCGATCAGGTGGTGTGGCGCGAACACCTGGCGCAGGTACTGGAATGATTTGCCCTGGCCGCAGCCGGCGTCCAGCAGCACCGGGTTGCTCGGCAGCGGGGTGCTGAACAGGCTGCGCAGGTCGTTGATCGCCACGCGCAACACATGGTGCTGCCAGGTGTGGCTGCGCAGGAACCAGAAACCGAAGCGGGTTTCTTCGACGTAGTTGTCGCTCAGGTAGCTCATGGTTGCTGACTCATGGCGTCGGGCTCGCGCAGATTTCCGAGAGCATGCGCAGGCGCCGCTTGGGTTCGCTGACAAACGGATTGCGCTGATCCCAGGCGTAGCCGGCCAGGATCGAGCTGATCATGCGGCGGATGTCGTCCGAGCCTTCGGTGTAGAAAATCACGTCCTGGAAGGTGCCGGCGTACCAGCCCTCGACATAGCAGCGGAAGGTGTCGACGCCGCGCTTGAGCGGCACGGCAAACTCGCTTTGCCAATCCACGGGTTCACCTTGCAACTGACGGTGGAGCACGTCGGCGGCCATGCTCGCCGAGCGCATGGCAATGGTCACGCCGGAGGAGAACACCGGGTCGAGGAATTCCGCAGCGTTGCCCAGCAGGGCGAAGCCTTGGCCGTGCAGGGTCTTGACGTTGGCCGAGTAGCCGCCGATGGTCCGCGCCGGGGTGTCCCACACGGCGTTCTGCAGCACGCCGGCCAGGCTTGGGGTTTCATCGATGAAACCGCGCAGGCAGGCATCGAGGTCGTCGGTGCGGCCGGCGAAATGTTCCGCCGCTGCAACTACACCCACCGAGCAGCGCCCGTCGCTGAATGGAATGGTCCAGAACCACACGTCGCGTTTGCTCGGGTGGGTGGTGATGAGGATCTTGTCCCGATCAAAAGCCGAGGCGTCGATGCGATCTTCGATGTGCGTGAACACCGCCTGGCGCACCGGGAAATTCGACGGCGCCTCAAGGTCCAGCAGGCGCGGCAGGACTCGGCCATAGCCGCTGGCATCGAGCACGAAATCGGCTTCGACGCAGTACTCGCTGCCGTCTTCGCGCTGCACGCCCAGTTGTGGTTTGGCGAGAGTGAAATCGGCGTTGGTGATTGCTTGGCCGTAGCGGATCTCCACGCCTTGCAGGGCGGCCTGGTCGGCCAGCAACTTGTCGAAGTCGGCGCGTTGCACCTGGAAGGTCGTGGGCTTGCCGTTGCTGAAGGTGTCGCCGAAATCGAAGGCACTGTAGCGCTCGCCCCAGGCAAACGCGGCGCCGTTCTTGCGCTGGAACCCGGCGGCATTCACCGCGTCGAGCATGCCGGCTTCTTCGACGAAATCCAGGCAATGGGACAGCAGGCTCTCACCGATGGAGAACCGGGGGAAATGCTGGCGCTCGATGACCAGCACATCGTGGCCCTTGCGCTTGAGCAGCGCGGCGGCGATGGCGCCGGAAGGGCCTGCGCCGATGATGACGACCTGTCGACGTTCCGTTTCAACTGTTGGCACGGGAGCTCCTGGCCGGGACGGCAAGCGAGGGGATACGGTGGAAACCGGCCACGGCCGGCAGCAATGTGGCGATCAGCCCCATCAGCATCAGCGTGAAATACAACGCCGGGCTGATGAGTTGTTGTTGCAAGAGCAGGTTGAGGAAGACGATTTCACTCAAGCCGCGAATGTTCAGCAGGACACTTTCGCGCCAGCGACTGGCGCCGGCGAATGATGCGGTGGCCCACCCCAGTCCCAGCCAGTTGCCCAGCAGTTTGCTGGCAATGGGCAACAGCAGCAACGCGGCCAATTGCACCCAGTCGAGGCTGTTCATGGCGCTGTGGACGTCGATCTGCACAATGCCGAACGTGAGGATCAGCGGGATCGCCAGGTACGTCTGTAAATCCTGCATCCAGGCAGCATTGAGCGGCAGCCTCAAGGGTACTTTGAGCGCGGCCATGCACAGCAGATAGCCGATGCCGACGATCAGTGCATTGAGCCGGTAGTGTTCGGCCACCACCAGCAAGGCAAAAAACACACCGCTGTACAGCAACGGCTGGCGCAGGCCAAACAGGCGCAACAGCAGCGGCACGCAGGCGCCGATTAACGGCAGCAACAGGCTGCCCAGGTGGAGGCTGCCCTGGGCCAGGCCGAACAGGCTCCAGCAGGCCAGGTCGATCAGGATCGCCGTTTGCACCAGTCGCCGGGTGGCGGCGGGCGGGTAATCGATGTGACGCAGGTACAGATACAGCACCGGGATCGCCGTGATCGCAAACAGCAGTCCCACCGCCAGGGAGCTGATCCAGGGCTGGGGCGGCAGCAGCCAGAACGCTGTCGCCAGACCGCAGGCGAACGGAACGACGAAGCTTGGCAGGGCGATTTTCACGCTCTGGTGGTCCAGGCGCAGGTCGATCACGTCGCTGAGGATGTGCCCCAGCAACAGCGCAAACGCGAAGCTGTAGAGGTTCTTCAGCCACACTGGCGACACCAGTTGCGCGCCGCTGAGCTGCCAGTCCGGCTCGATCCAGAAATACATCAGCAGCGGCAGGCCGAACGTCGCCAGCAACAACTGGCTGACAATCGGGATCAACCCGAAGCGACGGCCTATGTGGGTCGCGACTGCGAATAGCCCCAGGGCCATGAGCCAGAACAGTAGGATCATCATGGGGCGGGCTCCGCGACCGCTGCCGCGTGGGCCTGATGTCCGACCCACGGCGCCAGTATGAAGCTGAAGGCCAGCCCCAGGCTTACTGCCAGGCCGAAGTTGCTCACCGCCGGGGTGCTGGACAGCGCCAGCAGGCCGAACGACAGCCAGGTGGTGACCGCCGCCAGCAACGTGCCCAGCAGGCTCACGGCGGCACCGCCGATCTGCTCGCGCATCAGGATCGCGTAATCGACACCGATGGCCGTCACCAGCAACAGGCCGAACAGGCTGAACAAGGTCAATGGCTGCCCCAGCCAGCCGAGGCTCGCCAGGCTGCACAGCGCGGCCAGCAGCGGCAGGGCCACGATGCGCAAGGCGCCGCCGACGCCAAACGGCCAGACCAGCACCAGCACAATCAACACGCAGGAGGCCAGTTTCAACTCGGCGGCGCTGACCTGCGTGGCGGCGAAGACCCGGTTCAGGTCGCCCAGGCGATCCACCAGTTGTACGCCCGGCAAATCCACCGCCTGAACCCGCCGCAGCGCCGCATCGTTCAACCCTTGCAAGCTGACCACCGCCGCGACGCCTTGCGCTGTTGGTCCGAGCCAGAGTGTGCGATACGGCTCGGCCAACGGACCTGCCAGCGCGGCGTCAATGTCGGTCACCGGCAGGGCCTGTAGTTGCGCCAGCTCCGCTTGCAGCGCGGCGACCGGCACGCCCAGGTCCAGCAGCGGTTGCCAGAAGCCCGGCAACCGGGCCAGGGCCTCACGTACTTTCTGCTGTTCGGCGGGCGGGCTGACCAGTTGGTTCAGCGACAGGTAGCCCTGGAGTTTTTCCAGGCCGATCAACTGGTCCAGCCGCTCATTGAGGGCGGTCTGGCGCTCCAGCAGTTGTGCCTGGTCGTCGGCGCGGATCAGGAAGAACTGGCTGGTGGGCTGGAAACCGGTGATGCGTGCGATGTCGCGGGCCTCGTCGGTGAGGTGCTGGGGCGTGCCGATCCACTGGCGGATGTCGTTTTTCGTGGTCAGGTGCCAGAGGCCGCCTGCGCAAAAGCTCAGCAGCACCACCAGCAGCACTGGCGTGGGTACCCGCGCCAACAGCGCTTGGCGGGTCTGGAGCAGGCATTCGCACAGCCGCAGCGGCCACTGGGCCGGACGCAAGTCGGCACCCTTGAGCAACGCTGGCAGCAGGCAGACGGCAGTCAAGTAGGCGCCCACCAGCCCGGCGGCGGAAAAGATCGCGATCTGGGTCAGGGCCGGGAACGGCGTCCAGGCCAGGGCCAGGTAGCCGATGCAGGTGGTCGCCAGGCTCAGGCTCAGCCCCGGCAGGGTCAGGCGCAAGGCCGGCCAACTGCGCCATGGCTTTAGGCTCCAGCTCTTGGACAGATAGTGCAACGGGTAGTCCACCGCGACGCCGATCAGGCTGGAACCCAGTACCAGGGTCATCACATGCATGCGCCCGAACAAGGCCACGCAGGCCACCGCGCCGAACAGCATGCCTACCAGCACCGGCACGAACGCCAGCCACACGCGCAGGCGCCGGAAGGCCAGCAACAGCAGCAACAAGATGCCGACGGTCGCGCCTCCGCCGACCCAGGTGATTTCCCGCGACGCCTGTTGCTGGCCGCTGGCGGCGTACAGTAGGCCGCTGGCCGCTAGCAGTTGCCCTTGGGCTTGGGCCGCCTGGTCGCGGCTGTGTTGCAGCAGCTCGGCCACTTGCAGCGGCAGGTTCATGTCGAAGGCGTTGCCTTGGGCGCGGGCCCGCAGCATCACCCAGCTTTTACCGTCGGCATCGGCGACCAACGCACCGCTGCCGATGTCGAATTTTATCGCGCCGCGTTGTGGCTGGCTGTTCTGGATGCGCCCGGTCAGGCCCAGCCAGTCGTCCTGGTTCGGCACCAGGCTGAAGCCGCTGAATGGGTCGAACAGGGCCTGCACCCGCTGTTGGATGAACGCCTCGGGTTGCTCGATCAATTGCTGCCGGTCCGCCGCCGAGAGCATCGCCAGTCGCCCGTCGAGCAATTGCCTGCGCAGCGCCGGCAAGTCGGCCTGCAACGTCCACTGGACCTTGTCGAACAGGCCGCTGGCCTGCCATTGCTCGCCCAGGGTTTGCGCCAGGGTGATGGCTTGCTGGCGATCGGTGTGACCGACCAGCACCAGCACCTCGCGATTGAGCGGCTCCTGCATGCGTTGTTCGGCGATCAGCTCCAGGGCATCGGGCGACGTACCCGGCACCAGCTCCATGAGATTGGCCGACAGCGGCGCGCCGTTACGCCATTGCCAACCGGCGAGCGCGAGCACCGCCAGCAGCAGGATCAGGAACAGCCGGGGCAGCATCCGTTCACTCGGCAAAGTCATGTTGCTCCGCTTCGCTCAAAGGCTGCGTGCTCGTGCTGTCTTGCATGCGCAGCACGGTACTGTCGCCTTGGGTTTCCAGCAGTTCGATGCGCTGTACCAGTTCGCCGCCGTCGATGTTGATCTGGTTGAAAACCTGTTTGAGCAGCACCGAGCGCGGGGTCAGGGTGAGCTTCCATTGTTGTGGCTCACCCGACAGGCTCAGTTCGAAATCCCGCTGCAGACCTGTGCTGTCACCCTGCAATACCGCCAGGAACAGTCGGTTCTGTTCGGCGCCGGCGCTCTTGTTCGGCAACATCTGCCAGGTGCTGCCGTCTCGTCGGGCGATGCCCTGGGTGGTGATGCGGTAGTCCTGTTGCAGCGGGGTTTGCAGCAGCCACAGCAGGCCGTGGTTTTTCGCCAGCACGAAGCGCCCCTTGCTGGTGAGGGGCTGGGGCAGGGCGCGCAGGTGTTTTTCCTGGATGAACTGCCCGTGGATCACCTCCGGGCGGGCCAGTTGGTCGCTCAGTTGTTGCAAGTCGAACGCTTGGGCAGCGGGCGCCAGGCAGCACAGCAACAGCCAGATAACCAGGCGCTTCATGGCAGTTTCCTTTCCACGGCTTGAACAAAGACCCGGGGCGAGGCCAGCAGCATTTCGCGACTGGCGAGGTCCACGGCCACTTGCACCGAACTGGCACGGGTCAAGCGCTCGCCCGTGGCTGCGTCGCTGATCAGGTAATTGATCTTCAGCCGGTTTTCCCACTCCACCAGGCTCGCGCGCACGGTCAGGGCCTGGCCGAACACGGCGCTGCGCACGTAGCGCAGTTGCAGGTCGATGATCGGCCACGCATGGCCGGATTCGAGCATGTCGTTGTAGTTGTGGCCGATCAGGTCGAGCAAGGCACAGCGGGCCACTTCCAGGTATTTGACGTAGTGGCCGTGCCAGACCACGTTCATCGAATCGACATCGAAGAACGGCACCACGATGTGTGTGTCAACGTGCAAAACGCCTTGGCTACGCATGCAGCCTCCAGTGTTGCTCGGCGATGCGTTGCAGGCACAGGCGCAGTTCGCCTTCCAGGGCGCGGTCTTCGATCACAGGGGGGAAATCCTCGGCCAGTTGCTCGTGCATGGCGGCCAGCGCCGGCGGCAGTGGGCGCGCGTCTTCGGCACGGCTGCGCAGCCACACGCCTTGGTTGGCGGCCAGCAAGGTGGCGGCGGCGACTTGTTCGGTCAGCTCCAGTACGCGGATCGCGTCCCGGGCGGCGATGGTGCCCATGCTTACCTTGTCCTGGTTGTGGCACTCGGTGGAGCGCGAGAACACGCTGGCCGGCATGGTGTTTTTCAGGGCTTCGGCGGTCCAGGCACTGGTGCCGATCTGCACGGCCTTGAAGCCATGGTTGAGCATCGCCCGCTCGGCGCTGGCGCCGGACAGGTTGCTGGGCAGGCCATGGTTGTAGCGCTCGTCCACCAGCAGCGCGAGCTGGCGATCCAGCAGGTCGGCGACGTTGGCCACCAGGTTCTTCAGGCTGTCCATGGCGAAGGCGATATGCCCACCGTAGAAATGTCCACCGTGCAGCACGCGCTCGGCTTCGGCGTCGATGATCGGGTTGTCGTTGGCGCTGTTGAGTTCGGTTTCGATGAACGCGCGCAGCCAGCCCAGGCTGTCGGCCAGTACCCCAAGCACATGGGGCGCGCAGCGCAGGGAATAGCGATCCTGCAGGCGATGCAGCGGCGCGGTCGGCGCGTCGATGGCCAGGTCCTTGCGCAGCCATGCGGCGACTTGCATTTGTCCCGGGTGTGGCTTGGCGGCGAACAGGCGTTCGTCGAAGTGTTCCGGGTTGCCTTGCAGGGCGACGACGTTCAGCGCGGTGATGCGGGTCGCCAGTTGCAGCAGGTAGTCGGCGCGGGCGAAGGCCAGGCAGGCCAGGCCGGTCATCACGGCGGTGCCGTTCATCAGCGCCAGGGCTTCCTTGGGCCGCAGCACCAATGGGGCCCAGCCCAGTTCGCGGTGCACATCAGCGGCCAGGCGCCGTTCGCCACGGAACATCACTTCCCGTTCGCCGGACAGCGTGGCGGCGACGTAGGACAGCGGCGTCAGGTCGCCGCTGGCGCCCACCGAGCCTTCTTCCGGGATCAGCGGCAGGATGTCGTGTTCGAGAAAGGCCTGCAGGCGTTCCAGCAGCTCCACCCGCACCCCCGACACGCCGTGGCACAGCGACTGCAAACGCGCCGCCAGCACCGCACGGGTGGCCTGGGCGTCGAGCAGCTTGCCCAGGCCGCAGCCGTGGAACGTGTACAGATGACGCGGCAGGGCCTCGACGTGGTGCAACGGCACGGCCACTACGCAAGAGTCGCCGTAACCGGTGGTCACGCCGTAGATAACGCCTTCCTTGTCCAGCAGGGAATCGAGGAATTGCGCACCCTTGGCGATGCGCTGGCGGAACGCCGGGTCATCCTGCAACTGCGTCGGTGCCTGACGGTTGGCCAGGGCCAGCACATCTTCGATGCGCAAGGGGCGTTCGCCGAAGGTTACCGGCTCAAGAGTGGGCATCGTCATCGGTCTTCCAGAAAGGGTAAAAGTTGAACCACTGTTGGGGGGCCTGGAGGCAGTATTGCGCCAGGCGCTCGGCGTAGCGGCCAGCCCAGTGGGCGATCACTTGCTCGCGGTCGTTGCGTTTCCACACCACGGCATCGGCGAAGGGTTCGAGGGTGACGCGATAGCGTCCCTCGTGCTTGAGGCACATCAGCAGGTTGACCGGGCATTTCAGCAGGCCGGCCAACAGCCAGGGGCCCTGGGGGAATGCGGCCGCAAGCCCCATGAAGTCCACGGTCACGCTGCGCCCGCCGTGCAGCGGTACGCGGTCGCCGGCAATCGCCAGCCACTCGCCGCGCTCCAGGCGCTCGCTCAACTGCAACATGATCACCGGGTCCAGCTCGCTGACCTGGATCAGCCGCAAGTGCGTGGCACCGGCTTCGCCCAGCAGGCGGTTGAACTGCTCGGCGTGCTTGGTGTGCACCAGCACGTTCATGGTGACTTTCTCGCCCAGCTCGGCCAGGGCCCGGCACATCTCCAGATTGCCCAGGTGCGCGCCCACCAGCATTTGCCCGCGGGCATCGCGCAGATGATTGCGCAGCAGCGCCGGGTCGACGATTTCGATCTGGTCGATGCTCAGCTTGCCGTTCCAGACGTCGAGCTTGTCCAGCAGGGAGTCGGCAAAGGCCATGAATTGCCCGAACACCCGCCAGCGGGTCGGGCGCAGCTCGGGACGTGCGCTCCAGTCGGCCAGGCGCTGCTGGTATTGCCAGGCGGCCTGGCGAGCGCTGCGGCCGAAAATGAAGAAGTACAGGACGATGCCGTACAGCACCGGGGTCAGTAAACGCCGACCGAGCACCTTGGCGGCGAGCGCGGTGAGTTTCATCAGCCAGAAACTGCCGCGCTCCTGGCGGTCGGCCCAATGCTGCTTGTCTTCCTGAAGGTTCATGCCCGCCACCGTCGCCAGAGAATCAGGGGAAAGCGCACGAGCATGCCGAAGAACAACCGGGTGTGCATGCTGGAAATCAGCACGTTGTCGTGGAACAGGCGAAAGTGCGAGACCCCGTCCTGGGGGTAATGGACCCGCGTGTGCAGCCAGTGCATCGGCTGATTGCGCCAGGACAGGCGCACGAGGATGTCCGAATCGAAATCCATCCGCTTGCCGATATTGGCCGAGTCGATCAGCGCCAGGGTCGGTGCCAAGGGATAGACCCGAAAGCCGCACATGGAGTCGCGGATTTGCAAGGACAGGCTGTTGATCCAGACCATCACGTGGGTCAGGTAGCGCGCGTACAGGCGACCTTTCGGCACGCTGGCGTCGTAGCGCGGATAACCACAGATCACTGCGTCCGGGTGGGCACGGGATTGCTCGATGAACGTCTTCACGTCGCCAAGATCGTGCTGCCCGTCGGCGTCCACCTGCAAGGCGTGGCTGAAGCCCAGGCGCGCCGCTTCCCGCAAGCCGGTCATCACCGCGCCGCCCTTGCCCTGGTTGACGGCCAGCCTGACCAGATGGACCTGATCGCCCTCGGCCAGCCGATCGAGCACGGCGGCACACGCCGGGCTGCTGGCATCATCCACCAGCACGCAGGGCAGGCCGTTGGCGAGCAACGCCTGGACCACCGCCGGGATGGCGGTTTCGTGGTTGTAGACCGGGATGACGGCGCAGGGGTTATGCATGCGGCATGTCTCGGCGGCCAAGGAGCATTTTGTGGCGAGGGAGCTTGCTCCCGCTCGAGTGCGGAGCACTCGCTCTTGAAAAACCAGGGGCTGCTTCGCAGCCCTGCGGGAGCAAGCTCCCTCGCCACAGTGATCTGTGCAGATGCCTAGGCATTGTTTTCCCCCAACACAATCCGCCCACTGGAGCAGGCCGCCGTGTCATTGCGGTAGGCGAAGTACAGCTTGCCGCGCTCGTGGTCGAAGCGCAGGTGCAGTTGGATTTCATCGCCGGGCCGAACCAGTTGCTGGAATTTCAGCACTTCCATACCGACGAACCGGGGCGGCAGGTCCAGCAATTGCCGGCCAAGGCTCAAGGCCCAATCGACCTGCACCACGCCCGGCAGTACCGGCGCGGTGGGGAAGTGGCCGCTGAAGTACGCCAGGTCTGGCGGTACGATCAGTTGCAGGCTCCACTCACCGTCGGTTTCGACGTGTTCCAACACTTCGGGAGCCTTGGGGCGTGGCGCCATCAGCAGCGCCTCGACCTCGGCCTGGGGCAGCTTGCCCTGGGCGTTGAGCGGCAACTGCCGCAACCAGCGCCAGCGCCGTGGCAGGGCGAGGGTTTCGCAATGTTCGCTCAGGTGCCGGCGCAGGCCCTCGGTGACGGCGCGCCGGCCCTGGTTGCGCAAGGCTCGCAGGCCAGCGTCGCTCAGCACCAGCAGCGCGCCGAGGGAGGCGCGATTCTCCTGCACCACCCCCAGCCGCGCTTCGCTGACCCAGTCGTGGGCCACCAGCGCTTGTTCGAGCATCGGCAGGGAGATGCGTTTTTCTTCGAGCTTGACGATACGGTCCAGTCGCCCGAGCAACTCAAAGCGCCCATCTTCGGCGATTCGTGCCGCGTCGGCGGTGTGTTCCACATGCCCGGTCGGCAGATAGGGCGAGGCGATCAGCAAGGCGCCGTCGCTGTCCTGGCTCAGTTCGACGTCGGCAAAGGGTTGCCACAATCCGCTACCCTGACGCCAGGCGATGCCGCCGGTTTCCGAACTGCCGAAAATTTCCGTCGGCCATTGCCCCAGGCGCTGCTGCAAGCTTTGCGCTGCCTCGGCGGGCAAGGCGCCGCCAGAGGAGAACACCCGGCGCACGCAGCTCAAGGCCGGCCAATCGAGGTTGTCGCCCATGCGCTTGAGCAGCGCTGGGCTGGCGACCCAGGCGAAGGCCGGTTGCTCACGGCTGGCACGTTGCAGGTCTTCGGGGAAGGCCAATTGCCGACGCACGAAGGTACGCCCGGCGCACAGCGGCCACAGCACCCGGAACAGCAACCCGTAGATGTGCTGGGTAGCAACGCTGCCGATCATGCAGGCCGGGCCCAGGTCGGCGCCCCACAGGTGCTCCAGGGCCTGGACCTCGTTACTCAACTGGCGCAGGGTTTTCTCGATGCGCTTGGGCTCGCCGCTGGAGCCGGAGGTGCACAGGCTCAGCCAGCAGTGATCGAGGTCCAGTTCGGCGGCGTCCATCGGCGCTTGTTGCAGGTCGCCGGGATGTGTATCGCCGGGCTGGTCGGTCAGCCACAGGTCCACGTCCGCCGCCCAGCGCTGGCGTGTCTGCGCTTGCAGGTCGGCGGGAAGCAGGACCCGGACCCCGGCGCGCCAGGCACCCAGCAGGGCGACGGCCAGGTCGGCGGCATCTTCCAGGTGCACCGCCACATGCCGCACGCCCCGAGCGTGCAGGCCAGCCGCCAGGCGCAATGCCGCGTCCCGCAGTTGCGAGTGATTCAGCGCCGGATCGACCGCAACGGCGCGTTCCGGCTGAGCCTTGAGCAGCATCTGCTCAAGTGTTATCCAATTCATGGGCGGCCTCTTACCCGTTGTCGTATGAGCCATTCAATGGCAAACAGCAGCCCCATCAATCCGTAGGAAATCAGGCCGGTGTACAACATCCACCAGCTCAGCGGCGCCCAGAGGGTCAGGGCGGCGGCGAGCAAACCGTTACATAGGAAAAACACACTCCAGGCCACCGTGACCTGACGCGTATACACCACCGCCTTGGCCGGCAGCTGCGGTTCGCGCAGGCGGGCCAGGCGTTCGATCATCGGCGGGCCGTATTTCAGGCTCAGCACGAACAGCCCGAGCATGAACGCGCTGATCAGCACCGGGTACCAGCGCAGCAGGAGCGGGCTGTCGAACAGCGCGAGCAATATGCAAAACACGATTGCCGTGGCCGCCATCCAGCGGTTGCCGGGCCCGTCTTTGCCAAGCAACGCCCGGGCCAGCCACAGGCTGCCCAGCAGCAGCCCGAACTGCCACGGGGCGAAGTGCTCCATGCCGAAATACACCGCAAAGGGGTAGAGCAGGCCCGCCAGCAGCAGGCCGAGGCCAATCAGCCGGGTCATGCGGCCGGTTGGACCAGTCGATAAACCGCCTCGACCACGTCATTGACGGTGCGCACCGACTTGAATTCTTCGGCGGCGATTTTCTTGCCGGTCTGACGCTTGATATGGTCGATCAGGTCGACCGCGTCGATGCTGTCGATTTCCAGGTCCTGGTACAGGTTCGATTCCAGCGTCACACGCTCAGGGTCCAGCTCGAAAAGCTCGACCAGAGCATCGCGCAGGGTGTGGAAAATATCGTCACGAGTTTGCATGATCCGGTCTCAGGGGCGTTTTGCAGTGACGAAGGCCGCAAGGCTTGCCACATTGCTGAAATGGTTACGGGTGTCCTTGGCGTCGGCGTCTATCTTGATGCCGTACTCCTTCTGGATCGCCAGGCCGAGCTCCAGGGCATCCACCGAGTCCAGGCCCAGGCCTTCGCCGAACAGGGTCTGGTGGTCACCGATATCGTCGATGCCGATGTCCTCCAGGCCGAGGGCGTCGATGATCAGCTGTTTGATGTCACGGTGCAGATCGCTCATCTTCGGCGAGCTCCTTGATGTAATAGTGATGCAAAAAATCGTTGAGCCTGCGCGAAGCCTGGGGTGGCGGGCCGAGCGCGGCGAACGCCTGTGGGTCTATATCGGCCCCGACGTGGAAACTGAAGTGCACGCGGCGTCGGGGGATGCGATACCAGGGTTCAGCCTTGGTCAGGGTCGTGGGGCAGACCTTGATCGTGACGGGTGTGAGGATTTTCGCACCCCGCAGGGCGATGGCCGCAGCCCCCCGATGAAAGGCTGGCACCTGGCCTGGCTGGGTGCGCGTCCCTTCGGGGAATACGATCAGCGTCTGACCCTCTTGCAAGGCGTCGCTGGCGGCATCGAGCATGTCCATGCTGCCGTCGTTGCTGATGTATTGGGTCGAACGCAGTGGGCCCCGGGTAAAGGGGTTGTCCCAGAGGCTTTGCTTGACCACGCAGTTGGCGTCGCGCACCAGCCCGATCAGGAACACCACGTCGATCAGCGACGGGTGGTTGGCAATGATCATCTGCCCGGGGCGCCCGAGCCGTTCGGCGCCGTCGATCTGGTAGGTGAGCACGCCGGTACGGGCCATGAACCGAATAAAGAACCAGAACAACCGCCCGACCGTGCGGCGCGCCCTTTGGCGGTGGGCCTGGGCATCGCCGGGCCACCAGGCCAGCAACGGGAACACCAGCAAACGCAGGCACAGCCCGCCCAGCCCGAACAGGGCGAAGCTTGCAGCGGTCGCGACCAGGCGCCAGTAATAGGCGTCGCGATGTTTACCGGTCACCGGTTGCGTTGCCAGGTCCATACACGATTCTTCCAGGCATGTTGGCAGGTGGTTTTGTCGTCCAGCAGCGTACGCAATAGATCCAGGGCATGGGGCCAGTCGCTGCCCGGCGATTGGCCGGACTGTGCGCCCAGGTCCAGTTGCCAGTCGTCGCCCGGGGTTAGCAGTAGGCCCATGGCATAGGGAAACGGCACGTCATCGACCCACGGTGCATAGACTTGCGGAGGCTGTTCTTCGGTGATCACCAGCAACACCGCAGGCGATCCTTCATTCAACAGCGCGGCGGCCTCCAGCACGCCGTGTTCCAACCCGTCGCCGGCAGCGGCCAGGGCGGTCATTTCGCTGGTTTCGCCGCGCATGATCGACCACAGGCCAATTACCGCGTTGTGCACCGACAGGCTGAATTGGGTCGGCGACAAAGGCTGGTCGGCTGCCAGGTCCTTGAGAATCTCAAAAGTGCGCGGGGTTTCGCCGTGGCGGGAAATAAAGACCAACGGTAGGTCCGGCCGGCCCTCGGCCAGTGGCCAGCCGACACTGAAGGCCATTCGCGCCAAGCGGCTGAGGCGCCGGCGCTGCATGGCCGGCAGGAACGATACGTCAGGGGCGGCATCGCTGGGCGGCAATACGACCGGCTGTCGGCTCCATGCCTGCCAATCGTCCACGCTTTCGAGCCCAGGGGCCCACGCGCGCCATTGGGCGATATTGAAATTGATCACAAACTTCACCCCACCCCTGCGGGCTTTTATTGTCACGGTTCAGTGGTTTGACCCGCGTCCAACCCTGCATGGCCTTGCGACCCAAGTGGCGCGCATTATCCCGGTGCGGTTGGCTTGTAGCAAATACTGGTTACATTTTGCTCAGCGAAATGTACGAGTTGGTCCGCTCAATGCCAGGCTGGGACCATTGTCGCTATCAGCACGAGCCTGTCTGTCGGTTGTTTCTGTCATTGTCTGGTCGAATTGACGCCTGAATCGTTGGAAAAGCCACTGTTGCTGTAGTCCTTCTACGCAGAAGGTAGCTAAGCGGTGTCGCTGCCTACTACACTCGGGAATCTTTGATACACGGAGGTTTTGACATGCGGCGTGTGGTGTTCAATCAGAAAGGTGGCGTGGGCAAATCCAGCATCGCCTGCAATCTGGCGGCAGTCAGCGCCAGCGAAGGCTATCGCACGCTGTTGGTGGACCTGGATGCCCAGGCCAACTCCACTCAATACCTGACTGGCTTGACCGGCGATGACATTCCCATGGGCATTGCTGACTTCTTCAAGCAAACCCTGTCGTCCGGGCCGTTCTCGAAAAAGAACAAGGTGGATATCTACGAAACGCCGTTCGACAACCTGCACGTGATCACCGCCACGGCGGAGCTGACGGATCTGCAGCCCAAGCTTGAGGCCAAGCACAAGATCAACAAGCTGCGCAAACTGCTCGAAGAGCTGGAGGAAGATTACGACCGGATTTACCTGGATACCCCGCCCGCACTGAATTTCTATGCGGTTTCAGCATTGATCGCCGCCGATCGAGTGCTGATCCCCTTCGACTGCGACAGCTTCTCCCGACAGGCGCTGTATGGCCTGCTGGCGGAAATCGAAGAGCTCAAGGACGACCATAACGAAGGCCTGGAAGTCGAAGGCATCGTGGTCAACCAGTTCCAGGCCCGGGCCAGCCTGCCACAGCAGATTCTCGACGAACTGATCGCCGAAGGGCTGCCGGTATTGCCGGTGTACCTGAGCAGTTCGGTGCGCATGCGCGAATCCCACCAGGCCAGCCTGCCGCTGATCCACCTCGACCCACGGCACAAGCTGACCTTGCAGTTCATGGAGTTGCATAGCCTGCTGGAAAGCGCCTGAATCTGACCTGTGCAAAACCCATGTGGGAGCAACCGTGTGGGAGCAAGGCTTGCCCGCGATGAAAACGCCGCGGTCTCTTGAGGACCGCAGCGCCTGGATCGCGAGCAAGCTTTGCTCCCACAAAGCCCGCTCCCACAGTTATCTCATGGCTTCAAATCCCCTGACTGCGCAACCACCCCATCAACTGCGGCAACGGCAGCGCCCCACTCTGGCGCGCCACTTCCCTGCCGTCCTTGAACAGAATCAGGCTGGGAATCGAGCGAATGCCCAACTGCGCCGACAGTTGCTGGTTGGCCTCGCTGTCTAGCTTGGCCAACCGGCATTTGCCCGCCAGCTGCGCGGCGGCTTGTTCGAACACGGGCGCGAAGGACTTGCACGGCCCACACCAATCGGCCCATACATCCACCAGCAACGGCAGGTCACCCTTGATCTGGCTGGCGTAGTCGCCTTGTTTGAGTTCGAACGGTTTGCTCAATAACACCTGGGCCTTGCAGCGCCCGCACTTGGGCTGGTCGCCCAGGCGTTCGGCGGGTATGCGATTGAGCCCGTTGCAATGGGGGCAGGGGATCAGCATCAGATCAGTCTCCAGAAAATCATTGGCACAGATTGAACACTATATAGAAACCACCACAAAAACTTGTGGGAGCGGGCTTGCTCGCGATGGCGGTGTATCAGTCAATATTGCATCGACTGTCAGACCGCTATCGTCGGATCGCCGCCCGGAGCAAGCTCGCTCCCACAGGGGTAAATCGGTGTGGCTGTTATTTAGCGTTGGTCAGCGTGTTATAGCTGGTCATCAGGTTGCGGTAGTCCGGGATGTGGTTGGAGAACAAGGTCGCCAGCCCTTCCACGTCGTTGCGCCAGTCGCGGTGCAGTTCACAAGCCAGGCCGAACCAGGTCATCAGCTGCGCACCGGAGGATGACATGCGGTCCCAGGCCGATTGACGGGTCAGCTCGTTGAACGTGCCGGACGCATCGGTGACCACGAACACTTCGAAGCCTTCGGCCAGGGCCGACAGTGCCGGGAAGGCCACGCAGACTTCAGTCACCACGCCAGCGATGATCAGTTGCTTCTTGCCGGTGGCCTTGATCGCCTTGACGAAATCTTCGTTGTCCCAGGCATTGATCTGGCCAGGGCGAGCGATGTACGGCGCGTCCGGGAACAGGCTCTTGAGCTCGGGCATCAACGGGCCGTTGGGGCCGGTTTCGAAGCTGGTGGTGAGGATGGTCGGCAGTTGGAAGTACTTCGCCAGGTCAGCCAGGGCCAGCACGTTGTTCTTGAAGCGGTCCGGGTCGATGTCGCGTACCAGGGACAGCAGGCCGGCTTGGTGATCGACCAGCAGAACGGCGGCGTTATCTTTGTCGAGACGGTTGTAGGAAGTGGTCATGGCGTAGCCCTCATTAAGTTTTGGTTGCCGAAGGTTTCGGCGTGGTTAAGGTTTTTAATGGCGGTGTAGCGATTGATCAGTGACTCATCCGGTCGAAGCGCCCCGGCTTCAATCCGTGTTGCGTTTCGATGGGTGTAGATTAAAACTGGCACCTTTGATGCGCTAGACTGCAAAAATTCGCCTTAGCGTTCTATTTGGAGAACGATCATCGAAGACCTCAACACGCTTTACTACTTCACCCAGGTGGTCGAGCACCGTGGGTTCGCCGCTGCGGGTCGGGCGCTGGACATGCCAAAGTCCAAGCTCAGCCGGCGTATCGCTCAGTTGGAAGATCGGCTCGGGGTACGCTTGCTCCATCGCACCAGCCGCCACTGCACGTTAACGGAGATCGGCCAGGCCTATTACCAGCGCTGCCTGGCGATGCGGGTCGAAGCCGAGAGCGCGGCGGAAGTGATCGAACGCAACCGCTCCGAGCCCCAGGGGCTGGTACGCATCAGTTGCCCGACGGCGCTGCTCAACAGCTGGGTCGGGCCGATGCTGACCCGCTACATGCTCAAGTACCCGCGGGTGGAGTTGTTCATCGAGAGCACCAACCGCCGGGTGGACCTGATCCATGAAGGGTTCGATATCGCCTTGCGGGTGCGCTTTCCGCCGCTGGAAAACACCGACATGGTCATGAAAGTGCTGAGCAACAGCACCCAGTGCCTGGTGGGCAGCCCGGCGTTCCTGGAGCGCTTGTCTTCACCGGCCTCCCCGGCAGACCTCAACGGCTTGCCCAGCGTGCACTGGGGGGCGGCGCAGCGTGAGTACCAGTGGGAATTGTTCGGTCCGGACGGCACCCGTGCGCTGATCCGCCATGAACCGCGCATGGTCACCGACGACCTGCTGGCCCTGCGTCACGCCGTGCTGGCCGGCATTGGCATCGCCCACCTGCCCACCGTGGTGGTGCGCGAAGACATAGCGGCCGGCCGATTGGTGGAACTGGTGCCGGGCTGGACGCCCAAGTGCGGGATCGTCCATGCGATCTTTGCTTCACGACGCGGGTTGCTGCCGTCGGTGCGTACGTTGATTGACTTTCTGGCCGAGGAGTTCAGCCACAGTGATATGGCGTAGCGTGGAGGCAGCCATGCCAGTGTATTTCCCTTGTGTGGGCTTGCTTGCGATGGTGGCCTGATAGTTGGTCGGGGGGGGGTGACCGGGTACATATCCATTTCTGCGGTAACGGCCACTTAGGGTTCCGCTCTTACAGCGGGTCACTTTCGAAAAGCCCGGAAGCCGGCCCAGTCGAAAGTAACCAAAGCGCTCATGCCCCACCACTTGGCACCTCGCCTAGGCTCGGTGTGCCCTCACTCCGGCATTGTTCCGTGGGCCCGCCGCGAAGGGCCATCCATGGCCCAGCGCGGCTAACCCGGCATCCATGCCGGGTTGCCCACTCCACAATGCCTGCGTTCGGCCAGCGTGGTTAACGGGGCGGCGAGATCAACGTCCATCGCGAGGCGGCCTGATAGCCGGCCTGGCTCTCCCTCTCGTACTCCAATCCCATTGTGGAGCTTGCACTCAAGGCTGCCATTCATCAGGTGCGCCGCACTGAAAAGGTGTCACGGCCTCAAAAAGACACCAAGTATCTGTTTGCAGACTCAGGAGGTCCCATGAGCCATCCTCAAGACCCAGCCACTCCCCAAACAGTGGACAACCCCAACGATGACGGCTTCGTCCTCGGCACCGCCGGCCGCGACGAAGACCCCAACGCCGCCCCGTCCTACGCCACCGACCGCCGCCATGACCGGGACGAACTTACCCCTGAAGACGCCCGCGGCATGCCCGGCTATCCCGAGGAAAAGCCAGCGGCCAAACCCAAGGAGAAGGGGGTTGAAGAGGCAGAGCCGGGGATCGAGACGCCTGAGCAGGGGAACGATAAGGTTGGGTGAGCAGGCGGCGATGAATTCAAGCTCGCTCCCACATGGGGGCTGTGTGATCGCGATATTTGCGACAACAGCCCGCCCCTGTGGGAGCTAGCTTGCTCGCGATGACTCTCGTCCAGACATCCTGAATCCGTGGCGAGGGAGCTTGCTCCCGCTCGGCGGCGAAGCCGTCGTAAAACCGGTAGACGCAGTTTACCCGGAAGAACGCGTTGGCCCATTTGGGGCTGCTGCGCAGCCCAGCGGGAGCAAGCTCCCTCGCCACAAAAGCTGCGTAATCTCTCTTGCCGAGGTTATCGCAATTTACGATAGATCCAATCTGTGGTTAGCTCATCCATAGCAAAATGCGATGAGAAAAAAGATGAGTCCCCTAATAGAACAAGTCGCCGCCCATTGGGAGTTTGTGTCGCCCCTGCTGCGTAAGCCCAGGAGCGGAGAGGATTACGACCGGTTGGTTGCAGCGCTCGATGAATTGTTGGAGTTGGTTGGCGAAGAAGAAGCCCATCCGCTGATGAGCCTGGTGGACATCATCGGTGAATGGATCGAGGCCTGGGATCATCAACACCGGCCGATGCCCAAGGCCACTGGTGTTGAGGCGCTTCGTTATCTGATGCGCGAACACGGTTTGAGCCAGAGCGATTTGCCGGGCATAGGCGCCCAGTCGGTGGTATCGGAGATATTGAGCGGCAAGCGCCAGCTCAATTTAAGGCAGATCCGCTGGTTGGCGGAGCGCTTCGGCGTATCGGTTGAGACCTTTATTTGATGGCTTGGCGCGGCGCACTAACTGCGGCGAGGGAGCTTGCTCCCGCGCCACAGGGGGAGGCGCTATGTCGACTGGCGTGGGTCGACGTTGTCCAGTGCCCGGTTCGCCAAAAAGCTGCTCAGTTCGATCAACTGCTGAATGCCCAGGGCAATGTGCCGCTTGGGGCCTTCCAAGTCGAACGCCAGGTCACTGACCATGGCGTTGGCCGAGGCCAGGTTTTCGCTGAGGTTGGCGAGCAGGGTTTCGGTGTCGACGGCGTTGACGACGGCGAACAGTTGGCCTGGATCGGTATCGGGCGGATTGGGGGTTGCTTTGAACATGGTGAATCTCCGTGATTGGTTGAGCCACCACGACCTATCGCTAAACAAGTAAAGGTGGCGGCTGTACGCAGGTTAGCGATCCGGGTCACAGAAGCCCCGGGTAGACCAGAAGGTCTCCCACGCACAGCCACCATTAAGCGAGTTGCAGACGTAAAAGACTGCAATCGAGACTGGGCATTGTTGCGTCTGTGTTGAGTCGGATCGCTAAACCCGATCGCTGATTTTCAGCGACGGGGAAAACGATAAAGCCCGACCCCCAGGCGCACAAGCCGGCGGATTCTGGCGTAGTTGTAGGCAATGGCGCAAGGCGGCGTAGCCTGCTCCTGAATGGTCCTACATCGAAATAAACGCGGTGATCGTCAAGGGGAGTGGATTGGCTTCATGTGGTGAATTGAAGATCGCCATCGCGAGCAAGCTCGCTCCCACAAGGGTGGCTGTGTGATCGCGATATTTGCGGCAACACCCAACCCCTGTGGGAGCGAGCTTGCTCGCGATGACTTTTTCCCAGGCAACCCCGAACCTGCGGCAAGGGAGGGTTACGACGAGCAACTGATCTCCAGGTGCTTGCCCCACTCCGGCGGACGTTGCGCATAGCTGTCCATGCCTGGTTGTTCTTCGAACGGCTTGCTCAGCACGGTGTGCAGGCGGCGAACTTCTTCGTAGTCGCCGGATTCGGCAGCGTCGATGGCTTTCTGCGCCAGGTAGTTGCGCAGCACGTACAGCGGGTTGACAGCGTGCATGCGGGCGCGGCGTTGGTCTTGGTCGACGGGGCCTTCGCGGTTGACGCGGGCTACGTAGAGTTCGCCCCAGGCGTCGAAGCCCTTGAGGTCGACGAAGTCATCGCGAAGGGTGGCGACGGCTTGCTCGGGCGCCTGGTCGCCCAGTCGGCGGAAGAACAGGCTGTAGTCGACGCCGCTGTTCTGCATCAATTGCAGCAGACGCTCCAGTAACTTCTGGTCATCTTCCTCGGCGCAGGTCAGGCCGAGACGGCGGCGCATCAGGTCCAGGTAGTGGGCTTGGTACAGCGGCAAGTACAGGCCAAGGGTCTCACGCAGGGCTTCGACGCTGATGAACGGCGTCAGGGCCTGGGCCAGGGCGCTGAGGTTCCACTGGCCGATGGGCACCTGGTTGCTGAATGAGTAGCGGCCCTGGTCATCGGAGTGGTTGCAGATGAAGTTGGCGTCGAAGTCGTCGAGGAAGGCGAACGGCCCGAAGTCGAAGGTGATGCCCAGGATCGACATGTTGTCGGTGTTCATCACGCCGTGACAGAAACCGTAGGCCTGCCATTTGGCAATCAGCTCGGCGTTGCGCTCGACGATTTCGCGGAACATCGCCAGGTACGGCTCCGGCTGCTCACGGCACTCGGCAAAATGCAGGTTCAACACATGCTCGGCGAGGACCGCCTGCAGCTCGGGTTTCTTGGTGTAGTAGAAATATTCGAAATGCCCGAAGCGCACGTGGCTGGGCGCCAGGCGCAGCACCATGGCGGCGCGCTCCTGCTTTTCGCGCCACACCGGGGTGTCCGAGCCGATCACGCACAAGGCGCGGGTGGAGGGGATGCCCAGGGCATGCAGGGCTTCGGAGGCGAGGAATTCGCGGATCGAGGAGCGCAGCACCGCGCGCCCGTCGCCCATCCGTGAGAACGGTGTCTGGCCAGCGCCCTTGAGGTGCAGGTCCCAATGCTCGCCGGCCTCGTTGTAGACCTCGCCCAGCAGCAACCCACGGCCATCGCCCAATTGCGGGTTGTAGTGACCGAACTGATGCCCCGAATACACCATCGCCCGGGGCTCGGTTTCAGCCCACAGCTTATGACCGCCGAAAATCTCGGCAAACAGCGGTGCCTGGGCTTCGGCCGGGTCCAGGTCCAGCAGCGCCATGGCCGCCGGGCTGGCGACGACCAGCCGTGGATTGTCGATGGGCTCGGGCAGCACGTGGGTCGATAAACCGTCGCCCAGGCGGGCGAAACGGTTATCGAAGGTCAAGGTTTCCAGCGTTTTCATGGCCGTCTCCGGCGCGCCGCCTTCAGGCAGCGCGCATCAGTCGAGTGTGTCTTGCGGCGGCTCGGGCACCGGTTTGATGCTGGCTACGGCCGAGGGTACGGGGCCGAGGGTTTTGTGCTCGGGCTCGGCGGGCACCAACTTGTACTCCTGGCCCTGAAGGTTCTTCAGATAGATTTCCATCTGCCGGAAGGAGATGTTGATGTGCTCCTTCTTGAACTCACGGTTGATGAACCGGTTGATCTCGTCCAGCACCGGGTTACGGTCGCCGAGGTCGCGTACATGCATGCGCAGCTCATGGTCGAGGGTACTTTCACCGAAGTTCAGGAAGTACACGATCGGTTCCGGCTCCTTCAACACCCGTGGGTTCTCGCGGGCGGCCTTGAGCAGCAGTTCGCGCACCCGATCCAGGTCCGAGCCGTAGTCCACGCCCAGTTTCAGGGTCACCCGGGTGACGGTGTCGGTCAGCGACCAGTTGATCAGTTGCCCGGTGATGAAGGTCTTGTTCGGGACGATGATGTCCTTGCGGTCGAAGTCGGTGATGGTGGTCGCCCGAATGCGGATCTTGCTGACCGTGCCCGACAGGTTGCCGATGGTGATGGTGTCGCCGATGCGCACCGGGCGCTCGAACAGGATCATGATGCCGGAGATGAAGTTGGCGAAGATCTCCTGCATGCCGAAGCCCAGGCCCACCGACAGCGCGGCCACCAGCCATTGCAGTTTGTCCCAGCTCACGCCCAGGGTGGACAGGGTGGTGACGAAACCGAAGCCTGCGATCACATAGGACAGCAGCGTGGTGGTGGCATAGGCACTGCCCTGGGCCAGGTTCAGTTTCGACAGCACGAACACTTCCAGCAGGCCCGGCAGGTTGCGCGCCAGGGCGAAGGTGATGCCGATGATGATCAGCGCCCCGAGCATGTCGCCAATGCTGATGGGCACCATGCTCATGTTGGCGCCGGTGCCGCTGGTGTATTCGTAGAGGGTGATGTTGTCCAGGTACGAGAACACGCTGATCAGATCCGACCAGACCCAGTACAGCGCGGCGATGAAACCGCCCAGCAACGCCAGGCGGATCAGGCGCAGGGACTGCTCGTTGACCTTCTCGATGTCCAGGGTCGGTTCCTCGACCACCGTTTCGCCGTCGCCGGCTTCCTTGGCGGCCTGGCGCTTGGCCAGGGCACGCTGGTAGGCCAGGCGCCGCGCCGCGACCGACAGGCCGCGGACGAAGGTGGCTTCGATCACCAGCCAGAACATCAGCAGGTACAGGGTGTTGATCAAGCGGTCGCTGAGTTTCAGCGCGGTGTAGTAGTAGCCGAAGCAGACCGCCACGAACAGCGCGATCGGTAGCGCGGTGAACAGCACCCCGACCGCCTTGCGGAACAGCGACGTGTTCTTGTGGGTCGGGCTGCTCAGCAGCAGACGGCTGAGCAACCACGCCATCAGCGCGTAGCAGGTCAGCACCACCGGCATGCCGAGCACGTCATCGGCCAGGGTCGAGGGTTGCAACTCGGCCACGGCCACCACCGCCACCAACGCCAGCACCACCAGCCCGAGCCGGCGGATCCAGCCCTGGAGGAATTCGACCTGGGGTTTCTCCCAGCGGAAATGCAACTCGGCCACACCGCCTGGTGCCAACACCCGGTAGGCGGTGTAGAACACCAGCCAGGCCTGGCCGATCTGCAGCAGCGCCGCACCGAGGTTGGCGTTCTGGCCGCGGGCGTCGATCTGCAAGGCGTAGCCGCAGAGGGTCAGTGCCAGGGCCACCGGCATCGCCAGGAGGATATTGATCAGGATCGCCTGGGGGGTGTGCCACTGGCTGTCGCGCTTGAAGTGACCGACGTCCTGGTGAACCTTGTTCAGGCGAGCATAGAGATTCTTGCGCCGCCACAGCAGCGCCCCGATCAGCAGCGCCAGGGGCAGGAACAGCAGTGGCCGCTGGGTCAGGCCATCGGCCAGCTCACTGAGACTCGAAGCCCAGGGCAGTGAGTCGATCTGCTTTTCCAGGCGCACCGGCACCGCACGCATCCATTCGAAATCCAGCGGCTTGTTGCTGGGAATCCAGAACATCTGCTCTTCGAGGGTCGCCCGCAGGTTCTGGGCGGTGCTGAGCAGTTGCTTCTGGTTGAGCTGCAAGGTGATGGATTCGTTGAGTACCGCACTCAACTCGCGGTTCAGGCGTTCCAGCAGGTCGACGCGGGTCAGGGCCAGTTCCAGCAAGGTCTTGCGCAGTTGCGGCGTGGCTTGTTCCGATGGCTGGGAGGCCAGCAGGTTGTCGACATAGGTGCTGGGATTGTTCAGCAGCTCACGTTGTTGGCTGACTTCGAACTGGTACAGGCGGATGTCGGCGATCTGGTCGGCCAGGTTCTGGTCCAGCTTCAAGCGCGGCAAGGTCTGGCGCTGCTTGTAGAGGATCTTGGAGAGCAGCAGGCTGCCCTTGAGCACGCTGATCTGCTCGTCCAGGGCGGCGTCGGTCTGGGTGACGCTGTCCAGCAGTTGCTTGGTCTGCAAGTTCTGCTGGGTGACCTCGTTGAGGCGGTCGGTGCTTTTGAGCAGGTAGTCGGAAAGCTTCAGGTTGGCCGCGCTTTCGGTCGCCAGCAAGCTGCTGCCACCGGCCTTCTGGGCTTCGATGGATTGCTGGGTCACCGTTTCCTGGGACTGGGCCAGGCGCTTCTGGTTGATCAGGTTTTGCAGCTCCTGGATTTCCTGCTCCGTGCGGGCGATTTTTTCCATCAGCAAATCGTGCTGACCGTTGCCCAGGTCCTGCAGTTGGCTGTTGCCGGCCAGCTCCTGGCGACGCAGCGGAATCAGCGCATTGAGCGCCGCCAGCTCGGCGTTGAGCTGGTCGCGCTGCTCGGCGCTCAAGGTCTTGCCGGCGTCTCGGCCAGCCTTGAGGATGGTGTTGATCTGCTGGATGCGGGTCTGGCTGCTGGAAATTTCCGCCTGGGCGCGCTCGGGGCGGGTTTGGGCGGTGATGATCAGGCTGTTGGCGTCGGCCAGGGCTTTTTGCAGATCACCCTGCTGGGTGGAGCGATCCGAGAGCATTTGCTCGAGTTGGGGAATCGGCAGGTTGGCATAGCGTTGCGCCACCGGCACCACCGTGGTGCCCTTGAGCCGCGCCAGCTCGCGCTGGTTCTCGATGTTCTGCTTGGGCGCGGTCGCCAGTTGCTGCTTGAGCGCCTGCAGCTTCTGTTCGTAGTCGGCCTTGTTGTTGAGCTGGGTCAGAGTGTTCTGCAACAAGGTTTGCAGGGCTTTCTGCTCGGCTTCCGGCAGTTTGCGGTCGGCGATCTTGTCCAGGCTGGCTTGCACCGAAGCGCTGGCGGGAAGATCAGCGGCTTGCAGTGTGCAGACGGAGAGACTCAGGCCCAGCAGGGCGATGGCAAAAAAGGAGCGCAGGGTAGGCATAGAGACCGGTCAAGCAAGTGAGAGTGGGAGCAGTTTAGAGGAACAAGCCGGGACCCGGGCGACTTCCTTCGGGGAATCTGACGCCCACTTTGCCGATCTTGTTCCCGTCCATGGCCGCGACGGTCCATAGGGTGTTGTTCCAATCCACCTGGTCGCCGACCACTGGCGCACCGCCGACTTTCTGGGCAATGAACCGCCCCAGGGACATGTCCGGATCGATGCCGTCCAGCTTCAACCCGTACAGCGCCGCAACCGCGGCCAGCTGGGCGTCTCCTTCGAGTACGAAGTCGCCGAAGAAGCGCAAATCCAGGCCCCGTTGTGGCGCCTGGCTGAACAGTTTTCCAAGGGCCGGCAAGTTGTGTTCGTGGCCGATAACACACAGCAAATCATCGACTTCCAGCACGGTACTACCCGACGGATGGAGCAGTTGCTGGCCCCGAAACAGGGCGGCGATGCGTGTGCCGTCCGGCATTTTCAGGTCCCGCAGGGGTGAGCCGATGCACCATTTTTCCGCGCCCAGGCGATAGATGAACAACTCCCACTCACTGGTGACGTGGACTTCCAGCGCCGCCCGGGAAATCGGCAGCGGCTCGGGCGGGACGGTCACATGCAGCAATTTGGCGACCCATGGCAGGCTCGTGCCCTGCACCAGCAGCGAGACCAGCACGATAAAGAACGCCAGGTTGAAATAGAGCTGGGCGTGGGGCAGCCCGGCCATCAACGGGAACACCGCGAGGATGATCGGCACCGCGCCGCGCAGGCCGACCCAGGAGATAAAAGCTTTTTCGCGACCGTGGAACGCCTTGAACGGCAACAGGCCGACCATGACCGACAGCGGGCGGGCAAACAGGATCATCCACAACGCCAGGCCCAGAGCGGGCAGGGCGATGGGCAACAGGTCGTGGGGCGTGACCAGCAGCCCCAGCACCAGGAACATCCCGATCTGCGCCAGCCAGGCCATGCCATCGAGCATGTGCAAGATACCGTGGCGGCTGCGCACCGGACGGTTGCCGATCACCAGGCCGCACAGGTACACCGCGAGGAAGCCACTGCCGTGCAAGGCGTTGGTCAGGGCGAACACGGCCAGGCCGCCGCTGATGACCAGGATCGGGTACAGGCCGTTGGCCAGGTTGATGCGATTGACCAATTGCAGCATCAGCCAGCCACCGCCCAGGCCAATCACCGCGCCGATACCGAACTCGCGCATCAGATGCCCCAGCAGGCTCCAGTGCAAGCCGGTTTCGCCACTGGCGAGCATGCCGATCAGGGTGACGGTGAGGAATACCGCCATGGGGTCGTTGCTGCCGGATTCGATCTCGAGGGTGGCGCTGACCCGTTCGTTCAAGCCCTTGCCACCCAGCAGCGAGAACACCGCGGCGGCGTCGGTGGAGCCGACGATGGCACCGATCAGCAGACCTTGCATCAGGTTCAGGTTGAACAACCACGCCGCCGCCAGGCCGGTCAGCCCGGTGGTGATCAACACCCCGACCGTGGCCAGCGACAACGCCGGCCACAGCGCCACGCGAAAGCTCGACACCCGCGTGCGCAAGCCGCCGTCCAACAGAATGACCGCCAATGCGAGGTTGCCGACCAGGTAGGCCGTTGCGTAATTGTCGAAAAGAATACCGGCGCCGTCGACACCGGCCACCATGCCCACGGCCAGGATGATCACCAGGATCGGAATGCCCAGGCGGGACGAAAGAGAACTCACCAGGATGCTCGCACCTACCAGCAACGCGCCGATCAAGAACAGGCTGTTGATGGTCGTTGCAGTCAAAGGCGTTACTCCGGGAATACTGAGGGGCGGGCACAGACTGACCATGCAGTCTGCGTGCCAGCGATTCTAACCTGTTGAAATGTGATGCTGTCAAAAAAGGTTGGGAGATCGAGGTTCTGGGCGCAGCCCTTGTGGCGAGGGAGCTTGCTCCCGCTCGGCTGCGAAGCAGTCGTCGCTTTTAAGGACGGAGCCGCTGCGCGACCCAGCGGGAGCAAGCTCCCTCGCCACAGAAGCTGGATTGTTGATTGCTCACTGTCTGTGAACAATCAACAGCTGCGTGGATTAAAGGCTGAACCGCCCAACCATGCTGTTGAGGTCCACGGCCAGTCGTGACAGTTCCGCGCTGGCGGCACTGGTCTGGTTGGCGCCGGTGGCCGACTGCACCGACAGGTCGCGAATGTTCACCAGGTTGCGGTCCACTTCACGGGCGACCTGGGCCTGTTCTTCGGCGGCGCTGGCGATCACCAGGTTGCGTTCGTTGATCTCGACAATGGCCGTGTTGATCGTGTCCAGGGACATGCCGGCACCGCGAGCGATGTTCAGCGTCGACTCCGCGCGTTCGGTGCTGTTGCGCATCGAATCCACGGCGTGTTCGGTGCCGCTCTGGATGCTGCCGATCATGCGCTCGATCTCGCTGGTCGACTGCTGGGTGCGGTGCGCCAGGGCGCGTACTTCGTCGGCGACCACGGCAAAACCACGGCCGGCCTCACCGGCGCGGGCGGCTTCGATGGCGGCGTTCAGCGCCAGCAGGTTGGTCTGGTCGGCCAGGCCGCGAATAACGTCCAGCACCTTGCCGATGTCACGGGACTCATTGGCCAGGTTGCCGATCAAGGCGGCAGTGCTTTGCACATCGGCGCTCATGCGTTCGATGGCGCTGACGGTTTCCTGCACCAGGTCGCGGCCATCGCCTGCGGAGGTGGTGGCGTTTTTCGATGCTTCGGAGGTGCTGACCGCATTGCGCGCGACTTCTTCCACGGCGCTGGTCATCTCGTTGACCGCGGTGGCGGCCTGTTCGATTTCGTTGTTCTGCTGCGTCAGGCCGCGAGCGCTCTCGTCGGTGACACTGTTGAGTTCTTCGGCGGCGGAGGCCAGTTGCGTGGCTGAACCGGAGATCCGCTGCAAGGTGTCGCGCAGTTTTTCCTGCATGGTCGACATCGCCCGCAGCAGTCGACCGGCTTCGTCGCTGCCATCGACGACAATCGGGCGGGTCAGGTTGCCCTTGGCGATTTCTTCGGCCGCATCCAGCGCGTTGGCAATCGGCTTGGTGATGCTGTTGGTCAGCAGCCAGGCGAACAGCAGGGTCAGGGCGGTGGCGATGACCAGCAACGTGATGACCAGATTGAAGGCTTTTGAATACTGTTGCTCTGCGCCCCGACTGAAAGCGTCGGCTTGTTGGTTATTGATCTCCAGCAGGCGGCCGAGTACCGCGTTCACGGCTTCGGAGTTGCTCAACAGTTCGGTGTTGAGCAGAGCCCGCAGATCTTCGATCTGATTGTTGCGCGACAGGGTTTTCATCCGCTCTTCGAGCTGGCGATATTGCCCCAGCAGTTGCACGTATTGATCGTAGGCGGCCCGTTCTTCCGCAGAGCTGATCAGCTTTTCATAGGCCGTCTGGGCGGCGCGGATCTGCTGGTTGCGTTGTTCGAACAGATCGTGGGTTTTCTGCTGGATGTCCGGTTCGCGGTTGGTCAGCAAGCGATAGGACAGCACCCGCAAACGCAGGGTGAGCTGGGTGAACTCATCCAGGGCCTTGATGCTGGGCACACTGTTCTCGGCGATGCTTTTGCCGGATGCGCGGATGGTGCTCATCTGGGTCAGGGCAAATACCCCAAGGGCGAGCATCAGGGCGCCGATCAGGGCAAACCCCAGGAACGCCCGCGGCGCGATGTTCATATTACGTAGGGACATGGAAAGTACCGGAAGGAGGCGCATCCGTGCGGGGCTGTGACTGCTGTTCCCTGACTTATCGGTCATACGACTAAAGTCTTGAGTGACATGCGTGCTTTTGTCACAGAGCAACGGCTGCGGCGCGACGAAGGGTCGGAACCAGATTCTCCATTCGCAGTCTCTAAAACTCGCCGGAAAGCCCTGCCACCCCGTAAAGCGTGGCATTGGCAGTGACTTTTCTTTATCGTACGCGCCCCATGAAAAAGCCTGGAAATCAATATGTTGGAAACATCCCTCAGCCAGCTGGAGCAACTGGTCAATGACCTGGTGCAACAGAACCGTCACCTCACCGGCCTGAACGAAACCCTGGGCGCGGAGCTTGCCAAGGTCAAGGATGAAAACGAAAGCCTGCAACTGAGCCTGATGGAACAGGAAGAACTGCACGGCACCACCGCCGCCCGCATCCAGGCCTTGATCGAGCGCGCCAGCGCCGGGCCTGTCAGCGCATGAAGCACGGCGCCGATGGGGTGACAGTCATCTCGATCCTGGGAGAAGACTATTCAATCAAAGCGCCGACCGGGCAGGAACAGGCCCTGTTGGACGCCGCTGCCATGCTCAAGGCCGCACTGGCCGACACGAAAAGGAAATACCCGACGCTGATCGGTGATCGCCTGTTGGTATTGGCGGCCATGAACCTGTGTTCGCAGCAGATGGAAATGCAGAAGCAACATCAAGCGGAACTCGACCGTTACCAAGAGCAAGTCAGCGCCACGGTCGATGTGATTGCCAAGACCATTCAGCAGGCCTGAAACCGTTAGCGAACGGTGACTGTGGGGCTTGTGTGGGAGCGAGCTTGCTCGCGATAGCGTCAGCACAGTTACCTGTGTGTTGGCTGAAACACCGCTATCGCGAGCAAGCTCGCTCCCACAGTGGATCGGTGGTGAACGCAGATGTTATGTCCACTTGAAACCCCTTGTGGGAGCGAGCCTGCTCGCGATGAGATTCAGCCCCGCTGCATGACCCGGCTCAGAACCACTCATCCCGCATCCCCAGGCACGTATCATCCCGCGCCTCAAGAATCGCCAGCTCATGATGGCAACCCGGCACTTCCCAGGTCAAGAAGTAGCGCGCCGCTTGCAGCTTGCCTTTATAGAAGTCGCTGTCTGCGGTATTCCCCTTGGCCAGGCCTTCCTCGGCACGAATCGCCTGTTCCAGCCAGCGCCAGCCGATCACCATGTGCCCAAACACCTTCAGGTACAGCGCCGAGTTGGCGAGGCTGGTGTTGACCTTGCCTTGGCCCAGGTCCGTCAGCAGGCCGAGGGTGACGGTTTGCAGGCGCGCCACCAGCGCTTCCAGCGGCTGGCGTAACGGTGTCAGTGATGCGTGCGCCTGGGCGCGTTCGGTGGTGTCGGCCACCAGCCGGATCAATTGTTTGAGCCCGGCACCGCCGTTCTGCGCCAGTTTTCGCCCCAGCAGGTCCAGGGACTGGATGCCGTGGGTGCCTTCATGGATCGGGTTCAGGCGGTTGTCGCGGTAATACTGCTCCACCGGGTATTCGCGGGTGTAGCCGTGGCCACCGAGAATCTGGATCGCCAGTTCGTTGGCTTTCAGGCAGAACTCCGAGGGCCACGACTTAACGATGGGGGTCAGCAGGTCCAGCAGTTCATGGGCGCGCCGGCGCTCGGCTTCGCTGTCCAGGGTGGTGGTGTCGTCGAACAAGCGCGCCGCGTACAGGCCCAGGTCAAACGAACCTTCAACGTAGGCCTTCTGGGTCAGCAGCATGCGGCGCACATCGGCGTGCTGGATGATCGCCACGGGGGCAGTGGTCGGATCCTTGCTGTCGGGCACCCGGCCCTGCGGGCGTTCGCGGGCGTATTCCAGGGAATACAGGTAGCCGGCGTAACCGAGCATCACCGCGCCCATGCCGACGCCGATCCGCGCCTCGTTCATCATCTGGAACATGTAGCTCAGACCGTGGTGCGGTTTGCCTACGAGGTAACCGACACATTCGCCGTTGTCGCCGAAGTTCAGCGCGGTGGAGGTGGTGCCACGCCAGCCCATCTTGTGAAACAGCCCGGCCAGCAGCACGTCGTTACGCGGGCCGAGGCTGCCGTCGTCGTTGACCAGGAACTTGGGCACGATAAACAGCGAAATGCCTTTCACGCCCGGCGGCGCGTCCGGCAATTTCGCCAGGACCATGTGCACGATGTTTTCCGACAACGGATGATCGCCGCCAGAAATGAAGATCTTGTTGCCTTTGAGTCGATAGGTGCCGTCGGACGCAGGCTCCGCGCGCGTACGAATATCCGACAGCGAAGAGCCTGCATGGGGCTCCGTCAGGGCCATGGTGCCGAAGAAACGACCGTCGATCATCGGTTGCAGGAAGCGTTGCTTCTGCTCCTCGCTGCCGAAGCTCTCGATCAGGTTCGCCGCGCCCATGGTCAGGAACGGATAAGAGGTCGAAGCGGCGTTGGCCGACTGGAAGTGCGCGAAGCAGGCCTGGGACAGCAACGTCGGCAGTTGCATGCCGCCCGCCTCGAAGCTGCGTGCGGCATTGAGAAAGCCCGCCTCGAGGAAGGCGTCCACCGCCGGTTTCACCTCGGGAATCAGAATTGCCTCGCCGTTCTCGTAGCGCGGTTCGTTTTCATCGTTCTTGCGGTTGTGGGGCGCGAAAAATTTCTCGGCGATGCTGCGGGCCGTATCGATGGCGGCGTCGAAGGTTTCGCGATTGTGCTCGGCAAACCGGTCGCGCTGGGTCAGGCCCTCGGCATCGAGGACTTCATACAGCTCGAAAGCCAGATTGCGGGAACTGAGCAGCGTCTCGGACATGGCGGCCTACCTTTTCTTGGGATGGGCCGAGTCTAGGCGTACTGATAAAGGCTGAACAGGATGATTGATGACAGTGATGCAGAGGTGAGGGCGACACTAATCCCAATGTGGGAGCGAACTCTGTGGGATCAGGCTTTGTGGGAGCAAGGCTTGCCCGCGATGAAAACGCCGCGGTCTCTGAGAACCGCGGCGCCTGGATCGCGAGCAAGCTTTGCTCCCACAAAGTTCGCTCCCACAGGGATTTCCTACTACCAGGCACCCATTGCGGGTGCCTGGTTTACAGCGGTTTAGCCGATAGTCATCAAGCTGGCGTTACCCCCCGCGGCCGCGGTGTTGACGCTCAAGGCTCGCTCGATCACCAGGCGCTCCAGCGCCACGCTGGTTTCGCCCTGGGACAGGCCATGGACCCCGACGATGGCGCCGGCGCGCTTGGCTACCTGCTGGCAAACACCGCGCAGCTGGTCTGAATCGCCGTGATGCAGGACCGCGTCGAACAGCACTTCGTCCTTGCTCCAGTCGGCCACCCGCTGGATGCGCGCCTGCAGGTCTTTCGGCAAGCGTGCGAACAAGGCCTTGCTGGTGTCGGTTTCCGGCCACACGGCCGAGCCGCCCACGGCCAGTACGGCCGCCAGTTGCGTCAGCAGGTCGCCTTCCACGTCGGCCAGGCACAACACGTGCTCGCGCGGCAGGATGGCGTAGCTGTTGCGCTCGCCGGTCGGGCCGGTCAGGGTCCGGGTAATACCGCTTTGCGACTGGGCTGCGAATTGCACGCACACGGTACTCAGTTCGGCGAGCTTCTGGCTGTCGGCCCAGGCTTGCAGCGCGGCCAGCGGTTTACCCATGGCCTCGCGCAAACGCAGGTCCGGCGCCACCAGGGCATCGCCACGGACGAAGGATTGCTGGATCGCATCGGTAGGACGGGTCGACAGCAGGCGGTACAGGTACAGCGGGCCACCGGCCTTGGGACCGGTGCCCGACAGGCCTTCGCCACCAAACGGCTGCACACCGACCACGGCGCCGACAATGTTGCGGTTCACGTAGACGTTGCCGGCATGCACATTGTCGATGACCTTGGCGATGGTCTCGTCGATGCGCGTGTGCACACCCAGGGTCAGGCCGTAGCCGGAAGCGTTGATCTGGTTGATCAACTGATCCAGTTCCTTGCGCTTGTAGCGCACCACGTGCAACACCGGACCGAAGATCTCGCGTTGCAGTTCATCGAAGCTTTCCAGCTCGATCAGGGTTGGCATGACAAAGGTGCCGCGCTTGCACTCGTCGCTGTCGGCGATTGCCATCTGGTACACGGTGCGACCTTTGTCGCGCATGGCCTGGATGTGTTTCTCGATGCCGGCCTTGGCTTCGGCGTCGATCACCGGGCCGATGTCCACGGACAGACGCTCAGGGTTGCCGAGGCGCGATTCGGCCATGGCGCCCTTGAGCATTTCGATGACGCGGTCGGCGGAATCTTCCTGCAGGCACAGGACCCGCAGGGCCGAGCAACGCTGGCCGGCACTGTCGAAGGCCGACGACACCACGTCGATGACTACTTGTTCGGTCAGCGCCGAGGAGTCGACGATCATGGCGTTCTGGCCGCCGGTTTCGGCGATCAGTGGGATCGGACGACCCTGGTTGTCCAGGCGGCCGGCGATGTTGCGTTGCAGCAGGCGAGCGACTTCGGTGGAGCCGGTGAACATTACGCCTTTGACCCGATCGTCACCCACCAGGCGGGCACCGACGGTTTCGCCGCGCCCCGGCAGCAGTTGCAGCACGCCTTCCGGAATGCCGGCTTCGAGCATCAGGCGCACAGCCTGGGCAGCCACCAATGGCGTCTGCTCGGCGGGTTTGGCCAATACCGGGTTGCCGGCGGCCAGGGCAGCGGCGACCTGGCCGCTGAAAATCGCCAGCGGGAAGTTCCACGGGCTGATGCAGACCACCGGACCCAGTGGGCGGTGGGCATCGTTGGTGAAATCGTTGCGCGCCTGCACCGCGTAGTAGCGCAGGAAATCCACGGCTTCACGCACTTCAGCAATGGCGTTGGCGAAGGTCTTGCCGGCTTCGCGGGCCAGCAGGCCCATCAGCGGCTGGATCTCGCCTTCCATCAGGTCGGCGGCACGTTCGAGGATCGCGGCGCGCTCGGCTGGCGGCGTGGCTTGCCAGATCGGTGCGGCATTGAGGGCGCACTGGATGGCGTTGTCGACGTCGGCGACGGTGGCTTCCTGTACATGGCCGACCACGTCGCGGTGATCGGACGGGTTCAGTACGGGGGCCGGGGTTTCTTCGCTGGCAGCGCAACCGAGCATCGGCACGGCTTTCCAATCGTTATGGGCAGTGGCAAGCAGGGCGCAGGACAGCGACGCCAAACGATGTTCGTTGGCCAGGTCGATGCCGCTGGAGTTGGCGCGGTCGCTGCCATACAGGTCGCGCGGCAGTGGGATGCGCGGGTGCGGCAGGCCGAAACCGCCTTCCAGCGTCGCCATTTGCTCGATGCTGGCCACTGGATCGGCCACCAGCTCCTGAATCGAGATGGACTGGTCGGCGATACGGTTGACGAACGAAGTGTTCGCGCCGTTTTCCAGCAGGCGACGTACCAGGTACGCCAGCAGAGTTTCGTGGGTGCCGACCGGTGCGTACACACGGCACGGACGGTTCAGCTTGCCTTCGGAAACCTTGCCTACAACCTGTTCGTACAGCGGTTCACCCATGCCGTGCAGGCACTGGAATTCGTACTGGCCCGGGTAATAGTTCTGACCGGCGATGTGGTAGATGGCTGCCAGGGTATGGGCGTTGTGCGTGGCGAACTGCGGGTAGATGACTTCCGGCACCGACAGCAGCTTGCGGGCGCAAGCGATGTAGGACACGTCGGTGTACACCTTGCGGGTATAGACCGGATAGCCTTCCAGGCCTTCGACCTGGGCGCGCTTGATCTCGCTGTCCCAGTACGCACCTTTTACCAGACGAATCATCAACCGGTGGCGGCTACGGCGGGCCAGGTCGATGACGTAGTCGATCACATACGGGCAACGCTTCTGGTAGGCCTGGATCACGAAACCGATGCCGTTCCAGCCGGTCAGTTGCGGCTCGAAGCACAGGCGCTCCAGCAGATCCAGCGACAGTTCGAGACGGTCGGCCTCTTCGGCGTCGATGTTCAGGCCGATGTCGTATTGCTTGGCCAGCAGGGTCAGCGACAGCAGGCGCGGGTACAGCTCGTCCATGACGCGCTCGTACTGGGCGCGGCTGTAGCGCGGGTGCAGGGCCGAGAGCTTGATGGAAATGCCCGGGCCTTCATAAATCCCACGACCGTGGGAGGCTTTGCCGATCGAATGGATGGCTTGTTCGTACGAGGCCAGGTACTTCTGGGCGTCATGTTCGGTGAGCGCGGCTTCACCCAGCATGTCGTAGGAATAGCGGAAGCCCTTGGCTTCGAACTTGCTCGCGTTGGCCAGGGCCTCGGCGATGGTTTCGCCGGTGACGAACTGTTCGCCCATCAGGCGCATGGCCATGTCGACGCCCTTGCGGATCATCGGCTCGCCGCTCTTGCCGATGATGCGGCTCAGGGAAGAGGTCAGGCCCGCTTCGTTATGGGTGGCGACCAGCTTGCCGGTCAGCAGCAGGCCCCAAGTGGCGGCGTTGACGAACAGCGACGGGCTGTTGCCCAAATGTGGCTGCCAGTTACCGGTGCTGATCTTGTCGCGGATCAGCGCGTCACGGGTGCCTTTGTCCGGGATGCGCAGCAGCGCCTCCGCCAGGCACATCAGGGCCACGCCTTCCTGGGACGACAGGGAAAATTCCTGCAGCAAACCTTGAACGATACCGGCACGGCCGCCGGCACTTTTCTGGTTGCGCAGCTTTTCCGCTATGGAGGCGGCCAACTTGTTGGTGGCTTCGGCCATTTGCGCCGGCAGGCGGGCCTGCTCGATCAGCATCGGCACCACTTCCGGCTCAGGGCGACGGTAAGCGGCGGTGATGGAGGCGCGCAGGACCGACTGCGGCAGGATGCTCTCGGCAAATTCGAGGAAGCATTGGTGAGCATGGTCGACCTGCACATCGCCGGCATCATCGCTGTCGATGCGAGGTGAACCGTTCAGCTCGGTCAGGGTTGCACCACCCTCGAGTTTTTCCAGGTAATTGAAAATTGCCTGCTTGATCAGCCAGTGCGGCGTGCGATCAATCGAGGTTGCGGCCGCCTTGAGGCGTTCGCGGGTCGGGTCGTCGAGTTTGACCCCAAGGGTGGTGGTAGCCATATTTTTATCCTCATGTTTACCACGTATTGCGTGGCATCAGCTGGCGGCAAGATTAGCTGCGGGATGATTGAGGTGCAACCGGGTGCAACCCTTTTTTTCTCGAAATGACAGGCAGCTCATCCGGAAGCAAATGTTGCCCGGTTGATCATGCACCGGCTTAGTGCTTTAGCTTCTAGCTGAGTGCCGGAAACTGCACTAAAAGGGAGCAAAAAACACAGATTTTGCGATAAAACCGATCAGGTGCAACTTATTCGAACGAAACTGGTTGCACCTTATTTGATTTGTTGAATAGCATTCGCGGCCAAGGTGCAACCGACTTCAACGTCGAGGGGCATCGGCTGATGGCTTTCCTGGGGAAACATCAGTCATAAATTCGCGGGACTGCAAATCGTCGCTATAACGTCCGTGTTGTCGACGCTTTCAACTGCCACCGCTACATAAAAACAAAGCCAGGGCGTAACTCATGAGTGTTAGTAATCCCACCTTGATCACTTTCGTGATCTATATCGCAGCCATGGTCCTGATCGGTCTGATGGCTTACCGCTCCACCAACAACCTTTCCGATTACATCCTGGGCGGTCGCAGCCTGGGCAGCGTGGTAACGGCATTGTCCGCCGGTGCTTCGGACATGAGCGGCTGGTTGTTGATGGGGTTGCCGGGTGCCATCTACATGTCCGGCCTGTCGGAAAGCTGGATCGCCATCGGCCTGATCGTCGGTGCCTATCTCAACTGGCTGTTCGTGGCCGGTCGCCTGCGGGTGCAGACCGAGCACAACGGTGACGCACTGACGCTGCCGGACTACTTCTCCAGCCGTTTCGAAGACAAGAGCGGCCTGCTGCGGATCATCTCGGCGGTGGTCATCCTGGTGTTCTTCACCATCTACTGCGCTTCCGGCATTGTGGCCGGCGCCCGTCTGTTCGAAAGCACCTTCGGCATGTCCTACGAGACCGCGCTGTGGGCCGGTGCTGCGGCGACCATCGCCTACACCTTCGTCGGTGGTTTCCTGGCCGTGAGCTGGACCGACACCGTGCAAGCCACCCTGATGATCTTCGCGCTGATCCTTACGCCGATCATCGTGCTGCTGGCCACCGGTGGTGTGGACACCACGTTCCTGGCCATCGAAGCGAAAGACCCTTCGTCCTTCGACATGCTGAAAAACACTACCTTCATCGGCGTGATCTCGCTGATGGGCTGGGGCTTGGGCTACTTCGGCCAACCGCACATCCTGGCGCGCTTCATGGCGGCGGATTCGGTCAAGTCGATCGCCAAGGCGCGTCGCATCTCCATGGCCTGGATGATCCTGTGCCTGGGCGGCACCGTGGCTGTGGGCTTCTTCGGTATCGCTTACTTCTCGGCGCACCCTGACGTGGCCGGTCCCGTGACCGAGAACCCTGAGCGTGTGTTCATTGAACTGGCAAAACTGCTGTTCAACCCATGGGTCGCGGGTGTGCTGCTGTCGGCCATCCTGGCGGCGGTGATGAGTACCCTGAGCTGCCAGTTGCTGGTGTGCTCCAGTGCCCTGACCGAAGACTTCTACAAGACCTTCCTGCGCAAGGGCGCTTCCCAGCTGGAACTGGTCTGGGTCGGCCGTGCCATGGTGCTGCTGGTGGCCTTGGTCGCCATCGCCCTGGCTGCCAACCCGGAAAACCGTGTACTGGGCCTGGTGAGCTACGCCTGGGCCGGTTTCGGTGCCGCCTTCGGCCCGGTTGTCCTGATCTCCGTGATCTGGAAGAACATGACCCGCAATGGCGCGCTCGCCGGCATCCTGGTGGGTGCGATCACCGTGATCGTCTGGAAGCACTTCGAGCTGCTGGGCCTGTACGAAATCATCCCGGGCTTCATCTTCGCCAGCCTGGCCATCTACATTGTCAGCAAGATGGGCGCGCCTACCGCGGGTATGCTGCAGCGCTTCGAAGCAGCCGAGAAAGATTTCCGTCTGAACCAGTAAGGCCTTCAGCGAGGCCTCGATGGCTCGCAGGAGGGTTTGCATGAAAAACGGCCCGTCTCCAATGGAGGCGGGCCGTTTTTTCATGGGCGTCAGTCCGGGTTGGCATCAGGCTGGTTGAGAAAGATCAGCACGCCCAAAATCGCCATATAGAACCTGAACGCAGCGTCCTGGCCGTTCCAGATTTCTGATTGCCACATCAGGAACCATTCGCCGCCGACCACCATGAAACCAAAGAACCAGACGAAGAAACCCACCGTCAGGCCGGCAACGGCCCAGCGCTTGGCGCGGGCGAAAACCGCGGCCTCGGCCTGGCGTGCCAGCCACAGTTCCAGTGCGCCGTAGCCCAGCAACCCTGCCGTCATCGCTTCGCCGAGGATAATCAGCCAATAGGCCCCGTGCCACATCCACGGTTGATCGATGGCCCGATACCGGGCGGCATTGTCGGGAAAGGTGGTATCCATGCTAAGTACGTGATGGACGAAATTGAAGTTGGAGCTGTAGTCCGTGACGTTATTGAACACGGTCAGGAAGGCGAATGCGGCGAGCGCCAGGGTCATTGCGATTTTTGCGTAACGTGTCGTCATGCCGTGCGTCCTTTGCTTTTTTGCGACCAAGGCACGTTATCACGCCCACCACAGCCCAGAAATCGGTGACCTTGCAAGAAGCGGCTGATTCATACGTAGGACGGTTGCGGTTGGTCGCGATACCTCAAATGTCTATCGGAAAATGCATCACGTTTTGCAGCTTTTAGCTTCTTGGATGTAGGGCAAATCTGTTTTTTCTGACCTCCCATGCACTCCCCCTATCGCTCGTGCAGAATCGCCCGCCTCCATTTCGCAGAGGCACATCGGATGTTCCCGCCTGCCAACTCATCGCGTTTCACGCTGACGCTCGACAGCGGGCCGAATGAACTCAAGGTGCTTGAGTTCAAAGGCAAGGAAGCCATCAGCCAGCCCTATCGCTTCGACCTGGAACTGGTCAGCGAACGGTCCGACCTGGCACTGGAAGAGCTTCTGCATCGCCAGGCATTCCTGGGGTTCGACGACTGGGGCGGCGGCATACACGGCCAGGTCTATAGCGTGGCCCAGGGGGATTCGGGCAAGCGCCTGACCCTTTACCAGGTCAGCCTGGTGCCCCGCCTGGCCTACCTGCGTCATCGCATCAACCAGCGTATTTTCCAGCACCTGAGCGTGCCCGATATCGTCGCCCGGGTGTTGAAGGAACACGGGATCCTGGCGGATGCCTGCCAGTTCGCGCTTGGCGGGCAATACCCCGAGCGTGAATATTGTGTGCAGTATGGCGAAAGCGACCTGGCCTTCATCGAGCGGATTTGCGCCGAAGTCGGTATCCACTATCACTTCAGGCACAGCCCTGACGGCCATCTGCTGGTGTTCGGTGACGACCAGACGGTGTTTCCCCGCCTGCCCGAATCGACACTGTACCTGCCAGACAGCGGCATGGCCGCCGACGAGCCGGCCATCAAGCGCCTGGCGGTGCGGCTCCAGACCCGTACCACTGCCGTGACGTTGCGCGATTACGACTTCCGCAAGCCCGGTTTGTTACTGCAAACCCACCTCGACAATCGGCAGAGCCCGATGCTCGAGGACTATCACTATCCCGGCGGATTCTGCGCCCGTGACGACGGCAAGCATCTGACCCGGCGCGCCCTTGAGCGCCATGGCGCCGACCACCGCGTGGCGGAGGGCGGCAGTGATGAACGCGCCTTCGTCAGCGGACATTTCATGCGGATCAAGGAACATCCCCGAGAGCCGTGGAATGATCTCTGGCTCCTGACGCATATCGGTCATCATGGCCGTCAACCGCAGGTGCTGGAAGAAACAGCCAGCGCTGGCCCGGATGAATTCCAGGGCTACAAAAATACCTTTCTTGCCACGCCATGGGACGTGTTCTTTCGGCCACCTTTGCATCACGAAAAGCCCCGTGCCCATGGTTATCAGTCGGCGGTGGTGACCGGGCCGGTCGACAGCGAGATCCATTGCGATGAATTCGGACGGGTCAAGGTGCAACTGGTCTGGGATCGCGACGGTCAACGCGACGAGCACTCCAGTTGCTGGCTGCGAGTGGCCTCCGGTTGGGCTCACGATCACTATGGCGCAGTGATGATTCCCCGGGTCGGTATGGAAGTCCTGGTGGGGTTCATCGATGGTGACGTGGACAAGCCATTGGTGGTGGGGTGTCTGCCCAATGGCGCCAACCCGGTGCCGCTGGACCTGCCGGCAGACAAGACTCGCAGCCTGTTGCGCAGCCAGAGCAGCCCGGGCGGGGGAGGCTACAACGAATTGCGCATCGAGGATCGCAAGGGCGCCGAAGAGATCTACCTGCGGGCCCAGCGCAACTGGACCCAGCATGTGCTGCATGACCAGCGAGTGCAGGTCGATCACGAGCGCAGCATCGTTGTCGCCGGTACGGCACGGCACGAGCTCAAGGCCGATGAGCAGCGCCTGACCCACGGTCGGCGCCGGGCAGAAGTGCGGCAGGACGACCATCTGCTGGTGAGCGGCGAGCGGCATATTCGTGTCACCAGCCAGGTCCTGAACGCCAGCCAGCAGTTTCATGTCAGCGCCGGCCAGCAAGTGGTATTGGAAGCGGGTGCCAGTCTGACCCTCCAGGCCGGCGGCCACTGGATCAACATCGGCGCCGGTGGGATTTACAGCAGCGTGCCGATCGAACTTGGAGGGGCGCGGATGACGGCCATGAGTGCGGCATCGGGCTCTGCGGGCAGTGCCGAGAAGCTGGTCGCTGCAGAGGCACTTGCTCTTTCCGTTGCACAACGCCTCAGTTTCCAAAGCTCGGCACCGTTCTGTGAGGAGTGTGAGCGTTGCAGGAATGGCGCCTGTGCAGCGCCGCCGGTCGTTCACAAACCTGTCGATGTCCGGGGGCGTGCATGAACAGCGATCAATCTCCCCGCGCCTGGCTTGAGGAACACCCCTTACAGGCCTCCGAGCAACTTTTCGCCATTTTCAGCAATGCCAGTAGCGCCGGGGCGTTGTCGGCCTGGCGGCGTTCGATGAGCTCGGCAGCCAGCCCGATCTGGGCCGACACGCCCTACGCCGAGTGGGAAGCGGTCATGCCCTATGTAGGGCTGGTCAGCGCAGACAGTGGGTTTCTTGATTGGGTAGCCGCCAGCGACTCCCTCGATTGGGGGTGGCTGGCGGTTTCGTGTGTGAGCCAGGAAACCCTCGCCGAACACTTGCGAGGGCTCACGCAGGTGCTGTTGCCCGGTGGCAAGCCGGTCTTCCTGCGTTTTTGGGATGGGCGCTTTGTGCGGCCGATCCTGCAATCGACGGCGGTGGAGGCCGGGCAACTCTTGCCGGTCATCAAGCGCTGCCTGATCAATGGGCAATCCCTTGAGGTCGTGGGAAATGCCCAGCGGCCGGCCCAGGCTTTTCCCTGGTGGCAAGTGCCCGTCGCACTATTGGACGCAATGGCCGAGGGCCCAACGGACTGTCTGTTGGATAACTTGCTCGCTTGGCTGGGCGAGGAGCATCCGTATGTGTCCGAGCGGGTCGATCGCAGCATCTTGCGCTGCAAGATTGCCCACTTTCTTGAGCGATCGGAGCCGGTTGAGGTGCAAAAGGTGCCATTGCAGGTGTATTTGCTGCGAGAGCTGGGCTGATGGTGGCCTGTCCGCCGGGCTGCGAACCCCTGACGTCCGACGCGCTTCGAGGTAAACTCGTCGCCCTTCGCAGGAGCCGCCATGAATTATCGCCACGCCTTCCACGCCGGCAATCACGCCGACGTGTTCAAACACCTGACCTTGACCCGCCTCATCGCGCTGATGTCGCGCAAGGAGCAGCCCTTCGCCTATCTCGATACCCACGCGGGCATCGGGCTGTACGACCTGCAGGGTGACCAGGCCAACCGTACCGGTGAGTACCTGGAAGGCATTGCGCGGTTGTG
Organism: Pseudomonas sp. Lb2C2; assembly: GCF_052112205.1. Classification (NCBI taxonomy): domain Bacteria; kingdom Pseudomonadati; phylum Pseudomonadota; class Gammaproteobacteria; order Pseudomonadales; family Pseudomonadaceae; genus Pseudomonas; species Pseudomonas sp. Lb2C2. The sequence continues at coordinate 225,145 of NZ_JAUTYW010000006.1, read as the reverse complement.
GGGCGAGAGCGATCTGCCGCCGTTGACCGCCGATTACATGAAGGTGCTGCACGAAATGAACCCGGACGGCCAGTTGCGCTACTACCCGGGCTCGCCGGAGCTGGCGCGGCGCCTGACCCGCTCCCAGGACCGTGTGCTGCTCAATGAGAAACACCCTGAAGACGGCGTGTTGCTCAAGGACAACATGAAAGGCGACCGTCGCGTGGCGGTGCACCTGGGTGAGGGCTGGCATGTGCCGCGGGCACTGCTGCCGGTGGCAGAGAAGCGTGCCCTGATGCTGATCGACCCGCCCTTCGAGCAGCTTGACGAGATGCAGCGCTGCGCCGCCTCCCTCAAGGAGGCCATTGGCCGGATGCGCCAGACGGTGGCCGCGATCTGGTATCCGGTAAAGGACCAGCGGATGTTGCGCCGCTTCTACCAGGACCTGGCCGGCACGGGCGCGCCGAAGCTGTTGCGGGTGGAACTGCTGGTGCATCCACTGGCGACGCCCAACAGCCTGAACGGCTCCGGCCTGGCGATTGCCAACCCGCCGTGGGGGCTGGAGGAGGAGTTGCGTGAGCTGCTGCCATGGCTGTCGAAAAAGCTGGGGCAGACCCAGGGCGGGTGGCAGATGGATTGGTTGATCGCTGAGAGCTGAGTTTTGCTGGCGCCTGGAAGGGCGCTATCGCGAGCAGGCTCGCTCCCACCGGAGGTGCGGAGTGTTCACGGAACTGCAACTGCCACAGGTCCCTGTGGGAGCCAAGCTTGCTCGCGATGACGGTGGTTCAGCTGCATTGATGTTGAATGTGCCGCCGCATCGCGGGCAAGCCTTGCTCCCACAAGCTCAGCTCCCACACTGGATCTGGGGCCCGACAGTCAGATCGGGCAGGTCACGCCCGTACCGCCAATCCCGCAATAGCCTTCAGGATTCTTCGCCAGGTACTGCTGGTGGTAGGCCTCTGCGAAGTAGAGCGTCGGCGCTTCTTCGATTTCGGTCGTGATGGTGCCTTTGCCGGCCTTGGTCAACTCGGCCTGGAACACTTGCTCGCTGTGTTTGGCCGCCGCCAGTTGAGCGGGGTTGGTGGCATAGATCACTGAACGGTACTGGGTGCCGATGTCATTCCCCTGGCGCATGCCCTGGGTCGGGTTGTGCAGTTCCCAGAACATTTTCAAAAGCTGCTCGTAGCTGACTTTTGCCGGCTCATAGACCACCAGTACCACTTCACTGTGGCCGGTCAGACCCGAACAGACTTCTTCATACGTCGGGTTCGGCGTGAAGCCGCCGGCGTAACCCACCGCCGTACTGACCACGCCTTCGCGCTGCCAGAACTTGCGCTCTGCGCCCCAGAAGCAGCCGAGGCCGAAGATCGCGAAATCCACGTCCATGGCAAACGGGCCCAGCAGCGGCGCGTCGAGGACGAAGTGTTTTTCCGGCACGCTCATCGGGGTTTCACGGCCAGGCAGGGCTTGTTCTTTAGTAGGGAGCACGTTTTTGTTCACCAGGATTTCCGAGCGCAAGACCATCATCAGTCCTCTCAGTCAGATTGAGTTGAGCGAAATAGACAGTCAGTGTGCCTCAGAAAAGCCGCCGCAAGCTATACGCGGCTGTCAGACCAGAGGCCCGCGCGGGTAGCGCTTGAGCTTTTCGACCAGCTCGGCGCCGGGGATCGGTCGGTCAAACAGGTAGCCCTGGCCGACGTCGCAACGGTGACGCCGCAGGAACGCCAGTTGCTGGGCGGTTTCGATGCCTTCGGCCACGACCTTGAGTTTCAGGTTGTGGGCCATGGCAATCACCGCCGAGGTGATTTCCATGTCGTCCTGGTTGTCCGGGATCTCATGGATGAAGCTGCGATCGATCTTGATGATGTCGATCGGGAATTTTTTCAGGTAACTGAGGGATGAATAACCGGTGCCGAAGTCGTCCATGGCCAGGGTCAGTCCAAGGCGCTTGAGCTGGTCGAGCTGCAAATGGGTGTCTTCGGTGGCTTCCAGCAACAGGCCTTCGGTCAGCTCCAGTTCCAGCAACCGGGCCGGCAGTTGTTCCTCCTTGAGGATACTGGCGATGGAGGCGACCAGGTCCGGGTCGGAAAACTGCTTGGGCGACAGGTTGATCGCCACTTGCAGGTTGCCCAGGCCGGCCGCGGTCAGCTGTTTGCTCATCCGGCAAGCCTGGCGGGCAATCCATTTGCCGATGGGGATGATCAGGCCGGTTTCTTCGGCCACGCTGATGAATTGGTCCGGGCGGATCATGCCCTTTTCCGGATGATTCCAGCGCAGCAACGCCTCCATGCCCAGCAGACGGCCGCTGCGCAGGCACAACTTGGGTTGGTAGAACACGTCCAGTTCGTTCTGGGTCAAGGCGCGACGCAGGTTGTTTTCCACGAACAGCTTGTAACTGGCCTCGGCATTCAGCGCCTCGGTGAACACCTGGACCTGGTGCTTGCCGTTGGCCTTGGCCTTGTGCAGGGCGAGGCCGGCGTTGCGCATCAGGGTCTGTGGATCGCGGCCATGCAGCGGGGCGCAGGCCAGGCCCACGGAGCCGGTCACGCTGATCAGTTGGTTATCGACGAACATGGGTTTGTCGAGGGTCATCAGCAATTGGCTGGCGATCTGCTGCCCGGCTTCCAGGCCAGTATCATCCAGCAGCACAGCGAACTCGTTACTGGCGAAGCGCGCCAGGCTGCCGCTGGGGCTCAAGCTGTTGCGCAGGCGCCGGGCCAGGCTGATCAGCAGTTTGTCACCAGTCTGGTGGCCGAGGCTGTCGTTGATGCGCTTGAAGTTATCGATGTCCACCAGCAGCAGGCTGATGGGCGAATCACTGTCCCGGGCGAAGCGTTCATCGAGGTTGCGAATGAACGCCGGGCGGTTGCCCAGATTGGTCAGGTTGTCGGTGTAGGCCAGGCGCTCGATGCGCTGCTGGGCCAGCTTGGTCTGGGTGATGTCTTCGTAGATGCCGATGTAATGGGTCAGCTCGCGGTTATCGCCGTAGACCTTGGAAATCGACAACTGGCCCCAGTAGGGCTCCAGGTTCTTGCGCCGACTCTTGAACTCACCCTGCCAACTGTTGCTTTGGGCCAGTGCCGATGGCGCGTCGAACAGCAGTTCGCTGAGGTTCTCCAGGGCTGGCAGTTCCGAGAGGCGTTGGCCGTGGACTTCCTCGGTGGTGTACTGGGTGATCGCGGTGAAGCTCGGGTTGACGTACTCCACCACACCGTCGCAATTGACCAGCAGGAACGCGTTGGCACTCTGCTCCACGGCGCGCTGGAACAAGTGCAGGGCGCTGGTGGCAGTGCGGCGGTTGTGGTTGTTGATGACTTGGGCGAACTGGTCCGCCAGCTCGCCGGCAAAGGCGATTTCATCCGACTGCCAGGCGCGGGTGACGCCCACTTGCTCCAGGCACAGCACGCCCACCACCTGGCCGTCGATACGCACGCTGGCGTCGAGAACGGCATTGACGTCACGGGCGCGCAGGCTTTCGGCCATTTCCCGAGTGCGCGGGTCGCGCATCGCATTGTGGGCGTCAATGGCGCGGCAGGTCTGCAGCGCCTCCATGTAGTCGGGAAACTCGCTGGCGTCGATCACCGCCGGCAGGAAGTATTCCTGGGCAGCGCGGTTGTAGGCGGAAATCGGCACCAGTTTGCCGTCGTCCAGATTCCAGAGGCTGGCGCAGTCGATCTGGTAGATGTTGCAGGCGCTGCGGGTGATGAGTTCGGCCGCTTCGAGCAGGGAGTTGTTGGCACTGTAGCGTTGGCGGGTCAGTAGCAGGATCAGGTCCTGTTGGGCGCGTACCCGGTCCAGGTGCTGGAGCTGCTCTTGTTGGGCGCGCTGGTTCAGTTCCAGGGCGATCTGCAGGCGTGAATTCTGGGTTTCCAGGTCCAGGGCTGGCATGGAGGGTTCGCCTTGCAGCAAATTGTCCACCTCCAGCAGGTAACCGCGCAGCAGATGACGATTGTGTTGCTTATAGGCTTCACCCGTCTCCAGCACGTTCATCGGGCCCTTGGCGGTGTGGAGCGTGTAGCGAATCTGGTAATGCGTGGCCTGGGCCAATTGTTGCTGGATGGCGTCGTGCAACTGATAGCGTGCTTCTGGCTCCATCAAGCTGGCGTAGGGCGCACTGACCAGCGAGCACAGCTCTACCGCCGGCAGGCCGAAGTATCGCTCGCAGTTGGGATCGAGGAACAACAGCGCCCAGCTTGCTTCATTCAGCCGTTCGAAACGCAGCATACCGAGCCGCGAGGGCACCGGTAACTGCGTCACTACCTCGGCCGCCATACGGCTGGCGGCATCGGGTTGGCTTTTCATGGGGAAACTCGCTTCGAAAATGCTGATCGCGCCGGGCTGACGCCCTCGTTATTACGGATTGGCGCAAGGTTGCATCATTGCGGCACTGGCTGACAAGAGAGATGAAGGCCAAGTGCTATAAACCTTTTATCGGCCGACGAGGGGATTTCTCCAGTCGCCGATCGATCAGAGGGCATGGGCGGTCATCGCAGCGGGATATCGACCGTCTGCAAGGGCTTGCCGTCCCGGTCGTGGAAGGTGACTTGAAGGCTCTGCGCCGTGACATGCAGGTGGGCGAAGTTGTCCTGACTCACCACTTTGCTGGTCAGTTCATAGCGGTACTCACCACTTTGGGTGCGGGCCATCGGCCTGTGGAAAATAAAATCCGAGGCTTTTGCAAAAGGCAGCAATTTGCTGTTGTAGAACGGCGAGGAAACCACGGTGTTGACCTCGAAATCAGGATCCTCGCTGTGACGCAGGCGGCTGGTCATGGAGCCGTGGACATCGCCCGAGATGAAAACCACGTTTTTGATCCGATGGTGGCGTATGGTTTCCAGCAGGCGCAGGCGTTGCTCCGGGAAGGCCTGCCAGGCGTCGCCGTCATTGTGCTTGCTGTCAGGGAAGAACATGACGCTGGTCACGACGAGTTTGACCCGGGCGGTGCTGTTGATAAGCCATTGGAGCAGGGACTGTTCCTGTTCCTCGTCGAGAATGCGCCGATCGTCCGCCGACAGGTTGCGTTGCGTCCGGCTGTCGGTGACGAACCAATGGATATCGCCGTGGGTGAAGGTGTACCAGTAGCGCATTAACGACTTGTTTAATGTTCCGTCGCTCGACAGTTCATGGGCGGGCCCGTGGCTGGCCTGATAAAGCCCATAAGCGCCCATGGCATTGGCGTATAGAACATCGTCGTTTCCGGTTTTCCTGGCGGGCCAGTTGTCTTCGATCTCATGGTCGTCAAGGATCATGTAGGTAGGGGTGCCAGACATCAGTTTCCGGATATGCGGCTGGGTAAATACCGACCGGTATCTGAAAAGGATGTTCTGATAGGTTCGGTCCGGTCCGATGACATTCAGGTCATCCAGGTAAACCTGATCGCCGGTCATCAATACTGCGCTGATCGGTGGGTCGGCCTGCGCCACGATGCGGTTGATGCCGGCAAAGGTGCGGTCCCCAAGCCCCGGTAGCAACGGGGTGCCGGCGGCGATTCGCAAGTAGCGGCAAGAGCCCACGATATAAGCGCATGGCGCATCGGTTTTGCTGGCCGGGGTGCGTAAGCAGTAGGTGTTCCTGGGCCATTGCAGCGGCAGTGCCTGGACGGTTTCCACGGTATGGGTCGGGCCCAGGGGGCTGAACCAGCCGGCCTGGTATTCGTAGGCGGTGTCGGGTTGAAGGCCTTTCAACACGATGACATCGGACATGTCGCGGTAGGCCTTCAGGTGGACAAAGTCCCCTTTCGACCAGTGTGTATCGCCTTGGCACCGGTGGCGAATGCCGGCGAATACCCGGTTGTTGCCGCGATCGCCGCGCAGGAATATCCGGGCGTGATCCGTTGTCGTGTGGCCGACAATGGGGCCAACGGTAGGTTTGAACATATTCGAATCCATTCGACGTTTCAGTAGTGGGGGCAAACATCAAGTTGCCTTGGCGGTCTTGATGCTAAAGCCCGGCGCGCCATAAATATCGATAGGGAAGGGGGCGCAGGTTGTGGGTAATGACTAACAGGGGGTGTAGTCATTTAAAACTTGTGTGGTAGGAAAGTTGCCGCGTCGCCTGACCTTCCGCCATCGCGAGCAAGCTCGCTCCCACAGGAACACCACAAGTCCATTGTGGGGGCGAGCTTGCTCGCGATGAGGCCGGCACATCCAACATCCAGGCTGTCTGGCTTGAATTCCAGGCAAAAAAAAGCCCCGCCAAACGGGCGGGGTTGAGGTACGAGCGTGGCGCTCGGAAAACAGTGCGCCGAATGACCCTCCGCAAGGGAGGGCCGCCCGGTGTTACAGCAGGATGGTGCGGATGTCGCCCAGCAGGTCGCTCAAGCGCTTGGTGAAGCGTGCAGCGGCGGCGCCGTTGATCACACGGTGATCGTAGGACAGCGACAGTGGCAACATCAGCTTCGGCTGGAAGGCTTTACCGTCCCAGACAGGCTGGATGGTGGCCTTGGAAACACCCAGGATCGCCACTTCCGGCGCGTTGACGATCGGCGTGAAGCCGGTACCGCCAATGTGGCCGAGGCTGGAAATGGTGAAGCAGGCGCCTTGCATGTCGTCGGCGGTGAGCTTCTTGTTCCGGGCTTTTTCGGCCAGGGCAGCGGCTTCGGCAGCCAGTTGCAGCAGGCTCTTCTGGTCGACGTTGCGGATGACCGGCACCAGCAGGCCTTCCGGGGTGTCGACGGCAAAGCCGATGTGCACGTATTTCTTGCGGATCACAGCCTTGCCGCTTGGGGCCAGGGAGGCGTTGAAGTCCGGCAGTTCCTTGAGCAGGTGTGCACAAGCCTTGAGCAGCAGAGGCAGTACGGTCAGCTTCACGCCGGCCTTTTCCGCCACGGCTTTCTGCGCGACGCGGAAAGCTTCCAGCTCGGTGATGTCGGCCTGGTCGAACTGAGTCACGTGCGGAATGTTCAGCCAGCTGCGGTGCAGGCTCGACGCGCCGATCTGCATCAGGCGAGTCATGGCCACTTCTTCGGTTTCGCCGAAGCGACTGAAGTCCACCGCCGGGATTGGCGGAATGCCCGCGCCGCCAGTGGCGCCTTCGGCCGGTGCGTTCTTGGCCTTCTGCATCATGGCCTTGACGTAGGCTTGCACGTCTTCTTTGAGCACGCGACCGTGAGGGCCGCTTGGGCCGACGGCGGACAGCTCGACACCGAATTCACGGGCCAGCTGACGCACCGCAGGGCCGGCGTGCACCTTGGCACCGCTTGGCGCAGGCGCGGCGACCGGGGCTGGGGCAGCCTCGGCCTTGGCGGCAGGCGCGGCAGGCGCGGCTGCCGGGGCCGGAGCGGCTTCAGTTTTGGCGGCAGGCGCAGCGGCTTGGGCGGGCGCGGCAGGTGCGGCGGCACCGGCTACTTTCAGCTTGAGGATGAAATCGCCTGTGCCCACTTCATCTTCCAGCTTGACCGCGATGCTTTCCACCACGCCGGCAGCCGGCGATGGGATCTCCATGCTGGCCTTGTCGGATTCCAGGGTGATCAGCGACTGGTCGGCTTCGACGGTGTCGCCCACCTTGACCAGCACTTCGATGATCTTGGCCTTGCCCGACGAACCGATGTCCGGGACATGAATGTCCTGGACCGTGGCAGCGGCAGGCGCAGCAGCCGGAGCGGGAGCTGCCGCAGCAGCCGGTGCAGCGGCAGGCTTTTCAGCCGCCGCCGGGGCAGCAGCAGGGGCCGCCGCTTCAGGCGCCGCAGCGGCGCCTTCGACTTCCAGCTCCAGCAGTTCGTCGCCTTCTTTCAGGCGGTCGCCCAGCTTCACTTTCAAGCTCTTGATGACACCGGCCTTCGGCGCAGGCACTTCCATGCTGGCCTTGTCCGATTCAAGCGTCAGGATGCTCTGGTCGGCTTCGATACGGTCGCCGACCTTCACAAACAGTTCAATTACTTCACCTTCACCGCTGCCGATGTCAGGTACGCGAATGAGTTCGCTCACGAAAATTCTCCTCAGCAGTCCAGTGGGTTGCGTTTTTCTGGATCGATGCCGAACTTGACGATGGCCTCGGCCACCACCTTGGGTTCGATATCGCCACGGTCAGCCAGGGCTTCCAGGGCTGCCAACACAACGAACTTACGGTCGACTTCGAAGAAGTGACGCAGTTTCTTGCGGCTGTCGCTACGGCCGAAACCGTCGGTGCCCAGCACTTTGAATTCCTTGGAAGGAACCCACTGGCGGATCTGCTCGGCGAACAGCTTCATGTAGTCGGTAGAGGCGATGACCGGACCTTTGCGGCCGTTCAGGCATTCTTCGACGTAGCTCAGCTTTGGCTTCTGGCCAGGGTGCAGGCGGTTGCTGCGTTCTACGGCCAAGCCGTCGCGACGCAGTTCGTTGAAGCTGGTGACACTCCAGACGTCGGCGCCGACGTTGAATTCTTCACGCAGGATCTTCGCTGCCTCACGCACTTCGCGCAGGATGGTGCCGGAGCCCATCAACTGGACGTGGTGCGCCGCTTCGCGGGTGTCTTCTTCGAGCAGGTACATGCCCTTGATGATGCCTTCCTCGGCGCCGGCCGGCATGGCTGGCTGCTGGTAGGACTCGTTCATCACGGTGATGTAGTAGAAGACGTCCTGTTGCTCTTCGGTCATCTTCTTCATGCCGTCCTGGATGATCACCGCCAGCTCGTAGCCGTAGGTTGGATCAAAGGTGCGGCAGTTCGGGATGGTGGCAGCCAGAATGTGGCTGTGACCGTCTTCGTGTTGCAGGCCTTCGCCGTTCAGTGTGGTCCGGCCAGCGGTGCCGCCGATCAGGAAGCCACGGGTGCGGCTGTCGCCAGCGGCCCAGGCCAGGTCGCCGATACGCTGGAAGCCGAACATCGAGTAGAAGATGTAGAACGGCAGCATCGGCTGGTTGTGGCTGGAGTACGAAGTGCCGGCAGCGATGAAGGAGCTCATGGCGCCTGCTTCGTTGATGCCTTCTTCGAGGATCTGGCCTTTCTTGTCTTCCTTGTAGAACATCACCTGGTCTTTATCGACTGGCTCGTAGAGCTGGCCGACGGAGGAGTAGATGCCCAACTGACGGAACATGCCTTCCATACCGAAGGTACGGGCTTCGTCCGGAATGATCGGGACGATGCGTGGACCGATTTCCTTGTCCTTGACCAGTTGCGCGAGGATCCGCACGAAGGCCATGGTGGTGGAGATTTCACGGTCGCCCGAGCCGTCGAGGATAGCCTTGAGGGTATCCAGCGATGGGGTCGGCACGCTGAAGCTTTGCGCGCGGCGCTGCGGCACGAAACCGCCCAGTGCAGTGCGGCGCTCGCTCAGGTAGCGGGCTTCGGCGCTGTTTGGCTCTGGCTTGAAGAACGGCAGGTTCTCCAGTTCGTCGTCTTTGACCGGAATGTCGAAACGATCACGGAACAACTTCAAGCTGTCGACATCGACTTTCTTGGTGTTGTGCGCAGTGTTCTTCGCTTCGCCGGCACCGGTGCCATAACCCTTGATGGTCTTGGCCAGGATGACGGTGGGTTGTTCTTTGTGGTTGACCGCTTCGTGGTACGCCGCGTAGACCTTGTACGGGTCGTGGCCGCCACGGTTGAGTTTCCAGATCTCGTCGTCGGACAGGTCTGCAACCATTGCCTTGAGTTCAGGCGTGTTGAAGAAGTGTTCACGCACGAACGCGCCGTCTTTGGCCTTGTAGTTCTGGTACTCGCCGTCGATGACTTCGTCCATGCGACGTTGCAGGATACCGTCGACGTCCTTGGCCAGCAGTGGGTCCCAGAAACGGCCCCAGATGACTTTGGTCACGTTCCACTGGGCACCGCGGAATACGCCTTCGAGCTCCTGGATGATCTTGCCGTTGCCGCGAACCGGGCCGTCGAGGCGCTGCAGGTTGCAGTTGATGACGAAGATCAGGTTGTCGAGCTTCTCGCGGCCGGCCAGGGAGATCGCACCGAGGGATTCCGGCTCGTCGCACTCGCCATCGCCCAGGAAGCACCAGACTTTCTGCTTGCCTTCCGGGATGAAGCCACGGGCTTCCAGGTACTTCATGAAACGTGCCTGGTAGATCGCCTGGATCGGGCCCAGGCCCATGGATACAGTCGGGAACTGCCAGAAGTCGGGCATCAGCCAAGGGTGCGGGTAGGACGACAGGCCCTGACCGTCCACTTCCTGGCGGAAGTTGTTCATCTGCTCTTCGGTGATGCGGCCTTCCATGAACGCACGGGCGTAGACACCCGGGGAGGTGTGGCCCTGGAAGTAGATCAGGTCACCGCCGTGTTCGTCGGTCGGGGCCTGGAAGAAGTAGTTGAAGCCGATGTCGTACAGGGTTGCGCTGGAGGCGAAGCTGGAGATGTGACCGCCCAGGTCAGAATCTTTCAGGTTCGTACGCATCACCATGGCCATCGCGTTCCAGCGTACCAACGAGCGAATGCGGCGTTCCATGAACAGGTCGCCAGGCATGCGTGCTTCGTGGGTGACGGGGATTGTGTTGCGGTACGGCGTGGTGATGGCGTAAGGCAATTGCGAACCGCTGCGGGTTGCGAGTTCGCCCATACGGGTCATCAGATAGTGAGCACGGTCTTCGCCTTCTTTGTCGAGAACCGATTCCAGGGCGTCCAGCCATTCCTGGGTTTCGACGGGATCGAGGTCTTGCATGGCTTGCTCCAGGGCGGAAAGGCTACCAGAATCGGTTGCCTGAGTTTGCGACTGGCCTTGTGGGCAGACGATATAAATTCTTGGATTGCCGAAGGTTGTTTCGGCGGCGTGTAGTTTTACTACAAATCGTCGGCCGTTTCAGCCTTTCGAATGTATAGACGAGTAGTAAAACTACACATGAGCGGCTTCTGGCCCCTCGTTTCGTTGTGAGAATAATCGTTACTGTTGGTCTTTAGCCAACTCGTACAGGTAAAAACTTGATGCCGGCTGCCAATAAAATCAGATTTTCAGCTATTTATCATCTTTGTTCGACAGTCGATCAGGTAGTGTCTTTTGAAAAAACACTACATCCAGCCTCTCCCGCGCCGATCAAGGATAGACCATGAGCCTGCCCTCGCTTGCCCCAATACCGGAAACGGTACCGGCGATTCTCCAGTCATTGGTCAGTCGTGCCGAGCAGTCGTTCCGTGCGGTGGTCGCCTTGTTCGACGACGACCACGGGCTGTCGGCCTGGACCCCGCAGCGTTGGGAGGCGTTCAACCGTATTGCCGCCGCCAGCGACTTTGTCATCGAACAGAGCGTCCGTGACCCGGTGATGCTGCTGGAGCTGGTGCGCAGCGGCGAACTGGACCGCAGCCTGGCGCCCGGTGAAATGTGCGCGCAGATCGGGGCCGCCGTGCAGGCCGCCGAGACTGAAGAAGAACTGGGCCGCGTCCTGCGCCGCCAGCGCACCCGCCAGCAGGTACGGATCATCTGGCGCGACCTGACCCGCCAGGCCGACCTGGTCCAGACCTGCCGCGACCTCTCGGACATGGCCGACACCTGCATCGACCAGGCCTATCAATGGTTGTACCAGCGCCTCAGCCAGCAATTCGGCGTACCCACCGGACGACGCAGCGGCGAGCCGCAGCAGATGGTCATCCTGGGCATGGGCAAGCTGGGCGCCGTGGAGCTGAACCTGTCGTCGGACATCGACTTGATCTTCGCCTACCCCGAGGGTGGCGAAACCGTGGGCGTCAAGCGACCGCTGGATAACCAGGAATTTTTCATCCGCGTCGGCCAGCGCCTGATCAAGGCCCTGGACCCGATGACCGTCGACGGCTTCGTGTTCCGCGTCGATATGCGCCTGCGTCCCTACGGCTCGGCCGGTGCGCTGGTGCTGAGCTTCAATGCCCTGGAGCAGTATTACCAGGACCAGGGCCGCGACTGGGAGCGCTACGCCATGATCAAGGCGCGCGTAGTGGCGGGTGACCAAGTGGCCGGTGCGCAGTTGCTCGACATGCTGCGCCCGTTCGTCTATCGCCGTTACCTGGATTTTTCCGCCATCGAAGCGCTGCGCACGATGAAGCAACTGATCCAGCAGGAGGTGCGGCGCAAGGGCATGGCCGACAACATCAAGCTGGGCTCGGGCGGCATTCGCGAGGTGGAGTTCATTGCCCAGGCGTTCCAGCTGATCCATGGCGGTCGCGACTTGAGCTTGCAGCAGCGCCCGCTGCTTAAAGTGCTGGGCACCCTGGAGGGTCAGGGGTACCTGCCGGGCAAGGTGATCGATGAGCTGCGCCAGGGCTATGAGTTCCTGCGTTATACCGAACATGCGATCCAGGCCATCGCCGACCGCCAGACCCAGATGCTCCCGGATAGCCCGCAGGATCAGGCGCGCATTGCGTTCATGCTGGGTTTTGCCGACTGGTCGGCCTTTCATGAGCGATTGATGTATTGGCGCGGGCGTGTGGCCTGGCATTTCGGCCAGGTCATCGCCGACCCGGATGAAGAAGAGGGCGGCGAAAGCGAAGTGGTGGTGGGCGGCGAATGGTTGCCGTTGTGGGAAGACAGCCAGGATGAAGAGGCGGCGTGTCGGCAGTTGGAAGAGGGCGGCTTCGTCGATGCGCCCAAAGCCCTCAAGGCCTTGGCCGCCCTGCGCGGTAGCCCGCAACTGCGCGCCATGCAGCGCCTGGGACGCGAGCGTCTGGATGCCTTCATTCCACGCCTGCTGGCCCAGGCCGTGGAACATGCCGATCCAGACCTGGTGCTGGAGCGGGTGCTGCCCTTGGTCGAGGCGGTAGCCCGCCGTTCGGCCTACCTGGTGCTGTTGACGGAAAACCCCGGCGCCCTGCGTCGTTTGCTGACGTTGTGCGCGGCGAGCCCGTGGATTGCTGAGCAAATCACCCGTTTCCCCTTGCTGCTCGATGAGTTGCTCAACGAGGGCCGGCTGTTCAAGCCGCCCTTGGCGCCGGAGTTGGCGGCGGAGTTGCGTGAGCGCCTGACGCGCATCCCCGAGGATGACCTGGAACAACAAATGGAGGCGCTGCGGCATTTCAAGCTGGCGCACCGCCTGCGGGTGGCCGCTTCGGAAATCGCCGGCAGCCTGCCGCTGATGAAAGTCAGCGATTACCTGACCTGGCTGGCCGAGGCGATTCTCGAACAGGTGCTGGCCCTGGCCTGGCGCCAGACGACCGCCAAGCACGGCGTGCCATTGCGCACCGATGGCAGCCTGTGTGATCCGGGCTTCATTATTGTCGGTTATGGGAAAGTCGGCGGCCTGGAGTTGGGGCATGGTTCCGACCTGGACCTGGTGTTCATTCATGATGGCGACCCGCAGGCGGAAACCGACGGCCCGAAACCCATCGATGGTGCACAGTTCTTCACCCGGCTCGGCCAGCGGATCATTCACCTGCTGACTGCCCAGACCAACTCCGGGCAGTTGTATGAAGTGGATATGCGCCTGCGCCCGTCCGGGGCGTCGGGGTTGCTGGTCAGTTCACTCGGGGCGTTTGCCCGTTACCAGGAGAACGAAGCCTGGACCTGGGAGCATCAGGCGCTGGTGCGGGCCCGTGTGCTGGTGGGTAGCCAGGACGTGGGCCAGGCGTTCGAGAAAGTCCGCGCCCAGGTGCTGGGACGCAAGCGGGACTTGCCGACGCTGCGCCAGGAAGTCAGCGAGATGCGCGCCAAGATGCGCGACAACCTTGGCAGCAAGGCCACCGCCGCCGGGACCGCACCGAATGCCTTCGAGGCCTCGGCGCCCTTCGACCTCAAGCAGGATGCCGGAGGTATCGTCGATATTGAATTTATGGTGCAATACGCGGCCTTGGCGTGGTCCGAGGAACACCCGTCGCTGGTGCGCTACACCGATAACATCCGCATCCTGGACGGGTTGCAGGAGGTCGGGCTGATGCCGGCCGAGGACGCCACGCTGTTGCGCGAAGCCTACAAGGCCTACCGCTCCGCCGCTCACCGCCAGGCCTTGCAGAAAGATGCCGGGGTGATCGCAGGTGATCAGTTCGTGGACGAGCGCCAGCAGGTACTGCGGATCTGGCGGGAGTTGGGCCTGAGCTGAAGATTTAAATGTGGGAGCGAGCTGTGTGGGAGCAAGGCTTGCCCGCGATGAAAACGCCGCGGTCTCTTGAGGACCGCAGCGCCTGGATCGCGAGCAAGCTTTGCTCCCACACAGCTCGCTCCCACCGTTGATGGGTGGGGTGTTGTAGATTAGGGCAACAGGCAGCGACCTAAGCCACAGTGATTCTCGAGGCGGGGAGGCGTAGGCCTCCCCGTATCGTTTTTGGAAAGCTCATGAATATTCTGATCGTTGGGCCCAGTTGGGTCGGTGACATGGTGATGGCGCAGACACTGTTCCAGTGCCTGAAACAGCGTCATCCGCAGTGCGAAATCGACGTCCTGGCCCCCGAGTGGAGTCGGCCGATCCTTGAGCGCATGCCCGAGGTACGCAAGGCCTTGAGCTTCCCGCTCGGCCACGGCGTGCTGGAGCTGGCGACCCGTCGGCGCATCGGCAAATCCCTGGCCGGTCAGTACGATCAGGCGATCCTGTTGCCCAATTCGTTGAAGTCGGCGCTGGTGCCGTTTTTCGCCGGCATCCCCAAGCGCACCGGCTGGCGTGGCGAGTTTCGCTACGGCCTGCTCAACGATGTGCGTGCCCTGGATAAAGACCGCTACCCGTTGATGATCGAGCGCTTCATGGCCCTGGCCTACGAGCCTGGGACCGAGTTGCTCAAACCCTATCCACGGCCGAGCCTGCAGATCGATCCGGTGACCCGTGAAGCGGCGCTGGCCAAGTTCGGCCTGAGCCTGGATCGTCCGGTGCTGGCCCTGTGTCCGGGGGCCGAGTTCGGCGAATCCAAGCGCTGGCCGGCGGAGCATTACGCCCAGGTTGCCGAGGCGAAGATTCGCGAAGGCTGGCAAGTCTGGCTGTTCGGCTCGAAAAAAGATCACCCGGTGGGTGAAGACATCCGCTCGCGGTTGATCCCGGGGCTTCGGGAAGAGTCGGTGAACCTCAGTGGCGACACTTCCCTGGCCGAGGCCATCGACCTGCTGTCCTGCGCCGACTCGGTGGTCTCCAATGACTCGGGCCTGATGCACGTGGCCGCAGCCCTGAACCGCCCGTTGGTGGCGGTCTACGGTTCCACCTCGCCGGGCTTCACGCCACCGCTGGCCGACAAGGTCGAAGTCGTGCGCCTGGGCATCGAGTGCAGTCCGTGCTTCGACCGCACCTGTCGCTTCGGTCATTACAATTGCCTGCGCCAGCTCATGCCGTCGTCGGTGAACGAGGCCCTTGAGCGTCTGCAGGGCACACCCGTGGAGGTCCGGTAACTTGCGGGTATTGCTGATCAAGACCTCTTCGCTGGGGGATGTGGTCCACACCCTGCCGGCGCTGACCGATGCGGCGCGGGCGATTCCGGGCATCAAGTTCGATTGGGTGGTGGAAGAGGGTTTCGCCGAAATCCCTACCTGGCACCCGGCTGTGGGCAAGGTTATTCCGGTAGCGATCCGTCGCTGGCGCAAGAACCTCTGGCAAACCATCAAGAGTGGCGAATGGCGACGCTTCAAGCAGGGCGTGCGCGCCGCAAAGTACGACCTGGTGATCGACGCCCAGGGGCTGTTGAAAAGCGCCTGGCTGACCCGTTACGTCAAGGCCCCGGTGGCCGGTCTGGATAAGAATTCGGCCCGTGAGCCCCTGGCGGCGCGCTTTTATTCCCGGCGCCTGGCGGTGGCTCGCGGTCAGCATGCGGTCGAGCGCGTGCGCCAGTTGTTCGCCCTGGCGCTGGGCTATGATTTGCCGCAGACCCAGGGCAGCTATGGCCTCGACATCGACCGATTGGTGGAATTACCACGCCCTTACCCCTACGTGGTGTTCCTGCACGGCACGACCTGGGAGTCCAAGCATTGGCCCGAACTTTACTGGCGCCAGCTCACCGAGCGCATGGGGCAGTTCGGCGTGGTCGTCAAACTGCCGTGGGGCAACCCGGCCGAGAAGGCTCGGGCCGAACGCATCGCCAGCGGGCTGCGCAATGCTTTGGTGCTGCCGAAGCTGAACCTCGGCGGCATGGGCAAGGTGCTCGCCGGGGCCCAGGCCTGCGTGGCCGTGGACACCGGCCTCGGTCATCTGGCCGCGGCCCTGGACGTGCCGACGATTTCTCTGCTCGGCCCCACTAATCCGGTGCTGACCGGCGCCTACGGCAAGGGCCAGATTCACCTCGCCAGTGATTTTCCTTGTGCGCCATGCATGCAGAAACACTGCACTTACCCGCCGACCGCCGAAGATGCCCGGCGGTTTGACCTGAAACGCGAGCAGCCCCTGTGCTTCACGCGTCTGAACCCCGAGCGTGTTGCCAGCCACCTGAGCACGTTATTGGCTGAGGAGCCGCGCTGATGCAATTGGCTTTTGTCCTTTATAAGTACTTCCCCTTCGGTGGCCTGCAGCGTGACTTCATGCGCATCGCCCTGGAGTGCCAGCGACGCGGTCACCAGATCCGTGTCTACACGCTGATCTGGGAAGGTGATGTGCCGCCCGGCTTCGAAGTGCTGGTGGCGCCGGTCAAGGCGCTGTTCAATCATCGCCGCAACGAAAAGCTCAGCGCGTGGATGGAGGCCGACCTGGCCAAGCGCCCGGTGGACCGTTTGATCGGCTTCAACAAAATGCCCGGCCTGGACGTGTACTACGCCGCCGACGGCTGCTTCGAAGACAAGGCGCAGAACCTGCGCAATTCGCTGTACCGGCGCTGGGGCCGCTACCGGCATTTCGCCGAGTACGAGCGGGCAGTGTTCGCCAAGGACGCCAAGACCGATGTGCTGATGATCTCCGAAGTCCAGCAGCCACTGTTCATCAAGCATTACGGCACGCCGCTGGAGCGCTTTCACCTGCTGCCGCCAGGCATCGCCCAGGACCGCCGTCGGCCCGCCGACGCCGACGAGATCCGGGCGGCGTTCCGGGCCGAATTCGAGCTGGCCGATGACGACCTGCTGCTGGTGCAGATCGGCTCCGGGTTCAAGACCAAGGGCGTGGATCGCAGTCTCAAGGCCCTGGCCGCGCTGCCAACCGAATTGCGAAAACGCACCCGGTTGTTTGTAATCGGCCAGGACGACCCCAAGGTATTCCAACTGCAGAGCGCCGCACTGGGGCTCGGTGATAATGTGCGGTTCCTCAAGGGCCGCAGCGACATCCCCCGTTTCCTGCTGGGCGCCGACCTGTTGATCCATCCGGCGTACAACGAGAACACCGGCACCGTACTGCTCGAAGCGCTGGTGGCCGGGTTGCCGGTACTGGTCAGCGCGGTGTGTGGGTACGCCCATTACATCGCCGAGGCCGACAGTGGCCTGGTGCTGGACGAGCCGTTCGAACAAGCACAGCTCACCGAATACCTGGGGCGCATGTTGAACGATGCCGATGCCCGGGCGACCTGGAGCCGCAACGGTCTGGCCTTCGCCGAGACGGCCGACCTCTACAGCATGCCGCAGCACGCGGCCGATGTGATATTGGCGGAGCACGCACAATGAAGTTGATGCTGGCCGAACCGTTCAAGAGCCTTTGGGCCGGGCGCGATGCGTTCGCCGAGGTCGAGGCGCTCAAGGGCGAGGTCTATCGCGAACTGGAAGCCCGGCGCACCTTGCGCACGGAGGTGGACGGTCGCGGTTTTTTTGTGAAGATCCACCGCGGCATTGGTTGGGGCGAGATCTTCAAGAACCTGCTGACCGCCAAGCTGCCGGTACTGGGCGCGGGTCAGGAGTGGAAGGCAATCCAGCGTTTGCAGGAAGTCGGGGTGCCGACCATGACCGCCGTTGCGTATGGCGAGAAAGGCAGCAATCCGGCCGACCAGCATTCGTTCATCGTCACCGAAGAGCTGGCGCCGACCGTCAGCCTCGAAGACTTCAGCATCGATTGGGTCAAGCAGCCGCCGCAACCGACACTCAAGCGTGCCCTGATCGCCGAAGTGGCGCGTATGACCGGCATGATGCACCGCGCCGGGGTCAATCATCGTGACTGCTACATCTGCCACTTCCTGCTGCACACCGACAAGCCGGTAACGCCTGGGGATTTCAAGCTTTCGGTGATCGACCTGCACCGCGCCCAGACCCGCCCAGCCATCACCACTCGCTGGCGCAACAAGGACCTGGCGGCGCTGTATTTCTCGGCGCTGGACATTGGCCTGACCCAGCGCGACAAGCTGCGTTTCCTCAAGGGCTATTTCCAGCAGCCGCTGCGGCGGATCCTCGCCGAAGAGGCGTCGCTGCTGGCCTGGCTCGAAGGCAAGGCCAACAAGCTGTATGCCCGCAAGCAGCGATACGGGGACGCACTCTGATGTCGGGTTGGAATCTGGAACCGGCCTACGCCGAGCTGGCGGAGGATTTTGGCAGCCTCGAGGCGGTGTTCGCGTTGCAAGGGGAGCGCTTGACCCGTGATCCGTTGTCAGAGGTGATCCGGGTGCAGCGCAACGGCGTGAATTACTACGTCAAGCGCTACGTCGGGGCCGGCAAAGGCTTGCGGCGCTACCTGGGCAAGCCGCGGGTCAAGTCCGAATGGCAGAACCTCAAGCGCTTCACCAAATGGGGCATCCCCACCGCCGAAGTCGTGGGCTGGGGCCTGGAGCGAAACGGCGCGACCTATGCCCGTGGCGCGATGATCACCCGCGAACTGCCGCACACCGAAGACCTCTCGGCCCTGGCCGAGCGTCGCGATCCGAGGCTGGCCGACCGTGCCTGGGTCGATAGCGTGAGTCGGCAACTGGCCGGCTACACGCGGACCATGCACGACCACCGGTTCACCCATAACGACCTGAAGTGGCGAAACCTGTTGATCGACGACCGCTCGCGACTGTTTCTGATCGACTGTCCGAACGGGGACTTCTGGCGCGGTTTCTGGCTCAAGTACCGCATTACCAAGGATCTGGCGTGCCTGGATAAAGTTGCCAAATACCATTTGTCGGCCACGCAACGCCTGCGTTTTTACCTGCAGTACCGCCAGTGCGACCGGCTTGATGCGTGCGACAAGAAGCGCATCCGTCACGTGGTGAGATTTTTCGAGGGGCGTGAATGACTGATTTTCTGGCCGCTGAAGACCGGGCGTTGTTGCAACGTCATGGCCTGGACAGCTTCGAGGCCTTGTGGGCTCGGCAACTGGACGCGGTGGACGAACCCAATACCTCGGGCGACGGCTGGAGCAGCGTATTCCGGCTGGAGCTGGAAGGGCAGGGTTATTACCTCAAGCGCCAGAGCAATTACCTGACCCGAACCTGGTCCCATCCCTTCGGCGAGCCGAGTTTTTCCCGAGAGTTTCGCAACATCAGCCGTTATCGGCAGTTGGGGATTCCGGCCCTGCAAGCGGTGTTCTATGGTCAGCGCAAGGTGGACAGGGAAGTGCGAGCGATCCTGCTGACCCGTGCCCTGGACGGCTGGGACGACCTGGACTCACTCTTGCAGCGCTGGCCGAGCCTGACGGCGGCGCAGCGCACTACCATCCTTGATGCCTGTGGTCAGTTGGCGCGGCGCCTGCACGGCATGCATCAGGTGCACGGTTGCTTCTATCCAAAACACATCTTTCTGCAAGCCACTGCCGACGGCTATCAGGCGCAATTGATCGACCTGGAAAAGACCCGGCCGCTCTTGTTTGGCCAGCGTGATCGGGTCAAGGATTTGGAGCCTTTGCTGCGTCGCGCCTCGGTCTGGAGTGATGCCGATGTACGCCAGTTGCTGTCCAGTTATCTGGACCAGCCGCTCGACAGTGGGCTGGTCGACCGCTGGATGACCCGCCTGACCGCCCGGCGCACCCACAAGGAAGCCCGTTGATGCATTTGTCCGAATTGAAGAATGCCGGCCGCAGCCCCAGCCTGCCCCTGAGTCTGGAACTGGCCGATGCCGCCGGCCCGGCGAAGTTGCAGCTGCTTTCGCTGTTGCGGGTGTTGCCGGGGCAGCGTTATGTCGGCGCCGGTGTCTGGCGTGGTCGGCCGGTGCTGGCCAAATTGTTGGTGGGCAGCAAGGCCGCACGGCATTTTCAGCGGGAATTGCAAGGCGTGCGCTTGCTGGCTGAGCAAGGGTTGACCACGCCGCTGTTGCTGGCCGATGGCCTGAAAGAGGGAGAAGGCGGCTGGTTGTTGTTCGAATTGCTCGAAGGCGCCGAGAGCCTGGGCGATGCCTGGAAACAGGTCGAAAGCTTGCCCTTGCTGGCCGACGAACAGACGGCGGTGCTGGCCGAAGCCCTCGGCGCCATCGCGCAACTGCATGGCAAAGGCCTGTGGCAGGAAGACCTGCACCTGGACAATCTGCTACGCCACGATGGCAAGCTCTACTTGATCGACGGTGCCGGCATTCGCGCCGAAACCCCGGGGCAACCGTTGTCGCGGCAGAAGGTCCTGGAGAACCTGGGGGTGTTTTTCGCCCAGCTTCCCAAAGCCCTCCAGCCGTTCAATGAAGAGTTGTTGGTGCATTACCTGCTGGGCAACGCCGAACACGCGCTGCCCATGGAGGCGCTGCAAAAACAGATCGACAAGGTGCAGGCCTGGCGTCTGAAGGATTTCCTCGCGAAAGTCGGGCGTGAGTGCAGTCTGTTCAGCGTGCAGCGCGGGCCGTTCGGGCTGCGGGCGATCCGTCGTGATGAAGAAGCCGCCATGACGCCGGTGCTGGAGCAGGCCGATGCGTTGCTCGACCAGGGCCACCTGTACAAGACCGGCGGCGCGGCCAGTGTCGGCAAAGTCGAAGTGAATGGTCGCACCTTGGTGATCAAGCGCTACAACATCAAGAGCTTCGCCCATTGGCTCAAGCGCTTCTGGCGCCCGAGCCGCGCCTGGCACTCCTGGCGCGAAGGCCATCGCCTGGCCTTCCTCGGCATCGCCACGCCCAAGCCCTTGGCCTTGCTGGAAAAGCGTTTCCTGTGGCTGCGCCGCGGCGCTTACCTGGTCACCGAACACCTGGCGGGGCCGGACATCATCGAGCGCTTCGGCCCTTACGTGCAAAACGGTGATGCCCCCGAGGCTGAGTTGCTGGCACTGGATCAGCTGTTCGCCGACCTGATTCGCGAGCGCATCAGCCACGGCGACTTCAAGGGCCACAACCTGTTCTGGCAGCACGACCGCTGGGCGCTGATCGACCTCGACTCGATGTGCCAACACCGCACCCATGCCGGCTTCGCTCAGGCCTACGCCCGGGATCGCGCGCGGTTCATGCGCAATTGGCCGCAGGGCAGTGCGCTGTATCGGGTGATTGATGAGCGGGTGCCCAGGGTAGCTGAGGTATCGGCCTGAGATCGTTCCCACGCTCCCGCGTGGGAATGCCGCCAGGGACGCTCCGCGTTCCGCTTCTGGGACTGTCAATGAGCGCCCGGGTGGCAGACCCACAAGCCCGCCACTCACCGCTAGAGGCTTAAGGCCGCTTTTAAGCTATAATCCCGCCCTTTAGCTGCCCCGCACCCCTGGCGCGCGGCACATCAATTTTTCGAGGCGCTTGTCGCCCGTATGCAGACATAAGAGGCTAGACCCCTGTGGCATTGACGATTCTTGGCCTGTCCGGCGCCCTTAGCCATGATCCTTCCGCCGCGCTGTACATTGACGGCAAGCTGATCGCGGCGGCCGAGGAAGAGCGCTTCGTACGCGATAAACATGCAAAGAACCGCATGCCCTACGAATCGGCGAAGTTCTGCCTGGAGCAGGCCGGCATCAAGCCTTCCGACGTCGATGTGGTGGCGATCCCCTTCGCTCCGATCAGCCTGTTCGGCGAGGCGCGCTGGCATTACGCCAAGCGTTACTGGTACGCCCCGGACCGCGCCCTCGACGCGATCCTGATGGGCAATCGTCGCTACAAGCGCTATCGCCGCAAGATCGTCTGGTGCCTGGAACAACTGGGCTTCGATCCGAAAAAGATCAAGATCGAGCCGGTCGAGCACCACTTGGCCCACGCCTCCAGCGCCTATCATTGCTCGGGCTTCCAGGAAAAAACCGCAATCCTGGGCATCGACGGCAAGGGCGAATACGCCACGACCTTCTTCGGCTATGGCGAAAACGGCAAGATCCACAAGATCAAGGAGTTCTTCGACCCGGACTCCCTGGGTGGACTGTACGGCGCGATCACCGAGTTCCTCGGTTTTGAAATGCTCGACGGCGAGTTCAAGGTCATGGGCATGGCGCCTTACGGCGATGCCAGCAAATACGATTTCTCGCGCCTGGCTTCGTTCGAAAACGGCGAACTGGTGATCAACACCGACTACGCCAACGTGATCGGCCTGCGCCGCTATAAAGAGAAGGGCAAGGGCTTCTACTTCTCGCCGAAGCTGATCGAATGGCTCGGCCCGAAACGTGAAGGCGACATCGCCGACGAACCGTACATTCACTACGCGGCGAGCATGCAGGCGCTGTTCGAGAAGCTCGCGCTGCAAATGATCGACCACTACCTGGGTGACGTGCTCAAGGAAACCGGTAAGCTGGCCTTCGCCGGCGGCTGCGCGTTGAACGTCAAGTTGAACCAGAAGATCATCGCCCGCGACGACGTCAAGGAGCTGTTCGTGCAACCGGCTTCCGGTGACGCCGGTACTGCGGTAGGTGCGGCGGCTTATGTGTCCCACGCCCGTGGCGTGCCGGTAGAGAAGATGGAACACGTCTATCTCGGCCCGGCCTACAGCAACGAAGACGTGATCGCCGCGTGCGCCCGTCATCCGAGCAAGCCTGTGTGGCGCAAGATCGACAACACCCCCGAGCGCATCGCCAAGATCATGGTCGACGGCAACCCGGTGGCCTGGTTCCAGGGGCGCATGGAGTTTGGCCCGCGAGCCTTGGGCGGTCGTTCGATCATCGGTTGCCCCAGCGCCAGCGGCGTGGCCGATCGGATCAACGAACAGATCAAGTTCCGCGAACGCTGGAGGCCTTTCTGCCCATCGATGCTCGACACCGTTGCGCCGCAGATGATCAAGGTCGATCACCCGGCGCCGTTCATGACCTTCACCTTCGAAGTGGCCGAAGAATGGAAAACCCGCGTGCCGGAAGTCGTCCATGAAGACGGCACGTCCCGGGCCCAGGTGCTCAAGCGTGAATACAACCCGCGCTACTACGACATGATGAAGGCCCTGGAAGTCCTGACCGGTAACGGCGTGTCGCTGAACACCTCGCTCAACCGTCGCGGCGAACCGATGATCTGCTCGCCGACCGACGCGCTGAACATGTTCTTCGGTTCCGATCTGCAGTACCTGATCATGGAAGACATCCTGGTGGTCAAAGACGGCGTGGACGCTTATGACACGCTCGGCTGAGCGACATGTGCTGCAGTTCTGCCACGGTTATGACGGGCCGTTCCTGGACTGCGCCCGTCAATACGCCAGCCTGTTCGCGGGCACTGGCTATCGCGTGACCACGGTGTTTCTCACCGGGGCGGCGGATGCGCAAGTCGCCGCCGCTTGTGCCTCGGACGAGGTGCTGTTCATGGAATACAGCTCCAGCGCCATTCGTGGCCTGAAGCTGGGCGCCATCGGCGACCTGCGCAAGATCGCCGCCTCGCGCAACTTCAGTTTCTGCATTGCCCATCGCTTCAAGCCGATCTACATCGCCCTGCTGGGCACCCGCTTGCCGGTGATCGGCGTGCATCATGCCTTCGGTGACTACCAACGGCGCACCCGTCAGTTGTTCGCGCAGTTTTTTCGCAAGCGCCTGAGCCTGCTCGGGGTTTCCGATGCGGTGCGTGACGACATGCGCCGCTGCCTGCCGAAATGGCCGGCCACGCGGATCCAGACCCTTTACAACCGCATTGACCTCGATGCCACGCAGGCCAGCCTGGTCTCCCGCGAGGAGGCACGGCAGACCCTGGGGCTGGATGCGCACGCCTGGATTGTCGGCAATGTCGGTCGTCTGCACCCGGACAAGGATCAGGCCACGTTGTTGCGCGGTTTTGCTGCGGCGCTGGCGTATCTGCCGGCCAATAGCCAACTGGCGATTCTCGGCAAGGGCCGCCTGGAGCAGGAGCTTCGGGCGTTGGCGCTGGAGCTGGGAATTGCCGATCGCGTGCTGTTGCTCGGCCAGGTGCCCGAGGCGCGCCGTTATTTTCGCGCGTTTGATGTGTTTGCCCTGAGTTCCGACCATGAGCCGTTTGGCATGGTGCTACTCGAAGCCATGGCCGCCGGTGTACCGTTGCTGGCCACTGCTTGCGGGGGGGCCAAGGAAGTGGTCGAAGGCGTTGGCATCCTGTTTCCGTTGGGCGACGCCGAGCACATGGCCCAAGGACTGCAACACCTGGCGGCGATGGACGAGCTGCAGCGTCGTCAATGCGCCGAGCTGATGCTCGACCGCTTGCGCGAACGTTTCTCGGATCGCGCCGTACGCGAGGCATTCTGGCGTTTGCCCCAAGTCACCGAACTGGCGCCGAGGGTCTGATGCTCAACCGATTCCAAGGCTGGCGCGAGCGCGGCTGGACAGCCGTAGACGCGTCGATCTATGCCCAGGCCTGGCAGCGTTTTGGCGGCAGTGTGGCGACCCATCCCCTGGTGGTCGAGCGCCTGGCGGCCCTGGCCGGGATTGCCGTGCGTTATCTGGCGTTCGAGCAGGGTGGCGAGATCAAGGCGGCCATACCGACCTGGGGCCGCGACCTGGCGTTGTCCAAAGACGTGCTCAAGCGCAGCGGCAAGAAGGGGCTGTTCGACCTGGGCAATGCCGAACTGATTCTGCCGGCAGCGCCCGATGCACAAGCACCGTTGCGTCATCGTGGACGCTACCTGTCGGCCCTCAACGAGGGGCGCTTCAGTGGCTTGAAGTTGCAGCAGGAACAACTGGCCATGGCCCGCACGCCGGAAGAACTGTCCAAGAAGTTTCGCTACAACCAGCGCCGTGAGTTGCGCTTGCTGGAAGAGGCGGGCGGGGTGGTACGGCCGGTCGGCGAGTTTTCCAGCGCCGAGCTGGCCTCGATCTACTGCGACCTGTTCCTGCGTCGCTGGGGCTTTGCGGCCACTGGTGCCGAACGCATGGGCGAGGTGATCGAGCTGCTGCGCGAATGGCTGATCGGTTCGGTGATCTTCCTCAACGATGCGCCGATTGCCATCCAACTGGTGTATCGCGTCGAAGCGCCCGAGTGGATCAGCGTCGAGTACATCAACGGTGGCGTCGACCCACAGACTCGCGAATTCAGCCCCGGCAGCGTGTTGAGCTTTCTCAACACCCAAAGTGCCTGGGAACATGCCCGTGCCGCCGGCAAGCCGTTGCGTTTTTCGTTCGGCCGGGCGGACCGGGAATACAAGGATCGTTGGTGCAACCCCGTGCCGGTGTTTACCGTATGAACCTGCCGATGAGTCGCAAGCAACAGTTGCTCAGGCGCCACCGCCGCAACAAGCGCGTGGGGCTGCTGCTGGGCCTCGTCGCGCTGGTCTTGCTGGGTGTGGCAGTGGCCTGGTGGCTGCCCCTGGTGCTGGCGGTGCCGGGTTGGATCGCCCATGAGGCGTGGTTCGCCGATCATCTGTTCTATTCGCCCAAGGATGATTACCAGTACAGCTTCCCGCCGTTCACCCAGCAACCCAAGGTGCACCTCAATGCCGGGCGGCTGCGACTCGACGATGGCGTGATTCTCGATGATGGCGCGACACTGATTCTCGCGTTGCGGATCAAGAGCACCTGGCTGGGACGCTTCGTCGACCCGGTCGTCGAATTGTTGGGCGGTGAAAGAGACCAGCAAACTTTCGAACGCGGGGTCAACGGCCTGCGCTATCTCAACCTCAGCGAGCAGGGCCCGGCGTTGTCCCAGGGGGAGCTGCGCCTGCGCGGGCGCCATTGCCGTTTACTGGGCGAGCCGACACTATGGTCCTTCACGCCGCCGCAAGTGCAGCGCCAGCGGGTGATGGTCATCGCTCCCCATGCCGACGATGCTGAGCTGGCCGCCTACGGCCTGTACAGCCAGGCTGACGAAGCCTGGATCGTGACGCTGACCGCCGGTGAAATCGAAGCCGAACATTACCAACAGATGGGCTTGGACCGCGTCGAGGCTGCGCGGCTCAAGGGCCGTTTGCGCGCCTGGGACAGCATCGCCGTACCGCGTTGGGCCGGGGTGCCTGAGGCGCACTGTGTGCAGTTGGGATACTTCTGCCTGCAACTGGCAGCCATGCAAGCCGCGCCGAGCCAGCCCCATGGCTCTCGCGAGGCTGACCTGAGCGATACCCGACTGTTCCGCCAGTTGAACCCGTTCGCCCTGCCGGGTGATGCCGACGGTGCGCCGACCTGGAACAACCTGCTGGCAGACCTGCGCGAACTGCTGCTCAAGGCGCGTCCCGAGGTCATTGTGTTACCGCACCCGACCCTGGATCCGCACCCCGATCATCTCTGCGCCCATCATGCTGTCCTGCAAGCCCTCGAAGGCCTGGAATGGCAGCCGACCACGCTGTTGGGCTACGCCAATCACCTGCATGACAATGACCGTTGGCCCATGGGGGATGCAGGCGCGGGCATTGCGTTGCCGCCGTGTTTCGAGCCGGTCCTGCCAATGCATCCTGTCAGCCTGCCGCTGGCGTTACCCGGGCAGCGCGACAAGGCCATGGCGTTGGGCATGATGCATGATCTGCAACCGCGCGCACCGTTCAAACGTCGCCTGCGCCGGGGCATTCAGCGCCTGCTGGCCGGGCGTGCCGGCTCGTTGTATGGCGAGAACGAATTTTTTCGCAAGGCTGTGCGTCGCCATGAACTGTTCTGGCGGCTGTAACGGTCCAAGGCGGGACTTGTTTGCGCTACGACGCAAACAGGCCTCCGGTTATTTTATCTAGTCGTTCGGTGCCGCAAGGAAGACGATGAAAGTTCTATTTCTGGTGCAGAAAGAACAGCGGGCCATCCTGGACCGACTCTACGAAGGCGTGGCCGCTCATTGCGAGTGCGACTTGCGCTGGCTCGACAGCAAGGAACAACGCAACCTGCGGGGATATTTCCGCCGCCATGTGGACGTCTCGCGTTATGACCGGATAGTATTTTTCCTGCGCTTCAAGCAGGAGGTCCGCCAGGCCGGCTTCATCCGCACGATCCCCAACCTGGTGATCCTCGAGCACGATGCCTACCAGAATTACATTCCATGCAAATACACCGGCAAGTTCAGCGCGCATTACCGTCGCCTGCCGTGGGTGCGGGTGATCAGTTCCGGCTTCATGGTGACCGAACGTCTGCGCGGCGAAGGGTTCGATGCGGTTTTCGTGCCCAAGGGCTACGATCAGTCGTTATTGCAGGATCAGGGTCGTGAGCGGGACATCGAGTTGGCCTTCGTTGGCAGCACCAACAGTGTTGCCTACAGCGGTCGCAAGGCGCTGTTGGATGAGCTGGGACGCGTTGAGCCGCTGGTCGTGACCCGGACCAAGTCCGGCGAAGAATATTGCGAGACTCTTAACCGTATCCGTTTTTTCGTCAGTGCCGACGTGGGCATGGGCGAATTCATGATCAAGAATTTCGAAGCCATGGCCTGCGGCTGTGTGCTGTTGGCGTTTGATCAGGGCATCGACGAGGCGCGTGCATTGGGGTTGCAGGACATGCACAACGTGGTGTTGTATCGTGACATCCCGCAACTCCAGGAAAAGCTTTCCCGGCTGCGCGCCGACCCCGAGCTGGCGCGCAATGTTGCGCATAACGGCCAGGAGCTGGCGCTGGAACAGTTCAGTTTCGCGCGCATCGGGCAGAAAATCGTTGAAGCACTGGAGCCACCCCTGCGGCCTCGAGCGCCGTTGAGTCTGCTAGAGACATTGCGCCTGAAGCTGGGCGTTTGACAGGAACCGTTCAGTCATCCGAGACATGGATGGCGTTTGACTAGATGGTATTTCAGTGCAGTTTTCCGACGATAGTGACATTACCCTGGTGGTAACCAGTTGTGGCCGGCTCGATCTGCTCAAGCGGACTTTGGAGAGTTTCGACCGTTTCAATACCGCGCCGATTCGTGAAGTCTTCATTACCGAAGATGCCGGTGATGAAGGCGTACATGCCGTCATTCCCGCTCACTGGAAGGACCGCACGACGGCCTTCGTCAATCGGCCGAAGCTGGGACAGCTGGCCTCGATCGATCTGGCGTACGGGCACGTCAAGACACCTTATGTCTTTCACTGCGAGGATGACTGGGAGTTCTATCGCCCAGACTTCGTGGAAGATTCGCGCACGATCCTGGAGCAGCGACCAGATGTTCTTCAGGTGTGGTTGCGCAACTATGTCTACGATTTGTGCGTACACAGTCCTTACATTCGCTTGGGCGAGCGTGAAGTCATTGGCGGCGTGCCGTGTTATCCATTGATTTCAGACAAGCCCGAATGGCAAAGCTTTTCTCTCAATCCTGGCCTGCGACGGTTGAAGGAGTATCGGCTTTGCGCCCCCTTTGCCGGTTTTGGCGGTGAAAAAGCCTTGTCACTTCGCTATGCCCAGTTGAACTTGACGGCGGTCACGCTCGAAGGGGATGCTGTTTTGCACACCGGATTCGGGGTTCATGTGGAAGTGCCCGTGGAGCGCCAGCGCAAGGCCCGTCGCAAGCGCCGCGAGCAGGTCAAGTTGTCCTTGGTTTTCTTGCTCGGAGTCTGCATTGGCTGGCTTATCAACTATTGAATGCCGCCAAGCACGGATCCTGGTCCGCGATAAAAGGTTTGCTGCTCGATGAGCGTTATCAATGTCATGTGGGCGGGCGGTTCGCCATTCGCTTCGGTACACAAGGTTCATAATCAGATTCTCTCGCGGATGGAGCCAGCGATGCCTGTCAAGACATGGCTCTTGCAGGGGTCGGCGGCTGCCTGTCGGGTTGATGTCGGGACGGCGCTCGAGTGGAATATGACCTCCGCCCGGCTCAAGGGCCGACATGTCTGGCGTCTGCTCAGGCCCTTGATGCACAGCCGTTTCCGTCGGGCGCTTCTCGATAGCGATGCGCGTGTGGTGTTGCTTGATGGGGTCGGCGTGGCCCGCACCTTGTTGCCGGTCCTCAAGGATCTGCCGCAAATTCGTGTGGTGGTGATTTTCCATGGGGCGACCCGGCTCAATCCCGCGGGTCGTGAACTATTGCGCGACTTCCCTGCTTCACGCCTGACCCTGGCAGCGGTCTCCCAGACCCTGGCGATGTCACTCCAGGACGAGTTGGGCATCCAGGTAACGGCGCTGCGGAGTGCGTTCGATCCGGCGGCCTTCCAATCTGCACTGTTGCCTCGCGAAGAGGCACGTGCCCGTTTGGGATTGCCTGGCACCGAGGCGCGGGTCTTTGGCGCCGTAGGACGGTTGGTGGACAGCAAGGGGTTCGCCAGTCTGCTGGAGGCGTTTGGCCGGGCGGCGGCCAATCATCCCGACTGGCGCCTGGTGATTGTCGGCGAGGGGCCGCGGCGCGAGGCGCTGCAAGCGCGGATTGCCCAGCCTGACCTGGTCGACAAGGTCTTGCTGACCGGGCATCTGGAAGATGTCGCGACGTTCTACAGGGCGTTTGATTGGGTGCTGATCCCGTCCCTGGACGAGGGCCTCGGGCTGATCCTCCAGGAGGCTGTCCTGGCTGGCGTCCCGGTGCTGGCCAGTGAGCTTGCGGTCTTTCGTGAGCAGTTGGGCGACACTGGCTGGTACGCTCCACTCAACGACGAAGAGGGCTGGAGCGAGGCGATCGAACGGGCGGCACAGGCTCCGGTCGGTACGGTCGCTGCGGCCCAGTACCGGGCGCTGGCGCCTGACGAGGCCTGGTCGAGCTTTAGCCAGACTGCCCGGGAGTTGATCTCAGGCCGCCAGTAGGGCGTTTTCCAAAGCCTGCATCGGAAAGCTCCCGTTCAGGTTCTCCCGGGCAATATAACGAGCGAAATGCTGCAAGTTTCGGCGTGCCAGGTAGCGTGGCAACGGTGAGCGCAGGAAGCGCATGTCGGCCACATCGATCAACCCAAGTTTATTTTCAGGTGTGACGACGATGTTGCCCAGGTGCAGTGAGCGGAAATAAATACCGCTGGCGTGCAGGCTGCGGATCAACTCGACCAGCGCAGGAAGGGTATGCTGCCAGCTGAAATTTTCCTGATTCGATAATTGACGCAGGGTTTTTCCGGGAAGCGGTCTATACAGTACGGCGGTCATGCCGGGTTTTTGCAATTTGTAGAAGGCCAGCACTTCGAGGGTCGGTACACCGAGCTTCTGCAGGCGGGCCGCATTATTGATGAAGCGTATTGAATATGGCCTTAACAGGGCCGAAGAAAAAAGCCGCTTGCGGCGAAACAGCTTGAGGATATTCCCATCCTGCAGCAGATAGACTTTTGGGCCGTAGCTGTCGGCCTCCAGAATGCTGGCGCCTTCAATCAATTGATTCAAAGCGGCTTGGGGAAGCCGTGAGGATTGCATCGTAGGAAAACCTTGTTGAAAGAACCGGTGCCGTGGCGGGCCATGATGCCCAAAAGTTTTCGTTTTCACCATGCCGGTTTGGCTGGTATACCGTTTAGGAGCGTTAGATGCAGGCAACACGTTGGGCGCAGGGCTGGATGGCCTTTGGCTTGTTATGGTTCTTGCTGGCGATAGCCTTGGCACCGACCAACAAGATTTATCAACAGGGGTTGGTTGCATTTGTCTGGCTGCCGGTGATCATCTTCGCCTGGCCGGCCCGTCATCGCCTTGTGGAGTTGTGGCGTGCCCAACGCGTGATTTACACGGCGTTGTTGGCGTTGATGGCCTGGGCCTTGGTATCACTGGCCTGGGCCGAAGTGGCAGAGCCTGCCCGCGAAGCCAAGCGATTGCTCTACATCCTGGCCTTCCTGTTGTTTTTCCCGATCTTTGCCGATGGCAAACCCGAACGCGTGATTCGTATCATGCAATGGGGCGGCCTGGGGCTTGCGCTGACGGCCTTGATGGCCATCGTTCATTTTTACGGGATCGAGAACCGTCGCTGGACTGCACGCCTGGGAGGGTTGGGGGAGTTGTCCCATCCGATCCTCGGTGGCTATGTGATCGGATTGGCGGCGATCTGGATGCTGCACTGGATACCGCGTCATATCGGGTTACAAGCGCTTTGGACGTTAGCGTTGGGACTGTTGGCGGTCTTCGTGGTGGGGAGTCAGAGTCGCGGCGCCGCACTGGCTCTGCTGCTCAGCGTACTGGCTATGCCAATTTACTGTCGGGACCAGCGTGCCCGGATTATCGCCGCTACGGCCCTGGTGCTGGCGATGCTGACCTTCTGGCTGCTCGAGCCGCTGGTCATGGCGCGGGGTGCTTCCTATCGTCCCGAGATTTTCATGTCGAGCCTGCACATGATTGCCGAGCGCCCGTGGGGCGGCCTTGGCGTGGCGGCCGACTACCGGATTACCAGTCACGGCCGCACGTTCGATCATGCCCACAATCTGTTCAGCCACGTCACCATCCAGCTCGGGCTGCCGGGGTTGTTGTTGTGGTGCATCGTCTGGTTCGCCGTGTTGCGCGAAGCCTGGTGTGCCCGGGACAGCCTATTGGGCCGGGGCGTGCTCGGTATGTGGGTGTTTTCGTTCCTGGCGATGCAGTTCGACGCCGCTAGCCTGACCGGAACCCCCCGCGCCGAATGGTTCATTACCTGGTTGCCGATTGGCCTGGCCGGCGTTTTGACCTGGGCGCGGGCCAATTCCGGTGGCTGTGATAAAATTCCGCGTTCTTCCTAACCAGTGAGCCCGACGATGAGTGACGCACCGCCCAAAGCGGAACAGGATTCCAGCCTGAAGATCTATTTTCGGTTGCTGGGATACGTCAAACCCTACGCGGGCATTTTCCTGCTGAGTATCGTGGGTTTCGTGATATTTGCTTCGACCCAGCCCATGCTGGCCGGGATTCTCAAATATTTCGTCGACGGCTTGAGCAACCCCGATGCGGTGCTCTTTCCCACCGTGCCGTACCTCAAGGACTTGAAACTGCTGATGGCGGTGCCGCTGCTGATCATCCTGATCGCTGCCTGGCAGGGCCTGGGGTCGTTCCTGGGCAACTATTACCTGGCCAAGGTTTCCCTGGGGCTGGTGCACGACCTGCGGGTCGAGTTGTTCAAGAAGTTGCTGGTGCTGCCCAATCGCTATTTCGACACCCACAATTCCGGCCACCTGATTTCCCGGATCACCTTCAACGTGACCATGGTCACCGGTGCCGCCACCGATGCCATCAAGGTGGTGATCCGCGAAGGTCTCTCCGTGGTCTTCCTCTTCGCCTACCTGGTGTGGATGAACTGGAAGCTGACCCTGGTGATGTTGGCGATCCTGCCGCTGATCGCGGTAATGGTCAGCAGCACCAGCAAGAAATTCCGCAAACAGAGCAAAAAGATCCAGGTGGCCATGGGTGACGTGACCCACGTTGCTTCCGAGACCATCCAGGGCTACCGCGTGGTGCGCAGCTTCGGCGGCGAGGCCTATGAAGAGCAGCGCTTTACCAACGCCAGCCAGGGCAATACCGACAAGCAATTGCGCATGACGCGTACCGGCGCGGTCTATACGCCGATGCTGCAACTGGTGATCTACACCGCCATGGCGGCCCTGATGTTCCTGGTGCTCTTCCTGCGCGGCGACGCGACGGCCGGTGACCTGGTGGCCTACATCACCGCTGCCGGCCTGCTGCCCAAGCCGATTCGGCAACTCTCGGAAGTCAGCTCCACCATCCAGAAAGGTGTGGCCGGTGCCGAGAGCATCTTCGAGCAACTGGATGTCGAGCCGGAGGTCGACAGGGGGACGGTCGAGCAGGAGCGGGTCAGCGGTCGTCTCGACGTACGCAACCTGAGCTTTACCTACCCCGGCGCTGACCGCGAGGTGCTCAAGGACATCAGCTTCACCGCGGCACCCGGACAGATGATTGCACTGGTGGGCCGTTCGGGAAGTGGCAAGTCGACCCTGGCGAGCCTTATCCCGCGCTTCTATCACCATGAGGTCGGCCAGATCCTGCTCGACGACGTGGAAATCGAAGACTACCGACTGCGTAACCTGCGTCGTCATGT
Source organism: Pseudomonas sp. Lb2C2 (assembly GCF_052112205.1). Lineage (NCBI taxonomy): Bacteria > Pseudomonadati > Pseudomonadota > Gammaproteobacteria > Pseudomonadales > Pseudomonadaceae > Pseudomonas > Pseudomonas sp. Lb2C2. Next base: position 192,453 of record NZ_JAUTYW010000006.1, on the reverse strand, counting down.
CGCCCAGGTGACCCAGCATGTCACGCTGTTCAATGACACGGTGGCCAATAATATCGCCTATGGCGACCTGGCCGGTGCGCCACGGGCCGACATTGAAAAGGCGGCGCGGGATGCCTATGCCATGGACTTCATTGAGCAGTTGCCCAATGGCCTGGACACCGAGGTGGGCGAAAACGGCGTGCTGCTGTCCGGCGGCCAGCGTCAGCGCCTGGCCATTGCCAGGGCGTTGTTGAAGAATGCGCCGCTGCTGATCCTCGACGAGGCTACCTCGGCGCTGGACACCGAGTCCGAACGGCATATCCAGGCCGCGCTGGACCAGGTCATGAAAGGTCGTACGACCCTGGTCATTGCCCACCGTCTGTCGACCATCGAAAAAGCCGACATGATCCTGGTGATGGACCAGGGCCGTATCGTCGAGCGGGGTACCCACGGCGAACTCTTGGCGCAAAATGGCTACTACGCGCGTCTTCACGCCATGGGGCTGGACACCCCTGCCCAGAATATCGCCTGAGTTCGGACGCCAGGTTGTGATAGCGGTGTGCCTGGGCCGGTGATCTTGAATGTGCCGGTGCCATCGCGAGCAAGCTCGCTCCCACAGGTCTGGCGTCGGACACAGACGTTGTGTGCGCCTCCCTGCCAATGTGGGAGCGAGCTTGCTCCGGGCGGCGTTCCGACGATAGCGGCGGGCCTGGGCCTGGGCCGTTGATGTTGAATGTGCCGCTGTCATCGCGACCAGGCCCCGCCCCACAGGGTTTGTATCGAAATCCTTACCTGCCTTGACCAACCCACAATAAATCTGCGACCCGTGACTGCTAAGGTCTGGCCACAGGATTTTCCTGGACCAACTTCAGTCATCGAGGGGGCCATCCCTCTCGCGCGGGGACGTGCATGTTGCAACGCTATCTGTGGAAACTACTGCCCAAGTCGCAGCGCTCCTTTCTGTTGGGGCGCCTGTCGGTTGTCGATCGGCAGGTCGTGAACAAATCGATGTCGGCCAATTGCCGTTTTCCCGAAGCTTTCGCCCAGCGCGGCTGCCTGTTCATCCATGTTCCCAAATGCGCCGGTAGCAGTATTTGCGTGGGGCTTTTCGATGGCTACACCCCGGGCCACCTGCCGCTGTATTGGTACGAAGAGCAGTTCGCGCAGCAGTACGCCGCCAGTTTCAAGTTTGCCTTTGTCCGTGATCCGCTGGAACGTGCATATTCGGCCTATGCTTTCCTGCGGGGCAACACGTTGGGGCCACGCGATCATGCGGCTCAGAAACTGGTTGGCCAATACCGCGATTTCGATGATTTCGTCGCGCGCTGGCTGCACCCGGAGAACATCACCCGGCAATTGCATTTCGCTGCCCAGACAGATTTCCTCACCGATTCCCTCGGCCATCTGGCGATGGACTTCATCGGTTATCAGGAATGCCTGGACCGGGACTATCAGCGGGTGTGCGAGCATCTGGGATTGGTTGCGACGTTGCCCCATGTGAACCACACCCGGCAGCGCGCTGCGGTGCCGGTAAGGGAAATCTGCTCGGTACGGACCCGTCGGCTGGTACGGCGGGTGTACCAACGTGACTACGAGATGCTTGGTTATGAATGAAACGTCAAAGGTATCGATGCAACAGGTGCAGATCCGTCCTGGTGCGCAGGCGCTCACACCCCAGGATCGGGCAGCCATCAAAGCCCAGCGTCCACGCTGCATCTGGCTGACCGGGCTGTCGGGGGCGGGCAAGTCGACGCTGGCCAATGCCCTGGAAGTGCAGCTCAACCAGATGGGCCTGCACACGGCCCTGCTTGACGGCGACAACCTGCGCCAGGGGTTGTGCCGGGGGCTGGGCATGGATGCCGAGGCCCGCAAGGAAAATATCCGTCGCATTGCCGAGGTGGCGCGCTTGATGGTCGACGCCGGCCTGATTGTGATCGTTGCGGCCATCTCACCGTTTCGCGCTGACCGGGAAGCGGCCCGACAGTTGTTCCCCGAGGGCACCTTCGTGGAGGTTTATGTGAGTACCCCTTTCGATGTCTGTGCCCAGCGTGACCCCAAGGGCTTGTACCGTGAAGCCCGTGCCGGACGGATCAAGAACTTCACTGGTCTCGACAGTCCCTACGAGGCGCCGCTTGCGCCGGACTGCGAGATCAATACCAGCGAGGTGGGGCTGGCCCAGGCTTGTGTGCGGATATCGGCGTTGCTGCAAATCTGATCGAGCGCATGTCCTGGCATCGCGTTGCAGCCATGGATAGGCCTTCGCCAACCCTGTGCTAATATCCCCGCCCTGTTCATTTTGTATGTGGGATGCTCCATGAAGTTGTCCATGCCGCGATTCGATCAAGCCCCTGTATTGGTGGTCGGCGATGTCATGCTCGACCGCTACTGGCATGGCGGTACCTCACGGATTTCCCCTGAGGCCCCGGTACCGGTGGTCAAGGTCGAGCACATCGAGGATCGCCCCGGTGGTGCCGCCAACGTTGCCCTGAACATCGCCGCCCTCGGCGCGCCGGCCTCCCTGGTGGGCGTGACCGGCGACGACGAGGCTGCCGACAGCCTGACCAACAGCCTCAAGGGCGCGGGCGTGCGGGCGATATTCCAGCGCATCGCGCACCAGCCGACCATCGTCAAGCTGCGGGTCATGAGCCGTCATCAGCAACTGCTGCGCATCGACTTCGAAGAACCTTTCGCCACCGATCCCTTGGCCCTCGGTGCCGAGGTCGACAGCCTGCTCGAAGGCATCAAGGTCCTGGTGTTGTCGGACTACGGCAAAGGCGCGTTGAAAAACCACCAGGCGCTGATCCAGGCCGCCCGTGCCCGTGGCATTCCGGTTCTGGCCGACCCCAAGGGCAAGGATTTTTCCATCTACCGTGGCGCCAGCCTGATCACGCCGAACCTCAGCGAGTTCGAAACCATCGTCGGCGGTTGCGTCGATGAGCACGAACTGGTGAGCAAGGGCGCGCAGCTGATGCAAGACCTCGACCTCGGCGCCTTGCTGGTGACCCGTGGTGAGCATGGCATGACCCTGCTGCGGCCCGATCACCCGGCGTTGCACCTGCCGGCCCGTGCCCGTGAAGTGTTCGACGTGACGGGTGCCGGCGACACGGTGATTTCCACCCTGGCCGCGGCGATCGCTGCCGGCGAGGAATTGCCCCATGCGGTCGCCCTGGCGAACCTGGCGGCGGGCATTGTCGTCGGCAAGCTCGGTACGGCCGCCATCAGCGCTCCCGAGCTGCGCCGCGCCATCCAGCGCGAGGAAGGCTCCGAGCGTGGAGTGCTGGGCCTGGAACAACTGCTGCTGGCCGTGGACGATGCCCGTGCCCACAACGAAAGAATCGTTTTCACCAACGGTTGTTTCGACATCCTGCACGCCGGCCACGTGACCTACCTCGAGCAGGCCAGGGCCCAAGGCGATCGCCTGATCGTCGCGGTCAACGACGATGCGTCCGTAAGCCGTCTCAAAGGCCCGGGTCGCCCGATCAACAGTGTCGATCGGCGCATGGCGGTCCTGGCTGGCCTGGGCGCGGTGGACTGGGTGATCAGCTTCAGCGAGGGCACGCCGGAAAACCTGCTGCGCCAGGTCAAGCCGGATGTGCTGGTCAAGGGCGGTGACTACGGGATCGATCAGGTCGTGGGCGCGGACATCGTCACGGCCTACGGCGGCACCGTGAAGGTGTTGGGGCTGGTGGAAAACAGCTCGACGACGGCGATTGTGGAAAAGATCCGCAATAACTGAGCCTGTGTACTGCAGCCAGCTTGCTTTTTGTGGCGAGGGAGCTTGCTCCCGCTGGAGCGCGAAGCGGTCCCAGTTCTAGTGGGCGCTGCGCACCCAAGCGGGAGCAAGCTCCCTCGCCACAAAAGCGTTCTGAGTGGCGTGGTTCCTAACGAGCCACCTTGCGCGGGACGATCTTCTTGAGCAATTGCCGGGCCTTGCCCTTGAGTCGGGTCAGGCCTGACTCCTTGCCCGGCGGCGTCAGCCCTTGCTGGCGCAGCCAGTCTTTCCAACGAATCCGCTCGTCGCGCACCAGCCAGCCGTCCTGCCGGGCGAAACTCTCCGCCAGGTACAGCCCCCGGGTGCTGGCCGGGTACAACTGATCCTTTTTCAATGTGTACAGCTCGGGCAAGGGCTGCCCATCCTGCAGCGGCATCAGGTACAGGTCGGGTCGCTTGCGGTCCAGGCGCGCCACCAACTGGTCGCCTTCCAAGCGCTCATCGACGTGAAACAAACTCAGGGACTTGGCTTCCTTGGGCACATCCAGGCGCAAGTCATAGATCAGTTGCAGCGATGCCGTCGGCAGGTGCACGTAGGCCCGTGGTCGCTCGATCAGTTGCAGGTTGGCGCTGCGCACCGGGCGTGCCGAGCCCGACAGTGGCGTCAGCCGGAACGGCAAGGCTTCGCGGTAATGCAGGGCTGTGGCGTAGGGGGCTGGCAGCCAGGTGTCGTTGAAACGCCCGCCAAGCCAGCCTTCTGGGGTTTCCAGCAGGCATTCCTCGGCAATTTCGCTGATGGCGGTGAGCAGAGGCAGATTCAGTTCGTGGGCCGGGACGTAGCCGGATATCAGCTTGAGCACCACATCGCCACGATCCTGCCGACGTTGGCGCACCAGTACCCAATAATCGCGGTTCTGCCAATGCAGGGTCAGGCGCACCGAGACGCCCAGGTTCGCCAACTCCAGGGAAAAGCGCTCGGCATCGGCCACGGCTACAGGCCGGCGGCGCTGCAAGGTCTGGGCGAAATTTAGCGGCATCCCGACACTCTGGTAAGTCAGGCCTTCGGGGGTCGCTTCGACGAACAGGGGCAGGGTCTTGAAGTTACTCGGGTTCTTTCTGATGAGCGTACGCGGCATGTCGGCTCCTTCCTTAAGGCCGCGTAGGGCGGCGTCAGTTTTTACGCAGGACCTTGGCGACGGTCGCGACGTTATGGGCGAGGTGCAGCGGATTGATGGTGCCGACAATAGCACTGGCGACCCCAGGATGCTCAAACAACAGTTCGAAGCTGGCGCGAACCGGGTCTACCCCGGGGCTCAGGCAGACGTGGCCGCTGGCCAGGGCCTTCTTCACCAGGATCGCTTTGCCGTGCTCGCTGGCGTAGTCAATGACCGCCTTTTCGTTTCGTTCGTTCAGATTGTAGGTGACCATCGCACAATCGCCTTGCTCCAAGGCTTTCAGGCCACCGTCGACGGTCTTGCCGGAAAAACCGAAGCCGCCGATCTTGCCCTCGCGCTTGAGCACCGCCAGGGTTGGGTAGACCTCGCTGTCGTTGAGGATCGCCAGGTCATTGCCATCCGAATGTACCAGGACCAGGTCGATATAGTCGGTTTCCAGGCGCTTGAGGCTGCGTTCCACCGAAAATCGGGTATGGGCGGCGCTGAAGTCGTGGCGTGACTGGCCGTCGCTGAACTCTTCGCCGACCTTGCTGACAATCACCCAGTCCTGGCGTTGGCCGCGCAGCAGCGGGCCGAGGCGCTCTTCGCTGCGGCCATAGGCCGGCGCGGTGTCGATCAGGTTGATACCCAGGTCGCGCGCCAGTTTGAGCAACATGCGCGCTTCGTCGTCATCGGGGATCCGAAAGCCGTTGGGGTATTTGACGCCTTGGTCGCGACCGAGCTTGACGGTGCCCAGGCCCAGGGGGGAGACCCGCGGGCCGTCATGGCCCAGGGGGCGATAGAGGTCATGCAGGGTCGGTTGGCTCATGGCAGCAGTTGCTCCCAGGCAGGGACGCCCATGGGCGGCTTCGGCAGGTCTGGCAGTGGGGCCGGGTGACTTGGCTGGATGCCATCGCGTTGCAGGGCATTGACCACCCGATCGGCGAAGTCCGGGGCCAGGGCCAGTTTGGTCGGCCAGCCCACCAGCAGGCGATCCTGCTCGGCGAGGAAGGCGTTATCCGGGCGGGTCAGGCCCGACTGCAACGGTTCGGCGCGGTCAACCCGCAGCGTGGCCCATTGCGCGGTGCTCAGGTCGACCCAAGGCAACAATTGGCCGAGTTCTTTCTGAGCGGCGGCGATCTGCGCGGCAGGCTCGCGGGTCACGCCATCGCCTTCGGCCAGATCGCCACCCACGTACCAGACCCATTGGCCATCGGCCGCCGGATGAGTGGTCACGGTGACGCGCGGCTTCGGTCCGCCGCCCAGGCAATGGGCGTAGAGCGGCTTGAGGCTGGGGCCCTTGACCAGGACCATGTGCAGCGGCCGGCGCTGCATGGCTGGCTGGTCCAGGCCCAAGGCGCTGAGCAGGTCGGCGGTGCCGCCCCCGGCGCTGAGGACAATGCGCTGGGCACGAATCTCGCGGCCATCGACCTTGAGTCCGATCAGCTCGCCACCTTCGCGCAGCGGTTCGATGTGCTGCCCGGCCAGCAAGCTGTCGCCGGCCAGTTCCGCCAGGCGCGCGATCACGCTCGGCACGTCCACCACCAGCTCGGCCAGGCGATAGACCTTGCCCTTGAAGCGCTTGTCTTGCAGGGCCAGCGGCAACTGGTCGCCCTTGACCTGGTCGACCCGCCCGCGCACGGCCTTGCTGGCAAAGAAACTGGTGAGGTTGCCGGCCAGGGTGCCGGGGGACCAGAGGTAATGGGCGTCGGACAGCATGCGCACGCCGGACAGGTCCAGCTCACCTTCACCTTTCAGGGCTTCGCGCCAGCGGCGCGGCATGTCGGCGATGGCTTCCGAGGCTCCGGTCAGGGCACCGTGCAGGGCGTACTTGGCGCCGCCATGGATAATGCCCTGGGATTTGACACTCTGCCCGCCGCCGAGGCTGGCGCTTTCCACCAGCACGGTCGAAAAACCCTGGCGACGCAGGCGTGCATTCAGCCAGAGACCGGCAACGCCTGCGCCGACAATCAGAATGTCGGTGGAAATAACGGATGACATGAGCGACCTCAGTGTTCAAGACGAGGGCGCAGTATACAGACTCGATGCGGAGGGAATTTGTTGGCGATCAACGTCGGCAGCTTGCGAGAAAAGCTTTTGTGGCGAGGGAGCTTGCTCCCGCTGGAGTGCGAAGCGGTCCCGTTTCTAGTGGGCGCTTCGCACCCAAGCGGGAGCAAGCTCCCTCGCCACAAGTGCATTCCAGCTCAATGAAAATGTATTTCAGCTTGGATGATCAGTGGGTTTTCAGTGTCCTGCAGTCTTGGAAAAGAGTTGGATCACGACAACCCCGAGAACAATCAACGCCATCCCCAGCATCGCCGGCACGTCCAGTTTCTGCCCGTAGATGAACAGCGCCGCCACGCTGACCATGACGATCCCTAGCCCGGCCCAGACCGCATAGGCCACGCCCACCGGTACGGTGCGCACCACCAACGTCAGCATCCAGAACGCGGTGGCGTAGCCGACGACGACCAGCAGCAAAGGCAGAGGTGTGCTCAGGCCCTTGATCGCTTTCATCGAAACGGTGGCGATGACTTCGGCGCAGATGGCGATGGCCAGGTAGTAGTAGGCGTTCATAGACAGTTCCTCTTCGACGGTTGCGTCTTTCGATGGGGCCATTCTAGAGATGGCTCAGATGCGGTAAAGTCATTACCTATCTGTAACAGAGATAGGTTGAGCCATGAACGTGCAGTGGAACCTGGAGCAATTGCGGCTGTTTGTCGGGGTCGCCGAGAAACGTTCGTTTTCGGCCGTGGCCCGGGATCAGCGCAAGGCCCAATCGGCCATCAGCAGCGCGATTGCCTTGCTGGAGGACGACTTGGGGGTGAGCCTGTTCGAGCGCAGCAGCGGCCGGCAGCCCAGGCTCACCGACGCGGGCGAAGCCCTGCTCGAAGAAGCCAGGGAAGTGCTGCGCCAGTGCGAGCGCCTCAATGGCCGGGCCCTGGCCCTGATGCGTGGACAGGAAGCGTCGCTGCGCCTGGCCCAGGACGAAGCCATGCCTTATCAACCGGTCATCGACAGCCTGGCGGCCCTGGCCGAGCAATTTCCCACCCTCGAAGTGCAACTGGCCAGCGCCGCCCAAGGCGATGTGGCGCGCAAACTGGTGGAGCGCCGCGCCGACCTCGGCTTGCTGTTCTATCACGACCAGATCCCCGAGGCGCTGGAGCGCCGGGTGCTGGGCAGCGTCGAGATGGTCACGGTGTGCGGCAGGGGTCACCCGCTGGCGAACCATGGTTATGTGACCTGCCGGGAAATGGCCCGGCACCGCCAGTTGTTGATGGCGACCCAGTCCAGTGTCTATCCCGGCAGTGAGCAGGCCAGCCCGCAAGTCTGGCGGGCTGACAGTTTCTATGTGCTGGCCGAATGGCTGAGGAGTGGCCTGGGCTGGGCCTGGTTGCCTCGGCATGTGGTGCAATACCCGGCGTACCTGGGCGACATGGTCGAGCTCAGCAGCGAATGGACCCCGCCAGCCCTGGTGGTGGAACTGGTCTGGCGCCGCGACGAACCCCTGGGCCCGGCCGCCCGTTGGCTGGCGGAACGTTTTGCCGTGCAGTTGCAGGCGATTGGCTGAAAAACCGATAAACTCCGCCGCCATGAACAGAACTCTCTATAGCGCGTTGTTTTACCTGGGGCTGCCACTGGTAGCGATTCGGCTGTGGTTGCGGGCCCGCAAGGCGCCGGCTTATGCCCGGCGCATTGGCGAGCGGTTCTCCTGGGGGCTGCCGGTCATGGTGCCGGGGGGCATCTGGGTCCACGCGGTGTCGGTGGGCGAGAGCATCGCCGCCGCGCCGATGATCCGCGCCTTGCTGCAACGTTATCCACAGCTGCCGATCACCGTCACGTGCATGACGCCCACCGGTTCGGAGCGGATCCGGGCGTTGTTCGCCAGCGAGCCGCGCATCCAGCATTGCTATTTGCCTTACGACTTGCCTTGCGCCGCCAAGCGTTTTCTCGACCGGGTTCGCCCGTCCCTGGCGGTGATCATGGAAACCGAGCTGTGGCCCAACCACATTCACCAGTGTGCCAAGCGCGGCATTCCCGTGGCCCTGGCCAACGCGCGGCTGTCTGAGCGTTCGGCACGGGGTTATGCACGCTTTCCCAAGCTCACTCGGCCGATGCTCGCCGAGATGAGCCTGTTCGCCGTGCAGACCGAAGCCGAAGCCGAGCGTTTTCGCCAGTTGGGCGCCCGGGCGGAAACCGTCGAGGTCACCGGCTCGATCAAGTTCGACCTGACCATCGACCCGCAACTGCTCGAAGACGCCAGTGCCTTGCGTCGCCAGTGGCAGGCTACCGAGCGCCCGGTGTGGATCGCCGCCAGTACTCATGAGGGCGAGGATGAAGTGGTGTTGGCCGCCCATCGTCGGTTGCTCGACAGCTATCCCGATGCGTTGCTGATTCTGGTGCCGCGTCATCCTGAGCGTTTCGATTCAGTACGCCAGTTGTGCGAAAGCGAAGGCTTTGCCACCGCCCGGCGCTCCAGCGCACAACCGGTCACCGCTCAGACGTCGGTGTTGCTCGGTGACACCATGGGTGAACTGCTGTTTCTCTACGCGTTGGCCGACAGTGCGTTTGTCGGTGGCAGCCTGGTGCCCAACGGTGGGCACAATCTGCTCGAGCCGGCGGCGCTGGCGAAACCGGTCCTCAGTGGGCCGCATCTGTTCAACTTCCTCGAAATCGCCGCGCAACTGCGCGCTGCCGGTGCGCTGGCGGAAGTGGACGATGCCGAAAGCCTGGCCCTGGCGGTGCAGCGTCTGTTCGAACTGCCCCGCGATGCCCAGCGCATGGCCGAAGCGGGGCTTGCGGTGATGCGCACCAATCAGGGCGCGTTGCAGCGGTTGCTGGAGGGGTTGGGGCGGTTGATGGGGTGAGCTTTTGTGGCGAGGGAGCTTGCTCCCGCTCGGCTGCGAAGCAGCCGTAAAATCGGCACTGCAGTTCTGGCTGACAGAACGCGGTGACTGGTTTGGGCCTGCTTCGCAGGCCAGCGGGAGCAAGCTCCCTCGCCACAGGTAAGCCGCCCCACCACAAAAATGACTCGTTGCTAGTGCGATCGGTGCACTACTGCGCCGGCCGCGAGCGCAATTGCTCCGCTGCTGCCTGGGCCAGGTCCGGCGGCAGGAAGTCGCGGTCGGGGTTGTAGTCGGGCTTGAGGTAGCGTGACAGGTCTTGCAGGTCCGCCGGGCTCAACGTCCCGGCCGCCTGCTTGAGGCGCAGGTTGTCGAGGATGTAGTCGTAGCGGGCGTTGTTGTAGTTGCGCACCGAGGTGTACAGCTGACGCTGGGCGTCGAGCACATCGACGATGTTGCGGGTGCCCACCTGGTAGCCGATTTCCGTGGCTTCCACCGCGCTCTGGTTGGAGATGATCGACTGGCGCCGGGCCTGGACCTGCTCCACGTCGGTGTTTACCGCGCGGTGCAGGTTACGGGTGTTTTCCACCACCTGGCGGCGCAGGCCTTCGCGTTGCTGTTCGGTCTGGGTGAGCTGCGAGTAGGACTCGCGCACCTGGGAGCTGGTCAGCCCGCCGCTGTAGATCGGGATGCTCAGTTGCAGGCCGATGGTGCGCTGCTCGGCATCGCCGCCATAACGCTGGCCGGTGGGGCTCGGGTTGGTGAAACCGAGGCCGTCGTTGTCGCCTTTTCTATACTGGGCTATCGCGTCGAGGGTCGGTGCATGGCCAGCCTTGCGTTGGCGCAGGGTGTCCTCGGCGGCATCGACGGCGTAGTTGCTGGCCAGCAGGTTCAGGTTCTGCTTGGCCGCCGTGTCGACCCAGGCCTTGGCATCGTTCGGCGTCGGCGGCAGGATCGGCAAGGTGTGGACGATGCCCTGAAGCGAGTTGTACTGGCGGTTGGTCAGGGTGATCAAGGCTTCGAAGGCGTCTTCGACCTGGCGCTGGGCGAGGATCCGGTTGGCCCGTGCTGTGTCGTAGCTTGCCTGGGATTGCAGCACGTCGGTCTTGTCCGACAGGCCTACGTCGAAGCGTTCGTTGGACTGGTCGAGTTGGCGCTTGAACGCGGCTTCCTCGGCCTTGGTCGAGGCCAGGTTGTCCTGGCTGCGCAGCACGTTGAAGTAGCTCTCGGCGCTTTGCAGGATCATGTTCTGTTCAGTGGCCGACAGTTGCAGCGACGCTTGTTCGTCGACGGACTTCGCCGCCTGGAGCTGGAACCAGCGGTCGGCGCGGAAAATCGGCTGGGACAGCGTCGCCTGGTAAACCGTGGAACTGCGGTTGGCGGTCATCGCCGGCTGGTCAAGCTCGGTACGCGTGTTGTTCAGATCGGCGCCGGCCGAAAGGTTGGGCAACAACCCGGCGCGAGCCTGGGGCACCACTTCCTTCTGGGCGCCATACTGGGCGCGGGCAGCGGCCAGGTCGGCGTTGTTGTCCACCGCTTCCTGATACACGCTCACCAGGTCGGTTTTGGTGGTCAAGGGCGCTTCGGCGGCCCAGGCCATTGCGTTGGACGCACAAGACACGGCCAGGGCCAGTGAAAGTTTGCGCAGCATGAGGCTATCCCTAGTTCGCAAATGAGTGCGCATAAGTGGCGCGCGGCGTAGCGAGTGTAGTTGCGCCTGCGCGCGGCAACAATCCTGTATATGCGCCATTCATCACGCCTTTTGCCCTGACGATGGCGTTCTCTCGTGGTTGTGTCTAGACTGGCCGGGTTCTTGTCGGGGTGCCTTGCTATGAGGCTGAGATCGAATAATTTCGGATCCCGTTGAACCTGATCAGGTTAGCGCCTGCGTAGGGAACAAGATTTCTCGTCACCCGGCGAGTCCTCTTGTGCTTCGTCCGGGATGTCGTTCGACCATTGAACGCACTCGAGCAGCAAGCACAGCGTCCGCACTTTCGTGCAGGGACGCGTCCATTCGTTACAGGTTCGCTCCGACAAAAATCCACTGCCTGGATGTGTGTCTGGAGAGCCCGTGATGACGACAAAATCAAAAAACGCGATCAACCTCAGTGATTCGGCCAAGGTCGATGAGCAATCGGTTCAGCCCTTTACCCGCTCGCAAAAAATCTATGTCCAGGGCAGCCGCCCGGATATCCGCGTGCCCATGCGCGAAATCAGCCTCGACGTGACCCCCACCGACTTCGGCGGCGAAATCAACGCGCCGGTGGTGGTGTACGACACCTCGGGCCCGTACACCGATCCGAACGTGGTTATCGACGTGCGCCAGGGCCTGGCCGACGTGCGCTCGCCGTGGATCGAGGCCCGTGGCGACACCGAGCGTCTTGCCGGCCTGAGCTCCAACTTCGGCCAGGAACGCCTGGCTGATCCCGAGCTGACCAAGCTGCGCTTTGCCCATGTGAACAACCCGCGTCGCGCCAAGCCGGGTGCCAACGTCAGCCAGATGCACTACGCGCGCAAAGGCATCATCACCGCCGAGATGGAATACGTCGCCATCCGCGAAAACATGAAGCTGGAAGTCGCCCGCGCCGCTGGCCTGCTGGACCAGCAACACGCCGGCCACAGCTTCGGCGCCAGCGTGCCGAAAGTCATCACCCCGGAATTCGTGCGTGACGAAATCGCCCGTGGTCGCGCGATCATCCCGGCCAACATCAACCACACCGAACTGGAACCGATGATCATCGGTCGTAACTTCCTGGTGAAGATCAACGGCAACATCGGCAACAGTGCGCTGGGTTCGTCCATCGAAGAAGAAGTGGCGAAGCTGACCTGGGGCATCCGCTGGGGTTCGGACACGGTCATGGACCTGTCCACCGGCAAGCACATCCATGAAACCCGCGAGTGGATCATCCGCAACTCGCCAGTGCCGATCGGCACCGTGCCGATCTACCAGGCCCTGGAAAAAGTCGGCGGCGTGGCTGAAGACCTGACCTGGGAGCTGTTCCGTGACACGCTGATCGAACAGGCCGAGCAGGGCGTCGACTACTTCACCATCCACGCCGGCGTGTTGCTGCGCTATGTGCCGATGACCGCCAAGCGCGTCACCGGTATCGTCAGCCGTGGCGGTTCGATCATGGCCAAGTGGTGCCTGGCGCACCACAAAGAGAACTTCCTCTACACCCATTTCGAAGACATCTGCGAAATCATGAAGGCCTACGACGTCAGCTTCTCGCTGGGTGATGGCCTGCGTCCGGGCTCGATTGCCGACGCCAACGACGAAGCGCAGTTCGGTGAGCTGGAAACCCTCGGCGAGCTGACCAAGATCGCCTGGAAGCACGACGTGCAATGCATGATCGAAGGCCCCGGCCACGTGCCGATGCAACTGATCAAAGAGAACATGGACAAGCAGCTCGAGTGCTGCGACGAGGCGCCGTTCTACACCCTCGGCCCACTGACCACCGACATCGCGCCGGGTTACGACCACATTACCTCCGGTATCGGTGCGGCGATGATCGGCTGGTTCGGTTGCGCCATGCTCTGCTACGTCACGCCGAAGGAACACCTCGGCTTGCCGAACAAGGATGACGTGAAGACCGGGATCATCACCTACAAGATCGCCGCCCACGCTGCCGACCTTGCCAAGGGCCACCCGGGCGCGCAGATCCGTGACAACGCCTTGAGCAAGGCGCGTTTCGAGTTCCGTTGGGAGGACCAGTTCAACCTCGGTCTGGACCCGGACACCGCCCGCTCGTACCACGACGAAACCCTGCCGAAGGACTCGGCCAAGGTCGCGCATTTCTGCTCGATGTGCGGGCCGAAATTCTGCTCGATGAAAATCACCCAGGAAGTGCGCGAGTACGCGGCCAACCAACGCATCGAGGCGGTGGACGTGGACGTTGCCCAGGGCCTGGCGGAGCAGGCAGAGCGGTTCAAGAAGGAAGGTAGTCAGCTTTACAAGAAAGTCTGATTTGAGCTGAGGGTGGCGGTGTTTTCACCGCCCCCATCGCGAGCAAGCTCGCTCCCACAGTGGGTTTCTGTTGTTCACAAGATTTGTGTACGCAGCAGGCCCCCTGTGGGAGCGGGCTTGCTCGCGAAAGCAATCATCAGAACAACAAATATCCCTCTGAGATAACAACCCTTGAACATCCAACCCAGCACCTACTCCCCAGACACCGCCGTCCCCCTGGACAAGCGCGTCTTCGGCGCTCGCGATCTGTTTTCCCTGTGGTTCTCCCTGGGCATCGGCCTGATGGTCTTGCAGGTCGGTGCCTTGCTCGCGCCGGGCCTGGGCTTGAGTGGCTCGTTGCTGGCGATTTTCCTTGGCACGCTGGTGGGCGTCCTGCTGCTGGCGGCCGTCGGCGTTATCGGCAGCGACACCGGCCTGTCGGCCATGGCGGCCCTCAAGCTCAGCCTCGGCGGCAAGGGCGCGAGCGTGCCGGCGGTGTTGAACCTGCTGCAACTGATCGGCTGGGGCTCGTTCGAAATCATCGTCATGCGTGATGCCGCCAGCCTGCTCGGTGCTCGAGCCTTCAGCGAAGGCAGCCTGGGCTCCAACCCTCTGCTGTGGACACTGTTCTTCGGTGCCCTGGCGACCCTGCTCGCGGTCAGCGGGCCGTTGACGTTCGTGCGCAAGGTCCTGCGCAAGTGGGGTATCTGGCTGCTGCTGGCGGCGTGTATCTGGCTGACCTGGAACCTGTTCGCCAAGGCTGATCTGGTCGCGCTGTGGGCCCAGGCGGGCGACGGCTCGATGCCGTTGGCGGTGGGATTCGATATCGCCATTGCGATGCCGCTGTCCTGGCTGCCGCTGATCGCTGACTACTCGCGTTTCGGCAAGCGCGCCAAGAATGTCTTCGGCGGGACTGCCGTGGGATTCTTCATCGGTAACTTCTGGCTGATGAGCCTGGGCGTGGCCTACACCCTGGCGTTCGCGCCGAGCGGCGAAGTCAACGCGTTGCTACTGGCCTTGGCGGGCGCCGGGCTGGGCATTCCGCTGCTGCTGATTCTGCTGGACGAGTCGGAAAACGCCTTCGCCGACATCCACTCGGCGGCGGTTTCCAGTGGCATGTTGTCGGGGCTGAAGGTCGAGCACCTGGCCTTGGCGATTGGCGTGCTCTGCACCTTGATCGCCTGCTTCGCACCGTTGGCGCAGTACCAGAACTTCCTGTTGCTGATCGGCTCGGTGTTCGCGCCGCTGTTCGGCGTGGTGCTGGTGGACCACTTCATCCTGCGCAAACGCAGCAGCCAAGTGGTGTCAGCCGCGTTGCGCTGGCCGGCCCTGTTGGCCTGGTTGGGTGGGGTGAGCACTTATCACCTGCTGGCCAACTTCTATCCGGACATCGGCGCAACCCTGCCTTCGCTGATTCTGGCAGGGTTGCTGCAACTGTTGCTGGGCCGGGCTTTCAGCTACGGCCGGGGAACAGCTCGGGCTTGAGGATGCCATTGAGGCGTGGGTAAGCGATCTTCAATTCGATGTGGCCCAGGGCGTACGGCGCGATGGTGCTCACTTCGTACTTGAGGATCACCCCGCCGTAGGTCAGCGCCACGTGTGGGGTTTTCTGGAAGGACCACTGTTTCAGGAACTCGGGTTCCTGATCCAGCTTGGTGCTGATCAGCCAACTGTTGTGGGCGACCTGGGCGGCTTTCCAGAACGCTTCTTCCTGGCCCGGCAGCAGCATGTCCGACAGCGTCAGCACCTTGTGTTGCTGGCGCGAATAGTTGATGAAGCCGCGACCCGGCGTGCCGTGAGCGCCGCCGGTGTCCAGGTAGCTGGACAATTCGATGATCACCAGGCCGTCATGTTGCTCACGTACCTTGGCCTGCAAATAGCTGCTGTTGCGGGGGGCGGCGTTGCGCAGGAACTGCTCGCGATAGGCGGCAAGCGTCGGCGCCGCCGGGGCGTCCGGGGTGGTGCGGGTCATTTGCAGCAGGCGTTTTTCAACGATGCCGTCCAGGGCTGGCTCGGTGGGAAAGTGCAGGGTATCGATGTTCACCAACGGGCAGTCGGCACTGGCGCAACCTTGTTGCAGCTGTTCCGACGCGTCACGGGTGGTTTCCAGCGGTGCGCGATAATTGGGTTGGAACAGGCTTTGGCAAGCGCCCAGGGTCAGGGCAATGGCGGCCACGGAGGCAGTTTTGAAAAGCGACATGGGCGTCCTTCATGGAACAGGGAAAGGCGAAAAGTTACCCGCTTCGACTGCCAGCAGGACAATCAGTTCGCCACTAAGCTCATTAGAGTTCTTTCACCTTCTGCCGTCCATCCCGATGAGTGGAAAGGGGCTGCATCAAAGGGTACGGGCGCGTTAGGATGGCGCGAAGCCGAGGTTGGAACCTCGTATTGATCCACTGCACACGAGGATTGTCATGACCGATTTCGCCAACGCCACACCGAACGCCGTGGAAATCGTCAAGCGCGAGAGCTGCTTCCAGGGTTTCTACAAGCTCGACCGTGTGCATCTGCGCCATGAGTTGTTTGCCGGTGGCATGAGCCGTGAAATCAGCCGTGAATTGTTCGTGCGCCATGACGCGGTGTGCGTGCTGCCTTACGACCCGCAGCGCGATGAAGTGGTGCTCATCGAGCAGTTTCGCGTCGGCGCCATGGGCAAGACCGGCAATCCCTGGCTGGTGGAACTGGTGGCCGGCCTGATCGACAAGGACGAGCAACCGGAAGAAGTTGCTCATCGTGAAGCGCAGGAGGAAGCTGGGCTTGCCTTCGCTGCGCTTTGGCCGATGACCAAGTATTTTCCATCTCCGGGCGGCAGCGATGAATTCGTTCATTTGTACCTGGGGCGTTGCGACAGCAAGGGGGCGGGCGGGCTCCATGGCCTGGCGGAAGAGGCGGAAGATATCCGCGTCAAAGTCTGGTCTTTCGAAGATGCCCTGCAAGCTGTGCGCGACGGACAAATCTGCAATGCACCGAGCATCATCGCCCTGCAATGGCTGGCCTTGAATCGCGAGGAAGTGAGGGGGCTATGGTCCTGAACAAGCTGCGCGATCGCTATCGCGTCGATCTGGTGGGGTTGCAGGCCGCCTGCGAGGCCAACTACGCCCGCCTGATGCGCCTGTTGCCAGACATGCGCAACGACCCGGCGCCTCGGCGCATCGCCGTGACCCACGGCGACCAGATGCTGGGCGTGTTGGCCCTGGAAGTGCTGCAGGCCTGTCCCTACACCACCACGCTGCAAGTGCGCCAGGAGCACAGCCTGCCCTGGCTGCCGGTGCCGCAGCTGGAAGTTCAGGTCTATCACGATGCGCGCATGGCCGAAGTCGTCAGCGCCGAACATGCGCGACGCTTTCGCGGCATCTATCCTTATCCCAATGCGTCAATGCACCAGCCGGATGAAAAGGCCCAGTTGAATCTGTTCCTGGGTGAGTGGCTGAGTCATTGCCTGGCGCTGGGCCACGAGTTCGAAGTCGTTCGGTAGTTGTGAACCGGTTCCGGTTCGCGGGTTTCCCCTTTCGATCATCCCCCAGCATAATTGCGGCTTCATGCAACGGCGTGATTGCGCCTGGGAGAGAGCGATTTGCCGAGCGTATCCAGCTTGACCACTGCCGATGCGGCGTTATTGGTCCAACTGTCCGACAGCCATTTGTTCGCCGAGGCCGATGCTTCGTTGCTGGGCATGAATACCCGTGACAGTTTGCGAGCGGTCATTGATCTGGTGCTCAAGCAGCAGCCGGACATTGACCTGATGCTCGCCACCGGGGATCTGTCCCAGGACGGCACGCTGGAGTCCTACGCGGCGTTTCGGCAATTGACTGCGCGAATCGATGCGCCGGCGCGGTGGATTCCGGGTAACCATGATGAGCCGCAGGTGATGCTTGAGGCGGCGGTCAAGAGCAGGTTGCTCGATCCGGTTGTGGACATTGGCAACTGGCGCGTGACGATGCTCGATTCTGCCGTGCCTGGTTCGGTGCCGGGGTTTTTGGCCGAGGAACAGTTGATTCTGTTGGCCAATGCCTTGAGTGAGGCGCCGGAGCGGCATCATCTGGTGTGTCTGCATCATCATCCTGTGTCGATTGGGTGTGTGTGGATGGAGCCGATCGGGTTGCGTAATCCTGAGGCGTTGTTTGCGGTGCTGGATCGGTTTCCCCAGGTGCGGGCGGTGTTGTGGGGGCATGTGCATCAGGAGGTTGACCGGATGCGCGAGGGGGTTCGTTTGTTGGCTTCGCCTTCGACTTGTATTCAGTTTGAGCCGGGGAGTGAGGATTTTGCGGTGGGCTCGCAGGCGCCGGGGTATCGGTGGTTGAGGCTTTTGCCGGATGGGCGGTTGGAGACGGGGGTTGAGCGGGTGGTTGGGTTTGCGTTTACCCCGGACTATGGCTCCAACGGGTACTGAGTTCGATCCTGTTTATTGTGGGAGCGAGCCTGCTCGCGAAGGCTTGATTGAGTACATATCCATTTCTGCGGTAACGGCTGCTTAGGGTTCCGCCCTGACGGCGGGTCACTTTCGAAAAGCGCGAAAGTAACCAAAGCGCTTCTGCCCCACCACTTGGCACCTCGCTTAGGCTCGGTGTGCCCTCACTCCGGCATTGCTCCGTGGGCCCGCCGCGAAGGGCCATCCATGGCCCAGCGCGGCTATCCCGGCATCCATGCCGGGATGCCCACTCCACAATGCCTGCGTTCGGCCATCGTGGTTAACGGGGCGCCCGAGATCAACGTCCACGCCGAGGCGGCCTAGTAGCCGACCTGGCTCTTCCGGTCGTACACCCCTCAGATCTGTTTGAGCAGGACCTGTGGGAGCAAAGCTTGCTCGCGAGGCGGCCTGATAGCCGACCTAGCTCTTCCGGTCGTACTCCTATCCCATTGTGGGAGCGAGCCTGCTCGCGAAGACGGCGGCACATTCAGCATTGATGCAAGCAGACCCACCGCTATCGCGAGCAAGCTCGGCTCCCACAGGGATCGGCGGTGGACACGGATCTTATAAACGACCCAAAACCTGTGTGGGAGCGAGCTTGCTCGCGATGGCGGCCTGACAGCCGACCAGGATTGTGGGAATGGTCGGACAATCCTCCGGGCTGCAGCAGATTTTTCCGACGAGCTCTGGCGGTTGCCGGGTGGGAAGGGCTGTCGCTAGTCTTTTCCCGTCGCTGCAAATTCAGCGGCCGGGCCTGGAAACCCGATGAGTAAAAGGCATATCAGCGAGTCCCGTGAGATACTGCGGCGCTTTGAGCGTTCAGTTCCGCGTTATGGCGGCTGTGCGCGGGAGACTTTCGAGTCTACCGGGTTTGCCTTTTAACTCGGTTTTCCAGCCCGTGCATAGCTGCCACCCTCTCGCCTGGAAACGGGAGATGGCAGTTCCACTACGTAAAAGGAGCTACATCATGTTCAAAGCCACACCCAATCCCCCCGAAAACGATCCCCAAGAACTCGATGAAGCCGCCAAGCGCGCCATCGATCACTATCTCGACCCCAAACCTCAATCCAAAAAGAAAAAACCCTCAGGTCAACTGTTCACCGTCGTGGACGGTGTCGACACCGAAAGCCTGCTGGCCAACCTCAGCGAAACTTTGGCCTCAGCCGATGCCATGGTCAGCGACCTTGCCTTCGACCTGAAAGGCTCGCGACGCCATGTTGCCCTTGGCATTCAGCAACTGATCGAGCTGGGCGCTTTATTGGCGAATCGGATGCTGGACAACGTCAATACACACACCTGACCACACCACGCGCAGAAGCGAGCAAGCTCGCACAGGAGGAACATGGTCTCACCAAGAACCAGGTCGGCTACTAGGCCGCCTCGTGGTGGACGTTGATCTCGGCGCCCCGTTAACCACGATGGCCGAACGCAGGCATTGTGGAGTGGGCAACCCGGCATGGATGCCGGGTTAGCCGCGCTGGGCCATGGATGGCCCTTCGCGGCGGGCCCACGGAGCAATGCCGGAGTGAGGGCACACCGAGCCTAGGCGAGGTGCCGAGTGGTGGGGCAGGAGCGCTTTGGTTACTTTCGCGCTTTTCGAAAGTGACCCGCCGTCAGGGCGGAACCCTAAGCGGCCGTTACCGCAGAAATGGATATGTACCCGGTCAACAAAAACCTGCCCGGCTGTCAGGCCGCTATCGCGAGCAAGCTCGCTCCCACAGTTTGATCGAAGTACAACCGGGAGAACCAAGTCGGCTACAAGGCCGCCTCGCGAGCAAGCTTTGCTCCCACAGCCGGTGTAAGGGCGGAACCCTAAGTG
This sequence comes from Pseudomonas sp. Lb2C2, assembly GCF_052112205.1. Classification (NCBI taxonomy): domain Bacteria; kingdom Pseudomonadati; phylum Pseudomonadota; class Gammaproteobacteria; order Pseudomonadales; family Pseudomonadaceae; genus Pseudomonas; species Pseudomonas sp. Lb2C2. The sequence goes on along the minus strand of NZ_JAUTYW010000006.1, from coordinate 172,595 downwards.
GCCGTTACCGCAGCAATGGATATGTACCCGGTCAACAAAATCCTGGTCGGCTGTCAGGCCGCCATCGCGAGCAGGCTCGCTCCCACAGTTTGATCGAAGTACAACTGGGAGAACCTGGTCGGACACCAAACCGCCATCGCGAGCAAGCTTTGCTCCCACAGCCGCCGAGATCGACGGGTCATAGGAGGCGACAACACGGTCAAATCCCCCCCAACCACCGCAATCTCCCTGTAAACTCCGGCTTTTGCCCAACACCCAGGGAGTCGGCAATGTCGGGTTCGATCCTTTATATCCATGGCTTCAACAGCGCCCCAGCGTCGACCAAGGCCTGTCAGTTGACCGAGGTGATGGCACGCCTGGGTTTGGGCGACCAGTTGCAGGTGCCCGCCTTGCATCACCACCCCCGCCAGGCCATCGGTCAGTTGGAACAGGCGATTACAGAACTGGGGCGCCCGCTGCTGGTCGGCAGCTCGCTCGGCGGCTACTATGCGACTCACTTGGCCGAGCGCCACGGCCTCAAGGCCCTGTTGATCAACCCTGCCGTCAGCCCGCATCGGATGTTCGACGGCTACCTGGGCACGCAGAAGAATTTGTACACCGACGAAACCTGGGAATTGACCCACGACCACGTCACGGCCCTGGCCGAACTGCAAGTGCCGGCGCCCCGGGATCCGCAGCGATTTCAGGTATGGTTGCAAACCGGTGACGAAACGCTGGATTATCGCCACGCCCAGCAGTATTACCGCGCCTGTGCCTTGCGCATCCAGGCCGGCGGCGACCACAGTTTCCAAGGGTTTGCCCAGCAGTTGCCGGCGCTGTTGAGTTTTGCCGGCATTGGCGCCGATTTGTACCAGGCGATCGACTTCACGTCGCTGTGAGCCCATCGCCCCTTTTTCATTGAACACTGACGACGAGACCCCATGGCCACTCCCAGCGCTAGCTCTTATAACGCAGACGCCATCGAAGTCCTCTCGGGCCTCGACCCGGTGCGCAAGCGCCCCGGCATGTACACCGACACCAGTCGGCCGAACCACCTCGCCCAGGAAGTCATCGACAACAGTGTCGACGAAGCCTTGGCCGGGCACGCCCGTTCGGTGCAGGTCATCCTGCACGCCGATCACTCGCTGGAAGTCAGCGACGATGGCCGCGGCATGCCGGTGGACATTCACCCCGAAGAGGGTGTGTCGGGCGTCGAGCTGATCCTCACCAAGCTCCATGCCGGCGGCAAGTTTTCCAACAAGAACTACCAGTTCTCCGGCGGTCTGCACGGGGTGGGTATTTCCGTGGTCAACGCCTTGTCGACCCAGGTACGGGTGCGGGTCAAGCGTGACGGCAACGAATACCAGATGACCTTCGCCGACGGCTACAAGGCCACCGAGCTGGAAGTGGTCGGCACCGTCGGCAAGCGCAACACCGGGACCAGCGTGTATTTCGCCCCGGACCCGAAGTATTTCGACTCACCGAAGTTTTCCGTCAGCCGCCTCAAGCACGTGCTCAAGGCCAAGGCTGTGTTGTGCCCGGGGCTGCTGGTCAGTTTCGAGGACAAGGCCACCGGCGAGAAAGTCGAATGGCATTACGAAGATGGCCTGCGCTCCTACCTGGTGGACGCGGTCAACGGTTTCGAACGCCTGCCCGACGAGCCGTTCTGCGGCAGCCTGGCCGGTAACAAGGAAGCGGTGGACTGGGCACTGTTGTGGCTGCCCGAAGGCGGCGAAAGCGTCCAGGAAAGCTACGTCAACCTGATTCCCACGGCCCAGGGCGGTACCCACGTCAACGGCTTGCGCCAAGGGTTGCTCGATGCGATGCGCGAGTTCTGTGAGTTCCGCAACTTGCTGCCCCGTGGCGTGAAGCTGGCGCCGGAAGACGTCTGGGAACGCATCGCCTTCGTGCTGTCGATGAAGATGCAGGAACCGCAATTCTCCGGCCAGACCAAGGAACGCCTGTCGTCCCGCGAAGCGGCGGCGTTTGTCTCCGGGGTGGTCAAGGACGCGTTCAGCCTGTGGCTCAACGCCAACCCGGAAACCGGTTTGGCCCTGGCCGAGCTGGCAATCAATAACGCCGGCCGTCGTCTCAAGGCCAGCAAGAAGGTCGAGCGCAAGCGCATCACCCAGGGGCCGGCATTGCCGGGCAAGCTCGCCGATTGTGCCGGGCAGGACCCGATGCGTTCCGAGCTGTTCCTGGTGGAAGGTGACTCCGCCGGCGGCTCTGCCAAGCAGGCGCGGGACAAGGAGTTCCAGGCGATCCTGCCGCTGCGGGGCAAGATCCTCAATACCTGGGAAGTGGACGGCAGCGAAGTGCTGGCCAGCCAGGAAGTGCATAACATCGCGGTGGCCATCGGTGTCGATCCGGGCGCCGAGGACATGAGCCAGCTGCGCTACGGCAAGATCTGCATCCTCGCCGACGCCGACTCCGACGGCCTGCACATCGCCACGTTGCTCTGTGCCTTGTTCGTTCAGCATTTCCGCCCGCTGGTGGATGCCGGCCACGTCTATGTGGCGATGCCGCCGCTGTATCGCATCGACTTGGGCAAGGAAATCTACTACGCCCTGGACGAAGCCGAGCGCGACGGCATTCTCGATCGCCTGGTGGCCGAGAAGAAACGCGGCAAGCCGCAGGTCACCCGATTCAAGGGCCTGGGCGAGATGAACCCGCCGCAGTTGCGTGAAACCACCATGGATCCCAACACGCGCCGCTTGGTGCAGTTGACCCTGGATGATTTCGAAGCGACGTCGGAAATGATGGACATGCTGCTGGCGAAGAAACGCGCTGGTGACCGCAAATCCTGGCTTGAATCCAAAGGGAACCTGGCCGAGGTGCTGGCCTGATGCGCAACGGTTTCGCCCTGGCGTTGTTGCTGTGGGCGGGGGTTGTGGTCGCAGGGCCTGCATCGGAACTGAAGCTGCTGTCCGAGCATGCCGTTGATGGCATGCGCGGCGGCAATTTGTCGGGGCTGGCGCTGTGCGGCAGCGACATGTGGACGGTGTCTGATCGCGACGATGATCGGATCTACCGCCTCACGCCCGTCGATGCGCCGGTCTGGCAAGCCGAAGTGGTTGAAATCGAGGTGCCGAAGGTGCCGGACAGCGGTTTGCCCTGGGGCTTGAAATCCCGAACCTGGGCGGCGTCGTTCCTGCGCGGTGGCGAGCTGGATTTTGAAGGCATCAGTTGCGACAGCGCCGGTAATCGCTATGTGGTCAGCGAATCTCACGCCGCGGTGTTGCAGGTACCACCAGCGGGACCGGCGTCCTGGTTGAAAATCGCACCAACAATGATCCGCCAGGCCCGCGCCAGTGGCATGTTGTTGCATTTCAATGCGTTGTTCGAAGGCTTGGCAATCAATCCTGCCGGTGACCAGTTGTGGTTGGCGACCGAGCGCGAGCGTCGCGGCCTGCTGCTGATCAAGCGCCAGCAAACGGTGTGGGACTGCGATGGCAACTGCGTGTTGCTGAGCGAAGCGGGGTTGGAAATGCAGCCGGCGCAGGTCCCCAAGGCCAAGGCGGTTTCGCGGGATTTCGCCGACCTGTCATTGTTCGATGGCAAGCTGTTTACCCTGGAGCGCAATGCCTATCAGATCTGCCGGCGTAACCCGCAGAGCGCCCAGGTGGAACGTTGCTGGTCGTTCGCCGCCGAGGCGTTGCAGGATAACCGCCGTTATCCCCAGCCCTATGGGCTGGCCGAAGCGCTGGTGGTGGACGCCGAGGGTGCCTGGATCGGCCTGGACAACAACGATGGCTCGCGGGCCGACGGTGAACAGCGGCCAATCGTCTGGCGCTTCGCCGCGCCCGAGGGTGGCTGGAGTGCCTCGCCATGAGCCAGCAACTGCCAGGCAAGCGCGCCGGTCGGGTGCTGATGATCCTGGCCTGGTGTGCGGCGCTGTTTCTGGCGACGCGGTTTTTTGCCCAATGGGAGCAGCGTCAGCAAAATCCCAATACCCAGGTGTATTCGCAAAAAGGCGAAGGTTTTATCGAGGTGAAGCTGGTCGGCAATACGCAGGGGCATTTTGTCGCCAGCGGCCAGATCAACGGCCAGCCGGTGGACTTCATGCTCGACACCGGCGCCACCGACGTGGCGATTCCGGTGGAGTTGGCCGAGCGCCTCAAGCTGGAAAAAGGTTTCGGCGTGACGCTGAGTACCGCCAACGGTTTGAGCGAGGGCTATCGCACCCGCATCGACCGGCTGCAATTGGGTGACATCGTCTTGCGCGATGTCCGTGCCCTGGTGGCACCAGGCCTGGGTGGCACGCAAGTGCTGCTGGGCATGAGCGCCCTGAACAAACTTGAATTTACCCAGCGCGACGGCACCATGCTGCTGCGCCAGACAACGAACTGATGAGGCCCGCATGAGCGACATTCTTGCAGACAGCTTAGACGGCGTAGAACGCCGATCGCTGGCTGACTTCACCGAAAATGCCTACCTCAATTACTCCATGTACGTGATCATGGACCGCGCCTTGCCGCACATCGGCGATGGTTTGAAGCCGGTTCAGCGGCGGATCATCTATGCCATGAGTGAGCTGGGGCTGGACGCGGATTCCAAGCACAAGAAATCGGCGCGTACCGTCGGTGACGTGCTTGGTAAGTTCCACCCCCACGGCGACTCGGCCTGCTATGAAGCCATGGTGCTGATGGCCCAGCCATTCAGCTATCGCTACACGCTGGTGGACGGCCAGGGCAACTGGGGTGCGCCGGATGATCCCAAGTCGTTCGCGGCCATGCGTTACACCGAGGCGCGGTTGTCGCGCTATTCCGAAGTGCTGCTCAGCGAGCTGGGCCAGGGCACTGCGGACTGGGGGCCGAACTTCGACGGCACCCTCGACGAACCCCTGGTTTTGCCGGCACGTTTGCCGAATATTCTCCTCAATGGCACCACCGGCATTGCCGTGGGCATGGCCACTGACGTGCCGCCCCACAACCTGCGGGAAGTGGCCACGGCGTGCGTGCGTCTGCTGGATGAGCCCAAAGCCACGGTGGAGCAGCTCTGTGAACATATCCAGGGCCCGGACTATCCGACCGAAGCGGAGATCATCACGCCGCGTGCCGACCTGCTGAAAATCTACGAGACCGGTCGCGGTTCGGTGCGCATGCGCGCCGTGTACCACATTGAAGACGGCGACATCATTGTCACGGCGCTGCCGCATCAGGTCTCCGGGGCCAAGGTGTTGGAGCAAATTGCCGCGATGATGCAGGCAAAACCGTCGAAAGCGCCGCAAGTGGCGGACTTGCGCGACGAATCTGACCACGAAAACCCGTGCCGCATCGTGATTATCCCGGTCAACAGCCGGGTCGACCACGACGCGTTGATGCAGCACCTGTTCGCCAGCACTGACCTGGAGTCCAGCTACCGGGTCAACATCAACATCATTGGCCTGGACGGCAAACCGCAGTTGAAAAACCTGCGGGCATTGCTGGTGGAATGGCTCGAGTTCCGGGTCAAGACCGTGCGCCGGCGCCTGCAATTCCGCCTGGACAAGGTCGAGCGCCGCCTGCACCTGTTGGACGGCTTGCTGATTGCCTACCTCAACCTGGATGAAGTGATCCACATCATCCGCACCGAGGAGCATCCCAAGGCCAGCCTGATCGCCCGTTTTGCCCTGAGTGAAATCCAGGCCGACTACATCCTCGACACCCGCCTGCGGCAGTTGGCGCGGTTGGAAGAGATGAAGCTGCGCGCCGAACAGGATGAATTGCTCAAAGAGCAGGCCAAGCTGCAAGCCCTGCTGGGAAGCGAAGCCAAGCTCAAGAAGCTGGTGCGTACCGAACTGCTCAAGGACGCCGAAACCTACGGCGACGACCGTCGCTCGCCCATCGTCGAGCGTGCCGAAGCCAAGGCGCTGACCGAACACGACCTGTTGCCGAACGAGAAAGTCACCGTCGTGCTGTCAGAAAAAGGTTGGGTGCGCTCCGCCAAGGGTCATGATATTGACGCGACGGGGCTTTCCTACAAGGCTGGGGACGGCTTCAAGGCCTTGGCGGCCGGGCGTTCCAACCAGTTTGCGGTGTTCGTCGACTCTACCGGACGCAGCTATTCGGTGCCGGCGCATACCCTGCCGTCGGCTCGCGGCCAGGGCGAACCGCTGACCGGTCGTTTAACGCCACCGCCGGGTGCAACTTTTGAATGTGTGCTGATGCCTGATGATGATGGACTGTACGTAATAGCATCGGACGCAGGTTACGGGTTCGTGGTCAAGGGTGAGGACCTGCAAGCCAAGAACAAGGCGGGCAAGGCCTTGTTGAGCCTGCCAAACAACGCCAAGGTGATTGCGCCGCGGCCGGTTGCCGATCGGGAGAACAACTGGCTGGCGTCGGTCACCACTGAAGGCCGGTTGCTGGTGTTCAAGATCAGCGACCTGCCGCAGTTGGGTAAAGGCAAGGGCAACAAGATTATTGGTATTTCCGGCGAACGGGTCGCCAGCCGTGAGGAATATGTCACGGATATTGCAGTGTTGCCGGAAGGCGCCACGCTTGTGCTACAGGCAGGCAAGCGCACGCTTTCGTTGAAGGCGGACGATCTTGAGCATTACAAGGGTGAACGCGGTCGGCGGGGCAACAAGCTTCCAAGGGGGTTTCAGCGAGTCGATGCGCTGCTCGTCGAAAACCTCAATTAGGCGTACTAGAGGGCTCGGTCTGCGATTAAATGCCGCAGATCGATACTTTCGCGCTGGAGTCGGCGCGCATATTCACGGATGATAGGCCCTTTCAAGCGCCGGCGTGGCCGAGCGTTCTTCATAATGACCGAGTATTTTTTCACTGTGGTAAGCCTTGTGGCTGCCACCTGGACGGAACGATGACTGCTCTGCGCCTTCCTATTTTGTGGCTCGCCGGCCTGCTTGGCCTGGCGGGCTGCAGCATGAACCAGCCGGTGTCGCTGTACCAACTGGACAGCGGAACCCCGGCCCAGCCTGCGCAAAGCACAGGCATGGCAGTATTGCTGGGGCCGGTCCTGATCGCCGACTACCTGCAACGCGAAACCTTGTTGCAACGCCAACCGGACGGCAGCCTGCAGGCCGCCACTGATGGTCGTTGGGCTGGCAGCCTGTCTTCTGACATCGATCAGTTGCTGCTGCGCCAGGTCGCCGGGCATCTGGACAGCCAGCGTGTAGTGCTGGCACCCGCGACCCAAGGCTTCACCCCGGATGTACAGGTGCTGCTGTCGATTACCCGCCTGGACTCGGGTAAAGCCCAGCCGGCAGTGCTCGATGCCCAATGGCGATTGATCGACCGTCGTGGCAAGGTGCGTGAGAACCGCATCGTTCATCTGCAAGAGCAACATGCCGGCACCACGGCGGCACAGGTCCAGGCCCAGGGCGTGCTCCTGCAACGCCTGGCCGAACAGTTGTCCGTGTCGCTCAAGCCTTTGGCCAACCAGCCTCCTGTTGCGGCTGAAGTCCCGCGCAAGGCTGCTCCTGCCCCGGCCAAGCCGGTAGAAAAGGAAAAGGACAAGATTCCCATGGCCTTGCCAATTCGCACGGACATGGAAGTGTTCAGGTTCTGATGGTTGGACCGGATACAAGACAAAGCCCGCGTTGATGCGGGCTTTGTTGTTTCTGCCGATTGGGTTTTCCGGCGCCTGTATCGGCCCTATCGCGAGCAGGCTCGCTCCCACAGGAGGTTCTCTGTATGGCCACAGGCCCCGTGGGAGCGAGCTTGCTCGCGATGAGGCCGGCCCAGACAACAAAAAAGCCCGCAGACAATCACTCATCTGCGGGCTTCGTCATTTCAGGTGCAGAGGTTCAGGCCTGGCGCTCATGCATCCGTGCCAGTTGCCGCTCCAGCATCGATGGATAAGGCTCCATCAAGCGCTCCACGCAGCACGCGCCTTCGGGGCTGGCGATGGGGCGGATGCGGGCGCGCTGGCGGATCAGGGCGTCGTCGTTGATCTTGCGCTCCACCAGCAGCAGGTTGCGGCTGTGTTGCGACAGCGCCAGGGCGTCCTGGGCGGTTTCGGTCAGCAGCAGGTCGATCTGGCTCAGGCCGAACAAGCCATCGCCCAGGGTCAGGCCCAATTGCAGTTGCAGGGTGATGCCGCTGTCGGCGACTTCGATCTGCAACTGGTGGCCCAAGGCGCGCAGCAACTCACCGCAGCAAATGGCGTTGGTCAGGTAGTCGTCACCGCTGTCTTCGGTGTGGAACAGCATCAGCGTGCTGCCATCGTTCAGGGTGTGCAGTTCGCCCTGATAGAGCGATGCGGCCTGGTCGAGGCAGTCGCGGTAGCGCTCGAGCAATTCCTTCAGGCGCGCCTGGGGCAGGCGGCGCAGTTGGTCCTGGGCGCCCAGTTGCACGGCCAGTACGGCGCTGTGCTGGGGCAGGTTCGAGGCGACTGGCCTGGCGACCGGTTGAGGTGCTCCATCGACTGATTCGTCACGCAGGTCGGCGAATGCGTCGTCGTCCTCGTCCTCTACCGTACGTACCATGTGGCGTGGTGCCGGTCTGGAGGCGGGCATCGGCTGGCTTTCATCAAACCCTGGGTCGCGCAGGTTACGCACTTCGAAGCCAGGCTCGGCATCGTCGTCCACGTAGTCGATTTCTTCAGGTTCCGGCAACGGCTCAGGTTCTGGCGCGAAGCTGGCGTGCAGTTGCCGGGCCAGGTCGCCGATTTCGTCCTGGCGCTGGGTGGCTGGCGTGTGTTCGTCGATGTCCCGCAGCCAGACACGCAATTGCAGCAGCGGCGTAGAGATGTGTCGCCCCAGGCGCAGGCTCAAGGCCAGTGCCAGCGCCAGCAGTATCGCGCTGAGGATGCCCATGCTTTGCAGGCTGATGGTCATCGGTTGCTGGAACTGGTCCATGTCCAGGCTGATGCGCAGCTGCCCGGCGGTCACGTCCTGGAAGGTGATCTTGCTCTGGTACATGCCGCCGGACTCGCCCAGCAGGCCCGGCTTGGGACGCTGGCCGGCCTCGGCGAGGATGCGGTTGTCCACGCTGTAGATGGCGGCGTGGGCCACCAGTTTGTTCTTGGTCAGGTTGTTGAGCAGCACATTGAGGCTGAGGATGTCGTTGGACACCAGCAGCTCGGTGGCGGACGTGGCGGTCTGGGTGGTCAGGCTTTCACCCAGGGCATCGGCCTGTTCGTGCATGGCCTGCTTGAATTGCAAACCCATCACGCAGGCATAGATGACCAGGGCCAGGGCGACCAGGATCACGTTATGGCTGGCAATGCGCAATGCAATCGGCACACGACGGTGACGCAGTGCACGGAAGATCAGCAGGAAGAAGTTGTCGGTTTTGACTGGCGTGGGCCGGTTCACTGAGCTCGGCTCTTTGTCCGTGAAATTGACGCGCAGTATAGCGACAGCCCCATGACCGGCAAAGCACTGGCGGTGCCCGATGGTCACTGAATGTGGGTAGAATGCGGTTTTTTTCCACCTGCGGGGGTGCGCCTTGCGCGAAATCGTCCTGATAAACATCACTGGCAGCGACCGTCCGGGTCTGACTGCGGCCATTACCGGCGTTCTGGCCCAGGGTGGTGTGAACATTCTCGACATCGGTCAGGCGGTGATCCACGACACGCTGTCGTTCGGCATCCTGGTTGAAATCCCGGACGCCGAACAAGGCAAGTCCGTGCTCAAGGACATCCTGTTTACCGCCTACAAGCTCGACCAACAGGTCCGCTTCACTCCGGTGTCCGAGGACGATTACCGGCATTGGGTGGCTGGCCAGGGCAAGAAACGCCACATCGTTACCTTGTTGACCCGCAAGGTCACCGCCGAGCAGTTGCAGCGCGTCAGCTCGATCACCGCCAAATATGACCTGAACATCGACCACATCGACCGACTGTCCGGGCGCATGCCGCTGGACACCCCGGACGACAAGGGCAAGGGCTGCATCGAGTTTTCGGTGCGCGGTGAACCGGCCGATCCCCAGGCGTTGCGTGCCGAGTTCCTCAGCGTGGCCCAGGAACTGAATGTCGACATCGCCTTCCAGGAAGACTCGTTGTTCCGTCGTAACCGCCGCCTGGCGGTGTTCGACATGGACTCGACGCTGATCGAAGCCGAAGTCATCGACGAACTGGCCAAGGCGGCCGGCGTGGGCGACAAGGTCTCGGCCATCACCGAGCGAGCCATGGCTGGCGAGTTGGATTTCCGCGCCAGCTTCAAGGAGCGCCTGGCGCTGCTCAAGGGGCTGGACGTCAGCGTGCTGGATTCCATTGGCGCTTCCCTGCGCCTGACCGAAGGCGCCGAGACGCTGTTCGCCGAACTCAAGCGCCTGGGCTACAAGACCGCCATCCTGTCCGGCGGCTTCACCTACTTCGCCAAGCAGTTGCAGGCCAAGCTCGGCATCGACTATGTGTTCGCCAACGAGCTGGAAGTGGTGGATGGCAAGGTGACTGGCGTGGCCGTCGAGCCGATCGTCGATGCCCAGCGCAAGGCGGACCTGCTGCGTGAACTGGCTGAAAAAGAAGGCCTGCGCCTGGAGCAGACCATCGCCGTGGGCGACGGTGCCAACGACTTGCCGATGCTGGCGATAGCGGGCCTGGGCGTGGCGTTCCGCGCCAAGCCCCTGGTCAAGCAGTCGGCCAGGCAGGCGATTTCAACCTTGGGGCTCGATGGGGTGTTGTACCTGTTGGGCTTCAGGGATCGTGACGGGCAGCTCTGAGTCTGTCGCAATCTTTGTGGCGAGGGGATCTGGCTGTGGGAGCAAGGCTTGCCCGTGATAAACGATAACGCGGTCTATAAAGAACCGCAGTGCCAGCATCGCGAGCAAGCTTTGCTCCCACAGAGAGTTCTCTCTTCACAAAGGGTTACGCGTTGGCTGCCTACAGCGACTTCCACAACGAATCAAAATTCCCTTCTTGCTCGCCGCCGTCCCCGTTGGCAGTGGAGTCTTCCGGGTGATAAGCAAACTGATTGAAACTGTGAGTGCTGGTGACCCGGCGGTCCAGGCCGGCGCGGCGTTCCTGGCCGTTGGTGTTGATCAACACCTGCTGGCCCTCCTGGAACGGCAGGCGCGGGGCGATCATGGTCGGTGGGAGGTCAATGGCGCTGATCTCGGGGAGTAACAGCCCGCGCAGGTAGTGACCGTGCTCATGTTCTTCCCGGACCAGTTGCAGCCCGCAAGGCTGGGCATGCGGTGCGACCAGTTCGATGCCCATTTGCATGGCGCCGTTGCGCACTTGCCGGATCCAGCGCACCACGGCAACGCTCCAGGCCTGGTCGCTGGTGTCCCGGATGCCGATCATTTCCCCGGCCTGCAGTTGTTCCGGCACTTCCTTGGGCCAGCCGAGGCAATAGCCGCCAGGGCTGTGGTTGATGATCGGCAGGTCGTAGGTCGGAAAGTGATGCTGGTTGTCGGAGCTGGTGCCATCGTCATCGCTCGGGTTGACCGGGTACTCGATTTCTTCATAGGGCAGCAGATCGCTGTCGCCAGCGGGGGCGGCGTCGAAGGCCTGGCTCCAGGTGTCGTTGGTCTTGCTCGGCGAGGCCTCGAAGCGGGCCTTGCGCGTGGTGGGGCTTTTCAGGATCTCGTTGAAAGAGCGCTCGCCGCCGAGGTAGTAGTGCAGCGCACTCATGCCCACGCACAGGGTCAGCGTGCCGTTGCCCTCAGTGCGCTGGAAACTGCGTTCGGCCGCTTCGCCCCAGGCGGCTTGCAGGTGATGCAAGGTATCGACGCTCATGCCGCCCGGTACCGGCAGGCTGTGCTCGGCAGGGTTTTCCAGATGTGTGGCGATTGCGCGCACCAGGGGCTGTGGGTCGAACCCTTGCAAGGTCGGCTGTTGTTCGGCGCGGAACTTGGAACGGTAGCGTGGCCCGACATCCAGTTGCGGAGCGACCGCGAACAGGCTGGCAGCGCTGCTGGCGGGATCCAACTTGACCCACTGGCTCCAGGATTCGAGCACTTCGGTCAGCCGCCCGATCTGGCTCTGGCGCAGTTGATTGCTGCGTGACGCTCCCAGCAACAGGGCAACGATATAGGTTTGCTCGGGGTTCAATTGATGAACCTGGCTCGCCAGTTCGTCACCCACACTCAGGTGCTGCAGTCGATGCTGGCAGGCGATCCGGTACAACTGATGCAAATCGAGCCACAGCCCTTCAGGCACTGGGCTGTACAACTGACTGGCGCGCAGCAGTGGGCCGTTGAGGGCATGCATCGCCCGTTGCAGCGCGGTGCTCAGCAAGCGGGCCCGGTCCTTGGTGTATTTCGACGCGATACGCGTCACGATCTGTTTGTAGCCCATCGCCAGCTGGGTTTGCAGGGCCTGGCACAGGTTGACGATCTTGCGCGAGCGATCATCCAGCACGATGGCCTGTTGCAGGAAGTGCCGCTCCAGATGCTTGCAGACGTAATACACCTCGGGCCGCAGCAGTTCGAGCAGTTGCAGGCGATTTTCGCTGGGCGTGAGCAGTTGGTTGAGTTCGCCAAGGGCTTGGTACAACAGGCGGGCTGTTTCGCCGATGTTGGCCTTGGGCAGGTTGGCGATCCAGCGCTTGAGGTCCTTTGGCGTAGCATCGCAGAACGACAGGCGTGATTGTGTCGGGGTCAGGACGCGCAATAGCTGGAGAGGGCTGGTCTCATTCATGCCGTGTACGGGCTCCGGCGGGAAATGAACGTGATGTTCCAACTCTAGCAGCTGACAGGCCGGCGTGTTGGCCTGAGTGTGCTGTGGGAGCAAAGCTTGCTCGCGATGCAGGCGCCGCGTTTTTTAGACCGCGTCATCGTTCATCGCGGGCAAGCCTTGCTCCCACAGGCCTTGCTCTCACACTCCTACTCTCGCAGGCCTGCTTCTACAGGTCTGCTTCAAGGGCGGGCGTGAATCAGGCGTTTGGTCGTGCCAGGCCCTGGCCCATCTGTACTGGCGAACCGGCCACCAGGCCTTCGGCCCATTTCACCTGGTCCGGCCCGAACAGCACGATGGCCGTCGAACCCAGCTTGAAGCGACCCAGTTCGGCGCCTTTTTCCAGATGAATCGGCGCACGGGCGGCTTCGTCATAACGGAAGGTTTTCAGCTCGCGCTTGGGCGGCGTCACCAGCCCGGCCCAGACGGTTTCGATGGACGCCACGATCATCGCGCCCACCAGCACCACGGCCATCGGCCCGCGTTCGGTGTCGAAAATGCACGCCACGCGCTCGTTACGGGCGAACAGCTCCGGAACGTTTTCGGCGGTGGTCTGGTTGACCGAGAAAATCCGCCCGGGGATGTAGACCATCTCCCGCAGGGTGCCGGCCAGTGGCATGTGCACGCGGTGATAGTCCTTGGGGGACAGGTAGATGGTGGCGAAATCGCCGCCCATGAACGGCGCTGCGTTGGCCGCATCACCGCCGAGCAATTCCAGCACGCTGAAACTGTGGCCCTTGGCCTGGAAGACCCGGCCGTGCTCGATCGGGCCCAGCTGGCTGACGGCACCGTCGGCGGGACTGAGGATCGCGCCCGGGGTTTCGTCCAGTGGGCGCGCGCCGTCTTTCAGGGCACGGGTGAAGAAGGCGTTGAAGTGCTCGTAGGCAGTCAGGTCTTCCACCAGGGCCTGGGACGTGTCCACTTGGTAGCGCTTGGCAAACCACGCGGTGAAGGCGTTCTTGAACCAGCGCACGCGGCATTCGGCAATGCAGCCGGCCAGCCGCGACAGCAGGTGGTGGGGCAGCAGGTATTGAGTGAGGATGAACAAACGGTTTTTCATTAACTGTCCTTAAGAACCTTCAAAGCTCGATGGGGGTGTCGGGGTGGTTGCCCCATTCGCCCCAGGAACCGGCATAGCCTTTGACCCGTGGATAACCGAGCGCCTTGGCCACCAGGTAGGTGAAGCCGGAGCGGTGGTGAGTCTGGCAGTGGGTGATGATTTCTTTGTCAGGCGTGATGCCCAATTGTTCGAGGATTTGCGGCATGTCCTTGCGGATGCGCAGGTTGCGCGCCTGGTCCATGCCGGCAGTCCATTCGAAATTGACCGCGCCGGGAATGTGCCCGCCTCGGGCTGCGACGACTTTCTCGCCGGAGTATTCCAGCGGGCCGCGAGCGTCCCAGATCGCCAGGTCGGCAGCACCGAGACGGCTTTGCAGGTACTCACGGGTGGCGGTGGGCGCTTCGTGCAGTGTCAGGCTGACCGGGCCTGCGACGGGTGCAGGCACTTCGACGGACACCGGCAGGCCTTCGTCCAGCCACGACAGCAAACCGCCGTCGAGGTAGTGGTAGTTCGAGTGGCCGATCACGTCCAGCAGCCAGATAAACCGCCCGGCCCAGCCGCCGCCTTCATCGTCATAGACCACGTAGACCGCATCCGGGTTGTGCCCGAGCTCGCCGAACAGGGTTTCCAGGTCGGCTTTGGCCGGCAGCAGGCCCGGCGCCGGCGGTTGGCCGAGCTGGGTACGCTTGGGGTCGACGAAGCGTGCGCCGGGGATATGGCCGGTGCTGTAGCGGGCGGCGCTGGTCAGGTCCACCAGAATCAGTTCGCGGGCGTCGAGGCGCGGCAGCAGCTCGCTCGGCTCGATCACCAACGGCAAGCCAGAGAAGTCAGGCATGTGAGGTCTCCAGGGGCGCAAAGGGAAAAGATTGTAGCAAGTTCAGCGGCCGCGGTTGGTAAAGGTATGCAGGGCCCTTTCGATGCATTGCACGGTTTTGCCGAAGGCTTGCACGGTCACGTCCGACAACGGCCCGCCGCCCTGGTCCACCGCCACCAGCATGATCACCCGGCCATTGCAGGTCAGGGAGCGCAGCAGCAGGTGCTCCCCGCGGAACAGGCTGCGCAGGCCCGGTGGCAGCAGCGCCGAAAACTGCGCGTTGTTGTCCGGGTTCAGGCGAACCTGGGCCTGCTGGGCCAGCAACCGCTGCAAGATTTTGCTCTGACTGATGGTAAAGCTCATGGCCGCGGCTTCTTTGGGCAGGCCCGCGGTCTGGTGTACGCGCACGCTGGTCTGGGTGCGGTCGGCCATCAGGATCATCACCCGGCGCATGCCACAGGCCACCAACACGTCCCGTGCCGAGGTGGTCAGGTGCATGGCATTGCTGAAGGGGCTCGGTTCCACCAGCAGTGCGGAACATTGCTTGCGCCACTGGCTCAGGTCTTCGGCGCTGGGTGGGGGAGGAGGTAGCAAGCCGGGGTGGATGCGGCGGCTGCCCCAGGGCCAGAGCAACGCTACGGCTGGATGCCAGAGGTCCGGCATGGCGTCATGACGGGCGCTGGTGACGGCTTGTTGGTGCAGCTGTTGCTGGACCTCATCGATCGGCATCTGCAGATACAAACTGGTGAGGTATTGCCAGCGGGCGCTGTGGGGGCTGTCCCAGGCATGTTGCGCTGAAAGTGCCAGGCCGTTGGCCAGCAACGCGGTATTGGCCGGTTGATTGAGCCAGCGACGCAGGGTCGGGTCATCGTCCAGGCGATTCTGCTGGCGCAGCGGGTGCTCGCTGTCCCGGGCGATGCGCAGGACCTGCACCAGCTCGCGGCGTTCATTGAGCAGCAGGCGATAACCCTGAATCACCCAGATAGGCAAGCGCCAGGTCTCCACCAGCGCCAGGCAGATTTTCAGCAGGCTGACGCCGAACAGTTCGCGTTCGACCTTGCTCGCCGGCTCGCCTTTATGGACGACCCGCAATTCCCATTCCCCCAGCAACCGCGGGTGAGTCAGGGCCAGCGGCCAGAGCGGTGAGAGAAACAACAGGCTGCCCCAGTGTATGTCCTGCCATAGCCGCGCCAGGCGGCTGGCAAAAAAGCCATTGGCCTGTTGCGTGGCGTGTTGGCTGATCAATTGCAGCTGGCGCAAGGCGATGGGGATTTCGTGCCCCGGCAACGACGGCAGGCGGGCGAGCAGTTCCTCGGTGCGCTTGAGGCCGAGGCGGTTGATGGCCACTTCAAGGTTTTCCGCAGGTTCGGCGAGGCTGCCATGAGTGTGATGGTTGGCCTCGCGAATGACGCTCAGGGCCAGGGCGGGGCTGTCCTGCATCAGTTCGGCGATGTCACGCAACGAGCGGCGGCTGTCGGCAATGGCCTTGCAGACCAGGTCATGGCTGGCCTGGGGCACCGGCAGGTGCACGCCATTGAGCAACTTCACCCAGCCCTCGAGGGTGGTCGGTCGGGGTGTTGGAACCTTCGTTTCGTTAGTCATGGCTGGACGTGATCATCGTATGAATTCTCTACGCCCGGAACGGGGCAAATTGGCTTTTCGCCAGAACAGCCTATAGTCTGGCGCAGTTTTGCCGATAAGGAGAAGAAGAGATTTTTAAGCTTCCGAATATGACCTTGAACCCGACTTAAGTAAGTACTTTCTATCTATGGCTAAAATTATCGGCATCATCGTCGTGTTCGCGAGCGTGCTCGGCGGATACGTACTCTCCCATGGCAAGATTGCCGCCCTGATCCAGCCTTTCGAGGTGTTGATCATCGGTGGTGCGGCCCTTGGCGCATTTTTGCAGGCCAACCCCGGCTACATGACGAGGCATGTGCTCAAGAAGTCCTTGAGCATGTTCGGTTCGCGTTTCAGCCACACCTTCTACCTGGAGGTGCTGGGACTGATCTATGAGATCCTCAACAAGAGCCGCCGCGAAGGCATGATGGCGATTGAAGGCGATATCGAAGACGCCGCCGCCAGCCCGATTTTCGCCAAGTACCCCTCGGTGCTGAAGGACGCCCGCATGACGGCGTTCATCTGTGATTACCTGCGCATCATGTCGTCCGGCAACATGGCGCCCCATGAGCTCGAAGGCCTGTTCGACATGGAGCTGTACAGCCTCAAGGAAGACCTGGAGCACCCATCCCACGCGGTCAACGGCATCGCCGACGGCATGCCCGGTTTCGGTATCGTTGCGGCGGTATTGGGGATCGTGGTGACCATGGCCTCCCTGGGCGATGGCGACCAGAAATCCATCGGCCTGCACGTTGGTGCGGCACTGGTAGGTACCTTCTTCGGTATTTTGGCCGCGTACGGTTTCTTCGGTCCGCTGGCCCATTCCCTGGCCCACGATGCCAAGGAAGAACTCAACGTCTACGAAGCCATCAAGGCGTCCCTGGTGGCCTCGGCCTCGGGAATGCCGCCATCGCTGGCGGTGGAGTTCGGTCGCAAGGTCCTGTACCCGGCGCACCGTCCTAGCTTCGCCGAGCTGGAACAAGCGGTTCGCGGTCGTTAAGTTATGGAAAATAACCAGCCGATCATCGTCAAGCGCGTCAAGCGCATTGCCGGCGGGCACCATGGCGGTGCCTGGAAAATCGCCTTCGCCGACTTCGCCACGGCGATGATGGCGTTCTTTCTGGTGCTGTGGCTGCTGTCCACGGCAACCCCGGAACAGAAGATCGCCATCGCCGGTTACTTCAAGGACCCGGTCGGTTTCTCTGAAAGTGGCACGCCCTACATCATCGACCTGGGTGGTTCGCCGACCCTGGCGCCGGAAAACACCCTCAACCCCGAGGTCAAGTCCCAGCCCCAGCCGGACAAGGTGACGGTGGATTCCGAGCAGGTCGAAGGCATGGCCGAGCAGGTCGAGCGCGAGCGCCTGGAGTTGCTGCTGCAGGAATTGCAGAACAAGGTCGAAGAGAATCCTGAACTGCAGAAGTTCAAGGATCAGATTCTGTTCGAGATTACGCCGAACGGCTTGCGCATCCAGATCATGGACGCCGAGAACCGGCCGATGTTCGACTCTGGGAGCGCGCGCCTGAAGCCTTATTTCGAGGACATCCTGCTGGCCATGGCCGACACCATCAAGGCGGTGCCGAACAAGATCAGCATCAGCGGTCATACCGATGCCAAACCCTTCATTGGCAAAGGCGATTTCGGTAACTGGGAACTGTCCGCCAACCGCGCCAACGCGGCCCGTCGCGCCCTGGTGGCCGGCAGTTACCCGGATGAGCAGGTGGCACGGGTGGTCGGTTATGCGTCGTCGGCGTTGTTCGACCGCAAGGATCCGTTCAACCCGGTCAATCGGCGTATCGACATCGTGGTGTTGACCAAGAAGGCCCAGCAGGCCATCGAAGGTTCGCAAACCAACGACCTGCCGCCAGACCCGGCCCAGGGCGAGGGTGCGCCGGGTGAAGCTCCTGCTTCGCCCGTCACACCTGGCGCGGCGGTCGATCCGAACGCGTTGCCGGCGGACCAGCAACCCGTACCGGCCCATGAGTTGCGCGAGCGCTTGAACCTGTTCGACGACGTGGCGCCGAAACCGGCCGAACCGCCGGCGCAGTAGCCCACAAAAAAGCCGACACCAGTGTCGGCTTTTTTGTGGGCTACTGTTTACTTGTGACTTGCTTGCCTTTGTGGCGAGGGAGCTTGCTCCCGCTCGGCTGCGCAGCAGTCGCAAGACCGGGCAACTCGGTCTGGCTGGAGACTGTTGGGGCCTGCTTCGCCGTCCAGCGGGAGCAAGCTCCCTCGCCACAAGAGTGATCGGCTTGATATTGCGTGCAGGTCAGTAACTGCTTTCCGGCAGGCTGGCGATGATCGAGCGGTAGCTGTTCATCCGTTGCTGATGCACGCGGCCTTCTTCCAGGGCCTTGAGCAAGGCGCAACCAGGCTCGCGGTCGTGCTTGCAGTCGCGGAAGCGGCAGGTGCCGATCAGCTCGTTGAACTCGATGAACCCGGCTTCCACATCGGCCCGGCTGACGTGGCCCAGACCGAACTCGCGGATGCCCGGCGAGTCGATCAATTCACCGCCGCCAGGGAAGTGGAACAGCCGCGCCGTTGTGGTGGTGTGAGTGCCCTGGCCGGAGAGCTCGGACAACGGCCCGACGCGCGTCTCGACTTCCGGCAGCAGGCTGTTGACCAGCGACGACTTGCCGACGCCGGACTGGCCGACGAACACGCTGATGCGCCCGTCCAGTTGCTGTTGCAATTGCTCCATGCCGTTGCCGTGATGGGCCGAGACTTCCAGCACTGGGTAACCCAAATCCCGATAGACCGACAGCAGGGCGTTCAGCGCCGGGGCGTTGTGCTCGTCGATCAGGTCGAATTTGTTGAGCAGCAACAACGGGCGGATACCGGCGTGCTCGGCGGCTACCAGGTAGCGGTCGATCAGGTTGGCGTGGGGCTCGGGCAACGGGGCGAACACGATGACGATCATGTCGACGTTGGCGGCCACGGGCTTGAGCTGGCCCCGGCTGTCCGGACGGCACAGCTCGGTGTGGCGCGGCAATTGCGCGACGATCACGCCGATGCCCTGATTGCCGGCACGCCAGACCACCTGGTCGCCCGTCACCAGCGCTGGCAGGTTGGCGCGCAAGTGGCAGCGGAACACCTGGCCGGCCAGTTCGCCTTCCCGGGCCTCGACCTCGACCTGCACGCCGAAGTGGGCGATCACCAGGCCGGTCTGTTCAGGGCCCAGGTCGCCTCCCTCCAGGGCTTCGACAGCACTGGATTCGCGTTTGGCGGCGCGAGCTGCGCGCTCGCCCTGGATCTTTTCGATGCGCCAGTTTTGGCGACGATTGAGTTGGCGTTTGGCCATGGGTGTTCCGTATGAAGAAATGCAGCGAATAGGGTAAAACGGCCGCGAGTTTAGCACGCCCAAAGGCCGGCCTAGGCTAAACTGCGTGGCTACGCCGAGGAGCTTCCCTATGCAAAACCCGCAGAACCTGATCTGGATCGACCTGGAAATGACCGGTCTGAACCCAGACACCGACGTCATCATCGAAATGGCCACCATTGTCACCGACAGCGACCTCAACACCCTGGCCGAAGGCCCGGTGATCGCGATCCATCACAGCGACGAGATCCTGGCCGGCATGGACGAGTGGAACACTCGCCAGCACGGCGGCTCGGGCCTGACCCAGCGGGTGCGCGAGAGCAAGATCAGCATGGCCGAGGCCGAGTCCCAGACCCTCGCCTTCCTGGAGCAATGGGTGCCCAAGGGCAAGTCGCCGATCTGCGGCAACAGCATCTGCCAGGACCGTCGCTTCCTGTACACCCACATGAAGTCCCTGGAAAGCTACTTCCACTACCGCAACCTGGACGTCTCCACCCTCAAGGAGCTGGCCGCGCGCTGGGCGCCAGAAGTGCGCGACAGCTTCCAGAAGGGCGGTAGCCACCTGGCCCTGGACGACATCCGCGAGTCCATTGCCGAGTTGCAGCATTACCGTAAGCACTTCATCAAGTTCTGATTCCAGCGTGCGGCGCTCTTGTGCCGCGGGGATTTGTGGGGGCAAAGCTTGTGGGAGCAAAGCTTGCTCGCGAAACAGGCGACTCGGTCCCTGAAAGACCGCATCGCCTTCATCGCGGGCAAGCCTTGCTCCCACAAACCCTCTCGCCACGGGTTCTGTGTTGGACATGTCGGAGCTGCCCTCTTTTGGTGCCTGCCCAAACTGGCTAGACTGCGCGCCTTCTCGTAAGGACCGCCATCATGTTGCTGATGCTCTATCTGATCGCCATCACCGCTGAAGCCATGACTGGCGCCTTGTCTGCCGGGCGTCGGGGCATGGACTGGTTCGGCGTGGTGCTGATCGCCTGTGTCACGGCGCTGGGTGGCGGTTCGGTGCGTGACGTGCTGCTCGGTCATTACCCGCTTACGTGGGTCAAGCACCCGGAATACCTGGTGCTTACCACGGCGGCGGCGATGCTGACGGTGTTCCTGGCGCGCTGGATGCGTCATTTGCGCTCGTTGTTCCTGGTGCTCGACGCCGTGGGTTTGGTGGCGTTCACCCTGATCGGCTGCATGACGGCCCTGGAAATGGGCCATGGCATGCTGGTGGCGTCGGTCAGCGGGGTCATCACTGGGGTGTTCGGCGGTATCCTGCGGGACATTTTCTGCAACGATATTCCGCTGATATTTCGTCGCGAACTCTATGCCAGCGTCTCGTTTGCTGCGGCGTGGTGCTATCTACTCTGTGTCTACCTGCAATTGCCGAACGAACAGGCGATCCTCATCACCTTGTTCGGCGGTTTCCTGCTGCGGCTCTTGGCGATTCGCTTTCACTGGGAAATGCCGAAGTTCGTCTACAACGACGAGGTTTGACGCTTGGCATGTTGACGCAGGGCCCACTCCACGTGCTCGCGCACCAGCTCTGACGGATAGTCGCGCCGTGCCTCCAGCGCTTGCAGCACGGGGATCGTTGACGGCGCATTACCCAGGCCCACCGCCAGGTTGCGCAGCCAGCGCTCGTATCCGGCGCGACGCAGGGGGGAACCTTCGGTGCTGCTCAGGAACGTCGCCTCGTCCCACATGAACAGCTCGGCCAGCCCGGCATTGTCCAGGTTGTGCCGTGGTTTGAAGTCGCTTTCCCCGGACGGTCGGGCGAAGCGGTTCCATGGACAGACGATCTGGCAGTCATCGCAGCCGAACACCCGGTTGCCGATCAGCGGCCGCAGTTCCTCGGGGATGGCGCTTTTCAGCTCGATGGTCAGGTAGGAAATGCAGCGGCGGGCATCGAGCACGTAGGGCCCGACGAAGGCATTCGTAGGACAGATGTCCAGGCACGCGGTGCATTTTCCGCAATGTTCGCTGGCATGGGGCGGGTCCACCGGCAGCGGCAGGTCGACAAACAGCTCGCTCAGGAAGAAATAGCTGCCGGCCTTGCGGTTCAACACCAGGGTGTTTTTACCGATCCAGCCCAGGCCGGCCTGTTCGGCGATGGCTTTTTCCAGGACCGGCGCGCTGTCGACGAAGGCGCGATAACCGAAGGGGCCGATGACCGCCTGGATTTTTTCTGCCAATTGCTGCACACGTTTACGGATCAATTTGTGGTAATCGCGGCCCAACGCATAACGCGAGACGTAGGCTTTCTCCGGTTGGCCGAGCATTTGCGCCATGTGCGTATCGCCCGACAGGTAGTCCATGCGCAGGGACACCACCCGCAGCGTACCTGGCACCAGTTCCTCGGGGTGCGAGCGTTTACTGCCATGGGCGCCCATGTAGTCCATTTCGCCGTGGTAACCGGCATCGAGCCAGCGTTGCAGGTGTTGCTCATGCTCGGCAAGATCCAGGCCGCTGATGCCGACCTGCTGGAAGCCCAGCTCGCGGCCCCACTCCTTGATGGATTGGGCGAGGGCGGGGAGGTCTGTGGGAATGGCAGGCATGAGGCGAGAGAAACCAGAGCTGAGATGCGTATAATTCTGCCAGACATCGGAGCCCGAAGACGCATGCCGCACACTAAAGATGATTTTCCCGACGCGCTGTACAGCGCTGCGCAGGTCCGGGCCCTCGACGCACAACTGATCGCGGCCGGCACCGCCGGTTTCGAATTGATGCAGCGCGCCGCCCGCGCCACCTGGCGAGCGATGGTCCGGCGCTGGCCTGACGCCCGCGAGCTGACGGTGCTGGCCGGTCATGGCAACAATGCTGGCGATGGCTATCTGGTCGCGACCCTGGCCCGGCGCGCCGGCTGGTCGGTGCGGGTGCTGACGGTGGGCGAACCCCGGCGATTGCAGGGCGACGCCGCCATTGCCCACGCCGAGGCTGTAGCGGTGGGCGTGCCAATGGAGCCGTGGTCGGATGCGGCAGAGTTGCGTGGCGTGTTGCTGGATGCGCTGCTCGGCACGGGGCTGAGTGGCGATGTGCGCGAGCCTTATGTGCAAGCGATCGATACGATCAATGTCAGCGGCCTGCCGGTCGCGGCGGTGGATATCCCCTCGGGGTTGTGTGCTGACACCGGTCGGGTGCTGGGCACGGCGGTAGCGGCCGACCTGACCGTGACCTTCATTGGTCTGAAACTGGGCCTGTTTACCGGCGAAGCGGCGGACCGGGTCGGTGAGCTGGTATTCAACGACCTGCACGCCGATCCAGATATTGTTGAAGCGGCACCGGCCAGTGCCCGACTGCTCTTACCCCATAATCTGCCATGCCTGACGCCTCGCGCGGCCACTGCCCACAAAGGCAAGTTCGGTCACGTGCTGTTGATCGGTGGCGACCGGGGCTTTGGCGGCGCGATCCAGATGAGCACCGAAAGTGCCCTGCGCTGCGGTGCGGGCATGGTTTCGATGGCGACCCGCAGCGAGCATGTATCCGCCGCGCTGACGCGTTTGCCGGAAGTCATGGTGCAGGGCACCCATTCGGCGAACCAGTTGATGGGCTTGCTCCACCAAGCCAGCGTGGTGGTGGTCGGGCCAGGCCTGGGCCAGGCCGCCTGGGGGCGTAGCCTGTTGTCGGCGGCGGCTAACGCGTCACTGCCGCAAGTGTGGGATGCCGATGCGTTGAACCTGCTGAGTCGCGGCGATGTTGGTTTGCCTGAGCGGTGTGTCATCACCCCGCACCCGGGCGAGGCGGCGCGATTGTTGGAGATATCCACAGCCCAGGTGCAGGCCGATCGCCCAGCGGCGGCCCATGCATTGAGCCAGAAATACACCGCCACGGTGATCCTCAAGGGCGCCGGTAGCCTGATTGCCAGCCCGGACGGTCGCCTGGCGGTTTGCAGCCAGGGCCATCCGGCCATGGCCACGGCGGGCCTGGGGGATGTGCTGGCCGGCGTGGTCGGCGCCTTGCTGGCCCAGGGCATGGAGGGGTTCGAGGCCGCCTGCCTGGCGGTCTGGCTGCATGCCAGTGCCGGTGCCCAGGCCGGTCGCTCGGGCCGGGGATTGGCAGCGACCGATCTGATCCCGGCCATTCGTCAGTTGTTGGAGGAGCATTCACCGTGTCTGAAGTAACCCTGTACGTGGCGGACGAACAAGCCATGACACAATTTGGCGCTCGCATCGCGCAGGTCACCGCCGGCCACGGCCTGATTTTTCTCGAAGGCGATCTCGGCGCGGGGAAAACCACCCTGTCGCGTGGCATCATTCGCGGCCTCGGGCACGTCGGCTCCGTCAAGAGCCCCACGTTCACCCTGGTCGAGCCCTATGAGATTGGCGACATTCGCGCCTTCCATTTCGACCTGTATCGACTGGTGGATCCTGAAGAGCTGGAGTTCCTCGGTATCCGCGATTATTTCGAAGATGACACCTTGTGCCTGATCGAATGGCCCCAGAAGGGTGCAGGCTTTTTGCCAAAGCCCGACCTGACCATTACCATTGGCGCGCAGAACGGCGGGCGTTCGTTGAAACTGACGCCGCAAGGCTCGCGTGGCGAGTCGTGGTGTGCCGCTTTGGCATTGGAAAACTAATTGATGATGGGGTTTGGTATGCGCTTTCGCGCGGTGGTTGCTGTCGTAGGACTGTTGCTTACGGCACTGGCCGTCGATGCTGTGGCCGAGACAAAGGTCAACAGCGTTCGCCTCTGGCGGGCGCCGGACAACACACGGCTGGTGTTTGACCTGACGGGCCCGGTGCAGCACAGCGTATTCACCCTGACCGCCCCGGATCGCCTGGTGATCGACATCAATGGGGCGTCCCTGGGCGCGCCGTTGAACGTAGCGACCGCCAACACGCCGATTACCGCGATGCGCTCGGCCCAGCGTACGCCGACCGACCTGCGGGTGGTCATCGACCTGAAAAAAGCCGTGACCCCGAAAAGCTTCACCCTGGCCCCCAACGCCCAGTACGGCAATCGGCTGGTGGTGGACCTGTTCGACAACCCGGCCGATGCGGCGCCACCTGCGCCGCCGCCGACCAATGTCGCCACGCTGCCAGCGGTGCCGGTGACCCCGCCCGAGCCTGCACTCAAGCTGCCACCGGCTCCGGCCGGCAAGCGCGACATCATCGTGGTGATCGACGCCGGTCACGGCGGCGAAGACCCGGGAGCCTCGGGCTCGCGCGGGCAGCGTGAAAAAGACGTGGTGCTGTCCATCGCCCGTGAATTGCAGCGCCAGGTCAACGGCATGAAAGGCTTCCGCGCCGAACTGACCCGTACCGGCGACTACTTCATCCCCTTGCGCGGGCGTACCGAAATCGCCCGCAAGAAAGGCGCCGACCTGTTCGTCTCCATCCACGCCGATGCCGCGCCTTCGAAGGCAGCGTTCGGGGCCTCGGTGTTTGCCCTGTCCGACCGCGGCGCCACGTCCGAAACCGCCCGTTGGCTGGCCGACAGCGAAAACCGTTCCGACCTGATCGGCGGTGCCGGCAACGTCAGCCTCGACGACAAGGACCGCATGCTTGCCGGTGTATTGCTCGATTTGTCGATGACCGCCTCGTTGACCTCCAGCCTGAACGTCGGCCAGAAAGTCCTGAGCAACATCGGTCGCGTCACGCCGCTGCACAAGCAGCGCGTCGAGCAGGCCGGGTTCATGGTGCTCAAATCGCCAGATATCCCGTCGATCCTGGTGGAAACCGGCTTCATCTCCAACGCCAACGAGGCGTCCAAGCTGTCGTCCTCCAGTCATCAGCAGGCCCTGGCCCGTTCCATCAGCAGTGGCGTGCGGCAGTTCTTCCAGCAGAACCCACCGCCAGGCACCTACATCGCCTGGCTGCGCGACTCCGGCAAGATCGCCCAGGGCCCAAGGGACCATCGGGTCAATCCCGGTGAAACCCTGGCGATGATCGCCGTGCGTTACCAGGTGTCGCCCGCCACCTTGCGCAGCGCCAACAATCTCAAGAGCGATGAGCTCAAGATTGGCCAGACCTTGACCATTCCGGGCAATGAAGTGGCGGCCAAGCAATGAGTGACGAAGTGATCGGCAGCACCGCCCGCATCGAACTGCTCAGCCCCCGGCTGGCGAACCAGATCGCCGCCGGTGAAGTGGTCGAGCGGCCAGCATCGGTCATCAAGGAACTGCTGGAAAACAGCCTTGATTCCGGGGCCAAGCGCATTGATGTGGATGTCGAGCAGGGCGGCGTCAAGCTACTGCGGGTGCGCGATGACGGCGGCGGTATTTCTTCCGACGACCTGCCGCTGGCCCTGGCGCGCCACGCCACCAGCAAGATCCGCGACCTGGAAGACCTCGAGCGGGTCATGAGCCTGGGGTTTCGGGGCGAGGCGCTGGCTTCCATCAGTTCGGTGTCGCGCCTGACCCTCACCTCCCGCACCCGCGACGCCGAGCA
Source organism: Pseudomonas sp. Lb2C2 (assembly GCF_052112205.1). Lineage (NCBI taxonomy): Bacteria > Pseudomonadati > Pseudomonadota > Gammaproteobacteria > Pseudomonadales > Pseudomonadaceae > Pseudomonas > Pseudomonas sp. Lb2C2. The sequence goes on along the minus strand of NZ_JAUTYW010000006.1, from coordinate 146,859 downwards.
GGCCTGGCAGGTCGAGACCGAGGGCCGTGACATGGCGTCTCGCGTGCAGCCTGCGGCCCATCCGGTGGGCACCTCGGTGGAGGTGCGTGACCTGTTCTTCAACACCCCGGCCCGGCGCAAGTTCCTCAAGGCCGAGAAGACTGAATTCGATCATCTGCAAGAAGTCATCAAGCGCCTGGCCCTGGCGCGTTTTGACGTGGCGTTCCATTTGCGCCACAACGGCAAGACCATTCTCAGCCTGCACGAGGCCCATGATGATGCGGCCCGCGCCCGACGTGTCGGCGCGGTGTGCGGCGCAGGTTTCCTGGAACAGGCCTTGCCCATCGAGGTGGAGCGCAATGGCCTGCACCTGTGGGGTTGGGTCGGGTTGCCGACCTTCTCGCGCAGCCAGGCGGACTTGCAGTATTTCTACGTGAACGGCCGGGCGGTGCGCGACAAGCTGGTGGCCCACGCGGTGCGCCAGGCGTATCGCGATGTGCTGTTCAATGGCCGGCATCCGACCTTCGTGCTGTTTTTTGAAGTCGATCCGGCGGTGGTGGACGTCAACGTGCACCCTACCAAGCACGAGGTGCGCTTCCGTGACGGGCGCATGGTCCACGACTTCCTCTACGGCACCCTGCACCGCGCCTTGGGCGATGTGCGCCCGGAAGATCAACTGGCGGCGCCGGCGGCGGTGGGCGGCATGGTCCGGCCAACGGGGTTGGACGCTGGCGAATTCGGGCCCCAGGGGGAAATGCGCCTGGCGGCCAACGCACTGCTGGAGCAACCCCAGCCTCAGCCGAGCTATAACACGGCCGGGAGCGGTGCTGGCAGCGGCTATCAATATCAATACAGCCCGCGCCCGCAATCCAGCGTGCCGGCAGCCGAGGCCCAGGCGGCCTATCGCGAGTTCTTCAAACCCTTGCCGGAAGCCGGAGCGGCGGCGATGCCCGACGGCCAAGGCGATATCCCGCCTCTGGGCTATGCCCTGGCGCAACTCAAAGGCATCTATATCCTCTCGGAAAATGCCCAGGGCCTGGTCCTGGTGGACATGCACGCCGCCCATGAGCGGATCATGTACGAGCGGCTGAAAATCGCCATGGCCAGCGAAGGCTTGAGCGGCCAGCCATTGTTGGTACCCGAGTCCCTGGCCGTCAGCCAGCGCGAAGCCGATTGCGCCGAGGAACATGTGGCCTGGTTCCAGCGCCTGGGCTTCGAATTGCAGCGCCTGGGCCCGGAAACCCTGGCGATCCGACAGATCCCGGCCCTGTTGAAACAGGCCGAGGCCAATCGCCTGGTCAGCGACGTGCTGGCGGACTTGATGGAGTACGGTACCAGCGACCGCATCCAGGCGCACCTGAACGAACTTCTCGGCACCATGGCCTGCCACGGCGCGATCCGCGCCAACCGGCGCCTGGCCCTGCCGGAAATGAACGGCCTGCTGCGGGACATGGAAAACACCGAACGCAGCGGCCAATGCAACCATGGCCGGCCGACCTGGACCCAATTGGGCCTGGACGACCTGGACAAACTGTTCCTGCGCGGTCGTTGATGAGCCAGTTGCCCCCCGCGATTTTCCTGATGGGACCGACCGCCGCCGGCAAGACCGACCTGGCCATCGAATTGACCAAAGTCCTGCCCTGCGAGTTGATCAGCGTCGATTCGGCCCTGGTCTACCGGGGCATGGACATCGGCACCGCCAAGCCGTCGAAAGCGCTGCTGGCCGAATTTCCCCATCGCCTGATCGACATCCTCGACCCGGCCGAGGCTTATTCGGCGGCCGATTTTCGTCGTGACGCCCTCCAGGCCATGGCCGAGATCACCGCGCGGGGCAAGATTCCGCTGCTGGTGGGTGGCACGATGCTGTACTACAAGGCCTTGGTCGAGGGGTTGGCGGACATGCCGGCGGCCGATCCAGAGGTGCGCGCGAAGATCGAAGAAGAGGCCGCGCGCCTTGGCTGGCAAGCCCTGCACGAGCAATTGGCAGTTATCGACCCGGAATCGGCGGCGCGTATTCACCCCAATGACCCACAGCGTCTCAGTCGGGCCCTGGAGGTTTATCGGGTCAGCGGCCAGAGCATGACCGCCCTGCGCCAGCGACAATCTGCGCAAAGTACTGAAGCAGCCGCTTCGGGACTGCAACAATTGCCCTATACTGTCGCGAATCTGGCCATCGCTCCGGCGAACCGGCAAGTGCTGCATCGGCGAATTGAACAAAGATTCACATTAATGTTGGAACAGGGGTTCATAGACGAGGTCGTAGCCCTGCGTGAGCGAAGTGACCTGCATGCCGGGTTGCCGTCTATACGTGCGGTAGGTTATCGACAAGTCTGGGATTACCTGGACGGCAAGCTGACGTCAGCCGAGATGCAGGAGCGTGGGATCATTGCCACGCGCCAATTGGCGAAACGCCAGTTCACCTGGCTGCGCAGCTGGACTGACCTGCATTGGCTCGACAGTCTCGATTGCGACAATCTGCCACGCGCCTTGAAATACCTTGGGACCATCTCCATATTGAGCTGAGTCCTTGCAATTGCCGTCTATCCTTGGGGGTGTGACGGCCCAAGCCATCTGATTCCGATTTTTATTATTGATCCTTAAAGGAGTGCGGCACATGTCAAAAGGGCATTCGCTACAAGACCCTTACTTGAACACTTTACGTAAAGAGAAAGTTGGGGTGTCCATCTATCTGGTCAACGGGATCAAACTGCAAGGCACGATCGAGTCTTTCGACCAGTTCGTCATCCTTCTGAAAAACACCGTCAGCCAAATGGTCTACAAGCACGCGATCTCGACAGTCGTGCCAGTTCGTCCAATTCGTCTGCCTAGCGCAACCGAATCCGAAGGCGGTGACGCTGAACCGGGTAACGCCTGATAGGAGCCTCCTTTGTTCTTTGAGCGCCACGGTGGTGGTGAACGGGCCATTCTCGTTCACTTGGATGGACAGGACCCTGAGGCGCGCGAAGATCCGCAGGAGTTTCAGGAATTGGCACTTTCGGCCGGCGCCGAGACCGTCGCGTTTTTCAACGTGCCGCGTCATCGGCCAACCGCCAAGTTCCTGATCGGCAGTGGCAAGGTCGAGGAGTTGCGCGACCTGGTCAAGGCCGAACAGGTCGATCTGGTGATTTTCAATCACATCCTCACACCCAGTCAGGAACGTAACCTCGAACGTGTCTTCGAGTGTCGCGTGATCGACCGTACGGGGCTGATCCTCGATATTTTCGCCCAACGCGCCCGCACCCATGAAGGCAAGCTCCAGGTCGAACTGGCCCAGCTTGAGCACATGAGTACGCGGCTGGTTCGCGGTTGGACTCACCTTGAGCGGCAAAAAGGCGGTATTGGCCTGCGCGGCCCGGGTGAAACCCAGCTGGAAACCGACCGACGCCTGTTGCGGGTGCGCCTGCGCCAGATCAAGGGGCGGCTGGAAAAGGTCCGCAGCCAGCGCGAGCAGTCGCGGCGCGGCCGCAAACGGGCAGATATCCCGACGGTTTCACTGGTGGGCTATACCAACGCCGGCAAATCGACCCTGTTCAATAATGTCACCCAATCCGACGTCTACGCCGCCGACCAGTTGTTTGCCACGCTCGACCCGACCCTGCGCCGGCTCGACCTGGACGACCTCGGGCCGATCGTGCTGGCCGACACTGTGGGCTTCATTCGTCACCTGCCGCACAAGCTGGTCGAGGCTTTCCGGGCTACGCTCGAAGAGTCGAGCAACTCCGACCTGCTGCTGCACGTGATCGATGCCGCCGAGCCGGACCGGATGCTGCAGATCGAGCAGGTGATGGTGGTGCTGGGCGAGATCGGAGCCCAGGACTTGCCGATCCTGGAGGTATACAACAAACTCGATTTGCTCGAAGGTGTGGAGCCGCAGATCCAGCGCGATGCCGACGGCAAGCCGCAACGGGTCTGGCTGTCGGCCCGTGATGGCAGCGGCCTGGACCTGCTCAAGCAGGCCGTGGCCGAGCTGTTGGGCAACGATCTGTTTGTCGGCACCCTGAAGTTGCCGCAACGTTTCGCCCGGCTGCGAGCCCAGTTCTTTGAGCTGGGGGCTGTGCAAAAAGAGGAACACGACGACGAAGGCGTCTGCCTGCTGGCTGTTCGCCTGCCTCGGGCGGAGCTCAACCGGCTGGTCAGCCGCGAAGGGCTGCAACCGATGGAATTCATCGAGCAACACACTTTGCAATAAAAGCCTGAGAAAGCTGTGTCAGGCATTCTGTAGCATTGGTCGGCGCGCCGTGGGTGCGTCTTTGCTTTATCAGATGGAGAGCGCTATGGCTTGGAATGAGCCGGGTGGCAACTCGAATAATCAGGATCCTTGGGGTGGCAAACGTCGTAACAACGGCGACCGCAAGGGGCCGCCGGATCTCGACGAGGCCTTCCGAAAGCTGCAGGAAAGCCTGAACGGTTTGTTCGGTGGTGGTAAAAAACGCGGTGACGATGGAGGCGGTCGTCCGGGCAAGGGCGGCGGTTTTGGCCTGCTCGGCATCGGTCTGGTCGTGCTGGCGGCTGTCTGGCTGTACAGCGCGGTCTATGTCGTGGACGAGCAGGAGCAGGCGGTAGTGCTGCGCTTCGGCAAGTACTACGAGACGGTTGGCCCGGGCTTGAACATCTATTTCCCGCCGATCGACCAGAAGTACATGGAGAACGTCACGCGTGAGCGGGCGTACACCAAGCAGGGCCAGATGCTGACCGAAGACGAGAACATCGTCGAAGTGCCGCTGACCGTGCAATACAAGATCACCAACCTGCAGGACTTCGTGCTGAACGTCGACCAGCCGGAAATCAGCCTGCAGCACGCGACCGAGAGTGCCTTGCGCCATGTGGTGGGTTCCACCGCCATGGACCAGGTGCTGACTGAAGGTCGTGAACTGATGGCCAGCGAAATCAAGGAGCGCCTGCAGCGGTTCCTCGATACCTATCGCACCGGCATCACCGTCACCCAGGTCAACGTCCAGAGCGCGGCAGCCCCGCGTGAGGTCCAGGAAGCCTTCGACGACGTGATCCGTGCCCGTGAAGACGAGCAGCGTTCGCGCAACCAGGCCGAGACCTATGCCAACGGTGTCGTGCCGGAAGCCCGTGGTCAGGCCCAGCGCATCATCGAGGATGCCAACGGTTACCGTGACGAAGTGGTCTCCCGTGCCAAGGGTGAGGCTGATCGCTTCACCAAGCTGGTGGCCGAGTATCGCAAGGCCCCTGAAGTGACCCGCCAGCGCCTGTACCTGGACACCATGCAGGAAGTCTTCAGCAACACAAGCAAGGTCCTCGTGACGGGCAACAAGAACGGCCAGAGCAATCTGCTGTACCTGCCGCTGGACAAGATGGTCGAGAGCGGTCGCAACACCAGCACGCCACCGACCAGCTCGACGGCGACCGGCAATGAGGCCGGCACCCGTGCGGCGGCGGACCTGCAACAACAGCAAGCACGTACCAGGGAGAGTCGCTGATGAGCAATAAATCGCTGATCGCCCTTATTGTCGGTGTCGTCGTGGCGATCGCTGCCTGGAACTGCTTCTACATCGTGGCTCAGACCGAGCGCGCGGTGTTGCTGCAATTCGGTCGCGTGGTCCAGGCTGATGTCCAGCCAGGGCTGCATGTGAAGGTGCCGTACGTCAACAAGGTGCGCAAGTTCGACGCTCGCCTGATGACGCTGGATGCGCCGACGCAACGCTTCCTGACGCTGGAAAAGAAAGCCGTGATGGTGGATGCCTATGCCAAGTGGCGTGTGAAGGATGCCGAGCGCTTCTACACCGCGACCTCTGGTCTGAAGCAGATCGCCGACGAGCGTCTGTCCCGTCGTCTGGAATCGGGCCTGCGTGACCAGTTCGGTAAGCGCACGCTGCATGAAGTGGTTTCCGGTGAGCGTGATGCGCTCATGGCCGACATCACCCGTTCGCTGAATGCGATGGCGGAAAAAGAACTGGGCATCGAAGTGGTCGATGTCCGGGTCAAGGCTATCGACCTGCCGAAGGAAGTGAACCGCAGCGTGTTCGAGCGGATGAGCACCGAGCGTGAGCGTGAAGCCCGCGAGCACCGCGCCAAGGGTAACGAGCTGGCCGAAGGCATCCGTGCCGACGCCGATCGCCAACGCCGCGTGTTGCTGGCCGAAGCCTATCGTGAATCGGAAGAGGTCCGTGGTGATGGTGATGCCCAGGCCGCTTCGATCTACTCCAAGGCCTACGGTCAGGATCAGGAGTTCTACGCGTTCTACCGTAGCCTGCGTGCCTACCGTGAAAGCTTCGCGAACAAATCCGACGTCCTGGTCCTGGACCCAAGCAGTGACTTCTTCCACTACCTGGAAAAGTCCAAGCCTTGATGCGACGTTGACCTGAGACACTCCGCCCGGCGGCTAAAGCGTCGGGCGGGGTGATCCTTTGGGAAAACGTGTGTATGATGCGGCAGCCGGGAAATTCCCGGCTTTTTTGCGTCTGCACGTTCGATTGCGGTTTATAGATGCAGGCGTCGGGTTGAACGACCCGACAGGTTTTTCGAGGGAAGTGCCGGGCGAGGCCGATTGTGGGCCATTCGTCACGTCGCTCTTGCGCGTTTTTTGCCCAGGATGCGCGCCTGGCGCAGGCATTTTCTGCTTCACTCAAGGCCAGCCCGAAAGCTGGCCGCCCGGACCATAGGGGAATGGCGTAATGGCAACGGTAGACCGCTGGCTGCTGCCAGATGGCATCGAAGAAGTACTGCCACCGGAAGCTGCGCGTATCGAAGTAGCGCGTCGTCAGGTGTTGGATCTGTTCCAGAGTTGGGGTTACGAGTTCGTCGTCACCCCGCATATCGAGTACCTGGAATCCCTGCTCACCGGTGCGGGCCAGGACCTGGACCTGCGCACCTTCAAGGTTATCGACCCGCAGTCGGGCCGGCAGATGGGCTTTCGGGCCGACATCACGCCGCAAGTGGCGCGCATCGATGCCCACACCCTGCGCCGTGAAGGTCCGAGCCGCCTGTGCTACGCCGGCAGTGTGCTGCATGCCCAGCCGCGTGCCTTGTCGTCTTCGCGCAGCCCGATCCAGCTGGGCGCCGAGTTGTATGGCGACGCCAGCCCGAGCAGCGACGTAGAAGTCATCAGCCTGATGTTGGCCATGCTGCAACTGGCTGACGTGCCGGATGTCCACATGGACCTGGGGCATGTTGGCATCTATCGCGGACTGGCCCGTGCGGCCGGTTTGTCCGGCGAAGTGGAGCAACAGCTGTTCGATGCCCTGCAACGCAAGGCTATCGACGAAGTCATCAGCCTGACCGAGGGTCTGCCGGCCGATCTGTCGGGCATGCTGCGGGCGCTGGTGGACCTGTGTGGCGGACGTGAAGTATTGGCCGCTGCCCGTGAGCGCCTGGCCCACGCGCCGGCGCCTGTGTTGGCGGCGCTGGACGACTTGCTGGCGATTGCCGAGCGTCTGTCGGTGCGCTTCCCTGAGTTGCCGCTGTATTTCGACCTGGGTGAGTTGCGCGGCTATCACTACCACACCGGTGTCGTGTTCGCTGTGTTCGTACCGGGCGTGGGTCAATCCATCGCCCAGGGCGGCCGTTATGACGACATCGGTGCCGACTTTGGTCGTGCCCGTCCGGCGACCGGTTTCTCTACCGATTTGAAAACCCTGGTGACCCTGGGGCGTGCTGAAGTCGAGCTACCGTCTGGCGGTATCTGGATGCCTGACAGTACGGATGCGGCACTCTGGCAAGCAGTCTGCCAGTTGCGCAGTGAGGGTCAGCGTGTTGTCCAGGCCTTGCCTGGACAACCTTTGGCCGCCGCCCGTGAAGCGGACTGCGACCGGCAATTGATTCAGCAGAACGGGCTTTGGCAAGTATTGCCGCTGGCTTCTTGAGTTTTCCTGCCGGCTGCGGCCGGCACCAAGTTTGCGCGAATGAGGACAAGTGTTATGGGTAAGAATGTCGTAGTCCTGGGCACCCAGTGGGGTGATGAGGGCAAAGGCAAGATCGTTGATCTGCTGACCGAACATGCTGCCGCCGTAGTGCGCTACCAGGGTGGCCACAACGCAGGTCACACCTTGGTGATCGACGGTGAAAAAACCGTCCTGCACCTGATTCCGTCGGGCGTGCTGCGCGAAGGCGTCCAGTGCCTGATCGGCAACGGTGTGGTGGTTGCTCCCGACGCCTTGCTGCGGGAAATCATCAAGCTGGAAGAAAAAGGCGTACCGGTGCGCGAGCGCCTGCGTATCAGCCCGTCCTGCCCGCTGATCCTGTCCTATCACGTCGCGCTGGACCAGGCCCGTGAAAAGGCGCGTGGCGAGCTGAAGATCGGCACCACCGGTCGCGGCATCGGCCCGGCCTACGAAGACAAGGTGGCTCGTCGTGGCCTGCGCATCGGTGATCTGTTCCACCGTGAGCGTTTCGCCGCCAAGCTGGGCGAGTTGCTGGACTACCACAACTTCGTCCTGGTCAATTACTACAAAGAACCGGCCATCGACTTCCAGAAAACCCTGGACGAGTGCATGGAGTACGCCGAGCTGCTCAAGCCGATGATGCTCGACGTCACTGCCGAGCTGCACGAGCTGCGTCGCGCCGGCAAGGACATCATGTTCGAAGGTGCCCAGGGTTCGCTGCTGGACATCGATCACGGGACCTACCCGTACGTCACCAGCTCCAACACCACCGCCGGCGGCATCGCCACGGGTTCGGGTTTCGGTCCGATGTACCTGGACTACATCCTGGGTATCACCAAGGCCTACACCACTCGCGTGGGTTCGGGTCCGTTCCCGACTGAGCTGTTCGACGACGTCGGCGCCTTCCTGGCCAAGCGTGGCCACGAGTTCGGTGCTACCACCGGCCGTGCCCGTCGTTGTGGCTGGTTCGATGCCGTCATCCTGCGTCGCGCCATCGACGTCAACAGCATTTCGGGCCTGTGCCTGACCAAGCTGGACGTGCTGGACGGCCTGGAAACCATCAACATTTGCGTGGGCTACAAGAACCAGGACGGCGCCGTCATCGATGCACCGACCGACGCCGACAGCTACATCGGCCTGGAGCCTGTGTACGAGCAGATGCCAGGCTGGACTGAATCGACCGTGGGCGCCAAGACCCTGGAAGAGCTGCCAGTGGCGGCCCGCAACTACATCAAGCGTGTCGAAGAGTTGGTCGGTGCGCCGATCGACATTATTTCGACGGGGCCGGACCGCAACGAAACCATCGTTCTGCGTCACCCGTTTGCCTGATAAGTCGTTGATGTAAAACACAAAGGCCCCTCGTTTGGGGCCTTTGTCGTCTCTGCCGGTCGAACGGCACGACCTTTGCTATGCATCGTTAATAATAAGTACTTCTTTGAAGTGCCATCAATTTAATGGCGTTTAGTAGAGGGATTCCCCTGTGTCGGCCGTTCTCTCACTGTTACAAAGCCGTCTGTTGCGGCCTGTGTTCGTTACTCTGGGTATCGCCCTTTTGGTGCAAGTGCTGGTGGCCGTCGCGCTGACTCGAAGCACGGTCACCGCGTTGGAGGCCGAACTAGGGGCCCGGCTGGGGGTTGATAGTCAGAAATTGTCTGGCGAGCTGGAGCAGGCCGGGCGCGAGGTCACCTCGAGCCTGGACAGTTTGTCTGCCAGTACTCGTCAGCGCCTCACCGTCGGTTTGTCGACGCGGCTGAAGGACGAACAGGCGCAGTTGCGCAGGACGCTCGAGCAATCGCTCAAGGATTCCGCCAACGATATGGCGCAACTCCTGGCCTCGGTCGCGCCCCGCGCCATGTGGGACAGCGACATACCGACCCTTTCCGAATTCGCCCGTCGGGCCCAGCGCAATCCCAATGTGCTGTTCGTTATCTATGATGACGCCAATGGTGAGCACCTGACCCGCTACCTGAACCGGGAAAACCCGATCAACAAGGCGCTGCTGGAAAAAGGCAAGGGCGAGCGGGCGTTGGACAAAGTGCTGGATGCGGCGAAGAGCGACCCCTCGGTGTATTACCTCGAAGCCTCGATCAGCCCCAACGGCGTAGAGATCGGCAAGGTATTGATGGGGGTTTCCACGGCTTCCGTTGAAGCTGACCTGAAGGCGCTGGACCAACGCTTTTTGGCCTTGATCGCCAGCGGTGACCAGTTGGTCGGTGACAGCCTCAAGGGGGCAGCGGCCGACAGCGCCACTGCCATGCGCGGTCGCCTGGAGTCGGCCCAGGCCACCGCCACACAGATGCAGACCAACACCGCCAGCACCGTGCAGGAAGCGGCAGGCACCTTGCGCTGGCGCATCGGCCTGGGACTGGCGCTGGTGGGCTTTGGTGTGCTGGCCCTGCTGGCCGTGGTGCTGGGGCGTCGGGTGGTCAATCGCCTGAAGTTGCTGATCGCGGCCATGAACGACCTGGCGGCAGGCGAGGGTGACCTGACCAAGCGCGTGCAAATCAACAGCAAGGACGAAATCGGCGACATGGCCTCGGCGGTCAATCGTTTTGTGGATAAGTTGCAACCCATCGTGCGCGAGGCGGGCGATGTGGCTCAGCGTACCGGTGTGGAAATCGGTGCGATGACCTTGCGCAACTCCGGTGCCGATGCGGCGGCCGGGATGCAGCGTGATGAAGTGGCCGAGAGCCTGCGTGCGCTGTCGCAAATGGCTGATGAAGCTCAATCGGAAAGCCAGGCGATGCAGGCGGCCTTGCAGCAGGTGGTGGAGATCCGCCAGGCCACCGATGAAAACACCCGCACTTCGGCCAAGGTCGGCAGCTTGATCGAGGCGCTGGCTGGGCAGGTAGACACCGGGGCGAAAGTGATCGAGCGGCTGGCGCAGCAGAGCGAACAGATCGAAGTGGTGCTGACGGTGATCCACGGCATTGCCGAGCAGACCAACTTGCTGGCCTTGAATGCGGCCATCGAGGCGGCACGTGCCGGGGAAACCGGGCGCGGGTTTGCTGTGGTGGCAGATGAGGTGCGGGCGTTGGCGAGCAAGACCCAAAGCTCAACGGGCGATATCCAGGCGCATATCGTGGCCTTGCAGCAGGGCGCTCGCGAGGCGGTGGCCGCCATCGGCCAGGCCGGGCGCCAGGCCAGCGAAGGCTTGTTGGTGCTGCGAGACAGTGCGCGGTTGCAGCAGTCGGTTCAGGCGTCCGTCGAGCAGGTGCATGCGGCCATTGGCCTGGCGACTCAGGCCGCGGCCCATCAGGCCCAGGGTGCGCAAGCGGTGCGTGGGCGGGTGGAAACCATCCATGCCCAGGCCGAGAAGGCGGCCCAGGCTGTGGTCGAGACCACGGCCAGCGGTAAGGTCCTGGATGGGTTGGCGGCTCAGTTGAAGGCGAGTCTGGGGCAGTTCCGGGCCTGATCTGGCGGCTTGACTGAGTACATATCCATTGCTGTGGTAACGGCCGCTTATGGTTCCGCTCTTACAGCGGGTCACTTTTGAGAAGCGCAAAAGTAACCAAAACGCTCATGCCCCACCACTCGGTGCCTCGCCTAGGCTCGGCATGCCTGAACGAAGGCATTGCTCCGTGGGCCGCCGCGAAGGGCCATCCATGGCCCAGCGCGGCTATCCCGGCATCCATGCCGGGATGCCCACTCCACAATGCCTGCGTTCGGCCATCGTGGTTAACGGGGCGCCGAGATCAACGTCCACCACGAGGCGGCCTAGTAGCCGACCTGGCTCTCCCGGTTGTACACCCGTCAGATGTGTGGGAGCAAAGCTTGCTCGCGAGGCGGCCTGATAGCCGACCTAGCTCTCCGGTCATACCCCGATCCAATTGTGGGAGCGGGCCTGCCCGCGAAGGCGGCCTAACAGCCAACCAGTCTCTCCGGCCGTGCCCCGATCCAATTGTGGGAGCGAGCTTGCTCGCGATGGCGGTCTCAGCGGCTCAGGTACATCCGCGTCGTCAGCAAATAAACCGGCAACCCCGATACCAGAATCAACAGCGCCGCATAAGGCGCCGCCGCGAACTCCACATTCGAGGTATGGGCCCAAACGGCGTTGCCAATGTATTGAGCCCGGTCGGGCTCAGCAGCGCGGTGGTCAGTTCCTCCATTGCATCCAGGAGCACCAGCGCATAGGCGGGCGCCACAGCAAGCTCCCTCGCCACAGGGGGGGGCAATTTTAGGCGTGCGGAAACGCAAAAAACCGCTTTCGCGGGTTTCTGTGAGGTTCAAGGTGTAACCTTGAAGCTTGAATTGGTGCCCAGAAGAAGACTCGAACTTCCACGACCTTGCGGTCACCAGCACCTGAAGCTGGCGTGTCTACCAATTTCACCATCTGGGCAGCATCTTCAGCGTTGCCGCTGTTGATGTGGCGCACTATACGGAGCGCATTTTGATCTGTAAACCCCTGTTTTTGTTTTAGTAATTGCCAAACGCAATTGCAGGGGGCAAAAATGCAAAAACCCGCTTTCGCGGGTTTTTGTTGAGCCAGCAGGCCATTGACCTGTTGCTCGAAATTGGTGCCCAGAAGAAGACTCGAACTTCCACGACCTTGCGGTCACCAGCACCTGAAGCTGGCGTGTCTACCAATTTCACCATCTGGGCAATATCGACATCGTGTGTACGTCGTCGATGGCGCGCACTATACGGAGCGTCTTTTTAACTGTAAACCCCTCCTGAGAAAAAAACCGCTAAATTTCACGAGCGGCGCTTTTCCGGGCTTCCAAGGCAGGCCAAATGACTTTAGAAAAGCGATCGGATGCTTGAAATTTCCCGTTTCATTAAGCCTATGCCAAACTAACCCGCATATAGACAAGGTGAAAACTCTCTAATGGCCGATTGGCAGTCCCTCGATCCCGAGGCCGCTCGTGAAGCGGAAAAATATGAAAACCCTATTCCTAGCCGCGAACTGATCCTGGCGCATCTCGCCGATCGGGGTTCGCCTGCTAGCCGCGAGCAGTTGGTCGAAGAGTTCGGTCTGACCACCGAGGACCAACTCGAAGCCCTGCGCCGCCGTCTGCGCGCCATGGAGCGCGACGCTCAACTGATCTACACCCGGCGCGGCACCTATGCGCCGGTGGACAAGCTTGACTTGATCCTGGGTCGCATCGCCGGCCACCGTGATGGCTTCGGTTTCCTGATCCCGGACGACGGCAGCGACGACCTGTTCATGAGCCCGGCGCAAATGCGCCTGGTGTTCGATGGCGACCGGGCGCTGGCCCGCGTGTCTGGCCTGGACCGCCGCGGTCGTCGCGAAGGCGTGATCGTCGAAGTGGTGTCCCGTGCCCACGAATCCATCGTCGGCCGTTACTTCGAAGAAGGCGGTATTGGTTTTGTTGTGCCGGATAACCCGAAGGTCCAGCAGGAAGTGCTGATTACCCCGGGCCGTAATGGCGCCGCCAAGGTGGGTCAGTTCGTCGAGGTGAAAATCACCCACTGGCCAACTGCGCGCTTCCAGCCACAGGGCGATATCGTTGAAGTGGTCGGCAACTACATGGCGCCGGGCATGGAAATCGACGTTGCGCTGCGCACCTACGACATTCCTCACGTCTGGCCCGAGGCTGTGCTCAAGGAAGCCGCCAAGCTCAAGCCGGAAGTTGAAGAGAAAGATAAAGAAAAACGCATCGACCTGCGCCATCTGCCGTTCGTCACCATCGACGGTGAAGACGCCCGCGACTTCGACGATGCGGTCTACTGCGAAGCCAAGCCTGGCAAGCTGCGCCTGTTCTCCGGCGGCTGGAAGTTGTTCGTCGCGATTGCCGACGTGTCCAGCTACGTGAAGATCGGTTCGGCCCTGGATAACGAAGCCCAGGTGCGCGGCAACTCCGTGTATTTCCCTGAGCGCGTGATCCCGATGCTGCCTGAGCAGCTGTCCAACGGCCTGTGCTCGCTGAACCCGAAAGTCGACCGTTTGGCCATGGTGTGCGAGATGACCATCTCCAAAACCGGCGAAATGACCGACTACCAGTTCTACGAAGCGGTGATCCACTCCCAGGCGCGCCTGACCTACAACAAGGTCAGCACCATCCTGGAAACGCCGAAGACCAGTGAAGCCAAGGCCCTGCGTACCGAATACGCTGGCGTGGTGCCGCACCTCAAGCAGCTGTACTCGCTGTACAAGGTGTTGCTGGGGGCCCGTCACGTGCGTGGCGCGATCGATTTCGAGACCCAGGAAACCCGGATTGTCTTCGGTTCCGAGCGCAAGATCGCCGCAATCACCCCGACGACCCGTAACGATGCGCACAAGCTGATCGAAGAGTGCATGCTGGCGGCCAACGTGGCCACCGCGGAATTCCTCAAGAAGCACGAGATTCCTGCGTTGTACCGCGTGCACGACGGCCCGCCGCCGGAGCGTCTGGAAAAACTGCGCGCCTTCCTCGGCGAGCTCGGCCTGTCCCTGCACAAAGGCAAGGACGGCCCGACGCCGAAGGACTACCAGGCACTGCTGGCCAGCATCAAGGACCGTCCGGATTACCATGTGATCCAGACCGTGATGCTGCGCTCCCTGAGCCAGGCGGTGTACAGCGCCGACAACCAGGGTCACTTTGGCCTGAATTACGAGGCGTATACCCACTTCACCTCGCCGATTCGCCGTTACCCGGACTTGCTCACGCACCGCGCGATCCGCAGCGTGATCCATTCCAAGCAGAACACCCCGCACGTCAAGCGCGCCGGTGCCATGACCATTCCGAAGGCGCGGATCTATCCGTACGACGAGGCGGGCCTGGAACAGTTGGGCGAGCAGTGCTCCATGAGCGAGCGCCGCGCCGACGAAGCTACCCGCGACGTGGTGAACTGGCTCAAGTGCGAGTTCATGAAAGACCGCGTGGGCGAGTCGTTCCCTGGCGTGATCACTGCGGTGACCGGCTTTGGTTTGTTTGTCGAACTGACCGACATCTACGTCGAGGGCTTGGTGCACGTCACCGCCTTGCCGGGTGATTACTACCACTTTGATCCTGTGCACCACCGCCTGGCGGGCGAACGCACCGGTCGCAGCTTCCGTCTGGGCGACACCGTGGAAGTGCAGGTCATGCGCGTCGACCTCGATGAGCGCAAGATCGACTTCGGAATGTCTGACAAGCCCGCCGAAGCACCGACTGGCCGTAAAAAGCGTGGCAACGAGACCGCAGCGCCTGCGACCAAAGGTAAAGGTGCTCCTGCAAAAACCGCAGAGCCTGAGCCAGCCAGGGCTGGTCGCCGTTCGTCTGCCAAGGACAAGGCTCCCGAAGCCTACCGCCCCAGCGACGCAGCGGCGAAAAACGCCGAACTGCGCAAGAGCCGCGAGTTGAAGCAGCAGTTGCTCAACGAAGCCAAAAGCGGTGGTAAAGCGGCGTCTGGGGGAAAGTCCCACGGGGCGGAAAAGCCGTCGAGCAAGCCAAGTAAACACCGTAAAGGCCCGCCCAAAGCGGGTTCGGCCCCCGCCAAAAGCGGCGGGTCGCGCAAACCTAAGGCCAAGTCATGAGTCTGGAAAAAATCTACGGCGTGCACGCCGTAGAAGCACTGCTGCGTCACCACCCTAAACGCGTCAAGCAAGTGTGGTTGGCAGAAGGTCGCAGCGAGCCGCGTGTGCAAGCGCTGGTCGAACTGGCCACCCAAAACAAGGTTGCCATCGGCCAGGCCGAGCGTCGTGAAATGGACGTGTGGGTCGAAGGCGTTCACCAGGGTGTGGTTGCGGACGTAAGCCCGAGCCAGGTCTGGGGCGAGGCGATGCTCGACGAGTTGCTCGACCGCACCGAAGGCGCGCCGCTGTTGCTGGTGCTGGATGGCGTGACCGATCCGCACAACCTGGGCGCTTGCCTGCGTTCGGCAGATGCGGCCGGTGCATTGGCGGTGATCGTGCCCAAAGACAAGTCGGCAACCTTGACGCCGGTGGTGCGCAAGGTGGCCTGCGGCGCGGCGGAAGTGATTCCGCTGGTGGCGGTGACCAACTTGGCGCGCACCCTGGAAAAGCTCCAGCAGCGCGGCTTGTGGGTGGTCGGCACGGCGGGTGAGGCCGAGGTCAGCATCTATGACCAGGACTTGACGGGCCCGACGATCCTGATCATGGGGGCCGAAGGCAAGGGCATGCGCCGCCTGACCCGCGAGCATTGCGACTACCTGGTCAAGTTGCCAATGGCCGGCAGCGTCAGCAGCCTCAACGTCTCGGTGGCGACCGGCGTGTGTCTGTTCGAAGCGCTGCGCCAGCGCAGCGTCAAGGCTTCCGCCAAAAAAGCCTGAGCCAGACGTGTATCAAATGTGGGAGCGAGCTTGCTCGCGATGACGGTGTATCAGTGCCAGAAATGTCGACTGGCACGCCGCTATCGCGAGCAAGCTCGCTCCCACAGTGCTTTGTGCAGGGCAAGGATCGGCGGTTGTTCAAATAATCGCCAATTGCCTTGCGCCGCCCTCGGCCCTTCTCTACAATTGCGCCCCTTGCTGTGATGGCAGGCACTTATGTGTCTAGCGTCCACAAGTCCATAAGTGTCATTCACTCCTTGTCTGACCGTTTTTGAGCGGCAGGCTACAACCCGTAAGGAGCATTCATGCGTCATTACGAAATCATCTTTTTGGTCCACCCGGATCAAAGCGAGCAAGTCGGCGGCATGGTTGAGCGTTACACCAAGCTGATCGAAGAAGACGGCGGCAAAATCCACCGTCTGGAAGATTGGGGCCGTCGTCAACTGGCCTACGCAATCAACAATGTTCACAAGGCTCACTACGTGATGCTGAACGTTGAGTGCACTGGCAAGGCCCTGGCCGAGCTGGAAGACAACTTCCGCTACAACGATGCAGTGATCCGTAACCTGGTCATCCGTCGCGAAGAAGCCGTCACCGGCCAATCCGAGATGCTCAAGGCTGAAGAAAACCGCAGTGAGCGCCGTGAGCGTCGCGACCGTCCTGAGCACTCTGACAGCGCCGATGGCGATGACAGCGATAGCGACAGCGACAACAGCGATAACGCTGACGAGTAATCCACGGACCTTTTAAGGAGCCAATCACATGGCACGTTTCTTCCGTCGTCGTAAATTCTGCCGCTTCACCGCTGAAGACGTGAAAGAGATCGATTACAAAGATCTCAACACTCTGAAAGCCTACGTATCCGAGACCGGCAAAATCGTTCCAAGCCGTATCACCGGTACCAAAGCTCGTTATCAGCGTCAGCTGGCCACCGCTATCAAGCGCGCCCGCTTCCTGGCCCTGCTGGCCTACACCGACAGCCACGGCCGCTGAGACCGGGCAGTCGACGAGTAGTAAGGGATTGAATGCATGCGCGCCTTAGCTGAGTTCATCATGCGCGGTCGTATGCAGGCCACTCTGGTAGTGGCTGGATGCGCGGCATTGCCGTTGTTGTATTGGTTGGGTGCTGCCGCCGGGAGTCTTGTACTCCTGCGGCGCGGATTGAGGGACGCCTTGGGCGTTCTTGCTCTAGGACTGCTGCCGGCCTTGCTCTGGTGGCTGTATTCCGCGGACCCGCGTGCAGTCATGGTACTGCTGGGGACTTCGGCGCTGGCGTTGGTGTTGCGCGCTAGCGAATCCTGGAACCGCGTGCTGCTGGTCAGCATAGCGATAGGTGTGGTGTTTTCAGTGGTGCTCGGGGTGGCTTTCGCACCCCAGATCGAGATGCTGTCGCAGGCTTTGATAAAAATCCTGCCCGAGGCGCTCGGTGATCTCTACCAGCAGATGTCGGTAGAAGAGCAGGCGCGTTTCGCGTCCCTGATCGCCCCCGTCCTGACCGGACTGATTGCGGCCTTGTTGCAAATCGTCAGTGTGCTGAGCCTGGTTATCGGGCGCTACTGGCAGGCGTTGTTGTACAACCCGGGTGGTTTTGGTCGCGAGTTTCGCGCCATCCGTTTCCCGCTTGGGCTGGCGATGTTGCTGTTGGCGGGCATGCTACTGGGGCCGAACTTCGGTCCGCAGATGGCGATGCTCACGCCGTTGTGCAGTGTACCGCTGGTCTTTGCCGCCCTGGCCCTGATTCATGGGCTGGTGGCGCAAAAGCGACTGGCCAGGTTCTGGCTGGTGGGGTTGTACGTCACGTTGTTGCTGTTCATGCAACTGATCTATCCGTTGCTGGTGGTCTTGGCCATCGTCGACAGCCTGATTGATTTTCGCGGTCGTATGGCGCCGAAAGACGCCGACAACGCGAACGGTGAAGGTTAAAAGTTAGAGGATTTTCACATGCAACTGATCCTTCTGGAAAAAGTCACCAACCTGGGCAACCTGGGTGACAAAGTAAACGTTAAGGCCGGCTACGGTCGTAACTACCTGCTGCCTTACGGCAAAGCTACCGCTGCGACCGCTGCCAACCTGGCTGCGTTCGAAGAGCGTCGTGCTGAGCTGGAAAAAGCTGCCGCAGACCGTAAAACCTCGGCTGAAAGCCGTGCTGCCCAACTGGCCGAGCTGGAAGTGACCATCACTGCCACCGCTGGCGACGAAGGCAAGCTGTTCGGTTCGATCGGTACTCACGACATCGCTGACGCACTGACCGCCTCCGGCGTTGAAGTTGCGAAAAGCGAAGTTCGTCTGCCGAACGGCACCATCCGCAACGTAGGTGAATTCGACGTAGCCGTGCACCTGCACGCCGAAGTTGAAGCCACCGTACGCGTTGTCGTGGTAGCAGCTTAAGCAACACCTGTCGGTTGGCACCCTCGGGTGCTTGCCGGTAACATCGGGCACGATCCTGTTTACAGGTCGTGCCCTTTGTCTTTCTGCAATTCCTGATTTTCATAACCAGAAGTGGCCATGAACGAAATCACCGCTCCCGAGCAATACGATCTGCAAACCGCTGCCCTGAAGGTGCCTCCGCATTCCATCGAGGCCGAACAAGCCGTGCTCGGTGGCCTGATGCTGGACAACAACGCCTGGGAACGCGTGCTTGATCAAGTCTCCGATGGCGATTTCTACCGGCATGACCACCGGCTGATTTTCCGTGCGATCGCCAAGTTGGCCGATCAGAACATGCCGATCGACGTCGTGACCCTGGCCGAGCAATTGGACAAGGAAGGCCAGACATCCCAGGTCGGCGGGCTCGGTTACTTGGGTGAGCTGGCGAAAAACACGCCGTCTGTCGCCAACATCAAGGCTTACGCGCAGATCGTGCGCGAACGGGCGACCTTGCGCCAATTGATCGGCATCAGTACCGAGATCGCCGACAGCGCCTTCAACCCGGAAGGCCGCACCGCCGCCGAGATCCTTGACGAAGCCGAACGGCAGATCTTCCAGATCGCCGAGGCCCGCCCGAAAACCGGTGGCCCGGTCAGCGTCAACGACCTGCTGACCAAGGCCATCGACCGCATCGACACCTTGTTCAACACCGACAACGCCATTACCGGCCTGTCCACCGGCTACACCGACCTCGACGAGAAGACCAGCGGCCTGCAGCCGTCCGACCTGATCATCGTCGCCGGCCGTCCGTCCATGGGGAAAACCACCTTTGCGATGAACCTGGTGGAAAACGCCGTGCTACGCAGCGAAAAGGCGGTGTTGGTGTACTCCCTCGAGATGCCAGGTGAATCGCTGATCATGCGTATGCTCTCGTCCCTGGGGCGTATCGACCAGACCAAGGTTCGTTCCGGCCAACTGGAAGACGACGACTGGCCACGCCTGACTTCGGCGGTCAACCTGCTCAACGACCGCAAGCTGTTCATCGACGATACGGCCGGTATCAGCCCATCGGAAATGCGCGCTCGGACCCGTCGCCTGGTGCGTGAGCACGGTGAGGTCGGGTTGATCATGATCGACTACCTGCAACTGATGCAGATCCCCGGTTCCAGCGGCGACAACCGGACCAACGAGATTTCCGAAATCTCCCGTTCCCTCAAGGCCCTGGCCAAGGAATTCAACTGCCCGGTGGTAGCTCTTTCCCAGTTGAACCGTTCCCTGGAACAGCGCCCCAACAAGCGTCCGGTGAACTCCGACTTGCGGGAATCCGGAGCGATCGAGCAGGACGCCGACGTCATCATGTTCGTGTACCGCGACGAGGTGTATCACCCCGAGACGGAGCACAAGGGCATCGCCGAAATCATCATCGGCAAACAGCGGAACGGCCCGATCGGCTTTATCCGCCTGGCGTTCATCGGTAAGTACACCCGGTTCGAGAACCTGGCGCCGGGTAGCTACAATTTTGACGACGACGAATAACAGGGGGGCCACCAATTTCCGACCATAGTCGTCGGAATTGGTTATTTTTTGTGCTATATTCCGCGCCCGCGATTTTTCATCTTTTATACCGGTCATCGACATGCAAGCAGCCAAGCCGTTATTTGACTATCCCAAGTACTGGGCCGAATGTTTCGGCCCGGCGCCGTTCCTGCCCATGAGCAGGGAGGAGATGGATCAGCTCGGCTGGGATTCGTGCGACATCATCATCGTGACCGGTGATGCCTACGTCGATCACCCGTCGTTCGGCATGGCGATCATTGGCCGTTTGCTGGAAGCCCAGGGCTTTCGTGTCGGGATCATTGCCCAGCCGAACTGGCAGTCCAAAGACGACTTCATGAAGCTTGGCGAGCCCAACCTGTTTTTCGGCGTCGCGGCCGGCAACATGGATTCGATGATCAACCGCTACACCGCCGACAAGAAAATTCGCTCCGATGACGCCTACACCCCGGGCGGCATGGCGGGCAAGCGGCCGGACCGTGCGAGCCTGGTCTACAGCCAGCGCTGCAAGGAAGCCTACAAGCATGTCCCGATCGTGCTTGGCGGTATCGAAGCGTCGCTGCGTCGTATCGCTCACTACGATTACTGGCAGGACCGGGTCCGCAACTCGATCCTGATCGACGCCTGCGCCGATATCCTGCTTTACGGCAACGCTGAGCGGGCGATCGTCGAAGTCGCCCAGCGCCTGTCCTACGGCCACAAGATCGAAGACATTACCGATGTACGCGGTACGGCCTTCATCCGTCGTGATACGCCGAAAGACTGGTACGAAGTCGATTCCACGCGCATCGACCGCCCAGGCAAGATCGACAAGATCATCAACCCGTACGTCAATACCCAGGACACTCAAGCCTGCGCCATCGAGCAGGAGAAGGGGCCGGTCGAAGACCCGAGCGAAGCCAAGGTCGTACAGATCCTGGCGAGCCCGAAAATGACCCGCGACAAAACCGTGATTCGTCTGCCATCGGTGGAAAAGGTTCGTGGCGACGCGGTGCTCTACGCTCACGCCAACCGCGTGCTTCACCTGGAAACCAACCCAGGCAATGCCCGTGCCCTGGTGCAGAAGCACGGCGAAGTCGATGTCTGGTTCAACCCGCCGCCCATTCCGATGACCACCGAAGAAATGGACTACGTGTTTGGCATGCCTTACGCACGTGTTCCCCATCCGGCGTACGGCAAGGAGAAGATCCCGGCCTACGAGATGATCCGTTTCTCGGTGAACATCATGCGTGGCTGCTTTGGCGGCTGCACGTTCTGCTCGATCACCGAGCACGAAGGCCGGATCATCCAGAACCGTTCCGAAGAGTCGATCATTCGCGAGATCGAAGAGATCCGCGACAAGGTCCCGGGCTTCACCGGAGTCATTTCCGACCTCGGCGGCCCGACCGCGAACATGTATCGCATTGCCTGCAAGAGCCCGGAAATCGAATCCGCGTGCCGCAAGCCATCGTGCGTGTTCCCCGGCATCTGCCCGAACCTGAACACCGACCATTCTTCGTTGATCCAGCTGTACCGCAGCGCCCGGGCCTTGCCTGGGGTGAAGAAGATCCTGATTGCCTCCGGCCTGCGTTACGACCTGGCGGTCGAGTCGCCGGAGTACGTCAAGGAACTGGTGACCCACCACGTCGGCGGTTACCTGAAGATCGCTCCGGAGCATACCGAGGAAGGCCCGCTCAACCAGATGATGAAGCCGGGCATCGGCAGCTATGACAAATTCAAGCGGATGTTCGAGAAGTACACCAAGGAAGCCGGGAAAGAGCAGTACCTGATTCCGTACTTCATCGCCGCCCACCCGGGCACCACCGACGAAGACATGATGAACCTGGCGCTGTGGCTCAAGGGCAACGGTTTCCGTGCCGACCAGGTGCAGGCGTTCTATCCGTCGCCGATGGCCACGGCGACCGCCATGTACCACTCGGGCAAGAACCCGCTGCGCAAGGTCACCTACAAGAGTGACGCGGTGACCATCGTCAAGAGCGAGGAGCAGCGCCGCCTGCACAAGGCCTTCCTGCGTTATCACGACCCCAAGGGTTGGCCGATGCTGCGCGAAGCGCTGACCCGCATGGGCCGCGCCGACCTGATCGGGCCGGGCAAGAACCAATTGATTCCGTTGCACCAGCCGGCCACCGACAGCTACCAGAGCGCCCGTCGCAAGAACTCGACGCCAGCCGGCAGCCACAAGGTGGGCAAGGAAACCACCAAGATCCTGACCCAGCACACCGGCCTGCCACCGCGCGCCAGCGATGGTGGCAACGCATGGGACAAGCGCGAGCAAGCCAAGGCCGCGGCATTCGCCCGCAACCAACAGGCTGCCAAGGAACGCAAGGACGCCGCCAAGGGCAAGGGCCCGAAACCGGCGCGCAAGCCTGTCGTGCCACGCTGATTGCCCTGCCGCCTCGTAAAACGCCAGCCTAAGTGCTGGCGTTTTGCTTTCTAGCGAGAGTACTGGCCGTTTGTTATCGTGGCGCCCGCCTTATCGCGCAATGGCGGACGCGTAGCCTTTGTGGCGAGGGGATTTATCCCCGCTGGGCTGCGAAGCGGCCCTAAAACCTTCCGCCTCGGCGGGGCAGTCTGTTTGCGTTAAGCCTTTTTGGGGCTGCTTCGCAACCCAGCGGGGATAAATCCCCTCGCCACAAGGTTCAGTGTGGATAAAGTATCACCCTCCGATTCTCAAGGACGATTCATATGAGCACTCCGTTACCCGGCATCGGCATGGACAACAGCATCTCCCAGATGATGGCCCGCCGCCGCATTGAAAGCCAAATCAACCTGCCACGGCTGTTCGCCGCCATTGATGCCGATCCGGGCATTGTCGGTGCGGGCGTGGTGTACATCGATGCTGAGTTCAACGTAGTGGTCCTACGCGAATTCAAGCCGATTTGCAGCATCGCGCCCAAGCGCATCATTCTGCGCGAGGCGAAAAAATACATCGCACCGCAGCAATTCATCGATCAGGTAAAAAGCAGCCCGCGCGAGTCCAAGCTTGGGCTTGAAGCAACCAATGCCGGCTTGTCCTGTGTCGCCGCTGTGATTGGTTGGGTGGTGGTGTTCAGTGGAAGCGTCGCCGTGCCCTTTACGGCGGGGGCAAGCGCCTTTGTCGTTGCCCTGGGCGCCGCTGCCGCGACGGCCAGCACCGCGCAATGCGTCATTGGCGGGATGCGGGTGGCCAATGAGCTGACCAATCCGACCGGCAACGATGAGATGAATGACGCGGACTGGTACAACATAGTGTCGCCGATCCTTGACGGGGTTTCCCTGGTGGGTGTCGGTGGCTCGGCGCTGACGACTGTCCGGCTGCTCAAGGCCAACAAAGCGGCCGGCACTGGAAAGAGTTGGTATCAGTTGCTCAAGGGCCTGAATCGGCAAGAGCGAAGCAAGCTGACCAAAGAGCTGTTAACGCTCAAGGACCCGAGCCTGACGGCGAAGCTACTCAAGTTGCAGCAACGCGCGGGGGCCGTGCCCAAACGTTATTCTTCCGCTGAAATCCGCCACGCGACCCTGACTCAGATCAAGGACTCGTTGGGTGGCGCCCTGGGCGTTATCGGCAGTTATACCGGCGGCGGCCATGTGAAGACCGTGGCCGTCGGCCTATATGAGGAGTTCACGGAATGATCGGTGGCGGATCGCTGAAATCATTTCTCGCCCGTTACTTTCCAGTTTTCATGGGGACGATCCTGCTGGGATGCTTTTCCGGGTCCACGCTGCTTGTGTTGGCTGGGACCACTTATTGGCGTGCCCTGGAGCCGTCAGCCAGGACCGACTATGTCGGGCTCGGCACTTTGGCCCTGGTGATCGTTCTGGTCGTGGGCAACCTCTTGATTGCTCGCGGGCGCACTTGGGCGGCCTGGTTGGTGACGGGTTATTTCCTGACATGTCTGGTTGCGGCGTTGCCGATGTTTGCCTACCGGCCGCATCAAGGCGTCTACCTCTTCGCTGTGGTGCTGCCGTTGTTGGGGTTGTTGTTGCTCAATAGTAAGCGCCATCGTGAGATGCGCCGCAAACTGGTAGAAATCCGCCGCCAACGCGAACTCATCATCCAGGCTGCCAAGACCCCACGCACGCGCCGCTGAGTCGATTCGCTACCTCTGCGCCACATTTATGTGCGCCTCTTTGCACACGAATGCGAGCAGCGCGCGTTTTTAGTGCTCTACTGCCTTGAGTAGACAAAGAAAGTGTCCGGCCTGCCTGCATGGCATAAGTCTTGCGCCGCTTTCGATAACGCCCAGGCTCGCAGGAGGCACGTCGTGTCGATCCATGTCGCATTGCATCACGTCACGCATTACCGCTACGACCGCGCCGTCGAACTCGGCCCGCAGATCGTTCGCCTGCGCCCGGCGGCCCACAGCCGCACGCGCATTCTTTCCTATGCGCTGAAGGTTTCGCCCGAGCAGCATTTCATCAACTGGCAGCAAGACCCCCAGGGCAATTACCTGGCGCGGTTGGTGTTTCCCGAGAAAACCCGGGAGATGCGGATCGAGGTCGATCTGTTGGCGGAAATGGCGGTGTTCAATCCGTTCGACTTCTTCCTCGAGCCCTACGCCGAAAAGATTCCGTTCGCCTACGCGGCCGACGAGCGCAAGGAGCTGGCGCCTTACCTGGAAACCCTGCCGCTGACGCCGAGGTTCCAGGCCTATCTGGACGGCATCGACCGGACGCCGTTGCCCGCGGTGGATTTTTTGGTGGCGCTCAACCAGCGCCTGAGCGAAGACATCAACTACCTGATCCGCATGGAACCCGGCGTGCAGACCCCGGAGCATACCCTGGAGCACGCGTCCGGTTCCTGTCGCGACTCGGCCTGGTTGTTGGTGCAGCTGTTGCGCAACCTCGGCTTGGCCGCGCGTTTCGTTTCCGGTTACCTGATCCAGTTGACCGCCGATGTGAAAAGCCTCGATGGCCCGTCCGGCACTGACGTGGATTTCACCGATTTGCATGCCTGGTGCGAGGTCTACCTGCCCGGTGCGGGCTGGATCGGCCTGGATGCAACGTCCGGGTTGTTCGCCGGTGAAGGCCACATCCCGTTGGCGTGCAGTCCCGATCCGTCCTCGGCGGCACCGATCAGTGGTTTGGTGGAGCCTTGCGAGTGTGAGTTCAGCCACGAAATGTCCGTCGAGCGGGTCTGGGAAGCGCCGCGGGTGACCAAGCCTTACACCGACGCACAGTGGCTGGCGATCCAGGCGCTGGGGCGCCAGATCGATGCCGACCTGTTGGAGGGCGACGTGCGCCTGACCATGGGTGGCGAACCGACCTTTGTCTCCATCGATGACCCGGACGGTGCCGAGTGGAACACCGCGGCACTCGGGCCTGATAAACGCAGGCTCTCCGCCGAGCTGTTCCAGCGCATGCGCAATCACTATGCGCCCAAGGGGCTGGTGCATTTCGGCCAGGGCAAGTGGTACCCCGGCGAACAATTGCCGCGCTGGTCGCTCAACTGCTATTGGCGGCGCGACGGGGTGCCGATCTGGCACAACAGCGCGTTGATCGCCGACGAGCAGGAGGACTACGGCGCCGATGGCGAACTGGCTGGGCGTTTCCTGGCGAGCGTTGCCGAGCGTTTGAAAATTCCTGCGCGGTTTGTGTTTCCGGCCTACGAAGACAACTTCTATTACCTCTGGCGCGAAGGTGCATTGCCTTCGAATGTCACGGCCGAGGACCCACGCCTGGAGGACGCCCTGGAGCGTGCACGGCTGCGCAAGGTCTTCAGCCAGGGCCTGGACAAGGTCATCGGCCAGGTCCTGCCGCTGGCCCGCACCGCCAAGGGCGATCAATGGCAAAGCGGTCGCTGGTACCTGCGCGACAACCACTGCCGCCTGGTGCCGGGGGATTCGCCCCTGGGTTATCGCTTGCCACTGGCGTCGCAGCCTTGGGTGACGGCGGCCGAATACCCGTTCATCCACCCCACCGACCCGAACCAGGACTTGCCCGAGCTGCCCGGCACCGAGCAACTGGCGCGTCACGGCGAGCCGGCGGCCGAGCAGGAGCGTGTCCCGGAGATCGACAAATCCGCCGACTGGCTGACCCGCACCGCCTTCTGTGCCGAGGCCCGCGATGGCCGGCTGTACCTGTTCATGCCGCCACTGGAGCGGGTCGAGGATTACCTGGAACTGGTCATTGCCATCGAGGCGACGGCTGAGGAGCTGCACTGTCCGGTGCTGTTGGAAGGCTACGAGCCGCCGAGCGACCCGCGCCTGGGCAATTTTCGCATTACCCCTGACCCGGGTGTGATCGAGGTCAACGTGCAACCTTCGGCCACCTGGGATGAGTTGGTCGAGCGCACTGAATTTCTATACGAAGAAGCGCGACAGACCCGACTGACCACCGAGAAATTCATGATCGATGGCCGGCATACGGGCACCGGCGGCGGTAACCATTTCGTACTGGGTGGCGCGACACCGGCTGACTCACCGTTTCTGCGGCGTCCCGACCTGCTGCGCAGCCTGATCAGTTACTGGCATAACCACCCGTCGTTGTCCTACCTGTTTTCCGGATTGTTCATCGGCCCGACCTCCCAGGCGCCTCGCGTGGACGAGGCGCGCAATGACGCGTTGTACGAACTGGAAATCGCTTTCGCGCAAATGCCGCAACCCGGCGAGGAGTGCCCGCCGTGGTTGGTCGATCGCCTGTTGCGCAACCTGTTGATCGACGTGACCGGCAATACGCACCGTGCCGAATTCTGCATCGACAAGCTCTATTCGCCAGACGGCGCCACGGGGCGTCTCGGTCTGTTGGAGTTGCGTGCTTTCGAGATGCCACCCCACGCCCGCATGAGCCTGGCCCAGCAATTACTGCTGCGGGCGCTGGTGGCGCGGTTCTGGCGCGAGCCTTATGCGCCGGCGAAACTGGCGCGCTGGGGCACCGAGCTGCATGACCGTTTCCTGTTGCCGCACTTTATCGAGCAGGATTTTGCCGACGTCATCCATGAGCTGAACGCCGCCGGCTACCCGCTGCGGGCCGAGTGGTTCGCCGCGCACCTGGAGTTCCGCTTCCCCAAGGTGGGCGATTACGCGGTCAGCGGTATCGAACTGCAATTGCGCCAAGCCCTCGAGCCTTGGCATGTGCTGGGGGAAGAGGGCGCGGTGGGTGGTACCGTGCGTTATGTGGATTCTTCCCTGGAGCGCTTGCAGGTCAAGCTCAGCGGCCTGGCGCCGCAACGCTACCTGCTGACCTGCAATGGTGTGCCGGTGCCCTTGCAACCCACTGGTCGGGTCGGCGAGTTCGTCGCCGGGGTGCGTTTCCGCGCCTGGCAACCGGCCAACTGCCTGCAACCGACCATCCCGGTGCATGCGCCGCTGGTCTTCGATTTGCTCGACACCTGGATGCAACGTTCCGTGGGCGGCTGCCAGTATCACGTGGCCCATCCGGGCGGGCGCAACTACGACAGCCTGCCGGTGAATGCCAACGAGGCCGAAAGTCGGCGGATGGCGCGTTTCTTCCGGCTCGGACACACGCCTGGGAAACTTCCGATACCCAGCCTGGCCATGGATGACGAGTTTCCGCTCACGCTCGATCTGCGACGTTTTCCAGGAGCGTTAAAGCGCTAGGTGGCCCTTGTGGCGAGGGGATTTATCCCCGCTGGGCTGCGCAGCAGCCCTAAAGCAGTTAGCTCAATCTTCCTGGCACACCGAGTTGCCTGGTTTGGGGGCTGCTGCGCAGCCCAGCGGGGATAAATCCCCTCGCCACAATGATTGCAGTCTGAAGACCCAGGCCGGATCCAACACAAACACACCTATCCGGGCGTCATGCGCTTGCGCTAGTCTCACCTTTTATTGCCGTCTGCCGAGCTTTCCATGCCTGACCTGCTTGACCGTTACCCGCTGACGACGGGCACCTATCACGAACTGTTGGACGACAACGGTGCGGTGCGTCCGCACTGGCGGCGGTTGTTCGATCAGTTGCAGCGCAGCACGCCGGCTCACCTGATCCAGCGACAGGCGCTGCTGGCTCGGCAGATCCAGGAAAACGGTGTCACCTATAACGTCTACGCCGATCCGAAGGGCGCCGACCGGCCGTGGGAGCTGGACTTGCTGCCCCACGTGATCGACCCGCAGGAATGGAAGCACCTGTCGGCCGGGATCGCCCAGCGTGCGCGGCTGCTCAATGCGGTGCTGGCCGACCTGTATGGGCCACAGCGGCTGATCAGCGAAGGGCTGTTGCCGGCAGAGCTGGTGTTCGGGCACAACAATTTCCTTTGGCCCTGCCAGGGCATCGCGCCGCCGGACGGCAGCTTCCTGCACTTGTATGCGGTGGATCTGGCGCGCACGCCCGATGGCCGCTGGTGGGTCACGGCGGATCGGACCCAGGCGCCTTCGGGGGCCGGTTATGCGCTGGAAAATCGCATGATCGTTTCCCGCGCCTTCCCCGATTTGTATCGCGACTTGAAGGTGCGGCACTTGTCGGGGTTCTTCCGCACCTTGCAAGAAACCCTGGCACGACAGGCCCCCAGCGACGGTGAGTCGCCGCTGGTGGTGCTGTTGACGCCGGGGCGGTTCAACGAAAGTTATTTCGAACATCTTTATCTGGCGCGCCAGCTAGGCTATCCGCTGGTAGAGGGAGGCGACCTGACCGTGCGGGACGCCACGGTCTACCTCAAGACCCTCAGTGGCCTGCGCCGGGTCCACGCCATCATGCGCCGGCTCGACGACGATTTCTGCGACCCCCTGGAGCTGCGTACCGATTCAGCCCTCGGCGTGCCGGGGTTGTTGGAAGCGGTGCGTCAGGGCCGGGTGCTGGTGGCCAATGCCCTGGGCAGCGGCGTGCTGGAGTCACCGGGCCTGTTGGGGTTCCTGCCGAAGATCAACCAGTATCTGTTCGGTGAGGAATTGATACTGCCGTCCATCGCCACCTGGTGGTGCGGTGAGCCGCCGGTGCTGGCCCAGGCCCTGGAAAAACTTCCGCAACTGTTGATCAAGCCGGCGTTTCCTTCCCAAAGCTTCACCCCGGTGTTCGGTCGTGATCTTAACGAGGCGCAGCGTGGCCAACTGGCGGCGCGCATGCAGGCTCGGCCCTATGCCTATGTCGCCCAGGAGTTGGCGCAACTGTCCCAGGCCCCGGTCTGGCAGGCCGAAGACGGGCACATCCAGCCTCGGGCCATCGGCATGCGCGTGTATGCCGTGTCCGGGAAGGATGATTATCGGGTGCTGTCGGGTGGCCTGACCCGCGTGGCCGCCGAGGCCGACGCCGAAGTGGTGTCGATGCAACGTGGTGGCGCCAGCAAGGACACCTGGGTGCTGGGCGAGCAGGCGCCCGGCGGTGAACAATGGAAGGCCCAGCGAACCGTGGGGGTCCACGACCTGGTTCGACGCGATCCGTACCTGCCTTCACGGGTGGTGGAAAACCTGTTCTGGTTCGGCCGCTACTGCGAGCGTTGCGACGACAGCGCGCGGCTGCTGCGGATCATGCTGGGGCGTTATGTCGATGGCGATGACCCGCAGGCCCTGCAGTCGGCGGTGTCCCTGGGTGAAAGCCTGATGCTGCTGCCTGAAGAGGGCGAGCTGCATGAGCGTTTGCTGGCGGCGCTGTTGGGGGACGACTGGTCGTTCAGCCTGCGCTCCAACTTGCAGCGCTTGCAGTGGGCGGCCTCGCAGGTTCGCGGCAAGCTGTCCCGGGAGAACTGGCAGGCGCTGGTGGAGTTGCAGCGCGAAGCGATGGAGCTGGAAACCGAGGAGCCGGATTTCGGTGAGTTGCTGGATTTTCTCAATCGGCTAGTGATGTCCCTGGCGGCGTTGTCTGGTTTTGCCTTGGACGACATGACCCGCGACGAGGGCTGGCGCTTCTTGATGATTGGCCGACGCCTGGAACGCTTGCAGTTCCTCAGCAGCAGCCTGGCGGCGTTTTTGCGCAGCGATGCAGTGTTCGACCAGGCCGGGCTGGAGTGGCTGCTGGAACTGGGCAACAGCAGCATCACCTACCGTTCGCGCTACTTGGCGGTGGCGCAACTGATCCCGGTGCTGGACCTGTTGTTGCTGGACGAACAGAACCCTCACGCGGTGCTTTTCCAGTTAAAGCTGGTGGCCCGCACGCTCAAACGCCTGAACGACGATTTTGGCGCACCGAAGGAAACGGCCTTGCCCGAATTGGTGACGCGTCTTTCTCGCTTTGACTTGCGTTGCCTGGAAAATCCCCTGTTTGGCGAAGCCAGCCTGCGCGCAGCACTTGATGGGCTGGCCGACCTGTTGCAGGAAGTGGCCGATGTCGGTGGACAGGTGTCCGATCGCCTGGCCTTGCGTCATTTCGCCCACGTCGATGACGTCAGCCAACGCACGGTGTCTGTCTGATGAGCGCTCGTTACCAGATTCTCCACGACACCCATTACCACTACGACAGCCCGGTGTCCCTGGCCCAGCAGCTTGCCCATCTGTGGCCGCGCGCCTGTGACTGGCAGCGTTGCACCGAACAGCAGTTGCTGATCAGCCCGGAGCCGACGACCCGTCGCGATGAGCTGGATGTGTTCGGCAACCCGCTGACCCGACTGGCCTTCGAACGGCCCCATGACGAGCTGCTGGTCAATGCTCGCTTGAGCGTCGAAGTGCTGGCGCGCCCCGCGCTGGATTTCGACCTGTCCCCGGCCTGGGAATCGACCTGCAACGCGCTGAGCTACAGTGGCCGGCCACTGGCGGCACCATTGCTGGAGGCGTGCCGTTATCGTTTCGAGTCGCCGTATGTGCACCTCAAGCGCAGCTTCGTCGAGTTTTCCGAAAGTTGCTTCCCGCCGGGGCGACCGCTGATGGTTGGCGTTCGAGCGCTGATGGAGAAGATCTTCGAAGAGTTCACCTTCGATGCCGAGGCGACTCAGGTGGCGACGCCGCTGGTGGAGGTGCTGGAGCGGCGGCGGGGCGTATGCCAGGACTTTGCCCATCTGATGCTGGCCTGCGTGCGCTCGCGCGGTCTGGCGGCGCGTTACGTCAGCGGCTACCTGCTGACCCAGCCGCCACCCGGCCAGCCACGGCTGATTGGCGCCGATGCGTCCCATGCCTGGGTTTCGGTGTATTGCCCGGTGTTGGGTTGGGTGGACTTCGACCCGACCAACAACGTACAGCCGGCCCTGGAACACATCACCCTGGCCTGGGGGCGGGACTTTTCCGATGTGTCGCCGCTGCGGGGGGTGATCCTGGGGGGCGGCAATCATGATCCTGAGGTGCGGGTGACGGTGATGCCGCTGGAGTCATGACCCAGCTGTCCAGTGAAAATACCTGTGGCGAGGGAGCTTGCTCCCGCTGGGGCGCGCAGCGGCCCCCAGGTTCTTGGCGGTTGCTGCGCAACCGAGCGGGAGCAAGCTCCCTCGCCACAGGTAAAACATTAACCACGAGGCCTCTTCATGTTCCCGGTTTCCATCAAAGGCGTGCTTCAATCTCCCGAGGGCCTGGTCGTGCTGATGCTCAACGAACGGGACGAATGGGAACTGCCCGGCGGACGGATCGAGCTGGGCGAAACGGCGCCGCAATGCCTGGCACGGGAGATCGATGAGGAACTGGCGGTTGAGGTGCGCGTGGGGGAGCCGCTGGATTCGTACTTGTTCGAGGTCATTCCCGGCAAGCACGTCTTCATTTCCACGTACCGCTGCCAGTTGCTGGGCGGTTTCGTGCCGATGATCAGCCATGAGCACAAGCAGATCGGGTTGTTCGAGCCGGACCAATTACCGGTGAACCTGCCTACAGGCTATCGCCTGTCGATTATCAAAGCGCTGGGATTGTGAGGGCCGGCAGTGGGACTGCCGGCCCTGGACACAAAACCGGGGGGCCGGATCGGATCATCGGGCCCTGGGGGTATCAGGCCTCGGGTGCCTGATCTTTCGGTGCATCAACATCATCTTCTGCTGCTACTTCGCCTTCGGTATCCGGGGTCAGTGCGGCTTCTTCTTCAGCTGTGGCTTTCTTGCGCTGCAGCTTTTCCTCTTTCTTCTGCTCCTTGGCCAAGTCTCTCTGACGTTTGGCGAAGGAATAATTGGGTTTGGCCATGGGCGATCCTCTGGGGTCGAAGGTGAGGTTGAGCGGCGCATATTCTGCCCTGTATCGGGGCCGAGCCGTTAGCTGGGTTTTTGTTCGGCCCACTTTGGCTGCACTGACGGTTGCCATTCGTCCAGCGCATCGAGCAGGTCCTGCGCTGATTCGCTCACTTGCAGCATGTCACGATGGGGCGTGCGGACGAAGCCTTCGCCGACGATATGATCGAGAAAAGCGGTGAGCTTGCTGTAGAAGCCGTTCACTTCCAGCAGCCCCAGCGGTTTGCCGTGGTAGCCGAGCTGGCCCCAGGTCCAGACCTCGAACAACTCCTCCAGCGTGCCGAGGCCGCCGGGCAGGGCGATGAAGGCATCGCTGAGTTCGGCCATGCGCGCCTTGCGGGCGTGCATGCCGTCCACCACTTCCAGACGGGTCAGGCCGCTGTGGCCGATTTCCTTGTCCTTGAGGCTTTGCGGGATGATGCCGATGACCTCGCCGCCGGCCGCCAGGGCCGCATCGGCGACGATCCCCATCAGGCCGACGGCGCCACCGCCGTAGACCAAGGTCAATTTTCGTTCCGCCAATGCTCGACCCAGGGCCTGCGCCGCTTCACGATACGCTGGATCGGTGCCGGTGCTGGCGCCGCAAAATACACAAACAGACGCGATGGACATGCTTTACTCCATGATCAGTAACCGACCCAGAGTAAAGCCTGGCCTTGGTGGCGCAAAGCGATTAAACCTCGCGTTGGGGTTTTTCGTAGGTGCCACTGGCACCGCAGGCGTAGGCGGCGAGCAAGCTGCATAACAGGCTGTTGACGTTCATGATGGGCGCTCCCGAGAGGTGGTGAGGCTGATCATAGAGCGGTGTCATCCCTCTGGCTGGTTGATTGTGTCCATCAGGCTGATAGCCTTAAGTTGTATACAATCTTTGATTCAGGTCATAGGAACTTGTCTGAAATTCAGGCAGTCTTCCCCTTTGACGGATTTTTGTTAACCATGCCTTGGAGATTCACGATGTTTGCCAAACTTGTTGCAGTATCCCTGTTGACGCTGGCCAGCAGCCAACTGATGGCAGCGGAGTGCAAGACCACCATCGACTCGACCGACCAGATGTCCTTCAACACCAAGGCCATCGAGATCGACAAGAGCTGCAAGACGTTCACCGTTGAGCTGACTCACTCGGGCAACTTGCCGAAAAACGTCATGGGCCATAACTGGGTACTGAGCAAAGAGGCTGACATGCAGCCGATTGCCACGGCTGGTTTGGCAGCAGGCATCGACAAGAACTACCTGCCGGAAGGTGATGCACGCATCATCGCCCACACCAAGCTCATTGGTGCCAAGGAAACCGACTCAGTGACCTTCGATGTGTCGAAGCTCAATGCCTCCGAGAAGTACGGCTTCTTCTGCTCGTTCCCGGGCCACATCTCGATGATGAAAGGCACCGTTACTCTGAAGTAATCAGCTTCAGGCACAAAAAAAGCGGCGCTTCTTTCAGAAATGGGAAGCGCCGTTTTTTGTCTTTTTAGAAAGCTCGGTGTTTAGTTGCTTTGGGGTGTATATCCGTTTTTTGCGTAATGGCGGCTTATGGTTCCGCTCTTACAGCGGGTCACTTTCGAAAAGCGCGAAAGTAACCAAAGCGCTCCTGCCCCACCACTTGGTGCCTCGCCTAGGCTCGGCATGCCTGAACGAAGGCATTGCTCCGTGGGCCGCCGCGAAGGGCCATCCATGGCCCATCGCGGCTAACCCGGCATCCATGCCGGGTTGCCCACTGCGCAACACCTTCGTTCAGCCAGCGTGGTTAACGGGGCGCCCGAGATCAACGTCCTCCACGAGGCGGCCTAGTAGCCGACCTGGTTCTTGCGGTCGTACACCCATTAGATCTGTGGGAGCAAAGCTTGCTCGCGATGACGGTGTCCCAGTCAATGAAGATGTTGGATGTGCCGGCCTCTTCGCGAGCAGGCTCGCTCCCACAGGGGGCTCTGGATGCACATAAATATTGTGTCTACGGAAGATCCAATGTGGGAGCGAGCTTGCTCGCGATAGCGGTGGCTCAGCCACATAGATGCCGGCATGCCCCGCTCTTGCTCTTGCTCTTGCTCTTGCTCTTGCCTTGCTTTGCTTTGCTTTGCTTTGGATCTTGATCTGGACGCCCCGTTAAACCACGCTGGCCGAACGCAGGCATTGCGCAGTGGGCATCCCGGCATGGATGCCGGGATAGCCGCGCTGGGCCATGGATGGCCCTTCGCGGCGGGCCCACGGAGCAATGCCTTCGTTCGGGCACACCGAGCCTAGGCGAGGTGCCGAGTGGTGGGGCAGAAGCGCTTTGGTTACTTTCGACTGGGCCGGCTTCCGGGCTTTTCGAAAGTGACTCGCCGTAAGGGCGAAACCGCCAGCCGTCGTTACGCAGCAACGGATATACACACCAACCCACGCCTCTCTACATTCAACATCAATGCAAGCTGACACACCGCTATCGCGAGCAAGCTCGCTCCCACAGTGATTACCCGTTACGGAGCGTAAGGCATCACCCGCTTGTGCTCAGTCTTGCGATAGGTCTCGCAGATGATCCTGAACGCCTCGTCCCGCACAGGCTCGCCATGCAGGAAAGCATCGATCTCGGCATAGGTCACGCCATGGGAGGCTTCATCCGGTTTGCCTGGGGACAGGTCCTCAAGGTCGGCGGTGGGGATTTTTTCCACCAGCGACTCCGGCGCGCCAAAGTCTCGGGCGATGGCCCGGACCTGGTTTTTCACCAGGCCACTCAACGGCGCCAGGTCACAAGCGCCATCACCGAACTTGGTGAAGAAACCCATCACCGCTTCGGCGGCATGGTCGGTGCCGATCACCAGGCCGTGCTCGGTGCCCGCGATGGTGTATTGCGCCACCATGCGCATCCGCGCCTTGGTATTGCCCAGCACGAAGTCCCGCGAGACCGCTGCCTTGCCTTCGAACGCCGCGACTTGATCGGCCAGGGCCTTGACCGCCGGGCCGATGTTGACGGTATGGCGCTCGTCCGGGTCGATGAAGTCCACGCAGGCTTGCGCTTCATGTTCGTCGAACTGGGTTTCGTACGGCAGGCGCACGGCGATGAACTTGTAGGCGGCGTTACCGGTTTTCTCCCGCAGTTCGCGCATGGCGCGTTGGGCCAGCAGCCCGGCGGTCAACGAATCGACGCCACCGCTGATGCCCAGTACGAGGGACTTGAGGCCGGAGTTGACCAGGCAATCCTGGATAAAGCTCACCCGCCGGGCGATTTCGGCCTTGAGGGCGGCGTCATCGGCGAACGGTGGCTGGACCTTGAGCTGTTCAGCAATCTCACGCTGTACGGCTTGCATGAATTCACTCCTTGCTTGATGTGTCTGAAAGGGCGGCAGGTACTTGGAAAACGTGTCGCATGTAGGCGACGAAATTCGGGTCCTTGCAGTGGGTCTTGCCGGGCTCATCTGAAATCTTGGCCACGGGTTGCCCGCCACAGCTGATCATTTTAAGCACGATGCTCATGGGCTCTACACCCGGAATGTCACACGTCAGGTTGGTGCCAATACCGAAGCTGACATTAATGCGACCACGCAATGCCCGAAAAATCTCCAGGCATTTGGGTAGTGTCAGGCTATCGGAAAACACCAGGGTCTTGCTCATCGGGTCGATGCCGAGCTTGTGGTAGTGGGCAATGGCTTTTTCAGCCCAGATCACCGGGTCGCCCGAGTCGTGGCGCAAACCGTCGAACAGCTTGGCGAAGAACAGATCGAAATCCTTGAGGAAGGCGTCCATGGTGATGCAATCGGTCAGGGCGATCCCCAGCAGGCCTCGGTACTCGCGCACCCAGCAATCGAGGGCGGCGATCTGGCTGTCGATCAGCCGCGGGCCCAATTGCTGGTGGGCCATGATCCACTCATGGGCCATGGTGCCCAGGGGCTTCATGTCCAACTCCCGGGACAGGTGCACGTTACTGGTGCCGACGAAACGCCCGGGGAAGTCATGCTTGAGCACGTTGACCACTTCTTCCTGGACGCGGAAGGAAAAGCGGCGGCGGGTGCCGAAGTCTGCGACTTGCAGTTCGGACAGTTCTTCGGCGCTGGCGTTGGCGCTCAGCCAGTCGAACTTGCGATACAACTGCTCCCGAGCCTGTTCCAGGACGATTTCACGGTAGCGATAACGATTGCGCACCTCGCTGACAATGGCCAGCAGCGGCACTTCGAACAGAATCACGTGCAGCCACGGCCCGCGCAGGCGGATGAACAGCTCGCCGTTTTCGATACCAGTGTGCACGTAGCGCAGGTTGAAGCGAAACAGCCCCAGGAAACGCAGGAAGTCCGGCTTCAGAAAACTGATGCGCTCCAGGAAACCCAACTGGTCGGCGCTCAGGCTCAGCTCGGCCAGGCGCTCGATCTGAAAGCGGATCTCCGCCAGGTACGGGCGCAGGTCTTCGCTGTTGCGGCAGCGGAATTCCCATTCGACTTCGACGTTGGGGTAGTTGTGCAGCACCGCCTGCATCATCGTCAGTTTGTAGAAGTCGGTGTCGAGCAGGTTCTGCACGATACGATCGGCAAATACGCTCTCGCTCATAGGGTTCTCCAGACAGGCCGCGCAGTGGGCAACGAGGTTCGGCGGTTTGTAGTGAAAGGGCTAGTGGCGCATAACCGTGGTGGGTATTGCCAGTGTTTTTTGTGGCGAGGGAGCTTGCTCCCGCTGGGGCGCGAAGCGGCCCTCTTTCCATGCGGGCGCTGCGCACCCGAGCGGGAGCAAGCTCCCTCGCCACAAGGCTTTGTGTTGGCTGCCCCTATTGCGGTGCATCCGGGCTGTCGATCTGCTCCAGCATCCACTCCACAAAAAGCCGCACCTTGGGCACTTCCGCCGAATGTTCTGGATAGGCCAGGTAATAGGCGTTGGTGCTGGGCATCGCGTGCGGCCAAGGGATGACCAGTTTGCCGTCGGCCAGTTCTTCTTCCACCAGAAACCGCGGCAGCAGGGCGACGCCGCAGCCTACCTGGGCGGCGCGGATGCACATGTAGAAGGTTTCGAAACGCGGCCCGTGGTAGCTGTGTTCGGTGTGGTAGCCCTGGTGGTCGAACCAGTCGTGCCAGGCCTGGGGGCGCGAGGCGTTTTGCAGCAGCACCAGCTCGGCTAGTTGGGTCGGGTCGGTGAAGGGCTGCTCAGGCAGGCTGCCGGGCGCGCAGACCGGTACCAGTTCTTCGCCAAACAGCTTCAGGGATTCGGTGCCGGGGCGCGAGCCTTGGCCGAAATAGAACGCCAGGTCGCTGCGCCCTTGCAGCAAGTCGTCGGCCTCCTGCTCGCTGCACAGGTCCAGATGAATCTTCGGATGCCGCAATCGCCAGCCCTTCAAGCGTGGGACCAACCAGCGGGCGCCGAAGGTCGGGGGCGTGGAAACGCGCAGGACTTCGGTGTCGCCGCCGTAGGAGCGCAGGTAATGGGTAGACATCTCCACCTGCGTGAGGATTTTTCGCACTTCCCCCAGGTACAAATCACCGGCAGGCGTTAGCTGCAAGCGTCGGCGCACGCGCCGGAACAGCAAGTGCTGCAGCAACTCTTCCAGTTGCGCGACCTGTTTGCTGACGGCGCTCTGGGTCAGGTTCAGCTCTTCGGCAGCACGGGTGAAGCTCAGGTGACGGGTCACCGCTTCGAAGCATTGCAGCGCCGTGATCGACGGCAAATAGCGTTTATTGAGCATGATGAGGCCTTATTTCTTGTGGCTCTGCTTATCCGGTCATGGCCAGCATGAATAAACGGAATGATATCTCGCTTAAAGGTCGTTTGTTGGCAAGACTCAGGCCAGCTACAACTAC
Organism: Pseudomonas sp. Lb2C2; assembly: GCF_052112205.1. Lineage (NCBI taxonomy): Bacteria > Pseudomonadati > Pseudomonadota > Gammaproteobacteria > Pseudomonadales > Pseudomonadaceae > Pseudomonas > Pseudomonas sp. Lb2C2. Next base: position 109,156 of record NZ_JAUTYW010000006.1, on the reverse strand, counting down.
AGGTCTGATCAGTCGCATTCGTCCGGCTGCCAATCCTTTGTTTTTCGTGTGAGGAAATTTTCCATGGTTGCTGCATTGCTTGATCGCTTGGGCGTCGACTCGGCCTTGTACCAGAACGGCACACAACCGGTGCATTCGCCCATTGATGGCAGCCGTATCGGCGCCGTGAACTGGGAAGGCGCGGCTGAAGTCGAGCAGCAGGTCAGCCGTGCCGAACACGCCTTCGACCTGTGGCGCAAGGTGCCGGCCCCACGTCGCGGCGAGCTGGTGCGTCAATTTGGCGACCTGTTGCGTGAATACAAGGCCGACCTCGGCGAGCTGGTGTCGTGGGAAGCTGGCAAGATCACCCAGGAAGGTCTGGGTGAAGTGCAAGAAATGATCGATATCTGCGACTTTGCCGTCGGCCTGTCCCGCCAGCTGTACGGCCTGACCATCGCTTCCGAGCGTCCGGGTCACCACATGCGAGAGTCCTGGCATCCGCTGGGTGTGGTTGGGGTGATCAGTGCCTTCAACTTCCCGGTGGCGGTCTGGGCCTGGAACACCACGCTGGCCCTGGTGTGTGGTAACGCGGTGATCTGGAAGCCATCGGAAAAGACCCCGCTCACCGCCCTGGCGTGCCAGGCGTTGTTCGAGCGCGTGCTGAAGAATTTCAGTGACGCACCGCCGTACCTGAGCCAGGTGATCATTGGCGGCCGTGATGCCGGTGAAGCGCTGGTGGATGACCCGCGCGTGGCGTTGATCAGCGCCACGGGCAGCACTCGCATGGGCCGTGAAGTGGCACCGAAAGTCGCCGCGCGTTTTGCTCGCAGCATTTTGGAACTGGGCGGCAACAACGCCATGATCCTGGCGCCGAGCGCCGACCTGGACATGGCCGTGCGTGCCATCCTGTTCAGCGCCGTCGGCACCGCCGGCCAGCGTTGCACTACCCTGCGCCGGCTGATTGCCCATGAATCGGTGAAGGAAGAAATCGTCACCCGCCTCAAGGCCGCCTATTCGAAAGTGCGTATCGGCCATCCGCTGGAAGGCAACCTGGTCGGGCCGCTGATCGACAAGCACAGCTTCGACAGCATGCAGGATGCGCTGGAGCAGGCCTTGAGCGAAGGTGGGCGAGTCTTTGGTGGCAAGCGTCAGCTTGAAGACCAGTTCCCGAATGCCTATTACGTCTCGCCAGCCATCGTCGAGATGCCCGAGCAGAGCGATGTGGTGCGCCACGAAACGTTCGCACCGATCCTGTACGTGGTCGGCTACAAGGACTTTGCCGAGGCCTTGCACCTGAACAATTCCGTGCCCCAGGGCCTGTCGTCCTGCATCTTCACCACCGACGTGCGTGAAGCCGAGCAATTCATGTCGGCCGTGGGCAGCGACTGCGGCATCGCCAACGTCAACATCGGCCCGAGCGGCGCCGAGATCGGCGGCGCATTCGGTGGCGAAAAAGAAACCGGCGGCGGTCGCGAATCCGGCTCCGACGCGTGGCGCGGCTACATGCGCCGCCAGACCAACACCGTGAACTACTCGCTGGAGTTGCCGTTGGCGCAGGGGATTACTTTCGACTGAGGTCGAGTCAACGGAAATCCCCTGTGGGAGCGAGCTTGCTCGCGATAGCGTCGAATCAGCCGACATCAATATCGGTAGATAAACCGTCATCGCGAGCAAGCTCGCTCCCACAAATGAAATGGTGTGGTGGTTGGGTTTCTTTTTCGGAGTCTGGCAATGCCGTTACGCGAAGAATGTCTGTGGGAAAAACTGACGCCGCAAAGGCCTGAAAACAGCGCGCTCACCGGTGAAGTCACGGCCGACGTCTGCGTGATCGGCGCGGGTTTTACCGGGTTGTCGGCGGCGGTGCATTTGCTCGAACAAGGCAAGCGCGTGGTTGTGGTGGAGGCCCATCGGGCCGGGCACGGCGGATCGGGGCGTAACGTCGGCCTGGTCAACGCCGGCCTGTGGATCCCGCCGGATGACATCGAGGCCGGGTTCGGCGAGGCGGTGGGCAGCCAGCTCAACCGCATGCTGGGGGCCGCGCCGGCCCTGGTGTTCAGTCTCATCGATAAATACAACATCGATTGCCAACTGCGCCGCGAAGGCACCCTGCACATGGCCCATAACGCCCGGGGCGAGGCCGACCTGCGCAGCCGTGAAGCACAATGGAAGCGCCGCGGTGCCCCGGTGGAATTGCTCACCGGCCAGGCCTGTGTCGATGCCACCGGCACGTCGAAAATCGCCGCGGCACTGCTCGACCGTCGCGCCGGCACGCTCAACCCGATGGCCTACACCAGCGGGTTGGCCAAGGCGGCCACAGACCTTGGCGGCCAGTTGTTCGACCATTCACCGGTGACGCGCCTGGAACGCCAAGGCCAGCGCTGGTCGGTGCAGACTGCCCAGGGTTCGGTGCTGGCCGAGCAGGTGGTGATCGCCTCCAACGCCTATACCGAGGGCGACTGGACCGAACTGCGGCGAAATTTCTTCCCCGGTTATTACTATCAGGTCGCTTCGGCCCCACTGACTGACGAGGCCGCCCGACGCATTCTGCCGGGCGGGCAGGGCTCGTGGGATACCCGCCAGGTGTTGAGCAGCATCCGCCGGGACAAGGATGGCCGTTTGCTGCTGGGCAGCCTGGGCAATGGCAACCGCAAGCCGACCTGGTTCCTCAAGGCTTGGGCCGATCGGGTGCAGCAGCACTATTTTCCTTACCTCAAATCGGTGGAGTGGGAGTGCACCTGGACCGGTTGCATTGCCTTCACCCCCGATCACTTGATGCGCCTGTTCGAACCGGCCCCCGGGCTGGTGGCCGTGACCGGCTACAACGGCCGGGGCGTGACCACCGGTACTGTGGTCGGCAAGGCGTTCGCCGACTACCTGTGCCACGGCGATGCCCAGGCCCTGCCGATCCCGTTCGCCCCCATGCAGCCGGTGGCCGGGGTGGGGTTGCGCAGTTGCTTGTATGAGGCAGGCTTCTCGCTGTATCACGCGGGCCAGTGCCTGCGGATCGTCATTTGAGTGTTGAAAATTGTTGCTGGAGCCCGCTTTTTCCGGCGTAGCGTCTAGCCTGTTATGGTGCGGGTTGTAGCAATCGCGCACCGACAGTGTGCAGTTCGGTGACGCGGGTTGTTACACAGTGGTTGCACGCCGTTTCGTGCGATGGTTGCAATGATGGCTCACGGAGGGTTCCACCCATTTAAATAAAAGGTTGCACCTCGTGCGGTTTAGACGGTTGCACGCCCTATGAAAAAGGGCTCGAAACAGTCGAAATAACAATAAAGCAGCGACTTTTTTCAGAATAAAAAACCGATGGCACGGCCCTTGCTCTGAGCTTTTCAGTGAAATGAAGTCGCAGTGCCAACTAAAAAAAACCTTGGAGCACCACCTCATGTCCCAGACGTTTTACAAGAAAGGTTTCCTGGCCCTCGCAGTGGCAGCTGCGTTGGGTGTTTCTGCGTTTGCTCAAGCTGATGTGAAATTTGGTGTGGCGGGGCCGATGACCGGTGCCAACGCTGCATTTGGCGAGCAGTACATGAAAGGTGCCCAGGCGGCAGCCGATGCCATCAACAAGGCCGGTGGCGTCAACGGTGAGAAGATCGTACTGGTCGCCGGCGACGACGCCTGCGAACCCAAGCAGGCCGTGGCCGTGGCCAACCGCCTGGTCGACCAGGACAAGGTGATCGGCGTGGTCGGGCACTTCTGCTCGTCCAACACCATCCCGGCCTCCGAGGTCTACGACGAAGCCGGCATCATCGCCATCACCCCGGGTTCCACCAACCCACAGGTTACCGAGCGCGGCCTGAGCGCCATGTTCCGCATGTGCGGTCGTGACGACCAGCAGGGCATCGTGGCAGGCGACTACATCGTTGACGTGCTCAAGGGCAAGAAAGTGGCCGTGCTGCACGACAAGGACACCTACGGCCAAGGCCTGGCGGATGCCACCAAGGCACAACTGGCCAAGCGTGGCGTGAAAGAGGTGCTGTACGAAGGCCTGACCCGCGGCGAGAAAGACTTCAGCGCCGTGGTCACCAAGATCCGTTCGGTCGGTGCCGACGTGGTTTATTTCGGGGGCCTGCACCCGGAAGCCGGTCCACTGGTTCGCCAACTGCGTGAGCAAGGTCTCAAGGACGTGAAGTTCATGTCCGACGACGGCATCGTGACTGACGAACTGGTCACCACCGCCGGCGGCGCGCAATACGTCGATGGCGTGTACATGACCTTCGGCGCCGACCCGCGCCTGCTGCCAGACAGCAAGGCCGTGGTTGAAGAGTTCCGCAAGAATGGCACCGAGCCTGAAGGCTACACCCTGTACGCCTACGCTTCGGTCCAGGCCCTGGCCGCCGGTTTCAATGGCGCCAAGTCCAACAAAGGCGAAGACGCGGCCAAGTGGCTCAAGGCCAACCCCGTCCAGACCGTGATGGGCAAGAAGGAGTGGGACACCAAGGGCGACTTGAAAGTCTCCGACTATGTGGTCTACCAGTGGGACAAGGACGGCAAATACCACCAGTTGGAAAAACAGAAGTAAGGGCTGAAGCGACCGTCCACGCCTCCTTTGGCAGCCGGGCAAGCCCCGGTTTCCAAGGTGCGCGCATCGGTCGCGCCTGACATTGCTCCGACGTAAATCTGTATTTTCCTTAGAAGAACCGCACACTCAAGGGTGTGCAGGTTCTCACTGCGTGAGATTGCGTTATGGATGGTATTTTCCTGCAGCAACTGATCAATGGCCTGACCCTCGGGTCGGTCTATGGTCTGATCGCCATCGGCTACACAATGGTCTACGGCATCATCGGCATGATCAACTTCGCCCACGGCGAGGTTTACATGATCTCCGCTTACCTCGCGGCAATCAGTCTGGCTCTGCTGGCTTACTTCGGTATTGAATCCTTTCCGCTTATGATCCTCGGCACCCTCGTGTTCACGGTCGTGGTCACCGGGGTCTATGGCTGGGTCATCGAACGCGTCGCCTACAAACCCCTGCGCAACTCGACCCGCCTGGCACCGCTGATCAGTGCCATCGGCATCTCGCTGATCCTGCAGAACTACGCACAGATCAGCCAGGGCGCCCGCCAACAGGGTATCCCGACACTGCTTGAAGGCGCCATGCGCGTCGACATAGGCAGCGGTTTCGTCCAGCTCACCTACACCAAGATTTTCATCCTGATCGCCGCATTCGCCGGGATGGCCTTGCTGACCTACATCATCAAGTACACCAAGCTCGGACGCATGTGCCGCGCGACCCAGCAAGACCGCAAGATGGCCTCGATCCTGGGGATCAACACTGACCGGGTTATTTCCTACGTGTTCATCATCGGCGCGGCCATGGCGGCCTTGGCCGGTGTACTGATCACCATGAACTACGGCACGTTCGACTTCTATGCCGGCTTCATCATCGGCATCAAGGCGTTCACCGCGGCGGTACTCGGCGGCATCGGTTCCCTGCCTGGGGCGATGCTCGGCGGGATCATCCTCGGCATTTCCGAGTCGCTGTTCGCCGGTCTGATCAACTCTGACTACAAAGACGTGTTCAGTTTCTCTCTTCTGGTGCTGATTCTGATTTTCCGTCCCCAAGGCCTGCTGGGTCGCCCACTCGTGGCGAAGGTATAAGTATGTCTGCTGCCAATAAACCGCTTGATATCAAACAGAGCGTCATCGACGCGATCCTGGCCGGCCTGATCTCGCTGATCGTGTTCGGGCCGATCGTCGGCGTGGTGCTCGACGGCTACAGCTTCAACCTGCAACCGGCCCGCGTCGGCTGGCTGGTGGCGATCGTGATGATCGGGCGCTTTGCCTTGAGCCTGTTCCTGCAAACCCCCAAGGGACTGAAGATTCTCCAGGGGTTCGAGAGCACCGGTTCCGGCGTGCATGTGCTGCCACCCGACTACAAGTCGCGGCTGCGCTGGATCATCCCGGCGCTGATCGTGATTGCCATCGTGTTTCCGTTCTTCGCCAACAAATACGTGCTCACCGTGGTCATCCTCGGGTTGATCTATGTGCTATTGGGCCTGGGCCTGAACATCGTGGTCGGCCTGGCGGGGCTGCTCGACCTGGGTTACGTGGCGTTCTACGCCATCGGCGCCTATGGCCTGGCGCTGGGCTACCAATACCTGGGGCTGGGGTTCTGGACCGTACTGCCACTGGCGGCCATCGCGGCGGCGATGGCGGGGTGCATATTGGGATTCCCGGTGTTACGAATGCACGGTGACTACCTGGCCATCGTGACCCTGGGTTTTGGCGAGATCATTCGCCTGGTACTCAACAACTGGCTGTCGTTCACCGGCGGGCCGAATGGCATGCCCGTGCCGTCGCCCACCTTTTTCGGCCTGGAGTTCAGCCGACGAGCGAAAGATGGCGGGGTGCCGTTCCATGAGTTCTTCGGCCTCGACTACAACCCCAATATCAAATTCCTGTTCATCTACATCGTGCTGTTCATCACGGTGCTGCTGGTGCTCTACGTCAAGCATCGCCTGACCCGCATGCCGGTCGGGCGTGCCTGGGAAGCCTTGCGCGAGGATGAAATCGCCTGTCGCTCCATGGGCCTGAACCATGTGCTGGTCAAGCTCTCGGCCTTCACCATCGGCGCGTCCACGGCTGGCCTGGCGGGGGTGTTCTTCGCCAGTTACCAGGGTTTCGTCAACCCGTCGTCGTTCACCTTCTTCGAGTCGGCGCTGATCCTGGCGATCGTGGTGCTGGGGGGCATGGGCTCGACGGTCGGCGTGGTGATTGCCGCGTTTGTGCTCACCGTGGCGCCGGAGCTGCTGCGCAGTTTCTCTGAATACCGGGTGCTGCTGTTCGGCGTGCTGATGGTGTTGATGATGATCTGGCGGCCTCGCGGCCTGATCCGTATCAGCCGTACCGGGGTAACGCCGCGCAAGGGGGTAGCGCCATGAGCGAAGTCGTACTCAAAGTCGAAAACCTGATGATGCAGTTCGGTGGTATCAAGGCCCTCAGCGACGTCAGCCTGCAAGTCAAGCGCAACTCGATCTTCGCCCTGATCGGCCCCAATGGTGCGGGCAAGACCACGGTGTTCAACTGCCTGACCGGCTTCTACAAGGCTTCGGGCGGCAAGATCGAGCTCAGTGTGCGTGGCGAGCAAACCAACGTCATCAAGCTGTTGGGCGAAGCGTTTCGCCTGACTGACTTCGTCTCGCCGAAGTCCTTCGCCAGCCGGCTGTACTACAAGATGTTCGGCGGCACCCATCTGGTGAACCGCGCCGGTTTGGCGCGCACCTTCCAGAACATTCGCCTGTTCAAGGAAATGTCGGTGCTGGAAAACCTGCTGGTGGCCCAGCACATGTGGGTCAACCGCAGCATGGTGGCGGGCATCCTCAACACCAAGGGCTACCGCAAGGCCGAAAGCGACGCCCTGGACCATGCCTTCTATTGGCTGGAAGTGGTGGACCTGGTGGATTGCGCCAACCGCTTGGCGGGCGAGCTTTCCTATGGTCAGCAGCGGCGCCTGGAAATCGCCCGGGCCATGTGCACACGCCCACAGATCATCTGCCTCGATGAACCGGCCGCCGGCCTCAACCCTCAGGAAACCGAAGCGCTGAGCGCGATGATCCGGCTGCTGCGCGACGAGCATGATCTGACCGTGGTGCTGATCGAACACGACATGGGCATGGTAATGAGCATTTCCGACCACATCGTGGTGCTGGACCACGGCAACGTGATCGCCGAGGGCGGTCCCGAGGCGATTCGCAACGATCCGAAGGTGATCGCGGCCTACCTGGGTGCCGATGAAGAGGAACTGGTATGAGTGGACCTATCCTCGAGCTCAAGGAGTTGGACGTGTTCTACGGGCCGATCCAGGCCCTGAAAAAAGTCTCGATGCACATCGGTGAAGGTGAAACCGTGAGCCTGATCGGCTCCAACGGGGCCGGCAAGTCCACGTTGCTGATGTCGATTTTCGGCCAGCCGCGTGCAGCCGGCGGGCAGATCATCTACCAGGGCGTGGACATCACCCACAAGTCGTCGCACTACATTGCCTCCAACGGCATCGCGCAGTCGCCGGAAGGGCGGCGGGTATTCCCGGACATGACCGTCGAGGAAAACCTGCTGATGGGCACCATTCCCATCGGTGACAAATATGCCAGCGAAGACATGCAGCGCATGTTCGAGCTGTTTCCACGGCTTAAGGAGCGCCGCAACCAGCGGGCCATGACCATGTCCGGCGGCGAGCAGCAAATGCTCGCCATCGCTCGGGCATTGATGAGCCGGCCCAAGTTGTTGCTGCTCGATGAGCCGAGCCTGGGGCTGGCGCCGATCGTGGTGAAGCAGATCTTCGCCACCCTGCGCGAGCTGGCCTCCACCGGGATGACCATCTTCCTGGTGGAACAGAACGCCAACCACGCCCTCAGGCTGTCGGACCGGGCCTATGTGATGGTCAACGGCGAAATCCGCCTGACCGGCACAGGCAAGGAGCTGCTCGCCAACGAGGAAGTACGCAACGCGTACCTGGGCGGGCATTGAGGCGGCTGTTGCAATGAAAAAACCGGCGAGTGATCGCCGGTTTTTTTATCTCTGCAAAACACCACCAACCCCACAGGGTTTTTATGCGTTTTTGCAATTGTGGACAACAATCCTGAGTCCTTGCGAAACCGCGACACAAAGTCGCCGCAAACAGTTGTTTTGTCACGGTTTTGACTTGTCCCCGTTTGCTGTGGAACTGGCTGTGGGTAACGTGGGAGTAGCTGGCTGCAAGCCTTTGAATACGTGGCTTGCAGGCCTGTGGTTGTTTTTTGAACAGGCGTTTTTCGTCAAGCGGGAGTGACTGTTGTCAACACTTTTATGAACACTGCAATGGGCTCGAAAGTCGGTGGGCAAGCCTGTGGATAAGTCTGTGATTAAACTCTGGAAAGACCGCGCTGAGTACCGTCGTTACTGGCTTGGAGCCATCGCCCATCTCGCGTTGGCTTATAGCAGATAACTTGCGCTGCACAACCTCACTTGCAGGGTCAAGCGAAAAAATTTTCCAAATACCCCGCAAAGCCTTATGCACAGCGGCTTGCGGGTTTTGCACTTGCCCCCGATTACTGTGGACGTGCCTGTGGATAAGGTGCGGGCAACCGGCTGCGGCCCTTGTTGGACAAGGCCTGGCGCTGATTGGTTATTTTATGAGCAGTTGTGGGGCAAAAGCCGTGTGCAAGCCTTGCCCCTACCGTGCCAGGGCGGGCATGCTGTGGGCCGATTTCCATTTAATGGCTGTTGAAGTTCAAACAAGGAGAACACGATGTCTGACACCCTGTTTATTACCGGCGCGACGTCCGGTTTTGGTGAAGCCTGTGCCCGTCGTTTTGCCGAGGCCGGTTGGAAACTGGTGCTGACCGGTCGTCGTGAAGAACGCCTCAATGCCCTCTGTGCCGAGCTGTCGAAGCAGACCGAAGTCCATGGCTTGGTATTGGATGTGCGTGATCGCAAGGCCATGGAAGAGGCAATCGCCAACCTGCCGCCATCCTTCGCCAAATTGCGCGGGCTGATCAACAACGCCGGCCTGGCCCTGGGCGTTGACCCGGCGCCCAAGTGCGACCTCGATGACTGGGACACCATGGTCGACACCAATGTGAAAGGACTGCTCTACAGCACTCGCCTGCTGTTGCCGCGCCTGATAGCCCATGGTCGTGGGGCCGGGATCGTCAACCTGGGCTCTATCGCCGGCAACTACCCGTATCCGGGCAGCCACGTGTATGGCGCGAGCAAGGCGTTCGTCAAACAGTTCTCCTTGAACCTGCGTTGCGACCTGCAAGGCACGGGCGTGCGGGTGAGCAATATTGAGCCGGGCCTGTGCGAGAGCGAGTTCTCCCTGGTGCGCTTCGGTGGCGACCAGGAGCGCTACAACGCGACCTACGCTGGTGCCGAGCCGATCCAGCCACAGGACATCGCCGATACGATTTTCTGGGTGCTCAATGCGCCAGCACACATCAACATCAACAGCCTGGAGCTGATGCCGGTGAGCCAGACCTGGGCCGGTTTCGCCATTGAGCGCAACAAGGCTTAATAGGGCGCCTGTGGCGAGGGGATTTATCCCCGCTGGGTTGCGCAGCAGCCCTAAAAAGATAGATCGGGGCTCGGGTCTTAGGGGAGCTACGCTCCCCAACGGGGATAAATCCCCTCGCCACAGAGCTGTTACGCGAGATAATCGGCCAGCCCGCGATAGCAGGTCAGCAGGTGATACGGCGTGGTGGACGGCATGTCCCGGCGGCTGACGATGCCGTCGGCGTCCAGGCATTCGTTCCAGCCCTTGGCATGCAGGAAATGCTGCTGCAGCGCCTGCAATTGACGCAGCAGCAGCCCCTGGTTGCCCGGGCGCAAAGTGAGTGCCCGCAAGTATTCCGCCTGGGCCCAGATGCGTTGGGTGGCATCGCGTGGGCCTGCCTGGGATCCCAAGGCCAGCATTGCACACACAGCGCCGGAGTCCGGATCGACACCTAGTTGTTCGGTATGGCCGAAGCTGCGCTCCAGGGCCGTGTGCAACTTGCCGTTGCGCAACAGCGGCGATGAAGCCAGCAAGTAATACCATTCGAACTGGTGTCCCGGTTCGAACCAGTTATCCACAGCCTTGAGCGGCTTCTCCATCATCACGCGTTGCTGCGGCTCGATGAACTGCTTGGACATCCCGTCGCACAGGCTCAGCAACGCCTGGCGGGCGTTGGCGTCTTCGCGGACCGAGAGGGTGGCGAGGAACGCTTCGGCCAAGTGCATCAAGGGGTTTTGCAACGGTCCGGATCCGGTCGTTGACCAATCGCGCTTGAGGCTGGCCTCGTAGAGACCGTCTGCGCTGGCAAAGCGCTTGGCAATGACCTCCAGGCTTGCGTTGAGCACCGATTCCACCAGCGGTTCGCGAACCTTGCCCCAGTAATGGGCGCAGGCGAACAGGATAAAGGCGTGGGTGTAGAGGTCTTTGCCGGTGTCCAGCGGCGCGCCTTGCGGGTCGATGCTGTAGAACCAGCCGCCGTGTTCGGCGTCGTGGAAATGACGTTGCAGCGAGCGGAACAGTGCGCTGGCCCGTTCCTCGGCCTGGGGCATTTCGCCAATCAGGCTGGCGAACACATACAGCTGCCGCGCACAGGCCATGGCGCGGTAGCGCTGGGGTGGCAGCGGCGCATGTTCGGCATCCAGGGATTCATAGGGCAGCGCCAGTTCGGCATTCCAGCCCGGGCCTTGCCACATCGGCACGATCACGTCGTGAAAATGCTGACGCACCGTTGCAAACAGGGCAGTCAATTCAGGCTGGGGAGCGGGGCGGGAAGCATCAGGCATTGGCGGACGTCGTCACGGCTGGGGGCGATTGCGCGACATGGTAGCAGAGTGACCGACTTCAGAGAGATGGCGCCTGCAAGTCCGTCATCGCGAGCAAGCTCGCTTCCACAGGGTGCGGTGTACACCGATTAAAGTGTGGAAGCAGGCTGGCTCCCACAGGGGGCGGTGTACACCGATCAAAGTGTGGAAGCAGACTGGCCCCCACAAGGGCTGGTGTACCCGATCAAACTGTGGGAGCGAGCTTGCTCGCGATAGCGGCCTGGCAGGCGCTAGAGAATCAGCCCGCCAGCAACCAGACCCCAGCCCCCGCCGAAGCCGCCCCGGCCAATCGAACCAATGGCGCCGCCGCTCGCGGCAACACCCGCACCAGGGCAAACCCGGCGCCATGCAACGCCGCCGTGGCCGCGACGAAGCCCGCCGCATAGGCCCACGGGCTCGACATGTCCGGCAGTTCCAAGCCATGGGCCACGCCATGGAACAGCGCAAACAGTGCCGTCGCACCGACCGCCAGGCTCAACGGCGGACGTACCGCCAGTGCCACCGCCAGGCCGAGGGCGAGTACCGAGGCGGCGATCCCGCTTTCCAGCGCTGGCAGGTCCAGGCCTTCAAAACCCAAGAGGCCGCCGAGCAGCATAGTACCGACGAAGGTGCAAGGCAGCGCCCAGCGCGCGGCCCCTTGTTGTTGTGCGGCCCACAAACCGACCGCCAGCATTGCCAGCAAGTGGTCGAGCCCGCCGATGGGGTGGCCGAGGCCGGCGATCAGGCCATTGTCGCCATGGCCTGGGTGGGCGAAGGCCAGGGCCGGGGTCAGCAGCAGGGCGAGGGCGCCGAGGATGCGTTTGAAGGTCATGGATAAGCTTCCTTGTGGTCAGTCGGAAAGATCAGGCGGCGGTCAGCAGACCCTGGCGCTCGATGAAGGCGATGATGTCGTCCAGGCCCTGGCCGGTCTTCTGGTTGCTGAACACGAAGGGCTTGCCATTGCGCATCCGCCGGGTGTCGCTGTCCATCATTTCCAGGGATGCACCCACCAGCGGTGCCAGGTCGATTTTGTTGATCACCAGCAGGTCGGATTTGCAGATGCCCGGTCCGCCCTTGCGCGGCAGCTTGTCGCCGGCCGAGACGTCGATCACATAGATGGTCAGGTCCGACAGCTCCGGGCTGAAGGTCGCCGACAGATTGTCGCCGCCCGATTCCACCAGGATCAGGTCCAGACCCGGGAAGCGTCGGTTCAACTGGTCCACCGCCTCAAGGTTGATCGACGCGTCTTCGCGAATCGCCGTGTGCGGGCAGCCGCCGGTTTCCACGCCGATGATCCGCTCTGGCGCCAGGGCCTCGTTGCGCACCAGGAAGTCGGCGTCTTCGCGGGTGTAGATGTCGTTGGTGACCACTGCCAGGTTGTAGCGTTCACGTAGAGCCAGGCACAGGGCCAGGGTCAGGGCGGTCTTGCCGGAACCTACCGGGCCGCCGATACCGACGCGCAGAGGTTGTGTATTCATGAGTGTCTCCTAGGAACGGAACAGACGGCTGTACTGGCGCTCATGGGCCATGCACGCCAGGGACAGGCCAAAGGCGGCGCTGCCGTAATGATCGGGGTCGATGTTCGAGGCGTCGTGCTGGGCCTGTTGCAGCAGCGGCAGCAGCTCGCTGGTCAGGCGCTGGGCGGCTTGCTGGCCCAGGGGCAGGGTTTTCATCAGCACCGCCAGTTGGTTTTCCAGCCAGCTCCACAGCCAGGCGGCGAGGGCGTCCTGGGGGGCGATATGCCAGGCGCGGGCTGCCAGGGCCCAGCACAAGGCCAGGTGCGGCTCGCTGCGCTGTTGGAGAAAGTCCCGGGCGGGAAGGTCGAGTTCCGGCAGGCCGGCGAGCAGTTGCTGCAACGAGTAGCCCATCTGCCGGCTTTCCTGGTACAGCTCGCGGGTTTCCCGGCTGGCGCGATGCTCTTCACAGCGTTGCAGCAACGCGTTCCAATCGTCAGCGGCTGCTGCGCTGCAGTGCGCCAGCAGCAAAGGCGCTTCGAAACGCGCCAGGTTCAGCAGCAATTGATCGCTGATCCAGCGACGGGCGTCGTCGCAATTCTTGACCAGACCGTTGTCCACCGCCATCTCCAGTCCCTGGGAATAGCTGTAGCCGCCAATCGGCAACTGCGGGCTGGCCAGACGCAGCAGCGCCCAGGCGGGGTTCATGTGCGCACGCCAAACTGATGCAGGCGCGGCGCGTAGTTGAAATCTTCGTCGCCGTGCCGGGAGTGATGATGACCGCCGCCATAGGCGCCGTGTTCCGGCTGGAACGGGGCTTCGATGGGTTCGGCGCGGGCGCCCAGTTGCTCGAGCATCGCCTTGAGCACGTAATCGTCCAGCAGGCGCAACCAGCCATCGCCCACTTGCAAGGCGACATGGCGATTGCCCAGGTGATAGGCGGCGCGGGTCAGTTCAAACGCGTTGGCGCAGGTGACATGCAGCAGTTGTTCGGCGCGAGCGCAGACGCGCACGATGCGCCCGTCTTCGGCCTGCAGGCATTCGCCGTCGTACAGCGGCGGTTGGCCTCGTTCCAGGAACAACCCCACATCTTCACCCTCGGCACTGAAACAGCGCAGACGGCTTTTGCTGCGGGCGTCAAAGGTCAGGTGCAGCTCGGCGTCCCAGCGCGGTTGAGTGTCGATTCTGCGGTGAATCACCAGCATCGGAGTGCTTCCAGCAATGAACAGTGCTGTGTTTAGAGCAAGGGGCTTGCCAACCGAAAGAGGTGTAGGAAATAGCTGGGATGGCGTTTCAGGGTGGGGCGGATCGCGTGCCATGTTGGTGCGCGCCGAGATGTAGCGCACCATTATGCGACGGGCACAAAAAGAACCTGTGGGAGCGAGCTTGCTCGCGAAGGCGTTGGTTCAGTTGGCATTGATGGGGACTGATGCACCGCTATCGCGAGCAAGCTCGCTCCCACAGTGGGGTACATCCGGGGTTTATTCGGTGCTGCCCAGCCCTTGCCAATGCTTGAGGCCAATAAAGATGAACCGCAGTTGCTGGGTAATCTTCGCCTGGGGCGTGAGGTGTTCGGGGAGGGCTTGGGCGGGTGGGTCGATGATGTCGGGCAGGGTGGCGAATACGCTCTTGACGATGAGGTCGGCCATCACGCCCAGGGCGGCCAGGTCCAGGTGCTGCAACTTGGGCATCAAGGCCAGGTCGGCGGCCAGGTCCGAGCTGATGTCTTCGCGCAATTGGGCGATGGCCTGGCGCACCGGCAGGGAGCCGCCGTATTGCTCGCGGGCCAGGAACAGGAACTGCGATCGGTTGGCCTGCACCACATCGAGAAAGATCCGCACCGAGGCATCGATAATGCCGCCCATGACAAATTCGTTGTGGCGTACCAGGCGGATGGTTTCGCGGAAGGTCTGGCCGACTTCGCTGACCAGTGCCAGGCCCAGTTGGTCCATATCGTCAAAGTGGCGGTAGAACCCGGTGGGCACGATGCCGGCTGTCCGGGTGACTTCCCGCAGGCTCAGGCTACCGAATCCCCGGCCACACTCCATCAAATGACGGGCTGCATCCATCAGGGCAATTCGGGTCTGTTGTTTCTGTTCGGCGCGGGGCAGCATCGCAGGGCTGGCTTCTGATTCACGGGAGCGACGCACTCTAGCAAATCGGCTTTGCCGACGTCGAACGGTAGAGAGGGATCAGACGGGGAAAACGAAGGGCTTGAAAAGTCAAAAGCCCGATTGCAGGAATCGGGCTTTTTTTTGGGCCACCATGGGCTCAGCTCACTGTGCCATTGCGTTCGATCGTGCGATCACCACCGCCTTCGGCCACGGTTTCGCCCAGTTTGGTGCGGGAAGACCCGTCTTCAGCAAGGGTCTGGCCAGGGGTGCGGTCAGAACCGTCTGCGGCAAGGGTCTGGCCAGGAGTGCGGTCGGAACCGTCTGCGGCAAGGGTCTGGCCAGGAGTGCGGTCGGAACCGTCTGCGGCGAGGGTCTGGCCAGGAGTGCGGTCGGAACCGTCTGCGGCGAGGGTCTGGCCTGGGGTGCGGTCGGAACCGTCTGCGGCGAGGGTCTGGCCAGGGGTGCGGTCGGAACCGTCTGCGGCAATGGTCTGGCCAGGAGTGCGGTCAGAACCGTCTGCGGCCAGGGCATCACTCTGTTTGGTACGGTCATAACCGTCCTCAACCAGGCCTTTTTCTTCCAGTTTGTCACGGCCACCTTCGGCAACAGTCTGGCTGTAGACAGAGTGGCTGTCCTTGACCTGTGGCGTAGCTTGTTCGGAAGCTGGCAGTGCGAAGGCAGTCGAGGCCAGCAGTGAAAGGGACAGGCTCATCAGTAATTGGCGTTTCATGATCGTTGCTCCTTGGGAGGGCGATAAAGTGGGTACGAGGGCAATGCTACTCTCGATAAGTCGATATAAAAGTTCATAAACGCAATGGTAATAATCAACGGAATTGATTGTTCAGCGCGAAGCCTCTAGAACGGGCGTTTCCGAGGTGCCGTTTTGCACCGAGGTGGGTATTTTGTACCCACTGTTGCCTCGCAAATGTGCGGGTGCGGTAACAGTTTGTTGGCTGATCGGTCAGGATCCTGGCATTTTTTTGTGCCGTTCATCGGCACCTGTAGGCTGTTTTACCAGTCCAACCCTTTATGACGAACCGGCTGCAGGTTCGTGTTTCCAACGGCGTCGCGGTTGCGGACGCTGACTTGTCATCAGGAGCCTTGTGCATGACGCGCACCTCGAAAATCCTCGCCTGGAGCTTTGCCAGCCTTGTTGTCCTGCTGGCCGTGCTGGTCCTGGTCATCGCATTCTTCGACTGGAACCGCATCAAGCCCACGCTCAATGCCAAGGTTTCCGAGGAGTTGCATCGCCCCTTTGCCATCAACGGCAACCTGGCGGTGGCCTGGCAGCGTGAGCCCGAGGAAGGGGGCTGGCGTGCCTGGCTGCCCTGGCCCCATGTGGTGGCTGAGGATTTGAGCCTGGGCAACCCTGACTGGTCGAAAAACCCGCAAATGGTCACGCTCAAGCGTGTCGAGTTGCGCGTGTCCCCCTTGGCCTTGCTGGCCCGGCGGGTGGAGATCCCGCGCATCGACCTGACTGAGCCCAATGCCAACCTGCAGCGCCTGGCTGACGGACGCGCCAACTGGACCTTCCAATTCGATCCGAAAGACCCGGACGCCGAGCCGTCCAGCTGGGAGGTGGGCATCGGCGCCATCGGCTTCGACAAAGGCCACGTCACCCTTGACGACCAGACGCTCAAGACCCGGCTCGACCTGTTGATCGACCCGTTGGGCAAACCCATCCCGTTCAGCGATATCGTCGGTGACAAGGCCGCCAAAAAAGCCCAGGACCAGGGCGCCACACCGCAGGACTACGCGTTCGCCTTCAAGGTCAACGGGCAGTATCACGGGCAAAACCTGGCCGGCTCCGGCAAGGTCGGTGGTTTGCTGGCCTTGCAGGATGCGTCACGACCCTTTCCGCTCCAGGCTCAGGCGAAGATCGCCGAGACCCGCGTCGAACTGGCCGGCACCCTCACCGACCCAATGAACCTCGGGGCCCTGGATTTGCGCCTGAAACTGGCCGGCAACAGCCTCGCCCATCTCTACCCACTGACCGGCGTGACCCTGCCCGATTCGCCGCCTTATGCCACCGATGGCCGCTTGATTGCCAAGCTGCATGAGCCGGGAGGGGCGCTGTTTCGCTATGAGGCGTTCAACGGCAAGATCGGCGACAGCGATATCCATGGCGACCTGGCCTATGTCGCCAGCCAGCCCCGGCCGAAACTCAGTGGCGCGCTGGTCTCCAATCAACTGCTGTTCAGTGATCTGGCGCCGCTGATCGGCGCTGACTCCAATGCCGAGCAAAAGGCCCGGGGCGGCGCCAGCAAGCAGCCGACCGACAAGGTCTTGCCCGTGGAGGAGTTTCGCACTGAGCGCTGGAGCGTGATGGACGCCGATGTCGAGTTCACCGGCAAACGCATTGTCCACAGCGAGCAGTTGCCGTTTACCGACCTTTACACGCATCTGGTGCTCAACGATGGGCAGTTGAGCCTCGAGCCGCTGCGCTTCGGCGTGGCCGGTGGCCGCCTTGATGCACAGATCCGCCTCAACGGGCGCACCCGGCCCCTTGAAGGCCAGGCGAAGCTGACGGCGCGAGGTTTCAAGCTCAAGCAACTGTTCCCTGGTTTTGAGCCGATGAAAACCAGCTTCGGCGAATTGAACGGCGATGCCGATATCACCGGGCGCGGCAATTCGGTGGCGGCGTTGCTGGGCACTTCCAATGGCACGCTGAAAATGCTCATCAACGATGGTGCCATCAGTCGTGAGCTGATGGAGCTGGCGGGGCTGAACGTCGGCAACTACGTGGTGGGGAAAATTTTTGGCGACAAGGAAGTGAAGATCAACTGCGCGGCGGCGGACTTCGACATCAAGACTGGCCTGGCAACCACGCGCCTGTTCGTATTCGACACCGAGAACGCGATCATCTACATCGACGGCACGGCGAACATGGCGACTGAACAGTTGGACCTGACCATCACCCCCGAATCCAAGGGCTGGCGCCTGATTTCCCTGCGCTCGCCGTTGTACGTGCGGGGCTCGTTCGCCAAGCCCGCCGCCGGGGTCAAGGCAGTGCCGCTGATGCTGCGCGGCGCCGGGATGGTGGCATTGGGTGTGATCGCTGCACCGGCCGCCGGCTTGCTCGCGCTGGTAGCACCCAGCGGTGGTGAGCCGAACCAGTGCGCGCCGCTGCTGGAGCAGATGAAGGCGGGCAAGGCACCGGTGACGGTCAAGCCCACCCGATAAGCCAGGCTTGCGGCGAGGCGACTGGCCTCATCGCGAGCAAGCTCGCTCCCACAGGGGAATGCGATTCCATGTGGGAGCGAGCCTGCTCGCGATGGCGGTACTAGAACTAGAGATCAGCCAGAATGTCGGCCATGTCATCGGCATGCTCTTCTTCCTGGGCCAGGATGTCTTCGAAGATGCGCCGGGTGGTCGGGTCTTTTTCGCCGATGTACTGGATGATTTCCCGGTAGCTGTCGATGGCGATCCGTTCGGCCACCAGGTCCTCGTACACCATTTCCTTGAGGGTGTTGCCCGCCACGTACTGGGCGTGGGAATTGCCGGTCAACAGGTCGGGGTTGAACTCCGGCTCGCCGCCCAGCTGCACGATGCGCTCGGCGAGCTTGTCGGCGTGTTCGGCTTCCTGGTTCGCGTGCTCGAGGAATTCACTGGCCGCCACGCTGGCCTTGAGGCCGGTGGCCATGAAGTAGTGGCGCTTGTAGCGCAGCACGCAGACCAGTTCGGTGGCCAGCGCTTCGTTGAGCAGGCGGACAACTTCCTGCCGATCGGCGCCGTAGCCTTCGGTCACTGCACCGTTCTGCACGTTCTGCCGTGCACGTTCACGCAGGGTGGTTACATCGGATAAGTGCATGTCGCTCATCTCGTTCTCCTGGAGGCTGATCCGGTGGGAGCGTCACGCTCTGATGGCGCGATCACTCTAAGTCTGAGCGACACGGTCCTGGAAAAGTTTTACCGAGTTTTTCAGCGCATAGCCGGACAGCCGTGCTTCCTCCCCTAGCCACTGGAAGAACGCCCGCACCGGCGGATGGCGTTCGCGGCCCGGGACGCACAGGGCGCTGTAGCCGGCACCATTGACCTGGACGTCCGGGCGATAGCCCACCAGCAAGCCACTGGCGATGCTTTCGGAAGCCAGGATATTGCTCGCCAGCACCAGGCCTTGCCCGGCAATCGCCGCTTGCAAGGCGTAATGCTCCTCGTCGTACTCGCGCATGCATGGCTGCCGGGTGAGCCAGGTTTCCCCGGCCTGGGCGCACCAGGCATCCCAACCGTGGGCGTACAGCTTGGAGTTGTGCCACTGCACGCTGATCAGCGTCGGCACCTGCCGTGCCGCCAGCGCCACCTGTTCAGGCGAGCCATAGACCCCGAAGCTTTCATCGAACAGGCACATACCGTAGAGGTTCGGGTAGGCATCCAGGCTGTAGCGCACCACCAGGTCGACGCTGGCGTCCTGGTGCAGGTCGATCACCTCGCAGTGGGTGTCCAGGCGCACGTTGATGTTCGGGTGACGCGCATAAAACCGCCCCAGGCGAGGCACCAGCCACAGGGCGGCAAACGCTGCGGTGGTGGACAGTGTCAGGTGCGTGGTGCTGCGCTGCGGGCGCAGCGTGTCGACGCTTTGTGCCACTTCCAGCAACGCCCCATGCAGGCTGTGGAACAAGCGTTGCCCGCCGTCGGTGAGGCGTACCTGGCGTGGCAGGCGTTCGAACAGCACCAGCCCCAACCAGGTCTCCAGGGATCGAATCTGATGGGAGACCGCCGTAGGCGTCACCGACAGCTCCGCCGCAGCCGCCTTGAAACTGAGCAGCCGCGCGGCAGCCTCGAAGGCGCGCAGGGCGTTGAGCGGCAGGTTGGCGAACATCTGAACTCTCCTGAAAACTATGGATGAAATTAACTCATCCTGATGAATTAGCGCTCATTTGTCTGCTAGCAGCGCTGGGCCTCAAGCTGCAAGGCACAAGCAGTATCGATTGTAGCCGGATAAAGGAGATTCAGATGAGTAAGATTCTTGTGGTGCATGGCAGTCCCCGTGGCGAGCGTTCTCATTCCCGGCGCTTGGCCGAGGCCTTTGTTTCGGCGTGGCAGGCCGCCCATCCACAATCCCAATTGACCCGTCGCGAAGTCGGACGGACAGTGATTGCGCCGGTCAACGAAGCGTTCATCGCTGCGGCGTTCTACCCCGAGCCCCAGGCTCGACCGTTGATCATGCAAGCTGACCTGGCCCTGAGCGATGCCTTGGTCGAGGAGTTGCAAGCCCATGACCGATTGGTGATCTCCGCGCCCATGCACAACTTCAGCGTGCCCAGCGGCGTGAAGGCCTGGATCGACCAGATCGTGCGCATCGGGCTGACGTTCAACCACAGCCTGGATAACGGCGTGTCGCACTACGAGCCGCTGGTGCTGGGCAAAAAGGCCCTGATCGTGACCAGTCGCGGCGATTTCGGTTTCGGCCCCGGCGGCCAGTTGGAAAGCATGAACCACGCCGACACACTGTTGCGCACTGTCCTGGGGTTTATCGGCATCACCGATGTGACGGTGGTGGCGGCCGAAGGCGAAGAGTCGGCCGAGCGCAGCTTTGCGTTGTCCTGCGCCGAGGCCGAGGAGCGTTTGCTGGCCTTGGCGCAGTCCTTCTGAGAGGGGCTGCTGCGCAGCCCAACGGGAGCAAGCGCCCTCGCCACGGATTCATCTGGATGTCATAGACTGGTCATCATCGGTACCGATGCTGACCCCTCTTGATCACAAGGATGTCGCCATGTCGCAGCGCTGCGCCACTCGTTACCCGCTGGTACTGGTCCCGGGCATGCTCGGATTCATACGCCTGGTGTTGTATCCGTACTGGTATGGGATCGTCTCGGCGTTGCGTCGCGGCGGGGCCGTGGTCGTGGCGGTGAAGGTTTCGCCGCTGCATTCTTCCGAGGTGCGCGGCGAGCAATTGCTGGCACGGATCGAGGAGATCCTGCGGCACACCGGTGCGCAGAAGGTCAATCTGATCGGCCACAGCCAGGGCAGCCTCACCGCGCGCTATGCAGCCGCCAAGCGCCCGGACCTGGTGGCGTCGGTCACATCGGTGGCCGGCACCAACCACGGTTCCGAACTGGCCGATTACCTGCAACTCCACTACCCGGCCGACAGTGCCAAGGGGCGTGTGCTCAGTGCCGTGCTGCGGCTGATCAACGCCCTGATGAGCCTGCTGGACACCGGCTATCGTGGGCCGAAGCTGCCGGTGGATGTTCACGCTTCCCACGCCTCCCTGACCACCGCCGGGGTGGGGGTGTTCAACCAACGTTATCCACAGGGCCTGCCGGTTACCTGGGGCGGGAATGGGCCGGAAGTGGTCAATGGCGTGCGCTATTACTCGTGGTCCGGCACCTTGCAGCCGGGCAAGACCGACAAGGGGCGCAACCTGTTCGACGGCACCAACCGCAGTTGCCGTTTATTTGCTCGCACCTTTGTAAGGGAGGCGGGGCAATGCGACGGCATGGTCGGACGCTACAGCTCGCACCTGGGCACGGTCATCGGCGATGACTATCCGCTGGACCACTTCGACATCGTCAACCAGTCGCTGGGGCTGGTGGGCAAGGGGGCCGAGCCGATCCGGTTGTTTGTCGAGCATGCCGAGCGGTTGAAGGCTGCCGGGGTGTAGGGCTTCGGATCGAGTTGTCCTCCATCGCGAGCAAGCTCGCTCCCACAATGGACCGAGCGCTGCAAATCCCCCTGTGGGAGCGAGCTTGCTCGCGATGGCGATAGACCAGGCACAGGAAATCGAGCAGATGAGGGTGTAACAGGCTTTGTCTACACTGCACCTCATCGCCACACCCTCGTGTGGCAGCCAGGAGAAACACCATGAAGATGCTGCGTGTGCCTTTGTTGATGATCGGTTTATTGCTGTGTTCCCAGAGCTTCGCCGAGACGGCGCAGCAGAACAAGATGACCACCTGCAACGCCGACGCCACCGCCAAGGCCCTCAAGGGCGATGAGCGCAAGGTGTTCATGAGCAATTGCCTCAAGGCTACCCCGCAGGAGCGCATGAAGAGCTGCAACGCCACCGCCACCGAGCAGGCGCTGAAGGGCGATGCCCGCAAGGCGTTCATGAGTGAGTGCCTGAAGAAAAAGTAGATGTTTGACCTGTAAGGTCCCATCGCGAGCAAGCTCGCTCCCACATGGACCGGGCAACGCCGATCTACTGTGGGAGCGAGCTTGCTCGCGATAGGGTCGGCGCAAAATTTACAAAAAAAACCTGAACTGCGACCAAGGTCGGCCGACACAATCCCTAGTGCTGCCAGCGGATCGCTGGCAGACTGCCGATCCTTTCACGCCGTTTTGTCCTGAGGCTGTATGCCAACGTTTTCTCAGCGTCATGTGTTGTTGGTGATCAGTTGGGTGATCATTTTTGGTGGGCTGTTGCTGGTGCTGCCGTTGCGTCTGTTGCCGAGTTTGCTGGCCGGGTTGCTGGTGTTCGAACTGGTCAACATGCTCACGCCGCAGTTGCAGCGATTGATCGAAGGCCGCCGCGCTCGCTGGCTGGCGGTGGCGTTGCTGGGCACGCTGGTGGTCAGTGTGCTGACGTTGATCTTCGCTGGCGCCTTCAGTTTCCTGCTGCATGAAGCGGAAAACCCAGGCGCGTCCCTGGACAAGTTCATGGCGGTGGTCGACCGTGCCCGTGGGCAGTTGCCGCCGTTCATCGACGCTTACCTGCCGGCCAGCGCCGCCGAGTTCCGGGTGGCGATCGGTGACTGGGTGAGCAAGCACCTGAGCGACCTGCAACTGGTGGGCAAGGACGCCGCTCACATGTTCGTGACGTTGCTGATCGGCATGGTGCTGGGGGCCATCGTTGCCCTGCAGCGCATCCCCGACCTGACCAAGCGCAAACCCCTGGCCGCGGCGCTGTTCGATCGCCTGAACCTGCTGGTCAAGGCGTTTCGCAACATCGTCTTCGCCCAGATCAAGATTTCCCTGCTCAACACCTTCTTCACCGGGATTTTCCTGGCGGTGGTGCTGCCGCTGTTCGGCATCCAGCTACCGTTGACCAAGACCCTGATCGTGATGACGTTCCTGCTGGGGCTGTTGCCGGTCATTGGCAACCTGATGTCCAACACCCTGATCACCATCGTCGCCTTGTCGTTGTCGATCTGGGTGGCGGTGGCGGCGCTGGGTTACCTGATCGTGATCCACAAGCTCGAATACTTCCTCAACGCACGTATCGTCGGCGGGCAGATCAGCGCCAAGTCCTGGGAATTGCTCATGGCGATGCTGGTGTTCGAAGCCGCATTCGGCCTGCCGGGGGTGGTGGCGGGGCCGATTTATTATGCGTATCTCAAGAGTGAGTTGAAGCAGGTGGGGATGGTTTGATCGGGTAGTTGTATTGCCTGGTCTACCGCTTTCGCGAGCAAGCTCGCTCCCACATTCGGCCGCATTCCTTCTGAAAGAACTCGGTCAAACTGTGAGAGCGAGCTTGCTCGCGATTCAGGCGCCTCGGTCCTGGATCAGACCTGGCTCCCATAGCGCTTCATCGCCTCGATCGCCAACCCGCTGCCGATACTGCCGAAGATATTGCCTTCCACATGCCGCGCCTGGGGCAGCATCGCCGAGACGCTGTTGCGCAGCGCCGGGATGCCGCTGGAACCGCCGGTGAAGAACACCGTGTCGACCTGATCGACCCGCACGTTGGCATCGTTGAGCAACTGCGTGACGCTGCCGCGTACCCGCTCCAGCAAGCCGTCGATGGCCGACTCGAACAAGGCCCGGCTCAGGTCCACGCTCAGGCCTGGCTCGATCCGGTCCAGCGGCACGTGGCGCTGGTCGGCGTGGGTCAGCTCGATCTTGGTTTCTTCCACTTCCATCGCCAGCCAGTGCCCGGCGCGCTGTTCGATCAGCTTGAACAGCCGGTCGATGCCGCCGGTGTCTTCGATGTCGTAGCGCATGCTGCCCAGGGCGAGGGTGGATTTTTGCGAGTACACCGCGTTGATGGTGTGCCAGGTCGCCAGGTTCATGTGGTGACTGGTGGGCATGTAGGCGCCACTCTTCATGCGGCTGCCGTAGCCGAACAGCGGCATCAGGCCGGCCAGCGAGAGTTGCTTGTCGAAATCGGTCCCGCCGATGTGCACGCCGCCGGTGGCGAGGATGTCGTCGTGGCGGTTGTCGTGGGCGCGGCGCTTGGGGGACAGGCGCACCAGGGAGAAGTCCGAGGTACCGCCGCCGATGTCGACGATCAGCACCAGCTCTTCTTTCTCGATGGTCGATTCATAGTCGAATGCCGCCGCGATGGGCTCGTACTGGAAGGAAACTTCCTTGAAACCGATGGCGCGGGCGACGTCCACCAAGGTGTTTTCCGCTTCCTGGTCGGCCATTTCATCGTCGTCGACGAAAAACACCGGGCGCCCCAGCACCACTTCTTCGAATTCCCGACCGGCGGTGGCTTCGGCGCGTTTCTTCAGTTGGCCGATGAACAGCCCCAGCAGATCCTTGAAGGGCATCGCAGTGCCCAACACGCTGGTGTCGTGCTTGATCAGCTTGGAGCCCAGCAGGCTCTTGAGCGAGCGCATCAGCCGGCCTTCGTAGCCTTCCAGGTATTCGTGCAGGGCCAGGCGGCCATACACCGGGCGACGTTCCTCGAGATTGAAAAAGACCACCGAAGGCAGGGTGATCTTGTCGTCCTCCAGCGCGATCAACGTTTCCATGCCGGGGCGCAGCCAGCCGACAGTGGAGTTGGACGTGCCAAAGTCGATGCCGCAGGCACGGGCCGGGGATGCGTTTTTCATGTCTTTCGGGTTCCAGTTGAAAAAACGGCCGCGCAGTGTATGTCAGTGCGGCGCGGATTCGAAGGCCGGTTATCCGCTAATTCGCAATCGTCGGCCTTGAAAGCGGCCCTTATACCCCCAAACTTGCTGGCATGGGCCTGGTAGCACACGGCGGTACAAGAACCGCCACCGGCTGCCGATAAACTTCTGACGCACCGTCCGGTCACAAACCTTGAGATTGGTCAAACTCCGAGGCTTGTACCACGAGCATGCTGTGCATGGCGGTGCTATATCGATAACGGATGGTGATCCTTCAATGGACTTCAAAGACTATTACAAGATCCTGGGTGTCGAGCCGACGGCCGACGACGCCACGATCAAGGCCGCCTATCGCAAACTGGCGCGCAAGTACCACCCGGATGTGAGCAAGGAAAAGGACGCCGAGACCAAATTCAAGGACGTCTCCGAAGCCTATGAAGCGCTGAAAAGCGCCGACAAACGCGCCGAATACGACGAACTGCGCCGCTACGGCCAGCATGGCCAGCCGTTCCAGGGCCCGCCGGGCTGGCAGAGCCGTGGTGGTTTTGGTGGCCAGGACACCGGGGATTTCTCGGACTTCTTCAGTTCGATTTTTGGTAATCGCGGGCCGGGTTTCGGTGGCGGACAGTCAGGTCGCAGCGCCGGCCGTCGAGGGCAAGACGTGGAAATGGAATTACCGATCTTCCTGGAAGAGACCCTGTCGAGCGAGTCGAAAAAGGTCAGCTTCCAGGTGCCGCAGTACAACGCGGCCGGCCAGCACGTGAGCAACACCAGCAAAAGCCTGAACGTGAAGATTCCACTGGGCGTGACCGACGGCGAACGCATCCGCCTCAAGGGCCAGGGTGCGCCGGGTATCGGTGGCGGTGCCAATGGCGATTTGTACCTGACCATTCGCTTCGCGCCGCACCCCAAGTTCGACGTCGAAGGCCAGGACCTGATCATCACCTTGCCCCTGGCACCGTGGGAATTGGCGTTGGGCACGGAAGTGGCGGTGCCGACCCTCACCGGCAAGATCAACCTCAAGGTCCCGGCCGGCAGCCAGAACGGCCAGCGCATGCGCGCCAAGGGCCACGGCCTGCGCAACAAGGCCGGCGAGCGCGGCTACCTGTTCGTGCAACTCAAGGCCGTGATGCCCAAGACCAGCGATGAGGCG
Source organism: Pseudomonas sp. Lb2C2 (assembly GCF_052112205.1). Lineage (NCBI taxonomy): Bacteria > Pseudomonadati > Pseudomonadota > Gammaproteobacteria > Pseudomonadales > Pseudomonadaceae > Pseudomonas > Pseudomonas sp. Lb2C2. Next base: position 83,451 of record NZ_JAUTYW010000006.1, on the reverse strand, counting down.
GTCAAGGCGTTGTGGGCGGAACTGGCGAAGAAAGCCGCGTTCGATCCGCGGGAGAATTTCTGAACGCAGGACGATGAGCAACTGAACACACAACCTGTGGCGAGGGAGCTTGCTCCCGCTGGGCTGCGAAGCAGCCCCAAAACCAATCAACACGGTGTACCAGGAAAAACCGGTTGGCAGATTTTTACGACTGCTGCGCAGCCGAGCGGGAGCAAGCTCCCTCGCCACGGTCATGGCCAGACTTGCCACAATCATGGCTAGACTCGACAGTTAAAGCATTGGGAGAAGCAGACCATGAGCAACCCGATCATTGAACTGAACCTGAGGGAGTTCTGCGAGGCCGCCTCGTTGGCGGACGTCCATGTCATCGAAATCGTCGAGCATGGGATCCTCGAGCCTGAAGGCACGGTGCCGACGGACTGGCGTTTCACCGATTACGAACTGCTCCTGGCCAAGCGTGCCGCCAAGCTGCGTCACGACCTGGACCTGGAGTGGGAAGGCGTCGCCCTGGCCCTGGACTTGCTGGAAGAGGTGCAACAGTTGCGCACCGAAAATCGTCGGCTGCGACAGCAACTGAAACGTTGGGTGGGGTGACAGCGGTTTGGCGAGTCATATCCCGTCGAAAAAGCGATAGATAGTTACCACATCCAGCACTGAGGCACTGAGTAGGCTCGGGTTTTTCCACATCAAGGATGACCCGACATGCCAGAACCCATTCTTGGCCCTGTGCGCCCGGAAAGCCGCGGCCTGCACCTGGACCTGCTCAAGACCCGAATTCCAGGTTGGTACAGCGGCGCTATCGTGCAGCGCCAGCAGGAACTGAGCGACCACACGCTGGAGCTTCCAGACTGGTACGTGAAGGCTTCCCACGAAACCCGAGCCCGCCTCAAGCACAGCCACGCCCACTACCGCGAAACCTTGAACCAGATCGACAATGTGCTGGGCAATGTCCAGGACATCCGCGCCTTTGCCGAGCCGCTGCTCACCCAGGCGATCCAGGATGAGTTCAAGCGCACGCTGAACGTCAACCAGGTTTATTTCGTCCGCAAGTACGGGCGCCAGGCGCGCGGTGATTTTTTTGGTGCGTTGGTGCTCGACAGCGAGGGCAGCCATTTCGATCGCTACGAATACCACGGCACTTCGTTGCTGGAGGCCGCGCTGGCCAATTTCGACGCCGACGAAGAGCGCAAGCCCGGCTGTGACGACTGCAGCCTCATTACTACGGTGCGGCCGTTTTATACGGGCGAGGTTGTTCCGGCCATCAACGCCTTTCGCGCCGGGGCGTTGCCGATCACACCCGAGGCCTTTGCCAGGCTGTGCCGCAAGCTGGACTTGGGGCGCCGGTATCAGGAACACATCAACGCCATCGTACGGCCGATCGACCATGAGGCGCGTGGCCAGTTGGATCGTCAACTGCGCACCCATCACCAAGAGGGATTGGCGCTTTGTGTCGAGGTCGCCTGGGCCAAGGGTGACATCAGTCTGGCCGCTTACCGAATGTTGCAGCAGGTGGTCAGCGATCAGCGCGAGGCCATGCTCGATGGGCGGGCGGTGACGTTCACCTCATTGCGCATTTTCGGCATCGGCTTGGTTGGCCCGCTGTTGATCGGGCCCGACCGGGAGAGCAGTCGTCGAGTGGAACGGGTGGTGGCCTACCTGCCGGGCGACCCTGAGCATCCTCTCAAGGAATATGCGTCCAGCGGCGAATTCATGGTCGATCTGCGCCGGCGTTTGCATCGCGTCGCCTACCGGCGCTTCTTCAGCCGTTTTGTGCCGTTGCGCCAACTTGGCGGATTTTTCCAGTTGTTCAACCGCCTCTATCAGCCCAGCGCGCCAGCGAATGATCAAGTCGATTACCCACTGAAGTCGAAATTGCCGGCACTGCCTATGCAAACTTCGTCCATTCCCGAGCCGTTGTGGGAATCGCTACGTCTGAGGCAGATCCAGAAGATCCAGGTCGATGCCCGGGCGGTGGCGGTGCCCACTGGTGATGAGGACAAGAAAGCCCGTCTGGCGCGGCTGGACAGTTACCTGGATGCCGTGATCGATGTCTTCAACCTGGCAGCGTTCGTGGTGCCAGGGCTTGGGCCGCTGATGCTGACGGTGGGCGCTGTGCAGATGTTCAACGAAGCGTTCGAGGGCATCGAAGCGTTCGAGCGCGGCGAGACCAGGGAAATGTGGGCGCATTTCTCCAGCGTGGCCCTCAACACCGCGTTCGTCGCCACCGGTGCGGCGGTGCTGCCGCACATTCAGTGGTCGAGCACGGTGGAGCAGTTGGAACCGGTCCAACTGGCCAATGGCGATCCACGTCTCTGGCGCCCCGAGCTGACGCCTTACCAGAGTTCGCTGGAGTTGCCCGAGACTTTGCTCCCGGATGCTCAAGGGCTGTACCTTGTCGACGGTCGAGAAGTCGTGCCGCTGGGCGGCCAGAATTACCAGGTGCAACAGGACCCGACGACCCAGCGTTATCGCATTCGTCATCCTTCTCGGGGGCCGGACGCCTATCAGCCTGGGCTGACGGACAACGGCAGCGGTGCCTGGAGCCATGAACTGGAACGGCCGCGCAGCTGGGAAGGGGCCACGCTGATGCGCCGGCTTGGTCACTGCGTCAAGGGCTTCAGCGACGCTGAGCTGGAGCAGATCCGTACGGCCAGTGGCACCAGCGAGCAGGTGCTGCGGCGACTGCATGTCGAGGGCGAACCGATGCCGGCCTTGCTGGCCGACACGATCAAGCGCTTCGACCTGTGCCGGCAAGTCGACGATTTCATCGGGCAACTGCAAAGCGAAGATCCGCTGCACTATGAACACGCCGATCCGATGACCCAGTTGCATCTACTCACGGGCTACGGTCCGTGGCCAAAAGGGCTCATGCTCAAAGTAGTCGACGGCGGGGGCAAGACGCTTTGGGAATACGTTCGCCCATCGGAAGAAGGGGACCGGGTTCGCGACGTCATCATCCCCGAGAGGAAAGTCCGCACACCTTGGGTGTTGAAGAATCTGATCGAGACGGTGGACGCTGCGGGGGGCGATCTGTTGGTGGGCACGAGCCCGGCGATTGCGAAAACCAATATGGACGCCCGGATCCAGCAGCTGCGCAAAACACTCGCTGCCGTGGTGGTGCGGGAAAAGGTGTACGTGTTCAACGATTTCTACGCCAAGGAAGACGTGTCGAGCGAGCCGCGTGCAGCACTGATCAAGTCGCGGTTTCCCTCGGTTCCAGCGGCGGCCATCGAACAGGTGGTGGCGTTTGCCAACCCGGCCGAGCAACAGCAAATGGCCGCTTGGAACTTCGCGGATACGACCCAGACCAAACCCATCCCGCTGCGTATCGCCGAAGAGCTGCGGGACTACCAGCGGGCGCTGCGCTTGAACCGGGCCTACGAAGGGCTCTATCGCGAGGCACTGGCCACGGCCGACACCCCCCGACTGGTGTTGGCGACCTTGAAGAGCTTGCCCGGCTGGAACGACGCGGTACGCATCGAGCTGCGCGAGGAGGAATTTTCAGGCGCCTTGATCGACAGCGTTGGTGCCCAGGACGCAATGCAGACCAAGGTCGTGGTCAAGGACGGTGAGCGCTACAAGGCCTTCGACGACAACGGCAATGAACTGAGCCACTGGGATAGCCTTTACGATGCCGTGCAGCATGCGCTCCCGGATGCCGAGCGGCGGGCCATGGGCCGCCCTTCGGTTCATCACGGCGCCCTCCTGCAGAAGGCTGTCGGTGCAACACCATTGAGTCGAGCTTCGCTGGCGAAACACTTGAAGATGCAACCGCGCAAGTCATCCTTCAAATCACCGATGCGCCTGGCCTCGGGCAAGGTTGGCTACCCCATGAGTGGCGTGCGGGAGTGGCTGGGCCTGGGCCGGTCACCCGAGCGTCGGGTGCTGGATTTGTACCCGGACTATACGAACGAGCAAGTCCAGACCCTGTTGCGGTCCCTGGGGGATCAAGCCGTTCCCGAGCTCAAGCGGCGCAAAGTCGAGCTGGATACGCTGATCCGCGATCTGGACCGCTGGGCCACCACCCCAGTATGGCTTGATGCGGGTAATGATCGTGTCGAGCAACTGCTGCCCGCGATCAAGCGGGGTGTGGCTAATCGAATTCAATGGTGCTGGCGGCGCCAAGGCCCGATCGTCGCGGCGGTGGATGGCAGCAGAGTCGGCTATGAGCTTAATCTGAGCGGAGTGGCGTTAGGGACGCTGCCAGGTCTGTCGGCCGACTTCAGCCATGTGGTCTCGCTGAAGCTGCGTAGCATGCGCTTGGCGGAACCCTCCTGCGACACGTTCCTCAAGAGCTTCTCCGCGCTCCGTTGGCTGGACATGTCGTTCAACCGCCTGAACGATCTTCCCCCCTCGGTGGAATTGATGGAGGGGTTGACCCGGCTGCACGTGGGGATGAATGAAATCACCCTGTCAGCGCGTAGCATTCAGATCCTTGAAGGGCGTACCCAGCTGAAAATTCTCGACCTGAAATGGAACCCCCTGGGCCAATTGCCGGATTTCAGCCGGTTGCCCGACCTGCGTGGGCTGAATCTGAACGGTACCGATATCGGCACTTGGCCGACTGGCCTGCGCGACCTGCCGCTGGAAGAGCTCGATTTGCGCAACAACGAGCTGACCGAAGTGCCGACCGAGCTGACGGATCCGCCGGCCGAGCGTGCTCACGCCACGGCACGGGTCAATGGGGTGACCTTCGTGCAGAACAATCCACTGAGCGAGGCGACCCAGCAGCGCTTGCGTGATTATTGGGCGAACCTCTCAACGTCGAATCCCGAATGGGTGACCTTTCGTTCGCCCGGCGCGTTTGAACATGTCCCAGGGGGAAGGCTATCGGATGTGGAGCGATGGCTGCTAGGCCTGCCCAGGGAGCAACTGCAGGACAAAAATACGCTGTGGCGGAGCCTGGAGGCTGAAACGCAATCCAGGGAGTTTTTTCAGCTGTTGAACCGATTGGCCGGCTCCTACCAGGACGTGGAAAATTATCCGGACCTCCAGGCGCGTGTCTGGCAGATGCTTGAAGCGATGAGGGATTCCACCGACTTGCGCCGTGAACTGTTCGACCTGGCTGGCGCGCCGACGTGTGAGGATCGCGCTGCATTGTCCTTCAGCTACCTGGAAATCAAATTGATGATTCACAACGCCAAGGCCCTGACGGTGGGAGAACAGGAGGCTGAGGCGCTGATCCGGCTGGCCAAGGGGCTGTTTCGCCTTGACGAAGTGGAGCGCATTGCCCTGCAGGATATTCAGCAGCGGCGTGACACGATCAATACCCGTGAGGATCTCACCTCCGCGCAAAAGAACCGGCTCATCAGGCAGATCGAAGAGGTGGAGGTGCGCCTGGCCTACCGTGTCGGTCTCAAGAATCGGCTGGAACTGCCCGGACAGCCCAAGGGTGGGCGCTTTATCCAGCTGGCCGGTGTTACGGCAGAGATGCTCAATGCGGCGGCAGCCGAGATCCTGGCGCTGGATGATTCACCGAAGCAATTGCAGTCGCTGGTTGGCCGGGACTTCTGGATCGATTACGTGAAGCAAAAACGCGCGAGCCTTTTCCAGGCGATGAATGATGCCCTCATCGCCAATCAGCTTGCGCTGGATGAGGCGAAAGCGGCCGGAACCCTGGAGGAGCCTGACTATGTCAGCCAATCCGAGACACTGGGCTTGCAACACAAGGTCAAGGAAGCGGAGCTGATCCAGTTATTGACCGAAGAGGAGCTGGACGCCCTGGTGGAAAGCACGGACCTATAAGACGACCCCGTTCCCGCCTGGGTCAATGAACCCTGTGGCGAGGGGATTTATCCCCGCTGGGCTGCGAAGCAGCCCCAAAGCCGGCCACCGCGATGTATCAGGTTGATGTGATCAGTTTTTTAGGGCTGCTGTGCAGCCCAGCGGGGATAAATCCCCTCGCCACATGTAACTGTTGGCCGGATACCCAGTGTGATTCAACTCAAAACAGGAAATAGCGCTGCGCCATCGGCAGCACTTCGGCCGGTTCGCACCACAGCAATACGCCGTCGGCCTTGACCTGGTAAGTCTGTGGGTCAACGTCGATGCTCGGCAGGTAGTCGTTGTGGATCAGGTCGGTCTTCTGCACGTCGCGGCAGCCTTTGACCACGGCGATTTTCTTCTTCAGCCCAAGCTGTTCCGGCAACCCGGCTTCGGCGGCGGCTTGGCTGATGAAGGTCAGGCTGGTGGCATGCCGCGAGCCGCCGTAGCTTGCGAACATCGGTCGGTAGTGCACCGGTTGTGGCGTCGGGATCGAGGCGTTGGCGTCACCCATCAGGCTGGCGGCAATCGCCCCGCCCTTGAGGATCAACGTCGGCTTGACGCCGAAGAACGCCGGGCGCCACAGCACCAGGTCGGCCCACTTGCCCACTTCGATGGAGCCCACTTCATGGCTGATGCCGTGGGTGATCGCCGGGTTGATGGTGTACTTGGCGATGTAGCGCTTGATGCGGAAGTTGTCGTTGCCTTCGCCGTCGCCTGGCAGGGCGCCGCGTTGCTTCTTCATCTTGTCGGCGGTCTGCCAGGTGCGTGTGATGACTTCGCCGACGCGGCCCATGGCCTGGCTGTCGGAGCTGATCATCGAGAACGCGCCGAGGTCGTGGAGAATGTCTTCGGCGGCGATGGTCTCGCGGCGGATGCGGCTTTCGGCGAAGGCCACGTCTTCGGCAATGCTCGGGTCCAGGTGATGGCAGACCATCAGCATGTCCAGGTGTTCGTCGATGGTGTTGCGGGTGAACGGCCGGGTCGGGTTGGTAGAACTGGGCAGCACGTTGGCGAAGCCGCAGGCCTTGATGATGTCCGGCGCATGACCGCCACCGGCGCCTTCGGTGTGGTAAGTGTGGATGGTGCGGCCCTTGAAGGCGGCGAGGGTGGTTTCGACGAAGCCGGACTCGTTGAGGGTGTCGGTGTGGATCGCCACCTGCACGTCGTACTGGTCGGCCACGCTCAAGCAGTTGTCGATGGCCGCCGGCGTGGTGCCCCAGTCTTCGTGCAGCTTCAGGCCGATGGCACCGGCCTTGACCTGTTCGATCAACGGCTCCGGCAGGCTGGCGTTGCCCTTGCCGGTGAAACCGATGTTCATCGGGAAGGCATCGGCGGCCTGGAGCATGCGCGCCAGGTGCCATGGGCCGGAGGTGCAGGTGGTGGCGTTGGTCCCGGTGGCCGGGCCCGTGCCGCCGCCGATCATGGTGGTGACGCCGCTCATCAGCGCTTCTTCGATCTGCTGCGGGCAGATGAAATGGATGTGGGTGTCGATGCCGCCGGCGGTGAGGATCATGCCTTCGCCAGCGATCACTTCGGTGCTGGCGCCGATGGCGATGGTCACGTCGGGCTGGATGTCCGGGTTGCCGGCCTTGCCGATGGCCGCGATGCGTCCGTCCTTGAGGCCGACATCGGCCTTGACGATGCCCCAGTGGTCGATGATCAGCGCGTTGGTGATCAGGGTGTCGACGACCTCGGCAGCCAGCAGCTGGCTCTGGCCCATGCCGTCGCGAATCACCTTGCCGCCGCCGAATTTCACTTCTTCACCGTAGGTGGTGAAGTCCTTTTCCACTTCGATCCACAACTCGGTGTCGGCCAGGCGGACCTTGTCACCGACGGTGGGGCCGAACATGTCGGCGTAGGCTTGTCTCGAAATCTTCATGTGCTCGCCTTGAGGTTCTTAAGTCGTATGCAGTCCATTGTGGCGAGGGAGCTTGCTCCCGCTCGGTTGCGCAGCAACCGCCAAGAGAGGGCCGCTACGCAGCCCAGCGGGAGCAAGCTCCCTCGCCACAGAAACGCTTTAGTCCAGGTCGCCCATGACCCGCCCGGCAAACCCGAACACCCGGCGATGCCCGGCCAGGTCCACCAGTTCCACCTCGCGACTCTGGCCCGGTTCGAAGCGCACCGCGGTGCCAGCCGGGATGTTCAGGCGCATGCCACGGCTGGCGGCGCGGTCGAAGGTCAGGGCGTCGTTGGTCTCGAAAAAGTGATAGTGCGAGCCGACCTGGATCGGCCGGTCGCCGCTGTTGGCGACGTTCAGCGTAAGTGTGCGGCGGCCGACGTTGAGTTCGATGTCGCCAGGCTGGACCTGGTATTGCCCTGGAATCATTGCGGTTGCCCCAAAGTCTTGTAGTAAATGGCGGTCGGTGTGTAGGTCCCGTCCGGGCTCTGGCAGTAGTCCGGCAGTTCGCCGACGCGGATGTAGCCCATGGCCCGGTAGAAGGCTTCGGCCTCGGAGCCGGCCTCGGTGTCGAGGTACAGCAGGCCGCGCTTGTGCTGACGGGCGCCGAGTTCCAGGGCGCTCATCAATTGCTGGCCCAGGCCCCGGCGGCGCGCCTCGCCGCGGACCAGCAGCTTCTGCACTTCGGCGCGATTGAGGCCGTTGGGTTTCTGGCACAGGGCAAGCTGGACGCTGGCCTGAACCTGTTCATCCTTGACCACCACCCACAGCAGCAGGTGGCCCTGGTTGAGGCTGGCCTGGACCTCGTCGAAATAGGCGCGGGCCTGGACGGCATCGAGATCGGCCATGAATCCCACGCTGGCGCCGTACCCAACGGCGTCGAGCAACAGATCGATCAGGCCTTGACGATAGTGCGCAAAGCTTTCGGCGTGGACTCGACGCAACTGGGCGGCGTTCATTGGTTTTTCACTCCTTGTTGACGGCAGGCGGTAGCGCCCCGGGGTTGAGGTTCAACTGCATGAAGGTCAGGTCCAGCCAGCGGCCGAACTTGGTCCCCACCTCGGGCATCTGCCCGGTGATTACGAAACCGGCCCGCTCGTGCAGGCGAATCGACGTCGTGTTGCCGCTCTCGATGGCGGCGACCATGACGTGTTTGCCGCATGCCCTGGCGCGCTCGATCAATGCGCTCATCAACAACGGGCCGAGACCATTGCCGCGCTGGTCGCTGCGCACGTAGACCGAATGCTCCACGGTGTGCCGGTAACCATCGAAGGGTCGCCAGTCGCCGAACGAGGCATAGCCGAGCACGTTTTCATCGGCATCGACGATCACCAGCACCGGATAGCCCTGGGATTGCCGGGCGCTGAACCAGGCTTGGCGATTGCCCAGGTCCACGGCCTGCTCGTTCCAGATCGCCGTGGTATTCAGGGCTGCTTCATTGTAGATGTCACGGATCGCTGGCAGGTCCGGGTATTGGGCGTCACGAACGTGATGCGTCATTGCGTGGCCTCAGGCGATGGGCTGGTGGACGGTGACCAGTTTGGTGCCGTCGGGAAACGTCGCCTCGACCTGAATCTCGGGGATCATTTCCGGGATGCCTTCCATCACCTGCTCGCGGCTCAGCAGCGTGGTGCCGTAATGCATCAGCTCGGCGACGGTCTGGCCGTCACGGGCGCCTTCGAGCAGGGCCGCGGAAATATAGGCCATGGCTTCCGGGTAGTTGAGTTTCAGGCCACGGGCCAACCGCCGTTCGGCGACGAGGCCGGCGGTGAAGATCAGCAGCTTGTCTTTTTCGCGTGGGGTCAGGTCCATGTGCAATCCATAAGGGCAGATAAAATTTTTTCGGGGTAAACCCATTCCACTGTGGAGGCGGGCCTGTGGGAGCAAAACCTGTGAAAGCAAAACCTGTGGGAGCAAAGCTTGCTCGCGATAGCAGCGCCTCGGTCGATCAGAAGGACCGCGTTATCGTTCATCGCGAGCAAGCTTTGCTCCCACAGAAATTCATTGCTTGCACTCCATTGCTCCCACAGAAATTCATTGTTTGCATGCCATTGCTCCCACAGAAAAGCAAATTCAGGTACTCCAGATTCGGGGAGGCACGGCCTCTCGTCCAAGCAATGCAGGCCTGAGCAAGCGCCACAATTCAATCAACCACCCCCGCGCCAGCAACGCCTCGCTCGCGAGGCAGCGGGCCACGACCAGGCCGGGCAATTGGGTCAGGTCGCCACGTACGTCATGGCCCAGGGATCGGCACCGCTCCAACAGCTCGCTGTCGATCTCGCCGGTCACCAATAACGTGGCAAACACCGGATCGCCGCCCAGCCCGATGGGTGAGTCCAGCAACCCATCACCGCCCACAATGCGCTGGCGTTCGTGCCACAGCAACTGGCCGTCGCGGCGAATGTCCAGCCGTGACTGGAAATGCCCCAGGTCGAACCGCTCGCCGCTGGCCGGTCGGCCGAGGGCAACCATGTCCCAGTAGAACAGGCGCCCGTCGCCCTGCAGGTCGATGCTCGTGCTGAGTTCGGCCTGGGCCGCGCTGAAGACGATGGTTTCCTGGGGCAGCCATTCCAGGGTCGCGCCGGGGGCCGCGCTCAGGGTCAACTGCTGGTACGCAGGGCCGGCGGCGCGATACCACTTGGCCGCGCCGGGGCTGGTCAACTGCGCCCAGGCGCCCGGGCCGACGTGGGCCGAGATGTCCAGGCGGTCACCGCCGGCAATCCCGCCGGGTGGGTGGACGATGATGTGCTGACACACCTCGGGGCCTTCGGCGTACAGGTGCTTCTGCACCCGCAGCGGGCCTTTATGGCGGCGCTGTACCGGGCGTGAGCAATCGCCGAATCGGGCGTAACCCAGTTCCAGCTCGGCGTGCCAGCTGGGGGTGAACAGGGCTGATGGCGATACAGGTAGATTCATGATTTTCTAATTATCGTCGGGACGCTAAGACTAGATCGTAACCAGCCCGCGCACACCCTCGGCTTCCATATTTTCTCCGCGCCCCTGCTGCACGATCTCGCCCCGGGACATCACCAGGTATTGATCGGCCAGCTCGGCGGCGAAGTCGTAGAACTGCTCCACCAGCAAAATCGCCATGTCGCCCCGGGCCGCCAGTTTTTTGATCACCACGCCGATCTCCTTGATCACCGAGGGCTGGATGCCTTCGGTGGGCTCGTCAAGAATCAGCAGGCGTGGGCGGCTGGCCAGGGCCCGGCCAATGGCGAGCTGCTGTTGCTGGCCGCCGGACAGGTCACCGCCACGGCGCTGTTTCATTTGCAGCAGCACCGGGAACAATTCGTAGATAAACGCCGGCACCTCCTTGGCTTCGGAGCCGGGAAACCGCGACAGGCCCATCAGCAGGTTTTCTTCCACCGTCAGCCGCCCGAAAATCTCCCGGCCCTGGGGCACGTAGGCGATGCCGGCATGCACCCGTTGGTGTGGCTTGAACGCAGTGATGGCTTTGCCTTCCCAGTTCACCGCGCCTTCCTTGGCCGGCAACAGGCCCATCAGGCATTTGAGCAGGGTGGTCTTGCCCACGCCGTTGCGCCCCAGCAGGCAGGTCACCTCGCCGATCTTGGCGTCGAACGACAGGCCACGCAGGATGTGGCTACCGCCGTAGTACTGGTGCAGTTTGTCGACTTGCAGCATTTTCCAGATTCTCCTCAAGTCCCTTGTGGGAGCAAGCTCGCTCCCACAGGGAACAGTGCTTGCAGGTCTAGCGACCGAGATACACCTCGATCACCCGCTCATTTTCCTGCACCTGTTCCAGTGACCCTTCGGCCAGCACACTGCCCTGGTGCAACACGGTGACGTGGTCGGCAATCGCGCCGACGAAGCCCATGTCGTGTTCCACCACCATTAGCGAATGCTTGCCCGCCAAGGACTTGAACAGCTCGGCGGTGAACTCGGTCTCGGCGTCGGTCATGCCCGCCACCGGTTCGTCGAGCAACAGCAATTGCGGGTCTTGCACCAGCAGCATGCCGATCTCCAGGAACTGCTTCTGCCCGTGGGACAGCAGCCCGGCGGCGCGGTTGACCGAGGTGGTGAGACGGATGGTCTCGAGCACTTCGTTGATACGGTCGTGCTGCTCGCCAGTGAGTTTTGCCCGCAGGCTGGCCCACACCGATTTGTCGGTCTTGAGCGCCAACTCCAGGTTTTCGAACACGCTCAACGCTTCGAACACCGTGGGCTTCTGGAACTTGCGACCGATGCCGGCCTGGGCGATCGCCAATTCACTCATGCTGGTCAGGTCCAGGGTTTCGCCGAACCAGGCCTTGCCATGGCTGGGGCGGGTCTTGCCGGTAATCACGTCCATCAGCGTGGTCTTGCCGGCGCCGTTGGGGCCGATGATGCAGCGCAATTCGCCGACGCCGATGTACAGGTTCAAGTCGTTCAAGGCCTTGAAACCGTCGAAACTGACGCTGATGTCTTCCAGGGTCAGGATGGTGCCGTGGCGGGTGTTCAGGCCCACGCCGGCCGCTTGGCCGAGGCCGATGGCGTCGCGGCTGCTGCCGGCGTCCTGGTTGGGTTGCGGCGGAAAGAAAGCGGGTTCGAGCATGAATTCGGCACTCGCTGTGATTCTCATTGTTCACCTCTTTTCTTCAGCAGACCGATCACGCCCTTGGGCAGATACAGGGTCACGACGATGAACAGCGCACCGAGGAAAAATAGCCAGTACTCAGGAAACGCCACGGTGAACCAGCTCTTCATGCCGTTGACTACGCCAGCACCCAGCAACGGTCCGATCAGCGTGCCGCGCCCGCCAAGGGCGACCCACACGGCGGCTTCGATGGAGTTGGTCGGCGACATTTCGCTGGGGTTGATGATGCCCACCTGCGGCACGTACAACGCCCCGGCCAGGCCGCACAACACCGCGCTCAACACCCAGACGAACAGCTTGAAACCACGGGGATCGTAGCCGCAGAACATCAGGCGGTTTTCTGCGTCGCGCAGGGCGGTCAGCACGCGGCCGAACTTGCTGCGGGCCAGGCGCCAGCCGATGAACAGGCTCGCCACCAGCAACAACACCGTGGCGAAAAACAGCACCGCCCGGGTGCCCGGTTCGGTGATGCCAAAGCCCAGGATCGAGCGGAAATTGGTGAAGCCGTTGTTGCCGCCAAACCCGGTTTCGTTGCGGAAAAACAGCAGCATCCCAGCGAAGGTCAGGGCCTGGGTCATGATCGAGAAATACACGCCCTTGATCCGCGAACGGAAGGCGAAGAAACCGAACACCAGCGCCAGCAAACCCGGCGCCAGCACCACCAGGCACATGGCCCAGAGGAAACTGTCGGTGCCGGCCCAGTACCAGGGCAACTCGGTCCACGACAAGAAGGTCATGAACGCCGGCAAGCCATCGCCGGCGGCCTGGCGCATCAGGTACATGCCCATGGCGTAGCCGCCCAGGGCGAAGAACAGGCCGTGGCCCAGGGAGAGCAAACCGGCGTAGCCCCAGACCAGGTCCAGCGCCAGGGCGACGATGGCGTAGCAGAGAATCTTGCCCACCAGGGTCAGGGTGTAGGCCGAAACGTGCAGCGGATTGTCCGCCGCCAGCAGCGACAGCAGCGGCAGGCTCAACAGCACGGCCAGGATCACCGCGCCGACGGCGAGGGTAACTTTGGGACCGGCCTTTTGCGTGGCCGTGAGCATCAGGGGCTGGTTCATCAGTCGATTACCCGTCCTTTGAGCGCGAAGAGGCCTTGCGGACGCTTCTGGATGAACAGAATGATCAGCGCGAGGATCAGGATCTTGCCAAGCACGGCGCCGATCTGCGGTTCGAGGATCTTGTTGGCGATGCCCAGGCCGAACGCGGCGAACACACTGCCGGCCAACTGGCCGACGCCGCCGAGCACCACCACCAGGAACGAGTCGATGATGTAGCTCTGGCCCAGGTCCGGCCCGACGTTGCCGATCTGGCTCAGCGCCACGCCACCGAGCCCGGCGATGCCCGAGCCGAGGCCGAAGGCGAGCATGTCCACCCGCCCTGTGGGCACGCCGCAGCAGGCGGCCATGTTGCGGTTCTGGGTCACCGCGCGCACGTTCAGGCCCAGGCGCGTCTTGTTCAGCAACAGCCAGGTCAGCACCACCACGAACAGCGCGAAGGCAATGATCACGATGCGGTTGTATGGGAGCACCAGGTTCGGCAATACCTGAATCCCGCCCGACAGCCAGGCCGGGTTGGCGACTTCGACGTTCTGCGCGCCGAACACCAGGCGCACCAGTTGGATCAACATCAGGCTGATGCCCCAAGTGGCGAGCAGGGTTTCCAGCGGGCGCCCATAGAGGTGGCGGATCACCGTGCGCTCCAGGGCCATGCCGATGGCGGCGGTGATGAAAAATGCCACCGGCAGGGCGATCAGCGGATAGAACTCGATGGCGTTCGGGGCGAAGCGCTGGAACAGCAACTGCACCACGTAGGTGGAATAGGCGCCCAACATGAGCATCTCGCCGTGGGCCATGTTGATCACCCCCAGCAGGCCGAAGGTGATGGCCAGGCCGAGGGCGGCGAGCAGCAGGATCGAACCCAGGGACATGCCGCTGAAGGCTTGGCCCAGCAACTCGCCTACCAGGAGTTTGCGTTTGACCTGGCTGAGGCTGGTTTCGGCAGCAGTGCGCACAGCGGCATCGGTTTCGACGCCGGGTTCGAGCAAACCTTCCAGGCGCGTGCGGGCCAGCGGATCGCCGGTTTCCCCCAGCAGCCGGACGGCGGCCAGACGTACGTTCGGGTTGGTGTCCACCAGTTGCAGGTTCGCCAGGGCCAGGCTCAGGGCGGCATGCACATCTTCGTCCTGCTCGCCGGCCAGTTGCCGATCAAGAAACGCCAGTTGCGCCGGGCGGGCACTTTTTTGCAATTGCTGCGCGGCAGCCAGGCGTACGCGGGCGTCGACGGCGAGCAGTTGATGGCTGGCGAGGGCAGTTTCGATCAGCCCGCGCAAGCGGTTGTTCAGGCGCAGGGTCTTGGGTTGACCCTCGACGGTCAACTGGCCCTGTTGCAGGGCGTTGATCAGTTCGACGCGCGCAGGCTCCGGCTGCGCGGCCCAGCTTTCCAGGAGCTTGGCCTGCTGGGTCGGGTTGGCGGCGACGAAGTCTTCGGCGTCGCCGGCGTGGGCGGCCATTGGTAGCAGCAAACATGCTAGGAGGAACAAACGATAAAGGGACATAGCTACGTCCTGTAAGGCGACGACGGACCCTGTGGGAGCAAAGCTTGCTCGCGATGGCGGTGTGTCTGGATGACCGCGATCGCGAGCAAGCTTTGCTCCCACAGAGTTAGGGGCTTGTTCCCAGGCTCAGTTGCTCTTCACCGCATAGTCAGGCTTTTTGTCGTTGCCAGCGATGAACGGGCTCCAAGGCTGGGCGCGGATCGGGCCTTCGGTCTGCCAGACCACGTTGAACTGACCGTCGGCCTGGATCTCGCCGATCATCACTGGCTTGTGCAGGTGATGGTTGGTCTTGTCCATGGTCAGGGTGTAGCCCGACGGTGCGGCGAAGGTCTGGCCGGCCAGGGCTTCGCGGACTTTGTCGACGTCGGTGGACTTGGCTTTTTCCACGGCTTGCGCCCACATGTGGATGCCGACGTAGGTGGCTTCCATTGGGTCGTTGGTCACTGCTTTGTCCGCGCCTGGCAGGTTCTTGGCCTTGGCGTAGGCTTTCCAGGAATCGACGAATTTCTTGTTCGCCGGGTTCTCCACGGATTCGAAGTAGTTCCACGCCGCCAGGTTGCCGACCAGTGGCTTGGTGTCGATGCCGCGCAGTTCCTCTTCGCCCACCGAGAACGCCACGACCGGTACGTCGGTGGCTTTCAGGCCCTGGTTCGCCAGTTCTTTATAGAACGGCACGTTGGAGTCGCCGTTGACCGTGGAAATGACGGCGGTCTTACCGCCGGCCGAGAACTTTTTGATGTTGGCCACGATGGTCTGGTAATCGCTGTGGCCGAACGGGGTGTAGACCTCTTCGATGTCCTTGTCCGCCACACCTTTGGAGTGCAGGAACGAGCGCAGGATCTTGTTGGTGGTGCGCGGGTAGACGTAGTCGGTGCCCAGCAGGAAGTAGCGCTTGGCACTGCCGCCTTCTTCGCTCATCAGGTATTCCACCGCCGGAATCGCCTGCTGGTTCGGCGCTGCGCCGGTGTAGAACACGTTCGGCGACATCTCTTCACCTTCGTATTGCACCGGGTAGAACAGCAGCCCATTGAGCTCTTCGAACACCGGCAACACGGATTTACGCGACACCGACGTCCAGCAGCCGAACACCACGGCGACCTTGTCCTGGGTCAGCAACTGCCGACCTTTTTCTGCGAACAGTGGCCAGTTCGACGCCGGGTCCACGACTACCGCTTCAAGCTTCTTGCCGTTCACACCGCCCTTGGCGTTGATCTCATCAATGGTCATCAGCGCCATGTCCTTGAGGGACGTCTCGGAGATCGCCATGGTGCCGGACAGCGAATGCAGGATGCCGACCTTGATGGTCTCGGCGGCCTGGACGGTCCAGGCCATGCCCATCGCGGCAATGCTTGCCGAGAGTGTAAAAGCCTTGATCAAGCTACGACGCTTCATTGTGCGATCTCCATGGACTTATGAGTTTTTTGGGTGGCAGATGCAAACGCTGAAAGCGCTTTTGCAAGGGGTGTGCCCGGTCGGGGGAAGGCTTTGAAATGCGGGGGTGGCGTGGGACGTGTACGAGCGGTTGCACCATGAGTGAACGCATTGCGGGGGCTGGTGCGAAGAGGTGCGCCACATTGGGGCGAGAGAATTGCGATGCTTCTGTGGGAGCGAGCTTGCTCGCGATAGCGGTGTGTCAGTCACCGCTAATTTGACTGATCCATCGCTATCGCGAGCAAGCTCGCTCCCACAGGCGATTTTTGTGATTCAGGAAAAGACGCCGCTCAGCGACGTCGCATCAGGCCGATGAAGAACAACCCGCCGATAGCGGCTGTAGCGACACCAATCGGCAAGTCTTCCGGGGCGATCAATGTCCGCGCCGCCACGTCCACCCACACCAGGAAGAGGCTGCCAAGCAGCACACAAGCCGGCAGCAACCGACGATGCTCGGCGCCCACCAGGCGCCGGGCAATGTGCGGCACCATCAGCCCGACAAAGCCAATCGAGCCGCTGATGGACACCAGCACGCCGGTCATCAGCGAGGCAATCAAGAAGATCCACAACCGCACCTTCGCCGCGTTCAGGCCCAGGGTCACGGCGGTCTGTTCGCCGGCCATCAGTGCGTTCAGCGGCCGGGCCATGCCCAGCAGCAACACCAGCCCCAGCACCACACTGGCCGCCGGCACGGCCAGCAGTTCCCAGCGGGCCAGGCCCAGGCCGCCGAGCATCCAGAACATCACTGCCGAACTGGCGCGATGGTCACCGAGGAACAACAACAGATTGGCCGCCGCCATCATCACGAAGGACACCGCCACGCCGCACAACAACAGGCGATCACTTTCCAGGCGACCCTGGCGGGCAGCGATGGTCAGCACCAGCAGCATGCTCAGCAGCGCGCCGATGAACGCCGCCAGCGGCAGGGTCAGCAAGCCGACAATCTCGCCGACATGCAGCACCACGATCACCGCTCCCAGAGTCGCGCCAGAGGTGACGCCCAGCAGGTGCGGGTCAGCCAGCGGGTTGCGCGTCACCGCTTGCAGCACCGCACCGATCAACGCCAGCCCGGCGCCGACCAAGGCACCGAGCAGCAGCCGCGGGACGCGGATCAGCCAGACGATATGCTCCTGGCCGGGCGTCCAATGGACGTCACCCACTCCGAAGGCCTTGTTCAGCAGGATGTCCCAGACCACGGCCACCGGCACCCGCGCCGGCCCGAAACCCAGGGACACCACGCACGACACCAGCAGCAGTGCGCCGAGGACCATCAGCAGGGCGCCGTAGCGATGACCGTTCATTGGCCGTGAAAACCCCGCGCCAGGGTTTGCACCGCCAGCACGTTGTCGATGCCCGGCGTGGCCTGCACGTAGGGAATCACAATGAAGCGCCGTTGCTGGATCGCCTCCACCGATTGCAGGGCCGGGTTGTTCAACAGGAATTGCTGTTTCTGCTCGGCGCTGACTTCGCCGTAGTCGACGATCACGATGACCTGCGGGTTGCGCTCGACCACGTTCTCCCAGTTCACCCGGGTCCAACTGGTTTCCACGTCATCGAGGATGTTGCGCCCACCGGCCGCGTCGATCAGGGCCTGGGGCATACCCAGGCGCCCGGAGGTCATGGCGCGGTCTTCGCCGCTGTCGTACAGGAACACACGCGGTTGCTGGGCGGGCAGGTGCTTGCGCACGTCGGCCACTTGGGCCTGCATCGTGGCGATCAGCGCGTTGGCGCGATCCTGCACGTCGAAGATCTTCCCGAGGTTGCGCAGGTCGTTGTAGGTATCCTCCAGCGAGGCCGCAGGACGCTTCATCACGAACGCGCAGGATTCGGTCAGTTCGTAGACGTTGATGCCCAGCGGTTGCAGGGTCTGCGGGGTCAGGTCGCCGCCCACCCGCATGCCGTAGTCCCAGCCGGCGAAGAAGAAATCGACGTTGGCATTGAGCAGGGTTTCCACCGAGGGGTATTTGGCGGCCAGTTCCGGCAGGCCATCAAGGATCCTGGCCATCTCGGGCGTCACCGATTTCCAGCCGCTGATGCCGCTGTAGCCGACCATGCGCGGTTTGAGCCCGAGGGCGAGCATCATCTGGGTCATGTTGATGTCATGGCTGACCGCGTGCCGAGGTGCCTCGTTGAACACCACCTGGCGGTTGCAGCTCTGGATCGTCAACGGGTAGTGGGTGGCTTCGGCCAAGGCGTGGGCACTGCCCAGCAGCAGGGGCAGCAACAGCAGGGAACGCAAGGTCATGGTTGGGTTATCCAGGTGATTCGTGGGTAGCCGGACAGCGGGTGTTCATCCACCAGGGCTTCGATGCCGAACACCTCGCGCAACAGCTCGACGCTGAGGACGTCCTTGGGCGTGCCGCTGGCGACGATGCCCCCGTGTTCGATCACGTACAGGCGGTCGCAGAAGGCGGCAGCCAGGTTCAGGTCGTGGAGGCTGGCGAGGGTGCCGATGCCCAGGCCCTTGATCAGTTGCAGCAATTGCAATTGATAGTGGGGGTCGAGGTGGTTGGTCGGTTCGTCGAGGATCAACAACTGCGGTTGCTGGGCCAGGGCCCGGGCGAGGATCACCCGTTGCTTTTCACCGCCCGAGAGGGTGGCGAATGCATGATCGCCAAAGCCTGCAAGCCCGGCCGATTCCAGAGCCTGGAGCACTAGCCGACGGTCGCCGTGATTGTCGCCGTCGAACAGACCTTTGTGGGGCGTGCGGCCCATGGCGACCACTTCCTCGACCGTCAGGCCGAAAGCGTCGGGAAACTCTTGCAGGACCACGGCGATGCGTTGGGCGCACCAGCGCGAGGACTGTTTCCAGACGTTGTGATGCTCGAGTTTCACCTCGCCATGTTCCGGCCGGCTGAAGCGATAGGCGCAGCGCAACAGGCTGGTCTTGCCGCTGCCGTTGGGCCCGATCAACCCGACAAACTCCCCGGCCGCCACCTGCAATGACACGTCACGCAGCTGGAACTGGTGATGACAATGGCCATGGCCCAGGGGCGTCCAGGCGAGGTGGGAGAGGGTCAGGGAGGTCATGCAGCTACTCGGCATTTGGTGTGAAACACAGTCTCATTGTGAGAGCGGGCTGTGTGGGAGCAAGGCTTGTCCGCGATGAAAACGACGCGGTCTCTTGAGGACCGCAGCGCCTGGATCGCGAGCAAGCTTTGCTCCCACACAGCCCGCTCCCACAGTTTGAACTGTGTTCGTGGTTTGGAAAGCGGTCGCGATTGTAGAGGTTTCGCACCGCCTTCCGTTAACGCACTGTCTTCAGCTTGAAGATGAAGCAATCTCAGGCTGGCGATTGAGCCGGGTGACGAGGCGATCCAGCAACCACACCACCATCAGCGACGCCCCCACCAACGGAAATACCACCGCCAGGGCCAGCATGATGAACACCCCGGTCTTCCAGGTCGGCAGGTCGTGACGCAGCGGCGGCACGCCGAACTTGCCCTCTGGCCGGCGCTTCCACCAGATCACCAGGCCACTCACGGCGCTGAGCAGGATCATCAGGCAAATCAGCAGCACGATGATCTGGTTCAGCGGGCCGAACATCTTGCCTTCGTGCAGCATTACCCCGGTTTCGGTGGCACGGGCCACGACGCCGTAGTGCTCCCAGCGCACATCGGCCAGGACCTTGCCGGAGTACTGGTCCACGTGCAGGGTGGCGTCGTTGCGCGGGTCGTCGGCAAACACGGCAACGGTGAATACACCGCTGGCAGTGGTCGGCAGGGTGATGCTGTACCCGGGCGTGACCTGGCGTTCAGTGGCGATGTCCTGCACCGCTTTCAGGCTGACAGTCGGGGCGGCGGGGCCTTCGTGCATGCCGCCGTGGCCCATGTGCTCGGCATGGTCGCCGGACATCGGCATCGGCGTGTTTTCCACCGCCCACGGCACGGTCTGGCGGTGGGCGTTGTTGAGGCTGCCGGCCTCGACGTCGGACTTGGGTACGTCATTCCACATCGCCGCTGGGAAGCGGTTCCAGAGGTCGGCGTATTGCTTGCCCCAGAAGCCGGTCCAGGTCATGCCGCTGAGCAGCATCACCAGCAGGAAGGCCGCGCCCCAGAAACCGACGACCACGTGCAGGTCACGCCAGAACAGCCGACCGCGCGCGCTCCAGCGTGGCCACAGCACACCGGCCGATGATTGCCCGCGCGGCCACCACAGGTACAACCCGGAGACCACCAGCACCACGCCCCAGCCGGCGGCCATTTCCACCAGCCGGTCACCGACCGTGCCGATCAGCAGCTCGCCGTGGATGGCCCGGGCCATGGCTTGCAGGTTGTTCTTCGCATCCTGCTCGCCGAGGACATCACCGTGGTACGGGTCGATGAACACATTCAGTTCCCGACCCTGGTCGATCACCACGAATTGCGCGCTGCGCTCGGCATTGACCGGTGGCAGGTACTGTTTGACCTGGCCTTCGGGGTAGGCCTGGCGGACTTGCTTGAGCAGGTCGTCCGCCGCCAGGGTGTGATGCCCGGCCGGCACGTTCAGCAGGCTGGCGTACATCAGTGGATCGAGTTGCGGCTTGAACAGGTAAATGATCCCGGTCAGGGCCAGCATCACCATGAACGGCGCCACGAACAGCCCGGCATAAAAATGCCAGCGCCAGGCCAGGTTGTAGAAATTGGGTTTCGGTTGGCTCATCAGAAAGCGCTCCGCAGGGCAAATGGGGTTGTTATGTTTTTGGCGGTTGCTGCGCAACCGATCGCGGGCAAGCCTTGCTCCCACAGGTATTCCCATTGCTGAGGGAGCACAATTTGTCCCTTAGCCATGACAAATACTGTGGGAGCAAGGCTTGCCCGCGATGCTTTTAGAAACTCATATCCACCTTGGTCCAGAGCGTGCGCCCCGGTTCGTTGATGGCCTGCGGGTCGCTCGCCGGGTAGCCGAACCCGGCGTTGCCGGCCAGGTTCAAGTGCTCGGCGTAGGCTTTGCCGAACAGGTTGTCGACGCCGCTGCTGACCTTCCAGTGCTGGTTGATGCGGTAGGCACCGTTGAGCGAGAACACGCCGAAGCCGGAGCTTTTGCCGTAGTCCTTGCCCACCACGTTGCCCTTGTTCTCGTCGACCCGGTGCTGCGCCGCCACCACACGCCACAGGGCGCCGGCGCTCCAGCGGTCTTCGCTGTAGGTCAGGCCCAGGCGTGCATCCAGCGGCGGCATTTGCGCCAGGGCGCTGCCGTCGCTGCTGTTCTTGCCCCAGGCGTAGGCCAAGGTGGCGTCGGCTTTCCAGCGCTCGCTCAGCTTGTAGGCCGCACCCAATTCACCACCCATGATCCGTGCATCGATGTTCTCGGCCCGCGAGGTAGTGCCCATCATCCCAGGGGTGTAATCGAACAGGATGTAGTCGCGCACCTGGCCGACATAACCCGACGCCCAGGCTTCGAGGGTTTCGGTCTTGTACTGCAGGCCGAAGTCGAGCTGGGTGGTTTTCTCCGGTTTGATCGCGTCGAAGGCATTCAGCGAGCCGCTGGGGCCGACATTCGCCGAGAACAGCTCCCAGTAGTCCGGGAAGCGTTGCGCGTGACCCACGCCTGCATAGAGGGTGGTGGGGCTGTCGTCCAGGTCATGTTCGTAGCGGACGAAACCGCTGGGCAGCGTGTCGGCACGGGTGTCATCGGCGGTGGGATTGGGGCGGGCCGACATGCCGGACCCGATGCTCTGGCGGTAGTCCTTGGCCGAGGCACGGTCGAGCCGGGCGCCGGTGGTCACCCTGTCGCGGTCGGCGGCGTACCAGGTCAGTTCGCCGAACACGCCGTAATTGTGGAAGTCGGCGTCCTTGGTGTACGGCAGGTCCTTGTAGGTGTCCACGCCCATGCTGCTGCGTTGGCGATGCTCGTTGGTCTGGGCGTCCAGGCCGCTGATCAGTTGCACATCGGCCCAGCGCCAAGTGGCCTTGATGCGGGCGCCGAGGGTGCGGCGGTCGACGTTGGAGGCCATGGGCCCAGCCATCATCCCGGTGCCGGACGGCGTGCGCAGCGTGTAGTTGTCCATCACGTGGTCGGCGTAGTTGTAGTAGACCTGGGCCTCGACCTTGTCCAGCACCTCGCCGATGTTCGAGCGCTCGAAACGCAGCCCGAGGCTTTCGCGCTTGAACTGCGAGCCGTCCATGCCGCGCCCGGCGTAGCGCGCTTCACCGTCGCCCTTGCCGGCGGTCAATTCCAGCAGGGTATCGGCGTCCGGGGTCCAGCCGAGGGTGACGTCGCCATTCCACTTGTCATAGCGCGACGGCACCGTGTCGTTATTGCCGTCGCGGTAATCGTCCGAATGCGCGGTGTTGCCGATCACCCGTACATACCCCAGCGGCCCACCGGCGGCGGCATCCACCACTTTGTCGAAACGGCCGTTGGAACCGGCCAGCACACTGGCGTTGACCCGGGTGCCGAGTTCGCCGAACTGTTCCGGCTCGCGCTCGAACAGCACGGTCCCGGCCGATGCGCCGGGGCCCCAGAGCACGGTTTGCGGGCCTTTGATAACCGTGAGCTTGTCGTAGGTTTCCGGCGATATGTAGGACGTCGGCGCGTCCATCCGGCCTGGGCAAGCACCCAACAGCATGCTGCCGTTGGTGAGGATGTTCAGCCGCGAGCCGAACATGCCGCGCAACACCGGGTCACCATTGGTGCCGCCGTTGCGTACCAGGGCGAAGCCCGGAATGGTCTTGAGGTAGTCGCCGCCGTCACTGGCCGGCACCGGTTGGCGCGGGTCCTTGGGGTTGGTGACGACGGTCAGGGGCGAGCTGGGGGCGATGGCGGTGATGACCGTCGGGCTCAGTTCTTCAATCTGATTGTCGTGATGCTCGTGCTCATCGGCGAATACGAGTGGAGTGAGCAGCAGGCCGCACAGGGCGGCGATGGTCTGGCGTAAACGAACCCGTGGCTCGTTCAGTGGGCAGCGAACCTGGGCAGCGCCCAAAGCGATGTCAGCAGAAAACCTGGACATGATAATTCCATCGAACAAACGTAGACGACACGGTCGGGCAGCCTGAAGCTGTCTTGTACGACCGGGGTGAGTAAGTGTCGGGCTTACGCGTCGAGGGGCGGTGCGCGGGTGCGGGCACCGGGGAAGAACGCAGGCCGGGCATGGCCCAGGCGTGGGGAAAGGCTGGTGTAGGTGTTGGTGTGGGGTGTGTCGAAGACCGCGAAGGTGTGACCGCCAGGCAGTGCGGGGCAATTGAACAGCAGGCTGCAATAGCCGCATTTTTCCCACAACGCATGGTGCTCGCTCTGGGGCGGGCAGTGTTCGGCTGCCGGCGCTTCGTGCGCCGACATGTCCATGCTCATCTCCATGGACACAGGCATGGACATGCGCTGACCCATCGGCATCGACTGGGAAATCAGCGGACCGATAAAGATCATCAGCATGGCGAACAGGCTGATCCAACTGCCGCGGGTCAGGCTCATGGGCTGACGGCGGGGCATGGACTGCCTGGCGCGAAGAGGTTGCACGGGCGGCTACGACTACTGGGCGTGCATGTGCGTCTTGGTGCCGTCGGGTGCTTTTTTCTGCACCGCAACCTCGACCGTGACATCCCCCGCTTTTTCGAAATGCAGGGTCATGGCAAAGCGTTTGCCATCGCTGAGCAGGCTGCGGTCCTTCAGGTCCAGCAGCATCACGTGATACGCCATCGGCGCGAAGGTGACGGTCGCACCGGGGGCGATATCGACGACGGGCACCGGCTGCATTTTCATCAGGTCGTTTTGCATCACATGCTCGTGGAGTTCGGCCTTGCCGGCAATCGGCGAGTCGACGCTGAGCAGCTTGTCGGCGGTCGTGCCGCCGTTGTGAATCACGAAATACGCGGCCACGGTCGGTGCGTTGGGCGGCAACTCCTGGGACCACGGATGGGCGATCTCAAGCTCGCCCACCTTGTACTGGTGAGCCTGGGCGAAGCCGACGGGAAGCAATAGGGCAGCCAGCAGGATAAGTCTGTTCAACATGGCAATTCTCCGGAACGATTCAGGGCGCAGTTTTATGCGGGAAGAATCAGGCCAGAGGCGAGGCGCGGGGATTGAGGCTGGGCCATTGCTGACGTGGCGTGGGGCTGTCGAGCTTCGAATGGACGGCACTGCGATGGGCCAGCTGTGCATCCAGATACAACTGCGGGACATGCCCGGCGAGCGCCACCAACGGCGCTGAACCTGAGCAGCACCAGCAATGTTGCATGGTCGAGTGATTGTCTTTCTGTGGCGTGCCCTGTTCGAACTTGCCCAGGGACACCGCGACCATTTTCGTGCCGCTGGAGGAACAGAAGCTGCCCCACAGCAGTTGCTCGGCTGGCGAATTGGCGGTTGCACCGCCACTGTTGGAAAGCGGCATGGCAAGCATGTTGAACAGCACTGCGAAGCAGGCGATCCAGGCAAATGCAAGCCGTTGTCGGGACATGGGGCAATCCGCTCGATGGGCGATCAGGTGGCGGTATTTAGCCTGATCGGGGTTGAGAAGTAAAAAGGCCACGTGCGGTGTAGGGTCGCAGGGCTGGTGTTAACAGTAGCAACAGATCTTCGAGTGAGTGCTTTTGTGGCGAGGGATTTTGATCAGTTGGTACTCGATTGTTCTATATCTTCATTAAGAGTGGCTTGCATCATCCCTTTTGCCTGTGCGACGTCGTTAAGGGTCGCGCGAATCAGTATCCCATCACCGGCATCCTCTTCGAAACAGGCAACCAGATAAGCGACCATTTCCTCATATGTATTGAGATAGGTTGCAGCGTCGAAACGCGTGAGTTTTTCGACCATGACTGACTCTCCATTGGTAATGTCATCCACCTTCTGACGGTGCATGAGATCCTTGTGGCGAGGGAGCTTGCTCCCGCTGGGGCGCGAAGCGGCCCTAAGCCGGACATTGCGGTGTTTCAGGAAAATAGCGTTCACCTTCTTTGGGTCTGCTGCGCAGCCCAGCGGGAGCAAGCTCCCTCGCCACAGGGGTTGGGTTTGACCAATCGTTTTTGATCAAACCCAAGGTCCTGTCGCTTATCTCGGATCGACCACATCCAGCGCCCGATTTGCCAACAACTGGCTCAACTCAATCATCTGCTGGACCCCTTGCGCGATATGTCGTCGCGAGCCCTCCAGATCGAATGCCAGGTCGCTGAGCATGGCTGGCCCCTCATCGAGAGTGTCGCCCGGGTCTGAAGGGCGCATGAGATCCTTGTGGCGAGGGAGCTTGCTCCCGCTGGGGCGCGAAGCGGTCCTAAAACCGGACATTGCGGTGGTTCAGGAAAATAGCGTTCACCTTCTTTGGGGCTGCTGCGCAGCCCAGCGGGAGCAAGCTCCCTCGCCACAGGGCGGCGGCTGTACGCAGGTTAGTCTACCGGGGAGTCCAGCATTACCGGCGCGCCCAAAGGCGCCCTGCGCACAACCACCATCAAGTGCAGGGATGAAATACCTGACTGACGAAGCTTGTGAACCCGCTGAAAACCTCGGGCGACTAAACCCGATCACTGAAGGGCAGTGACGGGAATCAAGTTACCGAGGGCCTCCAAGGCGCACAAGCCGGCGGATTCTGGCGTAGTTGTAGGCAGCGACGTAAGGTGATGTAGCCTGCTGACGTAGTTCTGACAGGACAGGCTTGTAGGACGGTGCAGTTTTCTGTCAGATCAACTGCCGCAGCCCCCGCAACACCTCATCCACCGTCCCAAACTCCCGATCCACCCCCGCCAACACCGGCCGCTTCAACACCAACACCGGCACCCCCCGCTCCCGCGCCACCTCCAGTTTCGGCTCGGTGGCCGTGCTGCCGCTGTTCTTGCTCACCAGCACATCGATCTGCCGCTGTTCGAACAGTTCGCGTTCACCGTCAATGTAAAACGGTCCACGGGCACCAATCACTTCGCAGCGCTCGTTGCCGGGGTAAACGTCCAGGGCGCGCAGGGTCCAGAATTGCTCTGGTGGGATTTCATGCAGATGTTGCAGGGGTTCGCGACCGAGGGTGAAGAGGGGGCGATGGAAGGGTTTCAGGGCCTGGATCAGTTCAGCCCAGTCGGCCACTTCGTGCCAGTCATCGCCGGCCTGGGGTTGCCAGGCCGGGCGGCGCAGGGCCCAGCAGGGGATGGCGCAGGCGCGGGCGGCGTGGGCGGCGTTGTGGCTGATCTGGGCGGCGTAGGGGTGAGTGGCGTCCAGCAGCAGGTCGATGCCCTCGGCGCGGATGAATTGCGCCAACCCTTCGGCGCCGCCATAGCCGCCGACGCGGACCTGGCAGGTCAGGTCGGTGGGGATGCGACCGATGCCGGCCAGGCTGTAGATGTGTTGGGGGCCGAGGGTGCGGGCGATGGCCAGGGCTTCGGTGACGCCACCGAGCAGCAGGATACGTTTCATAACAAGGCTCCGGCGTGGCCGACAATTCCACCTTGGCGGTCGATGGCGAAGACTTCGACCTGGACCTGGGGCGGCACCACACTGCGAGCGAAAGCCAGCGCATGCTCACACACCGCGTCGCCGAGGGCGATGCCGGCGGCGCTGGCCATGGCCAAGGCTTGCTGGCTGGTGTTGGCCGCGCGGATGCCTTGCTGCAACGCCTCATCGGCACCGATGGCGGCGGCCCACTCGGCCAGTTGTGGCAGGTCGATGCTCGAGTGACGGCTATGCAGGTCCATGTGGCCGGCGGCGAGTTTGCTGATTTTGCCAAAGCCGCCGCAGAGGCTGAGCTTTTCCACCGGCACCTTGCGCACATGTTTGAGCACGGCACCGACGAAATCACCCATTTCGATCAGGGCGATTTCCGGCAGGTTGTAGACCCGGCGCATGGTGTCTTCGCTGGCGTTGCCGGTGCAGGCGGCGATGTGCAGATAGCCGTTGGTTTTTGCCACGTCGATGCCCTGGTGGATCGAGGCAATGTAGGCCGCGCAGGAGAACGGCCGGACGATGCCGCTGGTGCCGAGGATCGACAGGCCGCCAAGGATGCCCAGGCGCGGATTCATGGTTTTCAGCGCCAGGGCTTCGCCGCCCTCGACATTGACCGTGACTTCGAAGCCGCCGGCGTAGCCGCTTTCCTCGGCCAGCCGACCCAGGTGGTCGTTGATCATTTTGCGCGGCACCGGGTTGATTGCCGGTTCACCGACGTTCAGCACCAACCCTGGTCGCGTCACCGTGCCGACGCCGCGACCGGCGACAAAACGTACACCGGGCTCGGTGATCAAGCGCACCTGGGAAAACAACAGGGCGCCGTGGGTCACGTCCGGGTCATCGCCCGCGTCCTTGATCGTCCCGGCTTCGGCGCCCTGTTCGGTCAGCCGGCAGAACTCCAGGCGCATCTGCACCTGCTTGCCCTTGGGCAGTACGATTACCACGGCATCGGCTTCGGTGCCGCGCAGCAGTAATCGAGCGGCCGCCAGGCTGGTAGCCGTGGCGCAACTGCCGGTGGTCAGGCCGCTGCGCAAGGGGGCGGGTTGTTCGGCGGTTTCGTCACGCATCGAGAGGCTTGACCAGGTCGAGCAAGGTAATTGGCAGAGCCTGGCGCCAGGTGTCGAATTCGCCCAACGGCTGGGCCTGGGCGATGTGGATGCGGGTCAGTTCGCCGCCGTGACGTTCGCGCCAGTGCATCAGGGTCATTTCGCTTTGCAGGGTCACGGCGTTGGCGATGAGCCGACCGCCGGGCTTGAGTTGGGCCCAGCAGGCGTCGAGCACGCCTTCGCGGGTGACGCCGCCACCGATGAACACCGCGTCCGGCCGCTCCAGGTTCTCCAGCGCCTGGGGGGCTTTGCCGCGAATCAGTTGCAGGCCGGGCACGCCGAGGGTGTCGCGGTTGCGTTCGATCAAGCCTTGGCGGCCTTCGTCGGCTTCGATGGCCAGGGCCCGGCAACTGGGGTGGGCGCGCATCCACTCGATGCCGATGGAGCCGCTGCCGGCGCCGACATCCCAGAGCAGCTCGCCGGGGGTCGGGGCGAGGCGGGCGAGGGTGATGGCGCGCACGTCGCGTTTGGTCAACTGGCCGTCATGTTCGAAGGCGGTGTCCGGTAAACCGGCCAGGCGCGACAGGCGCGGTGTCGACGGTTCGGCGCGACATTCGATGGCGATCAGGTTCAGGTCGGCGACGGTGTCATCGGACCATTGCGCGGCGTAACCGTCGATCCGTCGTTCCGCCGCACCGCCCAAATGCTCCAGCACAGTCATGGCGCTCGGGCCGAAGCCGCGCTCGCGTAGTAGCGTTGCCACGGCGGCGGGGCTGTGGCGGTCGTTGCTCAGCAGCAACAGCCTGACACCTGTGGATAAATGCCCATTGAGCGCCGCCAGGGGCCGCGCCACCAATGACAGCGTGACTACGTCCTGTAGCGGCCAACCCATGCGTGCCGCCGCCAGCGAACAGGAGGAGGGCGCGGGGATGACCAGCATCTGATCACTCGGCACCTGTTTCGCCAGGCTGGCGCCCACGCCGTAGAACATCGGATCGCCGCTGGCCAGCACGCACACCGGCTCACCCTGCCGAGCAAGCAGCGGTTCCAGGGAGAACGGGCTGGGCCACAGCTCCCGTTGGCCGCGGATGCACAGCGGCAGCAGCGCCAGTTGCCGGTCGCTGCCGACAATGTGTGACGCCCGCAGCAAGGCATGGCGAGCCGTTCGGCCCAGGCCCTTGAAGCCGTCTTCACCGATGCCCACTACGGTCAGCCAGGGGGTCATCTCTGTTCCTCGAATAATTGGGTTGATCGACAGGCGCGTTGCCGCCGCGAACCGGGCCGCCATCATACCGCGCCCCGGCGGATCAGGCGCCTGGCGCAACACCATCTTCACCGCCAGACTGCTATCGCGAGCAAGCTCGCTCCCACAGTTTTGATTGAGGGTGTTCACAGAACTTGGGTCCGCCACAAATCCTCTGTGGGAGCGAGCTTGCTCGCGATAGCGGCGGTCCATTCACATTGCCGTCTCAGGCAGACCGCCTTCGCGAGCAGGCTCGCTCCCACAGTTTGGAGTTGGGGGCGTTCGGAAATTGTGTGTCCGCCGTCAGCAATCCGACCGGCAAGCTTTTCATGACCCCCGGCAAAGCAGGCATAATGGCGGCCTTCGCCGATGCGGCGTTTCTTATTTGTCGGTTTTCCCTTGAACGAACGTCCATCCTCCAACGTCGTACGCCCCTCCGGTTGCCCGGGGTTGCTGCGTGTCGTCCAGGCGCTGGACGGGGGGATCTGTCGGATCAAGCTCGATGGCGGTGCCATCCAGGCGGATCAGGTCGACGTCGTGGTGTCGGTGGCCGAGCGGTTCGCTGCAGGCGTGATCGAGGCGACCAACCGGGCCAACCTGCAAATCCGCGGGATCGGTCCTGGGCACGACGCGCTGATCCAGCCATTGCTGGCCGCCGGGCTTGGTCCGCGCAAGCCGGCCGGCGATGACGTGCGCAACCTGATGCTCAGCCCTTCGGCCGGGATCGACCGGCAGATGCTGTTCGACACCCGGCCGTTGGCGGCGCAGATCCTCTTCACTCTGCAAACCCATGAACGCTTCCCTGAGTTGTCGGCCAAGTTCGCCGTGCAACTGGACGGTGGCGAAGCGTTGGCGATGCTCGAACATCACCACGACCTGTGGTTGTCGGCCCTGGTCCGTGATGGCGAGCCTTGGCTGGCCTTCGGCTTGGCCGGTTGCCCATTGGATAAACCGGCAGGCAGGGTGCCCCTGGCTCAGGGGCATGCCTTGGTGGTGGCGGTGCTGGAGCTGTTCCTCGACCTGGCCCGCCCGGACCAGATCCGCATGCGTCACTTGCTGGCTGAAATCCCCAGCGATGAATTCATGACCCGATTGGCCCGCCGCGTGCCGCTGCAAACTTGCCTGGATTGGCAGCGGAGCGTGTCCATCGACGGACTGCACATCGGCGTTCATCCCCAGCACGACGACCGTGTCTACGTCGGCGCGGCGGCGCCCCTTGGCCGACTCGACGCCGGCATGCTGCGGGGAGCGGCGCAATTGGCGCGGGAGAAGGGCGACGCAAGCCTTCGTTTCACCCCTTGGCAAAGCCTGCTGCTGCCCAACGTGCGCCGCGAGGACACCGACGAAGTGCGGGCGCGGCTTGAAGGATTGGGCCTGTTGTGCTCGGTCGATCAGCCCCTGGCACAACTTATCGCCTGCACCGGTTCCCGTGGCTGCACCAAGGCCCTGGCCGACACCAAGGCCGACGCCCGTCAACTGGCCGAGCTGCTGCAACGCCAGGGCCAGACCCTGAAAGTCCATCTGTCGGGCTGCCCGCGTTCCTGCGCGGCAGCCCATATCGCGCCCATCACCTTGCTGGCGGTCGCCCCCGGTCGTTATGACCTGTATTTTCGCGATGCCACGCTGCCGGGTTTCGGCGCGTTGCAGGCACACAATCTGACTATTGAAGCGCTCGGCCACTGGCTCGACGCTCGCCCCCGGAGCCCCCTTGATGCTTGATTACATCCGCGACGGTCAGGAGATCTATCGCAACTCCTTCGCGATCATCCGCGCCGAAGCCAACCTGGCGCGCATTCCGGCCGACCTGGAAAAACTCGCGGTGCGGGTGATCCACGCCTGCGGCATGGTCGAGGCCATCGATGGCTTGCAGTTTTCCGAGGGCGCGGGCACGGCCGGGCGCCAGGCACTGGCCGCCGGTGCACCGATCCTGTGCGATGCGCGGATGGTCTCCGAAGGCGTGACCCGGGCTCGTCTGCCGGCCAACAATCCGGTGATCTGCACCTTGCGCGACGAGGGCGTGCCGGCATTGGCCCTGGAACTGGGCAACACCCGTTCGGCGGCAGCGCTGGAGTTGTGGCGCCCGCACCTGGAAGGCAGCGTCGTGGTCATCGGCAACGCGCCGACCGCGCTGTTCTACCTGCTGGAGATGCTCGATGCCGGCGCGCCGAAACCGGCACTGATCCTCGGCTTTCCGGTGGGCTTCGTCGGCGCCGCCGAGTCCAAGGCGATGCTGGCGGCCAACAGCCGCGGCGTGCCGTTCGTGATCATGCAAGGCCGCCTGGGCGGTAGCGCCATGGCCGCCGCCGCTGTCAACGCCCTCGCTACGGAGATTGAATGATGCAGCAGCCTGGACGTCTGATCGGCCTCGGCGTGGGCCCCGGTGACCCGGAACTGATTACGGTCAAGGCCCTGCGCCTGCTGCGCGAGTCGCCGGTGGTGGCGTACTTCGTCGCCAAGGGCAAGAAGGGCAATGCCTTCGGCATCATCGAGGCCCATTTGCAGGACGCGCAGACGTTGCTGCCACTGGTCTACCCGGTCACCACCGAAGCGCTGCCGGCGCCGCTGTCCTATGAACAGGTGATCGCCGACTTCTACGACACCGCCGCCGAGCAGTTGGCCGTGCACCTGGATGCCGGTCGCGACGTGGCCGTGATCTGTGAGGGCGATCCGTTCTTCTACGGCTCCTACATGTACCTGCACGATCGCCTGGCCGAGCGCTATGAGGCCCAAGTCATTCCCGGTGTGTGCTCGATGCTGGGCGGGGCCTCGGTACTCGGTGCGCCGCTGGTCTATCGCAACCAGAGCCTGTCGGTGCTCTCCGGCGTCTTGCCCCACGATGATCTCAAGCGTCGCCTGGCCGACGCCGATGCGGCGGTGATCATGAAGCTGGGGCGCAATTTCCCCAAGGTTCGCCAAGTGCTTCAGGAATTGGGCATGGACGGACGGGCGCTGTATGTCGAGCGGGCGACCATGGCCAACCAGAAAATCGTGCCGTTGGATGAAGTCGAGCCGATGTCTTCGCCGTACTTCTCGCTGATCATCGTCCCGGGCGAACGGTGGCAGGGTTGATGACTTCTACCGCGCCGGCCATCGTCATCCTCGGCCCGGGCAGCCTCGCAACGGCCCGGCGGATCCAGCAACGCTATCCCGACGCCTTGATCCACGGCCTGGCCGGGCGAGTCGAGGGCGCGGATCGCCAATACCTCGAGTTCGGCGCGACGTTGCGCGAGCTCTACCAACAGAACACGGCGATCATCGCCCTGTGCGCGGCCGGCATCGTCATCCGCACCCTGGCGCCGCTGTTGCTGGAAAAAGGCGTCGAGCCGCCGGTGCTGGCGGTGGCCGAGGATGGCAGCGCCGTGGTGCCGCTGCTGGGCGGTCTGGGTGGGGTCAACGTCATGGCCCGGGAGATCGCGGCAATGCTGCAGGTGGCGCCGGCGATTACCACCAGCGGCGAATTGCGTTTCGGCACCTGCCTGCTCAATCCGCCAAGTGGCTACAGCCTTGGCGACCTGGAGCAGGGCAAGCGCTTCGTCTCCGACTTGTTGGCCGGTGAACCGGTGCGCATCGAAGGTGCGGCGCCGTGGTTGGATCAGGCGCAGTTGCCGCAAGACCCGCAGGCGCGGCGCACGATTCACGTCGGCCATGCCGAGCGTGAGGCGAGCGCCCATGAACTGCTGATTTATCCGCGCAGTGTCGCGGTGGTGGTGAGCGCCGAGATGGCTGACCTGCCGGGTGCCGTTCGTGCGGCTTTGCAGCAAGCGAAAGTGGCGCTTCAGAGCCTGGCGTGCCTGGTGGCGGCGGATACGCTGATGGCCAGTGCTGCCTTGCGTGAAGCGGCGCTGGAACTCGGGGTGGCGCTGCGCTTTGTGGCGACGACGGGCGATGCAGCCAGCTTGGCGCGCAGTTCGGTGCCGGCGGCGAACATCCTTTCGGCGACGGACAACCTGGCCATCGCCGTTACCGCGCAACCCTTGGAGGTGGCCCAAATCGGTCGCCCGCGGGGACGCCTGGCAGTGATCGGCCTGGGGCCGGGCGCGGCCGAACTGATGGTGCCGGCTGTGAAGGCCGAACTGGCTCGGGCCACCGATGTACTTGGTTACGAAACCTATGTGCGCATGGCTGGCCCGTTTCGCGACGATCAAGTGCTGCACTGCACCGACAACCGCGAAGAAATGCAGCGCGCCCGACACGCCTTTGAATTGGCCGCGCAAGGCCGTTCGGTGATCGTGGTGTCGTCCGGCGACCCGGGGGTATTCGCCATGGCGGCGGCGGTGCTCGAAGCGTTGCACGAGTCCAGCGATCCGGCCTGGCATCAGGTGGACCTGGAGATCCTGCCCGGTGTGTCCGCCTCCCTCGCCACCGCGGCCCAGGCTGGTGCGCCGTTGGGGCATGACTTCTGCGTGATGTCGCTGTCGGACAATCTCAAGCCCTGGTCGATCATCGAAAAACGCCTGGACCTGGCGGCCGAAGCTGATCTGGCGTTGGCTTTCTACAACCCGATTTCCCGTGCGCGACCGTGGCAATTGGGGCGAGCACTGGAGATCGTCGCCCAGCACCGCACGCCAGAGACGCCGGTGGTGTTGGGGCGCGACATCGGTCGTCCGGGCCAGACCCTGCGTGTCACCACGTTGGGGCAACTCACGGCCGAGCAGGTGGATATGCGCACCATGGTCCTGATCGGCTCCTCCACGACCTGTGTGTTCCCACGCGCGTCGGGTGGAAACTGGGTGTATACGCCACGTTGGTATGGGATCAAGCCGGCCTGAACCGTGACATTGAGGGCATGTTTTTTGTGGCGAGGGGATTTATCCCCGTTGGGTTGCGAAGCCGCCCCTCGCCACAGAAGTCATGCAGACTTGAAGTGAACGGCATTCACTTCCTGAACGGGGCTTTTTTTTATTTGTCGCCCGTATAAATAAAAGAGCAAGTTGTTGTCCTGATGCTTCTTTGAAATGCATTGAAAGCCTTCCCGTTTGAACTGCTGGGTTTTAAGCGTTAGTTTGCGTGCCTGATAGGTTTTCGGTGTGCACTTGTCAGTGCTTGGCATAGGTTTAGTTGTCGCCAAGTTAAAAAATATCAATGGAGTGAACGTTCGCCAGAGCACTATCTGGCGACAATGCTTTTATACGCCTGTTCTTTTTCTAGCGGACAGGCCAGGGAGTGTCTTTTTCATGCAGGAAGCAAACATCAATACGGGTGACAGTGCGCTCGGTTTCATCAGCCTTTTCAAATTGGCCGACCTCGAAAGGGCACTGTTGCCCTACAAAAACACTGAACAATACGATGCGGTCATTCGTTATTACTTTGCCTGTATCGGTATGCCGGATTCCCATCGGCTGCTCGAGCCACTGGGGCTCTTGAAGCAGACCCTCGCCCAGCTCCTGGGCAATCGCAGGGTCAAGCGCAGCCAGGGCGCGCGTGCGTCGGGCCCGGTCGGAGCCGCGGTGGACTTGCCGCGCATCTACGACAAAGTCGAACGTCATGAAGCGCGCCTTCAGTTCAGTACCGAGCAGATGAAACAGGTGCCAACGGAGGTTCCCAAGACGTTGCACTTTGTCTGGCTCGGCGGCGGACTTGGCAACATTCAGCGCGATTATCTAAATGTGTGGAGAGAGGTTTTGGCCAAGCAGGGCTATACCCTGAATCTTTGGTATGACAGCGATGCGCTGCTGGCCTGGCAAACCAACAAACTGATTGTCGAAGCGGCCAAGGCCGATGTTTTTCTACAAGGGGTGGATGAACGTATTTCCGAAGTTGAACTCGGTGCCTTGTACAACGAGCGGGCTATTGTTCTAAGACACCAGATGCATGCCCATATCAGTGCAGCCGTGGCTAACGGCGGATCAGCCGACGAGGCCCGGATAGACCTACTGTCCCGCGCCTACGGCCAGGATATGCAAGTACTGCGCAAACAGTTGGAACACAATCGTCGCAGTGTCCTGGACATGAACGGCTTCAAGTTGCGTGATCTTGCCACGGGCGAAGTTTCGCTGCAGTTGCAGGATGTCTATGACCGGGAGATGTGTTTGCGCGGCAATATGGCGGCGGCCTCTGATGTGGTGCGCGTTGAGGTCCTGTATGCCGAAGGCGGCAGTTATACCGATGTCGATCATCTTCCGCCGCTGTCGCAAACCCTGGGCCCAGTCGATATCAGCGGTTTTGACCGTGATGCCCGCCTCGGTGTCCTGCAACTGCTGCTGAACAACAACCCCGAATGGATGCCGGGTCGCCAGGCGTCTTCCCGCTATTACACGCACATTGGCAACGAGCATTTTCCGGCGCTGCAAGCCTTCGCGCAGAGCCGGCCAGGCCTGAGCCAGGTCTTCGGGCAACCGACGGATCGGCTTGCCCGTCCCTTCGCGCTGCGGGCCTTGGCCATGGAGCAATCGTTATCCAATGCGTTTCTGATGGCCCATCCGGGTTCTGCGGTCCTCAATAGTGTGATCGAGCGTTTGCGCGCCAACTACGCGTTGATCGATGCCTCGACCCAATTGGCCACTCAGCGCGATATCCCATTGAGTGATGTTGCTGGCATGTTGAGGCTGGTGGAGGAGGTGTTCGAAAAAACCAATGGACCGCTGACCGGACTGTCGATGGCAGACGTGCCGAGCGCGATAGCGCTGATCTCGGCCATCGCGACCCACTTCGGCGATGGCATTCGGTTCGACAGCGAGGGCACCATCTACCTGACGGGGCCCGGCGCCATGCGCGATGGCATGGTCGACTATGCGAAAGCGCACTTGAGCGCCGCCGTGGCCGAGACCCTGCGCAAAGAGGCGGCCATTGCGCCCAACTGGACGGTGAATGGTGCCACCGAAGAGGAGCAGGATCACTCCTGGAAAGAAAATGAAACCGATCACGAGAAATGGGTCAGCAACGAGCAGACGAGTTGGCGTGAGGGGCTGTACAGCACCCGTTACAGCGGTGATATGGCGCAGTTGCTCAGGCACTCGACCATCGAGTTCCAACAGGGCTGGCCGCTGATCGAAGGGCGCGCGGTACTGCTGACCGATGTGCTGGAGCGACTGGTCGAGGGGCTTGGCGAACCGTTCATCGAGGCGATGAGCCAGGGACATGACGGTGAAATCCGCTTCGAGAAACCGCTGCCGCTGAGTTTCGATGATCGCCAACTCATCCGGCGCCAGCCGGCCGATGCGCTGGTTCCGGTGTTCCTCAGCGACGCGCACATGCAAAGCCTGGGGATCGATGAGGTGCTGGGCGATATCGCCAGTGGCGCCCGTCGTCTCATTGAGGCCAGCCCTGTGCAAAGGCTGTCGCTGGGCGTGTTGCTTGGCTTGGATGCCCTGGATAACCAGCGTTTCAGCGCGGCCACCAGTGAGCTGGAGAACCTCGCCAACAGCGTTGTTGAACAGGGCGTGTCTGGCCGTTATGCGGTTATCGAGCGGCAATTGTTCAAGCGCAAGGCGGCCGGATTCATGGACGGCATGTCGAGCGAACCGGCGTATGCGCCGTTGCCTTCCGACAGCGCGCTGGACCTGAAGAAAACCGCCTTGAAAGAGGCAAAGACGCTGTTCCAGTGGGGGCGTCATATCGCACGGATCCAGAAAACGGCGACCCTTGAACATCGTATCCAGGTCGTCGAACGCTCGGCGCAGGTGCTGGACGGCTTCGGCCACAACGGCGTCCAGATGGTCCCCCAGGATTTGCTGCTCGGCAGCGATGGCGAGACGATTGGTGGGCGTTGCTATCCCCTGGCGTTGGTGATGAGCGCGGCGCTTGCCCAGGGTGACGTCGCCTCCGGGCACTTGCGCGAGCGCTTCTTCCTGGCAGTACTCGAACCCGGACAAGCCGACTCCCAGGCCTTTGTGCAAAGCCTGGAAGCCCTGCGGGACGTGTCGCTGGGCGAGGTGGGCACGCGGCTTGGCCAGGCCGACCTGGACCAGGTCACTGCCGCACTCGAAAGACACGTCGCGCCCCGTACGCTGATGCTCAACTCGGACAACCATTCGATGCTGGTGGCCAAGACCGCCAGCGGAGAACGCGCCAGCTATCATTTTTTCGACCCCAATTTTGGCCTGTGCAAATTCGACCATGTGGACGGGCTGCAACGTGCGCTGGAACACTTTTTCCAGACCGAGGGCATGGCTCGCTATTACGCCGCCTATGGTTCTGAAACTCGACCGCAATTCGATCTGATCGACCTGCACAGCGCAAAGATCTCGGCCTTGGAGCTGTCTGACGGTTTCACGGTGGAACACCTGCTCAAGCCCGATCCCTTGCCAGGAAAACCGGCGCTTGAGATTCGCCAGCGCTTGAACAGGGCCTATGGAAAATCCCTGGTCGACAATTCGCACCTGGGCAGCAGTTTGCTGGCGCTGGACAGCCATTGGTGGGGACAGCAGATCGCCCAGGCAACGGTTGGTTTGCAGGCGCTGCATGACTCGCCGACGCCGCTGGTGCCCTTGTTCGAAACGCTGGAGATCACGCCCGAAGGCCAATACCGAGTGAGCTTGATCGATCCCGCGCAACCGCAACAGCAGGTCCGCGTGCTCAGTGACGATCAGCGCCTGCTGCGGATCAAGACCTGGCTGTCGGAACAGTTCTCGACCCTGGCGCGCCAACCTGTGCAGACCGGTGGCGTCGTGGATCCGACCGAGGCCGGCAGTGTCCATACCCTCAACGCAGGCTTCACCATCCAGGCCTTGATGAACGCCTTGCGCGGGCGGGAAGGGAATGACCGAACGTTGACCACTGCCGTGCGCCTGCATGCCTACGTCAACTATGCGCAGTTGGTGCATGGCAATGTCATGGACGTGGCGGGCCTGGTGCAGTTGGCTCGCACCGCCCTGGCGGAAGAACGGCTCATTGCCGGCACGTGTGCGCCGGTCGTTGGCCAGGCGCTGGGGCATGCGGCCAACGAAGGCGTCGGCGCGGTGTTGGGGCTGGCCAATGTCGGCTTTGATATCTATCAACTGAAGACGGCGCAAACCGGCATCGAAAAAGCGCAATTCGGTACCCAACTGACATTCGACTCTGCCAGCCTGGCCTTGACGGCGGGCGGTGTCGGGGCGGGGTTGGCCGGGGCATCGACCGCTGCGGCGGTGCTCGGTGGTGCGGGCGTGATTCTGGGTGGGGTGGCGGTAGGGGTGGCCGCCCTGGCCCAGGGCTTTGCCACCATCGCTCGCGAGGCACGGCAAGTCGGTCAGTTTTTCGACGACCTGGAACAGGCCTATCGCGGTGACGCCTACCACTACGATCACACGCTGTCCGCGTGGGTGGCACGGCCTTCACTGATCGTCAGAAGCATCGACTTGACGGAGGGGACATTACAGCTCGACAGTCCGAAGCTGTATCCCCTGCATGATCATTTCGGGGTGCCGGGCTTCGATCCCGATGAGGCGCGGGCGATCGACATCCGTCGAGAACTGGGGCTGCCCGGACGGATCGGGTTCGCCCCGCCCGCAGGACAACCCATCGTGTTGCCCTGTACGCCGCAAACCACTTACGGCTATGAATACAAGGCGCTGCCCTTCGCCCGCTGGCGCCATGATCCTGGCTTCGACACGGCCCGGCGGCTGGAGAAGAAGCAAGCGGACGGCACCTGGCTGTTCTTGTTCTCGTTCTATTCGTTTCCGTCCGACTACATTCTCAATCGCCTGAGTCCGGTGTATGGCGAAACGGTCATCCGGGTGAACCTGGATGCGCTGGAGCGGACACTGGTGATTCCCGTGCTGCCAGAAGCCTGGCACGGAAAGTTGTCCTATCGGCTCAGGGGCGCGGGTGCGCGCTGTACCGTGACGCTCAATCCCGGGGTCGATATCAGCCTTGTCGCACCGAACCAGACGTATTGCCGCTGGGTATTGCAGGCCACCTGGGCCAATGACCGAGATATCCAGGTTTCGTCTTCCGACGAGCTGTACATCGGCAACGTCCGTGTCACCCGAATCGGCCGGCAGGAAGTGCTGATTCGCACGGCCGACCAACTGTTCAGTGTCACCCAGGGTAAACGTCAACTGGACCTCCTCGAGCAGACGGTGCCTGAAGGGCTCGATGAACAGGCGCTGCTTGACCACTACAAGGGCCTGGCGCGCGAGCATCGATTGACGCTGCCCTATACGCCGGTCCATCACTATCTGATCCCGTTCGAGGATCCCCGGCAACCGCGCTACACCACGGCCTGGTATGACGCAGGCGAAGACCGCTTTCTCTATATTCGCGACGACATGGCGGTGCTCGGCGACCCTCAGCTGTCAGTCGTCATGGGCACGTCGGCGTATTTCTACGATCCCGACGGGTTCCAGATCTGGCAGACGGATTGCGCCACGGGTTTGCTCAAGTGTCGCTACCTGTTGTTGCTCCAGGAGGGGCAAAGCACCATTCGCAGCCTGGAAGCGGATGCGCAAGGGGTGATTCATGTGGTGCAGGAATACCTCCTCGATGATCAAACCGTCCGGCAATACCGCTACCTGATTCATGACGGGCAATTGCTGTTGAGTTCTGTTACTTACGACACGGCGCCGCAACTGCAGGCACTGCTGTTGACCAGCGATACCCTGACCGAGTGGTCGTCCGTACTCGGCAACTTTCTGCGGCTGCCCCCCGGGCCTTCGAATAACGGGGCGACGACTGTCGATTGGCAGCCGGCTTCGTACGTTTCGATCTGCTGGACGATTGCGCCCGATTCCCGAGACCTGGCGTGGGTACGCAGCAGCGATCGACGGCTGATCCTTGCGCAACCCGCCAGGCCTCATCCCCGTGGCTGGGATGACTCGATCAAGAACCTGGACGGGCTGATGTTATTGCCGATGGCCGACGACAGCGATGTGTTCTTCGTTTACCAGCGCATCACCCCCAACCAGACGCTCTGCCGACTGCAACGCAGCGTGTATGACGGTCGGGCGATGTGGACCCTGCAATGGGTGCAGCCTGAGGGGCTCAAGCAAATCCTGGCCGTCGACGGGGGGTATGTGGCGCTCGATGAAAACGGGTTGTTTTTCAACCTGGGCGCGCAAGAAACATTGCAGTTTGCTGGCGTGAGCGAACAGTGGCTCAAGGGGCGCGCCCGATGGTGGCAGGCTCTGGAGCCGTTGGCCACGCGCTACCCGGGCAAGGATTTTGCCATTGCCGGTCTGCGCAACGTCGCCGGTGACGGCAACCTGTGTGCCTGGTATGTGAACAGCCGATTGTTGTTGTGCGATCCGGGACTCGACAAGGAAGTTCGTTTGCTTGGCGTGACGCCCGACAATCAGTCGGTCTGGCTGTTCGATCAGTCGAGCGGTGAAGTATTGAACCAGGCATTCTTCGACCCGCAGCGGCTTGACCAGGCATTCGGCACTGGCTCGCAATTGTTGCCGGGCGACAGCCTGCCGGCGTATCAACGGGAGTGGGCGAGCTGGCGGTTTGCCGAGGTCACGCTTGAGGGCAGCGGCTTGCGCGGGACCAGCGTGGACGGCGTGGCGCTGGCGCTGCGTTATCAGGAAGCGGGGACCATCACCGGGGTCAAC
Source organism: Pseudomonas sp. Lb2C2 (assembly GCF_052112205.1). Classification (NCBI taxonomy): domain Bacteria; kingdom Pseudomonadati; phylum Pseudomonadota; class Gammaproteobacteria; order Pseudomonadales; family Pseudomonadaceae; genus Pseudomonas; species Pseudomonas sp. Lb2C2. The sequence continues at coordinate 43,111 of NZ_JAUTYW010000006.1, read as the reverse complement.
CACGACTGGGTGAGCGCCCAGGGCGAACACCTGGTCGAAGCCCTCCAGCGCCTGCTGGAGCAAGCGCAGCATGCGGAGTTCGTGTCGGTGGAATCGGAGCCTGGAAGCCTGCAATGGTATGACGTGCAAAGTGCCCGGCTGCTGCGGGTGACCGGCAAAAACCTGCCCAGGAACTTTACCCTGCTCGGCACTCAGGCTCAGGTTAACGTGCTGCTGCACAAGCATCAGGATGGACGAGTGCTCATCTATCCGGACAAGCGCAGCATCGGGCCGTTCGATTATGTCCAGCGCAACGCCCAGGTGCTGGTCGTCGAAGGGGCGAAGGTCGGCCGCGATCTCTTGCCGCTGATTCCCGATGAGGTCAACACGTTGATCCTGCGCTTGGGCCAAGGCGCGGTGACGTGTCATTTGACGAAGACGGAGTGGCTGAAACTGGACTCGGTCATTGTCGACTGTCGACATGCCCTGGGTGAACCACCCGCCACGGCAAGCACATTGATCTGGGCATTCGATGAGCCTGGAAAACTCGTGTTCGAGATCGTCCAGGCGCATCTGGTCATTGTCGATCCGGACAGTGAACACTGCCTGATCTTGCGTGATGTGTGTTCCGCCGACCCGGACTTGCGCGGTGAACTATGCCTGGGCTTCAACGCTGCGCAGGCCCGCCCGGTGTCGACGTTCGTGGCACGGTTACGGGACCTGGGTGGGGTCGGCAGTGCAACCCTGAAGGAGCTGCTGGCGCCGGCGCCGGTCGAAGGCTAGGCGGTCCACCTTCAGGGGACCAGGTAGCCCCTCACCCCGGTAAAAATGATCTGCGCCGCCAAGGCGCAGACAAACAGCCCCATCAGGCGGCTGACGATCTGCAAGCCCTGGTCGCCCAGGATTCGTTCGATACGGCTGGACAGGTAGAGCACGACACCGACGGTGAAACTCGCCAGGGCGATGCTGATGATGGCCATGAGTTTGTCATCCCAGTGCGGCTGGCTCACGCCCATCACCAGCAGGGCGCCGATGGTGCCGGGGCCGACGGTCAACGGAATGGTCAGCGGGACGATGGTCACGTCCTGCTGCACGTTGTCGGTCTGTACGGCCGACTTGCCCTGGGCCATGCCCAGTGCCGAAATGAACAGCACACTGCCGGCGCCGATACGGAAGGCATCCACGGTGATGCCGAACACGCTGAAAATCACCCGCCCGAACAAATACAGCAACACGCTGGAGACCAGCGTCGCGGTCGCGACCTTCCAGGCCAGGCGGCGTTGTTCCTTGCGCGAATAGCCGCGAGTCAACCCGATAAAACACGACAGCACGAAGAAGGGGCTATAGAGCACCAGCATCTTCAGGTACACGCTGAATAGTACGTGGAGCATGGTTCGGACTCATTGCGAAAGACATCGCCGGAGTCTATCAGCCTCTGAATCGACTGTCGGCATTTGATTGGATGTAGTGAAAGGGTGTTTTTTATTCGATGGGGTGTGTCTGCTTTTGTTTGAATAATATTAGTTGGGAGGCTTTTATTTTGAGGTTACAAGTTGAGAGTTGTTGTATTTGGTTAAGTTGATTAGTGTGGGGCTGCAGGTCATGGAGTGACTTGCTTGATAACTTAAGGAGTAACTTATGAGTTTTGAAGTGTGTGACAGCAGCGTGGCCGCCTGTGTGGCGCGTCTGGAAAGTTATGATATCTATCCAGATATCAGTCCCCGCTCGTTGTATTCGGGTGATATCGAGCCTCCGGCGAAGGGATCGGTTGTCGGTGAAGGTATCCTGGCCTTCGCCGGTGGTCTTTCTTCGCAACACCAGGAAGATGCGCAGCATGCCTTTCTCTTTGCGTCTCTGGTCGCCAACAGGCAATACCCTCTCGAATCCCAGGGGCGAGAGTGGTACTACAAGTTTGTAGAAGTCATGACGAACGCCGGTTGGGTCGCCACGCAGCGCTTCTATGATGACCTGAGCGTCGCCGGTAACACCGTGCGGATGGACAAACTGGTGTTGGACATCCTCGCTTCCGTAGTGTCGGGTATTGCCCTCGGAAGCGCGACTTCGGCGTTGCTGTTGAGGGTTGCCGACAGTGCAATCACTGCCTTGCAGAAAAAGGAAAAGACCCTGACCCTTTTCGAGCGAAACCTGCTGGAACATGGGGTGGGCGGAATGGCGGCCGGTACCTGTGTCGAAATCGACGGTGAAGTCAGCATGCTGCTTGGCACTGTGCGCTTTATCCGGCGCAACAGCGCGACCCAGGTCTTGTTTGCAGATTGGAACAGTCGTGAAGTGAAGTTGTATAAAGGTGAGTCGGTTTTCAGGAAAGTGCCGAGTATTGTCGAGCGAACCCGAGGCATCATTATTGGTCGACTGGGTAATCATGCCGTCAGCAAGATCGAAGAGTACGAAATCTAAGTTTCATTTCAATAAGGCAGCCGGATGATCGGTTGCCTTATTTTTAGGAAGAATAAAGCATGGATAAGGAATATTCGGTTTTTGTTAACGCGGCGGCGATTGTTTTAGTTTCCTCCACTGTTCGAGGAACAGGGGTTGAAGACTTGATGAATTCGGTCTTGCTCGCGCAATTGGTGGCTAACAAGAACCTGCAGCGCATACCAAGCGCTGATTGGTACGCTAGTTATATGGACGTCCTGAGTGTCGCCTGGATAGCGGGTGCCAAACGCCGAAAGGACCTGCTACCGAAACAAGACGCTGCCAGCTCGCCATTGGAGTGGGTTACAGCAATACCCTTGGACGATCGGCCGGACCAGCAACAGCAGATCATGGCGGTGTTGGACCGTGTCGCCGCATTACCCGGCTCGCTGCCGGCGCTGAGTATCCTGCGCAAGCATATGCAAAAACCAAACGAACCTGAGCCGACGCAGAGCCCTTCAACGTCCAGCCCCGTGCGCTTGTTGGTGATCGTGGCGCACAGCCCCGTTTCGATGACCGGTATCTGTTTGCAATTCAGCACAGGGAAAGCGATCAATGCCAACCCTTGGGGGCAATGCTTTGATGGCAAGGACATCGACGGTTGTGTGTCGGCGCGTTATTTGCGCATGCAACTGAGCGAAACATTGTTCGCGCCGGCCCGCGAGGTTATCGCTCGTAAGGTAGGGACTGTCGTGGACGACAACGTGGTGGATATCACCGGGGTTATCGAGGATTCGGTTGTTCGTCCTGCCGAGGAGGTCGGGCGATGACCGGGCCGATTCCATCCGCTGCGGTCGTTGGCGGCAGTGTCGTTTCGTTCGCGGCCGGTTTGCCCGCGTCCCAGCGCGAAGACGTGTACTTGAGCACGCTGTATGCGCAACGGGCCACCTGGGCGGCCTACCGTGCCGGGCTGTCAGGGAACTGGTTTGACTATTACTGCAACCAACTCAAATTCCTGGGATGGGACGTACCGCGCCCGCAGACGCTGCCAGCCATTGAAAGTCCGATGGGGGTGGGAGCGACACAACATATCGAGGCCGGTCTTGGCGAAGCTTTTCACGCCCCGGCCAGTGGTGCGTTGGTGGCATTGGAGAGCAATCCCAAAGCGCTAGAGCTGTTCGAATCAACCAGCCTGTCGCGCGACACCGGCATTTTCCAGATGATTCCCTGCGTGCCGAACGGCACCCATAGAATTGCAATGGGCGTGTATCACTGCCAGTTCCAACTGCGTCGACAGATGTCTCGATTCTTGTTCATCGAGCGCGGCGACTGGGTGCGCAGCAGTGTCGAGCAAATGATTGTCATCAACTTCAATACGCTGTACTACGCCACCTTCAGGGAAAAGGTAAAACGTTCGGTGATGTCCCAAACATCCACCTACCTCAGTGCCTTGGAACTCTGAGGCGTGCTCTCTCGCTGGCTTGGATTGGTTCAATAAGTCGATGCAGTCGGTTTTTGCTGATCGCGCTGGGCCACCCAGTGTTCGATCAGCTCACGCAACTGCGACAGCTCCACCGGCTTGGCCATATGCCCGTCCATCCCGGCCTGGCGCGCGCGCTCCTTGTGCTCGGCCAGGATATGCGCGGTGAGCGCCACCACGGGAGTACGAGTCCTCTGGTTGCCCATTTCCCAGGCGCGCAGTTGCTGAGTGGCGGAAAACCCGTCGAGGATTGGCATCTCGCAGTCCATCAGGACCAGGTCGTAGCGCTGCTCCTTCATGGCCTTGAGGGCTTCTTCGCCGTTGCTGGCAGTGTCGGGTTGCAGGTTGAGCTTGCCGAGCATGCCGCGGATGACCTTGGTGGAAATGCTGTTGTCCTCGGCCACCAGAATGCGGAAATCGCTCGGCACCTTCACCGGAAGGGGAGGGCCGGCGTTCACCTGCACATTCGTCGCCAGGCCCCGATTGCGCTGGTTCAGTTCGTCCGCCAGGGTGGTCTTGAGGGTATAGCCGGCCACCGGTTTGGCGAGGATGCGCTTGACCCCGCTGTTGCGTGCCACGATCTTGCTCGGCGCGTTGCTGATACCGGTGAGCATGATCAACAGGATGTCGTGGTTCAGGCTCGGGTCTTCCTTGATCTTGGCCGCCAGTTGCATGCCGGTCATGCCTGGCATGTTCTGGTCCAGCAACACCACGTCGAAATAGTCGCGCAGGTGGGCCTTGGTGCGCAGCAGCGCCAGGGCTTCCTTGCCCGATGGCACCGCACTGACGTTCAGGCCCCAGGCGCTGCACTGTTGCACCAGTACTTTGCGGCAGGTGTCGTTGTCGTCGACGATCAATACCCGCGCCCCTTGCAGCGGGCCATCGAGGTCGGAAGTTGGATGTTCGAGGCGATCCGGGTCCAGCGGCAGGGTCAGCCACAGGGTACTGCCCTGGTTGCTGCCGCTTTTGATACCGAATTCCCCGTGCATCAGCACGATCAACTGACGGGCGATGACCAGGCCCAGGTTGCCCCCAAGGCGCGTGGCCGACAGGAAATTCTTGCTGTGCAGCTCGGCGTGCATCAGCGTATCGCGCTCTTCGGCGTCCATCGGCGTCCCGCTGTCCTGCACGGCGATGCGCAGGCGTGGCTGATTGCTGCGCTCGTCGAGGGCGACGACGATCAGCACTTCGCCCTCATCGGTCTTCTTCAGGGCGTTTTCCAGCAGGCTCAGCAGCGCCTGGCGCAGCCGCGTCGGGTCACCGCTGATCACTCGTGGCACCTGGGGCTGGATGAAACTGATCAGCTCGACATTCTGCTGTTCGGCTTTGGCCCGGAAGATACTCAGGCAATCCTCGATCAGTGCATTGAGGTCGAACTGCACGTCGTCCAGTTCGATCTGCCCGGATTCGAGCCGGGAAATGTCGAGGATCTCGTTGATCAGGGTCAGCAGTTCATTGCCGGCGCTGTGGATCGTCTGCACGTAGTCGCGCTGCTTGACCGACAACGGGGTACCCAGCAGCAGCTCAGTCATGCCCAGCACACCGTTCATTGGGGTGCGGATCTCGTGGCTGATCTTGGCCAGGAACTCGGCCTTGGCATTGATCTCGGCATTGCTCGCCGCCAGGTCGCGGCTGATGCTGAACCGGCTTTCGTTGATCGAGCGCTGGCGCTCGCCCAGGGCGACACTCATCAACAGGCCGCTGATGCAGATGAAGATCAGCAGGGTGATGATCAAGCCCTGGGGAGGGACTTCCGTGAGCCCTTGCAGGGCCGGAAGGATGATCAGCGTGCCAAGGTTGAAGACCACCATGGCTGCGACGAACAACCGGGCCGGGCGGTAGCCCTTTTGCCAGTGCCAGGCGCTGACGAACAGCATGCTCAGGCCGGCCAGGGCCACCAGGGCATAGGTCATGATATTGAGCGGCAGCGTGTTGACGAACAATAGCAACAGGCTGCACAGCATGACGAACACGATGTCCCCCAGCAGCAGCCGGTTCAACGGGTGCGGTCCCAGGGGCGCGAAGAAACGGTAGGCGAACATCAGGCCGCAGGGCGCGGTCAGCAGCAAGGCCAGGTAGGCCCCGGGCGTCTGGACGGCAGGCCAGTCGGGCAGCCAGGGCCCGGCCAGGTTCAGCAACAGTGCGAGGCTGAGCATCAGCAGCCCTTCACAGGCTGCCAGCCACAGGCAACTGCGTGAGCGGGTGTAGGCATAGCGGGTGAGGTTGTGCAGGATCAGCATGGCGATGCAGCCGAACAGCAACCCATAGATCAGCGTCTGGTTCTGATCGGCCGCCGCCACGACGGCCGATTGCAAGGTGACGTAGGGGCGCAGTTCGTGGCGCGAGGCCAGTCGCAGGTAGACATCCAGCGATTTATCGCTGCGTGGCAGGGGCAGCATGAAATCGCTGCTCGGTACCACCGGTTCGGTGTGCGGCGTGGCATTGCCGTTGACCTGTTGGTCAACCAGGGCGTCGCCGTCCAGCACATAGAGGTTCAGGCGTGACAGGTCGGGGGCGAAGATGCGCAGGATCTGTTCATGCCGGTCGGGGGCCAGGCGGAAACGCAACCACAATGCCCCGCCGGGCTCGGCGGCCTTGAGGCGGTCGAGGTCGATGGGGCTGAATTGATTGGTGTAGCGGGCAGAACGGATGTCGCTCAGCGTCAGGTCGCCCTGTTCGTCGAGCAATACCGCCCAGCCACTGCCTGGCGCGGCCTGGGCCGGGAGCATGCAGAGCAGCGTCAGCAGGGTGACGGTAAGGCCTATGGCAATCCTGAGCCAGCGCACGGCGAAATCCCTTCGTAGGTTGATGCCAGATTATAACTATGCGCGGCGCCGGAACAGTCAGGCAAGGGCCGCAGACCCTTGCCTGGCTGAATGGCTGGGTTATTCCAGATTTTCGCCACGCTCGCGGGCAATGGCACGGTAGCCAATGTCCTTGCGGTAGAAGCAACCTTCCCAGTCGATCTCGGCGGCAAGCTTGTAGGCCTGCTGCTGAGCTTCGTCGACACTGGCTCCCATGGCGGTGGCGCAAAGCACGCGACCGCCAGCGGTGACCACTTGCCCATCCTTCAACGCCGTGCCTGCCTGGAAGACCTTGCCTTCCAGGCGGGCCGCGGCGTCCAGGCCCTGGATCGCGCTACCTTTGGCGTAGTCGCCCGGGTAACCGCCAGCCGCCAGTACGACACCGACGCTTGGGCGCGGATCCCACTGGGCTTCGACCTTGTCCAGTGCCTGGGCCAGTGCGGCCTCGACCAGCAGGACCAGGCTCGATTGCAGGCGCAGCATCACCGGTTGGGTCTCAGGATCGCCGAAACGGCAGTTGAATTCGATGACTTTTGGGTTACCAGCCTTGTCGATCATCAGGCCAGCATAGAGGAAACCGGTGTAGACATTGCCTTCCTCGGCCATGCCGCGCACGGTCGGCCAGATCACCAGGTCCATGACGCGTTGGTGTACCTGGGCGGTCACCACCGGGGCTGGGGAGTAGGCACCCATGCCGCCGGTGTTCGGGCCGCTGTCGCCGTCGCCGACACGCTTGTGGTCCTGGCTGGTGGCCATTGGCAGGACGTTCTTGCCATCGACCATGACGATGAAACTGGCTTCCTCGCCGTCGAGGAACTCTTCGATCACCACGCGGGAACCGGCGTCACCGAAGGCATTGCCGGCGAGCATGTCGCGCACGGCGTCTTCGGCTTCGGCCAGGGTCATGGCAACGATCACGCCTTTACCGGCAGCGAGGCCGTCGGCCTTGATCACGATCGGTGCGCCTTTCTCGCGCAGGTACGCCAGGGCTGGTTCGATTTCGGTGAAGTTCTGGTAGTCGGCGGTCGGGATCTTGTGACGCGCCAGGAAATCCTTGGTGAACGCTTTCGAGCCTTCCAACTGCGCGGCACCAGCAGTCGGGCCGAAGCAGTCCAGGCCACGGGCGCGGAACAGATCGACCACACCGGCGACCAGCGGCACTTCCGGGCCGACGATGGTCAGCGAGACGTTCTTTTCGGCGAAGTCGGCCAGTTGCTCCAGGGCCAGCACGTCGATGGCGACGTTTTCGCATTTGGCTTCGATGGCGGTGCCGGCATTGCCCGGTGCCACGAAAACCTTCTGCACACGGGGATCCTGGGCCACTTTCCAGGCCAGGGCGTGTTCGCGGCCACCGCTGCCAATGATCAAAACATTCATTTCAAAAAACCTCGGATGACGCTGATTCTGTTGAGCATCGCAGAGATGCTTTTCTGTGGGAGCGAGCTTGTGTGGGAGCTGGTCTTGTGTGGGAGCAAGGCTTGCCCGCGATAGCATCACCTCGGTTTGCCTGATGGACCGAGTTGCCTGCATCGCGGGCAAGCCTTGCTCCCACAGAGCCTTGCTCCCACACCAACCCAGCTCCCACAGTGGGTCGGTGTATCAGTGACGGAAGTGGCGCATGCCCGTAAAGACCATTGCGATACCAGCCTCATCGGCAGCCGCAATCACTTCATTGTCACGCATCGAACCACCCGGCTGGATCACGGCCGTGATGCCGACCTTGGCGGCGTTGTCGATGCCGTCGCGGAACGGGAAGAACGCATCGGAAGCCATGACCGCGCCTTGTACCTGCAAACCGGCGTGTTCAGCCTTGATGGCGGCGATGCGGGCGGAGTTCACGCGGCTCATCTGGCCAGCGCCGACACCGATGGTCTGGCGGTTCTTGGCGTAGACGATGGCGTTGGACTTGACGTACTTGGCGACTTTCCAGGCGAAGATCAGGTCGTTGATTTCCTGCTCGCTCGGGGCGCGCTTGGTCACGACCTTGAGGTCTTCGCTGCCGATCATGCCGATGTCGCGGCTCTGGACCAGCAGGCCGCCATTGACGCGCTTGTAGTCCCAGGCCGGTGCACGATCGGCCGACCATTGGCCGCAGGCCAGCAGGCGGACGTTGGCCTTGGCGGCAACGATGGCGCGGGCTTCTTCGGTGACCGACGGGGCGATGATCACTTCGACGAACTGACGCTCGACGATGGCCTTGGCGGTCTCGGCGTCCAGTTCACGGTTGAAGGCGATGATGCCGCCGAAAGCCGACTCGGTGTCGGTGGCGTAGGCCAGTTCGTAGGCCTGGCGGATGCCACCCTCGGCGTCCGGGCTCACCGCCACGCCGCACGGGTTGGCGTGCTTGACGATCACGCAGGCAGGCTTGACGAAGCTCTTCACGCATTCCAGGGCGGCGTCGGTGTCGGCCACGTTGTTGAACGACAGTTCCTTGCCTTGCAGCTGGGTGGCGGTGGCAATGCCGACTTCGGCGGGCTTGGCTTCCACGTAGAACGCCGCGCTCTGGTGCGGGTTCTCGCCGTAGCGCATTTCCTGGGCCTTGACGAACTGGGTGTTGAAGGTGCGCGGGAATTCGCTGCGGCCTTCGGTCGACAGGGTTTCAGCTGCCTGGTTCACGGTGCCCATGTAGTTGGCGATCATGCCGTCGTAGGCGGCGGTGTGTTCGAAGGCCTTGAGCATCAGGTCGAAACGCTGGGCGTAGGTCAGGCCACCGGCCTTGAGGTTTTCCAGCACGCTGGCGTAGTCGCTGGCGTTGACCACGATGGCTACGTCTTTGTGGTTCTTGGCCGCCGAGCGGACCATGGTCGGGCCGCCGATGTCGATGTTCTCGATGGCAGTCGGCAGGTCGCAGCCGGGCTTGTTGATGGTGGCTTCGAACGGGTAGAGGTTGACCGCTACCAGGTCGATCGGCTTGATGCCGTGTTCGTTCATGATGGCGTCGTCGATGCCGCGACGACCCAGGATCCCGCCGTGGATTTTCGGGTGCAGGGTCTTGACCCGACCGTCCATCATTTCTGCAAAACCGGTGTAGTCCGCGACTTCCACTGCGGCGACGCCGTTGTCCTGCAGCAGCTTGAAGGTCCCGCCGGTGGAGAGAATCTCGACGCCCAGCTGTTGCAGCTCGCGGGCGAATTCGAGGATCCCGGTCTTGTCGGAGACGCTGATCAAGGCGCGGCGGATCGGCAGGCGGGTGGTCTGGTCGGTCATTTCAATTTCCATCAAAAGCAAGGGAAGTCAGCAAAAAAGGCGACCGTTTTTTACGCGGGCGCCTTTCTGGTTTGATTGAATGCTTACAGCAGATCGTACTGCTTGAGTTTCTTGCGCAGGGTGCCGCGGTTCAGGCCCAGCAGCTCACTGGCCTTGGTCTGGTTACCCTTGACGTAGTTCATCACGCTTTCGAGCAGCGGCGCCTCGACTTCGGAAAGCACCAGGTTGTACACATCCGTGACGGCAGCGCCCTCAAGGTGGGCGAAATAATTGTGCAGCGCCTTCTCGACACTCCCGCGAAGGGTCTGGCCTTCTTCGCTGGGCGTATTGAGGTGCTGTTTCAAATTCACGTTGTCGCTCACGGGTGTTGTTCCACTCACTAAAGTCTCGGTCATCATCGTCATGCGGCCACCCCTTCGTCCCCTGTCAGGCTCTTGTAACGCTCAGCGAAGAACGCCTGAACGTCGGCGCATTGTGCTTGTGTACCATCCAAACGATTGAAACGGGCGCGAAACTCCCTGGCGCCCGGCAGGGTTGCGAGATACCAGCCCACATGCTTGCGAGCGATGCGTACACCCATGACTTCTCCGTAGAAGGCATGTAGCGCGGCCAGATGCTCTAGCAGAATACGTTCCACCTCGGACAACTGCGGCGCCGCGAGCTTTTCGCCCGTGCGCAGGAAGTGTTCGATCTCACGAAAAATCCATGGCCGCCCCTGGGCGGCCCGGCCGATCAACAGGCCATCGGCACCGGTCGCGTCCAGCACGTACCGGGCCTTCTCGGGCGAATCGACGTCGCCGTTGGCAAAGACCGGAATCGACACCGCCTGCTTGATCGCGGCGATGGTGTCGTACTCGGCTTCACCGGTGTACAGGTCGGCACGGGTGCGGCCGTGGACCGCCAGCGCCGTGATGCCCGCCTGTTCGGCGATCTTCGCCACTACCAGGCCATTCTTGTTCTCCCGGTCCCACCCGGTGCGGATCTTCAGGGTCACCGGCACATCGACCGCGGCGACGACCGCCTGCAGGATCTCGGTGACCAGCGCTTCATCTTTCAACAGTGCCGAGCCTGCGGCCTTGTTGCAGACCTTCTTCGCCGGGCAGCCCATGTTGATGTCGATGATCTGCGCCCCCAGCTCGACGTTCGCCCGGGCCGCCTCCGCCAGCATCTGTGCGTCGCCACCGGCGATCTGTACCGAGCGGGGCTCGGGATCGCCTTCGTGGATCATGCGCAGACGCGATTTGCGGGTGTTCCACAAACTCATGTCGCTGGTGACCATTTCCGAAACCACCAATCCTGCGCCCAAGCGCTTGCACAGCTGACGAAAGGGCTGGTCGGTGACGCCCGCCATAGGGGCGAGAACCAGGCCGTTCTGCAATGTATATGGGCCGATGCGTACCGCCGACATAGGACTTCCCTGAAGTGGGGCCGGATCATGAGACTTCGAAAAAGGGTTGGCATGATACCCGCTCTCGATGACTGGATAAAGATCGAATTGGATAAAATCTGAACAGCTATTTTGTTATCGCCAGCGGTTTGGTCTGGGTGGGGTCAGTCAGAAAGCTGCCGTCAATCGGCCGACCCTGGCCGGTTTCATTCGGGGGAATGGAAGCTCAGGCTGTAGTTCACCGCCTTGGGCCCAGGGTCCAGGATATCCAGTGCGATGTGAATGGGCGTCTGGGGCGGCATTTCGCCGCGGTCCTGGAGGTCGCCACCCAGGTACTCCCCGGCCTTGAAGCGGCGGCTGGCGATCAGGTGCCCGTTGAGGTCGGCAAAGCGCAGTTCCAGCAGCGGAAAAGGTTGGGAGAAGGGCGCACGGTTATAGATGATCGCGTCCACCACCAGGGCACCGCTGAACTCCGGATGGCTGCGCACCACCAGGTTGCTGCTCTTGATCTTGGCGATGTCGACCTTGGACGGTACGTCGCAGCCGATGGTCGGGCAGATTTGCAGGAACCATGGCCGGTACTGGTCCTGACGGGCCAGCTCCTCGAAATGGTAGGCGATGTACTGGCCGCCCAAGGCCGCGGCGGCGAGCAATATCAGCAGGCCCCATAACATGCGTCGCCCCCAGGGCGAGCGGCGTTTGCGCCAGTCCAGTTGCAGCGGGTCGTCGTCCAGGTCGTGGAGGGCTTCGGCGCGTATTCCGGGCTCCTGGCGTTCCCGTGACTTGCGCAGTGGCACCGGTGGCTCGGGTTCGTCGTCGTGGTCGTCGGTGGCGGACAGGCGTTCGAGGTGTTCGTCGGGCTCGTCGTCCGGCGCCAGGTGGAGGGGGGCGACAGGCTCGTCGTCCGGTTCCAGGGGTTCAAGGGCCAGGGACAGGGACGGCTCGGTGCGTGGCGGCCGGGCCGGTTCGTGGGGCTCGAACGGTTCGACAGGGGTATCGAGGATGGCTTCGGCGCGTTCGCTCAAGGTTTCGCTGTACAGGCTGTCGGGCCAGGCCTGCTGTTCGCCAGAGAGCGAGTCGCGTTGCGCGCTCAGATTGTCTTCCCGGCGCCGGCCGGTGTTTCCCGGCGCGCGATTGTCGCGCCGCTCCAGACGCGCCAGTTCCTTGTCCAGGTCATCCAGATCCAGCTCGGCGGCGCTCCATTGTTTCTGGCTGATGGCCCGGGGCGGTGCTTCGACGGCAGGCTTGGAGGGTGGCACGACGACAGGCTCCGCTTGCTTGGCAGTGCGTTGTTCCAGCAACTGTCGTGCGGCATTGAACACTTGCAGGCACGAGCCGCAACGAACCACTCCGCGGGCCACGCTCAATTGAGCATGGCTGACGCGAAAACGGGTGTGGCAATGCGGGCACTGGGTGACGAAGCTGTCAGTCATGCGGCAATCCGGTGGATACAGGCGGTCATTCTAGCGCCGACGTCCGGTGATGCGCACCCAGCCATCGCGATTGGCGATGGGGTCCAGGTCAAAGTCCGCGGCATAAGCGGCGGCGACTTCTTCACCTTGTTCGGCGAGGATGCCCGACAGCGCCAGGCGTCCGCCCGGCTTGACCAGGCTCGACAGTTGCGGCGACAGGGACACCAGCGGGCCGGCAAGGATGTTGGCCACCAGCACGTCGGCCTGGACCTGTGGCAAGTCCTGCGGCAAGTACAGCGGGAACAGGGCTTCGGCAATGTTGTTGCGCCCGGCGTTGTCGCGGGAGGCTTCCAGGGCCTGGACGTCGATGTCGGTGCCGACTGCTTCCCGGGCGCCCAGCAGGAGCGCGGCAATCGCCAGGATCCCCGAGCCGCAGCCGAAGTCGAGCACGTTGCAACCCTTCAGGTCCTGGCCGTCGAGCCATTCCAGGCACAGTGCGGTGGTCGGGTGGGTGCCGGTGCCGAACGCCAGGCCCGGGTCCAGCAGCAGGTTGACCGCGTCCGGCTCTGGCGCGGCATGCCAGCTTGGGACGATCCACAGGCGCTGGCCGAAACGCATCGGCTGGAAATTATCCATCCAGCTGCGTTCCCAGTCCTGGTCCTCGATCACTTCGCTGTGATGCTCGGGCAGCGGGCTGCCGGTCAGCAGCTCGAGATGGGCCAGTACGCTGGCCGCCTCGGTGCCGCCTTCGAACAGGGCCAGCAGGTGGGTGTGGGACCACAGTGGGGTGGTATTGAGCTCCGGCTCGAAGATCGGCTGGTCTTCGGCGTCCATGAAAGTCACCGATACAGCGCCTACTTCAAGAAACGCGTCTTCATAGGTTTCGGCTTGTTCCGGGCTGATGGCCAGACGTACTTGCAGCCAAGGCATGGCGGGCACCTTTGAAAAAAATCTACAGGGGGCAGCGCTGGGCTGCAAAGGCGCGCAGTGTACGCCAGGTCGCGGGCAAAGTGGATAAGCGAGTCTTGCGCCGTCAGGGTGGGTGTTTCGATATATATATGTATGCCATGGGCGTATCGCCGGGCGGATAAGGTGCCGGTCCACACAGCAGGGAGGAATGTGTATGGACATCACTGCCGAACGGCACAGCAACATGGCGCGCACGGGGCTGGTCTCTTCCCCGCAGGCGGCGACTGCACACGTGACCCTGGAGAAATTGACGCGTTGGCAAGTGGCTATCGACGCGCGACTGCAAACCCAGATGAGCTTGCTGGAGGTGCTGGAAGAGTACCTGCTGGTCGAACTGCGCACCCATTATCACCAAGGCAACATCGATCCACACTTCATCGACACCCTGCTCGACACGGTGTTGCAGCGCATGATCGACCAGGCGCCTGTGGTTTATGACGAAGAGCAGGACTTGCCCTACCGCTGGCCCGAGGGGGTAGACCTGGGGTTCGCCCCCGAGCGTCGTGAGTTCGTTGCCCGGGCGGTGGAAAGCGCGGCGGTGAGGTTTGTCGGTCACTACAAGGACTATCTGCGGCGGCATTGGCGAATCGTTTCGCAGGATGCCTCGCTCGAGGCGTTGGTCAGGCAAAAACTTGATGAGCATCGGGTCGCGGTCGACGGGCTTTTCCAGCCTGACCATCTGGCCGGCCTGGACGTCGATGAATTGCGAGAACAGATCGAAGAACTCCAGGACGCCTGGCGCCAGACGAGTCGCTTGACGGCGTTGGCCACAAACCGTGAGCGGCGGGATCTGGGAGCGGTCGCGCGATTGCAATTGCCGCATTGGCTGCGGGGTTTGAGCAATCCTGATCGTGAACGGCTGCGAGCGTTTGAAAACCAGGCCGCGCTGGCGCAGGTACAAGTCGATGAGCTGGTCGATGGCCTGGGTTCGCTGCGGGCCTTCGCTCGGCAATTGGCCAGGGACTATGCCAGGGATGAATTGGACATGGTGGTCGAGCCTGACAGCATTCGCGTGCAGTTACAGTGGCGAACGGTGATGGGGCAGCCGGTGCACACCTACAACCTGAGTGAGCTGGTGGCGGCAGGCCCGGTACGGCCGGACGCGGTGTCGGTGTTCCTGGTGGAAAATGGCGGCATGCTGCGTAACCAGTCCCTTTCGCCGGACTTCATTGGCCGATTGTTGGCAAACGTCGATGCGCCTGCCGGGTACCTGCAAGCACTGGCCGATCGATATGAGCGGGCGGACCTGAAAGCGGCCATGCTCGATTGGTTTTTGGCGCGCCTGCAGCACAGTGCGTTTATCGCGCGTTGTGCGGGCCAGTTGTCGGCGACCGGCCATGACTCGCTCAGTGCTCTGTGGGGGAGCGACGTTGCGACGCCAACCGCTAGCGTGTGGCGTGTCGCCGGTCTTGTGCTTCCCAATGGCCTGAAGTGTGCCGATTCTCTTCTGTTCTACCGCGAGGACGTGGGCGACGACGTCAGTGGCCTGCTGCTGTATGCCCCCGGCAAACCCGATGGTCAGGAGTGGGTCGAGTTGACCTCGCTTCGGGCGCTGAGCGGGGAGGTCGGTGCCTGGACCCAAAACGAAGCCGGTCGCGAGTATCTGCTGCAGCAACTCCCTGCGACCGATCATGGACGGGCCCGGGAGTATTTTGCCAGCGTGGCGGAGAAACCGGCTTCATGGGACTTGGGCAAAGACCTCAGGGGCCCGGTGACGGGGTTCAGGGCCTGTCTTCAGAACGCCGTCTTGACCGGCCTGGCCAATAACCTGACGCAAGTGGAGCTGAACGAGTCGCCTCGCTGGTACTCGGCGTTGCCGCTGGAGTCCCGGCGCAACATCAGTGGCTTGAACCAGGAGTTTCTGGTTCAGCGGCAGGTGTTCGATGAACAGATGGCCGACTATGAAGTCTTCATCGACTTCGCCAAGCGTACCTTCGCCCATTTGATTGCGCCGTACCTGCGTAGCAAGGGGGTGCTTGAAGCGGTCGATCCGGCCACTGTGCTCATCGACTACAGCCCAGGGCTGGCAGCCGAGAAAAAAACCGCCAGCCTGCTGGACCTTGCCATCTTCGGATATGAGCACAACTCGGATATCGACGATCCCACAAGAGGCGTGCGCTCTTCCGTCGGCCAGGATTTGAAGCAGGTTCGCAGCGCCGAACTGGCGTCATACATTCGCGTGGCTTACCTGGGGGAACGATATGCCAAGCACATCCGCGCCAGCTTTCTCGATGCCAAGGGCCCTGAGTATTCGAAACGCCGCGAGGCCTACCGCTACATGCTGTTGGCCCGGATGGATCGCGACCTGCGTGTGGCCCATGGCAAGTCGATGTTGAGCACCGACGAATTCCAGTGGCTCACCCGGCAAGTCACGCTGCTGAGCGATGGGCGGCCGATGAACAGCGCCACGCATCCTAGTGCTGCCGTGACGCGTGAAGGCGTGATCAAGTTGACCGTCGGCGGTCATGTCGTGCAAGGGGTCTACGTTTTCACTTACTTCGATCCTAAGGTTTTTTACTGGTTGTACACACCCGATGCTCCGGACGGAATCCTGTTTCGCAAGTACCTGGATTTCTCCGGGAGCATCGCCGTGCAACTGCATCATTACGTACTGGAGCGGGTCGCACTGAGCGCGCGTGCCGCTGCAGGGCGTTCGCTGGTGGCGCTGGCGACCGGGAGCACGCGCGTCGATACAGTGCGCGAATTCAATCGGGTCATGGACATCAGCGCTGAATTCGATGCCTGCATCGAGCGCGCTGTCACCGATGTGGAGGACATCACCACAAGTCGTGCCGAAATGATCAGGGATCAGGTGTTCAAGGGCCTGATCTTCGCGGCGGCTCCTGTGTGCATGGTCTACCCCCCGTTTGCCTTGTTGCTGGACATTGGCTTGGTGGCTGTCAGCGCCGGGCAGGCGGTCGAGGCGCATGGGCAGGGCGACACGGAAGGCGCGCTTGGCCACTGGCTGGCCGCGACCTGGGGGACGCTGTTCGCCACGCTCGGTGCCGCAAGCATGGCCACGCTGCTGGGGCGCGCGGCCAGGAACCTGAAGTTCGCGGTGAAACCTCTGTCGTTGTCCGCTCAACGCTTGAGGCGCGCGACATCAGGCATCGCCAAAGAGGCTGGGCCGGTGATCCCGCCCATACGCCTGAAGCCGCAGCAGGCGGTCAGCGGAACACCGGAGCACTTGCAGCCGGTGATTGAGGAGGGGATTTTTTTGGGCACCTATCGCAGCCCGCCCAGCGCAACGCAACCGCTAGGCGCCCACTACATCCGGAGCAAGGGCCGGTACTACCAGGTGATGGAGGATCCCTACTTCGGCGGGTTGTGCCTGGTGGATGCCAGGCGTCCCGGTGCGTTGTACAAGCTGCCCATCCGCAGGCTGGCGAATGGTAAATGGACCCATAACAAGGTCGGCTTGAGAGGCGGTAATGACCATGTGCGCAACCTTGGGCGAGTGGGGGAGTTGCGGGAGGCGTTTCCCGGGCATGTTTTCCCGGACGCGACCAGGGGGGCGTTGCAGGGCGAGGCTGTGCTGGCAAGGTTCAGCGAGACGGCGGACAACTATCTGTTCTCGCTGAATGCGCAGACGTGCGTGATTGCTTCGTTGTACAACCCGACCACCAAAGTCGGGGCGGTCATTCATTTCGATCACAACATCCGCACGCTGATCGAGCGCAGTGTCCGAGATGTGACGCGGCGCCTGGGGGGCGCGGCCAAGGATATCCGCGCCACCTTGGTCGGCGGGGATTGGCTGACGGGGGCCGACATCGGCGAGCCGGTCAGGAGGGTGATGAGGCAACACGGGCTGCAACCGACCTGGGATCACTGGTCGTATTCTTCCTGCCTCGGCAATACCTATGGCGTGTCACTGGATCTGCGCAATGGGGTCACTTCGGTGTTCAAGACCTCCCGCGGTCAAGTCGAGCGCTATTACATACCGGTACTGGCGAGGGCGAAGCAGGGCTCTGATCCGGTATCGGTACGTGCGCGCGGGTTCATGACGCGCTTGCGCAGCGAACCGCTGGTGGCCAATGCCAACGGTGCCGTTCGCACCCATCAGGGCCGGTCGGCGACTGCGGGGCAACTTGCCTTGCAGGAATTCTCTACGGTGCTGCTGAGTTGATGCCCTTGCCTGCATCCTGAGCGACAGGCAAAAAAAGACCCCGGCCAATGGACCGGGGTCTTTTCTACACCGCTTGAAACATCAGTGCTGGTTGCCCAGCTTGTGTTCCAGGTAGTGGATGTTGACGCCACCTTTGCAGAAGCCTTCGTCACGTACGAGGTCGCGGTGCAGCGGGATGTTGGTCTTGATCCCGTCTACCACGATTTCGTCCAGCGCATTGCGCATGCGCGCCATGGCTTCGTCACGGGTCGCCCCGTAGGTGATCAGCTTGCCGATCAACGAATCGTAGTTCGGCGGAACGGCATAACCGCTGTACAGGTGCGAATCGACGCGAACGCCATTGCCGCCCGGGGCATGGAAATGCTTGACCGTGCCTGGGCTTGGCATGAAGGTTTTCGGGTCTTCGGCGTTGATCCGGCATTCCAGCGCGTGACCGCGGATGACCACGTCATCCTGGGTGAACGACAGCTTGTTGCCGGCGGCGATGCTGAGCATCTCCTTGACGATGTCGATACCGGTGACCATTTCCGAAACCGGGTGCTCCACCTGAACACGGGTGTTCATTTCGATGAAGTAGAAACGACCGTTCTCGTACAGGAACTCGAAGGTACCGGCGCCGCGATAGCCGATGTCGATGCAGGCCTTGACGCAACGCGCCAGGACTTCCTCGCGAGCCTGCTCGTCGATGCCCGGTGCCGGCGCTTCTTCGAGGACTTTCTGGTGACGACGTTGCAGCGAGCAATCGCGGTCGCCCAGATGGATCGCATGGCCCTGGCCGTCGGACAGCACCTGGACTTCGACGTGACGTGGGTTGGTCAGGAATTTTTCCAGGTAGACCATCGGGTTGCCGAACGCCGCGCCAGCTTCGGAACGGGTCAGTTTCGCCGAGGAAATCAGGTCTTCTTCCTTGTGTACCACGCGCATGCCGCGACCACCGCCGCCGCCAGCGGCCTTGATGATCACCGGATAACCGACTTCGCGACCGATGCGCAAAGCGGTTTCTTCGTCTTCAGGCAACGGGCCGTCGGAACCCGGAACGGTCGGCACACCGGCAGCAATCATGGCGTGCTTGGCCGAGACCTTGTCGCCCATCAGGCGGATGGTGTCGGCTTTCGGGCCAATGAAGGCAAAACCGGAATTTTCGACCTGTTCGGCGAAGTCGGCGTTTTCTGCCAGGAAGCCGTAGCCAGGGTGAATGGCGGTGGCGCCGGTCACTTCGGCAGCGGCGATGATCGCCGGGATGTGCAGGTAGGAGTGCGCAGCCGACGCCGGACCGATGCAGACGGATTCGTCCGCCAGGCCCAGGTGCATCAGTTCTTTGTCGGCCTTGGAGTAAACGGCGACGGTCTTGATGCCCATCTCTTTGCAGGCACGCAGAATCCGCAGGGCGATCTCACCGCGGTTAGCGATCAGAACTTTTTCCAACTTCGCAGTCATCAAAGGCTCTCCGCGGTTCAAACGATGGTGAACAGCGGTTGGTCGTACTCAACCGGCTGGCCGTCTTCGACGAGGATGGATTCGATCACGCCGCTGGTTTCAGCTTCGATGTGGTTCATCATCTTCATGGCTTCGACGATGCACAGGGTGTCGCCTTTCTTCACGGTCTGGCCGACTTCAACGAAGGACGGCGAGGATGGCGAAGACTTGCGATAGAACGTGCCCACCATTGGCGAACGGGCGACAGTGCCGTTGAGCGCTGGCGCAGCCGGTGCGGCTGGCGCTGCTGCGGCAACCGGCGCTGCTGCTGGAGCAGGCGCGGCGGCTGGAGCGTGCATCGGTGCCGGTGCATAGAACTGCTGGGCCGGGGTCTTGCTGTGGCGGCTGATGCGTACGGACTCTTCGCCTTCCTTGATCTCAAGCTCGTCGATGCCGGACTCTTCCAGCAATTCGATCAATTTCTTAACTTTACGGATATCCATGAATCATCAACTCCCAAGGGTCGGTCAGGGGCGTTTAACGCTTGTTTTCAAGCTGGTGCCTGTTTATCAAGCTGCTCTAGGGCGGCCTCCAGGGCCAGTCGGTAACCGCTGGCGCCAAGGCCGCAGATCACTCCCACTGCTACATCCGAGAAGTAGGAGTGATGGCGGAAAGGTTCGCGTTTGTGCACGTTGGACAAATGCACTTCGATGAATGGGATGCTCACCGCCAGCAGCGCGTCACGTAATGCGACGCTTGTGTGTGTAAAAGCTGCTGGATTGATCAAAATGAAGTCCACGCCTTCGCCGCGCGCGGCATGGATACGGTCGATCAATTCATATTCGGCGTTGCTTTGCAGATAGAGCAAATGATGGCCGGCGGTGCGGGCCCGCTGCTCCAGGTCCTGGTTGATCTGCGCCAGTGTCACGGCGCCGTAGACGCCCGGTTCACGGGTGCCCAGCAGGTTCAGGTTGGGTCCGTGCAGGACCAATAGGGTCGCCATCTGCTGTTCCTTGTTATCTGTGAGCAGGTATCAGAACCTGGAGACTATGCCGCAAAGCCTTTGTGACTGTCCAGTTCTCTGCAATAGCCAGCACGATGACCGATGTTTGCGCGAAATTTGTGACCATGCCCCAAGATCCGGTCACCCGCGTTCGGAAAACCTGCACTGGACCTTGTGGGAGCTTGTGGGAGCAAGGCTTGCCCGCGATGGCATCGCCTCGGTCTATTAGTTACACCGAGGTGTCTGCATCGCGGGCAAGCCTTGCTCCCACAAGTTCGCTCCCACAGGGATTCATGCAGTCGGTGGTGCTAAACCCGAAAGGCCTGCACGGCGGTGTGCAAGCGTCCGCCGAGTACCAGGAGATGGTCGCCTTGTTCGCGCCCCTGGCCGATGCGCAGCAGGTTGTCGCCGCCCAGTTGGTGAATCCGCTCGCTGTGATCGCGTATTTCGCTGACGGCGCCGCTTTGTTGGGCGGTGACGTCGGCGATGCGTACTGCCGTGTCGGAGATGGTCTGGATGGCACCGACGATTTCATCCAGCGCGCCGTCGGCCGCTTGCGCCTGGTTGGCGGTGGCTTCGGCGTGTTCGACCTGGGCGCGCATGCCGTCCACTGACTGGCGCGCAGCCTGTTGCAGGCGGGCGATCAGCGTCTGGATTTCGGCGGTGGCGCCGGCCGTGCGTTGGGCCAGGGAGCGGACTTCCTCGGCCACTACCGCGAAGCCCCGGCCCATTTCCCCGGCGCGGGCGGCTTCGATGGCGGCGTTGAGGGCCAGCAGGTTGGTCTGGTCGGCAATCGAGCGAATCACCGTCAGCACGCCGCCGATGGTGGCTGACTCCTCGGCCAGTTGTTCGATCATTTGCGCGTTGCCTTGCACTTCTCCCACCAGCGCATGCAGGCCTGTGAGGCTCAGGCCGATGACTTTCTGCCCTTGCTCCACCGCCTGCCCGGCGCTGCGGCTGGCGTCTGCGGCCTGGCTGGCATCGCCGGCCACTTGCTGGATCGTTGCTTCCAGTTCGCTGAGGGAATCGCGGATCAGCGCCGTGTCGCCAGCCTGGTGCTCGGCCCCACTGTGCAGCTCGCCGCTCAGCTCGGCCAGGGTCCGGCTGCTACCCGCGACCTGTTCGGCGTTCACCCGAATGGTGCCCACCAGGTCCACCAGATAAGCACGCAGACGATTGAGCGAGGCCTCGATGTCTTGCAATTCGCGGTTGCTGGCGCCCACGTGGATATCACGGCTGAAGTCGCCCTCGGCCCAGATCGACAGGGCCGGAGCCAAGTGCGTCAAGGTGCGGGCCAGGCGCCGTTGCAAGGTGTCGATGAGCAGCGCGATCAGCAGGATCAGGCCAATCATTACCCCTTGGATCAAGCGAACCTCTCCCTGGATCTGCCCATGCTGGGCGCGCACCGCCGGCTCCATGGCATCGATCGCCTGTTGCACATCGGCGATTTTCAGGTGCGTGGCGCTGCTCAGTTCGGTGCGTTTCTGGATCAGTTCACGGGTGCGGGCCAATTCCGCCGGGTAACGGCCGAGCAGGCTGTTGAGTTCGCGCTTGAGGGCGATGCCAGCATCTTCGGCGGCGGTTTTTTCCTGGGTTTCCAAACCCATCAGCGCGGCGAAATCATCGCTGCCTGATTCGCTGCTGGCGGTGACGCCCAGCAGCGGCAGGCTGTCGAGGCGTTCGGCCTCGACACGGATGCTCGCCAGTTCCCGTTCGACATCGGCGGCCAATTCGCTACGGCCACTGCTGACCAGTTTGTCCCGCGTGAGGGACAACCGGCCCAGGTGCTGAGAAGCGGCAAACAACGCCGGCAAGTAGGCTGGGGCGCCATTGGCGTATTGGGCCAGTTGGTCGAGGCTGGCGCTCAGTTCACGCTCGGCCTGCAGCAGCAAGGCCTGCGGATCGCCGGCCAGTTTGCCGGCGGCCAGCAGATCGGTCTTGCTGAAGCCGTCGAGGTTCGACAGGCTCGGGCGCAGGGGGGTGGCCAGTGCCGGGGGAAACTGATCGAGGTCCTTTTGCAGGGCCTCCAGGGCCTGGGTGGCCGCACTCAGGCGCAAGGCGTCGCCGCTGGCCAGGTAGTCCTCGATGTTGCGCGCCACTTCGCCCTGGAATTGCCGTGACAGGCCCAGGTAGCGCTCCATCAGCAGATAGGGTCGTTCCAGGGCGATCTGCGACCACCACAGCGTGGCCCCAAGGCCCAGGCACACGGCAACTAAAAGAAGGGTGTTGAGATTGGTCAGCAGCTTCAGGCGCATTAAAGGTCTACCAGGGGCAGAATCGTAAGTGCCTGAAGTTATTGCGTTTGCGTTACAGGTTTATGACCGAATCGGTCGATTCCGATGAAAAGGTGGCACTTTGCTTTGATTGGCGGGCGCTCTGTACCCGGTTGCGCCCGGCATGCTTGGCGCGGTACAGCGCTTCGTCCGCCTGGCTGGCCATCATCAGGCTGTCGGAGTCATCGCTCATCTCCACCACGCCGGCGCTGAAGGTGCACCACAAATCATGGGGCTGGGCCGGGTAGTGGATTTCGGCAAAGCGCTGGCGAATTTCATCCAGCACTTTGCAGGCGGCGTCGATATCGGTGTCGGGCATGACGATGGCGAACTCTTCGCCGCCGTAACGACCGATGAAGTCGGTCTTGCGCAGGCGCTGCTTGAGAAACAGCGCCAGGCTCTTGATCACGCGGTCGCCCATGGGATGGCCGTGGCTGTCATTGACCCGTTTGAAATGGTCGATGTCGAGCATGGCAAAGCTCAGGGGCTTGCCTTCGCGACGAGCGCGAAAGCTGCAATCCTCGAGCAGTTGCAGGATATGGGTGTGGTTGTACAGGCCGGTGAGGCTGTCGCGCACCATCCGCGCCTTGAGGTTGCGTGCCCGGGCGGCACGGTTGCGCACCGTGGTGATCAGGTGCCGGGGCTTGATCGGTTTGGTCAGGAAGTCGTCGCCGCCTTCGCTCATGGCGTCGAGTTGCTTGTCCAGGTCGTCTTCGGCGGACAGGTAGATGATCGGCACGCTCACGTAGCGGTCGTTGTGGCGGATCACCTTGGCCAGTTCCGTGCCGGTGCAGGCCGGCATGTACATGTCGAGGATGATCAGGTCGGGCTGGAAGTCCGCCAGCTCGGCCATGGCCTGGATCGGCTCGATCAGCGTGCGGGTGATGATGCCGGCGCTGTTGAGCAGGCGTTCGGTGTGCATGGCTTGGGCGCGGGAGTCATCGATGATCAGCACTTTGTACGGATCGTACTGGGCGACGCAGGTCAGCACTTCGATCTTTTCCAGCAGGCTCGAGGCTTCGAGGGTGCCGGTGAGAAATTCCTGCCCACCGGCGCGCACCGCGGCCAGGCGTGTGGGCGTGTCGGTTTCCAACAAGCTGAAGAACAACAGCGGCAGCGGTTGCTCCAGGCCTTCCTGGGCTTCGGCGGCCAGTTTCAGGCCGGCGCCGGGGGCGCTGAAATCCACATCCATGACAATCGCCGCCGGCAGGCGCTCGACCATCGAGGCGCGGAACGCCGCGACGCTGTCCAGCGCCTGGGCGCTGAGGCCGAAGAACTCCAACTGCTTGGCCAGGCGCTCGGCGCGGTCATGGTCCTGCAGCAACACGTAGATGGGTTTGCGCAGCGGCGGCAGGAAGGTTTGTTCCAGCTGGTCGCCGTGGCGCAGGCCGGTACGAGACAAACGCTGCATCAAACGGTTGATTTCGGTGATCAGGTGGCTGCTCAGGCGCCCGCGATTGGCGTCCACCGCTTGCAGCGACTGGCTGATGCCCTGGGCCAGTTGGGAATGCTCGGGCTGTTCGAAGCGCTCGGCAAAGCGCAGCAGGCGCAGATTGGCTTCACTGAGCTCTGAAAGGTCGGTGCTGGACCACTCACTGCGTTGCAGGCGCTGCCAAATCTCCAGGATCTGACGAGCCTGATGAATTACCCGCTGGGCAAAGTGGTGCTTGAGGCGCTCACGGCTGGGGTCTTCTGGCTCGGTCATATCCTGACTACTAGTTAGGGTGCATGCTGAGATCGACTGGTGGCTCTATGCTAGCACCTCTTTTCCTTCGCATGAGTGTCATACGTCAATATTCTGTCCAGTCGCGAAATTCAGTTCGTGACTGGCCAGTCTCGTAGGCCGATGGCACCGCTTCCTTTATAGTGCTGTTCGATTGCCCTGTCGCGCCCGGCATGATTGGCGCCGCATTATCGCGTTTCAAATCAGGCACGATGGCGTAGGGTTGTGGTCGAACCGAGAACTCAAGTGATTGAAGGGATATCGCCATGCTGGACTGGAAAAACCGCGCGGGCAGCGCGCCTGAACGTGCCGCCGAGCCGAAATCGGCCACCCGCAGCTACCTGGGTGGGCTTTTTTTCAGCCGCGCACTGGCGACGCTGATCGGCCTTTACCTGCTGGTGACCATTGCCGTCGGCTGGTATTGGAGCCAGGAGCCTGCGCTGTTCCCTGTGCAGCAGAACGCCCAGGCCGCGGCCGAGAAAGATGGCCGGCAGATGGTGGTGGGCTACACCACGGTCGAAACGCTCAAGACGGTGGCCGGGACCCTGCTGACCAAGCAAGGCGGCTACATCTCCAATGACCGCTTCCCGCCTGGCCTGTGGATGGACAACATGCCGAGCTGGGAATACGGCGTGCTGGTGCAGGTCCGCGACCTGAGCCGCGCCTTGCGCAAGGACTTCGCCCGTTCCCAGTCCCAGTCCGCCGAGGACGCCGACCTGGCCAAGGCCGAGCCGCGCTTCAACTTCGACAACCGCAGTTGGGTGCTGCCCTCCAGCGAGTCGGAATACCAGGAAGGCATCAATTCCCTGAGCCGCTACCAGGCGCGCCTGTCCGACCCAAGCCAGAAAAGCGCACTGTTCTACGCCCGCGCCGACAACCTGAACAACTGGCTGGGGGATGTCGGCACTCGCCTGGGTTCGTTGTCCCAGCGTCTGTCGGCCAGCGTTGGCCGGGTCAAGCTCAACACCTCGCTGAAAACCGAAGTCCCGGCCCCGGGCCAGGTGCCGCAGGTGGACGAAGAGGTGGTCGAGACCCCGTGGCTGCAAATCGATAACGTGTTCTATGAGGCCCGTGGCCAGGCGTGGGCGTTGTCGCACCTGCTGCGTGCCATCGAAGTGGACTTCGCCGATGTCCTGGCGAAAAAGAACGCCACGGTCAGCGTGCGGCAGATCATTCGTGAACTGGAAGCGTCCCAGGAACCGGTCTGGAGCCCGATGATCCTCAACGGCAGCGGCTTCGGTGTATTGGCGAACCACTCGCTGGTCATGGCCAACTACATTTCCCGAGCCAACGCAGCGGTCATCGACTTGCGACAACTGCTGAACCAGGGTTGATTCATGAGCGAAAGCCCCCGGGAGGTCGCTCATCGAGTGGCCTCGGATGCCGAGCTGATTGCGTGGGTCGATGAGCACGACAACCTGCTCGGCAGCCTGGTGCGTTCAGAGCTGCGTGAGCGTGGCCTGATCGGACGCGGCACCTACATCATGCTGTTCAATTCGTCCGGTGAGCTGTGTGTCCATCGGCGCACCCTGAGCAAGGCTATCTACCCTGGTTTCTGGGACGTGGCGGCGGGCGGCATGGTGCAGGCCGATGAGACCTACGCCGAATCGGCTGCCCGTGAGCTGGCGGAAGAGTTGGGCGTGAGCGGCGTGGAACTGACCGCCCATGACCATTTCTATTTCGAAGACCCTGGCAGTCGCCTCTGGTGCTCGGCGTTCTCGGCGGTGTGGGACGGCCCGTTGGTCCTGCAGCCCGAAGAAGTCCTCGAAGCGCGTTTCCTGCCCCTCGAGCAGGTGCTCGATGAAATCCAGCGCAAGCCTTACTGCCCGGACTCCCTGGCGGCGCTTGAACGCTATTTGCGCGTCCATGGCGGCAGCGTCGCAAAGAAGCTATAAATTGGCGCTGATTGGCCCTTAGCAAGTCGGCTTTTTGCCGTTACACTGCGCGACTTTTCAAGCTGAACCGTGTCTGCGGTCCAGTAGCGCTGCCCCTGCCTGAGTGGGGTTTCGCGGTCGAGGCATGTTCCCCCTCGACCAGTCTTTGTCCTCCCAAGAGGATTGCCGGTGGCCAAAAAAGCCGCATCCTTCGCCGCCCTGGGCGGCTTGGTATTTTCTACCGACGCCGGTCGTCATTGCCCTGATTGCCGTCAGCCGGTGGATGCCTGTATCTGCAAGCAGACCGCCATCCCTGCCGGTGATGGCATTGCGCGCGTGCGCCGTGAAAGCAAAGGTCGCGGCGGCAAGACGGTGACCACGATCACCGGCGTGCCGTTGGCCGAAGACGCGCTCAAGGAACTGGCCACCACGTTGAAGAAACGCTGTGGCACCGGTGGTGCGTTGAAAGACGGCATCATCGAGATCCAGGGCGATCACGTCGAGCTGCTGCTGGCGGAACTGGTCAAGCACGGCTTCAAGGCAAAGAAATCCGGCGGCTAGCAGCTTCTGTGAAAACCACCCTCGGCTTGACCCGAACCCGACGTTCGAGGTCGCCCGCATGGTTTTCACAGAGCCTGTTCTGAACGGGTTTCTAAACTCATCGCTGGGAGCAGGGTCTACCTTGCTAACAGGCAATTCGTCATTTTCACTCTCTAGACTGCCCCAGCCTCCGACCGGATGGTGCATTTTGACTTCTTTATAGGGGACTTCGATGTCCGTACGACGCACACGCAAAGACGATGGCAGCCAATGGACAGTTGCGGACAGCCGCAGTGTTTACGGGATTCGCCATTGGGGGGCCGGGTATTTCGCGATCAATGAAGCCGGTCGCGTCGAAGTCCGTCCGAACGGTCCCGACAGCTCGCCCATCGACCTGTTCGAGCAAGTCGACCAGTTGCGCCAGAGCGGGCTGTCGCTGCCCTTGCTGGTGCGCTTCCCCGACATCCTGCAAGACCGTGTGCGCCAGCTCACCGGCGCCTTCGACAGCAACATCGCGCGCCTGGAATACCAGAGCAAGTACACCGCGCTCTATCCGATCAAGGTCAACCAGCAGGAAGCGGTGATCGAGAACATCATCGCCACCCAGAACGTCTCCATCGGCCTGGAAGCCGGTTCCAAGCCGGAGCTGCTGGCGGTCCTGGCCCTGGCGCCGAAGGGCGGCACCATCGTCTGCAACGGCTACAAGGACCGCGAATTCATCCGCCTGGCGCTGATGGGCCAGAAGCTCGGTCACAACGTCTTCATCGTCATCGAGAAAGAGTCCGAAGTCGGCCTGGTGATCGAAGAGGCCGCAACGCTCAAGGTCAAGCCCCAGGTCGGCTTGCGCGTGCGCCTGTCGTCCCTGGCGTCGAGCAAGTGGGCCGATACCGGTGGCGAAAAGTCCAAGTTCGGCTTGTCTGCCGCGCAACTGCTGTCGGTGGTCGAGCGCTTCCGCGCGGCCGGCCTGGACCAGGGCATCCGCCTGCTGCACTTCCACATGGGCTCGCAGATCGCCAACCTGGCGGACTACCAGCACGGCTTCAAGGAAGCGATCCGTTACTACGGTGAGCTGCGCAACCTCGGCCTGCCGGTGGATCACATCGACGTCGGCGGTGGTCTGGGCGTGGACTACGACGGCACGCACTCGCGCAATGCCAGTTCGATCAACTACGACATGGACGATTACGCCGGTGTCGTGGTCGGCATGCTCAAGGAGTTCTGCGATGCCCAAAGCCTGCCGCATCCGAACATCTTCTCCGAAAGCGGCCGCTCGCTGACCGCTCACCACGCCATGCTGGTGGTGCAGGTGACCGACGTCGAGAAACACAACGACGACGTACCGGTGATCGACAACAAGCAGGAACTGCCGGAAACCGTGCAATGGCTGGTTGACCTGCTGGGCCCGACCGACATCGAGATGGTCACCGAGACTTACTGGCGCGCCACCCACTACATGAGCGACGTGGCGACCCAATATGCCGACGGCAAGCTGACCCTGGCCGAAAAAGCCTTGGCCGAGCAGTGCTACTTCGCCGTGTGCCGTCGCCTGCACAACTCGTTGAAGGCGCGCCAGCGCTCGCACCGGCAGGTGCTGGATGAGCTCAACGACAAGTTGGCCGACAAATACATTTGCAACTTCTCGGTGTTCCAGAGCCTGCCGGACACCTGGGCCATCGGCCAGGTGTTGCCGATCCTGCCACTGCATCGCCTGGACGAAGAGCCGCTGCGCCGCGCCGTGCTGCAAGACCTGACCTGCGACTCCGACGGCAAGATCAAGCAATACGTCGACGAGCAGAGCATCGAGACCAGCCTGCCGGTTCACGCTCTCAAGCCGGATGAAGACTATCTGCTGGGCATCTTCCTGGTGGGCGCCTACCAGGAAATCCTCGGTGACATGCACAACCTGTTCGGTGACACCGACTCGGTGAACATCTACCAGAACGCCGATGGCAGCGTGTACCACGCCGGTATCGAAACCCACGACACCATCGAGGACATGCTGCGCTACGTGCACCTGTCGCCGGAGGAGTTGATGACTCACTACCGCGACAAGTGCGCCAGCGCCCGCATTAGCGCCGCCGAACGTACCCAGTTCCTCGATGCCTTGCGCCTGGGGCTGACGCGTTCGTCTTATCTGTCTTCTTGATGGGGTCATGAGTATTCGCTGAGTAAAGAACTCCCTTTGTGGCGAGGGGATTTATCCCCGCTGGGGCGCGAAGCGGCCCTAAATGCCGACAACCGGTGTGTCAGGCAGCTCGAGTTGACTGCTTAGGGGCTGCTGCGCAGCCCAGCGGGGATAAATCCCCTCGCCACAGGATTACAGCGGGGCTCACCCTTTTAACTGATCGGCAATGCCCTCCCGGGCTGTCAGAAAATGCACCGCGTGTTGCGGTTTTTTTCGGACAGTCCCGGAGGGCGTTTTTATTTGTGCCGTCGTTATTTCTGAACGTCGGTGCATTTAACCGGCGATGTCCTTATTTCGTGTAGTCCCTTTCCTAACTTGTACTTGGCCCCTCTACTCGGCCATGGCTCTCGGCGAGAATCCCCGACCGTCCCTCCTGTAGAGAAACGCCGATGTCCGATCCAGCCAGCGCGCCAGCCTTTCGTCTGGAGATAGCCGGTCTGCCCGAGCCTTTAGACGTCGTGGCCTTCACGGGTAGCGAAGCGATCAGCGAACCCTTCGTCTATGAAGCGCAGCTGTTGTTGCGCGACGCGAACCTGGACCTGGCGGGCCTGTTGTACCGCAGCGTCTGGTTGAGTTTCGGGGTCCCAGGCCGAGGCGTTCATGGGCAGCTTCATGAGTTGGTCCAACACCGTCATGGCGCCGGCTGCCGGGTGCGTATCGGGCCGAAGCTGGCCTGTCTGGCGCAGCGTTTCAGTCAGCGGGTCTTCAGTGCCCGTTCGGTGCCGCAGATCATTCGCCAGGTGCTCAAGGCTCATGGCATCAGCGGTCGCAGCCTGTGCCTGGATTTGAGTGGCGATTATCCACTGCAGGATTTCTGTACCCAGTATCGAGAGTCGGACCTGCAGTTCCTGCAGCGCGTGTGCGCCCAGGCGGGTATCCACTTTCATTTCGAACATACCCGGGACGGGCATTGCCTGGTGTTCGCGGACAATCCGCACAGTTTTCCCCCTGCCGGTAAGGCGGTCTACGCGGACGACGACCCGATTGCCGCGGTGCGGTCCTTCAGTGTGCAAACCGATGTGTCGGGGGAGCAGGTCGCCCAGGGCCGCAGCGACTTGATGAACCTGCACGGTGGTCAGGTGTTGATGTTGACGGCCCATCCGTTTGCCGGCTGGAACCGGCGCTGGCTGCTGACGAAGGTCGAGCACCGCGCAGAGGCGGGGGTGTACGGCAATCATTTCAAGGCCATTCCCCGGGGCGTGCTGTTCATGCCAGACGAGGTCCCGGCAAAACCGCGCATGGTGAGCCGGCAACGTGGCTGGGTCGTGGCGGTGGACGAACCGTCGGAGCTGGGCGCGGGACGCGTAGCGGTGCAGTTTGACTGGCTTTACCAGGGCGAAGGTTCCAGCCCCAGTCATTGCTGGCTGCCCTTGGCGCCCGAACTGGCCACGGGCGTGGCGGGTGCCCTGAGTGACGGCACCGAGGTGCTGGTGAGCTTTATCGAAGGTGATCCGGATCGGCCAATGATCAGTGCATTTCTGGATGTGCCTGCCTCAGTAGAGGTTGTGGATGAGTTATCCACAGGCGGAACACATGGGCCATCGGTTGCCGATCCGCTCCTGTTGTCTGCAATCCGGGATGCGGAGCCTTTGGTCTTGTTGTGCTTGTTGCCCGAAGGCGGGCCTTTCAGCCCCTGCGCCCAGCCACTATGCACCTGCCGTATGCTCATGCGGCGCGGCGCGGGCATTGCTCGATGAACGCCGCGACCCACTCTGGATCACCGCCGCAATGGCTGCTGCTCGACGTACCGAGTGCGCCTGGTGCTGCGTGGCTTGTGCACACGCAGTTCGCCAAGGCCCGATGCTTTGCCTTGTTTGAAAACACCGAGCTGCATGGGCTGCGAGAGCACGGTCCGCTGCTGGTGGATCTGCGCCATTCGCCTGCGCTGGTCAGCCTCTGTCGCCTGGACCCACGCTCGTGGCCGGGGTTGTTGTTGGTCAGCCCATCGCCCGCTGCGCAATTGCTGGCGCATCTGCGACGCATGCTGACGGTGACCCTGGGTCTGCATCACAAAGCCTTGTTGAGCTACTACAACCCGCACATCGCCAGCTATTTCTTCGACGGTTGCGACCCTCAAGAACTCAGTTGCTGGCTGGGCCCGATCAGCCTGTTGCGCTGGTTTGGCGGCACGTGGGCTGATCGGGCGATCGGCAGCCAGGGTTGGCAACAATTGTCCAACCCGGGGTTGTCGGTGGCGGCGCTGGAGAAAGAGCACGGCCTCAGCGACCGACAGCAGGACCAGTTGCAACGATGCCTGCTGGAGCGTCACGCTTGGCAATGGTCCCGTTCCACCGGATGTGATTACCAGCGGCTCTGGGGGGATTTGCAACAGGGCCTGACGCTGGGGTTTACCGAGCGTGCGGTGCTCGATGACTGGCTGTGGCTGCGCCTGCAACACCCCGATGCCCGGCCAGTGCCTGGCCTGGTGGGTGGTTCGCAGCGCGAGAGACTCGATCAACTGCGGCGGCGCTGGCAGGGCAGCCAGGATTGAGCGTTAGTGGGCAGATGCGCCGAGCCAGCGATCGTGTCGCTGCAAGTGCCAGGCGAAAGCACCGAGGGTCAGGCTGCGCAGGGCCATGAACAGCAGGAAGGTTATCCACAGCCCATGGTTGCCCAGCCCTTGCAGCGCCCAGGCGATGGGCAACACCAGCAGCAGGGTCAGCAGCATGCCGTTGCGCATTTCCCGGGCACGGGTGGCGCCAATGAACAGCCCGTCGAGCAAGTAACTCCAGACGGCAATCAGTGGCAAGGCGGCGAGGTAAGGCAGGTAGTGATAAGCGGTGGCGCGCACGTCGGGTATGTCGGTCTGCATGTCGATGAACAGGTGGCCGGCGAGCAGGAACAGCAGGGCAAAGCCGAGGCTTGCAATCAACGACCAGCCGCACGCCACCACCAATGAGCGGCGCAGTGCCAGGCGATCGCGGGCGCCAATGGCATGGCCGCACAGCGCTTCGACGGCATGGGCCAGGCCGTCCAGAGCGTGGGCCGTCAGCAGCAGGCCGTTGAGCAGCAAAGCATTGGCCGCCACGGTCGCATCCCCCAGGCGTGCGCCTTGCACGGTGATCAGGAAAAACACCGCTTGCAGCACCAGGCTGCGGATGAAAATGTCTCGGTTCACCGCCAGCAGCGGGCGCCAACTGTGCCACAGCCCCAGGGCGGCCCAGGCGATCTGCCCGGGCCAGGCGCGCAGTGTGTTGCGGGCCAGGGCCAGGCCGACCAGCGCGCCGGTCCACTCGGCGATTACCGACGCCCGGGCCGACCCGGTCACGCCCCAGTCCAGGCCGATCACGAACCACAGGTTCAGGGCGATGTTTATCAGGTTGGTCACCAGCAGGATCGCCAGCGGGGCCCGGGCATTCTGGGCGCCGAGGAACCAGCCTACCAGCGCATAGCTGGCCAGCGCCGCCGGCAAGCCGAAGAGCCGGGTGTGGAAGAAGTCCCGGGTCAACTGGTTGAGCTCGGCGGACGGTTGCATGAAGTGCAACGCCACGTCGCTCAACGGCACGCCGATGGCACCGAGCAGCACCGCCAACCCCATCGCCAACAACAGTCCTTGCAGCAACACTTGTCGCAACGCCGCCCCATCACCACGCCCGGCAGCCTGGGCGGCGAACCCGGTGGTACCCATGCGCAGGAAACCCATGGCCCACGCCAGCACCGTATACAAACTCGCCCCGACCGCCACCGCGCCCAACTGATGAGCATGGGGCAAATGGCCAATGACGGTGCTGTCCACCAAGGCCACCAGCGGTACGGAAATGTTCGAGAGAATCATTGGCGCAGCCAGCGCCCAGACCCGGCGATGGGTAAGGCGGTCGCGCCAGTCGGTGGTCAGGTTGGACATGCGGGCTCCTTGATGGAGCGCGATTGTAGCGGGTTCTCGCCTGATCGTTCTTTGCGTAAGTCGGACCTGTTTGTGGCGAGGGAGCTTGCTCCCGTTGGGTCGCGTAGCGGCCCTGTTTTTTCGGGGCCTGCTGCGCAGTCCAGCGGGAGCAAGCTCCCTCGCCACAGGTGCCGTGTCCGGCGCGGGCCCTGTGGTGCTGGAGCGATGGCTAGACTAGTGAATGATCCAACTCAACAACCACAACCCCAGCACCAGCCAGATGATGCCCATGACGATCGAGGCCCGCATGAACGCGCGGATCGCCGAGTAGAGCAGCATCAGCCCGAGGATCAGCGCGATGATGCTGATGATCGAGGTGTCCATGCCCAGGGTGCGTGACAGCCCATCGACAAAATTGCCGCCGGCATTGGCCAGGGTGTTGAAGAGACCGCTGAGCAGGTCGACGATGAAACGGATCACCGAACCGAGCGCCTGGCCGAGCCATTCGAAAAAGCTTTCTACCTGCATAAGTGCATCCTGATGGGAGGGAATCTGCGCTGAGCCGTTGGCTCCTGATTGTAGGAGCTGTGGCGGCCGAGTTGGTTCGATTATGGGGCAAACCGTCGCTGCGTACCGAGACTCTTGCCTTCCCTGGTCATCCCCCTGAAGCTATGCGCATTCAGGAGAACCCGATGAACCTTGTTGAACTGACCGAACGCCTGCATGCCATTCGTGACCGTAACGACTGGCGGCAATTCCACAGCCCGAAAAACCTCGCCATGGCCGCCAGTGTGGAAATGGCCGAACTGGTGGAGATTTTCCAGTGGCTGACCGAGGACCAGTCGCGCCAGTTGCCGGCGGACAAACTGGCCCACGCCGGGCAGGAGGTCGGTGACATCGTGTTGTACCTGTTGCTGCTTTGCAGCGAACTGGGTCTGGACATGGACGCCGTGGTGCGCAGCAAACTGGCCGACAGTGAACGGCGGTTCGGCCAATGAGCGACCGTCATTTCGATCAGCTCGCCACGCGCTTCGCGGAAAAAATCTACGGCGGGGCCAAGGGCGCGATCCGCCTGGCGGTGCTTCAGGCCGATTTGCTGGAAAGCTTGCCACAGCGTCCGCTGCGCGTGCTGGACATCGGAGCCGGGCTGGGCCACATGTCGTTGTGGCTGGCCGAGCGCGGCCACCAGGTGACCCTGGCCGAGCCGGCCGAGCCCATGCTCGAAGGCGCCCGCCAGCGCTTTGCCGAGGCGGACCAGAGCGCCACGTTCATCCAGGCGCCTTGGCAGGACCTGCTCGGCCAGCTCACTGAACCCTACGATTTGGTGCTGTGTCACGCGGTGCTGGAATGGCTGGCCGAGCCCCACGCGATCCTGCCGGTGTTGCACCAGCTCACGGTCCCGGGCGGTTGGCTGTCCCTGGCGTTCTACAACCGCGACGCGCTGGTCTATCGCAACCTGCTCAAGGGGCATTTTCGCAAGTTGCGCAAAAACGACATGGCCGGTGAAAAACAGAGCCTGACACCGCAACAACCCCTTGATCCGCGAGAATTGGCGGCGCAACTTGAAGGCCTGTGGCAGGTCGAAAGCCAGAGTGGCGTGCGGGTTTTCCATGACTACATGCCGGTGGAGTTCCAGGGCCGCGTGGAGCTTGCGCAGTTGCTGGAAATGGAACTGGCCCACCGTCGCCATCCGGCGTTTGCCGGGTTGGGACGTTATCTGCACTGGATCTGCCGTCCAGTGTGACCGGAGAGCGAAATGAAAGGTCGTTCAGGGTTGTTGATGCTGTGCCTGGGACTGGCGGCCTGCCAGGGCAGCAACCCCTATGTCGCCACGTCCAATCCGCTGCCGCCGGCGCCGCCCGAGGCCGCCACGGTGTTCGACCGCAGCGCTTACCCTGCGCCGCCCCGTGACTACGGGCGCTACCGCAGTTGGGCCTGGCGCGACGGGCGCCTGCCGTCGGGTACCGCCTGGGCGGATTCGGCCCAGGTGGCCGAAGCGGTGAGCAATGCCCTGGACCAGCGTGGCCTGCGCCCGCTGCATGACAACCGGCCCGCCGACCTGTTCGTCAGCGCCGACCTGCGCCTGGAGACCCGCGTGCGCCAGGTCCGGGACGACTATGATGCCGGCTACTACGGTGGCTATAACCGTTATGACCGCTATGGTCCGGGTTATGGCATGTACCATCCGGTGCCGATGGTGCGCACGTATCAGGAGCAGGTCGTGGTGGTGCGGGTGGATCTGTTCGATGCCCGCACGGGGCAACCGGTGTGGAGCGCCAGCGCCGAGACCGGCCAGCGGGGCAGTCAGAGCGAGCGCACCGATGCCATTCGTGCAGCGGTGGAAAAAGCCATGTCGGCGTATCCTCCAAGTTGATTACGCAACGGAGAAAAACCATGTTTCGCCGTCTTGCTCTACTGGCCTTCACCCTGTTGTTGGGCGCTTGTACCTCTAACCAGGTCAACCATGATTTCGACACCAGCCGCGATTTCGCGGCGTATCGCAGTTGGAGCTGGAAAGACCCGGCGCTGCAATATCGCCCTGATGACCCTCGCATCAAGAGCGACCTGACCGAACAGCGGATCCGCCAGGCGGTGGCCGATCAACTCGACCAACGCGGCCTGCGCCAGGCCCCGGCTGGCGGGCGCGGCGATGTACTGGTCCAGGCCTATCTGATCGTCGAGGACCGCCAGCAGCAGGTCACCACCAACTATGGCGGCGGTTGGGGCAGCCCTTGGAATGGCTATTGGGGCGGGCCGATGTACAACGAAACCCGCAACATCAGCTACAAGGTCGCCACCGTGCAGATCGATCTGCTCGATGGCAAGGACGGCAAGCTGGTGTGGCGTGGCAGTGATGAACGAATGCTCAGCAACTCGCCCAACCCGACTGATCGCAACACGGCCGTGCGCGAGACGGTGGGGCGGATTCTGTCCAACTACCCGCCGCACTGACCACGGCGCATTCAAGATGGATGCAATCTGACCCACCGCCATCGCGAGCAAGCTCGCTCCCACAGGGGATGGGTGTAGAGGCCATTTATTCTGCTCAGGCCACCGGCCGCCACTCTCCCACCATATGCTCCAACTCCCCAGCCCCCATCAGTTGCAGTTGCCCACTGGAGCCTGCCGCACTCGCCAGCAGCGTGACTTCACTGGGCAGGCGCACCGGTTTCTTGAAGGTCACATCGATCTCGACGTTGGCGTCGGGCAAGTGGTCATCCAGCGCCGCCAGGGTCCGGGCCTTGTTCCACAGGCCATGGGCGATGGCGGTGGGGAAGCCGAACAACCGGGCGCTGATGCCGCTCAGGTGAATCGGGTTGTAGTCGCCAGACACCTTGGCGTATTGCCGACCGATGTCTGCCGGTGCGGTCCAGTGCGCGACTTCAATCAAGGGCTGGCTGGTCTGCGGCGAGTCCTCCACGAGTGCCCCGTCGAGCTGGACACCTTTGCAAAGCATCTGGCTTTGGGCCTCCCACAGCGTCCCCAATTGATCATCGAGGCGTGTCACCAGGTCGAATACCGCGCCCTTGGGGTGGGCTTGCAGGTTCTCGACGTTGACGCTGGCCCGAACCTGGCCAACCCCGCCCATGGGCCGCAATACACGAATGCGGTTGCTCAAGTGGATCAGCCCCAGCAGCGGGAACGGAAAATTCCGCGCGGTGAGCAATTGCATTTGCAGGGCGAACGCCAAGACGTGGGGATAGGTCGGCGGCAGCAGTCCGTTATCGACGAAACCGCAGACTTTGCGATAGGCCGCCAGGCGTTGCGGGTCGACCTGAAGCACCTGGCGCAGGCCTTCCTCGGGCAAGGTTGTTCCGGTGACCTTGCGCCGTGTCGCCGCTTTCGAATAAAGCCCGGACATCGATGGCGGGCTGCTGACTTCGTGCCATTGGATCGTCATGGTCACGCTCCCAGAAGGCTTTGCCCGCATACCCGCAGCGCCTGCCCGGTCACGGCACCCGTGCCCGGTTGTGCGAGCCAGGCCACGGCTTCGGCGACATCCTGGGGCAGACCGCCCTGGCCCAGGGAGCTCATGCGCCGCCCGGCTTCGCGCAAGGCGAAGGGGATGTCGGCGGTCATGCGGGTTTCAATGAAGCCCGGCGCCACGGCGTTGATACTGATGCCCCGTGGCTGCAGCAGCGGCGCCCAGGCCTGGGCCAGGCCGATCAGCCCGGCCTTGCTCGCCGCATAGTTGGTCTGCCCACGGTTGCCGGCAATGCCGCTGATGGACGCCAGCAGAACCACCCGGCCATTGTCGCGCAGGGTGCCGCTGTCGAGCAGGGCCTTGGTCAGCACTTGCGGGGCGTTGAGGTTGACGGCCAGTACCGCGTCCCAGAGCTCCGGGGTCATGTTGGCGAGGGTCTTGTCCCGGGTGATGCCGGCGTTATGCACCACGATGTCGACGCCGTCGGGAAGGTGTTCGATCAACTGGGTGGCGGCGTCTTCGGCGCAGATATCCAGCGTGACGCTGCGTCCGCTCAGGCGTGCCGCCAGGGCGTCGAGGTCGGTCTTGGCTTGCGGGACGTCCAGCAGGATCACGTCGGCGCCATCGCGGGCCAGGGTTTCGGCGATGGAGGCGCCGATGCCGCGGGCTGCGCCAGTGACCAGCGCCTTGAGCCCCGTGAGCGGTCGGGTCCAGTCCTGGACCTGAGTGTCACAGGCGTTGAGGCGAATGACCTGCCCGGAGATGAAGGCACTCTTGGGCGACAGGAAAAACCGCAGCGCACCTTCCAGCTGGCCTTCGGCGCCGTCGCCGACGTACAACAGTTGCAGCGTCCCACCGTGGCGCAGTTCTTTGGCCAGGGAACGGCTGAAACCCTCCAACGCTCGCTGGACACTGGCGGCGAACGGGTCGGCAAGACTTTCCGGCGCGCGACCGAGAATGACGACATGGGCGCTGTGGTCGAGGTTTTTCATCAGCGGCTGGAAAAATTCCCGCAGCTGCTTGAGCTGGTCGGCCTGCGCCAAATGGCTGGCGTCGTACACCACCGCCTTGATTTTCGGGCCATGGCCGGGGATCCACTCGGTGGCCAGGGTCGGCTCGCCGCCGTAGATGAAGATGGTGTCGGTCAGGCGCTTGGCAAACGTGCCGATCTGTTCGGTCAACGGCCCGCCGCCCAGCAGCAGTGCGCCTTCGATCGGCCGCAGGCGCCCGGCCTGCCAGCGTTCCAGGCGCACCGGCGATGGCAGGCCGAGGGACCCGACCATGCGCCGGCCAATGGGCGAATTGGCGAAGTCGATATAACGGTCAGACATGGAACACACTCCGGCTGATGAGGTTCCAAGTGTGGACCATGATTGGCAATCAGTCGTTCGATCGGCGAGATAAAGCCTAAGCTTGAGCGGGAGCGCTTTTTCCAGGGCACCGAATCCCTGTGGGAGCAAAGCTTGCTCGCGATGCAGACACCGCGTTTTTCAGGTAGGTCGCGTCATCGTTCATCGCGAGCAAGCTTTGCTCCCACAGGGTTCGGTTGAGTCTTCATAGGGCACTAGACCTACACAGGGGAGTTCTTCATGACACAACTACGCCGCGTCGCGATCATCGGTGGTAACCGCATTCCGTTCGCCCGCTCCAACGGGCCCTATGCCACTGCCAGCAACCAGGCGATGTTGACGGCTGCCCTCGAGGGGCTGATCGAACGCTACAACCTGCATGGCCTGCACATTGGCGAGGTGGCTGCCGGTGCGGTGCTCAAGCACTCCCGGGATATGAACATGACCCGCGAATGCGTGCTCGGTTCGCGGCTGTCACCGATGACGCCGGCCTATGACGTACAACAGGCCTGTGGCACCGGGTTGGAGACAGTGCTGCTGGTGGCCAACAAGATTGCCCTAGGCCAGATCGACAGCGGCATTGCCGGCGGCGTGGACACCACGTCGGACGCGCCGATCGCGGTCAATGAAGGGCTGCGCAGGATCCTGCTGCAAGCCAATCGCGCCAAGACCACCGCCGACAAGATCAAGACCTTCCTGCAACTGCGTCCCCAGCACCTCGTCCCCGACCTGCCGCGCATCAACGAACCGCGCACCGGCCTGAACATGGGTGAGCATTGCGAATTGATGGCCCAGACCTGGCAGATCCCCCGGGAGGCGCAAGACCAGTTGGCCCTGGAAAGCCATCAGAAAATGGCCGCGTCCTATGCCGAAGGTTGGCAGAACGACTTGATGACACCGTTTCTTGGCCTGACCCGGGACAACAACCTGCGCCCGGACCTGACCCCGGAAAAACTCGCCTCCCTCAAGCCGGCCTTCGAGAAAAGCGCCAAGGGCACGATGACCGCGGGCAATTCCACGCCACTGACCGATGGCGCTTCGTTGGTGCTGCTGGGCAGCGAAGAGTGGGCCAAGGCCCGAGGCCTGCCAATCCTGGCGTACCTGCGCGATGGCGAAACGGCGGCGGTGGATTTCGTCAATGGCGCCGAAGGGCTGTTGATGGCCCCGGTGTACGCCGTGCCGCGATTGCTGGCGCGCAACGGCTTGACCTTGCAGGACTTTGATTACTACGAGATCCACGAAGCGTTCGCCGCCCAGGTGTTGTGCACACTGAAGGCCTGGGAAGACCCGGACTACTGCAAGACCCGCCTGGGCCTCGACGCGCCGCTGGGGGCCATCGACCGCAGCCGGTTGAACGTCAAGGGCAGTTCCCTGGCCGCCGGGCACCCGTTTGCCGCCACGGGCGGGCGCATTGTCGCCAACCTCGCCAAGTTGCTCGATGCGGCCGGGCGAGGTCGCGGGTTGATTTCCATCTGCGCCGCCGCTGGCCAGGGCGTGACGGCGATTATCGAGCGCTGAGGACGGCGCCGTCCTGGCGGGACGCCAGTTCCCGGTGATGGCTGGCGTAGCGCTCGGCGAGGATCGAGCAGACGATCAACTGCAGCGGGTGATAGATCATGATCGGCAGCAGGATCAGTCCCAGGCCGGGATGGTTGCTGAAAATCAACGCCGCCATGGGCACGCCGGCGGCGAGGGATTTCTTGCTGGCACAGAACACCGCGGCAACTTCATCGGCGCTGCTGAATTTCAGGGCGCGGGCGGTGCGGGTGGTCGCCCACAAGATGATCGCCAGCAGCACGGCACTGCCAAGCACTGCACTCAATAGCACGCCGTGGCCTTGCTGTTGCCAGATGCCGGACACCATCGAGTTGCAGAACGCCGCATAGACCAGCAGCAGGATCACCAGTTTGTCGATGATGCTGGTGTAGCGCTTGTACCTGCCGAAAAAGCCAGCCAACCAACGCCGCAGGAACTGCCCCAGCACCAGTGGCAGCAGCAACATCATGCACAGGTCGAGCAAGGTGGACCCCAGGTCGATGCCACCGGCGCCGCTGCCGACCACGAAACTGACCAGCAGCGGTGTCAGGAAAATCCCCAGTACGCTGGACAGGCTCGCGTTGAGAATCGCCGCCGGCACGTTACCGCCGGCACTGCCGGTCAGCGCCACCGAGGACGAAATGGTCGAGGGCAGGGCGCACAGGTAGAAGAAGCCCAGCATCAGCAGCGCCGGCACATGGCTGCCGACTAGCCAGTGGCTGATCAGCCAGAGCAACGGAAACACGCCAAAGGTGAAACCCTGCACCATCACGTGCAGGCGGATGTTCTTCAAACCGTGGCGGATCTGTTCGCCGGACAGGTTGACCCCGTGCAGGAAGAACACCACGAAGATGCCGATGTTGA
The DNA here is from genome assembly GCF_052112205.1 of Pseudomonas sp. Lb2C2. NCBI lineage: Bacteria > Pseudomonadati > Pseudomonadota > Gammaproteobacteria > Pseudomonadales > Pseudomonadaceae > Pseudomonas > Pseudomonas sp. Lb2C2. The sequence goes on along the minus strand of NZ_JAUTYW010000006.1, from coordinate 2,863 downwards.
CCACCCATTCGGCATGCATGGCACCGCCCGTGGCGCCAAAGGTTGGAAAGAAGTACGCCAGCAGCGTGGCGAGCAACATGCCGCACAGGAACCAGTCGGTCACCATGCGTTTGAGGTGTCTGAGGATATGCATAGGGCACCGCAAGTTGTAAGAAAAGTCGACATAGCCTAACGTCGTCCCTACTAGTCGTCTTGCGACATAAGGCCAATCAATGCCGCCTAACGGACACCAACAGCTCGAACGCCGCATCCCCGACCTGGCGCAATTGCCAAGGCCGCTGTACGCCCGTGTCGAAAGCTTGAGCGCCGGCTCCTGGACGCAAGCCCATCGTCATGACTGGGTGCAATTTTCCTACGCCATCAGTGGCGTTCTCGGCGTACACACCGCAGCGGGCAGCTTCTTTGCCCCGCCACAACGGGGCATCTGGATCCCGGCCGACCTGGAACACCATGTGGTGACCTCCACCCGAGCGGAAATGCGCAGCCTGTATGTGCATCGTCACGCCTGCCCCTGGGCCGATGAGCGCTGTCGGGTGCTGGAAGTCACGCCACTGGCCCGTGAGTTGATCAAGGTGTTCTGTCAGCTTCCGGTCGATTACCCGCAAGGCGACACCCAGGAACAACGGTTGGTGCAGGTGTTGCTGGACCAGTTGGCGACTTTGCCGGAGGTGGGATTCTCCCTGCCGCTGCCGCGACATGCCCGTCTGCTGGGGCTGTGTAACGAGTTGATCGAACAGCCTGAGCAGAGCGTCACCTTGCACGCCTGGGCTGAGCGCCTGGGCACGTCGGAAAAAACCTTGATGCGCCTGTTCCAGCGCGAGACCGGCCTGAGCTTTCGCGCCTGGCGCCAGCGCATGCGCTTGTTGTCGTCCCTGGGTTCGCTGGAGCAGGGCGACAGCGTCACCAGTGCCGCGTTGTCCTGTGGGTATGATTCAACGTCCGCGTTCATTGCGGCGTTCAAGGGGATGTTCGGGTTTACGCCGGGGGAACTGTTCAAGCATTGAGTCGTCGCACTTCCTACAGCCGATGATAGACATGGCTGTCAGCTCTTGTCGCAAATGCCTGGGCATTCAGTTAGCAATGCCAGGTTCGGTCTCGGCTATGATTCGGTTCGGTCGATTGATCCGGCACATTGTGTGCATCACAGGTTCATAGGTCGGCAACCCCTCCCCGTGGAGGAAGGATTGCCGTATAACGACTGTCATTCGCGTGTTTGGTAATAAAGGACCCACAATAAAAGCTGATGAAGACTCCAAAACGCATTGAACCCCTGATCGAGGACGGTCTGGTCGACGAGGTGCTGCGCCCACTCATGAGTGGTAAAGAAGCAGCTGTTTATGTGGTGCGCTGCGGTAACGAGCTACGTTGCGCGAAGGTCTACAAGGAGGCGAACAAGCGAAGCTTTCGTCAGGCGGCCGAATATCAGGAAGGCCGCAAGGTCCGCAACAGCCGTCAGGCCCGGGCCATGGCCAAGGGCTCGAAGTTCGGGCGCAAGGAAACCGAGGACGCCTGGCAGAATGCTGAAGTGGCGGCTTTGTTCCGCTTGGCTAGCGCGGGTGTGCGCGTGCCCAAGCCGTACGACTTCCTTGAAGGCGTGCTGCTGATGGAACTGGTGGCCGACGAGTACGGCGATGCAGCACCGCGTCTGAACGATGTGGTGCTGGAGCCGGACCAGGCCCGTGAATATCACGCCTATCTGATTTCCCAGATCGTGCTGATGTTGTGTACCGGTCTGGTGCACGGCGACCTGTCGGAGTTCAACGTCCTGCTCACGCCAACCGGGCCGGTGATCATCGACCTGCCACAGGCCGTGGATGCCGCGGGTAACAACCATGCCTTCAGCATGCTGGAGCGGGACGTGGGCAACATGGCGTCCTACTTCGGTCGGTTTGCCCCGGAGCTCAAGCGCACCAAGTACGCGAAGGAAATGTGGGCGCTGTACGAAGCCGGCACCCTGCACCCGGCCAGCATGCTGACCGGCGAGTTCGACGAGCCGGAAGAAATGGCGGATGTCGGCGGGATCATGCGTGAAATCGAGGCTGCTCGCCTGGACGAAGAACGCCGCCAGGCTGTCCGCGCCGCCGACGATGCCCCGCCCGGCAAGGCCGAAGAACCGCCTCCGCCATGGATGCAATGATCGGTTGAACAGAAACCCGGCCAATGGCCGTAATGCTGCTCAACTTAGAAAAAACGGCGCTTCTTTCAGAAATGGAAAGGCGCCGTTTTTTTTGGGGGGGAGTGTGTATATCCATTTCTGCGGTAACGGCGGCTTAGGGTTCCGCCCTTACGGCGGGTCACTTTTGAGAAGCGCAAAAGTAACCAAAACGCTTCTGCCCCACCACTCGGTGCCTCGCCTAGGCTCGGCATGCCTGAACGAAGGCGTTGCTCCGTGGGCCGCCGCGAAGGGCCATCCATGGCCCAGCGCGGCTACCTCGGCATCCATGCCGAGGTGCCCACTGCGCAACACCTTCGTTCAGCCATCGTGGTTAACGGGGCGCCCGAGATCAACGTCCACCGCGAGGCGGCCTGATAGCCGACCTGGTTCTGGGTGATTGCGTTTCTCCTGTGGGAGCGAGCTTGCTCGCGAATGCGGTGGCTCAGCCACATAGATGCTGGACATGCCCCCCGCTTTTGCTTTGCTTTGGATCTTGATCTGGACGCCCCGTTAACCACGATGGCCGAACGCAGGCATTGTGGAGTGGGCATCCCGGCATGGATGCCGGGATAGCCGCGCTGGGCCCAGAGTGTGTAAAAACACCGAAGCCAACCCTTGCTATGATTCCCCCAGGATTTCATCGCAAGGGCTGCCCATGAAACGCTTCATCCAAGGTGAACACCGAGGTCAAACTACCTTGCTCCCCGA
>NZ_JAUTYW010000005.1:0-709590 GCF_052112205.1 Pseudomonas sp. Lb2C2 | reverse complement strand
TCCCGAACTCAGCAGTGAAACGATGCATCGCCGATGGTAGTGTGGGGTTTCCCCATGTGAGAGTAGGTCATCGTCAAGATTAAATTCCGAAACCCCTATCTGCTGATGCAGGTAGGGGTTTTGTTTTTGTCCCTAGGAAAGTCTGCGAAAGCTCGTGATAAATTTGCACAGTTATTTCCGAGCTGGAGCACTAGAATAGCCCCACTTTAGCTGAGCCAGAGCTGTTTATGCCCGATCCGTCAGACATTGATAGGTTGTCAGATCTGCCCCTGAGCGGTCTGGTGGCGTGTCATGAGTGCGACCTGTTGATGCGCAAGCCTCAGCTGGCCCATGGTGAAAAAGCCGAGTGCCCCCGCTGTGGCTATGAGCTCTATGCTCACCGGCACAATGTAGTCGAACGCAGTCTTGCCTTGGTTATCGCCGCCCTGCTGTTATATGTGCCGGCCAACTTCTTACCCATCATGCAACTCAATCTGCTCGGGCAGTCCTCCCAGGACACCGTTTGGAGTGGCGTGGTCGGTCTGTTCGATACCGGTATGCAAGGTGTATCGGCGGTGGTGTTCCTGTGCAGCATGGGTATTCCGCTACTCAAGTTGCTTTGCCAGTTGGCTGTGCTGCTGACCATTCGCTTGGACGTTGGCCGTAGCTACGGTTTGTTGCTCTACCGCATTTATCACCATTTACGAGACTGGGGGATGCTTGAGGTCTACCTCATGGGCGTGCTGGTGGCCATCGTCAAGTTGGCAGATATGGCGGCCATGACCATAGGCCTTGGCCTGGTGTGCTTCATCAGTTTGTTGCTGGTCCAGGTCTGGTTGGAGGTGGTGATGTCACCGCATCAGATCTGGCAGGCGTTATCAGGAGAAGATGCCCATGCGGGCGATTGATGCAGGCATTCTGATCTGTGCGGAATGCCATGAGTTGAATCGGCAGGATGCTGAAGCCGACAACCAAACCTGTACTCGCTGCGGCGCGCTGGTTCACCCTCGGCGCCCGAACAGCTTGATGCGGACCTGGGCATTGTTGATCACCGCCGCGGTTCTTTATATTCCGGCCAACATGTTGCCGATCATGACCATCAACTCGCTGGGCCAAGGCGCTCCGAGTACTATCATGTCCGGCGTCATCGAGTTGGTACAACACGGCATGATTCCTATTGCCGCCGTGGTGTTCATCGCCAGTATCCTGGTGCCCACTTTCAAGCTGGTGGGTATCGCCTTGTTACTGTTTTCCGTGCAGCGGCACCAGCCCATGTCGGCGCGGCAACGCATCCTTATGTACCGTTTCATCGAGTTCATTGGTCGTTGGTCGATGCTCGATATTTTCGTGATCGCCATTCTGGTGGCGGTGGTGAATTTTGGGCGGCTCGCCAGTGTCGAAGCCGGTCTTGGCGCGATTGCTTTCGCCAGCGTAGTGATTTTGACAATGATTGCCGCAGTAACCTTCGATCCCCGACTGATTTGGGATAACACGGAGTCGGATGACGACCATGACTGATTTGCCTACCGCTAAAACCCGACCGGCTTCGAACTGGTCGGCCATCTGGGTCCTGCCGCTGATTGCCTTGATCATCGGCGGCTGGCTCGGCTGGCGGGCTTATAACGAGACCGGAATCGAGATCAATGTGCGCTTTGAGAGTGGTGAAGGCATCCAGGTCAACAAAACCGAAGTCGTCTACAAAGGGATGCCGGTCGGCAAAGTGACGGCCCTTACACTCGATGACGAAGGCAGCTCCAAGGGAGTGGTCGCGACGGTCGAGATGAACAAGGACGTCGAGCAATACCTCAAGACCGGAACACGTTTCTGGCTGGTCAAGCCGAGCGTGAGCCTGGCCGGTATCACCGGCCTGGAAACCCTGGTATCGGGTAACTACGTAGCTATCAGCCCGGGTGAAGGCGAATCGACCCGTAAATTCAAGGCACTGGTCGAAGAGCCTCCACTGTCGGACGCCAAACCGGGTTTGCACCTGACCCTCAAGGCTGATCGATTGGGTTCGCTGAACCGCGGCAGCCCGGTGTTCTACAAACAGATCCAGGTCGGTCAGGTGAAGAGCTACCTGTTGTCCGAGGATCAGAGCAAGGTCGAGATCAAAATCTTCATCGAACCGACCTATGCCAGCCTGGTGCGTAAACACACGCGTTTCTGGAACGCCAGTGGCATCAGCATCGATGCCAACCTCTCGGGCGTCAAAGTGCGCAGCGAGTCCCTGGCCAGCATCGTGGCCGGAGGGATTGCCTTTGCCACGCCGGAAAGCCGCAAGGACAGCCCGCCGACGGACCCAAGCCTGCCGTTCCGTCTTTACGAAGACTTTGACGCCGCTGCGGCGGGCATTCGGGTGAAGGTCAAGCTCAGTGATTTCGAGGGCTTGCAGGCCGGTCGTACACCGGTCATGTACAAAGGCATCCAGGTCGGCAGCCTGAAGACCCTCAAGGTCGATCCGGACCTGTCCAGCGCCACGGCTGAATTGACCCTGGATCCCTTGGCCGAAGATTACCTGGTAACCGGCACGCAGTTCTGGGTCGTCAAGCCGTCGATTTCCCTGGCGGGGATCACCGGTCTGGAAGCGTTGGTCAAGGGCAACTACATTGCCGTGCGACCGGGTGACAAGGGCGGCGCGCCGCAGCGCGAGTACGAAGCCAGGGCAAAGGCGCCGCCGCTGGACTTGCGTTCACCGGGCTTGCACTTGGTCCTGCTGACCGAAAACCTCGGTTCCCTGGAAGTCGGCAGTCCGATCCTCTACAAGCAGGTCAAGGTCGGGTCGGTGCAGAGCTACCAGTTTTCCCGCAAGAAGAAGCAACTGATCATTGGTGTGCACATCGAGAAAGAATACGAAGGGCTGGTCAACGGCTCTACACGTTTCTGGAACGCCAGTGGCATCACCCTTACGGGAGGTTTGACGGGCGGGATCCAGGTCAAGAGCGAGTCCCTGCAAAGCCTGATGGCCGGCGGGATTGCCTTCGAAACTCCGGAACCCAATGTGCCGCTGAAAAGACGCATCCCGCGTTTCCGCCTGTTTGCCGATCATGAAGCGGCACAACAGCGCGGCACCGTGGTGACGATCAAGGTCGACCGCGCCGATGGTTTGCGCAGCGGTACGCCGATCCGTTTCAAAGGGCTGGATGTGGGCAAGATCGAGGATGTCGATCTCAGCGCCGATATGCAATCGGTGCTGCTCACGGCGCGTATCACCGAAGTGCCCGAGCGCATCGCCCGGGTCGGGTCCCGGTTCTGGGTGGTCAAGCCGGAGTTGGGGTTGATGAAGACCTCCAACCTGGAAACCCTGGTAACCGGCCAATACATTGAGGTGCAGCCTTCGGCGAAAAACCTCGGGCCGCAGAAAAGCTTCGTGGCCCTGGCCAACCCACCGGAAAGTGCGGTGCCCGAAGCGGGATTGAGCCTGGTGCTGAGCGCGGCCCGCCGTGGTTCGTTGAAGACCGGTGTGCCGGTGACCTATCGCGAGATTACGGTGGGCAAGGTTACTGGTTATGAATTGGGCCAGACCGCAGACCGAGTGCTGATCCATATCTTGATCGAGCCCAAATATGCGCCACTGGTGCGCAGCGGCACACGCTTCTGGAATAGCAGTGGCTTCGGTCTGGACTTCGGTCTGTTCAAGGGCGCGACGGTGAGAACCGAGTCCCTTGAAACGCTTATCCAGGGCGGCATTGCGTTCGCAACGCCGGATGGCGAACGAATGGGCAATCCAGCTCGACCGGAGCAGACTTTCCCGCTGTTCGATAAGTTTGAAGATGAGTGGCTGACCTGGGCGCCGAAGATCAGTCTGGGTAAGTGATTGGAGTGGCGTTAGTCTGCCCTGACGCCATCGCGAGCAAGCTCGCTCCCACCTTGGAATGCTTTGGATGAGCGATCCTGCGTCCCCTGTGGGAGCGAGCTTGCTCGCGATGAGGCCATCAGGTGCCCTGAAAACTCAAGAACTAGCGCAATAAAAAAAGGCCGCGATCCATTTGGACTGCGGCCTTTTTCATGCCCGGCTATTCACCTCACACCGGATCCAGCTCCGGTTCGTCGGCCTGGACATTCACCGTGGCCTTCACCGCATCGTGACGACGGATGTATTTCCAGTCCGCTTCGTCGATGTAGATGCCGTTCGGACCGCTGCCGCCTTCCAGGTCGATGGCGACACTGGCGCAGACTTGCGGTTTCACACTGGCCAGGATCGGCACGAAGCCCAGTTGCAGGCTGGTTTCCAGCAGGGCGGCCTGGTTTTTCTCGTCGATGTCCGCGGCTTCGTCCAGGTAGTACGGCAGGCGCACGCGGCCGGCCTGTTCGCGGTCCATCAAGTGCAGCAACAAGTACATGTTGGTCAGCGCCTTGATGGTCATGGTGGTGCCGTTGGACGCCGCGCCGTCGATGTCGGTGTGGATCACGGGCTGACCGTTGACCTTGGTGATCTCGAACGCCAGCTCGAACAGATCCTTGAGGCCGAGCTGGTTGTGGTTCGCCGCCACCAGCCGCGCCAGGTATTCCTTGGCTTCTTCGTTCTTGTTGTCCTGCTCGGCGCTCTGGCTGAGGTCGAACACCGACAGCGTCTCGCCTTCTTCGTACTGGCCGGCACTGTGGATGATCTGGTCGATGTGCTTGAGCGCTTCCTTGTTCGGCGCCAGGACGATCCGGAAGCTCTGCAGGTTGGACACCTGGCGCTTGTTGATCTCGCGGTTGAACAGCGCCAGTTGGTGCTCGAGGCTGTCGTAGTCGCTGCGGATGTTGCGCAGGGTCCGGGCGATGTCGGTTACCGCCGCACGGCGCGCCTTGCCCAGGGTCAGCGCTTCGTCGGTGCGGTGGGCATAGGCGTTGATCAGCAGTTGCAGGCGTCGCTCCATGTCGTCTTCGCTGTCGAACTTGGCCACGCCCTTGAGGCGCACCTGGGCATACAGCGCTTCGATCTGGCCGTCGACCCGCAGCAGCCCTTGCCAGCTGTCCTGGTAGTCATTGAGCAGCGGCAGCAGGTTGTCCATGGAGTCGTCGACAGGGTCCATGAACGGCGTGCCGAACGGCAGGTCTGCCGGCAGCAATTGACGACGGCGCAGGGCGTCGTCGAGGGTGCGTTGCTTGGCTTCCATGTCGGCGATCTGCCGGCCCACCAACTGCAACTTGGCGGACAGCTGCTGGACGCGCTCGGTGAAGGCATCGCTGGAGCGCTTGAGTTCGTCCTGAGCGGCTTCCATCTGCGCCAGTTGCTCGAGCTTCTCGCCTTCCTCTGCACTCAGGGTCTGGCTGCGACGGAAGTCTTCCAGGGCTTTCTGCGCATCCAGAACCTGCTGGTACAGCGCCTCGGTCTGGGTTTTGCTCGCGGCGCGGTCGGCGGCCACGGCTTGCTGGGTCTTGAGCTGCTTGAGTTCTTTTTCCAGGCGCTCTTTCTGGTCGCGCAGCGCGGCTCGGTCGGCCAGGGCTTGCAGGGCAGGTGGCTCGATGTGGGACAGGTCGATGGACAGGCCCGGCACTTCGAAACGCTCGCCCTTGAAGCCGTCGAGGATCAGCTCCATGGATTTGACCCACTCGCCGTTCTCGTCCAGCGCGATGCCGTGTTCGCCCAGTGGCAGGCTGAACAGGGCGCTGTTGAACAGGCGCATCAGGCGTTCGACGTCCTGCTGCGAGAACTCTTCCCGCAGACGGGCGTAGCTGTTGTTGTCGGCGTGATCGAGTTGCTGCTTGACCGACTTCAGGCGTTTTTCCAGGTCGCGCAGGCGCTCTTCCAGGTCCTCGGCGCTGAACTGCCGGGACTGGGCCAGGGCGCCGGCCAGTTCGTCGTGGGCGTCCTTGGCGGCGAGCAGTTGCTGCTCCAGGACCTTGACGTCATCCACCAGGGCAAAGCGGTTCTTGAGTACCGACAGCTCGCCGATCCAGCGCTGGATGCCACTGATTTCCCGCTCCAGGCGCATCAGCTCCTGAGTGCCGCCGCGCTGGTCGTTCTGCAGCGAGTCCTGCTCGTTGCGGTAGTGTTCGGCCTGGATGGTCAGCTCTTCCTTGCGCGCACTGGCGTAGTCCGACCAGGTGCCGAGCAACGAATCGAGCAACGGCGAGAGACGATGCAATTTGCCGCGCAGGATATCGCGCTGCTTCACGCCATTGGCCAGGGCTTCCACCAGCGGGCCGGCCGCCACCAGGGAGTTGTAGTCCTGCTCCATGCGGCGTACGTCGCGGAAGGCTTCTTCGCACGCGGCGATGTAGTCCACGCTACCGGAGCGCAGGCTGTGTTCGAACGCGTCGAGGAACAGTTGCTTGAGCTTGGCTGCGGTGATTTCGCGCATGTGCAGCAGGTTGATGAACAGCGCGCGGAAGGTCTTGAGGCTTTGTTCGCTGGTGGAGCGTAGCGGGATCAGCGTCAGGTCCAGCGGGATCGAGGTGTGGCCACCCACCAGCAGGCGTCGCAGTTCATCCGGCTTGAGTTCGTAGGCTTTCAGGCCTTCGCGCTCCAGGTTGGTGAACAGCTCTTTCTGACGCAGGCAGGTGTCATTTTTCTGATAGTGGGCCAGGTCCAGTTTGCCAGCGTAGGCAAAGAACTGGTGACCGAAACCGCCGCCAGGGCCGCGACCGACCACGCCAATTACGTGCGGGCCGTGGGGCAGGGCGACTTCCACCAGGATGTAGCTGGTGTCCGAGGCAAAGTAGAAGCGCCGGGATTGCTCCAGGCTGTACTTGCCGAAGCTCATGTCCGACATGCGCGCCAGGATCGGGAACTGCAAGGCGTTGATCGAGGCGGATTTACCGAGGTTGTTCGCGCCGTACACCGACAGCGGTTCTTCCAGCGGGAACAGACCGAGGCTGTAGCCGGCGGTGTTCAAAAGGGCAAAGCGGCGGATGCCGTAGCGTTCCTTGCTCATGCGTCGGTCTCCTGTTCTTCGGCAATGGCGCGGGCCAGTGCGTCTTCTTCGCTCTCACCTTCAAATTCGCTGAGGTCCAGCGGATCATCGGTCTGCAGCAGTTTTTCGTCGCTGTCTTCGTCGATCAGCACGGGCACCGGCAACGGCAGCACGCTGTGCAGGCTGGCGGCCAGGTCGCGGTCCTGCTGGACCGACAGGCACACGTCGAGGAACCGATGCATCGGCGGCAGGAAGCGATACACGCCGTTTTCTTCGCTGGCAAAACCCAGTTGAGTCATGCGCCGCATGATTTTTTCTTCCAGTTCTTCCTGGGTCTGTACTTCGGCCTGGATGAACAGGTCGCGGTACTTTTCCAGCAGCGAAGGCAGCTCATCGCGGCCCAGGCTGCCGCCGTCGAGCACGGCAATCGGGTCGCGGCCCTGGTCGGCCAGGTGCTCCACCAGAATGAAGGTGAACAGGGCCAGGCGCTGGGCGGTCTTGTTCACTGCCGCGGCGGCCAGGTCCGGCACGAAGTAATAGAAGCCACGGGTGTCGCACACCAGTTCGAAGCCCAGGGCCTTGAACAGCGTGCGGTACTGGTCCTGGAAGTTCGACAGTTGCGCGTACAGCTCCGGGTCGCGGCGGCTGACGTGATAGCCCTTGAACAGCTCGCGGAAGATCGGCGCCAGCTGGGACAGTTCGGATAGATCAAGATGCATGGGGGATGCTCGCAGAATCCTCGGCGGCGGTGTCGCCGGCCGAGAGCAGGGCGAAGGAGCGCAGGCTGACCTGATGCTCGTGAGTGTGATAATCGCGGCGCTCCAGGCGCTCGCGCTTGAAGCGTTTTTCCCGCGACAGCCGCGAGAACCAGTACAGCAATTCGTCGGTGGCGCCGTCCGGTTCCTGTTCCAGCAGCCAGGTCATCAGGTCCGGCATCGGCAGGGCGTCTTCGCAACGCTCGACCATCTCGCGCACGGTGCGTGGCGCGCGCGGTGCTTCGCCGCCCTTGTGGGTCTTGTGGGACTTGGGGAAGCGCGCCGGTTTCGGTTCGAAACGGGCCAGCGCATAGACGTAGGCTTCGACCTGGCTGGCGCTGCCCAGGAAGGTGCTTTGCGGCCGGGTGAACATCGGCATGGCGGCCTGCGGCACGGCATCGATGCCTTTGCGGCGAATGGCGGCCAGGGCCAGGGCGGCGCCACGGGTCACGGCGTTGTGGCGGCGAGCCTCTTCGCGCAGCGGCAGGAGCAGTTCACGGGCATGCCGCAGGGTCAGCTGGGCGCTGGTCTGCATCTCGAGGATGCGCGCGTGGGTGCGCAGCAGCATGTCGTCGTCCACCAGATGGCCGAGGCGCTGCTGTTCGGTGAGCATGCGCAACAGCACGTTCTCGACCTTGCGCACGCCTTGCTCGAAGGCGCCGTCGGCATTCACCAGTTGGATCATCGGCTCGACGTATTCGTCCCAGGTCGCCAGCACTTCGGCGTAACGCTGGCGCAGCGGGATCTGCCGGTCGCTGGTCTTGGCCCGCTCGGCCACGGCCACCAGGGCCTGTTCGTCGTTGGCGAGTTTCTTGAGCACATCGCGCACGCGCATGTCCAGCAGGCGCAGTTGGCGAGCCAGGTCGTTGCCGTCGCGAATGTCGAAGGCGTCCTGGATGTAGCCGGCCAGGCGCTCGAGGTGACGCAGGTAGGCTTCGATCTCCAGGCACAGGCCCAGGCGGTGCTCGCGGCGCAGGTAGGCGAGGAAGTCATGGATCTGGGCGTTGAGCTCGAAGCGGTTCGGGCTTTTCGCCACCGGTACGAGAATGTCCAGGCGGATCCACACATCCAGCAGGCTGGTGATGTCCTGGGGCGTGCTGTCCAGCTGTTGGGCGGCCAGCTGTGAACGCAATTCGTTGAGGCTCAGGGTGCCCTGGTCGAAGTGCTCGCACAAAGGTTCCAGCAATGCCCAGTGTTCAGCGAGGGCGCGCAAGACGCGCTTGGGTTCGATCATCGCAATGGCCGTCGGGTTGGCAATTAAAAGCGGCGATTGTACTGCATCGAGCCGCTTGCGATTCACCCCTTGGACGGACTGTCGTTTGCTATCGATCAACTATTGGCTCAACAGGGAAGCGATCCGCGCCGAAGGGCGGTAGAATCCCTCCCACTTTCAGTTATCCACAAGTGGCCGACCCTTGCTTATCGAGTCCCGTCGCCGCGCCTATCTGACCGCCATGCAGGTGGTCAACTGGCTGCCGCGTACCGAATTGCCGTTCGCCGCCCCGTCGCGGCCCGAGCTGCTGGAAACGCCCGAGCCCGAGTACATCGCGCCGGTCGTGACCGCGCCTGTGGCCAAGACGGTCGCCGAGCCGGTGGCGCCCGTGGCCGAGCGGCCGAAAATCGAAGTGCCGCGTCCAAGCCTGGCCTCGACCCGTACCAACGCCAAACCGGTGGAAGAGGTTGTCGAGGCGCCGCCCAAGGCTCCCTACGTCGCGCCGCCGCGTTTCGCCCTGCAACTGCTGCGGGCCGGGCGTTGCCTGCTGTTGGTGGAATTGCCCACGGGCGAGCCGTTTCAAAGCCGTGATCCAGCCTATCTGCTGCTCAAGGACATGCTGCGCGCCGCCGGTCTACCGGATAGCCCGCAGATCATTGGCGAACCGGTGCGCTGGCCGCTGTTGTCGCGCGGCACCATGGACCAGGGGCCCGAAGCGGCGCGGGATTTCGTCCAGGGCTTCGTTTCGGCGCGCCTCGAAGACGAGCCCTGCGTGTGCCTGTGGCTGATCGGCCTGCCGGCGGTGAAGTTTGCCGGCGAGGCGGATGCCGAGGCGTTCAATCGTGAACTGCAGGTCGAAGGCCTGGGCTCGGCCTGGGCGTTGCCCGGGTTGGAACTGTTAATGGAAACGCCACAGCGCAAGGCTGATGTCTGGCAAGCCATGCGCCGGCTGATGGCGCGCTGGAAAGAATCGAATGAGTGACGCTGTATCGTTCCGCCCGATGACCGAGGCGGACCTCGACGCTGTACTGAAAATCGAATACGCCGCCTACAGCCACCCCTGGACCCGGGGGATATTTCTCGACGGGCTGGGTAAATACCAGATATGGCTGATGTTCGAAGGCCAGCAGCAAGTGGGCCATGGCGTGGTGCAGATCATCCTGGATGAGGCGCACCTGCTCAACATCACCGTCAAACCGGAAAACCAGGGTCGTGGTCTGGGCTTGCGCCTGTTGGAACACTTGATGTCGATTGCCTACAAGGCCGAGGCCCGGGAATGCTTCCTGGAAGTGCGCGACAGCAACCGCACGGCGTTCCGGCTGTATGAGCGCTATGGTTTCAATGAAATTGGCCGGCGCCGGGATTACTACCCGGCAGTGGGCGGGCGTGAGGATGCGGTGGTCATGGCGTGTACCTTGGTGGACTGAAGCGCCGCGCCCCCCTGTGGGAGCGAGCTTGCTCGCGAAGACGGCGGAACATTCGACATTGATGCAAACTGATCCACCGCTATCGCGAGCAAGCTCGCTCCCACAGGGGCTTGGCGGTGTGCATCAAGTGTGTGATCAAACACAAAACCACTGTGGGAGCGAGCTTGCTCGCGATGGCGATTGTAGGGTCAACGCTTGCCATCCAGCGGATCGATATCCGCCATTTCCGCTTCGTCCAGCCCATCGCCTCCGCCAATATCGTTTTCATCCACCACACTCAGGTCCCAGTCAGCCTGCTCGTCGCCGCCGGCCTCACGGGCATCTCGGGCGCCGTCTTCGCGAATGAGGGTTTCCGGGCTCATGTCGTCATCGGTCGGCTGGTGATCATCCGTCGAGGCGCCGGTCATGCCCGCTTCACGGACGCGTTCACGAGGCATCAGCTGTTCGCGTTCGCCTTGCGGCAATTCGTCGCCGATTTTCGCGCTGGGCTGCTCGTCGTCGAATTCCAACTCATGCATCGAGCCCATGCGATCTTCGTTGTCGTCGATGGGTTCCGGTTGCGTCGCATCGAAGGGGCGTCGTGAATCATTCATGGCAATTCCTCATACTGTGGGCCTTACTGGTGTCGACCGGCAGCGCATCCAGGAATTCCAATGCATCGCCGACGTGACCTCGACCGGCGGTCGTCTGTCACAGTTGCGCACTCTCAATCGAGGCTAGACAGCATGAACGAATTACAAGATCTGATTGATAACAACGCGCGTTGGGCCGATGCGATCAAGCAGGAAGATCCTGACTTCTTCTCCAAGCTGGCTCGTCAGCAAACCCCGGAATACCTGTGGATCGGCTGTTCCGATGCGCGGGTGCCGGCCAACGAGATCGTCGGCATGCTGCCGGGCGATCTGTTCGTACACCGCAACGTGGCCAACGTAGTGCTGCACACGGACCTCAACTGCCTGTCGGTGATCCAGTACGCGGTGGACGTGCTCAAGGTCAAACACATCCTGGTCACCGGCCATTACGGCTGTGGCGGTGTGCGTGCCTCGATGCAGGACCGGCAACTGGGCCTGATCGACGGCTGGCTGCGCTCGATTCGCGACCTGTACTACGAGCATCGCGAGGCGTTGGGCCAATTGCCGACCGAGGAGGAGCGTGTCGACCGCCTGTGCGAGCTGAACGTGATCCAGCAGGTGGCCAACGTCGGCCATACCAGCATCGTGCAGAACGCCTGGCACCGCGGGCAGAAACTGTCGATCCATGGCTGCATCTACGGCATCAAGGACGGACGCTGGAAGAGCCTGGACACCACGATCAGCGGTTTCGAGCAATTGCCGCCGCAGTATCGGCTGCGTCCGGTCGACGCGCCTTGAGCCCGGTTCGTCAGTCGCGGTGACATTGACGGCGCCAGTGCCGTAGAAACTTCATTCCCTGCTCATTGGGCGGTTCGTCATAGCCGGTAATCCAGCCATGACAGTTGTATGAACCGCACCGGCAGGCGAACTGTCGATACAGTTTCTGTTCGGTACTGGCGTAGTCCATCGTCAGGCAGTCACCTTCATCGATACAGGCCAGTGACCACAGCCACAGTTCGCTCATGTCGAGGAAGACATTCGGGTTGCAGGAATGCAGCAGCAATCCGGCGAAGCGCGGGTCATACATGTGCACGTCCGGCAGGATCTGCAGCGTGTGCAGGCGCCGTCGGCTGACCAGCAGCCCCGAAACCCTGCACATCCTCGTCATGGGAGCGAATGGTTTACGGGCGATGATGCCGTTGCCGCGGCCGTCGGTCGTGTGATGCACTTCGAAGTCGTGCACCGAGGGGTAGCCCAGGCGGGTGCTGAGTTGTTTTTCCGGGTAGATGCAGTCCCGATGCTGAGAACAGGCGCGATCTGTAATGAACGTGGTCATGACAGTCCTTGTCGGTGCTAAACACTCGACTTGCTGGCGCTGGCGATCCTGCCGGCGGTCGTTGAAAAAACCTTGATAGCTTCGCCCAAGTCGGGAGCGGCATCTACTGTCGACTCTGACAGGTGTCAAAGGCGCTTTCCCGCGTCAGCGCCAGCCTACGCGGGAAAGCGCCTCAAGGTTTAGACCGCCTCGGCAGGCAGCGGCATGGGCACCTTCAGTTGCGGAAGTTGCGACTTGATCGCCGGCGTTTCGCATTTTTTCGCTGCATCAGCCGGCGTCAAGTTGCGAATGGAGGTGTAGAACAACTCGCAGGTCTTTTCCTTTTGCGTGACTTGCCAGGTCTGGGTGCACTGGTTCAGCAGAGTGCTCGGGTCGGTGCCCGGCTTGCTGCCCATGCCGGCCTGCCAGCATGAAGCACTCAGGTCCTGGCCCATGACTTTCAGGCCGGCGGCATCCGCCTTGGCTTCGTCACCGTCGTAGCTGTCCTTGTCGGCGGCGTACCAGATGTAGCTCGGATGGTTGGAGCCCAGGACCGGAACCTTGACCCCGCTGCCGGTTGTGATGGTCGCCAGGCTGAGCACATTCACGGTCTGGCCGTACTGGGTCTTGATCCAGTTCCGAACGGGCGCTCCGAAGGCCACCATCGGCAACGCGGCGCCGCTGGCGGTTTGGGTGACCTGTGTGACCATGGTGGTTTGGTAATCGTTGAAGTAGCTATAGAGTCCCTCCAATGTGCTGCCAGCATTGGACGGCGCTGCGATGGGCGCGATGTCGATGATGGTCTGGTAGGCCGGTGTCTGTTCAACCGCAATGCCGTTGACGGTCAGCAGCGTGGCCCAACGATCGGTGGTCGCCGACTCCAGATAGTCCTGGGCCTGGGTCAGGGAGTAATCCGGCGGGAAGTGCAGCAACTCGACACTCTTGCGGTTTTCCAGGGCCATGCCCAGCGGCAGGAACAGGTACCAGTTGTAGGACCATTTCTTGTCGCTGTTGAGTTTGGAGGCGCCGTTGTACGCCAGGTCACCGGCGTCGAGCAGGGCCTTGAGCGGTTGGCCGTAGCTCTTCGGTACCCCATTGATGCTGGCATAGACCTTGTCGTTGTCGATTTTGACCTCGACCTTGGCCGTGGTGTAGCCGTCACGCTGCACGCTTTGGGTCAGGTAATGCTCGACGGTTTGTTCCAGGGTCCAGTCGCGAAAACAAATGACGTTGCAGTTGTTGGGGTAGGCAAAGAGGCGGGTGACGCGCTCGGTGCTGCCCAGTTGTACGTCGATGTTGGTCGTGTCGGCGGCTTGGACGGTGGCGCTCAGGGTGAGGACGGCAAGAGGAAGTACGGCGAGTTTGAACATGCTCAGATCCTTTTCAGCGTGAGGGACCCTCAAAAGCAGGGCGCATCCATACTGAAACAGACCGAGCCGAAGAAGAAGTGGGCCGATGGAAATATCGGCCCTTTTTTATGGCTTTATGGCATCACGGGCGGCAAATAACTCAATGTTGTCCCCAGCGCCCATAGCAGCGCCAGCACCAACGGCGTATGCACCAGCAGCTGCACGAAGGAAAAGCCGATCAGGTCCCTGGCCTTCAGCCCCAAGACCCCCAGCAGCGGCAGCATGTAGAACGGATTGATAAGGTTGGGCAGCGCTTCGGCGGCGTTATAGATCTGCACCGCCCAGCCCAGGTGATAGTTCAGGTCATTGGCCACCTGCATGACGTAGGGCGCTTCAATGATCCACTTGCCGCCGCCAGAAGGAATGAAAAAGCCCAGTACCGCCGAATAGACGCCCATCAACAGGGCGTAGGTGTCATGGGAGGCGATTTGTACGAAAAAGGTCGAGATGTGGTGGGCCAGGGTCTGGGCATCGCTGCCTTTGACCGTGGTCAGCAGCGCGGCGATCGAGCCGTAAAGCGGAAACTGGATCAACACGCCCGTGGTGGTCGGCACCGCGCGGGCCACGGCGTCGAGAAAACTGCGCGGTCGCCAGTGCAGCAAGGCGCCCAGCATGATGAACAGGAAGTTATACGTGTTGAGCCCGGAAATGGCACTGATCGCAGGCTTGGTCGAAAACTCATGGAACAGCCAGCCGGCCGCCAGCAGCACCAGCGCAATGGTCAGCAGCGGACTGTGCTCCAGCCATTCCCCTGGGCGGGTACGGGGCTGCAACGCCGGCATGCTGAAACTGGGGTCGATACCACAAGCGGCGGCGTCACGGGCACTGTTCGGCCCGGGAGCGGTGGCGTAGGCGACAATCAACGAGATCACGATCAGCGCCAGCAGCATCACGCCAGACTGCCAGAGGAAAATCGTCTGGGTGAAAGGAATGACGCCAGTAATCGACAGGATCGAGGGCGGCAGGCTGGCCGGGTTGGCCTGCAATTGCGCCGCCGACGAAGACAACCCCAGGGCCCACACTGCGCCCAGGCCCAAGTACGCGGCGGCGCCGGCGGCGCGGTAATCCATCTTCAGGTCGGTGCGTCGGGCGAGGGCGCGCACCAGCAAACCGCCAAACACCAACGACAGGCCCCAGTTGAGCAGCGATGCGACCATGGAAATCAGTGCCACCCACGCCACGGCGGAGCGGCCGTTGGTCGGAATACGTGCCAGGCGGTCAATCAATTTGACGGCCGGTGGTGAACTGGCGACCACGTATCCGCCGATTACCACGAAGGCCATTTGCATGGTGAACGGGATCAGGCTCCAGAAGCCGTCGCCGAACGCCATGGCCGCCGCCGTGGGTGTGGCGCCGATGAATTGCGTCGCCACGGCGACCACCAGCACTGCCAGCGCGGCAAAGACCCAGGAATCGGGGAACCAGCGCTCGGCGAAACTGGAACAGCGCAAGGCGAAGCGGGCGGAACGGCTGTCTTCGATGTCAGTGGTCACGGCAATTACCTCGTTTTTATGGTTATGGGTATTGATGGCGGCAAGGCTTCAAAGGTCAGGCGCAACAGTAGAACAATCCAGTGACCATGGGAGGCTCATCGGGTTCGCGGGCGCCCTGGAATATTTTCGATAGGGGCTCGGGGCGCTCTTTAGAAAAAAATCGCCGGGCCGATGGCAAGGGAACAGCCATTTAATTCTTCTGCTGTCGGAGCTGCCCATGTTCAACAACCGCCTGAAGCAGGAGCTACTGGCTCTTCGCCAAGAACTGTCCAGTCTTGTGCAAGTCAAGGAAAGCCTGGATCGCGAAATGCTTGGCCTCACCCTGGATGCCGATGGACGGATTCAATCGGTCAATCAGAACTTCCTCGACGAGATGCGTTACAAGAGCCAGGACTTGATTGGCCGGCCTGTGGATGAGCTGGTTCCCGGGTATTTGAAAACCAATGAGTTCCAGGTCCGTTTCAAGTCGGCACTGACCCGTGGCGAACACTTTTCCGGTGCCGTGCGCCTGCTGCGAGGCAATGGCCAGGAAGCCTGGCTGCGTTCGATCCTCCAGCCCGTGCGGAGTGCCGATGGGCGGATCCGCTATTTTTCGATGTATTCCAATGACCTGACCCGCACCATCGAGGCTTCCCGCGAGCATGAAAACCTCATCGGCGCGTTGGTGCGTTCAACGGCGGTGATCGAATTCGACTTGGGTGGTCATGTACTGACGGCCAATGATCGCTTCCTCAACGCCATGGGTTACAGCCTTGCGCAGGTCAAGGGCAAGCACCACCGCACGTTTTGTGAACCTGAGGAATACAACAGCGCGGCCTACGAGCAGTTCTGGAAGCGCTTGAACAGTGGTGAATTTGTGGCTGGCCGCTTCAAGCGTCTCGATAGCAGTGGTCGTGAGGTCTGGTTGGAAGCTTCCTACAACCCGGTGCTCGATGCCAACGAGCGGCTGTATAAAGTGGTCAAGTTCGCCACCAACATCACCGACCAGGTCAACCAGGAAAAAGCCGTCGCCGAGGCGGCCAGCATCGCCTATAGCACCTCGTTGCAGACCGATAGCAGTGCCCAGCGCGGCACGACGGTGGTGACCCAGGCCGTGGACGTGATGCGCGACCTGGCCCGGCACATGCAAACCGCTGGCGAAGGCATCGAGGCGCTGAATGAGCAATCCCTGGTGATCGGTACCATCGTCAAGACCATCAGCGGCATCGCCGAACAAACCAACCTGCTGGCGCTCAACGCCGCGATCGAAGCGGCCCGTGCCGGTGAGCAAGGCCGTGGCTTTGCGGTGGTGGCCGATGAAGTGCGACAACTGGCATCGCGCACCAGCCAGGCGACCGATGAAATCGTTGGCGTGGTCCGCCAGAACCAGGACATGGCCCGCAACGCCGTGGCACTGATGACCGACGGCCAGCACCAGGCCGAACACGGCCTGGCCCTGGCCGCCGAGGCGGGGACGGTGATTGTCGAGATCCAGGACGGGGCGAAGAAAGTGGTCGATGCGGTGAGTCAGTTTGCCAACCAGCTATCGACCTGAGGAAAACTGCTGAGCGAGCCGCCGCCATCGCGAGCAGGCTCGCTCCCACAGTTCTCCCTGAATAGCCTTGATATTGTGTTCGCCGCCATCCCCCTGTGGGAGCGAGCTTGCTCGCGATGGCGGCCACTCATTCAACATCCTGGCACGCTGACTCAACCTGATCTACGAGCGCTCAATCCCCCAGCGCGGCGCCTTCGCGCCGCGGGTCCGCGCCGCCGGCCAATGAAGTTTTCCCTTGCGCATCACGCATCCGGACGATCGCCTGGGTGCCGCTGTTCATGTCGATCTCGCTCACCGCATGGCCTTTGTCTTTCAACGCCTGGATCAGCATCGGACTGAACTGCCCTTTTTCCAGTTCGGTGGGGCCGTTGCGGCTGCCGAAGTTGGGGAGATTGATGGCGGTTTGTGGGTCCAGGTTCCAGTCGAGCAATCCGATCACTGACTTGGCGACGTATTCGATGATTTGCGAGCCGCCGGGGGAGCCGACAGCGGCCAGCAGCCTACCCTGATGATCGAAGATCAGCGTCGGCGCCATGGAGGAGCGCGGGCGTTTGCCGGGTTCGACGCGGTTGGCGACTTTTTGCCCGTTTTCTTCAGGGATGAACGAGAAATCGGTCATCTGGTTGTTGAGCATGAAACCCTGGACCATCAAGTGCGAGCCGAACGCCGACTCCACCGTGGTGGTCATGGACACCGCACCACCCTGGTCATCCACCGCCACCACTTGCGAGGTGGAAATGCGCAGCGGCGAACGGTCCGGCGCATAGGCCACCTGAATGCCCGGCGGTGTCCCGGGCTTGGCGACGCCCATGCTACGAGGGCCGATCAGGCTGGCTCGGCTGGCAAGGTAACCTTGATCGACCAGCCCTTTGAGCGGCACGGCTACAAAATTCGGGTCGGCAATGTATTGGGCGCGGTCGGCGTAGGCCAGGCGCTCGGCTTCGGCGATCAGGTGCACCGCTTCGGGGGAGGGTTCAATGCCGGCGGGTTTAGCGGTCTTGAGGGGTTTCAAGGGGGCGAGGGCCGCGTTGCTGTCGCGCTGTTCCAGGGCCTGCAACGTCCCGAGGATCTGCGCCACGGCAACCCCGCCCGAAGACGGTGGTGGCATGCCGCAGATTTGCCAGCGCTTGTAGTCGGTGCATAACGCGGGCCGCTCCCGTGCGGTGTAGCCTTGGAGGTCGTTCAGCGAAAGACTGCCGGGGTTGGCGTGACCCTGCACCTTGGCGACGATCTCCTCGGCAACCGGCCCTTTGTACAAAACATCGGGGCCTTCGTTGGCGATGCGCTTGAGCACGCCTGCCAATGCCGGGTTTTTCAGCACGGTGCCGACGGCCTTCGGGCTGCCATCGGCATTGAGAAAGTACGCCGCCATGTCGGGCGAGCCCGGCAACGACGGGTCGGACGCGATCAAGGCGTGCAGCCTGGGGGAGATCGCGAAGCCCTGCTCCGCCAGCGCGATGGCCGGCTCGAACAGCCTCGCCCATTCGAGACGGCCATGTTTGCGATGGGCCAGTTCCAGTCCGCGCAACACCCCCGGGGTGCCAACGGAACGGCCGCCGATCTGGGCGGCGGTAAACGGCATGGGTTTGCCGTCGGCTTGCAGGAAAAGTCTTTCGGTGGCGCCGGCCGGTGCTGTTTCGCGACCGTCATAGGTGCGCACGGCCTTGCCATCCCACAGCACAATGAACGCGCCGCCGCCGATGCCTGAAGATTGCGGTTCCACCAGCGTCAGCACCGCTTGCATCGCAATTGCCGCGTCGATGGCCGAGCCGCCACGTCGCAACATCTCCCGCCCGGCCTCGGCCGCCAACGGGTTGGCCGCGGCCGCCATGTGCTTGTCGGCGTAACGGGTCTGTACATCGGAGCGGTAGCCGGACGTGATTTCCGGCGGGGAAGGTAGTGCCGGTGTGACAGTGGAGGAGGGCGGGGCCTTACAGGCGCTAAGCGTTAGCGCGACAGCCAGCAACGAAACGGCTGACAGGCGATGAAGGTTAGGTTTCAGGTCTATAAGCACGTGTCGCTCCATCCGTGGGCCTGGGGTATGGAGATCGACTGTAGCGATGCGAGGCGTGTGGCGCAAATCAGCAAGCCCTCTCGCCACAGGGGGCAACCAAATCCTGAGAGGACAGGCACTTTTCTCCGGGCATAAAAAAACGGCCTATCTTTCGATAGGCCGTTTTTAGTACTTGGTGGCTACACAGGGACTTGAACCCCGGACCCCAGCATTATGAATGCTATGCTCTAACCAACTGAGCTATGTAGCCAAGTGGCGCGCATTATTCGCCGGTAACGAAGATGTGTCAAGCGTAAATCTGAAATATTTCTCTGCGCTTTCAACCGCTTAACAATCCTCGCTGCAAATCGCTATCAACCGAGCTGAAATCTCCCTGTGTTGGCACTCAAGGCCTGGCTTCCCTGGCTCAGGGTATCCGCCGCCAGGTTCACGGCCCTTGCGCCTTCAAGCAAACGCATCGCTGCCTGGTCGACCTGCTGGATATTGCCGCTGACCTCGTCGGCGGTGCTGGCTTGCTCATCCACGGCGGTGGCGATTTGCGCCAGGGTGTCGGTGACGCTTTGCACCGCGCTGGCAATTTCCCCCAGCCGTTCGCCAAGGCCGGTGACTGCTTGGGCATCGGTCTGGGCCTGGCCGCAGGCAGCTTCCATCAGGCTGACGGCTTCGTTGACCGTGGCGCGCAGGCTGTCGACGGTGGCGGCAATCTGCTGCGTGGAGGATTGGGTACGTTGCGACAGGCTGCGCACCTCGTCGGCCACTACCGCGAAACCACGGCCCTGTTCCCCGGCGCGAGCGGCTTCGATGGCGGCATTGAGGGCCAAAAGATTGGTCTGCTCGGCCACGCCGCGAATGGTATCGACCACCAGTTGGATCTGTTGTCCCTGTTCGCTGACCCGTCCCAGTGCGGCGGCGGTTTCGTTGAGGCGCTGGTTCAGTTGCTGGATGCTCGCCGTGGTGCGTTGGCTGTCACGGCTGCTGTCGGTGGCGATACGCCGGGTCTGCTGGGCGCTATCGGAGGCCTGTTCACAACTCTTTGCCACGCCCTGGGAGGTGGCGGCCAGTTGTGTCGCGGCGGCGGCGATCTGGCTGATCTGCATCTGCTGGGCTTCGACTTCGCCCAGGGCGCCGCTGGAGTGGGTATTGAGGGTGCGTACAGCGTTGCTCAACTGCAATGTCTCGTGGTCCACCCCCAGCAGGCTGTTGCGCAATTGCACGACGGCGACGTTGAGGGCGGTGCTGATGGCCGCCAGTTCATCGCGCCCTTGCACTGGCACTTGCAGGCTGAGATTGCCGTCGCGCAGGGCTTCGGCCAGCAGGGTGATGCCGCTGGCGCTGCGCCGGATCGACGCTTGCAGACAAACAAAAAGATACAGCGCCGCCAGCAGCAGGCAGCCCAGTACCGTCGCGACCAGGGTGAACTGGCGAATCGCCGAACCGTGGTAGTGGTCCAGCCGCGTATCCAGTGCCACCAGTGACTGTTGCCGTAGGGTCGCCAGATCGACGAGAAGGGCATCCATGTGTTTCTCGAAGTCTTCGGGCTTGAGATTGATGGAACCGCCGAACACGCCGTCATCCAGCACTTTCAGGCCGGCATCCAAGTGCTTGAGGCTGCCTTGGAATTGTCCGGCCCAGGTTTGCAATTCGCTGGGCAGGCGGGTTTCCAGCAGTGCTCCGGTCTTGACCAGTTGGTCCCGGGCGTCGCCGATACGGCTGCGCAGGTCTCGCAGTTGCAGGCGACTCTGCAAGGTGAACTGGCCTGATACCACGGAGGCCTGGCCGACGCTTGCAAGGCGGCCGACCCGTTCGATCAGGTCTGGCGTCTGTTGGGTGGAGATCTGGGTCAGCAGATACGTCTCCAGCCAGGAAGCGAGGGTCAGGCGGTTGTCCATGACCATCTGCTCGCGCAAGGCTTGCAGGGCGCTGAGGGCGGCGGTGAAGCGGTCGTAACCATCTGGCCACCAGCCCACGCTGCCCAGGCTTTTCGAATCCAGACCGTTGAGGCTGGTTTGCAGGGTTTGATAGCGGGCGAGGGTATCGGCTTCGGCCCCTTCGGTTTGCAGCGTGTTGGCCAGGTCGCTGGCGGCTTGGTTGAGGGCCGGTTGCACGGCATCGTACGCCGCCATGGCGGCCAGAGTCGCCGGTGTCGGCTGCCGATTGGTCTCGGTAGCGCGCCAGCGGGCTGCGCGGTTGCGCTGGGCGGTGAGCAGGTTGTCCAGGTTATCCAGGGCCAGCAATTGGCGCACCCCGGCGCGTTCCCCGGAAATCAGGCTGAGTTTGTCGCGATAGTCCTGGCCGATGAGCCACAGGCTGCCCATGAGCGGCAGGATAAAAAGCAGGAACAGCAATTGGAATTTGCGGGCGAAGCCGAAATGCCCCAACAACCTGATGCCTGGTGATAAAAAAGCCTGCATGCCCATACTCCCCTGAACACCCTTGCACTATTTTTGTGCGTTTTCTACACAAGTGCCGAAACAGGTGCCCTTTTAAAAGGCCTCGAAAGTTTGTCCAAATCGGCTCGGTAGGCCAGCTCTGTAGCGAAACTTCCCATTCTCGGTCCCCTTTGTAAGGAGCCGCGTTGTAGGCCATTAACAAGGCAAGATTCAGACCATGGCGTTGAGCTATCACCTTGGATTTCGACAATTTTTCGACTTCGATAGCTAGCTAAGGGGATAGCCTTGCTGCACCGAAAAATGGCACATTGACGCACCTGCCCGTGTGCACCCTCTGTCGTATGGAAACTCCCATGGCTATCAGCAATACCCAGGCCGAGATCCCAGCCGTTGCCGCCACTGCGCAAAGCAGTCCGTTGGTCATGCGGATTATCGGCGCCGTGGCGCTGGCGCATCTGATCAACGACTTGATCCAGGCCGTGCTGCCCTCGATTTATCCAATGCTCAAGGACAGCTATGGCCTGACGTTCACTCAGGTTGGCCTGATCACCTTGACGTTCCAGTTGACCGCCTCATTGTTGCAGCCTTGGGTCGGTTATCACACGGACCGGCACCCCAAGCCCTGGCTGCTGCCGGCCGGGACGGTGTGCACGTTGATCGGCATTGTGATGATGTCCATGGTCGGCAGTTTTGCCTTGATCCTGTTGGCGGCGGCATTGATCGGCATCGGCTCGTCGACCTTTCACCCGGAAGCGTCGCGGGTGGCGCGATTGGCCTCGGGCGGTCGCTACGGGCTGGCGCAATCGACGTTCCAGGTGGGCGGTAACGCCGGCTCAGCCTTCGGCCCGCTGCTGGCGGCGGCGATCATCATTCCCTATGGGCAAGGCCATGTCGCCTGGTTCGGGTTGTTCGCCCTGTTTGCGCTGTTCGTGCTGTACCGCATCAGCCGTTGGTACGCCAACCACCTGAACTTGTTCAAGCTCAAGCAAGGTCAGGCGGCTACGCATGGTCTATCCAAGGGCCGAGTCTTGAGTGCGCTGGTGGTGCTGGGGCTGCTGGTGTTTTCCAAGTATTTCTACATGGCCAGTTTCACCAGCTACTTCACCTTCTACCTGATCGAGAAGTTCGACCTGTCGGTGGCCTCTTCGCAATTGCACCTGTTCCTGTTTCTCGGGGCAGTGGCGGCGGGGACCTTCTTTGGCGGACCGATTGGTGACAGGATCGGGCGCAAGGCGGTGATCTGGTTCTCGATCCTCGGCGTGGCACCGTTCACCCTGATCCTGCCTCATGTCGACCTGTTGTGGACCAGCATCCTCAGCGTGGTCATCGGCTTCATCCTGGCCTCGGCGTTCTCGGCCATCGTGGTGTATGCCCAGGAACTGGTACCGGGCAATGTCGGGATGATCGCTGGCGTGTTCTTCGGGCTGATGTTCGGTTTCGGCGGGATTGGCGCCGCGCTATTGGGGCACCTGGCGGACATCCGTGGCATCGAGTATGTGTACTGGTTGTGCTCGTTCCTGCCATTGTTCGGGGTGTTGGCGATTTTCTTGCCGAGGACTCGAAAGGCTTGAGGCGAGAAGATCCATGTAGCTGAGCCGACGCCTTCGCGAGCAAGCCCGCTCCCACATGGGGTGGTGGGTGTTCTCGGCCATCTGCACACGACACAAAAACCTGTGGGAGCGAGCTTGCTCGCGAAGGCGTCGGCACATCCTGTATCAATGCAAACCGACCCAACGCCTTCGGAGCAAGCCCGCCGATCAACACGGCTTTTTCTTCGAGCGGAGCGCCCGCTCCTCATGCCGGCGATTCACCCCTCAAGGACGGTAGATACTGGCCTGGATCGCGCCGGGGTATTGCCTGAACCCGCCCGTGTTGCACAGCGGTGTCGACAGTTGGTAGTCACCCGCTGTCGTGGCGTTGGCGGTGCGTACATTACCGGCCGCGAACCCAGAGTAATCCTGAAAGGCATCGAACGAGGCGATTGGCTCGTCGAAGTAGTTGCCACGGGAAGGGTCGAAGATCGAGAGAGTGATTGCTACGCCACCAGGAAATGCTGCTTCGGCCACGATCAACACGGTCTCGTAGGGATACAGGGTCTGTGGGGACGGCCCGGCGGAAGTGGGGGACGGATTGAACACCGTGGCCACCAGCGTGTTCGGGCTCAGGTTGGTAAGCGCGATGACCAGGTAATTGGCGTCATTGCCGCCGTAGGTGTAGGGCCGCGTCGTGGCGAACGCCCAACCGTTACTGCTGTTAAAGAAGTCGTCCTTCGAGCCGCCGTTGTCCCAGACCTGGGTGAGCGCGATTTCTTCCGGATAGATTGACCAGTCCGTCGAATCGGCGATCCAGTATTTGAAGTAGGTCCCGTCGATCGCGGGTGCGATGTACTGCGCGTAGGCGGGCACACCGTCGATGGGGTTGTTATTGACGTCCAGGTATTGGTAGATCTGGTATTTGGCCGGCAGCAGCATCTGCATCACCGACAGCACGTAACCCTGCTTGGCGGCTTTCACCATATTTCCAGTTTCACCGGAGTTCCAGAACAATCCGTCGGGCGCAGTGGAAGCGATCAGCGTATAGGTGATCTTCAGCTTGGCCCAGTCGGTCAGGATCGTGGATTCCATGGTGCCGAAAGTGTCCAGCAACCCTTCGAAGGTAGTGCTCAATTGTCCCCACAGGTCGGCATAGGCTACCTGGAACAGGCTGGGAGAAACACTCGAACTCTGGGCCGCGACCGCCACATTGATGCCGCTCTGGAGAACGTTGGCCGCGACGGCGAAATAATTGATCTCGCCTTCCATCGTTTCAGCCGAGAGCACGGTGTAGATGACCCCCGAGAGCACCGCCAGGATGATGCCGCCGATATTGGTCGAGTCACCGTCCTCGAAGCCGGCATCCAGGCCCAGTTCGGAGAGCAGCGCTCCCTGGTCCTCGAACAACAGGGAGTGGAAGCTGGTATAGCAGGCGAACAGGCTGTTGACGGCGCTCGCTGCGCTGAGCTCCAACTTCAACTGGTCCACTACGGGGTGCCAGACTTGCGCTGGGAACGCGTTGTAGTCCAGGCCGAGCATGTCTTGCCGGTAAGTGTCCAGGGTGCTGGCGCCATTGGTGTACTGCTCGCGCAGGATCAAATGGGGCTGATTGTTCATGGCCGCCAGTTTGTTGTTGATCCAGTCATAGACAGCCTGTTGGTCAGGCGTAAAGGCCGGGAAGGCCGGGTCGGACGCCGGCAAGGCCATGATGCTGTCCAGGGGCGTGGTAGGCATGAAGTACCATTGGCTCGAGGTGTCGGTGTCTTGCATCTGTACCGAGCCCCCCGCGATATCGACACTCAGATACTGGTTCGAAGCGCTGTTCTGGATGGCCGTGGGGCCGAGTCCCGTTCCCCAGAGCCAGGTCTGCTCGACCGGGACGGGTACGCTCTGTGTGGTGTTGATAGCCGTATTGCTGCCGGCATCCTGAGTCAACACCAAACCGTCGAGCAGGCCGCTGAGTAGGCGTCCATCGGCGGTGACTTGCCAGATCTGGTTGGGCGAACCGGCCACGAAGGGGCTCAACGTCATACCGTCGGAACTGGCGGTGAGTACATGGGGCTCGCCTTTCACGGGCGCGACGAGGCTGCTTTGCACATTGACCCAGCGAGTCGGTGGCCAAACCTGATAATGATTGCTGCTCGAGGCCCAGCAGGCTTGGTTGAGGGTGTTGTACAGCACGAGGTTGCCGTCGGTCTGGACGAGCAGTTCCTGAGGCTCGATGCCGTTGGTGTAGGGCGACCATGCCACGTTGCCATCGCTGGTACCCAGGACCAGGTTGCCATCGGTCTGGACATCGAAGTAGGCACCGTTGTTGGTGCCTGTGGCCCAGATCGCGCTACCGGTGAACGAGCTGTTGGCCGCCACGGGACCTGTGACGACCTGGTACAGCACCAGGTTGCCATCAGGCTGCAGCAGCAACACATAGCCGTTGCCGGCCGCTGCCGCCCATTGGCCGGGCAGCATCCGCGTGCCGGGCGGAATGTTGCCGTTGTCAGCCTGGACCGGCTCGCCGAGCGGGACCGTGAGGAAGGTGCTGGGGTTGGTGGATGTTGCCAGCGTTATATCGCTCAGGTTGTTCATGTTGATCTCCTTTTCACGACATTGGTTGGACGCCTTGCGGTTGTTTTCGGAGGTGAGTGAGCGCAGTGCATGGGCACGGCTGCGCTCCCACGAATCCGGCGCGCCTGTGCCTGCTACGCCGATGCAATTGATCGGGAAGTCTTTTCAAGTGTTGGGTCGCGAACAGGTCCCGGAGCGAATCAACTGCTCCCGGACTTGAGGTGGCCGAGGGAATGCTCAGCCAGGAGGGTGCCGTTCAATGTCGCCAGTGGCTGGCAGCACGGCACGAATGGCGGGGGCGGGGGCGGGTCTCTTCGTATATCCGTAGTTTGCGAGACTGTGCATGAGAATCTCCCTATCCATGCGGAAGAAGGCGTTTGAGCGTTGTGCCTTGCAGGACGCGCATAGAGTGTAGTCCGGCGCTCATATCTTGCCTGAGCTTCCCCCTTTTGCGGGGTGGTGACCCGTGCCGGGCAAAGAGTCAGTCCCAACTTGAAGCGCTGTGAATCTTGTACTTGATGAGTACGTCGCTGTTGCGACTAAAGTACTGGTTTGTATAAGCCTTAAGTGGGTATTTGTATAAAGGTTGGTCGTGTTAATTTGCTGTTGTGGTTAATGGTTAGAAGGGAATCTGCAGCATTATTCAAGGGTGACCCCTGTGGTGACTGGAAAAGCAGGCTTTCACATTCTTTCCACCTATCGCCCTTATTGTCCCGGACATAAGGCCTTCGGTTCTTGGTTTGATGACCTCTTCTGCGCTGCGGGCGGACAGGGGTTGCGCCCCCCACCTGCCATATTGAAATTCTTATAGAGAGCTGTATCGCCAAGTTCTTCCAAGGTGTTTGCCTTAGGGGCGGCGTAGCAGCCGTGATCGATTGTTATGCCGTGTCGTGCACACGTTAGATGCTGCCGTCTTTTGACGTTGGCCATAAATAGAATCAGGCGGGGAATGATATGAAGTTCAAGTCATTGCAGGCACGCATTTGTGTCACGGCAGGCGTATGCCTGTTTGTTTCATCCATCAGCCTGATTGTCTACGGGCTCTTCAGCGCCCGGGCCAACGAGCAATATGTCTCGACCGAGGTCAGCGCACTGGTTGAAAAATCAACCATCCGGGAAATCCAGAACCTGGCCGAATCCCGGGCCAACGCCATCCAGGCCAAGTTGCAGAACGCGCTGGATGCGGCTCGCACCATGGCCAATGCCTTTGCCGCCAGCAAGGTTTCGCAAAGCCCCCTGGCATTGGGCCGGGAACAGATCAACAGCGTACTGCTCAGCGTCCTCAAGGATAACCCGGACTTCAACGGCACCTATTCCTGCTGGGAACCGAATGCGTTGGATGGGCAGGATCCGGCGTTCCGCAATGCAGAGGATGGCAATAACCCGCTGACCGGGCGCTTCACGCCTTACTGGACGCGCAGCGCCGATGGCCACGTCGCGGTGCAGCCATTGGTCGAGTATGACTCCCCGGACCGTCATCCCAACGGTGTGCCCAAGGGCGGTTGGTATAGCGGCCCGCGCGACACCCTGAAGGAAAGCGTGCTCGACCCCATTCCTTATGTGGTCCAGGGGAAAAACGTCTGGCTGACCACCTTGTCGGTGCCCATCGTGTCCAACGGCAAGTTCTACGGTGTGGTCGGGGCTGACTTCGATATCGCATTTATCCAGAAACTCAGCGAACAAATGTCTGCCGATCTCTACGGCGGCAAAGGCACGGTTTCGATCTTGAGTAACCAGGGCTTGGTGGTCGCGGATAGCCAGCGGACCGACCTGATTGGCCAGCCGATCAAGGCCTTGCTGCCTGAATCCTGGGAAAAAGTGCTCAGTGATATCCAGGGCGGTCGGAGTGATGGCCTGCTCAATGCGCAAACACAGAACATCGAAGTGCTGATGCCCATTGCGCTCGGTCGCACGGGCAAGCCCTGGGCGGTGTTGATTCGCCTGCCCAAGGCTGTGGTCATGAGCCAGGCCATCGCCCTGGAGCAGGAGCTGCAGGCGCGCAGCCTCAACAACAGCATCTGGCAGGTATCGGTAGGGTTGGTCATTTCGTTGTTGGCCCTGGCCGCCCTGTGGTATGCCGCGGCAAAAATCGTTGGGCCGATTCGCGAAGCCGCCGCCTTGGCAGCGACCATCAGCCTGGGCGATTTCTCTCGTCGCCTGGTGCAGAAATCCGAGGATGAGGTTGGGCAGTTGTCTGCCGCCCTCAACGACATGTCTGAAAGCCTGCAACGGCAGGTGCGGGTGGCCGAGCGCATTTCCGAAGGTGACCTGGACCTGGAGGTCCGCTTGTCTTCGCCCCATGACACCCTTGGCAAGTCATTGGAGAAGATGGTCAGCAACCTGAACCAGCTGATTTCCGAGGTTCAAATCAGCGCCACCCAGATCACCGGCAGCTCGGCGCAAGTCACCGACTTGAGTCAGTCACTCTCCGACGGGGCCTCCAATTCCGCCTCGTCCATCACCGAAATCAGCGCGGTGATGACGCAGATGGCCGCCCAGACCCGGGACAATGCCGCCAACGCCAAGAAAGCCGACGAGCAATCCCAGGCCTCGCGGGCCGATGCCGGGGAAAGCGACAAATTGATGAGCGAACTGATTGCCGCCATGGCCGAAATCGACAACTCGGGCAAGGACATCACGGCGATCATCACCACCATCGACAACATTGCCGCACAAACCAACCTGCTGGCCTTGAACGCGGCGATCGAAGCTGCCCGGGCTGGTGAGCTTGGGCGCGGTTTTGCCGTGGTGGCCGACGAAGTGCGTAGCCTGGCCGCCCGCAGTGCCGAGGCCGCCCAGCAGACTGCCGCGTTGATCGCCGATTCCTCGAGCAAGACCCAGCGCGGCATGATCATCGCCGGCCGGACCGCCGAATCACTGAAGAACATCGTCAGTGGAACCGGCGCGGTGTCGAGCCTGGTTTCGCTGATCTACCAGGCCTCCAGCGAGCAGGCTTCAGGCTTGCAGCAGGCCAGCATCGGGCTTGAGCAGATCGACGAAGTGACGCAGAAAAACCAGTCGAACTCGCAAGAGTGCGCCGTGGCGGCCAAGGACCTTTCGGAGCGAGCCTCGCTGATGCAGCGGGTATTGGGACGCTTCAAGGTCAAAAGAGGCTAATGGGATTGCGTGGCGAGGGAACATGCTCCCTCGCCATGACGATCACAAGCGTCAAATGAACAGCATTACGGCATAGCAGGCTTTTTGTTATCCTCGCCGCCTTCTTTCATGGATGAATACCGGGACAAGCTATGGCTAACGACACCCCGTCACGCATCGGGACGATACTGCTGGGCCTGCTTTTTGCCCTGATTGGCATTGTTTTGCTGGGCATTGCCGTCAATCTCACACTCGACCGCCGCGACTTCCTCGCCCGGGCACAGACCGCCGATGGCATCGTCAGCCACTTGAATGCCGGTGGTTCGCATCCTGAGATCGCCTTCACCACCGTCAGCGGTGAAAAAATTTCCTACCCTCAAGGCGGCTTTATCTTCGGCTATCAGAAGGACCAGCCGGTGCGGGTGCATTACCTGCCCGAGCAGCCGACGACCAGCGCCATCGTTGATGCCCCGGCGGCACTGTGGGGCACTTCCGGGGTACTGGGTTTTATCGGCCTGGTGTTCACCCTGGTCGGCCTGCTGAAAGCCACCCGTCAACGCGGTCGCGATGCGGTTCATTCACATAAAGGACTTTGAACGTATGAGCTACAACATCCCTCTGCCGGTCAATGAAAGTCGCTGGCAGTACCAGACCGCCAGCGGCGGTGGCCTGACCGTGGTCATGGTGGCGGGCAGTGGCGGCTCGATTACCCTGCGCTCGCCCCAAGGCGAAGACGTCAGCTACCGCTATGGCGGGGTCGGCGTGGGTGTCGGGTTTGGCGCAAGGCTGCCGCGCTTCGGCAAGATCAATATCCAGATCAAGGGCAAGGGTGTGGCTGCGGCCGGCGCGGCAGAGGCGTTTCCCAGTACCGGCAAGGTGTTTGTCAGCGACGCCCTGGTCGATCGCGACCTGACCAGTGACGACATCACCGGCCCTTGCATGTATACCGAAGTGGGTGTGGGCCTGGGGATCGGCGGTTCGGCCACGGCCCTGCTGTTCGGGCTCGATCCCAAGTTGCTGGCGCTGTCAGTGGCCCTGAGCTCCAACCCGGCAACCTCGCTCATAGCTTCGACCACGGTCAACCGGCAACTGGCGCGCTCGGCCAAGGGCGCAGTGGTCATGGCGGGTGTGAACGCTGGCTTGCAGGCTGGTGGTGGCGCGGCGATCTACATGGGCTACCTGTTCTAGCCGGATTGTGCGAGCGGACAAAAATCCCGGCATCTAAAACCTGTGGGAATGAGTTCGCTCCCACAGGGAGTTGCGCCCATAAAAATTGGCATGTGCCGAAAGCATAATGAAAATATTAGTCATCGCTTCGCTAGGGTTTTTATCGCTCATTCAAACATCACTATCCTTTGCGGATAATGCCAATGGGAAAAATCTCTATTTACAGAGATGTTCCATGTGTCACGGAGTAGATATCAAGGGGACAGGGCCGTTGGCTCATAAAAGCAATCCTCCTACGCCTGACCTTACAACTGCCGCTTTCAAGAAGCGACTGAGTGATTATCCGGGTGTCATTGTGTCGTCGATCATACTTCGACCCAATGGGGATTTGATTCCGAGGACCTTGCGAGAGAATGGTGTGAAGCTATCGCCGCATTCTTGGAGTGTTAAGGATTTTCGCGATTTGAATCAGTATATGGGTGGTGTGATTTCAAAGAGCCGATGATTTTTGGGCTGCTGTTGATCTATTGAGTGCGATAGAAACGGTTTGGGGTGGTGTGTATATCCGTTTCTGCGGTTACGGCGGCTTATGGTTCCGCTCTTACAGCGGCTCACTTTTGAGAAGCCCGGAAGCCGGCCCAGTCAAAAGTAAGCAAAACGCTTCTGCCCCACCACTTGGTACCTCGCCTAGGCTCGGTGTGCCCGAACGAAGGCATTGCTCCGTGGGCCCGCCGCGAAGGGCCATCCATGGCCCAGCGCGGCTATCCCGGCATCCATGCCGGGATGCCCACTGCGCAATACCTGCGTTCGGCCAGCGTGGTTTAACGGGGCGCCCGAGATCAAAAGCCAAAGCAAAGCAAAAGCGCGGCACATCCAGCATTTATGTAGCTGCACCACCGCTATCGCGAGCAAGCTCGCTCCCACATTCAATCTCCAGTGAACAAAAAGTTTATGTCCAACACAAAACCACTGTGGGAGCGAGCTTGCTCGCGAAGAGGCCGGCACATCCAATATCTTCATTGGCTGTGAAACCGCCTTCGCGAGCAGGCTCGCTCCCACAGGAAAAACGCGTTCGCAAAAAAGCCAGGTCGGCTGTCAGGCCGCCTCGATTTTGATTTTGATTTTGATTTTGATCTGGGGCGCCCCGTTAAACCACGCTGGCTGAACGAAGGTATTGCGCAGTGGGCAACCCGGCATGGATGCCGGGTTAGCCGCGCTGGGCCATGGATGGCCCTTCGCGGCGGCCCACGGAGCAATGCCTTCGTTCAGGCATGCCGAGCCTAGGCGAGGCACCGAGTGGTGGGGCATAAAGCGCTTTGGTTACTTTCGCGCTTTTCGAAAGTGACCCGCTGTAAGAGCGGAACCGTAAGTGGCCGTAACCGCAGCAATGGATATGCACACCACCCCTAAGCAATCACCCGCAACACCAGCGACAACTTAGACGTTAAAGCGGAAGTGCATCACATCACCGTCCTTGACGATGTACTCCTTGCCTTCCAGACGCCATTTACCAGCCTCCTTGGCACCCGCTTCGCCCTTGTACTGGATGAAATCGTCATAGGCGATGACTTCGGCGCGGATGAAGCCTTTTTCGAAGTCGGTATGGATCACGGCCGCGGCTTGTGGCGCGGTAGCCCCGACGCGAACGGTCCAGGCGCGGACTTCTTTTACGCCAGCGGTGAAGTACGTCTGCAGGTTGAGCATTTCATAACCCGCGCGGATCACGCGATTCAGGCCAGGCTCTTCCAGGCCCAGGGCCTCCAGGAACATGTCCTTCTCTTCGCCGTCTTCAAGCTCGGCGATTTCCGCTTCGATCTTGTTGCAGACCGGTACCACGATCGCGCCTTCTTCTGCGGCGATAGCTTTTACCACGTCCAGCAGCGGGTTGTTCTCGAAGCCGTCTTCGGCAACGTTGGCAATGTACATGACCGGCTTGGTGGTCAGCAGGTGGAAGCCACGAACGATCTGCTTCTCATCGGCACCCATGTTCTTGATCAGGCTGCGTGCCGGCTTGCCCAAGGTGAAGTGGGCGATCAACTGCTCGAGCAGGGCTTTCTGGGCGACGGCGTCTTTGTCGCCGCCCTTGGCATTGCGAGCGACTTTCTGCAGTTGCTTCTCGCAGCTGTCGAGGTCGGCGAAGATCAGTTCCAGGTCGATGATTTCGATATCGCGTTTCGGGTCGACGCTGTTGGAGACGTGAATCACGTTCTCGTCTTCGAAGCAGCGGACCACGTGGGCGATGGCATCGGTTTCGCGGATGTTGGCCAGGAACTTGTTGCCCAGGCCTTCACCTTTCGAAGCCCCGGCCACCAGACCGGCGATGTCGACGAACTCCATGGTGGTCGGCAGCACGCGCTCCGGGATCACGATGGCCGCCAGGGCGTCCAGGCGTGGGTCGGGCATCGGCACGATGCCGGTGTTCGGCTCGATGGTGCAGAAGGGGAAGTTCTCAGCCGCGATACCGGATTTGGTCAGGGCGTTGAACAGGGTGGACTTGCCGACGTTAGGCAGGCCGACGATGCCGCAATTGAATCCCATGGTGTTTCCCCTCGGATAAGTGTCAGGCCTTCTGGCTGTGCAGGTTTTTCATCGCGCGGTTCCATTCACCGGCGAGGATATCCGGCAGCACGCCGAGGGCAAAGTCGATGCTGGCATCGAGTTTTTCCTGTTCGGCGCGAGGCGCACGACCCAGGACAAAGTTTGAAACCATACTGGCAACGCCCGGGTGGCCGATGCCGAGCCGCAGGCGGTGAAAGGTATTCTGATTACCCAGTTGCGCGATGATGTCGCGCAACCCGTTGTGACCGCCATGGCCGCCGCCTTGCTTGAGCTTGGCAACGCCTGGAGGCAGGTCGAGTTCGTCGTGGGCCACCAGGATTTCTTCAGGCTTGATGCGAAAGAAACCGGCCAATGCCGCCACGGCCTGGCCGCTGCGGTTCATGTAGGTGGTGGGAATCAACAGGCGAACATCCTGACCCTGGTGCGAGAAGCGACCGGTCAGGCCGAAATACTTGCGATCGGCCGCCAGGCTGACGCCTTGTGCGTGCGCGATGCGCTCAACAAAAAGGGCCCCTGCGTTATGCCGGGTCTGTTCGTATTCAGCGCCTGGATTTCCCAGGCCAACGATCAGTTTAATGGCAGTCACGATAGGGGCCCTTACTGGAGTGTGGGTAACAATGTCGCAATCAGGCGGTGTTGCGACAGTGGACAAAAATGGCGGATTTACCGTTAAGTAAACTTCGCGTTCTCGCCCGCTGTCTCGCTACGTTCCAGTCCGCGATGTTTCCGGTCACTCCGGCGACAGAGTGAAATTACTCTGCAGCGCCTTCTTCAGTGGCTTCTGGAGCAACACGTGGAGCGTGGACGTTGGCAACAGCCTTGTCATCGCCGTGTGCCAGAGCAACAAACTCAACGCCTTTAGGAGCCTTGAGGTCGGACAGGTGAATGATCGTGCCGACTTCGGCGTCAGCCAGGTCGACTTCGATGAATTCAGGCAGGTCTTTCGGCAGGCAGGTCACTTCGATTTCCGAAACAACGTGCGAAATTTCGCCGCCTTTCTTGATCGGAGCAGCTTCGCCAACGAAGTGTACAGGCACGATAGCGGTCAGTTTCTGGCCAGCTACTACGCGTACGAAGTCGGCGTGCATCACGTGGCCTTTGGCCGGGTGACGCTGCAGGGCTTTGATCACGACGTTTTGCTTGGTGCCACCAATGTTCAGCTCGATGATGTGGCTGTAGGCCGCTTCGTTTTCGAGCAGTTTGGCAACTTCTTTGGCCAGCATGCTGATGGACTCAGGGGCTTTTTCGCCACCGTAGACTACAGCTGGAACCAGGCTTGCGAGACGACGCAGGCGGCGGCTCGCACCTTTCCCCAGGTCGGAACGCACTTCAGCATTCAGAGTAAAATCGTTCATGTTGTATCTCCAAAGTAACCACATTCACCCCAGCGCTTGCGACCAGCGCTTAAGGCGATATGGGCAAAAAAGCCCCGCCCCGACAGGTGATGCCGGGGCGGGGCGCTTTTCGTCAACGAGATGTCCTGGGAAGGGCAGGGCCCTTAGCGGAACATCGCACTGATCGATTCTTCGTTGCTGATGCGGCGAACCGCTTCGGCAACAACCGGTGCGATATCCAGTTGGCGGATACGCGCACAGGCTTGTGCTGCAGCGGACAGCGGGATGGTATTGGTAACCACCAGCTCGTCCAGCACGGAATTTTCAATGTTCTCGATCGCTCGACCCGACAGCACAGGGTGTGTGCAGTAGGCAAAGACCTTGGCAGCGCCATGCTCTTTCAGGGCCTTGGCCGCGTGGCACAGGGTGCCGGCGGTATCGACCATGTCATCGACCAGAATACAGGTACGCCCTTCGACGTCGCCGATGATATGCATCACTTCGGAGTGATTGGCTTTCTCACGGCGTTTGTCGATGATACCCAGATCAACGCCCAGGGATTTGGCAACCGCCCGTGCACGCACGACGCCGCCAATGTCCGGGGACACGATCATGAGGTTTTCGAAGCGCTGATCTTCAATATCATCCACCAGGACCGGGGAACCGTAGATGTTATCCACGGGAATATCGAAGAACCCCTGAATCTGGTCAGCATGCAAATCAACCGTGAGGACACGGTCGATGCCGACTACGGTCAGCATATCAGCCACGACTTTCGCGCTGATCGCCACACGTGCGGAACGCGGACGGCGATCCTGACGGGCATAACCAAAGTAAGGAATAACAGCAGTGATACGAGTAGCCGAGGAGCGACGGAAGGCATCAGCCATCACGACGAGTTCCATCAGGTTATCGTTGGTCGGAGCGCAAGTCGGCTGAATAATGAAAACGTCTTTACCGCGAACGTTTTCATTGATCTCGGCAGTGATTTCGCCGTCGGAGAACTTACCGACAGAAATGTCACCGAGAGGGATATGCAGCTGACGTACGACACGCCGAGCCAGATCGGGGTTAGCGTTCCCCGTAAAGACCATCATCTTGGACACGCGCAGTACCTGAAGGCTGAGGGTATACCTGGATGAGTATAGGAAAATGGCAGGGGCGGCTGGATTCGAACCAACGCATGGCAGGATCAAAACCTGCTGCCTTACCGCTTGGCGACGCCCCTGTATCTGTTGCTGCGAGTGCCCAGCACTCGATTCCTTTTAGAGCAGGTCTTGCAGCTTGCGATGCAACATCGAAACGTTGCTTCCTTTTGCTACAAACCCTGTAAGGGTCTCTGTCAGAAGGGCCGAGACTTTATCAGCTTCAGCTTTGCTTGGGAAGCCCCCAAACACACAACTTCCAGTTCCGGTGAGTTTTGCTTCGGTAAATTTACCTAACAAATTCAAAGCGTTACGAACATCTGGATAACGCCTTGCTACCACCGGTAAGCAGTCATTTCGACTGTTTCCCTTGGGAACGGGGCGCACTTTAATGGGAGGAGAGTTACGTGTCAACAGTGGATCTGAAAAAATTTCTGCTGTACTTACAGATACTTGCGGCACCAGCACCAAGTACCAGGGTTCTTCGGGTTCCACCGGGGTGAGTTTTTCCCCTACGCCCTCGGCGAAAGCGGCGTGGCCACGCACGAAAACCGGCACGTCGGCGCCCAGTGTCAGGCCCAGGGCCGCCAGGCGATCCACGTCCCAGCCCAGCTGCCACAAATGGTTGAGGCCCAATAAAGTCGTTGCCGCATTCGAGCTGCCGCCACCGATGCCGCCGCCCATGGGCAGGATTTTTTCGATCCAGATATCGACGCCCAATGGACAACCGGATTGCGCCTGGAGTTTTTTCGCGGCCTTGACGATCAGGTTGCTGTCGTGGGGAACGCCTTCGAATTCGGTGTGCAGGCGAATCACGCCGTCGTCGCGCACGGCAAAGGTGATTTCGTCGCCATAGTCCAGGAACTGAAAAATCGTCTGCAACTCGTGGTAGCCGTCCGGGCGACGGCCGAGGATGTGCAGCATCAGGTTGAGCTTGGCCGGGGAGGGCAGGGTCAGGCGTGCAGCGCTCATGTCATTGCCCCAGCTTGCGCGGCTGCCATTGCTTGATCACCAGCGTGACGTCGAGGTTGCTACCGTGCAGCTTGATGCGTTCGGGCAGCCAATAGCCGTTCTGCTGGGCATAGCTGAGGTATTCGATCTGCCAGTCATCCTGTTCGAGGTTGGACAGGCGGCTGTCGGCATCGAGGGTCAGGCGACTTTTACTGTCCGGTGCCGGCAGCCCGCGAACCCACCAGGTCAGGTGGGAAACCGGCAGCTTCCAGCCCATTTGTTCTTCCAGCAGTGCTTCGGGCGTGGGCGCCTCGTAGCGTCCCTGGTTGGCGACTTCCAGCGATACCTGGCCCGGCCGACCGGTCAGGCGGGCCGCACCGCGACCCAGTGGGCCCGACAGGCGAATGTCGTAGTAGTCCTGGCGCTGCAGCCAGAACAGCGTGCCGCTGCCGGAGTCTTTCGGGGCGCGGATGCCGATCTTGCCGTCGATCTGCCAGCCGTCGAGGCTGCTCAGTTGTTGCTTGTGCTCGCGCCATTGGGCCTGGTTGCCCTGGCCCTGGACGGATTCACGGGCGCCGAAGCCCGCGCAACCGGCGAGCAGGGCAATGAAGCTGAAAACGATGAGATGGCGCAAAAACATAATCTTAAAGAGTCTCGGATCCGGTCAGGCGTTTGATGGTGCTGCGCAAGATAGGGCTGTCAGGCTGATCCTTGAGGAATCGGCTCCAGATCTGCCGGGCTTCGCGTTGTTTGCCGTTGGCCCACAGGACCTCACCCAGGTGGGCGGCGACTTCCTGGTCGGGAAAGCGCTCCAGGGCCTGGCGCAACAGGCGTTCGGCTTCGTCGAGATTGCCCAGGCGGTAATTCACCCAGCCAAGGCTGTCGAGCACCGCCGGGTCTTCCGGATTGATCTGGTGGGCCTGTTCGATCAGCAGCTTGGCTTCGTCATAGCGGGTGGTGCGATCCGACAGCGTATAGCCCAGGGCGTTGAGGGCCATGGCGTTGTCCGGGTCACGCTGGATGATCAGGCGCAGGTCCTTTTCCATCTGGGCCAGGTCGTTGCGCTTCTCTGCCAGCATGGCGCGGGTATACAGCAGGTTCAGATCGTCCGGGTACTGCTTCAAGGCTTGTTGCAGCACGTTCCAGGCCTTGTCGCCCTGGTTGTTGGCCGACAGGGTTTCGGCTTCGATCAGGTACAGCTGGATGCCGTAGTCCGGTTGGGAGTCGCGCTGTACGGCGAGGCGGCTCTGGGCATCGGCGGTCTTGCCATTGCTGATCAGGATATCGGCCTGGCGCAACTGTGCCGGCAGGTAGTCGTTGCCCGGGCCAACCTGGGCGTACTCGATCAGTGCGCTCTCGGGGTCGTTGCGTTCCTCGGCGATGCGACCCAGGTTCAGGTGGGCCGAGTCGACGTGGCTTTCCCGGGCGATCAGGTCTTCCAGGTAACCCTTGGCCTCTTCCCAGGCCTTGGCTTCCAGGCAGACCAGCGCCAGGGAGTAGCGCAAGTCGTCGTCTTCCGGGTATTGCTGGACCAGGCTGGAGAACTCCACCTTGGCGTCGTCCATGCGGTTGTTTTCCACCAGCATGCGGGCGTAGGTGAGGCGCAGGCGTTTGTCGTCCGGGTACTTCTTGATGCTTTTTTCCAGCAGCGGCAGCGCTTCGTCGCCACGGTTCAAGCCTTGCAGCAGGCGAGCGCGCAGGAGGATCGGCGCCACTTCGCCAGCTTCCGGTGGGTTGTCTTCCAGCAGGGTGAGGGCGCCCTGGGTGTCACCGTCCTGTTGCAGCAGCAGGGCCTTGCCGAAAATCAGCTGGCCGTTGTTCGGGTGGCGCTGCAACAGGCGATCGAAGCTTTTCATCAGGCCGTTGCGGGTTTCCTGGTCGGTATCGGCAGCGGACAGCGCCAGGAAATCGAAATGAGTGTCGCCCTTGCCCAGCAGGACTTTCTCCATATACATCATGGAGTCGTCATAGCGCCCGGCCCGGGCCAGTTGCACGGCGGCGGCGCGCTGCGCTTCGAGGTCGTCCGGGGCGTTCCTCGCCCAGATCAACGCGGTATCCAGCGCGGGCTGGTCGGCGCCCAGGTATTCGGCAATGCGAAATGCCCGCTCGGAGATGCCCGGGTCCTGGGTGTTGATGGCCTGGGTCACATAGTTGTCCAGCGCAATGTCGAAGCGATTGCGCTGGCCTGCCAGTTCGGCGCTCAACAGGCTGAAGATGGTTTCTTCGCTGAACGAGCCGTAGACCTTGGGTTTTTCAGGAGCCTGCACGCTGTCTTCGACGGGCGGCGTACCGTCCGTCGAAACGGGGGCCATGGACTGGCAGCCGCTGAGCAAGGCAAGGGCGAGGAGCAACGCGGAAGATCTATTCATATAGGAAGAGGACGACTAACCTGCGGTCGGATCATCATGACACAAGCCTTCGGTCAAACATAACCGCCCCGTCGATTTACAACCCTGGGCAGGGCGATAGAGATCGAGTGGTTGTTCTGAATCTGACGAAGTAGGACAATTGCCGGCTTCACGTCACCATCAGCGACCTTGAATGGCCTTCCTTGCACTCGGTATTAACCACAAGACTGCTTCAGTAGACGTCCGCGAGCGCGTGGCCTTTACGCCTGAGCAGCTGGTTGAGGCCTTGCAGCAGCTCTGCCGACTCACCGACAGTCGCGAAGCTGCGATCCTCTCCACCTGCAATCGCAGCGAGCTATATATAGAACAGGATCACGTTTCGGCCGATTCAGTCCTGCGCTGGCTGGCCGAATACCACAACCTGAGCTTTGAAGAACTGCGCGCCAGTGCTTATGTGCACGAAGACGATGCGGCCGTTCGTCACATGATGCGCGTCGCCTCGGGGCTCGACTCGCTGGTGTTGGGCGAGCCGCAGATTCTCGGCCAGATGAAGTCGGCCTACGCCGTGGCCCGCGAGGCCGGCACCGTCGGACCGCTGCTGGGGCGCCTGTTCCAGGCGACGTTCAACGCCGCCAAGCAGGTACGCACCGACACCGCCATCGGTGAGAACCCGGTGTCCGTGGCGTTTGCCGCGGTCAGCCTGGCGAAACAGATTTTCAGTGATTTGCAACGCAGCCAGGCGCTGCTGATCGGCGCTGGCGAGACCATCACCCTGGTCGCCCGCCATCTCCACGACCTTGGGGTCAAGCGCATTGTTGTCGCCAACCGGACCCTGGAACGGGCCAGTACCCTGGCCGAGCAGTTCGGCGCCCATGCGGTGCTGCTGTCGGACATTCCCGCGGAACTGGTGCACAGCGACATCGTCATCAGTTCCACCGCCAGCCAGTTGCCGATCCTGGGCAAGGGCGCCGTGGAAAGTGCCCTGAAGCTGCGCAAGCACAAGCCGATTTTCATGGTGGACATTGCCGTTCCCCGGGACATCGAGCCGGAAGTCGGCGAGCTGGACGACGTTTATCTCTACAGCGTCGACGACCTGCACGAGGTGGTCGCCGAGAACCTCAAGAGCCGGCAGGGCGCGGCCCAGGCGGCCGAAGAGATGATTACCGTCGGCGCCGACGACTTCATGGTGCGCCTGCGCGAGCTGGCGGCGGTGGATGTACTCAAGGCCTATCGTCAGCAAAGCGAACGCCTGCGCGACGAGGAGCTGCAAAAAGCCCAGCGCCTGCTGGCCAACGGCGGCAGCGCCGAGGAGGTGCTGGTGCAACTGGCCCGCGGCCTGACCAACAAATTGCTCCACGCCCCCAGTGTCCAGCTCAAGAAGCTGACCGCCGAAGGCCGCCTCGATGCGCTGGCCATGGCCCAGGAACTCTTTGCCCTCGGTGAGGGCTCACCGGATAGCTTTTCGGATAAAAAACCGCAATGAAAGCGTCACTGCTCAACAAACTGGACATCCTCCAGGACCGTTTCGAAGAACTGACCGCCTTGCTGGGCGACGGCGAAGTCATTTCCGACCAGAACAAATTCCGCACCTACTCCAAGGAATACGCGGAAGTCGAGCCGATTGTCGCCACCTATAAACAGTTGCTCAAAGTGCAGGGCGATCTCGAAGGCGCCCAGGCGCTGCTCAAGGACAGCGACCCGGACATGCGCGAAATGGCCGTGGAGGAAGTCCGCGAAGCCAAGGATCAACTGGTTGAACTGGAAAGCAGCCTGCAACGCATGCTGCTGCCCAAGGACCCGAATGACGGGCGCAATGTGTTTCTTGAGATCCGTGCCGGTACCGGCGGCGATGAGGCGGCGATTTTTTCCGGCGATCTGTTTCGCATGTATTCGCGTTACGCCGAACGTCGTGGTTGGCGAGTGGAGATTCTCTCGGAGAACGAAGGCGAACACGGCGGCTATAAAGAAGTCATCGCCCGGGTCGAAGGCGATAATGTCTACGGCAAGCTGAAATTCGAATCCGGCGCCCACCGCGTGCAACGCGTGCCGGCTACCGAGTCCCAAGGGCGCATCCACACCTCGGCCTGCACCGTGGCGGTATTGCCCGAGCCGGACGAGCAGGAAGCCATCGAGATCAACCCGGCGGACCTGCGGGTCGACACTTATCGTTCCTCCGGCGCGGGCGGCCAGCACGTCAACAAGACTGACTCGGCGATCCGTATCACGCACTTGCCCTCGGGCATCGTGGTCGAGTGCCAGGAAGAACGTTCCCAGCACAAGAACCGCGCGCGGGCGATGGCCTGGTTGTCGGCCAAGCTCAACGACCAGCAGACCAGCGCCGCCGCCAATGCCATCGCCAGCGAACGCAAGTTGCTGGTGGGCTCGGGCGATCGTTCCGAGCGGATCCGTACCTACAACTTCGCCCAGGGCCGGGTCACCGACCATCGCGTCAACCTGACCCTGTATTCCCTGGACGAGATCCTTGCCGGTGGTGTCGATGCGGTGATCGAGCCGTTGCTGGCCGAATACCAGGCCGACCAGTTGGCGGCGATTGGCGAGTAAGCACAGGTGAACAAATGACCATCATCGCCAGTCTGTTACGCGCTGCCGAGTTGCCGGATTCGCCCACCTCACGGCTGGACGCCGAATTGTTGCTGGCCGCTGCGCTGGGCAAGTCCCGCAGCTTCCTGCACACCTGGCCCGAGCGGATCGTGCCCAGCGAGGCAGCGTTGCTGTTCTCCGAATACCTGCGGCGACGTCGTTCCGGCGAGCCGGTGGCGTACATCCTCGGGCAGCAGGGTTTCTGGAAACTCGATCTGGAAGTCGCACCCCATACCCTGATCCCGCGTCCCGACACCGAGCTGCTGGTGGAGACCGCGCTGGCGTTGTTGCCGGCGACACCGGCCCGGGTCCTGGACCTGGGCACCGGCAGCGGCGCGATTGCCCTGGCATTGGCCAGTGAGCGCCCGGCCTGGAAAGTCACGGCGGTCGACCGGGTGCTGGAGGCCGTGGCCCTGGCCGAACGCAATCGTCAGCGTCTGGACCTGCGCAACGTCACGGTGCTGAGCAGCCACTGGTTCAGTGCGCTGGAAGACGAGCGTTTCGAGTTGATCATCAGCAACCCGCCGTACATCGCGGCCAGCGATCCGCACCTGATCGAGGGCGACGTGCGTTTCGAGCCGGCCAGTGCCCTGGTTGCCGGGCCGGACGGGCTTGATGATCTGCGCCAGATCGTTGCCCAGGCCCCGGCTCACCTCGAGCCGGGCGGCTGGCTGATGCTCGAACACGGTTACGATCAGGCCGAGGCGGTGCGCGATTTGCTGCGCCTCCAAGGTTTTGCTGACGTCCACAGCCGCAAGGACCTGGGCGGCCATGAGCGCATCAGCCTGGGGTGCCGGCCGTGCTGAACGATCAGGAGCTGTTGCGCTACAGCCGGCAGATTCTCTTGCAGCACGTCGACATCGACGGCCAATTGCGGCTCAAGCAAAGCCGCGTGCTGATCATCGGCCTTGGCGGGCTCGGTGCCCCGGTGGCGTTGTACCTGGCCGCCGCTGGGGTAGGCGAGATGCACCTGGCGGATTTCGACACCGTCGACCTGACCAACCTGCAACGCCAGATCATTCACGACACCGACAGCGTCGGCCTGAGCAAGGTCGATTCGGCGATGCGACGCCTGGGGGCGATCAACCCTGAGGTTCGACTGGTGCCTCACCGGGCGGCCATGGACGAAGACAGCCTGGCCGCGGCGGTCGCGGCGGTGGATGTGGTGCTTGACTGCTCCGACAATTTTTCGACCCGCGAAGCGGTGAACGCAGCCTGTGTCGCGGCGGGTAAACCGCTGGTCAGTGGCGCGGCGATTCGCCTGGAAGGGCAGTTGTCGGTGTTC
This sequence comes from Pseudomonas sp. Lb2C2, assembly GCF_052112205.1. Lineage (NCBI taxonomy): Bacteria > Pseudomonadati > Pseudomonadota > Gammaproteobacteria > Pseudomonadales > Pseudomonadaceae > Pseudomonas > Pseudomonas sp. Lb2C2. Next base: position 668,067 of record NZ_JAUTYW010000005.1, on the reverse strand, counting down.
GACCCACGCCGCCCCGAAAGCCCTTGCTACCACTGCCTCTACGGCCACGGCAGCGAAGCCGAACTGACCTGCAGCGAAGCCGGTGTGATCGGGCCGCTGGTGGGGTTGGTGGGCAGCCTGCAAGCCCTTGAAGCCTTGAAGTTGCTCGCCGGTTTCGGTGAACCGCTGGTGGGGCGCCTGCTGTTGATCGATGCCTTGGGTACGCGATTCCGTGAACTGCGGGTCAAGCGTGATCCAGGTTGCAGCGTCTGTGGTGGTCAACATGAGTGAAGCGCCGGTCGGTGTGCTCGACTCGGGTGTCGGCGGGTTGTCGGTGCTGGGGGAAATTCGTCAGCTGCTGCCCAATGAGTCGCTGTTGTATGTGGCTGACTGTGGGCATATTCCCTACGGCGAGAAGACCCCGGAATACATCCGCCAACGCTGCGCGATCATTGCCGACTTTCTCCTGGGCCAGGGGGCCAAGGCACTGGTCGTGGCCTGCAACACCGCAACGGTCGCCGCAGTTGCCGATCTACGCCGTGATTTTCCCCATTGGCCCATCGTCGGCATGGAGCCGGCGGTCAAGCCGGCGGCCGCCGCGACCCGCAGCGGTATCGTCGGTGTGCTCGCCACCACGGGCACCTTGCAGAGCGCCAAGTTCGCCGCTTTGCTCGACCGTTTCGCCACCGATGTGCGGGTCATCACGCAACCATGTCCGGGGTTGGTGGAACTGATCGAAGCGGGTGACCTGCACAGCCCGGCCTTGTACCAACTGCTGCAACATTACGTCGACCCCTTGCTGGCCGCCGGCTGCGATACGCTGATCCTGGGTTGCACGCACTATCCGTTCCTCAAGCCATTGCTCGCGCAGATGATTCCGGAGCACATCAGCCTGATCGATACCGGTGCCGCCGTGGCCCGGCAACTTCAGCGCCTCCTGGCGGAGCGAGGGTTGTTGGCTGAAGGGCCTGCCAGCGAAACGCACTTCTGGACGAGTGCAGACCCGATACATTTAAGAAAAATCCTACCGATGCTATGGCATTCGTCCGGCGTTGTGCGAAGCTTCGATCTGTAAAAAAACGTGAAAATTGCATTAAACGTTCTGAACTTCTGTTTTAGCGCGGATTTCTATAGCTTTGTCTGTTTGTAACAAAATCAACTAAGTCTGTTCGGAAAAGGATGTTTCTAATGAAGCGCTTATTCTGCTTTGCCGCGTTTGCGGCTGCATTGCTGGGGCACACTTACACTGCGCAAGCAGCGGGTGTGGAGTTCGGGGTTGGCCAGACCAGCGATTCGACCATGACCTATCGCCTGGGCATGCAATTCGACTGGGACAAGAGTTGGCTGCAAAGTGATGTCGGTCGCCTGACCGGCTACTGGAGCGGCGCCTATACCTATTGGGAAGGGGACGAGACATCCAGCAATCACAGCCTGTCGTTCTCGCCTGTGTTTGTGTATGAATTTTCCGGTCAGAACGTGAAGCCTTACATCGAGGCAGGTATCGGCGTGGCGTTGTTTGCCAATACCGAAGTCGAAGACAACAAGCTCGGTACGGCCTTCCAGTTCGAAGATCGCATTGGCTTCGGCCTGCGCTTCAACGGTGGACATGAAGTGGGCATTCGCGCCACTCATTACTCCAACGCCGGCATCAAGTCGACTAACGACGGTGTGGAAAGCTACGCGCTGCACTACACGATGCCGCTGTAAAAAAACAGCTTGAGAACTGTGGGAGCGAGCTTGCTCGCGAAGCGGTGGGGCAGCCAATACGATGTTGCCTGATCTACCGCTTTCGCGAGCAGGCTCGCTCCCACAATAAATCAGGTCTGTCAGACCATTCTTTACCGATACGCCGTCGCAATCCCTTGGCGTTCTTCCAGGCATTCCGGCGCGCCCATCTCGAACTCGCGGCAGATCAGCGGACGCTTTTCGTAGATGGTGCACATCATGCTGTTGCGATCCAGGGCCGCGCACCAACCGTCATCAAGCCGCAGCATCACCTCTCCACCCCAATCGTCGGTGTCGATAAAGCGCTCCGGGACCCCGGTGTCGGTGATCAGCATCACTTCCAACTGGCAGCAGCACGCCGCGCACGTCGAACACGTGACAGCCGGTGCCGGGATTTCATGGAGGGGGATGGTTTTCATGGCGCGCAGTGTAAGGCAATCGGCGGCTCAGGGTTGGCCCTTGATCGGATAGCCATTTTTTGCCTGGCATGCGTCGATATCGGGCTGCATGGTTTCGGTCGACGAAGGTAAAGGCCAGAGTGCGCTCATGGACGCGATGGGGAGCGCGACTTCCCTGGGGCGTTCGACCAGATGATCGAGCACATGCTGCGCCGCTTCATCCGCCGACCAGTGGGTCGGCGTTGGAAAACAACCGTCAGGCCCCAGCGATGGGCCATCGTACCCCGGGTGTACCAACGTCACATCAACACCCGTGCACGCCAGTTCTGCCCGAGCCGAGTCGATCAGATGACGCATCCCGCGGCCACCCGCTTCGATTTGCGAAGGCGGCAGATAGGTCGCCGGGCTGGCAATACCCACCAGATGAGGTTCGGTCCCGGCGCGCAACAAAGGCAAGGCCATTTCGATGCAGAAGCTGGCGGCCAGCAGATTGCTGCGCACGATATGCTCGATCAATGAGTGATCAGCGGGCTGCCCGTCAATGTACTCAGCGGTCCCGGCATTGACGATCACCTGATCCAGGGCGCCCCATTGCCGGGCGATCTGTTCGCCGACTTCGCGCACGGCCTGGCTGTCGGTCAAATTGCCGGGCACGCTCAGCACTTGTCCTGGATAACGTACCGAAAGGGTTTCGCACGATCGGGCCGAGCGCGAACTGACGGCCAGGTATGCACCCGTCTGCAGTATCGCTTCAGCCAACGAAGCGCCGATTCCGTTGCCAGCCCCGGTGAGCCAATAGCGCCGTGGCAGTCTTAGACCCATTCCCTACTCCTTTCGATTGGACTGCGCACTGATTCGTAGCTTTTTCAGTAGAGTCCGTACGACTAGTAAGACTATATGTTATCGGGTAAACAATGCATCCCGCAGGCTGGCAATTTCATGTTCGCTAATCGCCCATGCCTTCAAAGGCTGCGTCCTGTCGCGCCGGCAGGTTTCTGAATGCTGCCAGCGCACGGGCCCTGGATTGGCTCAAGTCGACAATCGGTGCCGGATAATCCACGGCGCCAAACAAGCCGCCCTGGGTATTTGGGCTATGGACCTGTTGCCTGTCCAGATCGTTCAGTTCAGGTAGCCAGCGTTTGATGAACAGGCCCTCGCGGTCAAATTTTTCCGACTGGCTCAACGGGTTGAAGATGCGGAACCAGGGTGCCGAATCGGTGCCGGTGGAGGCGCTCCACTGCCAGCCGCCATTGTTGGCGGCCAGGTCGCCGTCGATCAGGTGCTGCATGAAAAAGCGCTCACCTTCGCGCCAATCGATCAACAGGTTCTTGGTCAGGAACATGGCGACGACCATCCGCAAGCGGTTGTGCATCCAGCCGGTCTCCAGCAACTGACGCATGGCCGCATCGATAATCGGCAGGCCGGTGCGCGCTTGTTTCCAGGCCTCCAGTTCTGCGGGGGCTTTGCGCCAGGCCAGCGCCTCGGTTTCGGGGCGGAACGCGCGATGGCGCGACACGCGTGGATAGCCCACGAGAATGTGTTTATAGAACTCACGCCAGAGCAATTCATTGATCCAGGTCACAACACCGGCACTTCCGCTTTCGAATTCACCTTGGTTGGCTTGCAGCGCGGCGTGCAGGCACTGACGCGGTGACACCACCCCAGCCACCAGATAGGCCGATAGCTGGCTGGTGCCGGGCTTGGCGGGAAAGTCCCGCTCGCCTTGGTAATCGTCGATGTGCTGGTCGACAAAGGTGTCCAGGCGCCGCCGGGCTTCGGTTTCCCCGGCAGGCCAGAGCGCTCGTAGCGCTTCGCTGGGCGGTGCGAACCCATCGACTTGCGTCGGCACCGGGTCGCGGGTAATGCCGGTGGGAGCCTGCCGGACCGGTGTGGCGACCAGGCTCGGCAATGAGAAATGCAGACGGCTGTAGCAGACCTTGCGGAACTGGCTGAACACTTGGAAATAGTTGCCGGTCTTGGTCAGCACGCTGCCGGGCTTGAACAGCAATTGGTCGAGGTGACTGTGAAACTCAATGCCCTGGTCATTCAATGCGCGGGCGGCCTCGGCGTCGCGTCGCGTTTCATTCAGGCCGTACTCTTCGTTGACATGCACGGCGCCGACATTCAGTTCTCGACAAAGCTTTAGCAGTACGTGTGGGGCCTGGTGCCAATGCGCTGCGGCGCGGATCAGCAGTGGGATGTTCAATTCGTCCAGGGCCGCGCTCAACGCGCCGAGGTTGCGCAACCAGAAATCGATCTTGCACGGTGCGTCATCATGGGCGCGCCATTGTTCGGGGCTGGTCAGGTACACCGCCACGCAGGGTCCTTGGGCTGCGGCCGCCGCAAGAGCGGTGTTGTCGTGCAGGCGCAAGTCGCTGCGCAGCCAGATCAGTTGCATGCTGTCTTCCATCTAAAGGAGTTCTCGGCGGCTCAGTTCGCGCTGAGCCGATAACGGGTCTTCGGCCCAGGAGACGTCAATCATCGCAACGCCTGTGGATAACCTGGCCTGGTGGATCGACGCTGCGGGGCCGGCGATGATGATTGGGCAATCAATTGCGCCCAGCAGCCTGGGCAGTTGGGACAGGTTGAGGGCGTGACTGGAATACAGCAGGACGCCGCGGGCCTTGAGGCGTTCGACCGCCAGGGCCAGTTCACCCGCCGGTAGCGGGCTGTCGAACACTTCCACCGGGCAGTCGGCGCTGCTGGCCAGCCAGGCAGTGAGCCACAGGTGCGGCTCCTGGGGCGAGTCCGAATGATTGACCAGTAACAGTGGCGCGCCGCGCAACTGGCGGTTGTTGTGGTAGATCCGGCTGCCGAACTTGCTGCGCAGCCACGAGTACAGGAAGACCCGTTCCAGTTGCGCGCCGAACTGGCCTTGCCAGCGCAGGTGCAGCTCGGCCAGCAACGGCAAGAGCAACTGCTCGCACACGGTCCAGGGCGGGTACAGCGCCATCGCCTGGTTGACCAGGTCATCGATCTGGCGCTCGGCCAGTTGCGTCACCGCCAGCATCAGGGCGTGGCGCTGACGTTGCCAGTCATTCTCCGGCACCTGGGTGGGTTCGCTCGGTGGCTGCGGCGTGTCCAGCAACGGCTTGATCTTGCTCACCGCAACGCCACGGTCGATCCAGGTGAGAATGCTCAGGATCCGTTGCACATGCTCGGCGTTGAACAGTCGGTGGCCCTTGGGTGTGCGGTGCGGCACGATCAGGCCATAGCGGCGCTCCCAGGCTCGCAGCGTGACGGCGTTGACACCGGTTTGCCGGGCGACCTCGCGTATGGGCAGCCAGCCTTGCGCCAAGGCCTTGGCAAAATCGGCCCCCAGGTCTTCGCTGGCACTGGAATCGGGTTCGTTCCTCATCAAATAGCGTTTCGCAAACTGAGGTTTTCCGGGTGCGGTTGCAGGTAGACCTGCTGCGCCAGGTAGGGATCGGGGTGCTGGCGCAAGTGATGCTTGAGCAACGTCAGTGGCACCACCAAGGGCACGATGCCGAGGCGATATTGCCCGATCAGATGCTGCACCTCCTGTTTGTCCTCGGCGTCGATGGCGCGCTTGAGGTAACCGCTCAGGTGTTGCAGCACATTGGTGTGGGTGCGGCGGGTGGCGCATTTCTTCAAGGCCGCCATCAATGCACTGAAATAACGTGGGCCCAGCTCATTGGGGTCGGCCTTGCCCATGTTGCCCAGCAAGTTGCCCAGGGCCTTGTACTGCACCGGGTTGTGGGCCATCAGCAGGTATTTGTAGCGCGAGTGGAATTCGATCAGGTCGCGACGGGTCAAGCCTTGGCGACGCAAGGATTGCCAGGCGGCATAGGCAAATACCCGGGTCAGGAAGTTCTCGCGCAGCACCGGATCGTTGAGACGGCCGTCTTCCTCCACCGGCAGGTCGGGGTGGCGTTCGCAGAAGGCCTGGGCATAGATGCCGCGGCCACCGCCGTCCTGGGTCACGCCGTTGTGGTCGTAGACCTTGACCCGCTCCAGTCCGCAGGACGGCGATTTCTGCATGAAGATGTAGCCGCAGATGTCATCCAGTTCCCCAGCCATTTGCTGCCCGTAGTCGGCCAGTGCCCGGGTCACGTTGAGGTCGCGATTCACCGTGCCGAGCGCCTCGGGGTGTTCGGGGTTGCCCACCAGGCGAATCGGCTCCCGGGGGATACCCAGGCCGATGGCAACTTCGGGGCACACCGGCACGAAATCAAAATAGTCGACGAGGGTGTGGCTGCACAACTGCGATTGTTTGTGCCCGCCGTTAAAGCGAACTTCAGCACCCATCAGGCAGGCGCTAATGGCGATTCTGGGTTTGGCGATGGCTGTGCTGGGCATGGGCGACCTCTGATTGCTAAATCTTGTACAGGTTTGTATTTCTGTACAATATTTTCATCATAGGTCCGAACGTGCACAAGTCAACCGGATTTGTGGGGCGAGGCGACGTCAATCTGTGTCGCAGGCAGGCTGCTGTCTCTTTCGACAGCAGCGAAGGGCGATGGGTGATGGGATCTACTGCAGGCTTGCATGCAGGCGGCGGGCAGCTTCCTGGCCGCTGAGCCATGCGCCTTCGACCCGGCCGGACAGGCACCAGTCGCCGCACACATACAGGCCCAGGTCGGCATCGGCCAGCGCGCCCCATTCGTGGCTGCCGGCGGGGCGGGCGTAGAGCCAGCGATGGGCCACGCTGAAGCTCGGTGCAGGCATCGCACTGTGCAGCAGTTCGGCGAAGGCGCCATGCAGGTGCTCGATCACCGCTTCCTTGGACAGGTCGATGTGCTGCCGGCTCCAGTCGCTGGTGGCGTGCAGGACCCAAGTGTCGAGCTTGCTGTCGCGTCCCGGTTTGCTGCGGTTGCGCGCCAGCCAGTCCAAGGGGCTGTCCTGTACGAAGCAGCCTTCCATGGGCGTATCCAGTGGTGCTTCGAAGGCCAGCGCCACGGCCCAGGTCGGGTCCATCTTCACGCCGGCGGCCACTGCGGCCAGCTTCGGTACGGCCGCCAGCAATGCGGTGGCCTGGGGCGCGGGCGTGGCGATCACCACTTGGCCGAAGGGGCCGTGGGTGAAACCTTCCGCGTCCTGCAAATGCCAATGCTCCTGGCCGCGGTAGACTTCGGTGATCCGGCAGGCAAACTGCACCTGCAACTTGTCGAGCAAGGCGCGGGTGATGGCGCTCATGCGCGGCGTGCCGACCCAGCGGGTCTGTTCGTCCGGCGATGGGCTCAGTTGTCCGTTCTGGAAGTTGTAGAGTTGCGGGTTCCATTCCGCCGCCCAGCCGTTGGCTTGCCAGCGCTGGACTTCCGTGACAAAGCGGCGGTCGCGGGCGGTGAAGTATTGCGCGCCCATGTCCAATGCGCCGGCGTCGCTGCGCTTGCTCGACATGCGTCCGCCGCTGCCGTGGCTTTTATCGAAGAGTTGAACGATGTGCCCGGCCTCCGTCAGGGCCTGGGCGGCTGAAAGTCCGGCGATGCCGGTGCCGATGATTGCGATAGGTACAGTCATGAGGGCCTCGTTTACCTTTCTGTACAGACTACGCCGTCGTTTAAACCTGTACAATTCGGGTTTTTGGTATAAGTTTTACCGTTCGCGTTTGGACAGGTTGTCCTATTGTTAAACACAGACCCTGTCCGATACGAAAAATCCCTGCTTATAAAAATAGACTAATGGGCCGGGTAAAACGCGATGCGAGGAACATCTCATGCACATATTGCTGACCGGCGGTACTGGTTTGATCGGACGTCAGCTCTGCCGCCTCTGGTTGGGGCAGGGACATCGCTTGACGGTATGGAGTCGTCGACCCGAAGAAGTGGCGAAAATCTGTGGGGCAGATGTGCGAGGCGTTGCCAAGCTTGATGAAATTGTCGAGTCGGTGGACGCGGTGGTCAACCTCGCAGGAGCGCCGATTGCCGATCGGCCCTGGAGCCACAAACGCAAGATGTTGTTGTGGAGCAGTCGCATCACGTTGACGGAAGTTCTGCTGGCGTGGCTGGAGCGTTGCGAGCAGAAACCGCAGGTATTGATTTCCGGTTCCGCGGTGGGCTGGTATGGCGACGGTGGCGAGCGTGAGTTGACCGAGGAGTCGGGGCCGGTGAGCGAAGATTTCGCCAGCCAGTTGTGCATTGCCTGGGAAGAAACCGCGCAACGGGCCGAGGCGTTGGGGATACGCGTGGTGCTGGTTCGTACCGGCCTGGTCCTGTCTGCCGAGGGCGGCTTTTTGTCGCGGTTGCTGTTGCCATTCAAACTGGCGCTGGGCGGGCGTATCGGCAATGGTCGGCAGTGGATGCCGTGGATTCATATTGACGATCAAATCGCCCTGATTGATTTTCTTCTACACCGCTTTGAGGCCAGCGGTCCTTATAATGCGTGCGCTCCGAACCCGGTACGCAACCGCGATTTTGCCAAGGCCCTGGGGCATGTATTACATCGGCCAGCCGTGGTGCCGATGCCGGAACTTGCGTTGAAAGTCGCGCTGGGGGAATTGTCCTTGTTGTTGCTCGGCGGCCAGCGCGCCACGCCGGCCCGATTGCAGGCGGCGGGTTTCACATTCCGCTTCACTGATTTGCCTGCGGCCCTGGAAGACTTGTCCAGCCGCCTTTGAAATAGGACGTTGCATGACCGATCACGCGTTGCTTCTGGTGAATCTGGGTTCGCCTGCCTCCACTTCGGTGGCCGATGTGCGCCGCTACCTCAATCAATTCCTGATGGACCCGTATGTCATCGACCTGCCATGGCCGGTGCGGCGCTTGCTGGTGTCGCTGATCCTGATCAAGCGTCCCGAGCAGTCGGCCCATGCCTATGCCTCGATCTGGTGGGAGGAGGGTTCGCCGCTGGTGGTGCTCAGTCGTCGGTTGCAACAGGCCATGACCGCGCAGTGGACCCAGGGCCCAGTGGAACTGGCGATGCGTTATGGCGAGCCGTCCATTGAATCGGCGCTGGTGCGGCTGGCGAGTCAGGGTCATAAAAAAATCACATTGGCGCCGTTGTACCCGCAGTTCGCCGACAGCACCGTGACCACCGTGATCGAGGAGGCCAAGCGGGTCGTGCGGGAAAAGAAACTCGATGTGCAGTTCTCGATTCTCCAGCCGTTCTACGATCAGCCCGAATACCTCGACGCCCTGGTGGCCAGCGCCAAGCCGTACCTTATGCAGGAGCACGATCATCTGTTGTTGAGTTTCCACGGCTTGCCGGAGCGGCACCTGACCAAGCTCGACCCCACGGGGTTTCATTGCTTCAAGGATGCCGACTGCTGCAGGAACGCGCCGCCGGAGGTCATGGCGACCTGTTACCGCGCGCAATGCATTCGCACCGCCGAGCTGTTCGCCCAGCGCATGGGGCTCAAGGACGGCCAGTGGTCGGTGTCGTTCCAGTCGCGATTGGGCCGGGCCAAATGGATCGAACCCTATACCGAAGCACGCCTGGAGGAACTGGCCAAAAGCGGCGTGAAGAAAATCTTGGTGATGTGCCCGGCGTTCGTGGCCGACTGCATTGAAACCCTGGAGGAAATCGGCGATCGCGGCCGTGAGCAGTTCCGCGAGGCAGGGGGGGAGGAGTTGGTGCTGGTGCCTTGCCTTAATGATGAGCCGCAGTGGGCGCAGGCGTTGAGTACCCTCTGCGAACGGGCGCCGATAGCTCTGTAAACCTCGAAAAGCATCGCGGGCAAGCCTTGCTCCCACAGATTTTGTCTTGACCACTCAAGCATGGTCCACTCAAAACCTGTGGGAGCAAGGCTTGCCCGCGATGACAATAGTGCAGGCGGTGAATCTACAGCAGCGGTTCATCCGCCTTCTTCTGCTTCCAGCCATCATTGCCCGGCAGCAGCAGGTTCAACGCAATCGCCACCACCGCGCACAGCGCGATGCCTTTGAGGCCGAAGTCGTCCGGGCCAGTGCCGGTGCCCACCAGCACGCCGCCGATGCCGAACACCAGCGTCACCGAAACGATCACCAGATTGCGCGCCTCGCCCAGGTCGATCTTGTGGCGGATCAAGGTGTTCATGCCCACCGCCGCAATCGAACCGAACAACAGGCACAGGATCCCGCCCATCACCGGCACCGGGATGCTTTGCAGCAGCGCGCCGAACTTGCCGATGAATGCCAGGCTGATGGCAAAGATCGCCGCCCAGGTCATGATCTTCGGGTTGTAGTTCTTGGTCAGCATCACCGCGCCGGTCACCTCGGCGTAGGTGGTGTTGGGCGGGCCGCCGAACAGGCCGGCGGCGGTGGTGGCAATGCCGTCACCGAGCAGGGTGCGGTGCAGACCGGGTTTTTTCAGGTAGTCACGACCGGTCACGCTGCCCACGGCAATCACGCCGCCGATGTGCTCGATGGCCGGTGCCAGCGCCACCGGCACGATGAACAGGATTGCCTGCCAGTTGAATTCCGGCGCGGTGAAGGCCGGCAGGGCGAACCAGGGTGCAGCGGCGATTTTCGCGGTGTCCACGACCCCGAAGAAAAACGCCATGGCAAAGCCCACCAGCACGCCGGAAATGATCGGCACCAGGCGGAAAATGCCTTTGCCGAACACCGCCACGATGAGGGTGGTGAGCAGGGCCGGCATCGAAATCAGCATCGCGGTTTGATAATGAATCAGCTCGCTGCCGTCGCCGGCCTTGCCCATCGCCATGTTGGCGGCAATCGGCGCCATGGCCAGGCCGATGGAAATGATCACCGGACCAATCACCACCGGCGGCAGCAGCCGGTCGATGAACCCGGTGCCCTTGATCTTCACCGCCAGGCCAAGAAAGGTGTAGACGAAACCTGCCGCCATCACGCCGCCCATGGTCGCAGCCAGGCCGAACTGGCCCTTGGCGAGGATGATCGGGGTGATGAAGGCAAAGCTCGAGGCCAGGAACACCGGCACCTGGCGCCCGGTGACGATTTGGAACAGGATCGTTCCCAGGCCGGCCGTGAACAGCGCCACGTTAGGGTCCAGCCCAGTGATCAGCGGCATCAGTACCAGCGCGCCGAAGGCGACGAACAGCATCTGCGCGCCGGACAGCACCTGGCGCCAGAGCGGATCGTTGAACTCATCCTGCATGCTCAAGCGTCCTTCTGCTTGGTGCCGAAGATCTTGTCGCCGGCATCGCCCAGGCCCGGGATGATGTAGCCGTGTTCGTTGAGTTTCTGATCGATGGACGCGGTGTAGATGGTCACATCCGGGTGGGCATCGTGCACGGCCTTGATGCCTTCGGGGGCCGCGACCAGCACCATGGCGCGGATGTCCCGGCAACCGGCCTTTTTCAACAGGTCGATGGTGGCGACCATGGAACTGCCGGTGGCGAGCATCGGGTCGATGATCATCGCCAGGCGCTCGTCGATTTCCGGCACCAGTTTTTCCAGGTAGGTGTGCGCCTGCAGGGTCTGCTCGTTGCGAGCCACGCCCACAGCGCTGACCTTGGCCCCCGGGATCAGGCTCAGCACGCCCTCGAGCATGCCGATGCCGGCGCGCAGGATCGGCACCACGGTGATCTTCTTGCCGGCGATTTTCTCGACCTGGACCGTACCGGCCCAGCCGTCGATTTCATAGGACTCCAGCGGCAGGTCCTTGGTGGCCTCGTAGGTGAGCAGGGCGCCGACTTCCTGGGCGAGTTCACGGAAGTTCTTCGTGCTAATGTCGGCGCGGCGCATCAGGCCGAGTTTGTGTCTGATCAGCGGATGGCGGATCTCGAGGATGGGCATGGGGAAGGCTCCGGCGGCGGGCAAAAAAACCGGCCTAGATTAATCTATCCGAGGGTGTTGTCCTATAGACAATACAGAACGTTAGTCCACAAACGCTTGATCTGGCCGGGCGGGGTGCGTACCTTTGCCGGTTTTTCCGATCCGCTACCCCTGGAGAGCGACATGTCCGCTGATCTCGAGCATATCCGTCAAATCATGCGAGAGGCTGACTGCCTGTACACCGAAGCCGAAGTCGAAGCGGCCATCGCCCGTGTCGGTGCGCAAATCAACGATCAATTGGCCGAGGCCAACCCGGTGGTGTTCTGCGTCATGAACGGCGGGTTGATTTTCTCCGGCAAGCTGCTGACCTACCTGAACTTCCCCCTGGAAGCGTCCTACTTGCACGCGACGCGTTATCGCAACGAAACCAGCGGCGGCGACCTGTTCTGGAAAGCCAAGCCGGAAGTCTCGTTCATCGACCGCGACGTGCTGATCATCGACGACATTCTCGACGAAGGTCACACCCTGGGCGCGATCATCGACTTCTGCAAACACGCCGGTGCCCGCGCCGTGCACACCGCCGTGCTGATCGACAAGGACCACGACCGCAAGGCCCGTCCGGACTTGAAAGCCGATTTCGTCGGCCTTCCGTGCATCGACCGCTACATCTTCGGTTACGGCATGGACTACAAAGGTTACTGGCGCAACGCCAATGGCATTTTCGCCGTCAAGGGCATGTAATCGATGACTCGGCCAAGCTTTCTGGATCATGCACTGTTCGATGACTTGGCCGAAAAATCTGCGGCCAGTCCTCGTGGGCGGCAGCATCATAACTTCCATGAGATGGATGAGCCGTGCCACCGCATGGCGGTGGGGCTGCAGCCTTCGACCTACATCCCGCCGCACCGCCACCTGAGCGCCGACAAGGCGGAAACCTTGCTGGTGCTCAAGGGCCGGTTGGGGATATTGATCTTCGATGAAACCGGCGCGGTGGTAGACAAGCGCATCCTGCAGGCCGGTGGCGATTGCCTCGGCGTTGACCTGCCGGCCGGTGTGTATCACGGATTGGTGGTGCTGGAAGCCGACAGCCTGATGTTCGAATGCAAGGCCGGCCCCTACCGGCCCGTGGGCGAGGGCGAACTGGCCCACTGGGCGCCCCGTGAAGGCGAGGCCGGCGTGGCGCAATACCATGCCTGGATGCGCGCCCAGTTCGCCACATGAATTCAGCTGCACCCTCACTACAGATCAAGCCAGCCTTGAATGAGCGGTGCTGCCAGCAGCCAGCCATTGCTCGCTCTTGACCCGTGCCTGCTCCAGGGTCTGCACATACGCCAATTGCCGCTGCTCGCGATGAATGCCGGCGCGGCGCAGTTTCAGGCGTACCCTTGGCGCCGTCGCGACCAGGATCAGGCCGATGCCCTGCTTGCGGTAATCCTTCAGGATGTTTTCGAACGCGGCCAGCGCGGTCATGTCCAGCATGGGCACGGCGCTCATTTCCACGACCACCACCCGGACCCCCGGATCGAACTTGCGCAGCACATCCAGGGCTTTTTCCGCCGCGCCGAAGAACAGCGGTCCGCGAATCCCGTAGCAACGCACATGCTCGGGCATGTCCAACAGGGCCTGGTGGAAGTGACGGGGCAATTCGGCGCTGTCGGTCAGTTCGCTCATACGCTTGATGAACAGCCCGGCGGCCAGCAGCAGGCCGACGGCGACGGCCATGACCATGTCGAACAGGACGGTCAGGCTAAGGCAGGTCAGCAGCACCAGTACGTCGCTGCGCGGGGCGATGCGCAAGGTATGCAGCACGTGTCCGGCTTCGCTCATGTTCCAGGCCACTATCACCAGTAGCGCCGCCAGGGCAGCCATGGGCAGGTAGCTGAACAGTGGCGCCAGCAGCACCATCGCCAGCAGCACCACAAGGCTGTGAATGATCGCGGCCAGCGGTGAAGAGGCGCCGCTGCGCACATTGGTCGCACTGCGGGCAATGGCCGCCGTGGCGGTGATACCGCCAAACAGCGGCGCCACGACGTTGCCCAGGCCTTGGCCGATCAGCTCGGCATTGGGGTCGTGCTTGCTGCCGGTCATGCCATCCGCTACCACGGCGCACAGCAGCGATTCGATGGCGCCAAGCATGGCAATGGCGAAGGCCGGGCCCAGCAGTTGGCGGATCAGGTCATAGGAAAGCGTCAGGGGATGGCCTTGGCCATCTGGCAGGTTCCATGGCCACTCGAAGCTCGGTAAAAACGGCGGGATGCCGGGATGGCTGATGCCATCGACCACGTAGCTGAAACGCTCACCCAATGTCGCCACCGGCCAACCGCCGTGCTCCAGCGCCAGTCCCAGTAGGGCCCCGACCAGCAAGGCAACCAAATGCCCGGGAACTCGCGGTACCCAACGTGGCCAGGCAATCAACACCGCCAGGCACGTGACGCCGATGATGCCATCGCCGAGTCGGGCACTGGGCAGTGCCACGATCAGTTCGCCCAACTGTTCGATGTAGTGCTTGGCTTGCCCGACGGTGGTCAGCCCCAGCAGATCCTTGAGTTGCAAGGTGGCGATGACCACGCCGATCCCGGCGGTAAAGCCGAGGATCACCGGGTAGGGGATGTATTGGATCAGCCGTCCGGCGCGCATCAACCCCAGGGTGATGAGAATCAGGCCGGCGAGCATGGTGCACAACAACAGACCGCCGAGGCCGTATTGTTGGGTGATGGGCAGCAAGATCACCACGAACGCCGCTGTCGGCCCGCTGACGTTGAAGCGCGAGCCGCCGGTGAGGGCGATCAAGGGTGCGGCCACCAATACCGTGTACAAGCCATGTTGCGGCGGGACACCAACGGCAATCGCCAGGGCCATGGCCAGTGGGATGGCGATGATGCCGACGGTCAGCCCGGCCACCAGGTCGCCACGCAGGCGCTCAAGGGTGTAACCGGCGCGCCAGGTTTGGCGCCAGGCGGCAAACAACGGTGGGGCGGAGAAAGACATGAATACTCCTCGCAAGGGGGGGCTGCACTGGCCCTGTACAGATCGTTCCCACGCTCCGCGTGGGAATGCCGCCCTGGACGCTCCGCGCCCCATGTGACGCGGAGCGTCACTGGATGCATTCCCACGCAGGAGCGTGGGAACGATCATGCGTCGGTAGACCGGGGCTGATGGCTCTTTGAGTATGCCGTGCTCGTTGCGCGGATGTATTGATCTGGATCGTTATTTTTACCGCTCAGGCTCATGCTAGAGTGCCCGGCCAAGACCCTGGAGCTTGTCATGCGTGTATCGATCCGCCGCTGCGCCACTTTGCTGTTGATCTCCAGCCTGCCCTTGGCGGTCGTGGCTGCGCCGATGCACAGTCAGTTCCTGCCGCCTGATGACCTGATGGTGCGCCAGGAACAGCCTGAACAGCAGCAGTTACTGCAAGTGACCGAGTATTCGGTGGTACTGGGTAACCAGCGTCAGTCCAACCAGCAACCGATTCCGGTCACTTCACCCTTGCTGGTCCGTCTCAAGGGCAAGCCGATGAACAAAGGGGCGACCATCAACCAGGTGATCCTCAACTTCGACGGCGAAAGCAAAAGCCTGAAGAAACCGGTCTTCGACGAGGCGAGCAAGACCCTGACGCTGTCTTATCCACAGGCCCAGTACCGGGTGGTCATCGATCTGCTGCGCAACAACACGGTCTATGTGCAGTTTCTCACCTACGCCAACGGCCATATCTGGGCCGACCTGCACACCGGTGCCGAACGCCTGCGTTGAGCCCCGGGGCCTGCCGGGGGTAAACTGCCCGCCCCGTGAACTGTGCGAGCTGGAGCCGGCAATGCGTAAAGACAAGAAACAAGTGATTGGCGACGAGATTGGCGATGAACAGATCAAGCTGTTCCTCAATTTCGAACCGGTCGATGCCACTTCGCCGTCGCTGCACAAACTGATCAAGGCCTACCGTGGCCTGCGGGTCGACGATTTCGAGCGTTTCCTGACGTTCTTCGTCGAGGCCGGCCATGACCTCAATGGCAAGGATGAGCACGGCAACGATTTCGTCGCGCTGGTTCGCGACCAGCGTAATGCTGAGGATTACATCGAATTGATCGAGAAGGCGCGTGGCTGATTGATCCTGGGCCTGCTTCGCAGGCCAGCGGGAGCAAGCTCCCTCGCCACGAAAGCGTCACCCATAAAAAACGCCCCGCTCTCATGGAGAACGGGGCGTTTTTTTATGCGATCAAATCAAGCGTAGCTTTGGGTCTCGCTGCTTTCTTCAACCAGCTCCAGCGCGATGTTGTTCTGCGCATTGATCTTGCGATACAGCGCAGCGTCGGTTTCCAGCACTTTTTCCCGGGCCGGGAAGATTTCTGCGAGCTTGGCAGCCCACTCGCCCTTGGCTTTGTCCGGGAAGCAGCGCTCGATCAGTTCCAGCATGATCGACACGGTCACCGAAGCACCTGGAGATGCGCCGAGCAGGGCGGCGAGGCTGCCGTCCTTGGCCGCCACCAGTTCGGTGCCGAACTGCAGGACGCCACCTTTCTTCGGGTCTTTCTTGATGATCTGCACCCGTTGGCCGGCCACTTCCAGGCGCCAGTCCTCGGCTTTCGCCTCGGGGTAGAAGCGACGCAGGGATTCCAGGCGCTGTTCCATGGACTGCATCACTTCGCTGATCAGGTACTTGGTCAGGTCCATGTTGTCCCGGGCCACGGCCAGCATCGGGCCGATGTTGCCGGCGCGTACCGACAGCGGTAGATCCATGATCGAGCCGTGCTTGAGGAACTTGGTGGTGAAACCGGCGTACGGCCCGAACAGCAGGGATTTCTTGCCATCGACCACACGGGTGTCCAGGTGCGGCACCGACATCGGCGGCGAGCCCACGGCGGCCTGGCTGTAGACCTTGGCCTGGTGGTGCTTGACCACTTCCGGGTTGTCGCAACGCAGCCACTGGCCGCTGACCGGGAAGCCGCCGAAGCCCTTGCTTTCCTCGATGCCCGAGGCTTGCAGCAGCGGCAACGCCGCACCGCCGGCACCGAGGAACACGAACTTGGCGTCGACATCGCGGCTGCTGCCGGAATTGACGTCCTTGATGCTCACGGTCCAGCCACTGCCGTTGCGCTTGAGGCCGGTGACGCGCTTGCAGTATTTGACCTGGGTGTCCGGGGCGCTGGTCAGGTGCTTGAGCAACTGGTTGGTCAGGGCGCCGAAGTTGACGTCGGTACCGTTCATGACACGGGTGGCGGCGATGACCTCATCGGCCGGCCGACCAGGCATCATCAGCGGCATCCACTCGGCCATCCGGGCCTTGTCCTCGGTGTATTCCATGTCGGCGAAGGCGTGATGCTGGTGCATCAGCTCGAAGCGCTTCTTCAGGAACGACACGCCGTTCTCGCCTTGCACGAAGCTCAGGTGTGGCACCGGGGCGATGAAGGACTTGGAGGAGCCGAACGTGCCTTTTTTGGTCAGGTACGTCCAGAACTGCTTCGACACCTCGAACTGGGTATTGATGTGCACGGCTTTCTTGATGTCGACATTGCCGTCGGCCGCCTGGGGCGTGTAATTGAGCTCACACAGCCCGGCGTGGCCGGTACCGGCGTTGTTCCACGGGTTGGAACTCTCCGCGGCACCGGAATCCATCAGCTCGACGACTTCCAGCGAGATCGCGGGGTCGAGCTCCTTGAGCAGTACGGCCAGGGTGGCACTCATGATACCGGCCCCTACCAGAACTACATCGACTGCTTCGTTATGCGCCATTTAACGCGTCTCCAAAATCTGCAGCACCAAATTGTCGGCATAGCGGCCAAGAGAGGCGGGGCAGGTCAGTTGCGCCCCAGTTATCCATGGCCAGGATCGCCATGTCCGAATCTTCGCAATTTTTCGCACCTACTGCGGATGCATGCAGCCTGGCCTCAAGAGTCACATGAACTCATTTAAGCGCCGGGCAGGCAATTCGACTTATGGCCGAGACATCCGTTCGTGCAACCAAATCCGTAGCGGACAGGCTTCAGGCGCCGGTTCTTGAGCGATATCCGGTCCTGTGTCGTTGGGCTGTTTCAGACGCTAATGGTGCTTGTTCAGACGCAAAACTATTCATTTGCTCGCCACACTCTCGTGAAGTTGTGAAAACCCGTTTTTTCACGCTCTTTTGAAGACGTGAACCTCAAAAAAGGGCTGTCCCAGCCTGGCACTGCGCCCGGTTTGGTTGCCCCCATGTAGTACATGACAGGCAAAACGGGCAGACAGCTCAGTGACCGAGCGTAATGACAGCTCTGCAGATTCGCGAAAAGTGGTGATTTGCCTGGAGGAACAGCAAGCGCGCCAGCTTCACTCGATCTGTGTGGGCGGCTCTCTGTGGGCGTTGCGGGGTGCCAATACCAGCGCATCAGCGGTGTTGCGAGGCCCGATCAGGAGACGTCCTTATAATCGGGGGGAGATTGTATCGAAGAAACGCAGGGAAATGGTCGTGTTTAATGACTTTTATTAGCCGTCCGGTCAGATGGTCAACAGCTGCCGGTTGCGTGCGCGGGCACGAAGCGGTTGCACGCGGGCGCTGGCTGGCAATGGCTGGTGCAGCCAGTTGAGACGGATCTCGTCGATTTCCACCCAGCCTTCGCCCATGGGTTGCAGGCTGCACTGCTTGAACGCCTGGCAACGGCCGTTGCGATCGAGCAGGGCGAAGCTGCGGTGATGAGGGCGCGGGGTAAACAGGGAAATAAGGAAGCGCATGATCGAATACCGGGTCAGGGAGCTTGGGATAAGCCTGACAGCGGGGCATGACATGCCGGTGTAAGGACCATGACAGTGGGGTGACAGGAACCGGCAACCACGGCCCGTGTCAGACATTTCAGTATTCATCGCAAGTCTCTAGTTCACCGCGATGGCGCACCGCTATACTGCCGGCCTGTTTGTGCCCGATTCTGGAGAGAAGAGCATGTTGCAACGCCTGTTGTTCGGTTTGATCGCTGTGACCAGTCTGACCCTCGTCGGTTGCGCCCACAGCCCGCAACAACTTAACCCGGAGCCCAAGCTCAATGCCCAACTGGCGCCTGTGGGTCGTGGCCAGCCGGTGGTGGTGCGGGTGGTGGACGGTCGTCCGTCGCCGACGCTCGGCACCCGTGGTGGGCTGTATCCGGAAACCAGTGTGATCACGGTGCAGGGCGCGCAGATCCTGCCCAAGCTGCAGGCCCAGGCTGAAGCCGCCGTGCGTTTGCTGGGCTTTACGCCGACCGCCAATGCCTTGAATGCACCGCAACTGACGGTGACCCTGGCCGAGCTCAAGTACCAGTCGCCCAAGGAAGGCATGTACGTGACCGAAGCCACCATCGGCGCGACCTTCCGCTCCGACGTGCAGAACGCCAACCGCCGCTACAGCGGTCGTTACGGTGCTTCCCTGGACCAGCGCTTCGGCATGGCGCCTAACCAGGACACCAACACCAAACTGGTCAGCGACGTCTTGAGCGATGCCCTGACCCGGCTGTTCAAGGACCCGACCATTGGCCAGGTGCTGGCTGAGTAAGTAACAAGGCCTCATAAACCCTGTGGGAGCTTGCTCCCACAGGGTTTTTTTATGGGCGAGATTCTCAGGCTGCCTGGGAATAGAACTCCAGCACACTGATCCCGGTCAGCAGGTCTGTCTCCGGCAGGTCGGCATGTTGATGGCCGCCGAGGGCGCAATACACCAGCCAATGTCGGTCCTGCACGTTGAAGGACAGGCTGCCGACGAGGTTCTGTTGTTCGTCGCTTGGGCTGATGAGATAGAGGCGATCCTGGTTTTCGGCGTGCAGCATGACGGGTTCCGTGCAGGTTTGAAGGGCGACAGAGTGGCCTAATCAGATGACGAAACCGTGACGGGTGAAATTAACCCTGGGCTTGCTCCCTCGCCACAAAAGAACCCAGCGTTGCGGCGGGATCGTTACTGGTCGGAAAAAGCGGCGCAGGGCGGCAGGCTTTCGGTAGAATCCGCGCCCTGTTCGTAGGCCACGGACGTGCCCTGTCCGTTTTTCGCTTGAGGTTCGTAATGTCGTCGCATCTGCTTTCGTTGTTCGCCGCCCACCCCGCCAAACTGATCAACCTGCTCGCGTTGCTGTTTGCCTGCCCGGGCGGCTGGGTGCTGCATGCGACGCGCCGTCGTGAACAACGGGCACGGGCCTGCCTTGAAGCACGCAATCGCGATGGCAACGAACGATTTGAAGCGCTGCTGGATCTGGCCACTCAGCGGATGAACCGGTTTTTCTACCGGTTTGGCTTTGGTTGCCTGGCGCTGGCGTTGCTGGTGTCGTGGATCAGTACGCAGTTCTGATGAAGCAATCCGTGTCGAGTGTACTTCTTTGTGGCGAGGGGATTTATCCCCGCTCGAGTGCGTAGCACTCGCAAGCCCTTGGGCTAGCCCGAGATCTCGGGGCTGCTACGCAGCCCAGCGGGGATAAATCCCCTCGCCACAGCAAGCTCCCTCGCCACAGGGAACCCGTGTCCTCAAACCTATCGCTTAAAGCGCCAACCCCGCCTTGACCCGATACTGATTGCGCACCGGCGTTGCGTATTGCAGCACCAGGAACGGCCGGTGTTCCGGCGGGCAAGCGTCCAGCCGGCGTTGCCATTCTTCCTGGGCCTTGGCCAGCTCTTCGGCGCCAAACACCTCGGCCGCCGTGGGCACCTGCAACTGCGGGTCGGCGTCGGCCCATTGGGCATAAGCCAGGTAGTGCACTGGGAACAGGCGGTAGCCGCCGAGAATCTGCCGATCCATTTCCTGGGCCAATTGCTTGGTGTCCTCGAACAGCTCGGTGATGGGCGCGGCGAAGTTCACGTGGACCCGGCCCTTGTAGCCGGTGATGCCCTTGGCGATGCTCACGTCGTCCTCGCCCGGTGCCTTGGTGTAGGTGCCGGTGGTGGCGCGGATGTACAACTCGCGGGCCTTGGCCTGGTCGCACGGGTCGTATTCGTAGCTGATCGACACCGGTGTGAGATTCAGTGACTGGATCACCTCGCCGAACGGCTCGTCCTTGCGGCTCATGTGGAACATCTTGAGGATCGCCGATTCGGTCCGGTCGTCACCGTCCTTGGCCCGCCCTTCGGCCTGGGCGATCCAGATCGAGGCGCAGTCGTGGCGGATCGAATGGTTGATGTACGCCGACAACAACTGGTACGCCGCCATTTTTTCCCGCCGGCCGGTGATGGAGCGGTGCACGATGAAGCTCTTGTTCAGGCGCATCAGGTCGCTGACAAAAGGCTTTTGCAGCAGGTTGTCGCCAATGGCGATGCGCGGGGTCGGCAGGCCGGCGTGGTACACGGCATAGTTGACGAAGGCCGGGTCCATCACGATATCGCGGTGGTTGGCGATGAACAGGTACGCACTGCCGGACTTGAATTGCTCCACCCCGGTATAGGTCACGCCATCGGTGGCGCGCTCGATGGTGTGGTCGACGTAGAACTCCACCTTGTCCTGCAACGTGGCGACCGATGTCACTCCGGCGAACTCACGGCGCAATCTTTGCGCTATAAGGGGTTTGAGCATCCAGCCGAAGGCGCCGGCCAGGCGTGGGAAGCGGAAGTGGGTGAGGATATCTAGAAACGCCTTGTCGCCAAGCAGTCGTGCCAGCACCGCTGGGACTTCGCTGTCGTCGTAAGGTCGGATGGCATCGAATTCGCCCATCATGCTCTCTTGTAGGAAACGGCTAGGGTAAGTAAAGGTTCGATCGAAAAACCGACAGGGCACGGCCTGGAAGATAAGCCAGACAAAAATAGCCCTGCAAATAGACCGGCGATTATACGCACAAGTCACCTGGGAGACCGCGATGCTGGAAAGCGCTCGTTATGAATGTCCCTATTGCGGGGAGGAAGTTGAGACATCCGTGGACTTGTCCGGCGGCGACCAGACCTACATCGAGGATTGTCAGGTGTGTTGCCGGCCAATCACCTTTGTCCTGCAGGTACATGGTGAGGAATGGCATCTCGAGGTCTTCAGCGAAAACGACTGACGGGGGCAACACCGATGCAGCGAATCTACGAGCTGGAAAACCTGATGGAAGGCGAGTTGCTGCAGGGGATGCTTGCCAGTGAGGGCATCACGGCGCACCTGGTGGGGCGGGATCTGGTCGGTGGCGCGGGGGAACTGCCGATGTATGGATTGCTCGGGCTGGCGGTGGAAGACGATCAGGCGCAATACGCCCGGGAGTTGATCGCCGCGTACAATGCCGCGCTGCCGCTGCCCGGCGATGAACCGGACAGCTACCCTGGCACGCTGGTCTGTTAGGCTGGCGTTCGTTCGTTCGATCAAGAGTCGTGTTGCCCCATGTGTGGACGTTATGCCCTGTTTCGCTGGAACCCCACCTTCGCGGCCTTGCCCGGCTTTCCCGCCGATCAGAAGGCCCAATGGAATATTTCGCCCAACGATTCGGTGTTGATCCTGCGGGCCGGCGCCGAGGGCCAGCGCGAACTGGCCCGGGCGCGCTGGGGCCTGACGCCGCCGTGGCTGACCGACCTGTCCCGCACGCCAGCACACGCCCGGGCCGAAACCGTGGCCGAGCAGCCGATGTTCCGCGAGGCCTTGCGTCTGCGCCGCTGCCTGCTGCCGGCCAATGGTTTCTATGAGTGGCGCGGTGGCACGCGCAAGCGTCCGTACTGGCTGACGCCGGGAGAGGGTTCATCGCTGTTTTTTGCCGCGATCTGGGAGGCGTATCCGGTACAGGAACAGGTGTGGCTGAGCACGGCGGTCATTACCCAGCCGGCAGCGGGCCAGCGCCGGCCGTTGATCCTGGACGAAGAAGGCCAGCGCCTGTGGCTCGACCCCGAGACACCGCTGCATGCCTTGCAAGGGCTGCTGGCAAGCGAGCCGGCGCCATTGCGCGAGCGGGTGTTGGCCAACATGGTCAATGATCCGAAACTCAATGGGCCGGAGTGCTTGACCCCAGCTTGAGTTTTGCGGCGCTTGTACCAGCCTCATCGCGAGCAGGCTCGCTCCCGCAATAGGCTGCGGGTGTTCACAAAAAATGTGTTCACCGCCTATCCCCTGTGGGAGCGAGCTTGCTCGCGATGGCGTCATGTCAGTCAACCTCGATGCTGGCTGATCTGCCGTCATCGCGAGCAAGCTCGCTCCCACAATAGATTTTGGGCGTTACTCGTGATGCGGTTCGCCCAGGAAGGTCAACGAGGTGAACACGCCGCGGGTGGCCACGTCCTTGTTGTCCTTGAGGGCAATTTCCATTTGCGCCGCGATCACATTCAAGCCTTCGTTGCGCACCAGCACCTTGGCCCGGCCTTCTGCGTCGGTTTCAGTCGATACGGTGTTCGGTGCGCTGCGGTAGTCGCCCACCAGTTTCACACCGGCCACCGGTTTGCCATCCAGCAGCACCCGTACCGGCAATGACTGGCCCGGGCCAACGGTCAGCGGGTCGACTTCCGGCAGGATCACGAACTTGATCGGTGCCAGCGCCGGCAGTTTCGCCCCCGGCTCATAGATCGCCAGGCTGTACTTGAACGTGTGGGTCGACTCGATCGCCCCGGACACTTTGCTGCGGCCTTCGTTGATCCACTTCTTGTCGGCCGTTTGGGACCACATGCCGTTGTCCAGCGCCACGGCCAGCACCGCGGGCGGCTTGAGCGGTTGCAGGCGGGCGTGGTCCTGCAGGCGCTCTACCGTGACCGGGATCATCTTGCCGCCCAGGTCATAGGCCCAGGCGCCGCTGACTTTCTGCGCCTTGAAGGCATTGTCTTCGGCGCCGTGGCCGTAGATCACTTCGATGTTGCCGCGACGCTGTTCGGTCCACAGGCCATGGGCCGAGGCTTGTGTGGCCAGGAGCAGGCCGAGCAGGGCGAAGGTCTTGGGGTATTTCATGCTGACTTCCTTTATAGATCGAGGGTGAGGCTGACAGTGAAGTTGCGCGGATCGCCGGGGGTAACCCAGTAGTTGCTGTAGGAGCGCTCGTAGTATTTTTCGTCGAAGACGTTGTTCAGGTTCAGGCCCACGGTGACGTCATCGCTGGCTTTGTAATGGGCCAGCAGGTCCACGGTGTGATAAGCCGGGAGTTCGAAATCCTTGCCGGCTTCGCCCG
Source organism: Pseudomonas sp. Lb2C2 (assembly GCF_052112205.1). NCBI lineage: Bacteria > Pseudomonadati > Pseudomonadota > Gammaproteobacteria > Pseudomonadales > Pseudomonadaceae > Pseudomonas > Pseudomonas sp. Lb2C2. Next base: position 644,313 of record NZ_JAUTYW010000005.1, on the reverse strand, counting down.
AGCGATCGCCGACGTACGTGAACGCCGCGCCGACATCCGAATCGCGCAGGTGGCCGTCCTGGAATTCGTAGACCCCCAGCAGGCTGGCGCTGTGTTTGGCGACGCCGAGGATCCGGCTGCCGGTGGGAATTTCCTGGTCACCCTTGGTCACTTCGGCATCGATGTAGGCATAGGCGCCGATTACCCGCACCGCGTCGGTCACCTGCCCGGTGAATTGCAGGTCGATGCCCTGGCTGCGGGCCTTACCCATGGCACTGTAGAAATCAGTCCCGGCGATCTGGGCCAGGACGTTTTCCTTTTCTATATGGAACGCCGCCAGGGTGGTGCTCAGGCGATCGTCGAACAATTCGCTCTTGATCCCCACTTCATAGCCGACGCCTTCTTCGGGGTCGAAGGATTTACCGCCGGCATCCAGGCCATTGTTGGGTTTGAACGAGGTGGAGGCGTTGGCGAACAGGCCAACCTCGGGCGTCAGTTGATACAGCAGGCCGGCCCGCTGCGTCAGGGCATCGTGGCGTTGGCGGTTGGTGCGATTGCGGGTGTGATCGTCGATGCTCTGCTCGAAATGCTCATAGCGCACCCCGAGCATGCCCCGCAACTTGTCGGTGAAGACGATCTGGTCCTGCAGGTTCAATGCGCGGCTTTGCACACGCTCGAAAAAATCCGTGCCGGTACGATCGCCATTGGGTTTCGGCTGGCCGTAGACCGGCTGATAGATGTCGATGGGGTAAGCGCCGGCGATGTTGGTCACGCGCTCGTTCTTGCGGTAATCCTCGTATTCACTGCCGATCAGCAGTTCGTGCTGCCACGGGCCGAGGTCGAACAGACCACGCAATTCCAACTGGGTGATGCTGTCGTGCCAATCGTTGTCGCGCTCGCGATAGCGGCGGTCCACCGTGTGGCCATCGGCGTTCAGCGGGCGCGCTTCGGAGGCGAAGCCCCAGAGTTCACCCTGCTTGTAATGGCTGGCCAGGCGCAGCTGCCAGGTGTCGTTGAGCTGATGTTCGAGGGCGGCCTGGAGCATGTTGTTGTGATTGTCGATGTCGCCGTCGTTGGGCTCGCCCAAAAAGGTCGAGCGGGAAACGCCGCTCCAGCGATTGTTCGGGGCGACGATGCCTCGGTCGAACGTCGAGCTGTGGCGCACGATTTCGCTTTCCACCAGTAACCGGGTGTCAGGGCTCAATTGCCAACTGATGGAAGGCGCGACGAAGACGCGCTTGCTGTCGACGTGATCGCGAAAGCTGTGATTATCCTCGACCGCCAGGTTGACCCGCGACAACAGGTTGCCTTCGGTGTCCAGTGGCGTGTTGACGTCCAGCGCGGTGCGGTAGCGATCCCAGCTGCCGGCGCTGGTTTGCAAGGTGGTGAAGGCTTCGGGCTGGGGTTTCTTGGTGACTATGTTCACCGTACCGCCGGGATCGCCCCGGCCATACAGGCTGGCTGCCGGGCCCTTGAGCACTTCGATGCGTTCGATGTTCGCCGCGTCCGGGGTACTCGGATAACCGCGGTTGGCGCTGAAGCCGTCCTTGTAGAACTCCGATGTGGTGAAGCCGCGCACGCTGTATTCGTAGAGCGTCAGGCCACCGAAATTGTTCTGCTTCGATACACCGCCGGCGTATTCCAATGCCCGTTCGACGTTGGTGCTGCCCAGGTCCTTGAGCACGCTGGCGGGAATCACGCTGATCGATTGCGGGATGTCGCGCAAGGCCGTGTCGGTTTTGGTGGCACTGGCAGAGCGGGTGGCGCGATAGCCTGTGACAGGCCCGGTGGCGGATTCGTAGTCGGACGTCACGGTGATGGCGTCCAGTTCCAGGGGTTGGCTTTCTTCGGCGTAGGCGGGATCGGCGAGCAAGCCCAGGGCGAGACTGGCAACGGAAATCCGTTTCAGGGATGACATGTTATGTTGTTCCAATTTTTAGTATTGAAACAATATAACACTACTAATGAGAATTTATGCTATCTGTATTTTCAGGTGAGTCAGGATGAGATGATCGTCCCCACGCTCTGCGTGGGAATGCATACCGTGACGCTCTGCGTCACTTCCAGCAGTGGAACGCAGAGCGTCCCAGGCGACATTCCCACGCAGGAGCGTGGGAACGATCGATTCGCGCTAGTCGGCTATGACGCGGCTTACTGCTCTTCCTTGAGCACCACCGGCGCCGGCGGTGGGCGCAGGCCGATTTCAGCGGTGAGCTTGAGCTCCTTGCCGTTGCGCATGACCTGGATCGTCACCTTGTCGGTGGGCTTGATCCGCGCCACCTGGTTCATCGAGCGGCGGCCATCGCCGGCCGGCTCGCCATCGATGCTCAGGATCACATCGCCCAGTTGCAGGCCGGCCTTCTGCGCCGGGCCGTCGCGGAAAATCCCCGCCACCACGATGCCGGGCCGCCCGGACAAGCCGAAGGACTCCGCCAGTTCCTGGGTCAGCGGTTGGACTTCAATGCCCAGCCAGCCGCGAATCACTTGGCCGTGTTCGATGATCGACTTCATCACCTCCATCGCCAGCTTCACCGGAATGGCGAAACCGATGCCCTGGCTGCCGCCGGACTTGGAGAAGATCGCCGTGTTGATCCCGGTGAGGTTGCCGTTGGCATCCACCAGCGCGCCGCCGGAGTTGCCGGGGTTGATCGCGGCGTCGGTCTGGATGAAATCCTCGTAGTTGTTCAGGCCCAACTGATTGCGCCCGGTGGCGCTGATGATGCCCATGGTCACGGTCTGGCCGACGCCGAACGGGTTGCCGATGGCCAGGGTCACGTCGCCGATGCGGATGCTGTCGGAGCGGCCGATGGTGATGGCCGGGAGGTTCTTGAGGTCGATCTTCAGCACCGCGAGGTCGGTTTCCGGGTCGCTGCCGATCACCCGGGCCAGGGTTTCGCGGCCGTCCTTGAGGGCCACCACTATCTGGTCGGCACCGCTGGTGACGTGGTTGTTGGTCAAAATATAACCTTCCGGGCTCATGATCACGCCCGACCCCAGGCTCGACTCCATGCGCTTCTGCTTGGGCGAGTTGTCGCCGAAGAAGCGCCGGAATTGCGGGTCTTCGAACAACGGATGGCTGGGTTTGTTGATGACCTTGGTGGTGTACAGGTTCACCACGGCTGGCGCGGCGGTGGTCACGGCGTCGGCATAGGACACCGGACCCTGTTGCACCGCCTTGGTTTGCGGCGCCTGCTGCAAGTTGACGTCGAGGCTCGGCAGGCCCACCCATTCCGGGTAGCGCTGGATAATCAGTAGAGCGACAAGCACGCCGGCCAACAGCGGCCAGCCGGAAAAACGCAGCGCCTTGAGCATTAAGCACGTCCTACAAAGGTTGCAGGCGGTATGAGACCGCCCATAATGTCGCGCATTATACGAGGCCGCGCGCGCCTCTGAACGGGATATTTAGGAGTCTTTTCATGGCCGTAGCCCTGAACACCCTGGTTGAAGAAGCGGACCGTTACCTGGCCAGCAGCCGGATTGCCGATTATTGCCCTAATGGCCTGCAGGTCGAAGGTGCGCCCCAGGTGATGCGCATCGTCAGCGGCGTCACCGCCAGCCAGGCGTTGCTCGACGCTGCCGTCGAGGCCGAGGCTGATCTGGTGCTGGTGCATCACGGTTACTTCTGGAAGGGCGAAAACCCTTGCATCACCGGCATGAAACAGCGTCGCCTCAAGACGTTGCTCAAGCATGACATCAGCCTGCTGGCCTATCACTTGCCTTTGGACTTGCACCCTGAGGTGGGCAATAACGTGCAGTTGGCCCGCCAGTTGGACATCACCGTCGAGGGACCGCTGGATCCGGACAACCCCAAGATCGTCGGCATGGTCGGCTCCCTGTCCGAACCGATGACGGCGCGGGATTTCGCGCGCAAGGTCCAGGAAGTCATGGGGCGAGAGCCGTTGTTGATCGAAGGCGAGCAGATGATCCGCCGGGTCGGTTGGTGCACCGGTGGTGGCCAGGGCTATATCGATCAGGCGGTGCTGGCCGGCGTCGACCTGTACCTCAGCGGCGAGGCGTCGGAGCAGACGTTCCACAGCGCGCGGGAAAACGGCATCAGCTTCATCGCCGCCGGGCATCATGCCACCGAGCGCTATGGCGTCCAGGCGCTGGGTGATTATCTGGCGCGACGCTTTGCCCTGGAGCACATCTTCATCGATTGCCCGAATCCCATCTGATTCACTGATGAACCCTTATGGGAACGAGCCTGTGGGAGCAAAGCTTGCTCGCGATAGCGGCGTTGCTTGTGCCGACGTCATCGCGAGCAAGCTTTGCTCCCACAGGGTTCACTGCCTCCCACAAAAAAAAGCTTTGCTCCCACAGAGTTCACTGGCTCCCCCAGAACTCACCGCAATGCCCGAACCACTGGGCATATCCATATGCTGTTTCGATCTAGTTGGCGCCCTGATTAGAAGAGGTCGCTGTGCTAGGATTCCCCGCTCGAACACGGCCCGCTGGCCGTTCATAAGAAAGTTTTCGTGAGTAGCCATGGTCGACAAACTGACGCATCTGAAACAGCTGGAGGCGGAAAGCATCCACATCATCCGCGAGGTGGCCGCCGAGTTCGATAACCCGGTGATGCTGTACTCCATCGGTAAAGACTCCGCCGTGATGCTGCACCTGGCACGCAAGGCGTTCTTCCCCGGCAAGCTGCCGTTTCCGGTGATGCACGTCGACACCCGCTGGAAATTCCAGGAAATGTACAAGTTCCGCGACCGCATGGTCGAGGAACTGGGCCTGGATTTGATCACCCATGTGAACCCGGACGGCGTGGCGCAGGGCATCAACCCATTCACCCACGGCAGTGCCAAGCACACTGACATCATGAAGACCGAAGGCCTCAAGCAGGCCTTGGACAAATATGGTTTCGACGCCGCGTTCGGCGGTGCCCGTCGCGATGAAGAGAAATCCCGCGCCAAGGAGCGCGTGTACTCGTTCCGCGACAGCAAGCACCGCTGGGACCCGAAGAACCAGCGCCCGGAGTTGTGGAACGTCTACAACGGCAAGGTCAACAAAGGCGAGTCGATCCGGGTATTCCCGCTGTCGAACTGGACCGAGCTGGACATCTGGCAGTACATCTACCTTGAAGGCATCCCGATCGTGCCGCTGTACTTTGCCGCCGAGCGTGAAGTGATCGAGAAGAACGGCACGCTGATCATGATTGACGACGAGCGCATCCTCGAGCACCTGTCCGACGAAGACAAAGCCCGTATCGTCAAGAAGAAAGTGCGTTTCCGTACCCTTGGCTGCTACCCGTTGACGGGCGCGGTGGAGTCCGAGGCCGAAAGCCTGACGGACATCATCCAGGAAATGCTCCTGACGCGAACTTCCGAGCGCCAGGGCCGGGTCATCGACCACGATGGCGCAGGCTCGATGGAAGATAAAAAACGTCAAGGTTATTTCTAAGGGGCTGTCATGTCGCATCAATCTGATTTGATCAGCGAGGACATCCTCGCCTACCTGGGCCAGCACGAGCGTAAAGAGCTGCTGCGCTTTTTGACCTGCGGTAACGTCGACGACGGCAAGAGCACCCTGATCGGGCGCCTGCTGCACGACTCCAAGATGATCTACGAAGATCACCTGGAAGCCATCACCCGCGATTCGAAGAAAGTCGGCACCACCGGTGACGATATCGACCTGGCGTTGCTGGTCGACGGCCTGCAGGCCGAGCGCGAGCAAGGCATCACCATCGATGTCGCCTACCGCTATTTCTCCACCGCCAAGCGTAAATTCATCATCGCCGATACCCCCGGCCATGAGCAGTACACCCGCAACATGGCCACCGGTGCCTCCACCTGTGACCTGGCGATCATCCTGGTGGACGCGCGCTACGGCGTGCAGACCCAGACCCGTCGCCACAGCTTCATCGCCTCGTTGCTGGGCATCAAGCACATCGTCGTGGCCATCAACAAGATGGACCTCAAGGACTTCGACCAGGGCGTGTTCGAGTCGATCAAGGCCGACTACCTGAAGTTCGCCGAAGGCTTGAAGATGAAACCCACTACCATGCACTTCGTGCCGATGTCTGCCCTCAAGGGCGACAACGTGGTGAACAAGTCCGAGCGTTCGCCGTGGTACACCGGCCAGTCACTGATGGAAATCCTCGAGACCGTGGAAGTGGCGGGCGACCGTAACTTCACCGACCTGCGTTTCCCGGTGCAGTACGTCAACCGTCCGAACCTGAACTTCCGCGGTTTCGCCGGCACCCTTGCCAGCGGCATCGTGCACAAGGGCGACGAAGTGGTGGTGCTGCCGTCGGGCAAGAGCAGCCGCGTGAAATCCATCGTCACCTTCGAAGGCGAGTTGGAACATGCAGGTCCTGGCCAGGCGGTAACGCTGACCATGGAAGACGAAATCGACATCTCCCGTGGCGACCTGCTGGTGCATGCCGACAACGTGCCGCCGGTCACCGACAGCTTCGAAGCGATGCTGGTGTGGATGGCCGAAGAACCGATGCTGCCGGGCAAGAAATACGACATCAAGCGCGCCACCAGCTACGTGCCGGGCTCGATTGCCAGCATCGTCAACAAGGTGGATGTGAACACCCTTGAAGAAGGTCCGGCCAGCGCATTGCAGCTCAACGAAATCGGCAAGGTGAAGATCGCCCTGGATGCGCCGATCGCCTTGGACGGTTACGAGAGCAACCGCACCACTGGTGCGTTCATCGTCATCGATCGCCTGACCAACGGCACGGTCGGTGCCGGCATGATCGTCGCCCAGCCGCTGGCTCACGGCAGCAGCACGCACCACGGCAAACTGGCCCATGTGTCGGTGGAAGAACGCGCCCAGCGCTTCGGCCAACAACCGGCCACGGTCCTGTTCAGTGGCCTGTCGGGCGCTGGCAAAAGCACGCTGGCCTATGCGGTCGAGCGCAAGTTGTTCGACTCGGGCCGTGCGGTCTTTGTCCTCGATGGCCAGAACCTGCGCCATGACCTGAACAAGGGCTTGCCGCAGGATCGCGCCGGGCGTACCGAGAACTGGCGCCGGGCGGCTCATGTCGCCCGTCAGTTCAACGAAGCCGGCCTGCTGACCCTCGCCGCGTTCGTTGCGCCGAATGCCGAAGGGCGTGAGCAGGCGAAGGACCTGATCGGCAAGGAGCGTCTGCTGACGGTCTACGTCCAGGCCTCGCCAGCGGTGTGCGCCCAGCGTGATCCGCAAGGGCTGTATGCCGCCGCCGGCGACAACATCCCGGGTGAGTCCTTCGCGTATGACGTGCCGCTGGATGCCGACCTGGTGATCGACACCCAGGCGCTGACGTTGGAAGAGAGCGTCAAGCAGGTGCTGGATCTGCTGCGCAAGCGTGGGGCGATCTAAGGCAAGTCGCTGTAACAAAAAGCCCGCAGATGAGTGATCATCTGCGGGCTTTTTGTTGTCTTGAAGGACGCTATCGCGAGCAAGCTCGCTCCCACAATGGTCAGCGGTGGAGCAAATGTGGGAGCGAGCTTGCTCGCGATGAGGCCAGTACAGGCGCCTCAAGACTTGCAGGGATACTCCCGATGCATCTGCGCAAGCAACGCATCCTTGTCCTGCCACAACTGGTTGATCCAGCCCTGGAACTCCAGGCGATACACGCCGTCCTGGTCGTAGTTCTTGCCAATGAACTGCGCTGGGATCTTCAGTTCCTGGAAATGCACCACCACCTCTCCAACGTTGCCGCAGAGCAAATCCCAATACCCCGGACGACCGCCCGGATAATGAATGGTCACGTTGATGATCGATTCCAGTTGCTCACCCATGGCATCCAGTACAAACGCGATGCCGCCGGCCTTGGGCTTGAGCAGGTAGCGAAACGGTGACTGCTGCTGGGCATGCTTGCTGTCGGTGAAGCGCGTGCCTTCGACGAAGTTGAAAATGCCCACAGGGTTGTCGCGAAACTTCGCGCAGGTCTTGCGGGTGGTTTCCAAGTCCTTGCCTTTCTTTTCCGGGTGTTTTTCCAGGTAAGCCTTGGAGTAGCGCTTCATGAACGGGAAGCCCAGCGCCCACCAGGCCAGGCCGATCACCGGCACCCAGATCAGTTCCTGCTTGAGAAAGAACTTCAACGGCCGGATGCGTCGGTTCAGCACGTACTGCAACACCATGATGTCGACCCAGCTCTGGTGGTTGCTGGTGATCAGGTACGAATGCTGGTAGTCCAGGCCCTCCAGGCCGCTGAGGTGCCAGCGGGTACGACGCAGCAGGTTCATCCAGGCCTTGTTGTTGCTGATCCAGGCCTCGTGGATGTGCCCCATCAGCCAGTCGGTGAAGCGCTGGGCGGTGGGGAAGGGCAGCAACAGCTTGAAAATCGCCACGATGAACAGCGGCGTGCAGCAGGCGATGGTGTTCAGCGCCAACAGCAGCGAGGCAATGACGCCGCGCAAGGGGGCAGGCAAGAAGTCCAGCATTTAAATGTCCAAAGGTCGGTTGGCGGCTTGGATCGCGGTCAGGGCGATGGTGTACACGATGTCGTCGACCTGGGCGCCGCGGGGCAAGTCATTTACCGGTTTGCGCAAGCCTTGCAGCATCGGCCCGAGGCTGACGCAATCGGCGCTGCGCTGCACGGCCTTGTGGGTGGTGTTGCCGGTGTTGAGGTCCGGGAAGATGAACACCGTCGCCCGGCCGGCCACCTGGCTGTTGGGCGCCAATTGCCGTGCCACGGTTTCGTTGGCGGCGGCGTCGTATTGCAACGGACCATCGATCAACAGGCCGTGCTGGGCCTCGTGGGCCAGCAGGGTGGCTTCGCGAACTTTTTCCACTTCTTCGCCACTGGCCGATTCACCGCTGGAGTAGCTGAGCATCGCCACTCGCGGCGTGATGCCGAACGCGGCGGCCGAGTCGGCACTTTGCAGGGCGATTTCCGCCAGTTCCGCAGCGCTGGGGTGCGGGTTCATCACGCAGTCGCCGTAGACCAGCACTTCTTCGGGAAACAGCATGAAAAACACCGAGGACACCAGCGAGCATCCTGGCGCGGTCTTGATCAGTTGCAGCGCCGGGCGGATGGTGTTGGCGGTGGAATGGATGACCCCGGATACCAGCCCGTCCACTTCATCCAGGGCCAGCATCATGGTGCCGATGACCACGGTGTCTTCCAGTTGCTGCTCGGCCATCGGCGCGTTCAGGCTTTTGCTCTTGCGCAACCTCACCATCGGTTCGACATAACGCTCGCGAATCGAATCCGGATCGAGAATCTCCAGGCCCGGTGGCAGTTCGATACCTTGGGCGCGGGCCACTGCCTCGACGTCGGCCGGTTTTGCCAGCAACACGCAGCGGGCAATGCCCCGGGCCTGGCAAATGGCGGCGGCCTGGACGGTCAACGGTTCGCTGCCTTCGGGCAGCACAATGCGTTTGTTGGCGGCCTGGGCGCGTTGGATCAACTGATAGCGGAACACCGCTGGCGACAGGCGCATTTCCCGTGGCGTGCCGCAGCGCTGGTGCAGCCATCTGGCGTCCAGATGACTGGCGACAAAATCGGTGATGATCTCCGCACGTTCGCGGTCATCAATGGGGATTTCCTTGTTCAAACCGTTGAGCAGGTTGGCAGTGTCATAGGAGCCGGTGCTCACCGACAGCACCGGCAACCCCGCCTGCAAGGCGCCGCGACACAAATCCATGATGCGCGGGTCGGGCAGGGTGTCGCTGGTCAACAGCAGGCCGGCCAGTGGCACGCCGTTGATCGCCGCCAGGCTCACGGCGAGGATGATGTCGTCACGATCGCCGGGGGTCACCACCAGCACGCCGGGTTTGAGCAGTTCCACGGTGTTGCGCATGGTGCGGGCGCAAATGATGATGTTGCTCATGCGCCGGGTTTCGTAGTCGCCGGCATTGAGCACCTGCGCGCCCATCAGGTCGGCCACGTCGCGGGTGCGCGGGGCGTTGAGTTCGGGGCGAAACGGGATGCAACCGAGCAGGCGGAAATCGCCGCTGCGCAGCAAGGGCGAGTGCTCCTTGAGCCGTGCGGAAAACGCCTCCATGCTTTCGTCGGTGCGGACCTTGTTCAGGATCACCCCGAGAACTTTCGGGTCCTTCGGGCCGCCAAACAACTGCGCCTGCAACTCTACCCGGCCAGACAGTTCGGTCAGTACTTCGTTTTCCGGCGCCGACACCAGGATGACCTCGGCGTCCAGGCTCTTGGCCAGGTGCAGGTTGACCCGGGCGGCGTAGCTGGCATTGCGGGTCGGGACCATGCCTTCGACGACCAGCACGTCCTTGCCGATGGCCGCTTGCTGGTAAAGGGTGATGATTTCTTCCAGCAGCTCATCAAGCTGGCCGTCGCCGAGCATGCGCTCGACGTGCGCCAGGCCCAGGGGCTGCGGCGGCTTGAGGCCATGGGTGCGGGCCACCAGTTCGGTGGAACGTTCCGGCCCGGTGTCGCCGGGGTGAGGTTGGGCAATGGGTTTGAAAAAGCCGACTTTCAGCCCGGCCCGTTCAAGGGTACGCACCAGCCCGAGGCTGATGGAGGTCAGGCCCACACCAAAATCGGTGGGCGCGATAAAAAAAGTTTGCATGCGGATTCTCTAGGGGGGCCGATGGCGTGACCTATGACTGGTCATCTACCCACAATTCAGTTGCCAAGGTTATCGCTAACCGGGCCTTGAGCGCACCAGCCGCAATCAAAGGGCTGGCCTATTTTTTCAATACGTTGCGCCGGGTCCAGCACCCAGGCGCGGGACTGCCATGGCGGCTGGTGGCGCAGATGCTGGGTATGGCCACAGGACAGCTCGGCCACCCAGTGCCCGTCCTCGTCCTGATAGAAACCGGTGACCGTCGGTCTGTTCGAACAGGCCCGTTTGTCCGGGTTCCGTTCGCTTTCGGGCAAATCCTTGTTTAGACTTGTCCGTTCTTCATTCTTATGCAAAAGGTCTCGCCCCATGCTGATCGCCGCCAATAAGGCTGTCTCCATCGACTATACCCTGACCAACGACGCTGGTGAGGTCATCGACAGCTCTGCCGGCGGCGCTCCGCTGGTCTACCTGCATGGCGCAGGCAACATCATCCAGGGCTTGGAAAAAGCCCTGGAAGGCAAAACGGTCGGTGACGACCTGAACGTTACCGTCGAGCCGGAAGACGCTTACGGTGAATACTCCGCCGAACTGGTCAGCACCCTGAGCCGCAGCATGTTCGAAGGCGTCGATGAGCTGGAAGTGGGCATGCAGTTCCACGCTTCTGCCCCCGATGGCCAGATGCAGATCGTCACCATCCGCGACCTGGAAGGCGACGACGTCACCGTTGACGGCAACCACCCGTTGGCCGGCCAGCGCTTGAACTTCAAGGTCAAGATCGTCGACATTCGTGACGCCAGCCAAGAAGAAATTGCCCATGGTCACGTCCATGGCGAAGGCGGCCATCACCACTGATTTGTGCGCTACGCTCAAATGACCAGTGAACTGGAAAGGCGCCATACGGCGCCTTTTTAGTCGGTTGCTGTTAGCATCAACCATGGCTGTTTCGAAAAGATCCGCAAACCTGGAGTTCGTCATGAGTGCTTTCCACGACCTTAAACTCAAAGCCCTGGATGGTCAGGAGCTTGCTCTGGCGCCGTTCAAGGGGCAAGTCGTGCTGGTGGTCAACGTCGCCTCCAAATGTGGCCTGACACCTCAGTACGCGGCGCTGGAAAATCTTTATCAGCAATACAAGGCCAAGGGGTTCAGCGTACTGGGCCTGCCCTGCAATCAGTTCGCCGGGCAAGAGCCGGGGACCGAGCAGGAAATCCAGGATTTTTGCAGCCTCAACTATGGCGTGACCTTCCCGCTGTCCAGCAAGCTGGACGTGAACGGTCATGAGCGTCACCAGTTGTACCGCCTGCTGGCGGGCGAGGGGGCCGAGTTTCCCGGGGACATTACCTGGAACTTCGAAAAATTCCTGCTCGGCAAGGACGGTCGGGTCCTGGCGCGTTTCTCACCGCGTACGGCGCCGGATGATCCTGCCGTGATCCAGGCGATCGAAAAAGCGCTGGCTTGATCCCAAGAATTTGTAGCGATCCCTTTGTGGCGAGGGAGCTTGCTCCCGCTGGGCTGCGAAGCGGCCCTGGTTTTTTTGCGGTTGCTGCGCAACCGAGCGGGAGCAAGCTCCCTCGCCACAGGGGCGTGCTCGAGGCTGCGGTACGCATCACTCCCTTTTGATCCTTAATCATTCAAATCAATAGTGCTACCCAGCGCTTACCATGCTCCATATTATCGTCGTCATATCCGACCTGTGACTTCGTCCCGTGGAGTGCCTCATGCCTGCAAAAGCCCTGTTCAAACCTTTCCACCTCGGCGCGCTCGAGTTGCCGACCCGGGTGGTGATGGCGCCAATGACCCGTTCCTTTTCGCCGGGCGGTGTGCCCAATGCCAAGGTCATCGAGTATTACCGTCGCCGTGCGGCGGCCGGGGTCGGCCTGATCATCACCGAGGGCACGACGGTTGGGCACAAGGCCTCCAACGGCTACCCGAACGTGCCGCATTTCTATGGCGACGCCGCTCTGGCCGGCTGGAAGAACGTGGTTGATGCGGTACACGCCGAAGGCGGCAAGATCGTTCCACAGCTTTGGCATGTGGGCAGTGTGCGACGCATCGGCACCGAGCCGGACGCCAGCGTGCCGGGCTATGGCCCGAGCGAAAAACTCAAGGACGGCCAGGTGGTGGTCCACGGCATGACCCAGGCGGACATTGACGACGTCATCGCCGCGTTCGCCCAGGCGGCAAAAGACGCACAAAGCATCGGCATGGACGGAGTGGAAATCCACGGCGCCCACGGCTACCTGGTGGACCAGTTCTTCTGGGAAGGCAGCAACCAGCGCACCGACGGTTACGGCGGCAGCCTGGCCAACCGCTCGCGCTTTGCGATCGAATTGATCCGTGCCGTGCGCGCGGCGGTGGGCGAAGGTTTCCCGATCATTTTCCGCTTCTCCCAATGGAAACAGCAGGACTACACCGCGCGTCTGGTGCAGACCCCTGAAGCCCTGGGAGAATTCCTCAAGCCATTGTCTGACGCCGGCGTGGATATTTTCCACTGCTCGACACGGCGCTTTTGGGAGCCGGAGTTCGAAGGCTCCGAGCTGAACCTGGCCGGCTGGACCCGCAAGCTCACCGGCAAACCGACCATCACCGTCGGCAGCGTCGGCCTGGATGGCGAGTTCCTGCAGTTCATGGTCAACACCGACAAAGTCGCGCAACCGGCCAGCCTGGAGAAACTGCTGGAGCGCTTGAACAACGACGAGTTCGACCTGGTGGCGGTGGGGCGTGCGCTGCTGGTGGATCCGGACTGGGCGCAGAAAGTCCGTGAAGGGCGGGAGCAGGAGATCTTGCCGTTCAGTCGCGAGGCGTTGATGACCCTGGTTTAAGCGGCGGCTGATTCGACGCCATCGCGAGCAAGCTCGCTCCCACAGTGGATCTGGGTTGAACACAAGATATGTGTTCCCTGGGGACCGAATGTGGGAGCGAGCTTGCTCGCGATGGCGGCCTCAGCTTCTCTGAAGATTCAGCGCACCGTCGGCGCAGCAGGCATCACCTGCTCACCCACACAAACCCCTCGCAACTGCGCCTCGAACTGCTCGATCACCGACGCCCAGCCCTGGCGACTGGCATGCTGGCGCGCATTGAGCCTCACGCAACGCAAGGTCTCGCGCTCTTCCAGTAGCCAACGGGCGGCATCGCAGAACGCGTCCTCGTCCCCTGGCATTGCCAGCACGCCGTTGTAGCCGTGGCGAATATGTTGCGCCGCCGCAGCCTGATCGTAGGCCACCACACCCAGCCCGGACGCCAGCGCTTCCAACACCACATTGCCGAAGGTTTCGGTCAGGCTCGGAAAGACAAACACATCCCCGGACGCATAATGGCTGGCCAGCGCCTCGCCGCGTTGCGAGCCACAAAAGATCGCTTCGGGCAGTTCCTGTTCCAGCGCGGAGCGCTGCGGGCCGTCGCCGATCACCACCAGTTTCATCCGTCGCCCTGGGAAAGCGCTGCACAGCGTGGCGAAACTGCGCTTGAGCAGCCCGAGGTTTTTCTCCGGAGCCAGGCGTCCGACGTGGATCACGGCGATGTCATCGTCGCCCAGGCCCCACGCCTCACGCAGGCTCGCCGAGCGCTTGACCGGATGAAACAGCTGGCTGTCCACGCCGCGCGACAGCAGCGCCACGCGCTCGAAATGTCGTCGCTCCAGTTCCAGGCGCTGGCTGACGCTGGGCACCAGGGTCAGGTTGGAGCGGTTGTGAAACCAGCGCAGGTAATGGGTGAGCACGCGACTCAACAGCCCGAGGCCGTACTGTTGGGTGTATTGCTGGAAATTGGTGTGGAAGCCGCTGACTACCGAGATGCCCAGGCGTCGGGCCGCGCGCAGTGCCGACAGACCCAGCGGTCCTTCTGTGGCGATGTACAGCACGTCCGGACGCTGGCGTTTCCAGCGCCTGAGCAGTTTATGCATGGACGCCTGGCCCCACTGCAAACCCGGATAGCCCGGTAGCGGCCAGCCCCGGCACAGCAGCAACTGCTCGTCACCGGCCTGGCGTTGGTCGTCGACCTGGCGCGGCCGTATCAGCTCGACTTGATGCCCACGGGCGCGCAAGCCGTCGTACAGGCGGCCCAGGGTATTGGCCACGCCATTGATTTCCGGCGGGAAGGTTTCGGTGATCAGGGTAATGTGCAGAGGTGTGGTCATGACCCCAGTGTCGACCGGGGCCATTTCGTCATTGTGACGACAAGATGATGGATTTGTGACCGGCTCAGCCCTGACGGGCCAACGCGGTCTCGGCGCCTTGCTCACGGACCCAGAACAACGTCGCCCCGGCCACCGCTGCCGGCATCATCAGGATGTTCACCACCGGGATCAGCAGCACCAGGTACACGCTGCCGCCAAAGCCCAGGCTCTGCCAGCGTTTTTCCCGCAGCCAGGCGAGCATCTCGTTCCAGCCCAGCTTGTGGTTGTCCGCCGGGTAGTCGATGTACTGGATTGCCATCATCCACACGCCGAACAGCAGCCACAGCGGTGCCGCCACCAGATTGACCACGGGGATGAACGACAGCACGAACAGCCCCAGGGCACGGGGCAGGAAATAGCCGAGCTTGCGTGCTTCCCGGCCGAGGGTCCGCGGGACCATGGCGATCAACTCGGCCCAACTGAAGGCCGGGAAGTCGTCGGTGCCACGGATGACCACTTCGACTTTTTCCGCGAGAAAGCCGTTGAACGGTGCGGCGATGACGTTGGCGAGCATGGTGAAGGTGAAAAACACCATCAGCACGACGAGCACCACGAACAGTGGCCAGAGCACATAGCTGAGGAAACTGAGCCAGTCTGGCAGCGACGGCATCAGCGTATCGACCCACAGGCTGAACTGATGGCCGGCCAGGTAAATCAATCCGACGAACAGCACCAGGTTGATCGCCAGGGGCAAGAGTACGAAGAGGCGCAGGCCCGGGCTCAAGACCAGCTTGAGGCCTTCTCGCAAATATTGCGGGCCGGACAGGACGGGGGCGGGCATAGGTGACTCCGAGCGAAGGTGAACGCGCCGACCTTACCGGCTTTGCCCTGCCCGGGAAAGCGGCGACATGGCGTGTAACAACGTTTCTTGAGGCGAAGACGCCTATTGAAAGGACCGCTGGGGATAGAGCTCACCTATGAGCTGGATTGTTAAACCGTATTTCCTTAATCTTCGCTCCCTCGATACGCTGCACCCATTCTTTTCCAGGACTGTCGAACCCAAGCCTTCCCCAAGTGCGTCAACGGTCCTTTTTTATTCGCGCCGCTCACCCGGCGTTCCGGCCCGCAAGGTCCGGTCAACAGGAGCAGGTCATGTCTGAAGTGCGTCATTCGCGAGTGATTATTCTCGGTTCCGGCCCTGCCGGTTACAGCGCTGCGGTTTATGCGGCCCGTGCCAACCTCAAGCCACTGCTGATCACCGGCATGCAGGCCGGCGGCCAATTGACCACCACCACCGAAGTCGACAACTGGCCGGGCGACGTCCATGGCCTGACCGGCCCGGCCTTGATGGAGCGCATGAAGGAACACGCCGAGCGCTTCGAGACCGAGATCGTTTTCGACCACATCAATGCCGTGGATTTCGCCGCCAAGCCATACACCCTGACCGGCGACAGCGCGACCTACACCTGCGATGCCTTGATCATTGCTACCGGCGCCAGCGCTCGTTACCTGGGCCTGCCGTCGGAAGAAGCCTTCATGGGCAAAGGTGTTTCCGCCTGCGCCACCTGCGACGGTTTCTTCTACCGCAACAAGCCAGTGGCGGTGGTCGGCGGCGGCAACACCGCGGTCGAGGAAGCGCTGTACCTGGCCAACATCGCCAGCACGGTCACCCTGATCCACCGTCGCGAGACTTTCCGCGCCGAGAAGATCCTGATCGACAAGCTCAATGCCCGCGTCGCCGAAGGCAAGATCATCCTCAAGCTCAACGCGACCCTGGACGAAGTGCTGGGCGACAACATGGGCGTGACCGGTGCCCGCCTGAAGAACAACGACGGCAGCTTCGACGAGATCAAGGTTGACGGCGTCTTCATCGCCATCGGCCACACCCCGAACACCTCGCTGTTCGAAGGCCAACTGGAACTCAAGGACGGCTACCTGGTGGTCAAGGGCGGCCGCGACGGCAACGCCACTGCCACCAGCGTCGAAGGTATCTTCGCGGCCGGCGACGTGGCCGACCACGTCTACCGCCAGGCGATCACCTCGGCCGGTGCCGGTTGCATGGCAGCCCTGGACACCGAGCGCTACCTGGATGGCCTGCAGAACGCTTCGTTCTGATTCCTCGGGTACAAAAAAACCGGCTTCGGCCGGTTTTTTCATGCCTGGATACCTGCTGCTGAACCCCTGTGGGAGCGAGCTTGCTCGCGATGGCGGTGTATCAGTCAACATCGATGTTGGCTGACCTGACGCTATCGCGAGCAAGCTCGCTCCCACAGGGTTCTGTGCGGTCAGGAGGACCGTGTTCAGGCCAGCTTCGCCAAGCACGCCTCCAGGATATCCAAGCCTTCCTCCAACACGGCCGGCTCGGTCGTCAACGGCGCCAGCAATCGAACGATGTGCCGCGATTTTCCGCTGGGCATCAGCAGCAAACCCGATTCCAGCGCCAGGGCCAGCAGTTGCGTCAGTTGTGCCGAGGCTGGGGTGCCGTCGGCGTGGGTCAGCTCGATACCGCGCATCGCGCCGATACCGGTCAGGCGGCCCAGATAGGGCGTCAGCCCACGGCTGCGCCAGGATTGGTAGCGGCTGACGATCGCCTCCTCCTGTTGTGAGCCCCAGGCGTGCAGGTTGGCGTCGGTCATTTCATCCAGGGTCGCCAGGGCGGCGGCGCAGGCGATGGGATTGCCCGAGTAGGTGCCACCGAGGCCGCCCTTGGGCAGATTGTCCAGCAGCGCCTTGCGTCCCACCACCGCACCCAAGGGCACGCCGCCGGCAATGCTTTTACCCAGCAAAATCAGGTCGGGCTCGATGCCCAGTCGCGAGAAGGCAAAGCGCTGGCCGGTGCGGCCGAAGCCGGACTGGATCTCATCGGCGATCAGTACAATCCCCTTGTCGTCGCAGAACTGTCGCAGGGCCTGGGCGAAGGGCGCGTCCATCGCCAGGAAGCCGGCCTCGCCCTGCACCGGCTCGACAATGAAACAGGCCACATCATTCACGTCGATCTCGACGCTGAACAGCCGCTCCATGGCCTTCAAGGCTTCTTCGCCGGTGACGCCGTTGTCCTTGCTGGGGTACGGCAGGTGATACACCGGTCCGGGCAGTACGCCAACCTTCTGTTTGTAAGGCGCGACCTTGCCGTTGAGGTTGAGGGTCGCCAGGGTGCGGCCGTGAAAGGCGCCATCAAACGCGATCACGGCGGTACGGCCCGTGGCGCCGCGTACGATCTTCAAGGCGTTCTCCGCCGCTTCGGCGCCACTGTTGGTGAGCATGCCGCTGACCGGATAATCCACCGGGACAAACGCCGCCAGGCGTTCCATCAATTCAATGTAGGGGGCGTGGGGCGCGGCATTGAATGCGTAGTGCGTCAGCCGGGTGGCCTGTTCACGGATTGCCTCGACAATGCGCGGATGGCAATGGCCGAGGTTCAACACACCGATGCCGCCGACGAAATCGATGTAGCGTTTACCGTCGGTGTCCCAAACCTCGGCATTCTTGCCGTGGCTGAGGCTGACGGGATGCACGATGGAGATCGATTGGCTGATGGTTTCGCTGCTCATGGATGACGGCTCGGACAATGGAGAAATTTCCGTTATCTAAGCCGCGAGCAGAGGGGCCCGGCAAACGAAATAAAGTTGCCGGGTCAATCTTAAAAGTCGGGATGTGGGGCGGAAGGATTTATTTGCGGGAGGAAGACCTGTGGGAGCATGGCTTGCCCGCGATGAACGATAACGCGGTTCGGCTGTTAAACCTCGGCGCGCCCATCGCGGGCAAGCCATGCTCCCACAGATGAATGCCCTCGCCACAGAAGAGGGCTGCAAGAATTTGTGGATCAGCGCCGCTGCAGCGGCTGTGCCTCGAACGTCACACCGGCCAGCCCATGGGCCATCAGCGCGCGGATATTGCCGTGATCGCTGCCTTCGGGTGTGGCCAGCACCGAACGGTAATGTTCGCCGAACGCCAGGAGCGCTTCTTCATCGCTCAAGCCTTCGAGCAGCGCCAGGCCCAGGGTCTTGCACGAACCTTCGTTCTGCCCGGCGGCGTTTTGCACGCCACCGTTGTTGAAGGCCTGGGGCTGGTAGTCGTAACCGGCGGCGATGAAGGCCAGGGTGTCGGCGAAGGCATGTTCGCCACTCTTGAGGCGGATACGCAGGGAATTGAGATCAGGCATCGGGTTTTCCTTTGGCGAACGCCGCCTGTTGTTCGGCGCTGGCTTCTTTCTGGTATTGGGCTTTCCACTCGGCGTACGGCATGCCGTAGACCACTTCGCGGGCGTCGTCGAGGCTGACCTCGATCTGGCGCTCATCGGCGGCGGCCTTGTACCACTTGGACAGGCAGTTGCGGCAGAAACCGGAGAGGTTCATCAGGTCGATGTTCTGCACATCCTTGCGGCTGTCCAGGTGGGCAACCAGCCGACGGAAAGCGGCGGCTTCGAGTTCGAGGCGTTGTTGGTCGTTCATGGTGTTCCCTGACGGGCAGCGACAAGCGGCGGGCTTCGAGCTGCAAATTGGATGGCGTTGATCAGGCTTGAAGTTTACCGCTTGACGCGTGTAGCGGCTACGAAGCCGCCCGGCTTGCCGCAAGGGTAATCGACACTGACTCGGCAAATCGCAAGGCGTGGGGCTTGTCGACTTCGACTTCGGCGTACAGCACCGATTCGTTGGCCATGACCAGGTCGAGCAATTCCTGGGTCAGGCGTTCGAGCAGGGCGAAGCGGTTGCCTTCCACGTGGGCGATGATCGCCTTGGTGATGGTGCGGTAGTTCAGCGCGTGGTCGATGTCGTTGTCGCGTACTGCTTCCTGGGCGGCGTAGAGGATGGTCAGGTTGATCAACACATCCTGCTTGTTGAGGATTTCATCCTCGTTGATGCCGATGAAGGTGCGCAGGCGCAGGTCCTTGACCTTGATGCGTGCCATGGCTGGCTGAAGTTGTGGCATTTAATTGCTCCGTCGAATCAATTGCAGGAACTCCTGGCGCGTGGTGCTGGAATCGCGAAAAGCGCCGAGCATCACCGAGGTGTTCATGGTCGAGTTCTGTTTTTCGACACCGCGCATCATCATGCACATGTGCTGGGCCTCGATCACCACCGCCACGCCAGCGGCCTGGGTGACCTGCTGCACCGCGTCGGCGATTTGCCGGGTCAGGTTCTCCTGGATTTGCAGGCGGCGGGCGAACATGTCCACCAGCCGGGCGATCTTCGACAGCCCCAGGACCTTGCCCGTAGGAATATAAGCCACATGGGCCTTGCCAATGAAGGGCAACAGGTGATGCTCGCAGAGTGAATAAAGTTCGATGTCGGCGACGATCACCATTTCATCGCTGTCAGAGGCGAACAGCGCGCCATTGACGATCTGCTCGACGCTTTGTTCATAGCCATGGCAGAGGTACTGCATGGCCTTGGCGGCACGGACCGGGGTATCGAGCAGACCCTCGCGTTCGGGGTTTTCCCCCAGGCCTATAAGGATCTCGCGGTAGTTCTGGGGCAGGGATAGCGTCATGGTGCATCCTCGAAACAAAGCTATTTGACGTGCCGCCCGCCGTTGACGGTCAGGGTCGTGCCGGTGACATAAGGGTTGTCCAGCAGATAACGCAGGCTCTGGTAGATCACTTCGCTGCCGGGTTCGATGCCCAGCGCGGACTTGGCCAGGGCCTTGGCGCGGTAAGCCGCGTCGTCTTCGGGGTTGAACAGTAGCAGGGCTGGGGCGATGCCGTTGACCTTGATCGCCGGGGCGAACTTCGCCGCGAACGACAGGGTAAGACTTTCCAGGCCAGCCTTGGTGGCGCAATAGGCGATATGCCGGGCGCTGCCCTTGCGGGTCACATCATCGCTGATGTGCACGATATCCGCCGGGGCTGAACGCTGCAGCAGCTCGGCGCAGTGCAGGTTGATCAGGTAGGGCGCAAGCATGTGCACGCCGAACATGGCGTTGAAGGCCGCGGCTTCGCTGCCTGGGCCCTCGGCCAGCCAGGCCGAGGCGTTGTGCACGATGGCCCGCAGCCGGTCGGTGTGCTGCTTGAGTTGTTCGATAAAGGCCAGGATCCCCGCTTCGCTGGAGAAGTCGGCAAACAGCATGACCGCGCCCAGGTCCCGCAACGTTTGCACGCCTGGGCGTTCGGTGCGATAGGTCGCGATCACCGGTTGCCCGTCTTCCAGCAATCGCCGGGCGCAATGCAGGCCGACGCGCTGGGCTGCGCCAGTGATCAGGATCGGAGCGGTGGCGCTGGACATAGGACGGCTCGGTTCACGGCAAGAGCAAAACTATAACAGCGACGCGGGGCGCCTCCTATGTCCAAAGGTGAATCCAGAGCTTCCCTGTGGGAGCGAGCTTGCTCGCGATAGCGGACTGACAGGCAATACCTGGTGTGGATGTACCTGCCTCATCGCGAGCAAGCTCGCTCCCACAGGTTTGAGGCTCCCACGGGGATCAATGTTGAAGCTGGCGACATCAATGATTCTGCGTAGCCGGCAACGTTCGCTGTGGCGCGCCGTTGAGCCAGTTCGCCAGCAGATGGGTCGACATCGGGATAAACAGGTAGACCATCAGTGGCGTCAGGATCAGCGTGCTGATGAACACCCGGCTCAACAGGCCCAGTTCGCTCAGCAGCGGCCCCAAGAGGAAATTGAACAACAGCGAGACGGGAAAAAACGCCAGCCAGATGGCCACGGCCTGTTTCCAACGTGGCGGACGCTGACCGACTGCGCCGAACCAGCCATCGATGCCACGCACCCGGTGTTCGGAGGGATGGGCAAACAGATCGCTGCCCCGTCCCAGCCAGGCCGTGCGGGAGGCCGAGTGTTCCCAGGCGTGCAGCGTCTGCTCGTCGGCAAAACGGAAGATGATCTGGAATTCATCGTCCTCGGGCGGTGGTGCGAGCACGCCCGAACCCAGGTAGCCGGGAAAGTCGGTTGCCAGTTGTTCGCCTTCGCGCAACCAGGCGATCAGATCCTGATAGCGTCCATTGGCGACGCGGCGGGCGACCATCAGGGTGACGGGTGAGGTAGACATTATGTATCTCCGAAAGACAGGCGCGGCACTCCGGGTAGGAGGTTCGCTGGGGACGCCCCGGGGTGGTGGGTAGCGTCTGGTCGCCAAAAAACAGGCAAGGATTATTCCTGATTGTGCGTAAAACAACAAAACCGCACACCGAGTACGTTTATCCTTGTCATGACATGTCCTGGGAGGGGTAAACTAGGATCCAATTTGCCAGCCGGAATTGTCTGCCAAAATGAGTGTAATCACAGAGGATGGCTTCGTTTTCCAGGCATCAGGTGCCTTGAAGCGGGAAGACCTGTTTCCCATTCGCGAAGTCGCGCGCATGACCGGCGTTAACCCCGTGACCCTGCGCGCCTGGGAGCGGCGCTACGGTTTGATCCAGCCCACCCGCACCGAAAGCGGGCATCGTCTGTATTCGTTGGGCGATATTGAAAAGGTGCGCAGCATCCTGGCGTGGATAGAGCGCGGGGTGGCCGTCAGCAAAGTGGGAAAGATCCTGGCGAAGACCGAGTCGGTGCAACCGGTCTCCACGCTGATTTCATCCGATCTGATCAGGGCCGATCATGCTCGCTGGCAACAGCAGGTGGCGGATGCGGTTAGCAACTTTGACGATGTGGAGTTGGATCGCGTCTACGGGCAGGTCTTTTCCACCTATACCGTGCCAATCGTCTTCCAGGACATCCTGATGCCGCTTTGGCGACAGCTATTGCAACGCCAGCAGGCTTTCGGGCAAGCCAGCGAATGGGTGTTTCTCGATGGTTTCCTGCGTTCGCGCATCATCCAGCGGCTTTTGCTCAAGCGCGAAGGTGCGTCGCCGCGTGTCCTGGTCTGCGCGATTGCCGATCATTGCCATGAACTGGAGTTGCTGGTTACAGGGCTGCTCCTGTCAAAGGCGGAAGTGGGCGTCAGGCTGTTGTCGATCGGCCTGCCGTTCGAGGAACTGACCCTGGTGTGCCAGAAGATCCAGCCGGTGGCATTGGTGCTGGTTTCCAATCATGCGCCAGCGGCCGATCTACCTAAACGCTTGGGGAAGTTGGCAATGAGCCTGGATTGCCCGTTGATGCTGGCCGGTGAAGCATCCGATCTGGCACAGGAGAGCCTGGTTGGATCGTCGATCGGTTGTCTGGGGAGTGAGGGGACAGTGATGCGCCAGCGCCTGCGTCAATTTCTGGCAGGCAACCTGGATACCTAAATCAGAGGTGCATGGTCGGATGGGTCAGGCGATGTTGCTGCAGGATGTACTGGCGCAGGCGCTCCGTCTCGTCCTGGTCATTCTGGCTCAGGTGGTAGGCAAACAGGCCGCGATCGGTTTCCCGTTCGAAGGTGCCTCGCAACGAAATTCTCTCGTAGCCTGATGGGCTGAACCACAAGGCAAACTGCTTTGGCGGTTTGGTCCGACTGCGGTTCTCCAGCAATACGCCTTTGCAGGAGACTTCGTGGACCCACAGCGGTCCCGGTTGACCCTTGATATTTTCCAGCGCCACCG
Source organism: Pseudomonas sp. Lb2C2 (assembly GCF_052112205.1). NCBI lineage: Bacteria > Pseudomonadati > Pseudomonadota > Gammaproteobacteria > Pseudomonadales > Pseudomonadaceae > Pseudomonas > Pseudomonas sp. Lb2C2. The sequence continues at coordinate 621,275 of NZ_JAUTYW010000005.1, read as the reverse complement.
GCTCTTCGAGCGTCAGGCGCCAGGGGCGTATCTTCGGTCCGTCCTCGTAGATGCTTGGCACACCCAGGCGCAGGTGCATCGCATGGAATTCGTCTTCCACCAGATGCAGCGGAAAGGTCATTTGCTGGTTTTCGAAATTGGCTTGCAGCGTAACCTGCTCATTTGCCGCCAGACGTGTCAGCAAGTCACGGATCTGCGACCCACCGTTTACCAGCAAGCTCGACGTGACATCCCGCTCGTTCAACTGCGGGTTGTGTTGCATGGTCCGGATGAAATCCAGTTCATCCTGCGTCAGGAGGGCATCGCGCTGCATGATCTGCTCGAAATGATAATTTACGTGTTCACTGGTGATTGTAGTGACTGACCATTAATTCGTGGTTTTGTTTGAACCGTTCGTCGCTTCGAGCCGGGCAATTGTCTCCCGCGCTTCGGCCAGCTCCTTTTCCAGCTGGGCGACGCGTTGTTGAGCCTTGACCTGGGTCGTGACGTCTTTTTGCACACCCACGAAATAGGTATGCCCGTCAGCCTGGTTTTTTACCGTGGACAAGGACAACTCATTCCAGAACGGCGTGCCGTCCTTGCGGTAGTTGCGCAGCACCTCACGACAGGCGCCGCCCTCTTTCAAGGCCTGGCGGATGGGCTCCAGCGAGGCCTGGTCCCGATCACCCGATTGCAGGAACCGGCAATCCTGATAAAGGATTTCGTCACGGTGATAACCGGTCAATCGTTCGAAGGCCGGGTTCACGTAGATCAGGATATTGTCTTCGCCTTCTTTTTCGGCGATGACAATCCCGTCGTTCGAAGCATTGATGACCAGTTGCATCAGTTGAGCGTTGATCATGGAGAGAGCCCTTTGAAACGTCCTTGTTGGAGCAGCATTCTAAAAGAAATCGATAGGCTGTCCACTGGCCATTAGGGTTGTCGAGAGCCATTCGCAGCCTGGCAGGTGCAACTGTTACTATCCTGGCTCTTTTTTCAGGTTCAGGATCAGATTGATGAAAGTCGCCATCCTTTCCGGCTCGGTGTATGGCACCGCCGAAGAAGTCGCCCGGCACGCCGCCAAACTGCTTCGCGAGGCAGGCTTTGAAGCTTGGCACGACCCGCGTGCGACCCTGGCGGATGTGCAGGCATTCGCACCAGAGGCCCTGCTGGCAGTGACTTCCACCACCGGCATGGGTGAGTTGCCGGACAATTTGATGCCGTTGTATTCGGTCATCCGCGACCAGTTGCCAGGGTTCTTTCGCGGTTTGCCTGGCGCGGTGATCGGCCTGGGCGACGCCAGCTATGGGGATACCTTCTGCGCCGGCGGCGAGCAGATGTGCGAGCTGTTCGCCGAATTGGGCGTGCGCGAGGTGCTGCCGATGCTGCGCCTGGATGCCAGCGAGAGTGTCACACCGGAAACCGACGCCGAGCCATGGCTCGCTGAGTTGATCGACACGTTGCGCCCTTGAAGCGGATGCGCTGACTCGTTCGGCCAGTAAGCTGGCTGCCAATGCAACTACCGCCCCTGAAAGAGCTGACTAGACTGATTTTCTTGCGTACGAAGTTTCGATCGAAACCTATAACAAGAAACCAGGAGGTCAGAGCCGTGAGCGTAGCGCCCATCCAAACGACACTCAGCATCAAGGATCAGGTCAGTGCGGCCGAATGGCAAACCCGCGTGGACCTTGCCGCCTGTTATCGGCTTGTCGCGCTGCATGGCTGGGATGACCTGATCTTCACCCATATTTCCGCAAAGGTTCCCGGTACCGAGGATTTCCTGATCAACCCGTTCGGGATGATGTTCCATGAAATCACCGCCTCGAGCCTGGTCAAGGTCGATCAGGCCGGCAACAAGTTGATGGACAGTCCCTACGAGATCAACCCGGCCGGCTACACCATCCACAGCGCGGTGCATGAGGTGCGCCATGATGTGGCCTGTGTGCTGCACACCCACACCGCCGCTGGCGTGGCGGTATCGGCCCAGAAGCAGGGGGTGCTGCCGATCAGCCAGCAATCGCTGTTCGTGCTGTCGAGCCTGGCCTATCACGCCTACGAAGGGGTGGCCTTGAATCACGAAGAAAAGGCTCGCTTGCAGGCGGACCTGGGCGAGAGCAACTTCCTGATGCTGCATAACCATGGCTTGCTGACCTGCGGCGGGACGATCGCCGATACCTTCCTGATGATGTTCACCTTTCAACGGGCCTGTGACATCCAGGTCCTGGCGCAGAGCGGCGGGGCCGAACTGATTGCCATCGAGCCGCAGATCCTGGCTGGCGCCCGGGCGATGATCGCCGGGGTGACCAAAAGCGCCCAGGGCATGGGCGGCGCGTTGGCCTGGCCGGCGTTATTGCGCAAGCTTGATCAACAAGATGCCGGGTATAGAAGTTGATGGCCCTGGCCCAGATTCCCCTGCGTATCTGGCGCCAGCGCAGCCAGATCTTCATGTTCCGTGGCCATGCCATTCGTTACTGGGTGGCGGGGCAGGGCGAGCCGCTGCTGCTGATCCACGGTTTCCCCACTGCCAGTTGGGATTGGCATTACCTGTGGCAACCGTTGGCGCAACGCTACCGGGTGATCGCGTGTGACATGCTCGGTTTCGGCGACTCCGCCAAACCGACGGATCACGTCTACAGCCTGCTGGAGCAAGCCGATTTGCAGCAGGCCTTGCTGGCGCACCTGAATGTGCGGGGCGCGCTGCATGTGTTGGCCCACGATTACGGCGACAGCGTGGCCCAGGAACTGCTGGCGCGGCATTACGAAGCGCGCATCCATCTCGCCAGTTGCGTCTTTCTCAATGGCGGCCTGTTCCCGGAAACTCACCGCCCGGTCTGGGCCCAGAAACTCTTGCTCAGCCCTCTGGGGTGGCTGTTGGGGCGGGCGTTCTCCCGGGAAAGCCTGGTCAGCAGCTTTCGGCAGATTTTCGGCCCCAGGACCACCCCCACTGAAAGCGAGTTGGATGATTTCTGGAGCCTGGTGCAAGCCCATCACGGTCCGAGGATCATGCACAAGCTCATCGCCTATATTCCCGAACGCCGTGTGCAGCGTGATCGCTGGGTGCAGGCGATGCAGCGCGGCGACGTGCCGTTGCGGGTGATCGACGGCGCGCTCGACCCGATTTCCGGTGAACACATGGTGGCGCGCTACGAGGCCCTGATCCCAAACCCTGACACGGTGTTGTTGCCCGATATCGGTCATTACCCGCACATCGAGGCACCCGTGCAGGTGCTCAAGCATTACCTGGCGTTTCGCGAAGCCATCGCCGCGCCGCACAGACAAATGGCCTGTTCATGACGATACCTTGTGGGAGCGAGCTTGCTCGCGAAGGCGTCAGCACATCCAGCATCTATCCTGACTGAAAGACCGCTATCGCTCGCTCCCACAGTAGATCGATTGTGAATACAGAGTTTGTGGGCGACAAAAATCCCCCTGTGGGAGCGAGCCTGCTCGCGATAGCGGTGCCTCTGCCAGCAGGAAAATCGAATATGCCGCTGTGGCTTGGGCCTGCATCATCCCCTCACCTTATCGGTCACCATTCACTTGCAACCGTGTTGATTGTGACCGGCAGACTTGTGCCGGACACTCGTGCCCATCGTCCTATCGCCTGCTGGAGTTCTGCCATGAGTGAGTCTGTGCGCTTCGAAGATAAAGTCGTGATCGTCACGGGAGCCGGCGGTGGCCTGGGACGCGCCCATGCGCTGCTGTTCGCCAAGCAAGGCGCGAAAGTGCTGGTCAACGACCTTGGCGGCTCGGCCCAAGGGGAAGGGGCCAACGCCTCGGCAGCAGACCGGGTGGTCGCCGAAATCCGCGAGGCGGGCGGCATCGCCGAGGCCAACCACGACTCGGTGACCGACGGCGACAAGCTGGTACAAAATGCCCTCGACGCGTTCGGTCGCGTCGATGTGGTGGTCAACAACGCCGGGATCCTGCGGGACAAGACGTTCCACAAAATGGACGACGCCGATTGGGACCTGGTCTACCGCGTCCACGTCGAGGGCGCCTACAAGGTCACCCGGGCCGCGTGGCCGCACCTGCGTGAGCAAAACTACGGGCGGGTGATCTTCACCGCTTCCACCTCGGGCATCTACGGCAACTTCGGCCAATCCAACTACGGCATGGCCAAGCTCGGCCTCTATGGTTTGACTCGGACCCTGGCCATCGAAGGCCGCAAGAACAACATCCTGGTCAATGCCATCGCCCCTACCGGTGGCACCCGCATGACCGAAGGCCTGATCCCGCCGCAGGTGTTCGAACAACTCAAGCCCGAACTCGTCAGCCCGTTGGTGGTGTACCTGGCCAGTGAGAATTGCCAGGAAACCTCCGGCTTGTTCGAAGTGGGCGGCGGCTGGATGGGCAAGGTGCGCTGGGAGCGCAGCCTGGGGGCGGGCTTTGATCCGCGCCAAGGTTTTTCGCCCGAAGACGTCGCCGCCCATTGGCAGCAGATCTGCGACTTCGAGAACGCGGTACACCCGAACGACAATCTGGAAGCCTTGAAAGAAATGATGGAGAACCTGCAACGCCACGCCATTTAAGCCTCATTACCTGGGCCGGTTGTCGCCCGCTGCGGTAACCGTGCTCATGGAAAATATTTTTGCACCAGGGCCGCCAGGTTCGCGGCGGTTTCGATATCCATCACTCCGTCATATCTGGCCGGACGGAAGTGCAGCTGGAAGGCGCGCACCAGGCGCTGAAAACCTGTGTCTGTCGTGGCGGCCGACGTGTCATAGCCATACTTCTTGAACAGCCCAATTTGTTGTTCACGAGTCGGCAATCCGTTGCCTTGGTACACCTCCCTGTACGCCTTCTGCGTGGACTCATCAGACCAGGCGCCGATGCCTTTGGCGTACAACGCCTGCCAGGGAAACATCGGGCCCGGGTCGCTTTTTCTGCCGGCGGCAATGTCCGAATGACCCAGCACATTGACGGGGCTGATATCGGGATAACGCTTGAGGATGTCCAGCGCCAGGACTTCGATCGCCTCGATCTGCCGGGATTGATACGGCGGGAAGCTGAACTGCCCTTGGTTATCGGTGGCGTGATTGACGATTTCAATGCCAATCGAAGTGTCGTTCAGATTGGTTCGACCACCCCAACTGCTCACCCCGGCGTGCCAGGCACGCTGGTTTTCGTCCACCAGGTTGAAAATCTGCTGGTCGTTGAAACCGGCGTCCAGATAACTGGGATCGGTGATGTCCGGAATCAGGTAATGGGCGCTGACGGAGGCGCCGGTCAACGCGTTGGCGGAGGATGAGAAGTTAGCCGCGGTGTAATGGAAAACCAGGAAACGAATTCGGCTGTTGTGGGCTTTTTTTGATCGATAGCTGTTGTAGTTGATTGGCATCATGGAAAGTTCACTGAGTTAAAGTCGAAGCAGAATGCTGGGCCTGACTTTCAGCCTATCAGTGGATTTTTCATGGGCTTGTAGTGAGTTTCCTGCTTTGTTGTAGGAGCAGGCATTTGGATGTCTAGGAATTAACTGTTCATAGAAGTAAGAAGGTAGAAGCGATTCTTGGATAACTAAACAACAGCCTGAAAAACTCATCCGGGGAAAATAAACCACATAAAAAAGGCCGCTGCAAAAAGCAGCGGCCTAAGCGTGACGTTGCAAAGGAGCTACAAACCAACGTCGGTAAACACGGGATGATGGACCGATACACCAATCCATCCGAAGACGGTGTGCCAGGCATGAGGGATGCCATGAGGCTTGTGCTTGCAGGCCCGCTGCCCTGAAAGCCCGGCCAGCATAGGCATCGAGCCTTGCGGGAAACAGCCCGGATCCGGACATGCACCGTTGCAGGGCGCGTAACAGTCGAAGGCCGGGCATGAGTATGCGCGGCGCTGATAGCTCATCATCCAGTCCATCCATGCACGGCGCAAAGGCCCACGCCGCATGGGCTGTAATCCTTTTTAGGTACAGCGCGAATACCTCCTTGGTGCGCTTATCGCCCATGGCGTGCGGCAGTAGGGTGAAGCCTCTGTCACTCACCGGGGAAGACGCATGACAACAATAACAATGCGCGCCATCTTCAAGCCGCAGGCGCTGGCCGTCGCGGTGGCCTTGGGTTGCTGTGCCCAGGCGCAGGCCGTTTCATTCAACATTGGCGAGATCGAGGGTCAGTTCGATTCGTCGCTGTCCGTGGGCGCGAGCTGGGGCATGCGCGACGCCGACAAGGACCTGATCGGCACGGTCAACGGCGGTACGGGCCAGTCCTCCACCGGTGACGATGGGCGGCAGAACTTCAAGAAAGGCGAGACCTTTTCCAAAATCTTCAAAGGCCTGCACGACCTCGAACTCAAGTACGGCGATACCGGCGTGTTCGTGCGCGGCAAGTACTGGTATGACTTCGAACTCAAGGACGAGAGCCGTCCGTTCAAGGACATCAGCGACAGCAATCGCAAGGAAGGCGCCAAGTCCTCGGGGGCGCAGATTCTCGATGCCTTCGTCTATCACAACTATTCCATCGCCGATTTGCCGGGCACTGTGCGCGCCGGTAAGCAGGTGGTCAGTTGGGGGGAAAGTACCTTCATCGGCAACTCCATCAACAGCATCAACCCGGTGGACGTGTCCGCGTTCCGTCGCCCCGGTGCGGAGATCAAGGAAGGCCTGATCCCGGTGAACATGCTGTTCGCCTCCCAGGGTTTGACTGACAAGCTGACCATCGAAGGGTTCTACCAACTGGAGTGGGACCAGACGGTTGTTGATAACTGCGGTACGTTCTTCGGCAATGACGTGGTGGCCGATGGCTGCACCAGTGGCTACACCGTGGGCAGCCCGGCGATTGCGCCGTTCGTGCCATTGACCCAGGCATTCGGCCAGGAGATCCAGGTCTCCAGCGAAGGAGTGATCATTCCTCGTGGCGGCGACCGCGACGCCCGCGATTCCGGCCAGTGGGGCACGGCGTTGCGTTGGCTCGGCGATGACACCGAGTACGGCCTGTACTTCATGAACTACCACAGCCGTACGCCTACCGTCGGGACCACCACGGCGGGACTCTCGACTCTGGCGGCGTTGCCGGGAATGGTCGCGATCGCCAACGGCCTGGCCCCCGGCAGCGGTGCGGGCCTGGCGCAAAGCGTGATGCTGGGACGCGGTCAGTATTACCTTGAATACCCGGAAGATATCCGCCTGTACGGCGCCAGTTTCTCCACGACGTTGCCCACCGGTACCGCGTGGACCGGGGAAGTCAGCTACCGCCCCAACGCACCTGTGCAGGTCAATACCAACGACCTGACCCTGGCCCTGGTCAACCCGATTGCCGGTGGCGCGGCGTCGCCTATTGCGACCACGCCGGGTGCGGATAACACCGGTTACCGGCGCAAGGAAGTGACCCAGGTCCAGAGCACCCTGACGCACTTCTTCGATCAGGTGCTGGGTGCCGATCGCCTGACCCTGGTGGGCGAGGCGGCGGTGGTGCATGTCGGTGGCCTGGAATCCAAGGACAAGCTGCGTTACGGCCGCGATTCGGTCTACGGCCAGTACGGCTTCAACGGCGACACCGATGGCTTCGTCACTTCTACCTCCTGGGGCTATCGTGCCCGGGCGATTCTCGACTACTCCAACGTTATCGGCGGGGTGAACTTCAAGCCCAACGTGTCCTGGTCCCATGACGTGGCTGGCTACGGACCCAACGGCTTGTTCAACGAAGGCGCCAAGGCCGTCAGCCTCGGTGTCGATGCCGATTACCGCAACACCTACACCGCCAGCCTCAGCTACACCGACTTTTTTGGCGGCGATTACAACGTTCTCGAAGACCGCGACTTTCTCGCGTTGAGCTTCGGCGTGAACTTCTGATCTGGCTGACAAGGAAAACCCAATGCGCAAGATGATCCTGCAATGCGGTGCCCTGGCCTTGAGCCTGCTGGCCGTGAACGTGATGGCGGCGGTCTCGCCGGATGAAGCGAACAAACTGGGCACCAGCCTGACGCCGTTGGGCGCGGAAAAAGCCGGCAATGCCGATGGCTCGATTCCGGCCTGGACCGGCGGCATTGCGAAAAACGCCGGGGCCGTGGACAGCAAGGGCTTTTTGGCTGACCCGTTCGCCAATGAAAAACCGCTGTTCACCATTACCGCCGCGACCGTGGACAAGTACAAGGACAAGCTGTCCGAAGGCCAGGTCGCGATGTTCAAGCGCTACCCGCAAACCTACAAGATCCCGGTCTACCCGACCCATCGAAGCGTTGGCCTGCCGCCGGAAATCTACGAGTCGGCCAAGCGTAGCGCCCTCAACGTCACGTCCATCAACGACGGTAACGGCCTGTCCAATTTCACCGGCAACCGCTACTACGCCTTTCCGATTCCGAAGAACGGCGTGGAAGTGCTGTGGAACCACGTCACCCGTTATCACGGTGGCAACCTGCGCCGGGTCATCACCCAGGTCACGCCGCAAACCAATGGCAGCTTCACGCCGATCCGCTTCGAAGAAGAAATCGCCGTGCCGTTCCTGATCAAGGACGCCGACCCGGAAAAGGCCAGCAACGTGCTGACCTATTTCAAGCAGTCGGTCACCGCTCCGGCACGACTGGCCGGTAACGTGCTGCTGGTGCATGAGACCCTCGACCAAGTGAAGGAACCGCGTCTGGCCTGGATCTACAACGCCGGCCAACGCCGTGTGCGTCGCGCCCCGCAAGTGGCCTACGACGGCCCGGGCACCGCCGCCGACGGGTTGCGCACCTCCGACAACTTCGACCTGTTTTCCGGCGCGCCGGACCGTTACGACTGGAAGCTGATCGGCAAGAAGGAAATGTACATCCCGTACAACAGCTACAAGCTCGATTCGCCAAGCCTCAAGTACGACGATGTGGTCAAGGCCGGCCACATCAACCAGGACCTGACCCGTTATGAATTGCACCGGGTCTGGGAAGTGGAAGGTACGGTCAAGCCAAGCGAGCGGCACATTTATGCCAAGCGCCACATGTACTTCGACGAGGACAGCTGGCAGGCGGCGCTGGTGGATCACTACGACGGTCGCGGCCAACTGTGGCGGGTGGCCGAAGGTCATGCCCAGTTCTACTATGACCATCAGAACCCGGGCTACACCCTCGAGGCGCTCTACGACATCATCGCCGGTCGCTACATTGCGTTGGGGATGAAGAACGAAGAGAAACACAGCTACCAATACGGTTTCGAAGCCAAGGCAGCCGACTACACGCCGGCGGCGCTGCGTTCGGAGGGGGTTCGATAAGTCTGGCTGTTGGAAAGATAACTGTGGCGAAGGGATTTATCTGTGGGAGCAAGGCTTGCCCCGATGGCCGCCCCGCGGTCTGAAAGCTTGCCCGCGTTATCGTTCATCGCGGGCAAGCCTTGCTCCCACAGAGAATCCTTTCCCCGCAAGGTTGTGCCTGACTTGATAATCGTGATCGACCGGCAGCGCTCCTGCCGGTCGTTTTTTTATGGGCGCCAATCAGCGCGCTGAATACTTCTCCAAAGCTCGGCGACACAGGACTAGGGTGGTGAGATAACAATAAACAGGATTTCCCCCCATGACCGCCATGACCCCGTGTCCAGACCGTCCAGGATTGCTGCCGCGCCTGTCCTCGACGCATCTGCCTCGGCGGTCCCTGAGTGAGCCGCTGCTGACGTCCGAAGCGCGGGTAAAACTGCTCTGCGCGCCAGCGGGCAGTGGCAAGAGTGCGTTGTTCGCCGAGTGCTTCCTGCAGGCCCCCACCGACTGTCGGCTGCATTGGTTGCCACTGGGGGGCGCGGCGTTGAGCGCGGCGCAAATGTGCGAGCACCTGGCGCAGGCCCTCGGGCTGCCCCTGCTGGACGAAGCGGGACTGCTGGCCCACCTGGCGCGTTTGCAAACCCCCACATGGTTGTTCCTGGATGATTACTGCCGGGCGCCGAATCCCGAACTGGACCAGTTGCTCGACCGTCTGTTGAACACCAGCAGTCCGGCGTTGCACCTGTGGTTGAATGGCCGCCGCCGTCCCCACTGCAACTGGCCGCGGCTGTTGCTTGATGACGAGCTGCACGAGTTTGATGCGCAGGCGTTGTTCTTCACCCCTGACGATATCCAGCCACTGCTTCGTCATCTGCCCGGCCCCCAGGCTGCCCGCACCGCCCGCGAGGTGATTCAGCGCAACGGTGGCTGGTGTGCCGGGGTGCGCATCACCTTGCTTTCGCGCTGCGAATGGGCGCGCAGTCATGCGACGCCAGGACGGCCGGGGACCTTGCTCGACTACTTGGAGTACGAACTGTTCAGCACCCTGACCCCGGATCTGGCGCAGGCCTGGCGTGTACTGGCGCATCTGCCGCGCTTCAATGCCCGGTTGTGTGAGCACCTGTTCGGCGACACCGTGGGCGCGCAATGCCTGCCGCTGTTGCTGGAGCTGGGGTGTTTCATCGAGCCGTGGGAGCAGACCTCGGACTGGTTGCAGATCTTCCCGGCCCTGGCCCGACTGGTACGCGAAGAGCCCTGGTCCCAGGGACGTTCCTGGCATCGACGGGCCTGTCAGTGGTTTGCTGCCGAGCAGGACTGGCAAATGGCGTTCGAGCAAGCCATGTTGGCCGAGGAGTTCGAGACTGCCGTGAGTTTCTTGCAGCATCTGAGCTTCGAGCACGTCTTGCAGCGCCGCAACGTGGTGCTGTTGCTGGGCTTGCACGATCAACAAGGCGAAGCGCTGACCCTCGGTACGCCGCAATCGGTGGGGTTGGTCACCGCTGCGCTGTTGTTCGCCGGACGCTTCGACGAGGCATCGACATGCATTGAGCAACTGGCCCGGTTCCTGCCGCAGCCTTCGGCCTGTCGGCAGCGGCAGGTGCTGGCCAGGTGGCTGGTCTTGCAGGGCTGGTTGTTGCACCTCTCGGGCAATGGTGAACCGGCGCGCGAGCATTTTCTCCAGGCCCAGGCCAGTCTGGACCCCGACGCCTGGGCCCAGCGGGTGCTGTGCCTGGGAGGGCTGACGCAGCAGGCGCTGCTTGCAGGCGAACTGGCCTCTGCGCAATGGATCAACCGCCAGGCACTGTGCCTGGCGCGTGCGCAAGGCTCGCTGGTATTCGAAGGATTGCTGGAACTGGACCACGCCCAAGTCCTGGAGCAACGTGGCGCGCCTCACCGAGCAGATCATCTGCTGGCCGCCGTTCAGGCGCTGCTGGATAAACCGGGCCAGGATTTTTCCCCGTTGTTGGGACGTATTGCCCTGCGGCGCGGGCGCCTGGCATTGCGCATGGGCTTCGAGGAACGGGCCGCCGAGCAGTTTCAAACGGGTCTGGAAACGGGCCTGCACAGCCTGGACAAACAGGTGCTCTACGGATTTCTCGGCAAAGCCAGCCTGGCTGCCAACCAGGGCGACTATGGCGAGGCCTTCATGCAGCTGCGCGATGCCGAGCGGATCATGCAGCAGCGGCACATCCCCGACACCGTTTACCGTGGCGTGTTGCTGCAAACCAGCTGCCAGTTCTGGTTGCAACAGGGGCGGGCGGAACTGGCCCATGAAGCCTTGACCCGCGTCTTGCGCCATTTTCGCGGGCCGCAGGCCAAGCACGCGCCTCCCGCGACCCTGGAGTTGATTGCGCGGCTTGAATACCTGCTGGTGCTGGCCGAGGTCTACCTGCAACGGGCACAGGAGCCGCAGGCGTGCCTGCAAGCCATGATCACCCGGGCACAGCAGAGTGAAATGCACAGCCTGGAAACCGAACTGCACCTGGTGTTGACGGAGGTTGTCTGGTTGTCCGGCGATCGTTCCCAGGCCCGGACACTCCTGCAAGAGGGGCTCCAGCGAGTCACTTGCTGGCGGGCCCAGCAAGCCTTGTGCGAGCTGCGCTTGCGCCAGCCCGAGCTGGTGCGCTGGGCACAATCGGCAGAGCCGGTCGAGCTGCCTGCCTGCGCCGAGGACACCTTGCTCAGTCATCGCGAACTGGAGGTCCTGGAGCTGATTGCGCAAGGTCATTCAAACCAACAGATTGCCGAAAAGCTGTTCATATCGTTGCACACGGTGAAAACCCATTCGCGGCGAATCCACAGCAAGTTGGGCGTGCAGCGGCGTACGCAGGCGGTGGCAAAAGCCAAGGTCATGGGGGTGATGGGCTAATGTCCCCATCGGCAACTTATCACCCTCATCTCAATGATTTAGTGATCAGGATTGTCCCGGATTTACTGGGCTGATCCTGGACTCGCTTCATACCCCATCCGCCAACTCACGGCCCGGGTCGCCGCCAACAGGCGTTGCGCCGCCGGGCCGTTTTCGTCGGCATGGAACAGCGAGGTCGGACCAACGATGGTCATCACGGCCTTCACCTCGCCGACGGCATTGAATACCGGAGCGGACAAGGCATCCACCCCCGGCATCAGCAAGCCATGCACATGGTGCAGGCCGCGACTGCGGATCTGCTCGCACAGGGCGGCATAGACGCGGTCGTCGGCGAGGGCGTGGCGCTCGGTGCCTTGTACTTCCTGCTCGCGCAAGCCGATGGTCTCGCGAGCCGGCAGATAAGCGCTGAATACCAGCCCGGTGGACGAGCTGAGCAGTGGCAATACCGAGCCCAGTTGCGTCACCACGGTCACGGCCCGCACGGCGGGTTCGATGCGCACCACGGTCGCACCATGGTTGCCCCACACCGCCAGGAAGCAGGTTTCGTTCAAGTCGTCGCGCAGTTCGGCCAGGGGCAGGGCGGCCACTTGCAGCACGTCCATGCCGTTGAGCGCAGCCAGGCCTACGCGCAGGGCCTCGCGGCCCAGGCCATAGTGGTTGGTGGCGGCGTTCTGCTCGGCAAACCCGCTGGCGATCAAGGCCTGCAGATACCGATGAACCTTGCTCGCCGGCATTTGCACGTGTTCGGCCAGCCGCGACAGCGACGTGGAGGGCGACAGTTCGGCCAGGGCCTTGAGGATGTCGGTGCCGACTTCGGCCGAGCGAACTTTCTGTTTACCGTTGCTGAGCGGGGTTTCCATGGAGGCGCAGGGTCCAGAGGCGAATGGGCGTCTTTATAGCTTGACGGTCGCTGTCGAGCAAATTACGTTATGCGTAATTGAATTACGATAAAAATAACCCGGTGCGCCTCAACCACTCCGTTGAGTGACGGGCCGCATTCCAGGAGGGCTCCATGAACCTCGATTCCCCAGCGTCGGACCTGGCTTACCAATCAGGCTTGGGCAACGAATTTGCCAGCGAGGCATTGCCTGGCGCACTGCCCGTCGGCCAGAACTCGCCACAGAAAGCCCCGTACGGTCTCTATGCCGAGTTGTTCTCCGGCACGGCGTTCACCATGGCTCGCAGTGAAGCGCGGCGTACCTGGATGTATCGCATCCGGCCGTCGGCCAATCATCCGGCCTTCACCAAGCTCGAACGGCAATTGGCGGGCGGCCCATTGGGCGACGTCACGCCCAATCGCCTGCGTTGGAACCCGCTGGAGATCCCCGCCGAGCCCACCGATTTCATCGACGGGCTGGTGTGCATGGCGGCCAATGCCGGTGCGGACAAACCGGCCGGCATCAGCCTTTATCAGTACCGGGCCAACCGCTCCATGGACCGAGTATTTTTCAATGCCGACGGTGAGTGGCTGATCGTGCCGCAACTGGGACGGCTGCGGATCGCCACCGAGTTGGGCGTGCTGGAACTGGCACCGCTGGAAATCGTCGTGCTGCCCCGGGGCCTGAAATTCCGCATTGAACTGCTCGACCCGCAGGCCCGGGGTTACCTCGCCGAAAACCATGGCGCGCCGCTACGCCTGCCGGACCTGGGGCCAATCGGCAGCAATGGCCTGGCGAACCCGCGGGACTTCCTGACGCCGGTCGCCCATTACGAAAACCTCGCGCAACCGACCCCGCTGGTGCAGAAATTCCTCGGTGAGTTGTGGGGTTGCGAGCTGGATCATTCGCCCCTCGACGTGGTGGCCTGGCATGGCAACAACGTGCCGTATAAATATGATCTGCGCCGCTTCAACACCATTGGCACGGTCAGCTTCGATCACCCGGACCCGTCGATTTTCACCGTGTTGACCTCGCCCACCAGCGTCCACGGCCTGGCCAACCTCGATTTCGTGATCTTCCCGCCACGCTGGATGGTGGCGGAAAAAACCTTCCGTCCACCGTGGTTCCACCGCAACCTGATGAACGAATTCATGGGCCTGATCCAGGGCGCCTACGATGCCAAGGCCGAAGGTTTCCTGCCGGGCGGCGCGTCCTTGCACAGCTGCATGAGTGCCCATGGCCCGGACGGCGAGACCTGTACCAAGGCGATCAACGCCGATCTTCAGCCGGCGAAAATCGACAACACCATGGCGTTCATGTTCGAGACCAGCCAGGTGTTGCGTCCCAGCCGTTTCGCCCTGGACTGCCCGCAACTGCAAACCGACTACGATGCATGTTGGGCCTCGCTGCCTGTCACGTTCGACCCGACCCGGAGATAACCCATGACTCAACTTTCCCCTGCCCGTAGCTGGGTCGCCTGTGCCAACGGCCATGCGGACTTCCCGTTGCAGAACCTGCCATTGGGTATCTTCAGTGTCGATGGCGGTGCCCTGCGTAGCGGCGTGGCGATTGGCGAGCGGATTTTCGATCTGCAGGCGGCGCTGCACGCGGGCTTGTTTGACGGCGCGGCACGCCAAGCTGTCGAGGCCATGGCCGACGGCCAGTTGAATGGGTTTTTCGACCTGGGCCGAGGCGCCCGGGTTGCCCTGCGTGAACGACTGCTGGAACTGCTGCGCGAGGACAGTCCCCTGAGGGGCAAGGTCGAAGCCCAGGGCGCGAAATTGCTGCTCCTTGCGACCGACTGCCAGATGCACTTGCCGGCCAGGATCAACGACTACACCGACTTCTACGTCGGTATCGAGCACGCGCAGAATGTCGGCAAGCTGTTCCGCCCCGACAATCCGTTGCTGCCCAACTACAAATACGTCCCTATCGGTTACCACGGTCGCGCCTCGACCATTCGCCCGTCCGGCACCGACGTGCGCCGTCCCAAGGGCCAGACCCTGCCAGCGGGCCAGGCCGAGCCGACCTTCGGCCCGTGTGCGCGGCTGGACTATGAGCTGGAACTGGGCATCTGGATCGGCAAGGGCAATGCCCTGGGCGAACCGATCCCCATCGGCGATGCCGCCGAGCACATCGGCGGGTTCTGCCTGCTCAACGACTGGTCGGCCCGGGATATCCAGGCGTGGGAATACCAGCCCTTGGGACCATTTCTGTCGAAGAGTTTCCTGACCAGTATTTCGCCATGGGTGGTGACGGCTGAGGCCCTGGAACCGTTCCGTCGCCCGCAACCGGCACGCCCGGAAGGCGATCCGCAACCGCTGCCGTATCTGCTGGACAAGCGTGACCAGGCCGGCGGTGCCTTCGACATCGAACTGGAAGTCCTGTTGCTGACCGAGGCCATGGGCGAGCAAAACCTGCCGGCCCAGCGCCTGACCCTGAGCAACACCCAGTACATGTACTGGACCGTGGCTCAAATGGTTGCGCACCACAGTGTCAACGGTTGCCAGTTGCAGGCCGGCGACCTGTTTGGCTCGGGCACCTTGTCGGGCCCTGAAAGCCATCAATTCGGCAGCCTGCTGGAAATCACCGAAGGCGGTAAAAAACCGATCGAACTGGCGTCTGGCGAAGTGCGCCGATTCCTCGAGGACGGTGACGAAATCATCTTGCGGGCCCGTTGCCGCCGCGAGGGTTTCGCGTCCATCGGCTTCGGCGAGTGCCGGGGCAAGATCCTGCCGGCGCGTTGAGGGGCAGCGCATGGAACTCTATACCTATTACCGCTCCACCTCGTCCTATCGGGTGCGCATTGCGTTGGCGCTCAAGGGCCTGGATTATCAGGCCTTGCCCGTCAACCTGATCGCTGCGCCTGGGGGCGAGCATCGCCAGCCGGCCTACCTGGCGATCAACCCCCAGGGCCGGGTGCCGGCGTTGCGTACCGATGAGGGCGCGCTGCTGGTGCAATCGCCCGCCATCATCGAATACCTGGAGGAACGTTATCCACAGGTGCCGCTGCTCAGCACAGACCTGGCGGTGCGCGCCCATGAGCGTGGCGTCGCCGCGCTGATCGGTTGCGACATTCACCCCCTGCACAATGTCAGCGTGCTCAACAAACTGCGGCAGTGGGGCCACGATGAAACGCAGGTGACGGAGTGGATCGGGCAGTGGATCAGCCAGGGGTTGGCGGCGGTGGAGCAGTTGATTGGCGACGACGGCTATTGCTTCGGTGCAGTGCCGGGGCTGGCGGATGTGTACCTGATCCCGCAGTTGTACGCCGCCGAGCGGTTCAATGTTTCGTTGCTGGCGTATCCGCGGATCCGTCGCGTCGCGGCCTTGGCGACCGGGCATGTGGCGTTCCAGCAGGCGCACCCGGCGAAGCAGCCGGATACCCCGGCCTGACATTGATGTAGGCCGTTGCACCGCTATCGCGAGCAAGCTCGCTCCCACATTGGACTGTGACAAGCACAAAACCTGAGTTCAATGCGATCAACTGTGGGAGCGAGCTTGCTCGCGATAGCGATTTAACCACCTGCAACCGCTCAATGCACAACCGAATTCGGCGGCAAATGCCCCAGCCGCTCCGTCAGCCGGATCCGCTGGATCGGATCGTCGCTGAGCATCAGGGCATGCTCCAGGTCGAAGCGTTCGGCGTTGGGGCAATCGAGTCGCTGATACAGGCTGGCGCGGGCCAGGTAGTCGGCGGCGCTGGCGTTGCCCAGTTCCAGTACCCGTTCGGCGTCGATCAGGGCCGCGATGTAATCGTCGTTCGCCAGATGCAGTTGACGCAGGTTGCGCGACAGGCGCTGCAGCATCTGCATCGGCTCGGCGTTGACCAGGTGCTCAGCCTTGAGCGGCATGTTCGCGCCGTATTGGCGCTGTAGCAGTTCCCGGCAGTCATTGGGGTACAACCGGCGGCCACCGCACGGATCGAGCAGGTGATCGGCACCGGGTACCTTCAACAGGAAATGCCCGGGGAAATTGACACCGACCATCGGAATTTCCAGGCCTCGGGCCAGTTCCAGGGCAATCAGGCCGAGGGCCAGGGGTTGCCCGCGTTTGCGTGCCAGGACTTTGTCCAGCAACGCCGCTCGTGGTCGCAGAGGCGTGAAGTCGTCCTGGGCGAAGCCCAAGTCATTGAGCCGTCGCAGCAAGGGCTGGCCCAGTTCGCTGACAGGCAGCATCGGCAGGCCATGGCTGACCCGCTGTTGCAGCTCCTTGAAATCCTTCAGCAAGGCCGGTACGTCGACTTCGCGATCATGTTCGGCAGCGATCCACAGCGCCGCTTCGAACAGCGCCGGTGGCGAGCGGTGCAGACAATCAAAAAAGGCTTGGCGCGGTTTCATCAAACTCTCCGGGCTATGCTCCCGTTTTAGCCCTGCCATGGATTTTCGTCCAGTCTCGGAAAGAGGCTGTAACAGGTTATGCCGAAAAAGACTGACCACCCCGGCGACTTATTCCTGCGTGCTCCAGCAAATTTCGACTGCACGCCTATACTGGCGAAACAAACAAAAGTGATTCGGGAGCCTTTCGATGTTTGCTCTCATGCAAAGCTCCCGCCTTGAATCGCTGCACCTAAGCGTAGACCCGGCAACCGGGTTGAAGGCGGTGATTGCCATTCATTGCAGTCGTCCGGGGCCCGCCCTGGGGGGCTGTCGTTACCTTGCCTACCCCGACGACGAAAGTGCCGTGGTCGATGCCGTGCGCCTGGCCCAGGGCATGAGCTACAAGGCGGCGCTGGCCGGCTTGCCCGTGGGCGGCGGGGTGGCGGTGATCATGCGTCCGGCCCATGTCGAGAGTCGGGCGGCGCTGTTCGAAGCCTTCGGCCGTTGTATCGAGCAATTGGACGGGCGCTACATCACGGCCATCGACAGCGGCACGTCGGTGGCCGACATGGATTGCATCGCCCAGCAGACTCGTCATGTCACCAGTACCACGGCCTCGGGAGACCCCGCGCCCCATGCGGCAATGGGGGTTTTTGCCGGTATCCGTGCCACCGCCATGGCCCGTCTGGGCAGCGATAACCTCGAAAGCCTGCGGGTAGCGATCCAAGGCCTGGGCAATGTCGGTTATGCCCTGGCCGAACAACTGCACGCGGCGGGTGCCGAACTGCTGGTCAGTGACATCGATCCCGGCAAGGTGCAATTGGCGATGGAGCAACTGGGCGCCCATCCGATCGCCAACGACGCGTTGCTCAGCACGCCCTGCGACATCCTTGCCCCCTGCGGGCTGGGTGGGGTGCTCAACAGCCAAAGCGTGGCGCAACTGCGCTGCTCGGCCGTTGCCGGCTCGGCCCATAATCAGTTGAGCAACCTGCAAGTGGCCGACCAGTTGGAAAGACGTGGAATTCTCTATGCGCCGGATTACGTGATCAACTCCGGCGGGCTGATCTACGTCGCGCTGAAGCATCGCGGCGAAGAACTGTCGACGATCACTGCGCATTTGTCGAAGATCGGTGCCCGGCTCACGGAAGTCTTTGCCCATGCCCAGGCGGAGAAGCGCTCACCGGCCCGGGTGGCCGATGAGCTGGCGGAGCGTTTGTTGTACCGCTGAAAATCAAAAGGAAGTAATGGGTAGCAGTGAAGCAGCCTATCTGTGGGAGCAAGGCTTGCCCGCGATGCAGGCGCCGCGACTGTTCAGGCTAACCGAGTCATCGTTCATCGCGAGCAAGCTTTGCTCCCACAGCTGCAATTACCTCAACAGATACACCGGAAAGCACTCGCACAGATGCATCACTCGGCGTCGGGTGTTTTCCAGACACGCCGCGTTGTCCGGCTGTTCCAGCAGGTCGGCGATCAAGTTCGCCACTTCGGCACATTCCGCTTCGCCAAAGCCGCGCGTGGTCAGTGCCGGCGTGCCGATGCGAATGCCGCTGGTGATGGCCGGTTTCTGCGGATCGTTGGGGATCGCGTTTTTGTTCAGGGTGATGTGGGCACTTTCCAGCAGCGCCTCGGCGTCTTTGCCGGTGATGTTCATCGAGCGCAGATCGAGCAGGAACATGTGGCAGTCGGTACCGCCGGACACCACCCGCAAGCCGCGTCGGGTCAGGACGTCGGCCATGACGCGGGCGTTGTCGATCACCCGCTGCTGGTAATGCTTGAACCCGTCGCTCAAGGCTTCGTTGAATGCCACGGCCTTGGCGGCGATGACGTGCATCAGCGGGCCGCCCTGGTACACCGGGAAAATCGTCTTGTCGAGCAGGGCGGCATATTGCGCCTTGGCCAGGATCAGACCGCCGCGCGGGCCGCGCAAGGTCTTGTGGGTGGTAGAGGTGATGAAGTCGGCGATGCCAACCGGCGACGGGTACACGCCAGCAGCGATCAACCCGGCGTAGTGCGCCATGTCCACCATCAGGTAGGCGCCGATTTCATCGCAGATCTTGCGAAAGCGCTGGAAGTCGATGGTCCGCGAATAGGCTGAGGCCCCGGCGATGATCATCTTCGGCCGGTGTTCCCTGGCCAGGGCTTCCATTTCTTCGTAGTCGAGGGTTTCGGTTTCCGTGTCCAGGCCATAGGAAAATGCCCGGTAGATCTTGCCGGAAAAATTCACCGAGGCGCCGTGGGTCAGGTGGCCGCCATGGGCCAGGGACATGCCCAGGATGGTGTCGCCGGGTTCAAGTACCGCCAGGAAAACCGCCTGGTTGGCCTGGGAGCCGGAGTGCGGCTGCACGTTGGCGTATTCGCAGTTGAACAACTTGCGAGCGCGTTCGATGGCCAGGTTCTCGATTTCATCGACGACCTTGCAGCCGCCGTAGTAACGCTTGCCCGGATAGCCTTCGGCGTATTTGTTGGTGAGCACGGAACCCTGGGCCTGGAGCACTTCCTCGCTGACATAGTTTTCCGAAGCGATCAGCTCCAGGTGGGTTTCCTGGCGGTTGCGCTCGCGGTCGATCAGGCGGGCAATGGCGGGGTCGAAATTGTGCAGGCTCATGGTGTGATTCCTTGGGTAAGTGCTTCGGCCAGTGGCGCAGTCACGTAATGTGGCAACACCCGTGGCTGGCTTCAGTCGAGTCGGTCAGGCTGGTGGATGGCAGGCGTTCGATTGGTTGCATCGAGCGATCATGGTCGGCTGCCCTCGGCGATAACGGCGACTTTGCGTTCGCGGGTGTAGGTCAGCACGAAGTGCGCCACGAGGCCGAAGATCAGGCCCCAGAATGCGGCGGCCAGGCCGAGGAAGCTCATGCCCGAAGCTGTCACCAGAAAGGTGATCAGGGCAGCTTCGCGTTGTTTCTCGTCAGCCATGGCGCCGGTCAGCCCGGCACTGATCGCGCCAAACAAGGCGAGGCCGGCGAGGGATGCGATCAATTCTTTCGGCAGTGCGGAGAACACCGAGGCCAGGGTGGCGCCAAAGGTACCCATCAGAATGTAGAACACCCCGCAAGCGATCCCGGCCATGTAGCGTTTATCGCGGTCTTCGTGGGCTTCGCGGCCAGTGCAGATCGCTGCGGTAATGGCCGCCAGGTTCAAACCGTGGGAACCGAACGGGGCCATCAGGATCGAGCCAATCGCGGTGACTGAAATGATCGAGCGCGCTGGCGTGTTGTAGCCCGAGGTGCGCAACACGGCCATGCCTGGCACGTACTGGCCGGTCAAGGTCACCAGCGCCAGTGGCAGGCCGATGTTGATGATTGCGTGCCAGTTCCATTCAGGGGCGATGAAGACCGGCTGGGCCACGGCGATGGTGATCGAGGTGCTATTGAGTTCACCGAACGAGGCGGCCACCGCGCAACCGACGATCAGCACCGACAGGATCGCGTAGCGTGGCGAAAAGCGCTTGAAGATCAGGTATGCCGCGATCATCGCCAACACCAATGCCGGCTGCAGCTTGATCGAGGTGAACAGCTCGGCACCGAAGCGGAACAGGATCCCGGCGAGCATCGCGGCGGCAATGGCCTTGGGCAGGCGGCTCATCAGCTTGTCGAACGCGCCGGACAAACCGACCAGCGTGATGATCACCGACGCCACCACATAGGCACCGATGGCCTGGGGCAGGGTCACGGTGGGCAGCATCGACACCAGTAACGCTGCACCCGGTGTCGACCACGCGGTGATGACCGGAACACGCAGGCGCCAGCTCAGGAACAGGCCGGTAATCCCGCTGCCGATGGAAATGGCCCAGATCCATGAAGACACCACGTCGTCGGGCAGGTGCGCTTCCTTGGCTGCCTGGAACACGATGATGAGCGGGCCGGCATAGGAAATGATCACGGCGATGAAGCCCGCGATGACCGCCGACAGGGATAGATCCTTTCTGAATGTGTCCATGATGTCTCGACTTGGCGCGACAGGAGCGCGCAGTGAATGATTGAGTCGATTGCTTCGATTCCAGATCAGTGTATTTGAATGAATTGAGTTGATTCAATAGGGAGCGGGATTGTTACGAGATATTTTTCTGCCATGGCGGGCTGTTTTTGTGGTTTTTATGAATTAACTATTTGATTTTTAATAATATTATTTCTTGTAAAGATTTCTTCATGTCGCATTGAGAAACGATTCAATAATCGTATCAATCGATTCAATGTGTCGATTGTGTCGAATTATTAGTTGCCTAACCTCCATGTGATATGCTCGGATATTCATCATTTCTACGATGGGCAGTGATCATTCATGTGGGTTCC
This sequence comes from Pseudomonas sp. Lb2C2, assembly GCF_052112205.1. NCBI lineage: Bacteria > Pseudomonadati > Pseudomonadota > Gammaproteobacteria > Pseudomonadales > Pseudomonadaceae > Pseudomonas > Pseudomonas sp. Lb2C2. The sequence continues at coordinate 599,777 of NZ_JAUTYW010000005.1, read as the reverse complement.
CCAGCTAAGCGAGTTCAGCCAGCCGATGTATTTGTCGATTGCCGATGCGTTGGCGCGCGATATCAACAACGGCGTGCTGAACGAGGGCGATCGCCTGCCGACCTTGCGGGAGCTGGCCACCACCTTGAATGTCACGCCGGGCACCATCAGCCGGGCCTATAGCGAGGCTCATCGGCGTCGGTTGGTGCAGGGGGAAGTGGGACGTGGCACGTACGTGCTCAACCAGAAGCAACTGGAACTGCCGGCCAGCAACAGCGCCTCCGCGCCGCTGAACCTGGGGCAATCCGAACTGCTCGATCTTTCGATCATCAAGCCCTACAGCGAAACCCTGGAGTACTGGTTGCGCGGCGCGCTGGTGGGCATGGCAAAAAGCACCGATTTCGCGCGCGCACTGGATTACGCGCCGGATGGCGGGCACCCGGCGCATCGCGAGGCGGGGGCGCAATGGTTGCGTCATTCATTGCCCGACGCGCAATGGCAGCAAGTGGTGATCACCGCAGGGGCCCAGCATGGCTTGATGGTCGCGATGAGCGCCCTGACCAACGCTGGCGACCTGGTGCTCTGCGAAGCGCTTTGCTACCCCGGCATCATTTCCCTGGCCCATGGCCTGGAGCGCCGCCTGCGTGGCGTGCCGATGGATGACGAGGGCATCATTCCGGAAGCCTTGCGCGAACTGTGCCTGCGCGAGAAGCCGGCGATGCTGGTCTGCGTGGCGACCTGCCAGAACCCGACGGCGGCGATCATGTCGCAGAAACGTCGGGCCCAGATCGCCGCGCTTGCCGAGGAGTTCGACTTCATCATCCTGGACGATGACATCTATGGCTTTCTGGCCACCGATCCGTCGATCAAGCCACTGTCGGCTTTTGCGCCGGACCGTTCGGTGTACCTGACCAGCCTGTCGAAATCGGTCATGCCGGCGCTTCGCGTCGGTTACATCTACAGCCCGCCTAAATTGCTGTCGCGCCTGACCTCGATGGTGCGCAGCAGTGTCTGGATGCCGTCGCCGTTGACCGCACAGTTGGCCAGCAATGTAATTACCGAAGGCCTGGACAAGAAACTGATCCGCATCCAGCGCAACGAGGCGGCGGGGCGGCAAGCCATTGCCCGGGAAATCTTTGCCAATTTCGAGCTCAAGACCCAGCCATATTCCTATCACGTCTGGTTGACGCTGCCGGAGCCATGGACCAGCGACGAGTTCACCATGCTCGCCCGGGCCAACGGCGTACTGGTGCTCAGCGGCACCCAGTTCCAGGCTGAGCGTTCAGGTACCACTCGGTGCGTGCGGCTGGTGTTGATGTCCCCCACCAGCCAGGACGAACTGCGGTTCGCCCTGACCAAGCTGGCCAGCCTGATCGATTCAGACCCACGTCGTTATTACTGAAAAAGATCGCAGCCTTCGGCAGCGCCTACGTGGTGTAGGCGCTGCCGAAGGCTGCGATCTTTTTTAGTTATTCGTCCGACGGATTGAGCAGTTCGGATAAGGCGTCCGGTTGGCTCTTGAATGCCTTGGCGAACACATCACGATTCTTCGCCATGTAGATCCCGGCCTCCTCGACCTGTTTCTCGCTCAGCGATGGAACGGCTTTTTGCAACACCTCTGCCAGCAATTCGGCGAGTTCCAGCATTTTGTCATGACGGTCAGCTTCGGCTTTATCCATGAACAAGCGCTCCAGATCTCGGCTGCTGCGGTATACCACTTCGACGGCCATTCACCACCTCACATGCCTTCACATTGGTTGTCTTTGTGACTACTGTATTTATATACAGGCAAAAGAATAAGCGAATCCTCCAGCTTTGGATAGTGGCTTTTTAATGTAGACCGATTTCGGCATGTGAGGGCAAAGCTTGTGTGGGGGCAAAGCTTGCTCGCGATCAGGCCGTATGAAACTCTCCAAAGTGCCGGATACCAGCCTATCGCCATCTCACCCTCAGTCGCTGGCCTTTTTTCTGCATGCAGAACAACCGTCACGTCCAACCCGCATCATCCGGTCGAGTCGACCTAAGGAAACTACATCGTGAAAATCAACTGGGCCGAGAACCTGCGCCAGAACGTTCATCAACTGGCCGAGTCCCTGGGAAACCTGTTCGTCGAGACCTTCCACTACCTGGCGCTGTTCGCCATCGGTGCGGTGACCGCGTGGGCGGCGGTGATGGAATTCTTGCAGATGATCGAAGCAGGACACATCAAGATCGATGACATTCTGCTGCTGTTTATCTATCTGGAATTGGGGGCGATGGTCGGTATCTACTTCAAGACCAACCACATGCCGGTACGGTTTCTGATCTACGTGGCAATCACGGCGCTGACGCGGTTGCTGATTTCCAACGTCTCCCACCACAGTCCGCCAGACCTGGGGATCATCTACCTGTGCGGTGGCATCTTGCTGCTGGCGTTTTCGATCCTGGTGGTGCGCTACGCTTCGTCGCAGTTCCCTTCGGTGAAGATCGAGCACCCGCACCGCAAGGTCGGCGCGGGTACCAGCGAGCATGCCGAAGTGGAGAAAGGAGAAATCTAAATCCCGACGGCCGAGGACGCCGGCCCCTGGGCGTGCGGTGGTGGCAGCTTGATGTTGTCACCGCCAGTCATGGCTTCGAGGATGGCCACGGCACTGTGGCCCTGCTCGATGGCGATCCCGAACTGAATGCTTTGCACCAGGCGCTTGAGCCGCTCCGGGTCGTTGCGCTGCTGGGCGCTGATCATGCGTTTGGCGACGACGCGCCCGCTCTTGGACAGCGTCAGCATGATGCTGCCATCCAGGCCCTGGATACTCAGGTTGATTTGATAATGCGGCGCAAAAGCGTCGGTAATGATCTGAAAAGGGTTGTCCATGATGCGTCACCGCCTGATTGAACGTGCAGTTGTTGACCGGCCGTGATCGGGATTAGTTCGCAACACCAGACCATCGGCCATTCCATGATCGTGTTCATCTCAAGATTCCTGGGGGCCAGGCAGGCCTCAGGATCAAAAGATCGCAGCCTGCTGCAGCTCCTACAGGGAGTTAGCAAGTGGCATGCCGGAAAAACTGTCGGACAATGATCCCGGAGCCTAAGCGCCGGACGCTCTGGAATGCGGCTATGGCCGCTGCCCGTTTCGGGGCAATAACGCGCGGATGTTCGTTGACGGTGCAGGCGGGGGCGACGATTTGAGCTGGGTAGGCAGGGCAGGGGCAACTCCCGACATTAACAGCGCTTTTGCCCGTTGTCTGGCTTTATTTGCGTATGAATATTTATCTTTTTCCAGGGGTTGAATTGTTCTTCCGCCAGCCCGACTCTGTATTCAAGGGGCCGTTGCATCAACGTCGACGGCCCCCGGCGAGCTAGCTGAAATAAGGGATGAACTATGCAAATCCAAGTCAACAGCGATAACCATATTCAAAGCAGCATCCGACTGGAGGAGTGGGTACGTACTACCATCGAAAGCACGCTCGAACGTTATGAAGAGGACCTGACACGGGTCGAGGTTCATTTGCGGGACGAGAACGGCGACAAGCCCGGTCCCCATGATCTGCGTTGCCAGCTTGAAGCACGGCCGAAGGGCCATCAGCCTATTTCCGTGACGCACAAGGCCGAATCGCTGGAACTGGCGATCGAAGGCGCGGCGAGCAAACTTGAAAATGCCCTGGAGCATTTGTTTGGCAAACTGCGCGTCAAGCGCGCCGCCGTCAACGGTCCGACCGAGTCGATTGCCCTGGCTGATGCCATGCTGGAAGAAGAATTCCTGGAGAACGAACGGGCCGCACTCAACGGCTAAGCGCGATCACTTAAACTTACTCACCGAACAGACGGGCCTGCAATCGCAGGCCCGTCTTGTTTCAGCGGTCCTACGTGGTCCTGAATCAGAAGGCCACGGATGTCTGCACATACAACGTGCGCGGCTCACCGACATACTTGCCCCGGTTGTTGTCATCGAACGAACGGGTGAAGTACTGGGTATTGAAGATGTTCTTCAAGCCCACAGCCACGTTCAGGTCCGACAGTTTCGGGCCGAAATCATAGGCGGCGCGGCTGCTGAACAGCATATAGCCTGGGATATTGCCGGTACTGCCGTCGGCGCTTTCGGCGCGGGTATTGGCGTTGTCGGCAAACTGCGCGCTCTGATAGGTGCTGTCCAGGTTCAGCTTCCACGGCCCGTCCGTGTAACCCACGCCCAGTGTGCCTTTGTGCTTCGAGGAGAATGGCACACGGTTGCCTTTGTTCGGTCCATCTTCACGAATGGTGGCATCGACGAAAGCATAGGTGGCATACACGTCAAAACCGGCCAGCGCCGGGCTCAGGTCGTCGAGGGCGTAATTGATGCTGGTTTCGATGCCCTGGTGGCGGGTCTCGCCTCGGGCGATCACCGAGTCGTTGGTCTGGTTGCTTTCGTACTGGTTGTCGAAGTTGATCAGAAACGCGCCGATTTCCGCCCGCAGGTTGCCATTGTCATAGCGGGTGCCCAGTTCCCAGGTGCGGGCCTTTTCCGGCTTCACTTCGCCGCTGCTGACACGGTTGGGCATCTGGCTGTACTGCACACTGCCGAACGAACCTTCGGTATTGGCATACAGATTCCACTCGTCGGTCAGGTGATACAGTACGTTCAGTGCTGGCAGGGCAGTGTTGTAGTCGCCCTTGTACTTCACATTCGTCAAATTGTTCGTCTGCTGCGATTCGATCATTTCGTAGCGAACACCCGGCGTTATGGTCCATTTGCCGATGTCGATCCGGTCATCGATGAAAAATGCGTTGGCCTCAGTGCCGCCACGCGTATCACGATCGTTGCGGCTGGAGGTTGTCGGCAATTCGTTGCTGGCGATCGGCGTGCGGTAACGCAGTTCGTGGCCGGCCTCGTTGATGTAGCGATAGCCGACGCCAACCTCATGGCTGGTCGGACCAATGTCAAAACCCTGGGCGAAACGGGTTTCCAGGCCGCGGACCCAATATTCGCGCGGCGACAGGGACAGGAAGGTGCCCTGGTCCAGGTAGCCGCTGCGCAAGGTCTTGGTGAAGAAGGTGCTGGCGGTGAATTCTCGACGGTCCTGTTGGTAGCGGTACCCGAAATTGACCAGGGTGCGACGCCCCCAGAAGCGGTCGTTCGGACGCGTGGATTGATACGGGTTGGCGTCGTAGTCGGCCACATTCAGACCGCCGGGCATGTCGGCTTCACCTTCGTAGTACTGGGCCATGGCGTTGAAACTGTTGGCCTCGTCCAGCTGGTAATTGCCCTTGAGGATCAGGTCGTCAATTTGCGTGTCGCTGTGTTCGCGCCAGTCGCCGCCGCGGGTGCCGGAGTACAACAGGGCGCCGCCAAGGCCGTTGTCGGCGGTGCCGCCGGCCAGCAGGTTGGAGGACGTCTTGAAGCCGTCATGGCTGGAGGACGGGCTGGTCTCGGTCTGGAAACCGCCCTTTACCGTCGGCGTATCGGGAATCGCCCGCGTCACGAAGTTGACCACGCCGCCGACGTTCTGCGGACCGTAGCGCACCGCGCCGCCGCCGCGCACGACATCCACCGCATCCATGTTGCCCATGCTGACCGGCGCGAACGATAGCTGTGGTTGGCCGTACGGTGCGAAAGGCACCGGGATGCCGTCCATCAGCACCGTGGAGCGTGAGGCCAGGCGTGGATTGAGCCCGCGGATACCAAAGTTCAGCGCCATGTCATGGCTGCCAGTTCCGTTGTTTTCCGGTGCGTTGACGCCGGGAATGCGATTGAGCACATCCCGCGCCTGGGTCGCGCCCTGGCGTTCGAACGTCTCACGACGGATGACGTCACGGGCTCCGGGGTGTTCGAATACATTGGCTTGCGCAGCATCGCCGAGCCAGTCACCGACCACGGTGGTGGTGCCGATTTCCAGCGCGGTGCTGGCGGCCGGTTGCAGGCTGAAGGCGTTGTCTCCCTCGGGCCGGGCTTGCAGGCCTGTGCCTTCGAGCAGCGCGCTCAGCCCTTGCTCCGGGCTGTAGTTGCCTTCCAGACCGCGACTTTGCAGGCCTGCGGTCGTCTGCGAGCCGAAGGAAATCAACACCCCGGCCTCGCGTCCGAACTGATTGAGGGCATTTTCCAGTGACGACGGCGCGATGTGATAGGCCTTGGCATCTGCCGCCTGCGCGGGAGGCAGTGCGACGAAACTCAAGCTGGCCCCCAGGAGCAATTGACGCGCGGTACGGGCGAGCGGGGTGAGACGGGTGGATTGCTGCGACATGGATGAGAATCCCGAGAAGGTTGTATCGAAGTGCTTTCCTTCTCTGTCACCCGAGGTGTGGAAAACGGCTCACTGGCGCATCACTTTTTTCAGGTGGGCGGCCAAGGTTCAAGCGCGAGCCTCGACCGAGACCCAATAGCGGGTAAAGCGGCGCACTGTTACTGGCAGGCTGACTTCCAGCAGATCGAGGATTCGTTCGCTGTTGTCCAACGGATAAGTGCCAGAGACCAGAAGGTTGGCAACCGCTTCGTCGCAGCGCAATTGGCCGCGTCGGTAGCGGCCGAGCTCGTCGAGAAAATCCGCCAGGCGCATGTGCGCTGCTATCAGCATGCCTTCCGTCCAGGCGCCGCTATTGGCATCCAGCGCCGTGGCGGGCCCGGCGCCGTTGATGCCAAGGCTCAATTGCCGTGATGTCGCCAGCAACAATGCCGGGCCGTGTCGGTTATGAATGTCTACTTCGCCTTCAAACACTGCCACCTGGGTGTGGCCCGGATACTCGCGTACGTTGAATCGGGCATTGCGGCTTTCCAGCAGCCCATGGGCGGTCAGCACTTGCAGGGGCCGAGGGGCCCGGGCAGCCGTCAACAACAATTCCCCCTCCAGCAGGCGGATCAAGCGACGCTGAGCGTCGAAGCGGATGTCTACCGCGCTGCCACTGTTGAGCTGCAACTGGCTGCCGTCATCCAGCGTCAGGCGCCGCCGTTCGCCCACCGGGCTGCGAAAATCGGCCATCAAGGGTGGCAGCAATTGGCGTTCACGCAGGCCCCAGGTCAACGCTGAGCCAGCGCCAAGCACCAGCAACATCTTGAGTGCCCGACGCCGAGCAGCGGACTTCGGTGCATTGAGGGTCGCATGAGCTAACGGAGAGGACACACTGCGCAGCCGCTGATTGACCCGCTGGATATGCTCCCAGGCCCGGCGATGTTCGCTATGAGCATTGAGCCACTGCTCCCAGGCTTGCTGCTGGCGCGTATCGAGAGGGCCTTGCTGCATCTCCAGAAACCAGTGCACGGCTTGTTCCGCGACTTGCGCGCTGACATTCGGCGCGCTGTGCATCGGCGGGCTCACAAGGCGAAGTAGCAGCGCATCGCTGCCTTGTTCAGATGACGCTTGACCGTCGCCAATGAAATACCCAATTCGCGGGCGATCTCGTTGTAGGTCAGGCCGTCGACCTGGGCCAGCAAAAACGCCCGCTTGACCACACGCGGCAGGCCATCGAGCAATTGATCGAGCTCCAGCAGGGTTTGCAGGATGATCGCCCGTTCCTCTTCCGACGGAGCCACTTGCTCGGGCAGTTGGGCAAGTGCATCGAGGTAGGTCCGCTCCAGGTCCTGGCGACGGTAGTGGTTGAACAACACACGCTTGGCGATGGTGGTGAGAAAAGCCCGAGGTTCGAGGATCGGTTGTGGATCGTGCGCGGTCAGTACCCGTACAAACGTGTCCTGTGCCAGGTCGGCGGCGCTTTCGGGGCAGCCGAGCCTGCGTCGCAACCAGCCGTTGAGCCAGCTTTTATGGGCGTTGTAGAGCACTTCGACGGTGTGTGCAGGCGGCAACGAGGAGCATCCCGACAGCGATGAGCTGTGCTAGAGAACAAGAATTGTTCGCATTGTAGGGGCGCGGCAGGGGCTACGGCAATCGGGATGAGTGCCTGGTTGTTTCATTTGACCGGCGCAGGGTGGCGTCTAGCGCAAGAACGCCAGCCGATACTCCCCGGGATTCGCGCCCAAGGCCTGGCGAAAACGGTTGGTGAAATGACTGGCGCTGGCAAATCCGCAGGCCAGTGCCACGTCGCCCAACGGTTGTGAAGTGCTGCGTAACAAATGCCGCGCCAGGGCAAGCCGTCGTGCCAGCACGTACTGATGCGGTGGCAATCCGAAACTTTCGCGGAACATCCGGGCGAAGTGGTATTCGGACAATGCACACAGCGCCGCCAGTTGCCCAAGGCTGATGGCTTCCGCCAGATGACTTTCTATGTAATCCCTCAGCATTCGCCGCTGATGAGGGGCTAGTCCGCCCTTCAAGCGAAGCCCTTGTCGCGGGCTGACCTGGCTGAGCAGCAGATGCCCGAGCAGGTCATGGGCCAGGCTGGTGCAGAGCAGGCGCTCGGCGGGCTCATTCCAGTTCAGGTTGATCAATTGGTGAAAGCGCTGTGCCTGTTGCGGGTCGTCGAGGAACGTCTCTTCGTGCAGTTGCAACTGCCGGGGTTCGCGATCCAGTAGCGTGACGCACCCCAGGGCGAATTGTTCAGCGCTGAAATACAGGTGGGCAAGGCGAATGTCGCCGTTGATGACCCAGGCCGATTGATGTCCGGCGGGCAGTACGCACAGTTTGCCCGGCGCGCCCGTGGTATCGGGTCGCTCGCGGCGAAACGTACCGGTGCCGCCAGCGATGTAGCATGACAGCGTATGGTGGGTCGGCGCCTCGTAGTCCTGGGCGTCGTGGTGATTGCTCCACAAAGCGGCCGCCAAGCCGTCCCCGAGCTCGGCGCTGTGCTCCAGGCGAGCATTGGGCGAGCTGTTGAGGGCTTGAAAGACTTGCAGGGTTTGCAGTGTGGACATGATCGGTTCTCCAACGCTTGCATCCTACTCCGTCGGCCGATCCACGCCAGCCAGCCTGCCGAAAAAACCGCAAGTTTATGCAAGCGCCGGGTCAATGGCGGCGTGACACTGGGGGCCATTGCCAGGAGTCGCCGTCATGAACCTCTCGTTGTACCTGCTCACCGTGCTCATCTGGGGCACCACCTGGATTGCCCTGAAATTGCAATTGGGCGTGGTCGCCATCCCGGTTTCGATCGTTTATCGCTTTGGCCTCGCGGCGTTGATCCTGTTCGCGATGCTCTTGCTCAGCCGGCGCTTGCAGGCGATGAACCGGCGCGGCCATTTGATTTGCGTTGCCCAGGGCCTGTGCCTGTTCTGCATCAACTTCATGTGCTTCCTGACCGCCAGCCAATGGATTCCCAGTGGGTTGGTCGCCGTGGTGTTTTCCACCGCCACGCTCTGGAACGCCCTCAATGCCCGCGTGTTCTTCGGGCAGCGGATCGCGCGCAACGTGCTGTTGGGCGGCGCCCTGGGGCTTTCGGGGCTGGCGCTGCTGTTCTGGCCGGAACTGGCCGGCCACAGCGCCAGCCCGCAAACCTTGCTTGGCTTGGCGCTGGCGTTGCTGGGCACCTTGTGTTTCTCGGCGGGCAACATGCTCTCGAGTCTGCAACAGAAAGCCGGTCTCAAACCGTTGACCACCAACGCCTGGGGCATGGCCTATGGCGCGGCGATGTTGGCGGTGTGGTGTGTGTTCCAAGGTATCCCGTTCGACATGGAATGGAACACGCGCTACATCGGCTCGCTGTTGTACCTGGTGATTCCAGGCTCGGTGATCGGCTTTACCGCCTACCTGACGCTGGTGGGGCGCATGGGGCCAGAGCGGGCGGCGTATTGCACGGTCCTGTTCCCGGTGGTGGCGTTGAACGTCTCGGCGTTTGCCGAGGGCTACCAGTGGACGGCGCCGGCATTGATGGGGTTGGTGCTGGTGATGCTGGGGAACGTGCTGGTGTTTCGCAAGCCCCGGTCGCAGCCCATGAAGACCGCCTTGGGCGCACGTTGAAATGACAGCGCTGGCCGGCCCGCTCAGGCGGGCCGGCCAAAGGGTTTACTTCCAGACTTGCGGGTTGACCAGGTTCTTCGGTCGCTCGCCCAGCAAAGCGCTGCGCAAGTTCTCCACGGCAAGATTGGCCATGGCCTCACGGGTTTCGTGGGTGGCCGAGCCGATATGGGGCAGGGTAACGGCGTTTTTCAGCTGGAACAGCGGCGATTCGGCCAACGGTTCTTTCTCGTAGACATCCAGCCCGGCGCCGCGGATGCGATTGTTCTGCAGGGCTTCGATCAGTGCCGGCTCATCCACCACCGGGCCACGGGAAATGTTGACCAGGATGGCACTCGATTTCATCAGGCCCAGTTCACGCTGACCGATCAGATGGCGGGTTTTCTCGCTCAGCGGCACCACGAGGCAGACGAAGTCGGCTTCGGCCAGCAGTTGATCCAACGAGCGAAATTGTGCGCCCAATTGGTTTTCCAGATCGGTCTTGCGGCTGTTGCCACTGTAGAGGATCGGCATGTTGAACCCCAGCCGGCCACGCCGGGCAATGGCCGCACCGATGTTACCCATGCCGACGATACCCAGGGTCTTGCCATGTACATCGCTGCCAAACAGTTGCGGGCCGACCGTCGCCTGCCATTGCCCGGCCTTGGTCCAGGCGTCCAGTTCGGCCACGCGCCGGGCGCTGCTCATCAGCAGGGCGAAGGCCAGGTCGGCGGTGCTTTCGGTGAGCACGTCGGGGGTGTTGGTGAGCATGATCCCGCGCTCATTGAAGTAGGCCAGGTCATAGTTGTCGTAGCCCACCGACACACTGGACACCACTTGCAGGTTCGTCGCGCCTTGCAGCTGCTCGCGCCCCAGCTTGCGACCGACCCCGATCAGCCCGTGGGCGTGGGGCAGGGCTTCGTTGAACTGTGCGTTGATATCGCCCTTGGACGGGCTCGGCACGATCACGTCGAAGTCCTGTTGCAGGCGCTCGACCAACTGGGGCGTGATACGGCTGAAGGCAAGTACGGTTTTTTTCATCGTGCAAGGCTCGTCGGGGAGAAGATACCAAGCACGCTAACATTCCTGGCGAGGGTTAGGCGAGGGGGAGTTTGATTGGGATATCGCAAACGCCACCTGTGGGAGCGGGCTTGCTCGCGAAGGCGTCGGGTCAGCTTGCATTGATTTTGAATGCCAGACCGCTTTCGCGAACAAGCCCGCTCCCACATTTGATTTGTGGTGGGCTCAGATTTTGTAACCACTAAAAATTCTTACGCCGCCCGCAGTGAAATAAAGGCGTAATTGACCGGCGCTTCAGTGACCACCCGCGCGCCGCTGGCCGATACCTGGCTGGCTATATCATCGCCAGACAGATGGAACTGCCACTCACTGATGTGTTGTTGCGCAGGTTGCAGGCGCGCCTGATCGAGGGCGGCCACGAATGCGCTCATGTCCGGCAGGTACGCGGTGAAGCCGTCGCCTTTGAGCGCGGTGGTGCGGATGCCCAGGGCGGCGCAAATGCGGTCCTTGATGGCGATTTCCTCACGGTCGGCCTGGCGTGAACGCTCGATCAACCGGACCAGTTCCTGGTCGACCAGTTCACCGCCGAGTATCAGTTGTGGTCCGGTTTCCCACGACTCAGGCGGGCATTCCTTGACGGCGATATTGAGGGGGATGTGCGGGTTGATTTCCATCGGATAGATGCGGCACACCAAGGGGCGGCGCTCATAGATGCGGCACAGGTTTTCTTCGTCAAGATTGCGACAACGGCCGACGTTGTAGGCGGCAAAGGTGATCGCCACCAGGGCCTCGGTGCTGCCGCTGTGGACCACCGCCGAGCGGCGCTCGGCATGCTCGCGTTGCCCTGCCGGCAGGCCGAGGCCGTTGGGCAGGAAGGCTTCCACCAGGACAATCACCTGGCCGCCGTCGCCAGCCCACATCCGGGCCTCGTCGAGGGTCAGGGGAACATGGTGATCGGTGCAGCATTTGCCGCACCCTACACAGGAAAACGTTGTGTTCATTGAGCGCCCGGTCGCAGAAAGCTGGGGACGGCGACAGAAAAACGCCGTGATGGACCGTGCGAAGCAAGTTATGCGCCACTCACCGGTCGGTAGCGGCAGGGCGGATCGAGTCCCACTCGGTCACGTAGGCGGTTTTGGTTTTTTGGCGGTAGAGACACAACTCGGTGCCGATCGCCCCTTTCATGTGTTTCTGCGGATATTGGCCTTGTAGCAACAGCGCGGTGTAGCCGACCCGGTCGTCGAATTGAGCGGCGCTACCCACCGGCTCGGCACTCTTCAAACCGCTGGCCTTGATGCAACTGGCCAGCACGGCTTTGTCGTGGGTGGCCCAGGCGTCCGGGCTGGAGGCATGAGCCTGGGAGGCCAGGACAGTGAGGCCAAGGAGAATCAATAGACGGTTTTTCATCAGGGCGCCTTGTTCCGGGAAGCCAGGACAAGAGTATGCCTGAGGTTGTCGGACGGTGATCGCTCCCGCGCTGGAACGCAGAAGCGAGCAACCGATATGACTCAGTGACCTTGCTCGGCAACGGCCTTGGCCGCTGTGATCAAGCACTTGGTCAGTTCCGGTGAAGAGAACTTGGTGAGCACGCCGTTGGCGCCGGCCAGCCGGGCTTTTTCGCTGTTCATGGCGCTGTCCAGCGAGGTGTGCAGCAACACGTAGAGGTGGGCGAAGTCCGGTGTTTCGCGCAGGGTCCGGGTGAGGGCGTACCCGTCCATCTCCGACATCTCGATGTCCGAGACGATCAGGTTGATCTGTTCGGCCGTGCCTTGCAGGTCCAGCAGACACTCGATGGCTTCCTTGGCACTGCGGGCGGTGTGGCATTGCAGGCCGAGGTTGCGCAGGGTGTGCACCGATTGCTGCAGCGCGACCTGGCTGTCGTCGACCACCAGGATCCGTGCGTTGCCCAGTACCTCGGCGTCTTCCATGCTCAGTTCGGTCGGCGCGGTTTCGATCTGTGCCGGTGCGATGCCGTGGATGACCTTTTCGATGTCCAGGACCTGCACCAGCGTGCCGTCCACCGAGGTCACGCCGGTGATGTACGAACGCACACCGCCGGAGCCGTAGGGCGGCGGTTTGATGTCGGTGGTCAGGCAATGCACGATCTTGCTTACCGCCTGCACATGCAGGCCCTGTTTGGAGCGGCTGACGTCGGTGACGATCAGGCAGCCGCCATCCGGGTCTTCCAGCGGCCGCTCGCCAATGGCGCGGCTCAGGTCGATCACCGACAACGATGTCCCGCGCAGGGTGGCGATGCCTTTGACGTGCGGATGCGACTCCGGCAGCTTGGTCAACGGTGGGCAGGGAATGATTTCACTGACCTTGAGCAGGTTGATTGCCATCAGCTTGCCGCTGCGCAAGGTAAACAGCAGAAGCGAAAGTGAATCTGCGCGGGCTTTGTTGGAAGACATAAAAACCTTCTGTGGAAAAAGGTGGGGCGAGCATACCGATCGCCAGAACAGCTTGTGATATTGGGTTATCGACTCGTTGGGGACAGGCTTTAGGGCGAAAGCCGTCGGTAACCCAATTCACTTGCTCAAATTTCCTTTGAGTGTGCCAACCCACAGGTTTCTATTTTAGCCCCAACCGCCGGGCCATCCGCCCCAGGTTCGCCCGGTCCAGCCCCAGCTCCCGGGCGGCGCTGGCCCAGTTGTGTTGGTGACGCTCCAGGCAGGCAGCGATCAGCGTGCGCTGGAACTCGTCCACCGCTTCGCGCAAGTCCCCCGTTACGCCCTGCGCGGTCGGTGTCGGGTTGATGGACGAAGGTGCGGGGCTGTCCAAAGGGGCCTGGGGCAAATCCAGGTCCTGGGCGCTGAGGCTGAGGATTTTCGGGCGCGTCGCGCACCGGCCCAAGGCCTTCAAGGCGCTACGGCCGATCAGGTGTTCCAGTTCGCGCACATTGCCCGGCCAGTCGTAGGCCAGCAGCGCGGCCTGGGCGTCGCTGGTCAGGCGCAGGCTGCCCAGGCCCATGCGCGAACGATTGTGTTCCAGGAAGAACCCACTGAGCAGCAGCACGTCCCGCCCGCGATCACGCAGTGCCGGCACCTGCAGCGGGTACACACTCAAGCGGTGGTAGAAGTCGGCCCGATAACGGCCGTTGCGCACTTCTTCGGCCAGGTCGCGATTGGTGGCCGCGATCAGGCGCACATCGACCCGGTGTTCCTTGTCCGAGCCCAGGCGTTGCAGTTGGCCGCTCTGCAGCACGCGCAGCAACTTGGCCTGGACGGTCAGGGATAATTCACCCACTTCGTCGAGGAACAGAGTGCCACCGTCGGCCAGTTCGAACTTGCCGTGCCGGTCGTTCGTGGCCCCGGTGAAGGCGCCGCGTACATGGCCGAAGAGTTCACTTTCCACCAGCGTATCGGGCAGGGCGGCGCAATTGAGGCTGATGAGTGGCTGCTCGGCACGTTTCGACGCGGCATGGATGGCCTGGGCGACCAGTTCCTTGCCTACGCCGGTTTCGCCGGTGATCAGTACCGTCAGGTCGCTGCCGCCCACCAGCGCGATCTCTTCCACCAAGCGCTTGTGGGCCTTGCTCTGGCCGACCATGTCGCGAGGTTGCTGGCCGCTGGCCTGGCGATAGACCTCGGCGCGGCGGTGCTCGTCCTCGGCCTTCAAGGCCAGGCGTTCGATGCGCTCGGCGGCGCTGACCGTGGCGGCGGCGAGGCTGGCGAAGGCTTGCAGGGCACTCAGGTCGATGGGCTCGAAGCGCTCCGGATCCAGCGAATCCAGGGTCAGCAGGCCCCAGGGCCGTTCGTCGACGAACAGCGGGCAGCCCATGCAGTCGTGAACCTCCAGATGCTCGGCGAGCCCCTCGACCAGTCCGTCGTACGGATCGGGCAGGCCGCTGTCGGCGGCGAAACGGGTGGGTTGTGGGTTGGCCAGCAGCGCTTCGAAGCGCGGGTGTTCGCTGACCCGGAATCGCCGGCCCAGTGTATCGGTGCTCAGGCCATCCACGGCGAGCGGCACCAGGCAGTCGCCGTCCAGGCGCAACAACGCCGCCGCATCGCACGGCAGCAGGGCTCGCAAGGTGCCAAGCAGGCGCCGATAACGTTCGCCTTCAGGCAGTTCGCGGGACAGATCGGCCACCAGTGGCAGCAGGGAGGTCAGCAGGGTGGTTGCGGTCATAATGACTCCGTGTAGTCGTAACGACTATAAAGTGGGCCGTGTCGATATGACTACATTGTTTTTAACTAGCTGATATTTAAGATAAAAATTTATGGCATGGAAACTGATAAGACTTGCCTAACTGTTATCGGTCATACGCCAGGAGTCACCCTATGCTCAGTCGAGAAGAACGCGCCATCATTCGCTCCACCGTTCCGTTGCTTGAAAGCGGTGGTGAGGCGCTGATCACTCACTTCTATCGCATGATGCTGTCCGAATACCCGCAGGTGCGCCCGCTGTTCAACCAGGCGCACCAGGCCAGTGGCGATCAACCGCGGGCCTTGGCCAACGGTGTGTTGATGTATGCGCGGCACATTGACCAGCTCGATCAATTGGGCGACCTGGTGGCGAAGATCGTCAACAAGCACGTTGCCCTGCAAATCCTGCCGGAACATTACCCGATTGTCGGTTCGTGCCTGCTGCGGGCAATCGCCGAAGTGCTGGGCACAGAGATCGCCACGCCCGAAGTGATTGCAGCGTGGGGCGCAGCCTACAACCAGTTGGCCGATATCCTGATCGGCGCCGAAGCCGGCATGTACGACAAAAAGGCCGAGGCCCCGGGCGGCTGGCGTGGCGAGCGTGAATTCATCCTGACGGCCAAGGTCCAGGAAAGCTCGGAGATCACTTCGTTTTACTTTGAACCGGCGGACAAGGGCCCGATCCTGTTGGCCGAGCCGGGCCAGTACATCGGCATGAAGCTCATGCTCGATGGCGAGGAAGTGCGCCGCAACTATTCATTGTCGGCCCTGGCGGACAATGGTCAATACCGTATCAGCGTCAAGCGCGAGCCGGGCGGGCGGGTGTCCAATCACCTGCATCATCATTTCGAGGTCGGCAGCCGCATCCAGTTGTTCCCGCCGTGCGGGGATTTCTACCTGACGGCCAGCGACAAACCGTTGGTGCTGATCAGTGGTGGCGTCGGCATCACCCCGACCCTGTCCATGTTGCAGGCGGCGCTGCAAACCGAGCGGCCGGTGCATTTCATTCACTGCGCGCGCAACGGCCGTGCCCATGCCTTCCGCGACTGGATCGATGACCTGGCCAAGCGGCATCCGCAGCTCAAGCGCTTCTACTGCTACGACGAAGACGACGGCTTGAGCCCGGCGGCCGACAAGGTGGGGCTGTTGAGCCAGGAGCAACTGGCGCAATGGCTGCCACAGCAACGTGACCTGGACGCCTATTTCCTCGGGCCGAAGGGCTTCATGGGCGCCGTCAAGCGCCACCTCAAGGCCTTGGGCGTGCCGGACCAGCAGAGCCGCTACGAGTTCTTCGGGCCGGCGGCGGCGCTGGAATAAGGTCGCGGCCAACTCGGGAAACCGGGTTGGTCTCATCGCGATCGGGCTCGCTCCCACAAGGGGTTTGCTGTGGACACGATTCCTGTGAACACCGCAAAAAAACTGTGGGAGCGAGCCTGCTCGCGATGGCGGCGGCAGGTCCATCCCGGGTCCAACTGACCAGAATTAATCCGCACTTAACCTTCTTGCGCTCTATTTCCCTTTCAATGTCGACGCCCGCTGCTCGTTCACTGTCATGGTCTGCGTGTAGACTTCGGGCATCCGACCGCGCGCGAGTGTCGCCGCGCTGCGCGTCGATCCATGCAGACAAAGGGAAACGCAATGAGTGAGGAAATGATGCGCTTAGGCCGTGAGCGGCGCTATCTGGTGCTACTGGGGCTGATCTGCCTGGCGCTGATCGGCGGTGCGCTGTACATGCAGGTGGCCCTCGGTGAGGCGCCGTGCCCGCTGTGTATCCTGCAACGCTATGCGCTGTTGCTGATCGCGATCTTCGCCTTCATCGGTGCCGCCATGCGCACCCGTCGCAGCCTGACGATCTTCGAAGGCCTGGTGGTGCTCAGCGCCCTGGCCGGTGCCGGTGTGGCCGGGCATCACGTGTACACCCAGTTCTTCCCTGCGGTCAGTTGCGGCATCGATGTGTTGCAACCGATTGTCGATGACCTGCCGCTGGCAAAGATTTTCCCGCTGGGGTTCCAGGTCGATGGCTTTTGCTCCACCCCCTACCCACCGATCCTGGGTCTGTCCCTGGCGCAGTGGGCACTGGTGGCCTTCGTCTTGACCGTGGTGCTGGTGCCATTGCTGGTGTCACGTAACCGCAAACAGCTTCGCTAAAACACCTTGATCAAACGCCCCGGTTTCTCTTCTGGAGAACCGGGGCGTTTTACGTTTCACTCTGGAGTCGGATCGTCCTTGATCCGAGGCAAGAATAGGCTGCGACAATGTGCGACATGTTGTCACATATCTTGAGTCGCTCAGCCTTTTCGAGGGCGATCAGGCGCTGCTTCCTGTAATAAAAAACCGTCTGGTTTCGCAACCTGCGTATCGCCTGCAGCAGGCATTTTTAACAGCGAAGCGTCAGGCGCCAGAGGCCCCGAAAACTGGGCGCTTGCCGGGTAAAAAACCTCCTCTCGATCCCCCCGAGCTGTCTAAATCGGGCGTAGTAGCCCTACGTTTTTTGGGGTTCTTGTTGAGAATGAATTTCGATAACATGCTGGCTTGTTGCAATATCGGCGAAAGATTGTTGCCGGATCGGATAAAAATTATTTCGGGATGAGACATGGTCTACAGCGCCTCAGCTCACTACAATCGCCCGCACCGATTTTCCGACCCGGCTCAAGCTTGAGCACGAGAGTGGTCGAAGGGCGCCAGCGCCCCATGCGACCCCAAGGTGTCGGTGCCTCCAACTACCCGCACCAAATGGAATTGGGCTTGAACTAGGCCTTTGACCAACGAATAAGAACTCACTGCTGGCCCAGGATGTGTCGAACAGCCTCTGACGTTCGACGGGCAGCCCTTATTCAATCCAAGAAAATGCCAACCCTTGGCAGGGTGAAGTGTTGGCGATCAAAACCCAACTGCATTGCGCAAGCTGCTTTAGAGGTCGTGAGATGAGTAAAAACAGGTACCCCCGATTACTAGGCTTGTTGCCGCTGCTCGGCACGTTGCTGCTGGGAGGCTGCAACATGACCTTGCTCGATCCCAAGGGCCAGGTCGGCCTGGATGAACGAAACCTGATCATCACCGCCACGCTGCTGATGTTGCTGGTCGTTGTGCCGGTCATCGTCATGACCTTCCTGTTCGCCTGGAAGTACCGCGCAACCAATACCCAGGCCACCTACACGCCGAAGTGGTCGCATTCGACCAAGATCGAAGTGGCGGTGTGGACCATTCCGGTGCTGATCATCATTGCCCTGGGTTACATCACCTACAAGTCGACCCACGCCCTGGACCCGTATCGTCCGCTGGAGTCCGATGTCAAGCCGATCACCATTGAAGTGGTCTCCATGGACTGGAAGTGGCTGTTCATCTATCCGGAACAAGGCATTGCCACGGTCAACAAGATCGTGTTCCCGGCTCATACGCCGATCAACTTCAAGGTCACTTCCGACACCGTGATGAACTCGTTCTTCATCCCGGGCCTGGGTGGCCAGATCTACGCGATGGCGGGCATGCAGACCAAGCTGCACCTGATCGCCAACCAGAACGCCGAACTCGACGGTATCTCCGCCAACTACAGCGGCGCGGGCTTTACCGGCATGAAGTTCAAAGCAATCGCCACGACCCAGGAAGATTTCGACGCCTGGGTCAACGATGTGAAGAAGGCACCTAAACAGCTTGAAAAAGCTGAATACGAAGCCCTTTCCAAGCCGAGCCAGAACAACCCAGTCGAACTCTACTCGTCGGTCACGCCGAACCTGTTCCAGACCATCATCGACAAGTATGAAGGGATGAATCCGGGCAAGCCGATGCACCACGAGAAGAAAGAGAAGGAAGTGGCTCACAACATGGAAGGGATGGACATGAGCTCGCATTCAGCTGCCGGGGCAGAGGAGTAAACGATGTTTGGTAAATTAAGTTGGGAAGCGATCCCGTTCCACGAGCCGATTGTCATGGTGACCCTCGCCATCATCGCACTCGGCGGCCTGGCGCTGTTCGCGGGAATCACTTACTTCAAGAAGTGGACCTACCTGTGGACCGAGTGGCTGACGTCGGTCGACCACAAGAAAATCGGCGTGATGTACATCATCGTCGCCATGGTCATGCTGCTGCGCGGTTTTGCCGACGCCATCATGATGCGTACCCAGCTGGCCATGGCCACCGAGGGTTCGCCTGGCTACCTGCCGCCTGAACACTATGACCAGATCTTCACCGCCCACGGTGTGATCATGATCATCTTCATGGCGATGCCATTCTTCACCGGCCTGATGAACCTTGCAGTGCCGCTGCAGATCGGCGCCCGTGACGTTGCCTATCCGTTCCTGAACTCCCTGAGCTTCTGGCTGCTGGTGTCCGGCGTGGTGCTGATCAACCTGTCCCTGGGCGTTGGCGAATTCGCCAAGACCGGCTGGGTTGCCTATCCACCGCTGTCGGGCCTGCAATACAGTCCGGGCGTGGGCATGGACTACTACATCTGGGCGCTACAGCTATCTGGATTGGGGACAACGCTGACGGGGGTCAACTTCCTCGCCACCGTGCTGAAAATGCGTACCCCGGGCATGAAGCTGATGGACATGCCGATCTTCACCTGGACCTGCACCTGGGCCAACGTCCTGATCGTCGCTTCGTTCCCGATCCTGACCGCTACCCTGGCCCTGCTGACGCTTGACCGCTACATGGATTTCCACATTTTCACCAATGAACTTGGTGGCAATCCAATGATGTACGTGAACCTGTTCTGGGCCTGGGGTCACCCTGAGGTGTACATCCTGATCCTGCCGGCGTTCGGGATTTTCTCTGAAGTCATCTCGACCTTCTCCGGCAAGAAACTGTTCGGCCACCACTCGATGATCTACGCCAGCGGCGCGATCTCGGTGCTGGGCTTCATGGTCTGGCTGCACCACTTCTTCACCATGGGCTCGGGGGCCAGCGTCAACGCCTTCTTCGGCCTGGCGACCATGCTGATCTCGATCCCGACCGGGGTGAAGCTGTTCAACTGGTTGTTCACCATTTACCAGGGCCGCCTGCGTTTCACCAGCCACGTGCTGTGGACCCTGGGTTTCATGGTGACCTTTGCCATCGGCGGCATGACCGGCGTACTGCTGGCCATCCCGGGTGCGGACTTCGTGCTGCACAACAGCCTGTTCGTGATCGCGCACTTCCATAACGTGATCATCGGCGGTGCGGTGTTTGGCTATATCGCCGGCTTCGCCTTCTACTTCCCGAAAGCGTTCGGCTTCAAGCTGCACGAAGGTTGGGGCAAGGCAGCGTTCTGGTTCTGGATCTCGGGCTTCTTCGTCGCGTTCATGCCGCTCTATGCACTGGGCTTCATGGGCATGACCCGTCGCTTGAACGCCACCACCAACCCTGAGTGGGTGCCGTACCTGTACGTCGCCATGTTCGGTGCGGTGATGATCGCTGTCGGTATCGCCTGCCAGTTGATCCAGTTGTACGTCAGCGTGCGCGATCGCAACAAGCCAGAGAACATGTGCGAACACGGCGACCCGTGGAATGCCCACACCCTGGAATGGTCGACCTCTTCGCCACCGCCGTTCTACAACTTCGCCGTGCTGCCCAAGGCAGACGTCATCGACCCGTTCACCGAAGCCAAGGAAGCCGGCACTGCGTACCAGGCTCCGGCCAAGTACGAGCCGATCCACATGCCCAACAACACTGCTACCGGTGTGGTCATGGGCGCGCTGCTGACCGTGTTCGGTTTCGCAATGATCTGGCACATCTGGTGGCTGGCCATCGCCAGCCTGGTTGGCACTGTCGTGTACTTCACTATCCATGCCGCCCGTGACGATCAGGGCTACATGGTGCCGGTGGATGTCATCGAGCGCATCGAAGCCGAGCAGCACAAGCGCCTGGTAGCGGCCGGGAAAGTCCCCGCCACCGCCACCCGTGTTGAAACCTCGTTGGAACAGGCTTAAACCATGTCGAATTTAGTGACCACTGTTGGACACGCCCATGGTCATGACCATGGGCACGATGACCATCACCACGACTCGGGCGAGATGACCGTATTCGGTTTCTGGCTCTACCTGATGACCGACTGCATTCTGTTTGCGTCGATCTTCGCGGTGTACGCGGTGCTGGTAAACAACGTTGCCGGTGGCCCGTCGGGCCACGACATCTTTGAACTGCCGTACGTACTGGGCGAAACCGCGCTGCTGCTGTTCAGCTCGATCACCTACGGCTTCGCCATGCTGGCGTTGTTCAAGGGCAAGAAAACCCAGGTGCTGGGCTGGTTGGCCATGACCTTCCTGCTGGGCGCCGGCTTTATCGCCATGGAGATCAACGAGTTCCATATCCTGATCGCCGAAGGCTACGGTCCAAGCCGCAGCGGCTTCCTGTCCGGGTTCTTCACCCTGGTCGGCACCCACGGCCTGCACGTGACCAGCGGCCTGATCTGGATGGCGATCATGATGTACCAGGTCCATAAAAACGGCCTGACTGCCACCAACAAGACGCGCCTGAGCTGCCTGAGCCTGTTCTGGCACTTCCTGGACGTGGTGTGGATCTGCGTATTCACCGTTGTTTATCTGATGGGGACCCTGTAAATGGCTAACGCACATTCCCATGATGGCCATGACGCCGGCCACGGCAGCGTCAAGTCCTACGCCATCGGCTTCATCCTGTCGGTGATCCTGACCGTCATCCCGTTCGGCCTGGTGATGTACCCGTCGCTGCCCAAGAGCCTGACCCTGTGGATCATCCTGATCTTCGCCGTGGTTCAGGTACTGGTGCACCTGGTGTACTTCCTGCACCTGGATCGCTCCGCCGCCCAACGTAACAACGTGGTCGCGTTTGTCTTTGCCGCGATCGTGATTGTCCTGCTGGTCGGCCTGTCGTTGTGGATCATGTTCAGCATCCACACCAACATGATGGCGCACTGAGGAAAGTCCGGATGTCCCTGAAGCACTTTATCCAAATCACCAAGCCGGGGATCATTTTCGGTAACGTGCTTTCTGTGGCAGGCGGGTTTTTCCTGGCCTCGAAAGGGCATGTCGATCTGGCCATCTTCCTGGCGGCGATGATCGGCACTTCCCTGGTGGTGGCGTCCGGTTGCGTGTTCAACAACTGCATCGACCGTGACATCGATATCAAGATGGAACGCACCAAGAATCGGGCGCTGGTCCAGGGCCTGATTCCGGTGCAACTGGCCCTGGCATTCGCCACGGTGCTGGGCGTGGCCGGCGTGGCGCTGCTGTATTGGGTGGCCAACCCGTTGGCGGCGCTGTTCGCGGTGATCGGTTTTGTCATCTACGTCGGCCTCTACAGCCTGTACCTCAAGCGCAAGTCGGTCCACGGCACGCTGGTGGGCAGCCTGTCGGGGGCGATGCCGCCAGTGATCGGCTACGTAGCGGTGAGCAACAGCTTCGACATGGCGGCGCTAACGCTGCTGGTGATGTTCAGCCTGTGGCAGATGCCGCATTCCTATGCCATCGCGATCTTCCGCTTCAACGACTACCTGGCGGCTTCGATTCCGGTGCTGCCGGTCAAGCGCGGTATCCGGGTGGCCAAGAAGCACATCCTGCTCTACATCCTGGCCTTCCTGGTGGCGACCTTGATGCTGACCTTCAGCGGCTACGCCGGCATGAGCTACCTCGCCGTCGCCGCTGCCATGGGCATGTACTGGCTGTACATGGCCTGGACCGGCTACAAGGCGGTGGATGACACGGTCTGGGCACGCAAGCTGTTCGTGTTCTCGATCTTCACCATCACCGCCCTGAGCGTCATGATGTCCCTGGACTTCAAAGTGCCGAGTGAGCTGCTGCTGACCTACGCGCCTTAAGCTTCAGACGCTGCAAAAAAAGCCCCGCCTTCGAGAGAAGCGCGGGGCTTTTTGTTGAGGTGAGGTGTGGATTGGCTGTCATTCGTCGCAATAGATTATGGTTTGTTGAACTATGCGCAATTTGCCTATAGTTTCTGCCATGCGTACCCTATTTTTTGAAACGACTACATTCACCGACACGGTTGGCCATTACCTGACTGATGATGAGTATCGCCTGCTTCAGTCCTATATGCTGCAGCATCCAGAGGTTGGTGACGTCATGCCACGTACCGGCGGCTTTCGTAAGCTGCGCTGGTTTGATGAACGTCGTGGTAAAGGGAAGCGAGGCGGGTTGCGCGTTATTTACTATTGGCTCATGAACGATCGTCAGTTCTGGATGTTTGCGATATATGACAAGGATGAGCTGGAAAACCTGACTTCCGAGCAAGAGAAAACGCTCAAGCGCGCCATAGAAGCTGAGTTGAAAGTACGAGGTACCTTATGAAAAAGCGCGATCTGTTTGCCGAGATGATGCAAGGCGTCGAGGAGATGGCCGCTCACCGGGAGGGCAAGATTACCCTTCGCCAGATATCGATTGAAGACAAACCGGTTCCCGAGGTGTCTGCCCAGGAAATCGTGGCGTTGCGCGACAAGCTCCACATGTCTCAAGCCGTTTTCGCCAAGAGCATCAGGACCAGTCCAGGTACACTCAGGAACTGGGAGCAGGAAAAATCCAAGCCTAACGCCCAGGCGGCTTTGTTGATCAAACTGGTCGAGAAGTTTCCAGATATGGTCGAACGGCTTGGTGCTGTTTGATCAGCTCTTATCCATGAAACCAGCCCCGCCTTCGAGAGAAGCGCGGGGCTTTTTAATGGCCACTGCCCGGAGGATCGTTCCTACGCTCCGCGTGGGAATGCAGCCTGGGACGCTCTGCGTCCCTCAAGAGCCGAACGCGGAGCATCCGAGGAGTCATTCCCACGCGGAGCGTGGGGACGATCGATCGCGAGCAAGCTCGCTCCCACATGGGCTTATTGCTGGGCGATGCTGTAGCCGTCGAATGCCTTTTGCTGTTGCAGGGCGGTGACGATGCCTTTGCGGGTGGCCGGCTGTTCGGTGCCGTCGTTGTCCAGGAAGGTTTCGCTTTCCAGCTCGGCCTCGTCGCCTTCGCCGACGAAGTTGAAGCCCAGGAACTCGAAGGCCTCGCGGTCGACGTTCGGCTTGGAGCGTGGTGCGCGCAGGGGCAGGGTGACGCTGATGCCGTCCTTGCTGATGACAAACACTTCGGCTTCCTTCTTGGCCCGCGAGGCCTTGCCCTTGCTGCCGCTCGGGTTGCTGATGGCCTGGTGGGTCTGGTTCAGCACTTTCAGGGCCAGGCCGTAGACCAGCTCCTGGAACGACGGGTCGTCCTTGTAGCTGGAGAGGATGCGGCTGATCGGGAAGCGGCTGCTCAGGTCTTCCAGGGCCGCGAAATCGGCGGCTTCAGCGTCCTTGAGTTGTTTGAGCTGGCCCATCAGTTCGTAGGCCTTGTCGTCGTCGAAGGCATCGTGAGCCTGGCGTATGGCGTTGCGCAGTTCACGGATCTGGTCGCTTTCGCGGTTCGACTGGAACGCATCGAGGACCATTTCGCTGATGGTTTTGGCCTGGGGCAGATGCTGTGAAAGATTGATGGAGTTTTCGTATTCCGCTTTGGACGACAGGGTGACTACGGATTCAGCGGTGTTGGAATCGGACATTGAAATTTCACTACTTCTGTTAGCGGGATGAGGCGAGAAAGGCATTGAGCTTTTTTCCGGTCGCCTAATCTATTGGACGCGGGCGGTGTTGTCACGGTCGGAGCTCATTCACAAATCACATTCTTGCCCGACATCTTGGAGCGATACAGCGCCTGGTCCGCCCGGTGCAGCAATGCCGCTTGCTGTTCATCCTCGAACCGCTGCACCACGCCAAAACTCATGGTGATCTGGAAGTCGCCCACCGGCAGCAGGTCGGACAGGCCCCGGCGAATGCTTTCCGCCAGCAGGCGAGCGTCGGCCAGGGTGGTGTTGGGCAAGATCATGATGAATTCGTCGCCGCCCCAGCGCACCAGTAAATCGCCGTCGCGCTCGCAGCGCTTGACGCTCTGCACCACTTGCACCAGCGTCGCATCGCCGAAGGCGTGGCCGTAACGATCATTGATGTCCTTGAAGTCGTCGACGTCCATGGCGATCAGTGATAACGGCTCGCGGAAACGCTGTGCGCGCTCACAGGCCAGCGGCAGCGCCTGGTCCAGGCGATAACGGTTGGCGACCCGGGTCAGGGCATCGGTTTCGGCAAGCCTGCGGTTCTCGTCGAGCTGGATCTGTAACTGATGGTTGACCCGGGACAGTTCGCAGGTGCGTTCTTCGATGATGGCTTCCAGGGATTTGTTGCGCCGCTCCAGCTGTTCGAATAGACGTTTCTTGTCATCGATGCTGCGATGGGCGCCGATCATGCGCGCCACCGTGCCGTCCGGGTTGCGGGCGATCACATAGCCGCGGTCCTCGATCCAGATGTAGGAACCGTCGTAGGTGCGGCAGCGGTATTCGGCTTGGTAGGCGTGGGATCGTTGTTCCAGATAGTCGTCGAACAACGCCATGACCCGTGGATAGTCATCTGGGTGGATCACGCTCTCCCAGGTCAGCACGGTGTTGTCCAGTGAATGAGGCAGGTAGCCAAGCATCGTGTACCAGCCGGGGTTGCGGTAGACGAAGCCGGTGTTGGCATTCCAGTCCCAGATGCCATCGCTGACCAGTTCCAGAATGGTGTGCAGTACGCCTTCGTCCAGATCGGACAGGTCGAACCGCAGCATGTCGATGTTCGAGGCATCTCCCATCGTCGTTTCCTCAATCAGCCTTGATATCAAAATGCTCGTCCAAGGAGGAAGAGTAGCTGATGGGGGGCGGGGTCACTAGCGGGGTAGCGACGTCCAGCCAAGCCAGGGCACAAGGGCTTGTCCACAACATCATTCGGCTGGGGTTGGGGGTTTGCCCCATTTCTCCAGCGCGAACTCGACAAAACTGCGCAGTTTCGGCAAACGGTAGCGATCCTGCGCGTACATCAGGCTCATTGGGCGATGGGGCAACTGGTATCCCTGCAACAACGTCACCAGGTGTCCATCCTTCAGGTCCTGGGCCACCAGCGCATCGGGCAGCATCACCACGCCCATCCCGGCCAAGGCGGCGCGATGCAGGCCCGAGGAGCTGTTGATCAGCATCGGCCCGTTCACCGGGACCTTGATCTCGCCTTCCGGGCCGTTGATCGGCCAATGATCCTGGGCGAAGCGCCATTCGTCTGCTGCCGAATAGGCGAACGACAGGCAGTCGTGCTGCTGCAGGTCCGCAGGTTTTTCCGGTGTGCCGCGCCGAGCCAGGTAGGCAGGGGAGGCGCAGATGGTCAGGGTGTAGTCCAGCAACGGCCGGGCAATCAGTTTCGGGTCGGGATGGCCGAGGCGGATAGCGACGTCGAATCCATGTTCGAGCAGGTCCAGCCGCTGGTTGGTCAGCACCACGTCGAGCTTGACCTGGGCGAAGCGCTGGCTGAATTCGGCCAGGGCCGGCGCGAGGCGTTCGGAGCCGAAGGTCAGTGGCGCGGTGATACGCAGGGTGCCGCTGGGTTCGCCCTGGGTCTGTTCGGCCAGGCGTTCGGAGTCGGCCACCAGCCCCAGTACTTCCAGGCAGCGTTGGTAGTAGGCCGAGCCGAACTCGGTCAGGCGCTGGCGCCGCGTCGTACGGTTGATCAGGCGCACGCCGAGACGTTGCTCCAGCGCCCGAAGATGATTGCCCACCATGGTGGTGGACATTTCGCACGCCTGGGCCGCGGCCGTCAGGCTTCCGGCTTCCACCACCTTCACGTAAACGGTCATTGCCTGGAACAAGTCCATTATCAAGCTCAGCTTTTAAATGATTGAAGTAAATCAGCGTTTATCCAGTCTTGGTGGCTAACCATACTGGAAAAAACCCACTCAATGGAGCTTGATGCCATGACCGCTGCCTGCCTGATGACCACTTATCAACCCCTGGCGCTGAGTTTCACCCATGGCTTGGGGACGCGTCTGTGGGACCAGGACGGCCGCGAATACCTCGATGCGGTGGCGGGCGTGGCGGTGACCAATGTCGGCCACTCCCACCCGCGGTTGGTGGCCGCCATCAGCGAGCAGGCCGGCCTGCTGTTGCACACGTCCAACCTGTACAGAATCGATTGGCAGCAACGCCTGGCGCAAAAGCTCACTCAGCTGTCGGGGCTGGAGCGGGCGTTTTTCAACAACTCAGGCGCCGAGGCCAACGAAACCGCACTGAAACTGGCACGCCTCTATGGTTGGCACAAGGGCATCGAGCAGCCGTTGGTGGTGGTCATGGACAATGCGTTCCACGGGCGCACATTGGGCACGATGTGCGCCAGTGACGGTCCGTCCGTGCGGCTGGGCTACAACCGCTTGCCGGGTGATTTCATCAAGGTGCCGTTCGGCGATCTCGCGGCGTTGGAAGCGATCCAGCAGGCTCATGCCGAGCGCATCGTCGCGGTACTGGTGGAGCCGATCCAGGGCGAGAGCGGTGTGCAAATCGCCCCGCCGGGTTACCTCAAGGCCTTGCGGCAGTTGTGCAGCCGGCGCGCCTGGCTGTTGATGCTCGACGAGATTCAGACCGGTATCGGTCGTACCGGCCAATGGTTCGCGTTCCAGCACGAGGGCATCGTGCCGGACGTCATGACCCTCGCCAAAGGCCTGGGCAACGGCGTGCCCATTGGGGCCTGCCTGGCACGGGGCAAGGCTGCCGAGCTGTTTACCCCTGGCAGCCATGGCAGCACCTTTGGCGGTAATCCGCTGGCCTGTCGGGTCGGTTGCACGGTGCTGGAGATCATTGAGCAACAAGCGCTGGTGGACAATGCCAGGCATCAGGGCGAACAGTTGCTGAACCGGCTGCGGGCCGAGTTGGCGGACAATCCGAATGTCTTGGCGATTCGCGGCCAGGGCTTGATGATCGGCATCGAACTCAAGCAACCGGTCCGCGACCTGGCCCTTTGCGCCGCCCGGGATCACGGCCTGCTGATCAATATCACTCGGGGCCAGACCATCCGCCTGCTGCCGCCGTTGACGATCGATGGGCGGGAAGTGGAGATGATTGTCCGGGGCGTGAGTCGCTGTCTGGCGCAGGGGTGAGGGGCGTTCGCCCGGATGCCGTTTTTTATCGGTCAGTTGGGCGAAGCGCAACGCAGCGCGACGGAATTTTTAACGATTGCCGTGTTCCAACGCCTGCCAGAGTCGATTGCCTACACTTTGGCATTCAGACTGAAAACCCAGGAGCATCTTCATGTTCACCTCGCGTCGCTTGATCGTTGTCGCAACTGCCGTGGCCCTGTTGTCCGGCTGTGCGTCGCCTAACCCCTATGACAACCAGGGCCAGGCCTCTACCGAATCGTCGGGCATGAGCAAAACCGCCAAGTACGGCGGCCTCGGTGCACTGGCGGGGGCGTTGGCTGGTGCGGCCATCGGTCACGATAACCGTGGCAAGGGTGCGTTGATCGGTGCAGCGGTAGTGGGGGCTTCCGCGGCCGGTTACGGCTACTACGCCGACCAGCAGGAAAAGAAGCTGCGCGCGAGCATGGCCAATACCGGCGTTGAAGTGCAGCGTCAGGGCGACCAGATCAAGCTGATCATGCCGGGCAACATCACCTTCGCCACCGACTCGGCGAACATCGCCTCCAGCTTCTACCAGCCGCTGAACAACCTGGCCAACTCCCTCAAGGAGTTCAACCAGAACCAGATCGAAATCGTCGGCTACACCGACAGCACCGGCAGCCGCCAGCACAACATGGACCTGTCCCAGCGTCGTGCGCAGAGCGTGGCGACCTACCTGACATCCCAGGGCGTGAGCGGTGCCAATCTCTCGGCCCGTGGCGCCGGCCCGGACAACCCGGTGGCCAGCAACGCCGACGTCAATGGTCGTGCGCAAAACCGTCGTGTCGAGGTCAACCTCAAGGCCATTCCCGGCCAGCAGTACCAGCAGGCACCGCAGCAGGGTCAGACTTACCAGCAGTACCCATAACGGCTGGGCGGTAAATGAAACGGGGGCTCTGGAAACAGGGCCCCCGTTTTTTTTGTGGTTGTCAGTTTCTATCCGCCTGATGCCGCCCTTTGTGGTGAGGGAATTTGTGGGAGCAAAGCTTGCTCGCGAAACAGGCGCCTCGATTTTCTGAAAGACCGCATCGCCTTCATCGCGGGCAAGCCTTGCTCCCACAAGTCTCCTCGCCACAAAGGTGTTCACATGGCGGTCAATTCGCCTCTTTCACCGCACTGAGAAACGCACACGTACGCTCCTGCTGCGGATGCTCGAAGATCTGCGCCGGGGTGCCCTGTTCGTGGATCTGCCCTTTGTAGAAGAAGCACACCCGGTCGGCGAACTCCCGGGCGAAACCCATCTGGTGGGTCACCATCAGCATCGTCAGGTTGTGTTCGGCCCCCAGTTTGCGGATCACGTTCAGCACCTCGCCGCACAGCTCCGGGTCGAGCGCCGAGGTCACTTCGTCAAACAGCATCACCTTGGGCCGCATCGCCAGGGCCCGGGCTATCGCCACCCGCTGTTGCTGGCCGCCGGACAACTGCGACGGGTAATGGTCGAGCTTGTTGCCCAGCCCCACCAGTTCCAGCAGGTCGGCGGCGCGCTCCCGGGCTTCTTTCGGGTTCATGCCCAGCACCTGCACCGGCGCTTCGATCACGTTCTGCAGCGCGGTCATGTGGGGGAACAGGTTGAAACTCTGGAACACCATGCCGATCTTGCCGCGCACCCGGCGGATGTGTCGGTCGTTGGCCGGCACCAGCACGCCGTTGCGGTTGGGCATGTGGGTCAGGGAATCGTCCTCGACGCGAATCTGGCCCTGGTCGATGCCTTCCAGGGTCATCAACACCCGCAGCAGCGTGGACTTGCCCGAGCCGCTGGGGCCGATGATCGCGACCTTTTCACCGGGGGCGACATCCAGGTTCAGATGGTCGAGCACCGTGAAACTGCCATAGCTTTTGGTCACGTCCTGGAAACTCACAATCGGCCGGGACGGTGTCGGAATCTGCATGGCCGGGGCCTCCTGCTGCGACGCCAGCGTGCTGCGCCGGGACAAATCGGTGGGCGTGGACAGGGGTAAAGTCATTAGCGTAGCTCCATGCGCGTTTCAAGGCGCCGTACCAGATAAGCCAGGGCAAGGCTCAGGGCGAGGAAGAACAGGCCGACCATGGTGATCGGTTCCAGATAACGAAAGTTCTCGGAACCGATGTTCTTGGCCTGCTGCATGATTTCCACCACGGTGATCGCCGACAGCACCGGCGTGTCCTTGAGCATTGCCACCAGGTAGTTGCCCAGGGGCGGTACGATCGGACGCAGCGCCTGGGGCAGGATGATGTTGCGATAGGCGTCGTACGGCGCGATGTTCAACGCCGTCACCGCTTCCCACTGCGCCCGCGGCACCGCGTCGAGACCACTGCGATAGACCTCGGCGATGTAGCAGGCGTAGTGCAGGCCGATGCCGAGGATGCCGACTTGCATGGCTGTCAGGCTCAAGCCGTAGTTGGGCAGTACGTAGTAGAGGAAATACACCTGGATCAGCAGCGGTGTGCTGCGGATGAACTCGATCACCGCCGTGGCCGGCCACGACAGCCAGAATTTGCGACTGCGCCGGCCAATCGCCAGGAACAGCCCCAGGACAATCGCGATCAGGAAGCCGATCAGGGTAATGCCCACGGTGTTGAGCGATGCCCGCAGCAGGTCCGGCAGGATTTGTGCGGCGTAGGACCAATCGAACAGCGTCATGACAGACCTCCACGCATCCGGCCCCGGCTCAGTCGTCGTTCGACGTGGCGCATGCCGAAGTTGATGGCCTGGGCGAGGATGAAATACATCACCAGGGCCAGGCTGAAGATCTCCAGGGTCTGGAAGGTCGCCTGATCCAACTGCCGCGCCCGGAAGCTCAGGTCCGACAAGGTGATCAGCGACACCAGCGAGGTGTTCTTCAGCAGCTCGATCAACAGGTTGGTGCCCGGTGGGATTGCCGCCAGCAACGCCTGCGGCAGGATGATCCGCTTGAAGCGGGTGAAGCCGCTGAAATTCAACGCCGTGCAGGCTTCGTATTGGCCCTTGGCGACTGAACTGATGGCGCCGCGCATCACCTCGGCCCCGTAAGCGCCTATGTGCAGGCCCAGGCCGACAATCGCAACGGCGTATGGACTCAGCTCAACGTTGAAGGGGGGCAGCGGCAGCACGAAGAACAGCCAGAACAACTGCACCAGCAGCGAGGTGCCACGGAACACTTCGATGTAGGTGATGGAAAACCAGCGCAACGCTCGCCACGGCGAGAGTCGCCCGAGGGCTGCCAGCACCGCCGCGACGATGGCCAGCAGCGAGCCGAAGAAGGTCACCTGGAGCGTGACCCAGGCCCCTTGTATCAATAACGGAAGTAATTCGCCCATGGTTCAACCCAATGTCCGGTGAAGCAGGGAACAGGCATCACGCACCGCGCGTCATGCCCGTTTCGGCACGCCAGTTGTTGGCGACTACTGAGCGCAGAGCTCGGCTGCGGTCTTGCTGGTTACGTTGGATTTGTC
Source organism: Pseudomonas sp. Lb2C2 (assembly GCF_052112205.1). Classification (NCBI taxonomy): domain Bacteria; kingdom Pseudomonadati; phylum Pseudomonadota; class Gammaproteobacteria; order Pseudomonadales; family Pseudomonadaceae; genus Pseudomonas; species Pseudomonas sp. Lb2C2. The sequence goes on along the minus strand of NZ_JAUTYW010000005.1, from coordinate 568,511 downwards.
GAACCCGAATGGCGCAACCGTCTTGAGATGCTCTTCGGAGCCCAGCCACTTTTTCAACTCGGCATTGACCGCATCGCGCAAGTCTTTGTCTTCGGGGCGGAAGGCCAGGGCGCCATAGCCGATGTGGGACGGGTCGTCCTTGAATTCGGTCATTGCCTCCACCTTGTCGCCACCCTTGCTGGCCAGGCCTTTCATGGTCAGTTGGGTGCCGACGGCAGCGTCCGCGCGTCCGGCACGCACGGCTTGCAATTGCGCGGTGGTGTCGGGGACCTGGAGGATCTGGTCGTCCTTGACCCCGGAATCGCGGGCATAAGCCAGGTTCACCGTGCCGGCCATGATTGCCAGTTTCACATCCGGTTGCTTGGCGATGTCTTCATAGCTGTGGAGTTTTTTCGGGTTGCCCTTGGCCACGAGCAAGGCATCGGGCAACTGGTACTGCGGATCGGTGAACAACACTTGCTTGCAGCGCGCCGGGGTGATGTACATGCCGGCGGCGATCACGTCGAAACGACCTGCGCGCAGGCCTGGAATCAATGAGCCCCATTCGGTGAGCACGCCATTGACTTGCTTGATGCCCATCTTGGCGAAGATGATCTTGGCAATCTCCGGCGACTCACCGGTGACGGTGCCGTCGGTTTCGGTGAAGGCAAACGGGGTTTCGTTGGCGTAGCCGATCCGGATGCTGCTGGTGCTTTTGATGGTGTCCAGGGTGGCCGCTTGAACGCCGCCGGCCAGGCCCAGTACGGCACAGGTCAACAAGAGCCGACGCAAGGGCGCGCAGGTGCGGGGAAGAAAATTGCTCATCGATAAAATCTCCTGTTTCTTGTGGATCCGTCGTTTGACGGCTCTGTGGTAGGAGGCAGTGTTACAAGAGCAAAGCGTACAGCGGCGGATCCGGGCGTGGCCTGGAATCGGGAACGGTGCCGGTACAGGTCGATCCGGCTTTTTGTCAGGGCGATGAGCCCGCCTGGGTGACGACCTTGGACCGAGCATACAAAAGCCCCGGCATCGATTGCATTGCACTAGGACAATTGCTTTGCCGCGATGGCCGCGCAATGCTGTGCGCACCCCTACACACGCCGGTTGCAGCTGTTATGGATAAGTGGAAGTCAGCCTTGGACCTCGCCCGCAGTGGTGAATCCAAATACAAGATTCTGGTGCAGGCCATCGCCGACGATATCGAGCAGGGCAGCCTGGCCAATGACCAGCGCCTGCCGCCGCAACGGCAGGTGGCCGACGCCATGGGCATCAGCGTGCAGACCGTCACCAACGCCTATAAGGAGTTGGAGCGCCAGGGACTGGTGCGCTGCGAGGTCGGGCGTGGCAGTTTTGTCTCGCGGCGCATGAGCGACCGGGTGGCGACGTACATTCTCGACAGCCCCGAGCGGGCGCTGGTGGATTTTTCCATCACCCGCATCCTGCACACCCGCGAGCATGATCAGGCCTGGCGTGATACCTGCGCGGCGCTGAGCACTGAAGAAGACCAGCCGTGGATTCATGCGTTTCGCCCCATCGCCGGTTTCGAATCCCATCGCGAAGCGGCGGCGCAGTGGATCGGTCGGCAAGGGCTGAAAGTCGACCGTAACGATGTGCTGATCACCAACGGCGCGGCCCACGGGATTTTCCTGGCCCTCGCTTCGCTGGCGGGCCCCGACGACGTGGTGCTCTGCGAAGGCTTGACCGACCACGGCGTGATCGGCAATTCCCAGGTGCTGGGCTTCACCCTCAAGGGCCTGGAGATGGACCGCTATGGCATCGACCCCGAACATTTCGAAGACATGTGCAGCAACGAGCGCATCACGGCGCTGGTGTGCACACCGAACCTGAACAACCCCACCACCAGCCTGATGCCCGACGCGCGTCGGCGGGAAATCGCCGAGATCGCCCGACGCTTCGGGGTGCACATTATCGAGGACGATGTGTACGGCCCGCTGCTGGACGAGCGCCGGGCGCCGCCCATCAGCCATTACCTGCCGGAGCTGTCGTTCTATTGCACGAGCATGACCAAGTCGGTCCTCACGGGCTTGCGTACCGGCTACCTGGTGGTGCCCAAGCGCCTGGCCTTGCGCACCGAGAGCATCCTGCGGGTCAACAGTTGGATGGCCACGCCCATGGTCTCGGAGATCGCCACCCGCTGGATTCGTGATGGCCGTGCCGAGTCGCTGCTGCAGTTGCAACGCCAACTGCTGGCCGGGCGCCAGGCGATGGTCACCGAGTACATGGGCGAGCATCTGCTGGGCCAGCACCCTCATGCCTTGAATGCCTGGATCGGGATTCCATCCCATTGGGAAGTGGACAGCCTGGTGCGGGCGCTGCGGCACAAGCACATCGCCGTGACCTCGCCCGACCCTTTCACCGTCCGCGGCACCCCCAGGCCCCGCGCGGTGCGGGTCTGCGTCGGCGCCGAATGCAGCGACGAAGAAATGCGCCATGCGCTGATCGGCATGCGGCAGATCTTCAATCAGTACCCGCAGATTCATGATTTCTGATGCACCACACCATTCCCTGTGGGAGCGAGCTTGCTCGCGATAGCGGTGCGGCAGTCAGCAAAGATGTTGAATGTGAGGGCCCCATCGCGAGCAAGCTCGCTCCCACAAGGGATTTGTGGTGACTTTGGAACTTCATCACTAAATTGCCCTAGTACATTCATCACCACAATCCAGCCCTCTTAGACTGCGCCCAACACATCCGCTCGGGACGCAGTCATGACAGGGTTGCAGCTTCAGGACATTTACCTCGCTCGCCAGCGCATCGAGTCGCAGGTGCGGCGTACGCCCATGGAGCATTCCCCGAGTTTGTCGCGGTTGATGGGCGTGGCGGTGTACCTCAAGCTTGAGGCCCTGCAAATCACCGGCAGCTTCAAGCTACGCGGGGCGAGCAATGCCGTCGCGCAACTCAGTCCCGAGCAAAAGGCCCGGGGCGTGGTCACCGCGTCGACCGGTAATCATGGCCGAGCGCTGGCCCATGCCGCGTCACAGCAGGGCGTCAGGGCGATTGTCTGCCTGTCGCATCTGGTGCCGGCCAACAAGGTGCAGGCGATTCGCGACCTCGGCGCTGAGGTGTGCATCGTCGGCCAGTCCCAGGACGATGCCCAGCGCGAGGCCGAGCGCATCGCCCGGGAGCAGGGCGCGACCTTTTTGCCGCCCTTCGATCACCCGGCGATCATCGCCGGGCAGGGCACCCTCGGCCTGGAGATCCTCGAGCAGCAACCGGAGGTGGCCCAGGTCCTGGTGCCGTTGTCCGGTGGCGGCCTGTTCGCCGGAGTTGCCCTGGCCCTCAAAAGTGCCAATCCAGCGATTCAAGTCCACGGCATCAGCATGGCCCGCGGTGCCGCGATGCACGCCAGCCTCGCCGCCGGGAAGCCCGTGGACATCGAAGAACTGCCGACGCTGGCCGACTCCCTCGGTGGCGGCATCGGCCTGGACAACCGCTACACCTTCGCCATGACCCGGCAACTGAGCGACGACGTACACCTGCTTTCGGAAGTCTCTATCGCCAATGCCATCCGCCACGCCTATCACCACGAACGCCTGGTGCTCGAAGGCGCTGCCGTGGTGGGCATCGCGGCGCTGCTCGACGGCCTGGTCGAGCCGCGCGGCCCCATTGTCCTGGTGGTCAGCGGGCGCAACGTCGACACCGCACACCATGCCCGCGTGATCGCTGGCGCCAACGCCTGATAATCCCTAACGGAGCCTGTCATGAGTGAAGTCACCCTATTGAGCGAAGCCGACCTGCGCAGTTGCGTGGCCCTCGATCTGGCCAGCATCGACGCCATCGAACAGGCCTTCGTACTGCTGGCCACCGCCGCCGTGGCGATGCCGCCGATCCTGCGGTTGGACATTCCCGAGTACAACGGTGAAGTGGATGTGAAGACCGCTTACCTGCCGGGCCTGGAGCGCTTCGCCATCAAGGTCAGCCCGGGTTTTTTCGATAACCCCAAGCTTGGCCTGCCCAGTCTCAACGGCATGATGATGCTGCTCTCGGCACGCACCGGCCTGCTGGAAGCCCTGCTGCTGGACAACGGTTACCTCACCGCCGTGCGCACCGCTGCGGCGGGGGCGGTGGCAGCGCGTTGCCTGTCTCGCGAGGAGAGCCGCAGCGTCGCGCTGATCGGTGCCGGCGAGCAGGCGGCGTTGCAACTTCAGGCACTGCGCCTGGTGCGGCCCATCGACGAGGTGCGGGTCTGGGCGCGCGATGCGCAAAAGGCCAAGGCGTTCAGTCAGGAGCTGGCGCGTGACACCGGGCTTGCCGTCACGCCATGCGCCTCCCTTGACGATGCCCTGGAAGGCGTGGATATCGCCATCACCTGCACACCCAGTCGCGAGCCGTTGATCCAAGCCCGCCATTTGCATCCTGGCCTGCACATCACGGCGATGGGCTCGGATGCGGAACACAAGAATGAAATTTCCCCGCAAGCCCTGGCGGCCGTCGACTGCTATGTCGCCGATCGCCTGAGCCAGACCCGCGTGCTCGGCGAGCTGCACCACGCCCTGGTGGCCGGCACCGTTCGCGATGAACTGGCGTTGACGGAGTTGGGTCAGGTGTTGTCGGGGCAGCGGCTGGGGCGTTCCGATGCGACGCAAGTGACGCTTTGCGACCTGACCGGCACCGGCGCCCAGGACACCGCCATCGCCAACCTGGCGTTCGAGCGGGCACGGGCGGCGGGCAAGGGGTTTGCGTTCGGCCGCTAGATCATTTTTCGCACAAGTCATTGAACAGAGGGCAGGTGGATGTCTGAGATCGTCGTCAATCTTCCGTTTCAGCGGGAGGAATACACCCAACGCCTGGCGAAGGTTCGCGCGGCCATGCAGGCCCAGGGCCTGGAGCTGCTGCTGGTCACCGATCCGTCGAACATGGCCTGGCTCACCGGCTATGACGGGTGGTCGTTCTACGTGCACCAGTGCGTGCTGCTGGCGCTCGAGGGCGAGCCCGTGTGGTTCGGTCGCGGCCAGGACGCCAACGGTGCCAAACGCACGGTGTTCATGCAGGCCGATAATATCGTCGGTTACCCGGACATCTACGTGCAGTCCCGCGAGCGCCACCCCATGGACTACCTGTCCCGGGAGGTGATCATCGCCCGTGGCTGGGGCGCGCTGACCATCGGCGTGGAGATGGACAACTATTACTTCAGCGCCGCTGCGTACCTGTCGCTGCAAAAGCATTTGCCCCAGGCAAGACTGGTTGACGCGGTGGGCCTGGTGAACTGGCAGCGAGCGGTCAAGTCGCCCCAGGAAATCGCCTACATGCGCATCGCCGCGCGCATCGTCGAGAACATGCACAGCCGGATCCTGGAACGCATCGAACCGGGCATGCGCAAGAACGAACTGGTGGCCGAGATCTACAGCAGCGGCATCCTCGGTGCCGACGGCCATGGCGGCGACTACCCGGCCATCGTGCCGCTGTTGCCCACCGGGGCCGACGCCAGTGCGCCGCACCTGACCTGGGATGATTCACCCTTCGAAAAGGGCGCCGGCACCTTCTTTGAAATCGCCGGTTGCTACAAGCGTTACCACTGCCCGTTGTCGCGCACCATTTACCTGGGCAAGCCGCCGCAACATTTCCTCGATGGCGAAAAAGCCGTGGTCGAGGGCATCGCCGCCGGCCTGGACGCAGCTAAGCCGGGCAACACCACCGGCGACATCGCCGTGGCGTTTTTCAAGGTGCTGGAGAAATTCGGCATTCACAAGGACAGCCGTTGCGGCTACCCCATCGGGATCAGTTATCCGCCGGATTGGGGCGAGCGCACCATGAGCCTGCGTCCTGGCGACAACAGCGTGTTGCAGCCGGGCATGACCTTCCACTTCATGCCGGGGCTGTGGATGGACGATTGGGGCCTGGAAATCACCGAGAGCATCCTGATCACCGAGACCGGCGTCGAGACGCTGTGCGACGTGCCTCGTCAATTGTTCGTGAAGGATTGAGCCATGCCCGATCTGCCCAATAATCCCATCAGCGCCACGGTTGACTTCACCCGCGAGGGCGTGCAGCACGGCTTTCTCAAACTGCCGTATTCGCGGGACGATTCGGCCTGGGGCGCGGTGATGATTCCCATCACGGTCATCCAGCGCGGCATCGGTCCGACGGCGCTGCTCAGCGGTGGCAATCACGGCGATGAATACGAAGGCCCAGTAGCCCTGAGCAAACTGGCGCAGCAACTGACGGCTGAAGACGTGAGCGGGCGGGTGATCATCGTGCCGTTCATGAACACCCCGGCCTTCCACGCCGGACGCCGGACTTCGCCCATCGACAAGGGCAACCTGAACCGCAGTTTTCCCGGCAGGCCGGACGGCACCGTTACCGAGAAAATCGCCGACTATTTCAATCGCACTCTGCTGCCCTTGGCTGACATTGTCCTGGACATTCATTCCGGCGGGCGGACCCTGGATTTCCTGCCGTTTGCCGCTTGCCACGTATTGCCGGACAAACAGCAGCAAGCGCGCTGCGAGGCCGGGATGCTGGCGTTCAACGCGCCGTATTGCATGCGCATGCTGGAGCTGGACGCCGGGGCGATGTACGACACGGCGGCCGAATCCCAAGGCAAGGTGTTCGTCACCACCGAACTGGGCGGCGGCGGTTCGTCGACCGCCCGCAGCGTGGCGATTGCCGAGCGTGGGGTGCGCAACCTGTTGATCCACGCTGGCATCCTGCGGGGCACGATCGAGTTGCAGCCCTCGCTGGTGCTCGACATGCCGGACGCCAGTTGTTTCATCGCCAGCGAACACGACGGCTTGCTGGAAATGTGCCGCGACCTGGGGGAACACGTGACCCGGGGCGAAGTGGTGGCGCGCATCTACGACGCCACTCGCAGCGGCGTCGCCCCGGTCGAATACCGCGCCGCACGCAGCGGCCTGCTGGCGGCCCGGCACTTTCCCGGGTTGGTGCAGTGTGGCGATACCTTGGCGGTGATTGCGGATGTGTTGGCTTGATACCGCCCCTCAACTGACACACCACCCTGTGGCGAGGGAGCTTGCTCCCGCTCGGCTGCGAAGCAGTCGTCGCTTTTGGCTTGCGCCAATACGGAACCGAGATTGGGGCCGCTGCGCGGCCCAGCGGGAGCAAGCTCCCTCGCCACAGGAAGCGGTGTGATATCTGAATTGCCTGGAGAGCCCCGGCCCATGCACAAGCTCGATCGCTACGACCTCAAAATCCTGCAGATCCTCGCCGAGGACGGGCGGATGACCAAGTCGAGCCTGGCCGAGGCCATCAACCTGTCGGTGACCCCGGCCTGGGAGCGGGTGCGCAAGCTCGAAGCGGCGGGCCTGATCATCGGCTATCGGGCGCAGATCGATTGGGGCGCTGTGTTCAAGCGTCAGCAGGTGCTGGTGGAAATCACCCTGGCCCGGCACACCGCCCAGGACATGCGCCGTTTCGAGCAGCGCATGATCGCCGCGCCAGAAGTGGCGTTCTGTTACGCCACCGGCGGCGGTGTGGATTACCTGGCGATGATCCAGGCGCCGGACGTCGATGCCTACCAGCGTTTCGTCGACCAGCTGCTGCTGGAAGACCTCGGTATCGAACGCTACTTCACCTACATCGTTACCAAGACCATCAAGACCGCCGGTGCCTTGCCGGCGGAGCTGGCCGAACCATCCTGAGCACCGCAGAAAACCCGGTTTGCCGCCCTCGATTCAGAAAAAAACCAGGGTTTGACCCACGGTAAACCCCCAATTTCCCAAGCATCGCTGCCCTAGCATGGATTCACGCACACGCTCTGGAGTGAACGTCATGCCTTACCAACATCCGCTGCTGTTCAAAGCGCTTTGCTACATCGACGGCCATTGGGTCCACAGCGACAGCGGCCACAGTGTGGCCGTGCATAACCCGGCCACCCGCACCGTCATCGGCCATGTGCCGATGCTGGATCAGCCGCAGATCGTCGCGGCGGTGGACGCTGCGCATCGCGCCTTCCCGGCGTGGCGCGAGCAGAGCCTGGAGACTCGCGGCGCGATCCTGCGGCGCTGGGCGGCGTTGATTACCGAACACAGCGAAGACCTCGCGCGCATTCTCAGCCTGGAACAGGGCAAGCCGTTGGCCGAGTCCCGTGGCGAAATCGCCTACGCTGCCAGCTTCATCCCGTGGTTTGCCGAGGAAGCCCGGCGCCTGTACGGTCAGAACATTCCCAGCCATATCCCGAATGCACACCTGGGTACGATCAAGGAACCAGTGGGCGTCTGCGCGCTGCTCACGCCGTGGAATTTCCCGTCGGCGATGATCACCCGCAAGGCCGCCGCTGCCCTGGCCGCCGGTTGCAGCGTGGTGATCAAACCGGCCCACGAAACGCCTTACTCGGCCTTGGCCCTGGCGCAACTGGCCGAAGAGGCAGGCTTTCCTGCCGGGGTGTTCAACGTGGTATTGGGCGAGCCGCAAATGGCCATGGAAACCCTGGTCAAGGATCGTCGCGTACGCTCGGTGAGCTTCACCGGCTCGACCCGGGTCGGCAAATTGGTGCTGCAAGCGGCGGCCCATGACGTGAAGAAAGTCGCGCTGGAGTTGGGCGGCAACGCACCGTTCATTGTCTGCGCCGATGCCGACCTGGCCTTGGCGGTGAAAGTCGCCGTGGAGGCGAAATTCCAGACCTCGGGCCAGGACTGTTGTGCTGCTAACCGGATCATGGTCCAGCGCCCTGTTTACCAGGCGTTTCTCAGTCGTTTCGCCGCCGCGGTGCGCGCCTTGCGCGTCGGGCCGGCCATGGTCGATCAACAGGAGCAGGACGTGGAGGTCGGGCCGTTGATGCATCAGGCGGCATTCGATGCGACCGCTGACCGTGTCGCCGATGCCCTGGCCCTTGGCGCTCAACGCTTGGTGGGCGGTGAGGCCCATGCCTTGGGCGGATTGTTTTATCAGCCCACGGTGCTGGCCGACGTCACGCCGCAGATGCGCATCTACCGTGAAGAAAACTTCGCGCCCATTGCCGGGGTGATGCCGTTCGACACCCTGGACGAAGCCATCGAAATGGCCAACGACACCGAGTATGGGTTGGCGGCCTATATTTGTTCCAACCGCCTGGACCTCATTTATCCGCTGATCCGCCGTCTCGATCACGCCATGGTCGCGGTCAACGGCGTCAAGTTCACCGGCCACCCGATTCCCTTCGGTGGCATGAAAGCCTCGGGCCTCGGTCGCGAGGGTGGCAGCGAGGGCTTCGAGCCCTTTGTCGAAACCAAATATTTTTGCCTGCACCATCAAGGCCAGTTCCCAGGAGAGCCCGCATGAGCCAAGAACTCAACACGCTGTTCGAACAAGACCGTGCGCATTTCATGCACCCCTCGACCCACGCCCACGACCACGCCAGTGGCGCGCTCAAGGGCCGGATCATCAAGAGTGCGTCAGGCATTCGCATTCGCGACCATGAAGGCCGTGAGTTCATCGATGCCTTTGCCGGCCTCTACTGCGTGAACATCGGTTATGGGCGCACCGAGGTGGCCGACGCCATCTATAAACAGGCCAAGGAACTGGCCTACTACCACACCTACGTCGGCCATTCGAGCGAGGCGATCATCGAGCTGTCCAGCCGCATCATGGACTGGGCGCCGGAAGGGATGAAGAAGGTCTATTACGGTTTGTCCGGCTCCGATGCCAACGAAACCCAGGTCAAGCTGGTGCGCTACTACAACAACGTATTGGGCCGGCCGCTGAAGAAGAAAATCATTTCACGGGACCGTGGCTACCATGGCTCGGGCATCATGACCGGAAGCCTCACGGGGCTTGCGACCTTTCACCAGCATTTCGACCTGCCGGTGGAAGGGGTCAAGCACACGGTGTGTCCGCACTGGTATCGCAAGGCCCCGGCGGGCATGGATGAAGCGGCCTTCGTGCGCTATTGCGCCGATGAATTGGAAAAAATGATCCTCGCCGAAGGCCCGGACACCGTGGCGGCGTTCATTGGCGAGCCGTTGATGGGCACCGGGGGCATCATCGTTCCGCCCGCCGGTTATTGGGATGCGATCCAGGCCGTGCTGAAAAAATACGACGTGCTGCTGATTGCCGATGAAGTGGTCTGCGCGTTCGGCCGCCTGGGTTCGAAGATGGGCAGCCAGCGTTACGGCATGAAGCCGGACCTGATCACCACCGCCAAAGGCCTGACCAGTGCCTATGCACCCTTGTCGGCAGTGATCATCGGGGAAAAGGTCTGGAGCGTGATTGAAAAAGCCTCCCAGGCCGAAGGCGCCATGGGCCATGGCTGGACCTATTCCGGGCACCCGATTTGCGCCGCGGCGGCACTGGCGAACCTCGACATTCTTGAACGGGAAAACCTCACGGCCAACGCCGAGGATGTGGGTGGCTACCTGAATCGTCGCCTGCGTGAAACCCTTGAAGGTCATCCGTTGGTGGGCGAGGTGCGTGGTGACGGCATGCTGGCGGCGGTGGAGTTCATGGCCGACCGTGAACAGCGCACGGCGTTCGACCCTGCACTCAAAGTCGGCCCGAAGGTCTCGGCCGCCTGCCTGGAACGCGGCATGATCGCCCGCGCCATGCCACACGGCGACATCCTGGGCTTCGCCCCACCATTGATCCTGACCCGCGAGGATGCGGACCTGATCGTCGACATCACCAAAGGGGCTATCGATCAGGTGGCGGGTGAAGTGTTGGCTTAAGCCTGCTTTAAATGTGGGAGCGAGCCTGCTCGCGATAGCGGTGTGTCTGAACCGGCGATGTTGGATGTGCTAGCGTCATCGCGAGCAAGCTCCCACAGGGGGGATTCTCCTGAGTCAATAAAAAGCCCGCCCGATCATGTGATCGGGCGGGCTTTTAGGTGTTGCCTGGCGATTACTTCTTCAAACCGTAATGCTCATCGAGCATGCCGGGTGAATTCGGGGCCTTGGGGGCGTAGTCCCGGGGCGGTTCCTGATCCTTTGGCGGGGTCAGGCGTTCCCGTGGCGTCTGTGCCGAATCGGCTTGCAGGGCGGCCAACAGGCGTTGGCGAGTCTGCTCGTCCAGGGCCAGGCGATTGGCACCCTCGGACAAGTGATCCTGGACTTCCTGGTAGCTCTGGGTGAGTTTTTTCACCAGGGACGCGGTGCTGTTGAAGTGGGTGACCACTTCATTCTGATAACTGTCGAAACGTTCCTGAATGTCGTCCAGCTGACGTTGCGTGCTGTTGGGCACCGCGTTGGGCAGCAGTCGGGCAAGCAGGAATCCAATGGCGACACCGGCAACCAGGGCAAGAGTCGGCAACAGCCAAACTAAGAGCGAGTGTTCCACGAGTCCTTCCTCTATAAACGGCTTTGCTTTACGTTAACGGCTCGGACCTGCGCTGTATACCGCGAAGAACATCGCAATCATGCCAGGCACAGACTTTAGCTAGACGAGTCGACCCAATTCGAGGTCACGGAGTTCTTTCCCTTGCTTATGCGCGAAACCCCTGTAGTCATCGATGGCCCTGTGGGCCAACTGGAAGCCTTGTACCTGGACAGCGAGGCTCCCCGTGGCCTGGCGCTGATCTGCCACCCGAACCCGGTGCAGGGCGGGACCATGCTCAACAAAGTGGTCTCGACCCTGCAACGCACTGCCCGCGATGCTGGCCTGGTTACGTTGCGTTTCAATTATCGTGGCGTGGGTGCCAGTGCCGGCACTCATGACATGGGCACCGGCGAAGTGGACGACGCCCAGGCTGTCGCCCAATGGCTGCGGGAAAAATACCCGCAATTGCCGCTGACCCTGTTCGGTTTTTCCTTCGGCGGTTTTGTCGCCGCCAGTCTGGGCGGGCGCCTGGAAGCCCAGGGCCAGCCGGTCAAGCACCTGTTCATGGTGGCCCCGGCGGTGATGCGCCTGGACGAGCAGTCGCCCTTGCCGATGAGCGGCGAGTTGACCGTGATCCAGCCGGAAACCGACGAAGTGGTCGATCCGCAGCTGGTTTACGAATGGTCCGACACGCTCCAACGCCCCCATGAGCTGCTGAAAGTGGCAGAATGCGGACACTTTTTTCATGGCAAGCTGACCGATCTCAAGGATCTGATCCTGCCGCGCCTCTCGAATTGACAGCAGTCTGACAAGCGATAACCCATGACGACGCGTACCCGTATCCTGACCGGCATCACCACCACCGGCACCCCGCACCTGGGCAACTATGCCGGCGCCATCCGTCCGGCGATCCTCGCCAGCCGCGACAGCAACGCCGATTCGTTCTACTTCCTGGCCGACTACCACGCCCTGATCAAGTGCGATAACCCGCTGCGTATCCAGCGTTCGCGCCTGGAAATCGCCGCCACGTGGCTGGCCGGCGGCCTGGATGTGGACCGCGTGACGTTCTATCGCCAGTCCGATATTCCCGAGATCCCGGAGCTGACCTGGCTGCTGACCTGCGTCGCCGCCAAGGGCCTGCTCAACCGTGCCCACGCCTACAAGGCGTCGGTGGACAAGAACGTCGAGGCCGGTGAAGACCCGGACGCCGGCATCACCATGGGGCTGTACAGCTACCCGGTGTTGATGGCCGCCGACATCCTGATGTTCAACGCCCACAAGGTGCCGGTCGGTCGCGACCAGATCCAGCACGTGGAAATGGCCCGCGACATCGGCCAGCGCTTCAACCACCTGTTCGGCCAGGGCAAGGAGTTCTTCACCATGCCCGAGGCGCTGATCGAGGAAAGCGTCGCCACGCTGCCGGGCCTCGATGGCCGCAAGATGTCCAAGAGCTACGACAACACCATCCCGTTGTTCAGCAGCGCCAAGGACATGAAGGACGCGATTTCGCGAATCGTTACCGACTCCCGTGCCCCGGGCGAAGCCAAGGATCCGGACAATTCGCACCTGTTCACCCTGTTCCAGGCCTTCGCCACTGCCGAACAGTCCGCGGAGTTCCGCAGCGAACTGCTGCAAGGCCTGGGTTGGGGCGAAGCCAAGAACCGTCTGTTCCAGTTGCTCGACAGCGAGCTGGGTGAAGCGCGTGAGCGTTATCACCAGTTCATCGAGCGTCCGTCGGACCTTGAAGACATCCTGCAACTGGGCGCGAAAAAAGCCCGGGCCGTGGCAACGCCGTTCCTCAACGAGCTGCGCGAGGCTGTTGGCCTGCGTTCGTTTGTCAGCCAGGTCCAGGTGGCCGCCAGCACCAAGAAGAAAGCCGCCAAGGCTGCACGCTTTGTCAGCTTCCGCGAAGACGACGGCAGTTTCCGCTTCCGACTGCTGTCCGCCGACGGCGAGCAATTGTTGCTGTCGCGCAACTTTGCCGATGGCAAGGCTGCCGGCCAGGTTACCAAGCAATTGCAAGCCGGCCAGCCGCTGGATGTACGAAGCGACGACCTGGGGTTCAGCGTTTGGCTCGACGGCGAGTGCGTGGCGAACAGCCCGGCTTTCGCCGACAGCGCCGCGCGGGATGCCGCCGTCGATGCGTTGCGCGTTGCCTTGACCCCTGCCCAGGACTGATCCCGGCACGTCACCCGACCATCGGCCCGAATAAGGGCCGATTGCCATTCCTCTGGGCCGTCGCTACAGTGACGGCCCGTTTTTGTTGCCTTGCTAACGAATATGACGCCCCTAGAACGATATCAAGCTGATCTGAAACGCCCGGAGTTCTTCCACGACGCAGCCCAGGAAACGGCGGTGCGGCATTTGCAGCGCCTGTACGACGACCTGGTCGCGGCGGCGAACAACAAGCCCGGCCTGTTGGGCAAACTGTTCGGCAAAAAAGACCAGGCTCCGGTCAAGGGCCTGTATTTCTGGGGCGGCGTGGGCCGTGGCAAGACCTACCTGGTGGACACCTTCTTCGAAGCGTTGCCGTTCAAGGAGAAGACACGGACGCACTTCCACCGCTTCATGAAGCGCGTGCACGAGGAAATGAAAACCCTGGGCGGCGAGAAGAACCCGCTGACCATCATCGCCAAGCGGTTCTCCGACGAGACCCGGGTGATCTGCTTCGATGAGTTCTTCGTTTCCGACATCACCGACGCCATGATCCTCGGCACCTTGATGGAAGAGCTGTTCAAGAACGGCGTGACCCTGGTCGCGACCTCGAACATCGTGCCGGACGGCCTGTACAAGGACGGCCTGCAGCGGGCGCGTTTCCTGCCGGCCATCGCGCTGATCAAAGAGCACACTGAAATCGTCAACGTCGACAGCGGCGTCGACTACCGCCTGCGTCACCTCGAACAAGCGGAGCTGTTCCACTTTCCACTGGATGCCGCTGCCCAAGAGAGCCTGCGCAAGAGCTTTCGCGCCCTGACGCCGGAATGCACCCAGGCCGTGGAAAATGATGTATTGGTCATCGAAAATCGCGAAATCCGCGCCGTGCGTACGTGCGATGACGTGGCCTGGTTCGACTTCCGCGAACTGTGCGACGGCCCACGCAGCCAGAACGACTACATCGAACTGGGCAAGATCTTCCACGCCGTGCTGCTGAGCAACGTCGAGCAGATGAGCGTCACCACCGACGACATCGCCCGTCGCTTCATCAATATGGTCGACGAGTTCTACGACCGTAACGTGAAGCTGATCATTTCGGCCGAAGTCGAACTCAAGGACCTCTACACCGGCGGTCGCTTGACCTTCGAATTCCAGCGGACCTTGAGTCGCTTGCTGGAAATGCAGTCCCACGAATTCCTGGCGCGGGCGCATAAGCCGTAGGGGATTCGAAACACAAAAAAGGCCTGCGATTGCAGGCCTTTTGTATTTGCTGATTTCGCCACCTGACCCTGTGGGAGCGAGCTTGCTCGCGATGGCGTCGTGTCAGTCAATATCAGTGCTGCTGAACCACCGCCATCGCGAGCAAGCTCCCACAGTGGGTTTTTGCCATGACCTCGGGCTACGCCGCCTGCTGAAACTGCTGTCGATACTGGTTCGGCGACAGGTCGGTATGTTGCCGGAACAGCCGGGCGAAAAAGCTCGCGTCGTCGTAGCCGACTTCATAGCTGATGGTCTTGATGCTCTTGCGGCTGCCGGAGAGCAGGCCCTTGGCGGTTTCGATTCGCAGCCGTTGCAGGTAATGCAGCGGTTTGTCGCCCGTGGCGGTCTGGAAGCGGCGCATGAAATTGCGGATGCTCATGCCATGTTCCCGGGCAACGTCCTCGAAGCGGAATTTATCGGCGAAGTGCTCTTCGAGCCATTGCTGGATCTGCAGGATGATCACGTCCTGGTGCAGTTTCTGTCCGCCGAAGCCGATCCGCCCAGGCGAATAGCTGCGTTGCACTTCATACAGGATATCCCGCGCCACGGCCTGGGCCACGTTGGCGCCGCAGAAGCGTTCAATGAGGTAAATGTAGAGGTCGCAGGCTGAGGTCGTGCCGCCAGCGCAGAACAGGTTGTCGGCGTCGGTCAGGTGCTTGTCCTGGTTCAGGTATACCTGGGGGAAGCGTTCCTTGAAGGCGTTGAAGAAACGCCAGTAGGTGGTGGCTTCCTTGCCATCGAGCAGCCCGGCCTCGGCCAGCCAGAATACCCCGGTGGCTTCGCCGCAGAGTACTGCGCCGCGCGCGTGTTGTTCGCGCAGCCAGGGCAGGACCTGGGGATAACGTTGGCAGAGGGTGGTGAAATCATCCCAGAAGGCCGGCAGGATGATGACGTCGGTATTTTCCAGGCCACCGTCCACCGGCATGATCACGTCGCTGAAGCTGTTCACCGGTTTGCCATCGGGGCTGACCAGCCGGGTTTCAAACGCCGGGGTCAGGCCGTGGCCCAGTTGTTTGCCATAGCGCAGGCTGGCCAGGTGGAAAAAATCCTTGGCTTGCATGAGGGTGGAGGCGAAGACCCGGTCGACTGCCAGGATGCTGACGCGCCGCAAGGGCGTGGAGGCGTGCATAGACATAGTTCATCTTTATTTTTATAGGGGAAAGTGGTCAACAGACGGCTGGATCGTCTTATTTTTTGTCGGATGTGTCCAGTGTCCTGTCGTACCCCGCAGGCTTAGGCTCTGTCGGATAACCACGCCCAACAATAACCAAAGGTGCGCCATGATCCCAAGAACACTGTTCAGTCCCGAGCACGAATTGTTTCGCGACAGCGTACGAACCTTCCTCGAAAAAGAAGCCGTGCCGTACCACAGCCAGTGGGAAAAACAGGGGCATGTCGATCGCCAACTCTGGAACAAAGCGGGGGAGGCGGGCATGTTGTGCTCGCACCTTCCAGAAGCCTATGGGGGGCTGGACGCAGATTTTCTCTACAGCACGGTGGTGATCGAGGAGATCGGGCGCCTGGGGCTGACGGGGATCGGCTTCTCGCTGCATTCCGACATTGTTGCGCCGTATATCCTGCATTACGGCAGTGAAGCGCTGAAACACAAGTACCTGCCGAAACTGGTGTCCGGCGAAATGGTCACGGCCATCGCCATGACCGAGCCGGGCGCTGGTTCCGACCTGCAAGGGGTGAAGACCACGGCGGTGCTGGACGGTGATGAATATGTCATCAACGGCTCGAAGACCTTCATCACCAATGGTTTCCTGGCAGACCTGGTGATCGTGGTCGCCAAGACCGATCCGAAGGCCGGCGCCAAGGGCACCAGCCTGTTCCTGGTGGAGGCGGGCACGCCGGGCTTTGAAAAGGGCAAGCGCCTGGAAAAAGTCGGAATGAAGGCCCAGGACACGTCGGAATTGTTCTTCCAGGATGTCCGCGTGCCGAAGGAGAACCTGTTGGGGCAGGCCGGCATGGGCTTCGCCTACTTGATGCAGGAGCTGCCCCAGGAGCGTCTGACCGTCGCCATCGGCGGCCTGGCTTCGGCCGAAGCGGCGCTGCAATGGACCCTGGACTACACCCGCGAGCGCAAGGCGTTCGGCAAAGCCATCGCGGACTTCCAGAACACCCGCTTCAAGCTTGCGGAAATGGCCACCGAAATCCAGATTGGCCGGGTCTTCGTCGACCGTTGCCTGGAATTGCACCTGCAAGGCAAGCTGGACGTGCCGACGGCGGCGATGGCCAAGTACTGGGGCACTGACCTGCAATGCAAGGTGCTCGACGAATGCGTGCAGTTGCATGGCGGCTACGGCTTCATGTGGGAATACCCGATTGCCCGGGCTTGGGCGGATGCGCGGGTGCAGCGGATCTATGCCGGGACCAATGAGATCATGAAGGAGATCATTGCGCGGTCGCTTTGATGCAGTGGTGAGCTTGGGTCCGCTATCGCGAGCAAGCTCGCTCCCACTGGGGATTTGTGTCCGATCGCTATTTTGTGATCAACATCGAACCCATGTGGGAGCGAGCTTGCTCGCGATGAGGCCTATGGATCAAGGCGCCGGGTTCGGCTGATCCTTGTGAATCGCCTCGATCCCCGCCAGCACTTCATCCGACAGTTTCAGCTCGAAACTGGCGATGTTGCTGTCCAGTTGCTCCAGCGTGGTGGCGCCAATGATGTTGCTGGTCACGAACGGCTGCCGGGTGACGAACGCCAGGGCCATCTGCGCCGGGTCCAGGCCATGTTCGCGGGCCAGGGCCACATACCGGCTGCATGCTGCTTCCGATTGTGGGTTGAAGTAGCGCATGAAGCGGCTGTACAGCGTCAGGCGGCCCTTGGCTGGCCGTGCGCCGTTTTCGTATTTTCCCGACAGAAAGCCGAACGCCAGGGGCGAATAAGCCAGCAAGCCGCATTGCTCGCGAATGGCGATTTCCGACAGGCCGATCTCGAAGCTGCGGTTGAGCAGGTTGTACGGGTTCTGGATCGACACCGCCCGCGGCCAGCCACGGGCCTCGGCCAGGGCGAGGAATTTCATGGTGCCCCACGGCGTTTCGTTGGACAGGCCGATATGGCGGATCTTGCCGGCGCGAACCTGTTCGTCCAGGGCTTCGAGGGTTTCCTCCAGGGGGGTGAACGTTTCGTCGGCCTTGTGCTGGTAGCCCAGTTGCCCAAAGAAGTTGGTGCTGCGCTCCGGCCAATGCAACTGGTAAAGATCGATCCAGTCGGTCTGCAGGCGCTTGAGGCTGGCGTCCACGGCTTCGACGATGTGGCGGCGGTTGTGCTTGAGGTTCTTGTCGCGGATGTAGTCGATGGTATTGCCGGGGCCGGCGATCTTGCTCGCCAGGATCCAGTCGGCACGGTCGCCGCGACTCTTGAAGTAATTGCCGATGTAGCGCTCGGTGGTGGCGTAGGTTTCGGCCTTGGGTGGCACCGGGTACATCTCGGCGGTGTCGATGAAATTGATGCCGGCAGCCTTGGCGCGTTCGATCTGGGCGAAGGCCTCGGCCTCGCTGTTCTGCTCACCCCAGGTCATGGTTCCGAGGCACAGGGCACTCACGTTCAGATCGGTACGGCCTAGCGGGCGATAGTCCATCGGGAGCTCCTTGGGCAAAACAATCATAAAAGCAGGTTGAAATATTTTTCGCAATCTGCATAATTGCGCACCTCTTTCTGCAGTGGAAGTGATGCGCCGCCGCCGAAGAATCTTGCCGTTGAACGGACGCGCCGACCCGAGCCCCCGAAAGCGTCTGTATCCGGCTGCCTTTGACTTGTCAAAGTACGCACTATTCAGTAAGATCCGCCGTCTAATTTACAGGGCGGCCCCTGAGGCTATAAAGAATGAAAACTTTTACTGCTAAACCGGAAACAGTAAAGCGCGACTGGTTTGTCGTCGACGCTGCTGGTCAGACCCTGGGTCGTCTGGCCACCGAAATCGCGAGCCGTCTGCGTGGCAAGCACAAGCCTGAGTACACCCCTCACGTTGACACCGGTGACTACATCGTCGTGATCAACGCTGAGCAAGTACGTGTTACTGGCGCTAAAACCACTGACAAAATGTACTACTCCCACTCCGGTTTTCCTGGCGGCATCAAGTCGATCAACTTTGAAAAGCTGATCGCCAAAGCCCCTGAGCGCGTGATCGAGACCGCGGTTAAAGGCATGCTGCCTAAGAACCCACTGGGTCGCGACATGTATCGTAAGCTGAAGGTTTATGCGGGCGCTGCTCACCCTCATACTGCTCAGCAGCCCCAAGAACTGAAGTTTTAACGGAATAGTTCATTATGTCGGCGACTCAAAATTACGGCACTGGCCGTCGCAAGACTGCAACCGCACGCGTTTTCCTGCGTCCGGGCACTGGTAACATCTCCATCAACAACCGCTCCCTGGATAACTTCTTCGGCCGCGAAACTGCCCGCATGGTAGTTCGTCAGCCGCTGGAACTGACCGAGACCGTCGAAAAATTCGACATCTACGTCACTGTTATCGGTGGTGGTGTAAGTGGTCAAGCTGGCGCAATCCGCCACGGCATCACTCGCGCCCTGATGGATTACGACGAGACTCTGCGTGGTGCTCTGCGCAAAGCCGGCTTCGTAACTCGCGATGCTCGCGAAGTTGAACGTAAGAAAGTCGGTCTGCGTAAAGCGCGTAAGCGTCCGCAGTACTCGAAGCGTTAATTTCGCTTCCGCTTTCAAAAGGCGCCCAGTTCCTCACGGAGCTGGGCGTTTTTTTATGGGCAAAAGAATTGCTCTGTGACAACTTGCCACATTCGTAGAGCCCCTATACTACAAGGCTTGGCGGTTTGGCCGCATGGTAATTACCTTGTCAGAATTGGGGCTTTTCATTACCATTCGGCAAAATTTTTATAAGTTCAGATTTTTACTTAGTAGACGCCTGATCTAACAGGCCACAAAGCTGATGGGAGAGGACTGAATGAGCAATGACGGCGTGAATGCAGGCCGGCGTCGCTTCCTGGTAGCAGCCACATCCGTGGTGGGTGCTGCAGGAGCGGTGGGGGCTGCGGTCCCGTTCGTGGGGTCATGGTTTCCCAGTGCCAAGGCGAAAGCCGCAGGTGCACCGGTGAAAGTGAATGTCAGCAAGATCGAGCCAGGCCAGCAGATGATTGCTGAATGGCGCGGCCAGCCGGTGTTCATCGTCCGCCGTACAGAGGAAATCCTGGGGAATCTGAAAAAGATCGAGGGTCAGTTGTCCGATCCTTCCTCCAAGAACTCGGTCCAACCGGAATACGTCAATCCTGAAACGCGTTCGATCAAGCCAGAGGTTTTGCTGCTGATCGGGATCTGTACGCACCTGGGTTGCTCGCCAACGTTCCGTCCTGAAGTGGCTCCTGCCGATCTGGGCAAGGACTGGGTCGGTGGTTATTTCTGCCCTTGCCACGGCTCCCACTACGACCTGGCTGGTCGCGTCTACAAGTCGCAGCCTGCACCTCTGAACCTGCCAGTTCCCCCGCATTCCTATGAGACCGACGACATCATTGTCATCGGCGTCGATACGGAGAAAGCGTGATGAGCAAATTCATGGATTGGGTTGATGCGCGCTTTCCCGCGACCAAAATGTGGGAAGACCATCTCAGCAAGTATTACGCTCCGAAGAACTTCAACTTCTTCTACTTCTTTGGCTCCCTGGCGCTGCTCGTTCTGGTCAACCAGATCGTTACCGGTGTCTGGCTGACCATGAGCTACACCCCGTCGGCGGAAGAAGCGTTTGCTTCCGTCGAATACATCATGCGCGACGTCGAGTACGGCTCGATCCTGCGTCTGCTGCACTCCACTGGCGCTTCGGCGTTCTTCATCGTGGTCTATCTGCACATGTTCCGTGGCCTGCTCTACGGTTCGTACCAGAAGCCTCGTGAGCTGGTGTGGGTCTTCGGCATGCTGATCTACCTGGCGCTGATGGCCGAGGCCTTCATGGGCTACCTGCTGCCGTGGGGCCAGATGTCCTACTGGGGTGCCCAGGTGATCATCTCGCTGTTCGGTGCGATCCCGGTCATCGGTGACGACCTGACCCAGTGGATTCGTGGTGACTACCTGATCTCGGGCATTACCCTGAACCGCTTCTTCGCCCTTCACGTGGTCGCGCTGCCGATCGTGATCCTCGGCCTGGTGGTGTTGCACATCCTGGCCTTGCACGAAGTCGGCTCGAACAACCCGGATGGCGTGGACATCAAGAAGCACAAGGACGAGAACGGCGTACCGCTGGATGGCATCGCCTTCCACCCGTACTACACCGTGAAAGATATCGTCGGCGTGGTGGTCTTCCTGTTCATCTTCTGCTCCATCGTGTTCTTCTTCCCGGAAATGGGTGGTTATTTCCTCGAGAAGCCGAACTTCGAGCAGGCGAACGCCTTCAAGACCCCTGAGCACATTGCCCCGGTCTGGTACTTCACGCCGTTCTACGCGATCCTGCGGGCGATCCCGGACAAGCTGCTGGGCGTTATCGCCATGGGCGCGGCCATCGCTGTGCTGTTCGTCCTGCCGTGGCTGGATCGCAGCCCCGTCAAGTCGATGCGCTACAAGGGCTGGCTGAGCAAGATCTGGCTCGTGGTGTTCTGCATCTCGTTCGTGATCCTCGGCGTGCTGGGCGTACTGGCGCCGACGCCGGGACGCACGTTGCTGTCGCAGGTTTGCACCTTCCTGTACTTTGCCTACTTCATTCTGATGCCGTTCTACACCAGGCTCGAGAAGACCAAACCGGTTCCGGAAAGGGTGACTGGCTGATGAAAAAGCTATTTGCTGTACTGATTCTCGCGGCTATGCCTGCACTGTCCTTTGCTTCTACCTCTGCTGGTCCGGAGCTGGAAAAAGTCGACATCGACGTTTCCGACAAAGCTGCCATGCAGGACGGCGCACGTACGTTCGCCAACTACTGCATGGGTTGCCACAGTGCCAAGTTCCAGCGCTACGAGCGCGTTGCCGATGACTTGGGCATTCCTCATGAGCTGATGCTCGAGAAAGTGGTGTTCACCGGTGCCAAGCTGGGCGATCACATGACCATCGGCATGCAGCCTGCGGACGCCAAGACCTGGTTCGGTGCGGCGCCGCCGGACCTGACCCTGGTCGCTCGTGTGCGTGGGACTGACTGGCTTTATGGTTACCTGCGTTCGTTCTACGAAGATCCTGCGCGTCCATGGGGCGTGAATAACAAGGTCTTCCCGAACGTCGGCATGCCTAACGTTCTGGTCGGCCTCCAGGGTCGCCAGGTGGTAGGCTGCAAACAGGTTCAGATCGTTGAGGACGGTAAAAAGCAATTCGATCCGCTGACCGGCACCGCTTTGACGCATGAAGCCTGCGACCAGCTGACTGTATTGCCGAACACCGGTAGCCTGACCCCGGAGCAGTTCGATGAGAAGGTCAAGAACCTGGTGACCTTCCTGGCCTACTCGGCCAACCCGGTGAAGCTGGAGCATCAGCGCATCGGTACCTATGTATTGCTGTACCTGGCGTTCTTCTTCGTATTCGCTTACCTGCTCAAGCGTGAATACTGGAAAGACGTGCATTGATAAAGCTGTAAGCCGTTGCTGTTAATCGTGCGCGCCCAAGGGCGTCTCTAGAAATGTAACGAGCCTGGCCCGCCAGGTGTTACAGGAGACGCCCTCTGGGCGCGCTCGTTTTTCCGTTTTTCGATAATTTCAACAAGCGAGGAGGATCGCCATGGGCGTGACCAATCGGTTGGCCTGTTACTCCGACCCCGCCGACCACTATTCCCACCGGGTACGCATCGTACTGGCAGAGAAGGGTGTCAGCGCCGAGATCATTTACGTTGAAGCGGGTCGTCAGCCGCCGAAGCTGATCGAGGTGAACCCTTACGGCAGCCTGCCCACGCTGGTCGATCGTGACCTGGCGTTGTGGGAGTCGACCGTGGTGATGGAATATCTGGATGAGCGTTATCCGCATCCACCTTTACTGCCGGTGTACCCTGTCGCGCGTGCCAACAGCCGTTTGCTGATCCATCGCATCCAGCGTGACTGGTGCGGGTTGGTGGATCTGATCCTGGATTCTCGGACCAAGGAGCCGGCGCGGGTCGTCGCGCGCAAGGAATTGCGTGAAAGCCTGACAGGCGTATCGCCACTGTTCGTCGATAAGCCGTTTTTCCTCAGTGAGGAACAAAGTCTGGTGGATTGCTGCCTATTGCCCATACTCTGGCGTTTGCCGATTCTGGGTATCGAACTGCCGCGGCCTGCCAAGCCGCTGCTTGATTATATGGAGCGCCAATTCGCGCGTGAGGCTTTCCAGGCGAGTCTGTCTGGCGTCGAACGTGACATGCGCTAAGGCTTAGGGAGCCGCTATGAACTCCAGTCGACCTTATCTGGTCCGCGCGCTCTACGAGTGGATTGTGGACAACGATTGCACCCCGCACATGCTGGTCAACGCCGAGTTTCCGTCGGTGCAGGTGCCGCAGGGTTTTGCCAATGACGGGCAAATTGTCTTGAACGTGTCGCCGGCCGCTGTGCGTCACTTGCACATGGATAATGATGCTGTCAGCTTCGAAGGGCGCTTCGGTGGTGTGCCGCACACTTTGTACGTGCCTATTGCTGCGATCCTGGGGATTTATGCCCGGGAGAATGGCCAGGGCATGGTGTTTGAGCTGGAAGCGCCGCTCGATGGCGAGGAAGAGTTCGAGCCGGATGATGATCTGCCACCACCGGATGACGAGCCGCCGCGTCCTAGCGGGCGGCCGAGTTTGAAAGTGGTGAAGTAGGTAGATATGTGCCAGATACAGGCTGTTTGAAAGCTTGGTGACTTGGTTAAGAAAATGCCCGTATCGTGAGATGTGGGCATTTTTTTTGTTTCATGGTTGGTGTGTATATCCGTTTCTGCGGTAACGGCTACTGGCGGTTTCGCCCTTACGGCGAGTCACTTTCGAAAAGCGCGAAAGTAACCAAAGCGCTTCTGCCCCACCACTCGGCACCTCGCCTAGGCTCGGTGTGCCCTCACTCCGGCATTGCTCCGTGGGCCCGCCGCGAAGGGCCATCCATGGCCCAGCGCGGCTATCCCGGCATCCATGCCGGGATGCCCACTGCGCAATGCCTGCGTTCGGCCAGCGTGGTTAACGGGGCGCCGAGATCAACGTCCACCGCGAGGCGGCCTAACAGCCGACCTGACTCTCCCGGTCGTACACCCGTTAGATCTGTGGGAGCAAAGCTTGCTCGCGAAGAGGCCGGCACATCCAACATCACCGCAAGCTGACACATCGCCTTCGCGAGCAAGCTCGCTCCCACATTCAATCTCCAGCGGACACAAAATTTATACCCAGCACAGCCCCCCCTGTGGGAGCGAGCTTGCTCGCGATGAGGCCGGCATGCCCAGCATCCATGTGACTGAACCACCGCCATCGCGAGCAAGCTCGCTCCCACCACCCTCATTCCCACAGGAGGCACGCGGTCTCATCAAGAACCAGGTCGGCTACTAGGCCGCCTCGCGGTGGACGTTGATCTCGGCGCCCCGTTAACCACGATGGCTGAACGGAGGTGTTGTGGAGTGGGCATCCCGGCATGGATGCCGGGATAGCCGCGCTGGGCCATGGATGGCCCTTCGCTGCGGGCCCACGGAGCAATGCCGGAGTGAGGGCACACCGAGCCTGGGCGAGGTGCCGAGTGGTGGGGCAGGAGCGTTTTGGTTACTTTTGCGCTTTTCAAAAGTGACCCGCTGTAAGAGCGGAACCCTAAGCCGCCGTTACCGCAGCAACGGATATACACATCGATCCCACCAAAAAAGAAGCAAAAAAAACGGCGCCCCCGGTCTCAGAAGAAGCGCCGTTTTTCTTGAGCAACTGAAGTTCAAAAATCAGTCAATGTACTCAAACAACTTGACGATTTTCTGCACCCCAGACACACCCTGCACCAAGTTGGTCGCCTGCGCAGCCTCTTTCTTGGTCAACAACCCCAGCAAATAGACAATGCCATTCTCAGTCACAACCTTGATGCGCGAGCCGGGAATGCTGGCGTCAGTGAGCATCTGGGTCTTGATCTTGGTGGTCAGCCAGGCGTCGTTCTGGCGCGCCAGCAGCGAGGAGGGTTGCAGGACCTGCAGTTCGTTATGCACGGTCTTGACCCGTTGCACGGCGCTGGCTTCCTGTTCGGCCTTGGCCTTCAGGTCGGCACGTGGGGTCTGGCCGGCCAGCAGTACGACGCCGTTGAAGCTGGTGACGACGATGTGCGAGTTGTTGTCCAGGTCCGGGTCGGCCTTGGCGATGTTCACGCCTACCTTGGTTTCAATCAGGGAGTCGTCGATCTTGCTGCCGAAGGTGCGGGTGCCGCGGTCATCTTCAATCGGCTTTTCCCGGCTGGCGTTAACCACCGATGTGCAGCCGCTGATGCCGAGGCACAGGGTCAGGGCCAGTAGGCCTAGGCGATTAGGGGTCATTCTTCACTCCCGAACAGTTGGCTGTCGATCAAGTCGCAAAGGCAGTGGATCGCCAGCAGGTGGACTTCCTGGATACGTGCGGTGACATTGGCCGGTACGCGGATCTCGACGTCTTCTGGCAAGAGCAGGGACGCCATGCCGCCGCCGTCACGACCGGTCAATGCTACGACAATCATTTCGCGATCATGTGCGGCCTGGATCGCTTGAATAATATTGGCCGAGTTGCCGCTGGTGGAAATCGCCAGCAGTACATCGCCGGGTTGGCCCAGGGCGCGGATCTGTTTGGAGAAAATTTCGTTGTAGCTGTAGTCGTTGGCGATTGAGGTGATCGTCGAGCTGTCGGTGGTCAGGGCGATCGCTGGCAGGCTCGGGCGCTCGCGCTCGAAGCGGTTGAGCAGTTCCGAGGAGAAGTGCTGTGCGTCGCCGGCCGAACCGCCGTTGCCGCACGAAAGCATCTTGCCCTCGTTGAGCAAGGCGTTGACCATCACTTGGCTGGCTTGCTCGATGTGCGGTGCAAGTACGTCCATCGCCTGTTGCTTGGTGTCGATACTGGCCTGAAAAAGCTGGCGAATTCGCGATTGCATGTCCATCTGTGTGACCTTAAGTAGCGCGGCTTATCGGCACAAACATGTGCGGCGCGCAAAGCAAAGAGCAAAAAAGTTAGGTGAAGGTGTCCGGCTCGGTATGGGCGCTCAACTGTCGAAAGCGTTCTGCAGCCAGTTCAACTGAGCGGCGTTGCTGTCGATGGCAACCACGTCGAAGCGGCAGGGATGATCGGCCCAGCGAGACTCGCGTTGCAGAAAATACTGTGCGGCGAAAATCAGCTTCTGGCGCTTGCGCTCGTCAATGCTGTCGAGCGCGCCACCCCATTGAGTATTTTTTCTGTAGCGGACTTCGACGAATACTACTGTATCGCCGTCAAGCATGACCAGATCAAGCTCGCCGCGTTTACACAACCAGTTCTGCGCCACCAGCCGCAGGCCATGTTGCTGGAGATGCGCGAGGGCCTGGCCCTCGGCATCCCGTCCGCTTTGCTGGCGTGATCGGTCAGGCATCAGCGCTGGGTATCCGGCAGCCGCTGCACCTGGCCGTTGACGAACTCGGCCCATGGCAGTTGACGCTGTACGCGCTGGGTTGGAGACACTGCCAGGCTGCCCGACAGGCCTTCGATTCGGCTGTCCGGCAACGTCTTGAGCTGACCCAGGCGCGGCGCCAGGCGATAGGCGTCTGCACCCATCGCGTACAACCGACCCAGGCTGCCGCCCGCCTGGGGCCACTGGGCGGTGACCTGCTTGCGCAGCGGGTCATTGGCGTCGAGCAGCCACGGGGTTTCGCAGAAGCGGATACCGCTCATGTCGTTATATTGATTCTGGTCGCCGCTGGCGCTGAACACTGAAGACGTCGCGTAGACCGGCACGTCGCCAGCGTACTGGAAGTTCAGGGTCGGCTTGATCTGCTGGGCCTGTTGCGGCGTCGATGCCAGGAAGATGAACTCGATGTCCTGGCGACGGGACGGCTGGGCCGCGACCGTGGTGCCAACGGTGCTTTGCAGGCTCTTGGCGCGACCTTCGCTCTGGCGCAGTTGGAACATGTCGGCGATCTGCTGGGCCAGTTGGACCGGTTGGTCGACCCGTTCGATTGCGATGATGGTGCCGCCATTGGCCTGCCAGTCCTGGCTGAAGGCTTTGAGTACGCGATCGCCCCATTCACCCTTCGGTACCATGACGGCGGCGCGATGCAGGCCATCGGCGCGGGCGCGGCGGGAGACTTCGCGAGCTTCATCCTCCGGTGCCAGGCCGAACTGGAACAGTTGCGGTGGCCCTTGCTCGCCTTCGCTGTAGTTCAGCGCCAGGGTAGTGATCGGCAGTTGCGGGCGAGTACTGATCTGCTTGACCAGTGGTTTTTCCAGCGGTCCGACTACCAGTTGCACGCCATCGGCCTGGGCCTTGCGATAGAACTCGTCCATGGAGGTCAGGCTGGAGCTGTCGTAGAACTGGATGCTTGGCGGCTTCTGCCCGGCCTGCTGGGCCTGGTAGTGCGCGGCCATGAAGCCCTCGCGCAAGGCCTTGGCAACCGCAGCCAACGGGCCATTCTGTGGCAGCAGCAGGGCGATCTTGTTCAGCGGCTGGCTCGCCAGTTCCTTGAGCTTGACCAGGGGTGTCGGCAGTTGCAGGGCGGCGGGGTGCTTCGGGTTCTGTTCGCGCCAGTGGTCGATGGCCGCCTGCTGTTGTTCCAGGGTGCCGGCGGTCTTGACGGCCTGGGCCAGGCTCAGCCAACCGCCTAGGTCGTCGTTGGAGCTTGGCTGCAACTGGTCGGTGGGCAGCGAGGCGATCAGCGACCAGATGGCTTCGTGGTTTTTTGCCGCAGCGTCGTTTTCCAGCAGGGGCGCGATGAAAATGCGCTCCTTGGCGGCGGCCAGGGTCTGGCCATCGGCCTCCAGGGCGCGGGCGCGGATGGTACCGGTACGGACCTGCTGCTCCACCGGCATTTCGCTCAGGTGTTGCAGGCTTGGGTGGCTCAGGGCGGTCAGTGCCGCCTTGGGCTGGTTGCGGGTCATCGCCAGTTCAGCCGACAGCGTGCTGGCGAAAATCTGCTGGCCGGGCTTGAGTTGCTCCATCGGCACTTGTTGCAGGATCTGTGCGGACTGGCCGGCATTGCCCTGGCGGTAGGCCAGGTCAGCAGCGCTCAGGCGCAGCAGGGCGGCTTTTTCCGGATTTTTGCTTTGAGTGGCCTGTTCGAGCAACTGCTCGATACTGGCATCCGGGGTGCGTGGGAGTTCGCCAAGGCTGGACGAGGGCGAGCTGGCGCAGGCCGCCAGGAGGGCAGCGAGGCAGAGGGCGGAGAGCAGCCGCAGGCAAGCGATCATGTAAGTGTTCCTGATACGAGATCAAATAAGCGTCGAATTGTACCCAAGCACTGGCCGGGGCGCGATGTTAGTGGTGTGAATCGATCAATTTAGGTATTTCAAAGAGTGCGGCGCAGCACAAAAGACGTCGTTCACTTAGGTGGCGGCACTCAATCTGTGGCGAGGGGATTTAGCGAAACGTCGCCCAGCGGGGATAAATCCCCTCGCCACAATGGCTGATGTGAGCAACTGAGACCGCCGCTACAGGCTACAATGGCGGTTTTTACCGATCATGAGGTGCGCGTTTTGACTGCTCCAGGTGCTTTGAATTCCGCTGCCGGCTCGCTTTATGTGGTGGCGACGCCCATCGGCAACCTGGACGATATCAGTGCCCGGGCGCTGAAAATCCTGCAGGAGGTTGCGCTGATCGCAGCTGAAGACACGCGCCACTCCCAGCGCCTGCTGCAGCATTTTGGCATCTCCACGCCGTTGGCGGCCTGTCATGAGCACAATGAGCGGGACGAAGGCAGTCGTTTCATTACCCGGCTGCTGGCGGGCGATAACGTCGCGCTGATTTCCGATGCGGGTACGCCGCTGATTTCCGATCCTGGCTATCATTTGGTGCGCCAGGCCCGTGCGGCGGGCATCAGCGTGGTGCCGGTGCCGGGGGCTTGTGCATTGATCGCGGCACTGTCGGCGGCAGGCTTGCCGTCGGACCGTTTCATCTTCGAAGGTTTCCTGCCGGCCAAGGCGGTGGGGCGGCGGGCGCGCCTGGAGGCTATAAAGGAAGAGCCGCGCACGCTGATCTTCTATGAGGCGCCGCACCGCATCCTGGAATGCCTGCAGGACAT
This sequence comes from Pseudomonas sp. Lb2C2, assembly GCF_052112205.1. Taxonomy (NCBI): domain Bacteria; kingdom Pseudomonadati; phylum Pseudomonadota; class Gammaproteobacteria; order Pseudomonadales; family Pseudomonadaceae; genus Pseudomonas; species Pseudomonas sp. Lb2C2. The sequence continues at coordinate 539,846 of NZ_JAUTYW010000005.1, read as the reverse complement.
GGAGCTGGTGTTCGGCGCCGAGCGCCCGGCGCTGTTGGCTCGTGAGTTGACCAAGACCTTCGAAACCCTCAAGGGCTTGCCGTTGGCCGAGCTGCGGGCGTTTGTCGAAAGCGACAGCAACCAGCAGCGCGGCGAGTGTGTCGTGCTGGTGGCCGGGTGGACAGCCCCGGAAAGTGAAGACGCTGTCAGCAGCGAAGCGATGCGCGTCCTGAATCTGCTGCTCGAGGAAATGCCCCTCAAGCGCGCCGCCGCCCTTGCGGCGCAGATCACCGGCGAGCGCAAGAATGTGCTGTATCAGATCGCACTGGAAAAACAGAAAGACCAGTGAAACCGGGACACGGTGCTGGCCCGGGGCTTTTAGCGCTTGTTCTTCAAGCGCTCTACCGTTAACCTTCGCGGCGGAGAGTCGATCGGACAGTCGCTGCCCTCTATGAGAATTAGGGGGGGGAGGAAAGTCCGGGCTCCATAGGGCGAAGTGCCAGGTAATGCCTGGGAGGCGTGAGCCTACGGAAAGTGCCACAGAAAATAACCGCCTAAGCGCTTCGGCGCCGGTAAGGGTGAAAAGGTGCGGTAAGAGCGCACCGCACGTCTGGCAACAGTTCGTGGCTAGGTAAACCCCACTTGGAGCAAGACCAAATAGGGTCCCAAGGCGTGGCCCGCGCTGGGACCGGGTAGGTTGCTAAAGATGTCCAGTGATGGCCATCGTAGACGAATGACTGTTCAAGACAGAACCCGGCTTACAGATCGACTCTCCACCTTTTTCCCTCCCTGCCGGAATCACTGGCAGACGCAGTTCCTAATACCAAAAAAATCTTACTCTTAACAAATCACTTTAACTTGTGCGCGCAGCCTCCTGTGCTTCCTCGGGTTGAGGTGAATTTTCCTACGTCAGATTCTTGTTACCCCTCCTGAAACGCTCCTAAATCTCCGATCTATAAGGCTTTTCCTTCAATCCGCGCCTTGACGGTGCGGTAGGCGCATTCCTATAGTGTGCGCAAGTGGCGGAAAGTGGCATGAAGTGGGTTTTTTTGAAGGTAAAACGCCAAAAAGTGGAGAAACGCAGACGTGTTTCGCGGAGCTAACGCTATCAGTCTCGATGCAAAAGGCCGTCTCGCCATGCCGAGCCGGTATCGTGACGAGCTCGTTTCGCGAAGTTCTGGGCAGTTAATCGTCACGATCGACGCCGTTGACCCATGTTTGTGTGTTTACCCTCTCGATGAGTGGGAAATCATCGAAACCAAACTGCGCGCACTGCCTTCGCTGCGTGAAGAAAACCGCCGTTTGCAACGCTTGCTGATCGGTAATGCCGTCGACCTCGAGCTCGATGGCAGCGGTCGTTTCCTGGTGCCGCCGCGCCTGCGCGAATACGCCAAGCTGGACAAGCGCGCGATGCTGGTGGGCCAACTGAACAAGTTCCAGCTGTGGGACGAAGATGCCTGGAATGCGGTTTCCGCCGCTGACCTCGCTGCTATTCAACAACCGGGCGCCATGCCTGATGAACTGCGTGATTTGATCCTGTGACTATTGATAGCGGCTTTAACCACATCACCGTACTGCTTGACGAAGCCGTCGAGGCTCTCGCCGTACGTCCTGATGGCTGCTATCTGGACGGCACGTTCGGGCGTGGCGGACATAGCCGGTTGATTCTCAGCAAGCTCGGTCCGGGCGGCCGGTTGCTGGGGTTCGACAAGGATCCTCAAGCGATTGCCACCGGGCAAGCGCTGGCGGCCGAAGACGGCCGCTTTGTCGTTGTGCAGCGCAGCTTTGCCGAGCTGGGTTCGGAAGTTGCCGAGCGTGGCCTGGCCGGCAAGGTCAGTGGCGTGCTGCTTGACCTGGGCGTGTCTTCGCCGCAACTGGACGACCCGGAGCGCGGCTTCAGTTTTCTTAATGACGGCCCGCTGGACATGCGCATGGACCCGTCCCGTGGCATCAGCGCCGCCGAATTCGTCAACACCGCGCCGGTGGAAGAAATCGCCCGTGTCTTCAAGGAGTACGGCGAAGAGCGTTTCTCCGGCCGCATGGCCCGTGCCGTGGTCGAACGCCGCGATATCAAGCCATTCGAGCGTACCGGCGACCTGGCCGAGGTGCTGAAGGTTGCCAATCCGGCCTGGGAAAAGGGCAAGAACCCGGCGACCCGTGCTTTCCAGGGCTTGCGCATCCACGTCAATAACGAGTTGGGCGATCTCGAAGTCGGTCTTGAGGCGGCGCTTGATGCGCTGGAGATCGGCGGTCGGCTGGTGGTGATCAGCTTCCATTCCCTGGAAGACCGCATCGTCAAGCTGTTCATGCGCAAGCTTACCAAGGGCGAAGCCGATAACCTGCCGCGCAACCTGCCGGTGCGTTTCGAAGCCTTCGTGCCAAAAATCAAGATCCATGGCAAAGCGCAGTTCGCCTCCGAGGCTGAACTCAAGGCCAACCCACGTGCCCGCAGCGCCGTCATGCGTGTCGCGGAGAAGTTGCGGTGAGCAAGCTCTTCGCCAAGCCACTGCCCGGCGGCAGCTTTTTCATGCTGCTGCTGTTTATCGGCGTGCTCGTGTCGGCCATCGCCGTGTCCTATAGCGCGCACTGGAACCGGCAGCTTCTCAATACCCTCTACAACGAACTGAGCGTGCGCGACAAGGCGCAGGCCGAGTGGGGCCGGTTGATCCTGGAGCAGAGCACCTGGACCGCCCATAGCCGTATCGAAGTCTTGGCCACCGAGCAGCTGAAAATGCGCATTCCCGGCGCCGCCGAAGTGCAGATGGTGGCGCCATGATGAAACTCGAAGGGGCGCTGTTCCCGTGGCGGTTCCGTCTGGTCCTGGGCTTGCTCGGGATCATGGTGGCGGCGATTTCATGGCGCATCATTGACCTGCAGGTCGTCGACCGTGATTTCCTCAAGGGGCAGGGCGATGCCCGCAGTGTGCGGCATATTCCGATCCCGGCTCACCGTGGCTTGATCACCGACCGCAATGGCGAACCCCTGGCCGTGAGCACCCCGGTGACCACCTTGTGGGCCAACGCCAAGGAAATGCAGCAGGCCAAGGAAAAATGGCCAGCACTGGCCGCTGCCCTCGGGCAGGATCCCAAGGCCCTGGCCGAGCGCCTCGAAGCCCAGGCCAGCAAGGAATTCATTTATCTGGTGCGCGGGTTGACGCCCGAGCAAGGCCAGAGCGTACTCGATCTGAAAGTGCCTGGTGTCTACGGCATCGAAGAGTTCCGGCGTTTCTACCCGGCCGGTGAAGTCACGGCCCATATGGTCGGATTTACCGACATTGATGACCGAGGGCGCGAAGGTGTCGAACTGGCCTATGACGAATGGCTCGCCGGGGTCGCCGGCAAGCGCCAGGTCATCAAGGATCGGCGCGGCAGGCTGATCAAGGATGTCCAAGTCACCAAAAACGCCAAGGCCGGAAAGCCCTTGGCGTTGTCCATTGACCTGCGCCTGCAATACCTGGCCAACCGTGAACTGCGCAATGCCATCGTCGAGAACGGTGCCAAGGCCGGCAGCCTGGTGATCATGGACGTGAAGACCGGCGAGATCCTGGCGATGGTCAACCAGCCGACCTACAACCCGAACAACCGTCGCAACCTGCAACCGGCGATGATGCGCAACCGCGCGATGATCGACGTGTTCGAGCCCGGTTCGACCATGAAAGCCGTGTCCATGGCCGCGGCCCTGGAAACCGGGCGCTGGAAACCGAGCGACACCGTCGAGGTGTATCCGGGCACCCTGCAGATCGGCAAGTACACCATTCGTGACGTGTCCAAGACCGAAGGCCCTGTGCTCGACCTGACCGGCATCCTGATCAATTCCAGTAACGTCGGCATGAGCAAGATTGCCTTCGATATCGGCGGTGAGACGATCTATCGCCTGGCCCAGAAAATCGGCCTCGGCCAGGACACCGGCCTGGGCTTCCCGGGCGAGCGTGTCGGTAACCTGCCGAACTACCGCGACTGGCGCAAGGCTGAAACCGCCACGTTGTCCTACGGCTACGGTGTTTCCGTGACCGCGATTCAGTTGGTCCACGCGTTTTCCGCGCTGGCGAACAACGGGCGGATGGCACCGCTGACCCTGATCAAGACCGACAAGGCGCCGCAGACCACCCAGGTGATCCCGGAGAATGTCGCCAAGACCATGCAGGGCATGCTGCAACAAGTGATCGAAGCGCCGCGCGGTGTCTATCGCGCCCAGGTCCCGGCCTATCACGTGGCAGGCAAATCGGGTACGGCCCGTAAAACCTCGGTGGGCACCAAAGGCTATGCCGAGAATTCCTACCGTTCGCTGTTTGCCGGCTTCGGCCCAATGAGCGACCCGCGCTACGCCATCGTGGTGGTCATCGACGAACCGAGCAAGGCGGGCTACTTCGGTGGCCTGGTCTCGGCGCCGGTGTTCAGCAAAGTGATGTCCGGCACCCTGCGCCTGATGAACATTACCCCGGACAACCTGCCACCGACCCAGCAGGCCAATACCGCACCGGTCGTTCCCCTGAAAGCCGAAGGAGGGCGTGGCTGATGTCCCTGAGCCTGAACAAGATTTTTGCCCACGCCGGTCACGATCTGTTGATCCGCGAACTGGCCCTGGACAGCCGCAATGTACGTGCCGGGGACTTGTTCCTGGCGGTGCCGGGTGCGCGTTTCGATGGTCGCGACCATATCGCCGACGCCCTGAAGCGTGGCGCGGCTGCCGTGGCGTATGAAGTGCACGGCGCGACCGTGTTGCCGATCACCGACGTTCCGCTGATTCCGGTCAAGGGCCTGGCGGCGCAGCTGTCGGACATTGCCGGGCGTTTTTATGGCGACCCGAGCCGCCACCTGAACCTGGTGGGCGTGACCGGCACCAACGGCAAGACCAGCGTGACCCAACTGGTGGCCCAGGCCCTGGACCTGCTCGGCCAGCATTGCGGCATTGTCGGCACCTTGGGCAACGGCTTCCATGGCGCACTGGAAAGTGGCCTGCACACCACGCCGAACCCGATTGCCGTGCAAGCGACCCTGGCGGACCTGAAAAAGGCCGGTGCCAAGGCCGTTGCGATGGAAGTCTCTTCCCACGGTTTGGATCAGGGCCGTGTGACCGCCCTGGCGTTCGATGTCGCGGTGTTGACCAACCTGTCCCGGGATCATCTGGATTACCACGGCACCATGCAGGCCTACGGCGAAGCCAAGGCCAGGCTGTTTGCCTGGAATGACCTGAAGTGCCGGGTCATCAATCTTGATGACGAATTTGGTCGGCAACTGGCTGCCGAAAAACGCGAGTCGCGGTTGATCACCTACAGCCTGGAAGATGCCAGCGCCTACCTTTATGTACGCCAGGCGCAATTCAATGACGAAGGCGTGCGCGCCACACTGGTCACGCCCCAGGGCGAACACCATTTGCGCAGCACCTTGCTCGGCCGTTTCAACCTGAGCAACGTATTGGCGGCCATCGGCGCCTTGCTCGGCCTGGACTACGCACTGGACGAAATTCTCAAGGTCTTGCCGAAGCTCGAGGGCCCGGCCGGTCGCATGCAGCGTTTGGGCGGTGGGATTCAACCACTGGTGGTGGTCGATTACGCCCATACCCCAGACGCGTTGGAAAAGGTTCTCACGGCCCTGCGTCCTCACGCCAAGGGCAAGTTGCTGTGCCTGTTCGGCTGCGGTGGCGATCGTGATCGCGGCAAACGCCCATTGATGGCCGAAGTCGTGGAGCGGCTGGCAGACGGCGTGCTGGTCACCGACGACAACCCTCGTACCGAAGACCCACAGCGGATTTTCGACGACATCCGCGCCGGTTTTACCGCTGTGGACAACGTCACCTTCGTTGCCGGTCGCGGCCAGGCCATTGCCCAGTTGATCGCCAGCGCCTCGGCGGACGATGTCATCGTCCTGGCCGGCAAGGGCCACGAGGACTATCAGGAAATCAACGGCGAACGCCATGCTTTTTCCGATCTGGTGGAAGCCGATCACGCCCTGACCGCGTGGGAGGTGGCCCATGCTTAAAGCCCTGAAACTCAGCGAACTGACCAACGCCCTGAATGCGCGCCTCATCGCCGCGGACGCCACCTTCAACGGCGTCAGCATCGACAGTCGGGCGATCACGCCGGGGCAATTGTTTGTCGCCCTGGCTGGGCCGCGTTTCGATGGTCACGATTACTTGAACGAAGTCGCGGGCAAAGGTGCGGTCGCGGCCCTGGTCGAGCGCGAAGTGAGCAACAGCACGCTGCCGCAATTGCTTGTCAACGACACTCGCCAGGCCCTGGGTCAGCTCGGTGCGCTGAACCGCGCGGCGTATGGCAACCCGGTCGCGGCCATCACCGGCTCCAGCGGCAAGACCACGGTCAAGGAAATGCTTGCCAGTATCCTGCGCACCCGCGGTCCGGTGCTGGCGACCCGTGGCAACCTGAACAACGACCTCGGCGTGCCGCTGACCCTGCTGGAGCTGGCGCCGGAACACAGCGCCGCCGTCATCGAGCTGGGGGCTTCGCGGCTCGGCGAGATCGCTTATACCGTGGGCATGACCAAGCCCCACGTGGCGGTACTCAACAATGCCGGGACCGCCCACGTCGGTGAGTTCGGCGGCCCGGAAAAAATTGTCGAGGCCAAGGGCGAGATCATCGAGGGGCTGGATGCCGATGGCGTCGCCGTGCTGAATCTCGACGACAAGGCTTTCGAAATCTGGAAGACCCGGGCAGGCGAGCGCAAGGTGCTGACCTTTGCCCTGAGCAACCTCGCCGCGAATTTCTACGCCAGTGACCTGGACCGCGACGCTCGCGGTTGCCCGGCCTTTAACCTGCACAGCCCGGATGGCGCCGAGCGGGTGCAATTGAACCTGCTCGGCACCCATAACGTTGCCAACGCCCTGGCCGCGGCGGCTGCCGCCTATGCGCTGGGTGTGTCGCTGCCGGGCATCGTCGCCGGGTTGAACGCCGTGCAGCCCGTCAAGGGGCGCTCCGTCGCGCAACTGGCCAGCAATGGCATGCGCGTGATCGACGACACCTATAACGCCAACCCGTCGTCCATGTGCGCGGCCGTGGATATCCTCGCCGGTTTCTCCGGCCGTACCGTATTGGTGCTGGGGGATATCGGTGAACTGGGCGAGTGGGCGCAACAGGGGCATCACGACGTCGGTGCCTATGCGCGCGGCAAGGTCGACGCGCTGTATGCGGTCGGCCCGATGATGGCCCATGCAGTCGCCGCGTTTGGCGAGCACGCACGGCATTTCACCACTCAGGCCGAACTGATCCAGGCCCTGGGCGCCGAGCAGGACCCGAACACCACCTTATTGATCAAGGGCTCACGCAGCGCAGCGATGGAAAACATCGTCGCGGCGCTGTGCGGCGCCTCCACGGAGAAACATTAATGCTGCTGCTGCTAGCGGAGTACCTGCAACAGTTTCACAAAGGCTTCGCGGTCTTCCAGTACCTGACCCTGCGCGGGATCCTGGGTGTGCTGACCGCGTTGTCGTTGTCGCTGTTCCTGGGCCCGTGGATGATCCGCACCCTGCAGAACCTGCAAATCGGCCAGTCGGTTCGTAACGACGGTCCGCAATCGCACCTGTCCAAATCCGGCACCCCGACCATGGGCGGCGCGCTGATCCTTTCGTCCATCGGCATCAGCACCTTGCTCTGGGCCGACCTGGCGAACCGGTATGTCTGGGTCGTGCTGCTCGTGACCTTGTTATTCGGCGCCATCGGCTGGGTCGACGACTATCGCAAGGTCATCGAGAAGAACTCCCGTGGGCTGCCAAGTCGCTGGAAGTATTTCTGGCAGTCGGTATTCGGCCTCGGCGCGGCGATCTTCCTTTATATGACCGCCGCCTCACCGGTGGAGACCACCCTGATCCTGCCGATGCTCAAGGACTACAGCATCCCGCTGGGCGCAGGTTTCATCGTGCTGACCTACCTGGTGATCGTCGGTTCGAGCAACGCGGTCAACCTCACCGACGGACTCGACGGCCTGGCGATCATGCCGACGGTGATGGTCGGCGGTGCGCTGGGGATCTTCTGCTACCTGTCGGGTAACGTGAAATTCGCTGAATACCTGCTGATCCCTTATGTGCCGGGGGCGGGCGAGCTGATCGTGTTCTGCGGAGCGCTGATCGGTGCCGGCCTGGGCTTCCTGTGGTTCAACACCTATCCGGCGCAAGTCTTCATGGGCGACGTCGGCGCGCTGGCGCTGGGCGCGGCCCTGGGCACCATCGCTGTGATCGTTCGCCAGGAAATCGTCCTGTTCATCATGGGCGGCGTGTTCGTGATGGAGACCCTGTCAGTCGTCATTCAGGTTGCGTCCTTTAAATTGACCGGCCGCCGCGTATTCCGCATGGCGCCGATCCACCACCACTTTGAACTCAAGGGCTGGCCCGAGCCGCGTGTGATCGTCCGTTTCTGGATCATCACCGTGATTCTGGTCCTGGTCGGCCTTGCCACCCTGAAGCTGAGGTAGAACGAGTGTCCCTGATCGCTTCTGACCACTTCCGCATCGTTGTCGGCCTCGGCAAGAGCGGCATGTCCCTGGTTCGCTTCCTGGCGAACCGGGGCGTGTCGTTTGCCGTGGCCGATACGCGGGAAAATCCGCCTGAGCTGGCCACGCTGCGCCGTGACTATCCGCAGGTGGACGTGCGTTGTGGCGAGCTGGACGTCGAGTTCCTGTGCCGCGCCGATGAGCTCTACGTGAGCCCCGGCCTGGCCCTGGCGACTCCGGCCCTGCAGGCTGCCGCTGCCCGTGGCGTGAAATTGTCCGGCGACATCGAGTTGTTCGCGCGTAACGCCAAGGCGCCGATCGTTGCCATCAGCGGTTCCAATGCCAAGAGCACCGTCACCACCCTGGTCGGCGAGATGGCCGCTGCGGCCGGCAAGCGCGTCGCCGTAGGCGGCAACCTGGGTACCCCGGCGCTGGACCTGCTCAGCGACGAGGTCGAGCTGTACGTGATGGAACTGTCGAGCTTCCAGCTCGAGACCACCGACCACCTGGGCGCCGAAGTGGCCACCGTGCTCAACGTCAGCGAAGACCACATGGACCGCTACAGCGGCCTGCCGGCGTATCACCTGGCCAAGCACCGGATCTTCCGCGGTGCCCGGCAAGTGGTGTTCAACCGTCAGGACGCCCTGACCCGTCCGTTGCTGGGCGAGGGCATGCCGTGCTGGTCCTTCGGTCTGGGCGTACCGGATTTCAAAGGCTTCGGGCTGCGTGAAGAGAATGGCGAGAAATACCTGGCCTTCGAATTCCAGAACCTGATGCCGGTGCGCGAACTGAAGATTCGTGGCGCCCACAACCAGGCCAATGCCCTGGCCGCGTTGGCCCTGGGGCATGCGGTCGGCCTGCCGTTCGACGCCATGCTCTCGGCCCTGCGCACGTTTGCCGGTCTCGAACACCGCTGCCAGTGGGTGCGCGATCTGGACGGCGTGGCCTGGTACAACGACTCCAAGGCCACCAACGTCGGTGCCGCACTGGCGGCCATCGAAGGGCTGGGTGCGGACATCGAAGGCAAGCTCGTGCTGATCGCCGGCGGCGACGGCAAGGGCGCCGACTTCAAGGACCTGCGCGACCCGGTGGCGGCCAACTGCCGTGCCGTGGTGCTGATGGGCCGTGACCGCGAACTGATCGCCCAGGCCCTCGGTGATGCGGTGCCGCTGGTTCGCGTTGGTTCGCTGGACGAGGCGGTGCAGCAATGCCGCGCACTCGCACACCCGGGCGATGCGGTGCTGCTGTCACCGGCCTGCGCCAGTTTCGACATGTTCAAGAACTACGAAGAGCGCGGGCAGTTGTTCGCCCGGGCCGCGGAGGACTTGGCATGAGCCTGATGAATATCATCAAGCCGTATCCGTCGCCGTTGATTACCGGGCGTGGCATCGACCTGGATTTCCCGATGCTAGTCGGTTGCCTGGCCTTGCTGGGCCTGGGCCTGGTGATGATCACCTCCGCGTCGTCGGAAGTGGCCGCCGTGCAGTCGGGCAACACCCTTTACCACATGATCCGCCACCTGATTTACCTGGTGATCGGCCTGGGCGCTTGCATCGTCACCATGATGGTGCCGATCGCCACCTGGCAACGCCTCGGCTGGCTGATGCTGCTCGGTGCCTTCGGCCTGTTGGTGATGGTACTGGTGCCGGGTATTGGCCGCGAGGTCAACGGCTCCATGCGCTGGATCGGCTTCAGCTTCTTCAACGTCCAGCCGTCGGAGATCGCCAAGGTCTTCGTGGTGATCTACCTCGCCGGCTATCTGGTGCGTCGCCAGAAGGAAGTGCGCGAGAGCTGGATGGGTTTCTTCAAGCCGTTCATCGTGTTGCTGCCGATGGCGGGCCTGCTGCTGATGGAGCCGGACTTCGGCGCCACGGTGGTGATGATGGGCGCGGCGGCGGCCATGTTGTTCCTGGGTGGCGTCGGGCTGTTCCGTTTTACCCTGATGGTCGCGCTGGCGGTGGGGGCTGTGACGGTGCTGGTACAGGCACAACCGTATCGGATGGCGCGCCTGATCACCTTTACCGATCCGTGGGCCGACCAGTTCGGTTCCGGCTATCAATTGACCCAGGCACTGATTGCCTTCGGTCGCGGCGAATGGCTGGGCGTGGGCCTGGGCAACAGCGTGCAGAAGCAGTTCTACCTGCCGGAAGCCCACACCGACTTCGTGTTCTCGGTCCTGGCCGAAGAGCTGGGGGTGGTGGGCTCCTTGTGCACCGTTGCCTTGTTCGTGTTCGTCTGCGTACGCGGAATGTACATCGGCTTGTGGGCCGAGAAGGCCAAGCAGTTCTTTGCCGCCTACGTGGCGTATGGCCTGTCGTTCCTGTGGATCGGCCAGTTCCTGATCAACATCGGCGTGAACGTAGGCCTGTTGCCGACCAAGGGCCTGACGCTGCCGTTCCTCAGTTATGGCGGCAGTTCCCTGGTGATCTGCTGTGCCTGCCTCGGGCTGTTGCTGCGCATCGAATGGGAGAGTCGAACCCACTTGGGCAGCGAAGAGATGGAATTCCAGGAGAGCGACTTCGCCGAGGAGCCGACTCATGGGCGCTAACGTGCTGATCATGGCCGGCGGCACCGGCGGGCATGTCTTCCCGGCGCTGGCCTGTGCCCGGGAGTTCCAGGCACGCGGCTACACCGTGCATTGGCTGGGCACGCCGCGGGGGATCGAGAACGAACTGGTCCCTGGCGCTGGCCTCGAACTGCACCGGATCAACGCCAGCGGCCTGCGGGGCAAGGGCAAGCTGTCGTTGCTCAAGGCGCCGCTGATGCTGCTCAAGTCGATCTGGCAGGCACGGGCGATCATCCGTCGCTTGCGGCCGGTGTGCGTGGTGGGCTTTGGTGGTTATGTGACCGGTCCTGGCGGCGTTGCGGCAAAACTGGCCGGTGTGCCGGTGATCGTCCACGAGCAGAACGCCGTGGCCGGTACCGCCAATCGGTTACTGGTGCCGTTGGCCGCCCGGGTCTGTGAAGCCTTTCCCGACACCTTTACCCTGTCGGGCAGCCGCCGCACCACCGGTAATCCGGTGCGTGCCGAGCTGTTTTTCGATACACCGCGCCCAGCCCTGGCTGGACGCAAGGCGCGTTTGCTGGTCCTGGGCGGAAGCCTGGGGGCAGAACCGTTGAACAAATTGCTGCCCGAAGCCCTGTCGCAGGTCGCCCCTGAACTGCGCCCGGAAGTGTTTCACCAGGCCGGCAAACAACACGATGAAGTGACTGCCGAGCGCTACCGCGCCGCCGGCGTCGAGGCGCAAGTGCAGCCCTTCATCAACGACATGGCCCAAGCCTATGGCTGGGCCGACCTGGTGGTCTGCCGCGCAGGCGCGCTGACCGTCAGTGAACTGGCTGCCGCCGGTCTGCCCTCGATGCTCGTGCCTTTGCCTCACGCCATTGACGATCACCAGACCCGTAACGCCGATTATTTGGCCCGTGAAGGCGCTGCCTTCCTGATGCCGCAAAGAACGACTGGCGCCGCGGATCTTGCCGCCCGCCTGACAGAGGTTTTGATGCAGCCGCAACGACTTGAAGACATGGCCCGCGCCGCACGCCGGCTGGCCAAACCCGATGCCACGGCCCAAGTGGTCGATACCTGCCTGGAGGTGGCCCATGGTTGAAAATCGCAAAGCCATGCCGCAACCGGAAATGCGCCGTATCCGCCGCATCCACTTCGTCGGTATCGGCGGCGTGGGCATGTGCGGGATCGCCGAGGTGCTGCTGAACCTGGGTTACCAGGTCTCGGGTTCCGACCTGAAGGCCTCCCCGGTCACCGAGCGCCTGGAGTCCTTCGGCGCGCAGATCTTTATCGGCCACCGTGCCGAGAACGCCGCCAATGCCGACGTGCTGGTGGTTTCCAGTGCCGTGAACACTTCCAACCCGGAAGTCGCCACTGCCCTGGAGCGCCGTATCCCCGTGGTACCACGGGCCGAGATGCTGGCTGAGCTGATGCGCTATCGCCACGGCATCGCCGTCGCCGGTACCCACGGCAAGACCACCACCACCAGCCTGATCGCCTCGGTGTTCGCGGCCGGTGGCCTGGACCCGACGTTCGTGATCGGTGGCCGTCTGAATGCCGCGGGCACCAATGCCCAGTTGGGCACCAGCCGCTACCTGATCGCCGAAGCCGACGAGAGCGATGCGAGTTTCCTGCACCTGCAACCGCTGGTGGCCGTGGTCACCAACATCGACGCCGACCACATGGCGACCTACGACGGTGACTTCAACAAACTGAAGAAAACCTTCGTCGAGTTCCTGCACAACCTGCCGTTCTACGGTTTGGCGGTGGTGTGCCTGGACGATCCGGTGGTGCGCGAAATCTTGCCACTGATCAAGCGTCCGACCGTGACCTACGGCTTTGGCGAAGACGCCGACGTACGCGCCATCAACGTGCGCCAGCAGGGCATGCAGACGTTCTTCACCGTGTTGCGCCCGGATCGCGAACCGTTGGACGTGTCGGTGAACATGCCCGGCAACCACAACGTGCTGAACGCCTTGGCGACCATCTGCATCGCCACCGACGAAGGCGTCAGCGATGAAGCCATCGTCCAGGGCCTGTCCGGCTTCCAGGGTGTGGGCCGACGCTTCCAGGTCTACGGCGAACTGCCGGTGGACGGCGGCAACGTGATGCTGGTGGACGACTACGGCCACCACCCGACTGAAGTCGCCGCAGTGATCAAGGCCGTGCGCGGTGGCTGGCCGGAACGCCGCCTGGTGATGGTCTACCAGCCGCACCGCTACAGCCGCACCCGCGACCTGTATGACGATTTCGTCCAGGTGCTGGCCGACGCCAACGTGCTGCTGTTGATGGAAGTCTATCCGGCCGGTGAAGAGCCGATCCCGGGAGCCGACAGCCGCCAGCTGTGCCACAGCATTCGCCAGCGCGGCCAGTTGGACCCGATCTACATCGAACGCGGCGTGGACCTCGCGCCGCTGGTCAAGCCGCTGCTGCGCGCCGGCGACATCCTGCTGTGCCAGGGTGCCGGTGACATCGGAGGCCTGGCCCCGAAACTGTTGAACAGTCCGTTATTCGCCGGGGCAATCGTGGCCGCCAGCGAGGGGAAACTGAAATGACTGCTGCCTACGCCAACCTGGTCTCGACCCTTGATCCGAAAGCCTTCGGCCGCGTTGCCGTGCTGTTCGGTGGCAAGAGCGCCGAGCGCGAGGTGTCCCTCAAGTCCGGCAACGCCGTGCTGCAAGCCCTGCAAGACGCCGGTGTCGACGCATTCGGCATCGACGTGGGCGATGATTTCCTGCAGCGCCTGCTGAGCGAAAAGATCGACCGCGCGTTCATCATCCTGCACGGTCGCGGTGGCGAAGACGGCAGCATGCAAGGCCTGCTCGAATGCCTGGGCATTCCCTACACCGGCAGCGGCATCCTGGCCTCCGCCCTGGCGATGGACAAGCTACGCACCAAGCAGGTCTGGCACAGCCTCGGCATTCCGACGCCACGCCACGCCGTGCTGGCGTCCGAGGCCGATTGTATTTCGGCGGCCACGGAACTGGGCTTCCCTTTGATCGTCAAACCGGCCCATGAAGGTTCAAGTATCGGCATGGCGAAAGTGAATTCGCTGCCTGAGTTGACCGCGGCATGGAAAGACGCCAGTTCCTACGATTCGCAAGTGTTGGTCGAGCAATGGATTTCCGGTCCCGAGTTCACCATCGCCACCCTGCGTGACCAGGTGTTGCCCCCGATTGCGCTGGGCACGCCCCACACGTTCTACGACTACGACGCCAAGTACGTCGCCAACGATACCCAGTACCGCATTCCCTGCGGGCTGGACGCCGCCAAGGAAAAACAACTGATGGACCTCACGGCCAAGGCCTGTGAGGCGCTGGGTATCGCCGGTTGGGGCCGGGCAGACGTGATGCAGGACGCCGATGGGCAGTTCTGGTTCCTGGAAGTCAACACCGCGCCGGGCATGACCGACCACAGCCTGGTGCCGATGGCGGCCCGTGCCGCCGGTCTGGATTTCCAGCAACTGGTGCTGTCGATCCTGGCCGCCAGCGTCGGCCATCAAGAGCCAAGAGGTTAAGCCATGCAAGGCGCATCGCTTCGTCATCAGCCATCCGCACCCGGTCGCAAGCCGGTGCCGCGGGGTGCCAGCCGAATGGTGGCCAAAGAGCCGATGTCGGCGCGCTTGCCGAAAGCCAATTTTGGTTTTCTCAAGAGCTTGTTCTGGCCTGTGCTGCTGGTGGCGCTGGGGTTCGGTACGTATGAAGGCGCGCAACGGTTGCTGCCTTATGCCGACCGACCGATCGCCCGGATCAACGTCCAGGGTGACCTGAGCTACATCAGCCAGCAGGCCGTGCAGCAGCGGATTGCCCCGTTCGTCGCGTCGAGTTTCTTCACCATCGACCTGGCGGGCATGCGCACGGAGCTGGAACAGATGCCTTGGATCGCCCACGCCGAAGTCCGGCGGGTGTGGCCTGACCAGGTGTCGATCCGCCTGGAAGAACAATTGCCGGTGGCCCGTTGGGGCGACGAGTCGTTGTTGAACAACCAGGGCCAGGCGTTTACGCCGCGGGAACTGGCCAACTATGAACATTTGCCACAACTGTTCGGCCCACAGCGGGCCCAGCAGAAAGTGATGCAGCAGTACCAGGTGTTGAGCCAGATGTTGCGGCCGTTGGGCTTCTCCATCGCGCGCCTGGAATTGCGTGAGCGCGGCAGTTGGTTCCTGACCACTGGCGCGGGCAGCTCGGGGCCGGGCATCGAGCTGTTGCTCGGTCGCGGCAACCTGGTGGAAAAGATGCGCCGCTTCATCGCCATCTATGACAAGACGCTCAAAGAACAGATTACGAACATTGCGCGCATCGATCTGCGCTACGCCAACGGCCTGGCTGTTGGCTGGCGGGAACCTGTAGCGCCCACGACGGCCGAACCCGCCGTCGCGAAGAATTAAGAAGAGGCAGGACCCATGGCAAACGTGCAAAGCGGGAAAATGATCGTCGGTCTTGATATCGGCACTTCCAAGGTGGTGGCGCTGGTAGGCGAAGTCGCGGACGACGGCACGCTGGTCATCGTCGGGATCGGTACACACCCGTCCCGCGGCTTGAAAAAAGGCGTGGTGGTGAACATCGAGTCCACCGTGCAATCGATCCAGCGCGCCATCGAAGAGGCGCAGCTGATGGCCGGTTGCCGGATCCACTCGGCGTTCGTCGGCGTGGCGGGCAATCACATCCGCAGCCTGAACTCCCACGGCATCGTGGCGATTCGTGATCGTGAAGTCAGCTCCGCCGACCTTGAGCGCGTGCTCGATGCGGCCCAGGCCGTGGCGATTCCGGCCGACCAGCGTGTGCTGCACACCCTGCCGCAGGATTACGTGATCGATAACCAGGAAGGCGTGCGTGAGCCCCTGGGCATGTCCGGCGTGCGCCTGGAAGCCAAGGTCCACGTGGTGACCTGTGCGGTGAACGCTGCGCAGAACATCGAGAAATGCGTGCGCCGCTGCGGCCTGGAAATCGACGACATCATCCTCGAGCAACTGGCTTCGGCCTACTCGGTGCTGACCGACGACGAGAAAGAGCTGGGCGTGTGCCTGGTGGACATCGGCGGCGGCACCACCGACATCGCGATCTTCACCGAAGGCGCGATCCGCCACACGGCGGTGATCCCGATTGCCGGTGACCAGGTGACCAACGACATCGCCATGGCGTTGCGCACCCCGACCCAGTACGCCGAAGAAATCAAGATCCGTTACGCCTGCGCCCTGGCGAAGCTGGCCGGTGCCGGCGAAACCATCAAGGTGCCAAGCGTCGGCGACCGTCCACCGCGCGAACTGTCGCGCCAGGCCCTGGCCGAAGTGGTCGAGCCGCGTTACGACGAGCTGTTCACGCTGATCCAGGCCGAACTGCGTCGCAGTGGCTACGAAGACCTGATCCCGGCCGGCATCGTGCTGACCGGCGGTACGTCGAAGATGGAAGGCGCGGTCGAGCTGGCCGAAGAGATTTTCCACATGCCGGTGCGCCTGGGCGTGCCCCATGGCGTCAAGGGCCTGGATGACGTGGTCCGCAACCCGATCTATTCCACTGGCGTGGGCCTGTTGATGTACGGCTTGCAGAAACAGTCCGACGGGATTTCGTTTTCGGGCATTGGCAGCCGCGACAGCTACAGCAGCGACGAGCCGAAGGCTCCGCTGTTCGAGCGGCTCCAGGCTTGGGTCAAAGGCAATTTTTAAACAGTTTCAAAGCTTCAAGCGGCAAGTTTCAGGCTTGGCGCGGGAAGACGCAGCAAACGCAGTAGGCGAAAAAACTAGAGAATGAAAGGAGAGGGAAAATGTTCGAACTCGTAGACAACATCCCCGCTAGCCCGGTTATCAAAGTAATCGGTGTCGGCGGTGGCGGCGGCAACGCTGTCAACCACATGGTCAAGAGCAACATTGAAGGCGTTGAATTCATCTGCGCCAACACTGATGCCCAGGCGCTGAAATCCATCGGCGCGCGGACCATCCTGCAATTGGGCACTGGCGTGACCAAAGGCCTGGGCGCCGGCGCCAACCCTGAGGTCGGTCGTCAGGCCGCTCTCGAAGACCGTGAGCGCATCGCAGAAGTCCTGCAAGGCACCAACATGGTGTTCATTACCACGGGCATGGGCGGCGGCACCGGTACCGGTGCGGCGCCAATCATTGCCGAAGTGGCCAAGGAAATGGGGATCCTCACCGTTGCGGTGGTGACTCGTCCGTTCCCTTTCGAAGGCCGCAAGCGTATGCAGATCGCCGACGAAGGTATCCGTCTGCTGTCTGAAAGCGTCGACTCGTTGATCACCATTCCCAACGAGAAGCTGCTGACCATCCTCGGTAAAGACGCAAGCCTGCTGTCGGCTTTCGCCAAGGCTGACGATGTACTGGCCGGTGCCGTTCGCGGTATCTCCGACATCATCAAGCGTCCGGGCATGATCAACGTCGACTTTGCCGACGTACGGACTGTCATGAGCGAAATGGGCATGGCAATGATGGGCACTGGCTGCGCCAGCGGTCCGAACCGTGCACGCGAGGCCACCGAAGCGGCCATCCGCAACCCGTTGCTCGAAGACGTGAACCTGCAAGGTGCACGCGGCATCCTGGTGAACATCACCGCCGGTCCTGACCTGTCCCTGGGTGAGTACTCCGACGTGGGTAGCATCATCGAAGCCTTCGCTTCCGAGCACGCGATGGTCAAGGTCGGTACCGTTATCGATCCGGACATGCGCGACGAGTTGCACGTTACCGTGGTTGCCACGGGTCTGGGCGCGAAAATCGAGAAGCCTGTGAAGGTCATCGACAACACCGTTCACACTTCCATGGCTTCGCAACCGCAACAACAAGTGGCTTCGCGTCAGGAAGCACCTGCGGTGAACTACCGTGACCTGGACCGTCCGACCGTCATGCGCAACCAGGCCCAGGCCGGTGCTGCGACTGCCGCGAAGATGAATCCGCAAGACGATCTGGATTACCTGGACATCCCGGCTTTCCTGCGTCGTCAGGCCGATTGATGAAATGTATCAGGGGGATACGGGTGATTGGTGTTCAGCAAAGGTCTGGTCTGCTATCATCGCCAGCCTTTGTTGATACCAGTTCGCAATTTGCGCTGAAGCGGCCCATGCCATGATTAAACAACGCACCCTGAAGAATATTATCCGTGCCACAGGTGTCGGCTTGCACTCCGGCGAGAAGGTCTACCTGACCCTCAAGCCCGCGCCTATCGATACCGGCATTGTGTTTTGTCGTGCCGACCTCGACCCTGTGGTGCAGATTCCTGCTCGCGCGGAAAACGTTGGTGAAACCACTATGTCGACCACACTGGTCAACGGTGACACCAAAGTGGACACGGTGGAGCATTTGCTCTCGGCCATGGCTGGCCTGGGCATCGATAACGCCTACGTCGAGCTCTCCGCGTCCGAAGTCCCGATCATGGATGGCAGTGCCGGACCCTTCGTATTCCTGATTCAATCGGCTGGCCTGGAAGAACAGGACGCGGCCAAGAAGTTCATCCGCATCTTGCGGGAAGTGACAGTGGAAGATGGCGACAAGCGCGCCACTTTCGTCCCTTTCGAAGGTTTCAAGGTGAGCTTCGAGATCGATTTCGATCACCCGGTTTTCCGTGACCGCACCCAGAGTGCAAGCGTGGATTTTTCCAGCACTTCGTTCGTAAAAGAAGTCAGCCGCGCCCGTACCTTTGGTTTCATGAGTGACATCGAGTACCTGCGCAAGCACAACCTCGCACTCGGCGGCAGTGTTGAAAACGCGATCGTGGTCGATTCCGATGGTGTCTTGAACGAAGACGGCCTTCGCTATGAAGACGAATTCGTCAAACACAAGATCCTCGATGCAATCGGCGACCTCTACCTGCTGGGCAATAGCCTGATTGGTGAGTTCAAGGGCTTCAAGTCCGGCCATGCACTGAACAACCAGCTGCTGCGCAAGTTGATTGAGCAGAAAGATGCTTGGGAAGTCGTGACGTTCGAAGACGCCAGCACCGCGCCAATCTCTTACATGCGTCCTGTTGCGGCCGTGTAAGCAAAAAACCTCTCTAGTTTTTGAAGGCTGCCTTTGGGTGGCCTTTTTTTATGGGCGCTTTTTTTGGTGTGTATATCCATTGCTGCGGTAACGGCGGCTTATGGTTCCGCTCTTACAGCGGGTCACTTTTGAAGAGCCCGGGAGCCGGCCCAGTCAAAAGTAACCAAAACGCTCTTGCCCCACCACTCGGTGCCTCGCCTAGGCTCGGCATGCCTGAACGAAGGCATTGCTCCGTGGGCCCGCCGCGAAGGGCCATCCATGGCCCAGCGCGGCTAACCCGGCATCCATGCCGGGTTGCCCACTGCGCAATGCCTGCGTTCGGCCAGCGTGGTTAACGGGGCGCCCGAGATCAACGTCCACCGCGAGGCGGCCTAACAGCCGACCTGGCTCTCCTGGTCATACACCTGTCAGATCTGTGGGAGCAAAGCTTGCTCGCGATGGGGCCAGCACATCCAACATCACCGCAAGCTGATACACCGCCTTCGCGAGCAAGCCCGCTCCCACATTCAATCTTCAGTGAACACAAAACTTATGCCCAACACAGCCCCCCTGTGGGAGCGAGCCTGCTCGCGATGAGGCCAGTAAGCCCAACATCCCTGTGACTGAACCACCGCCATCGCGAGCAGGCTCGCTGCCACATTCAATCTTCAGTGGACACAAAATTCATATCCAACACAGCCCCCCTGTGGGAGCGAGGCTGCTCGCGATGAGGCCAGTAAGCCCAACATCCCTGTGACTGAACCACCGCCATCGCGAGCAGGCTCGCTCCCACAGTCAATCTTCAGCGGACACAAAATTCATATCCAACACAGCCCCCCTGTGGGAGCGGGCTTGCTCGCGAAGGGGTCAGCACATCCAACATCTTCATCGACTGTGATACTGCTTTCGCGAGCAAGCCCGCTCCCACAGGAGAAATACGGTCCCCATCAAGAACCAGGTCGGCTATCAGGCCGCCTCGTGGCGGACGTTGATCTCGGGCGCCCCGTTAACCACGCTGGCTGAACGAAGGTATTGCGCAGTGGGCAACCCGGCATGGATGCCGGGATAGCCGCGCTGGGCCATGGATGGCCCTTCGCGGCGGCCCACGGAGCAATGCCTTCGTTCAGGCATGCCGAGCCTAGGCGAGGCACCAAGTGGTGGGGCAGGAGCGCTTTGGTTACTTTCGCGCTTTTCGAAAGTGACCCGCTGTAAGAGCGGAACCGCCAGCAGCCGTTATCGCAGCAACGGATATACACACTAAGTGAACAGCCACAGGGAAAGCGTCACATCGCACAAACCACACGATTTCGCCCACTGGCCTTAGCCTGGTACAGCGCCTTGTCCGCGGCGAACAAAAGTTGCTGGAGCTCGCCATACGGCCCGTTTACCCAAGTGGCGATGCCGATACTCACCGTCATCGGCGCTCCCCCCTCGATCACCGGTGGCAACTGTTCAACCGCGTCGCGAATGTTCTGGGCCATGGTGAATGCACCGGCGGTGGTGGTTTCCGGCAGCACCACCGAGAACTCTTCACCACCGTAGCGCGCCGCCAGGTCGGCGGGGCGACGAACATGTTTGCTGATCAACTGTGCCAAGGCTCGCAGGGCCTCGTCACCCCGTTGATGACCATGGCGATCATTGAACGCCTTGAAGTGATCCGCATCGATCATCAAGACAGACAACGGTTGTCCCGAACGTTGGGCGCGCAGCCATTCCTGTTGCAACGTCTCGTCCAGTGTTCGTCGGTTGGCCAGTCCTGTAAGGGAGTCGACGGATGCCAGTTGAGCCAATTCCCGTTCAGCTCTGTAGCGGCGTCGCAATTCGCGGCGCAGCAGCCAGGTGAGCCAGAGCAAACCGATGCACAGCGCGCCGGTAGCGCCACTGACCAACAATGCCGTGCGTTGCCATGACGCGAACACCTCTTGAGAGGAGAGCGCCACCACGACAATCAAAGGCAAGTTGCCCACTTGGGAAAAGGTATACAGGCGCGGCTTCTGATCCTGGCCGGAAACGCTGGTGAAACTGCCATTGCCTTCGCGCAGGATCCGCATGAAATTCGGTCGGTGACTGAAGTCCTTGCCTGTCAGGTCTTCGGCCAAGGGGGGCTCTTGTGCCAGGAGGATACCGTCGCGGCTGACCAGGTTGACCGTACCGCCATGACCGATGTTCAGACTCTTGAACAATTGGTTGAAGTAATTTAGGCGCATCGCGGCCTCGGCCACGCCCATGAACTCGCCTCGTTCGTCGCTAAGTCGATAGCTGAAACTGATGCGCCAGTCCTGCGCATGACTTCTGGAGCGGAACGGGCGGCTGATCATCATGTCCGGGCTTGGATCTTGGACATGGGACTGGAAATACTCCCGATCGGCATAGTTGCCTTTGCGCGGTGTGATCGAGGCGGAGTCAGCGATCACATCGCCGCGTTTGTCCAGCAGCAGGATATCGCCTTTGTAGGGGGCGGCGGTGGCGCGGTCGAACAGTGCCAGATGGCGAATCGCTGGTGAAACGTCTTCCAGGTCGTCACGTTTGGCGGCAGCGACCAGACCTTGCAACGACAGGTCGTAGAGCTCCACGTTACGCAACACATCGGCGTCAATCAGTTGCACGATATTGGTCGCCGCACGTGTCGCTGCCTGTTGTGCGGCGGCATGTTCGCGGATCAGCAGAAAAGTCACGATGCTCAGGATAGCAACGACAACCAGCGAACTGGCCAGTACGAGTACCCGTTCGGAACGTATCGAAGGCGGGGTGTTGCCAGGTGTCGCACTGCGCGCGCTCATGGGTCCGATGTCTGCATTGTCATGTGGCTGGGATCCGTCCCAAAGGATTGCAAACCGGCAATGAACCAGATGCTGGCCTTTTGCTGATTGTGCTTGGATCGGTGAGGGCGGGCAATCAGTGTTTGCGCAATAAATGGGTAGGAGCTGCCGAAGGCTGCGATCTGTCGATTTTGATCGAGTTGGCTTTCGCCCAGCATTCAACGCAGGAAAAGATCGAGCCTTGTGGCTGTCTCAGGCTGGCAAGCGGATCCCGAACGTGTTGGCGCCTTGGTCGCTGTGCACAAACACATCGCCACCATGCATCAGAGCAATGGCCTTGACGATGGCCAGCCCCAGCCCATGGTTGGCGCCACTGTTGCTGCGCGAGGCATCGACGCGATAGAAGCGTTCGAACAGGCGTGGCAGATGCTCGCCGGCAATCGGCTCGCCGGGATTGGTGACGGCGAGGCTGATCTGGTCGCCAAGGGCTTCGATGCGCACGTCGATCACTTGCCCTGGCGCGGTGTGCTGCACGGCGTTGCTCAGCAGGTTGATCAGCGCCCGACGCAGGTGGGCGATCTCGATGCTGGCCTGGGCGTCACCGCTGACCCGGACCTGGACCTGGGCATCTTCCAGAATGAAGTCCAGGTAGTCGAGGGTGGTCGCCACCTCGCCGGCCAGGGAGGTGCTGGTCAGCTTGGTGGCCTTGCTGCCCTGGTCTGCGCTGGCCAGGAACAGCATGTCGTTGATGATCGAGCGCAGCCGCTCCAACTCCTCGAGATTCGATTGCAGTACTTCGAAGTAGTGTTCGGCCGAGCGTCCCCGGGTCAGTGCCACTTGGGTCTGGCCGATCAGGTTGGTCAGGGGCGAGCGTAATTCATGGGCGACGTCGGCATTGAACGATTCCAGCCGCGAATAAGCCTGTTCGACCCGGTCGAGGGTGGCGTTGAAGGAACTGACGAACTGGCTCAGCTCCGGCGGCAAGGGCGATAGCTGCAAGCGCCCGGACAGGCGGGGCGGGGCCAGGCGCCGGGCTTCATCGGACAGCTTGATCAGCGGCTTGAGGCCGATGCGCGCGACCCAGTAGCCCAGCAACGAAGCCAGGAGCACACCGACAATCGCCAGGCTCACCAGCGCCACCAACAGGCGATGCTGGGTCTGGTAGAAGGTCTGGGTGTCGATGCCGATCATGAAGCGCAGCGGCGGACGCTGGTCCTTGGCCGGGAACTGGCTCACCAGCACTTTCACCGGGTAGTGCCGATGGGGCAAGGTCAGGTCGCGCTTACCCAGGGGGCCTTGGGCAAAGGTGCGGATCTGCGCATCGGGATCGCCGTATTCAAAGCGTGGATCGTCACTGACGATCCAGAAATGGATGCGCTTGTCTTCTTCACCGAGCAACCGCAGCTTGTTGTTGATCTTCACCCAGTGTTCAGGCGTGCCGTAGCGGCCAACGGTAGACTCCAGGACACTGTAGCGGGCATCGAGCTCGGCTTCGGGCAACAGGCCCAGGCCCTTGGCGACCTGTTGGTACAAGGCGCCCCCGATCAACAGGAACACCAGCGCCGCCACCAGCGTAAACAGGCCGCTCAGGCGCAGGGCGATGCTGTTAGGGAGCGTCATCACTGCGACTCTCCAACACATAACCCATGCCGCGGATGGTGTGCAGCAACTTCTGTTCGAACGGCCCGTCGAGCTTGGCTCGCAAGCGTTTGATCGCCACTTCCACCACGTTGGCGTCACTGTCGAAGTTGATGTCCCAGACCATTTCGGCAATGGCGGTTTTCGAGAGGATTTCACCCTGGCGGCGGGCCAGGACGCTGAGCAGGGAGAACTCCTTGGCCGTCAGGTCCAGGCGCTGGCCAGCACGTGTGGCCTTGCGGCTGATCAGGTCGATCCACAGGTCGGCGATGCTCACCTGCACCGGTTCATGGCCGCCGCTGCGACGGGTCAGGGCTTGCAGGCGGGCCACCAGTTCGAGGAAGGAGAAGGGCTTGCCCAGGTAGTCATCGGCGCCGTCGCGCAAGCCCTTGATGCGGTCCTCGACCCGTTCCCGGGCGGTGAGCATGATCACCGGGGTCTGCTTGCGGGCGCGCAGGGCCCGCAGTACGCCGAAGCCGTCCAGGCCTGGCAGCATCACGTCGAGCACGATCACCGCATAGTCGGTTTCCAGGGCCAGGTGCAGTCCCTCGATGCCGTCCGGCGCCACGTCCACGGTGTAGCCCTGTTCGGTCAGGCCGCGGTGCAGATAGTCCGCGGTTTTTTCTTCGTCTTCGATAATCAGAACGCGCATGGCCCTGCCTCAGTGGTCTGTGCTCGCCAGCGCCGCCGTCGGCGCCGACCCTGGCTGATGGGCGGGCCGATGGAACAGTCGCTCCAGCCACAAGTATATGACTGGTGTGGTGAACAGCGTCAGCGCCTGGCTCACCAGCAGGCCGCCTACCACCGCGATGCCCAGGGGCTGGCGCAGCTCCGAGCCGGGGCCATAGCCGAGCATTAGCGGCAAGGCGCCGAGCAGGGCGGCCAGGGTGGTCATCATGATCGGCCGGAAACGTGTCAGGCACGCCTGGAAAATCGCCTCCTGGGGCGCCAGGCCTTTGTTGCGCTGGGCGTCGAGGGCGAAGTCGATCATCAGGATGCCGTTCTTCTTGACGATCCCGATCAGCAGCACCAGGCCGATCAGCGCCATGATCGAAAAGTCCTGGCCCAGCAGCCAGAGCATGATCAGCGCGCCGAGGCCGGCCGAGGGCAGGGTGGAGATGATCGTCAACGGGTGCACGAAACTCTCGTAGAGCACGCCGAGGATGATGTACACGGCCACCAGTGCGGCGAGGATCAGCCATGGCTGGCTCGCCAGGGAACTCTGGAAGGCCTGGGCCGCGCCCTGGAAGCTGCCGGTAATGGCGGCGGGCATGCCGATTTCGTTCTTCGCCTGGTCGAGCAGGCGCACCGCGTCCCCCAGGGCCACGCCGGGCGCCAGGTTGAATGACAGGTTGGCGGCCGGGAACATGCCATCGTGGGCAATTGACAGCGGGCCGTTGCTCGGCGCATCGAAGCGGGCCAGGGCCGAGAGCGGCACCATTTCCCCACTCAGGGGCGAACGCAGGTAGAAATACGCCAGGCTTTCGGCCTTGCCTCGTTGCGCGGTGTCGAGCTCCAGGATCACGTTGTACTGGTTGGTCTCGGTCTGGAATTCATTGATCTGCCGCTGGCCGAAGGCGTCGTACAGGGCCTGGTCGACATCGGTGGCGGTGAGGCCGAAGCGAGCCGCCGCGCTGCGGTCGATGTTGATGTGGGTGATGCTGCCGCCCAGTTGCAGGTCGTTGGAGATGTCACGGAACGCCGGGTTGCCACGCAGCTTGTCCGTGAGTTTTTGCGTCCAGGCGTTGAGGCTCGGTCCGTCGTTGCTCTTGAGCACGTATTGATATTGGGCGCGACTGGGGCCAGAACTGAGGTTGATGTCTTGCCCGGCCCTGAGGTACAGCACCACGCCGGGGATTTTCAGCAATTGCGGGCGGATCCGGTCGATGAAGCCGCTGGCCGACACGTCACGCTCGCCACGGGGCTTGAGGGCGATCCAGAAGCGGCCGTTGGCGATGGTCTGGTTGTTGCCCGAGACACCGACGGAGTGGGAGAAGGTCTGCACCGCCGGGTCGGCGGCGACGATTTCGGCCAGGGCCTTGTGCTTGGCCACCATGTCGGGGAACGACACATCGGCGGCGGCTTCGCTGGTGCCCAGTATCAGGCCGGTGTCCTGTACCGGGAAGAACCCCTTGGGAATGAACACGTAGCCCACCACCGCCAGTGCCAGGGTCAGGCCGAACACGCCGATCATCAGCTTTTGATGGGCCAGGGCCCG
This sequence comes from Pseudomonas sp. Lb2C2, assembly GCF_052112205.1. NCBI lineage: Bacteria > Pseudomonadati > Pseudomonadota > Gammaproteobacteria > Pseudomonadales > Pseudomonadaceae > Pseudomonas > Pseudomonas sp. Lb2C2. The sequence goes on along the minus strand of NZ_JAUTYW010000005.1, from coordinate 514,351 downwards.
ACGCAGGCCGTGCTCGTACCGGCTCAGCAAACGCTCGCCGAACCCTGGCGTGCTGTGGGCATGATGCACCGGGGCGCGCATGAACAGCGCGGCCAGGGTCGGCGCCAAGGTGAGCGACACCACCACCGAAATCAGGATGGTCGAGGTGGCGGTCAGGGCAAACTCCTTGAACAGGCGTCCGACCACGCCGCCCATGAACAGCAGCGGAATGAACGCCGCCACCAGCGAGAGGCTGATGGAGACCACGGTAAAGCCGATTTCTCCGGCACCCTTGATCGCCGCCTCGCGCATGCTTTCGCCGGCCTCCAGGTGCCGGTGGATGTTCTCCACCACCACAATCGCATCGTCCACCACGAACCCCACCGAGATGACGATCGCCACCAGGGTCAGGTTGTTCAGGCTAAAACCCATCACGTACATCAGGGCGAAACTGGCGGTCAGCGACACCCCCAGCACCGCCGAGACAATCAGGGTCGCCGAGAGCTGGCGCAGGAACAGCGCCATCACCGCGACCACCAGCAGCACCGCGATCAGAAGGGTGATTTCCACTTCATGCAACGAGGCACGGATGGTCTGGGTGCGGTCGATCAGGACCTTGACCTGAACGGCGGCGGGCAACATGGCTTGCAGGGTGGGCAGGGCCGCCTGGATGCGGTCGACGGTCTCGACGATGTTTGCCCCCGGTTGCCGGAAGATCACCAGGTTGACTCCCGGCTCGTTGTCGGACCAGGCCTGGACGTAGGCGTTTTCCGAGCCGTTGACGACCTTGGCGATGTCCTTGAGCTGTACCGGTGCCCCGTCCCGGTAGGACACGATCAGCTCACCGTACTCCGCAGGCTTGAACAACTGGTCGTTGGTGGACAGGGTGGAAATGCTCGAATCGCCGTACAGGGCGCCCTTGGCCAGGTTGAGGCTGGCCTGCTGGAGCGCCAGGCGGATGTCCGCCAGGGTCAGGCCGATGGCGGCGAGCCGGTCAGCCGAGGCCTGGACCCGGATCGCCGGACGCTGTTGGCCGGTGATGTAGATTTGTCCTACGCCATCGATCTGGCTGATCTGACGCGAGAGCAGGGTTTCGACGTAGTCGCTCAGCTCGGTGCCGGGCATCAGGGAGGAACTGACGCTGAGGATCAGCACCGGGCTGTCGGCAGGGTTGACCTTGCGCCAGGTCGGCAGGTTCGGCATGTCGTTGGGCAGTTTGCCGGCGGCGGTGTTGATCGCCGCCTGTACTTCCTGGGCGGCGGTGTCGATGCTTTTATCGAGGCTGAATTGCAGGATCAGGTTGGTCGAGCCCAGGGCACTGCTGGAAGTCATCTGGGTGATGCCGGGAATGGCGCTGAATTGCACTTCCAGGGGCGTCGCCACCGACGAGGCCATGGTTTCGGGACTGGCCCCAGGCAACTGCGCGTTGACCTGGATGGTCGGGAATTCCGCCTCCGGCAACGGTGCGACGGGCAGGCGAGGAAACGCGATCACCCCCAGCAGTACCAGGGCAAACGTCAGCAGCACCGTGGCAATGGGGTGGTCGATGCACCACGCCGAAACCGAGCCGCGACCCTTCATGGTTGCGGCTCCGTGGTCTTGGCCAGGGCGGGCGGATCACTGAGCACCTGGATGTGGCTGCCTGGCTTGAGCCGTGACTGACCATCGCTCACCAGTTGATCGCCAGCGTTCACCCCTTTGATGATGTGCAGGTCGCTGTCCTGGTACACCATCACCACCGGCACGCTCTCGACCTTGTCGCCCTTGATCCGGTACACGAAGTGTTGCTCCAGCCCGCGCTGGACCACAGTGGGAGGCACCACCAGGGCGTCCTTGTCGAGGGCGGTCTGGATCTTCAACGTCACCAGTTGCCCGGGCCACAGCCGTTGCGCGGCATTGTTGAATTCAGCCTTGGCCCGCAGGGTTCCGGTGTTGGCGTTGATCTGGTTGTCGATGAGGCTCAGGCGTCCCTCGCCGAGCAGCTCCCCGGTGGCACCATCGGCGCCGATATAAGCCTTGACCAAGGCTTGCTCGGGCGCGGCGATCAACCGTTGCAAGGTGGGCAGCATTTGCTGGGGCAGGGAGAACTCCACGGCGATCGGGTCGATCTGGGTCACCGTGAACAGGCCTTCGGTGTCGCTGGTGCGCAGGAAGTTGCCTTCATCCACATTGCGAATGCCGACGCGACCGCTCACCGGGGAGCGGATCTGTGTGTAGGACAGTTGCACCTGCGCCGAGTCGATGGCCGCCTGGTTGCCCTGGGCGGTGGCCTTGAGCTGGTTGACCAGCGCCTGTTGCTGGTCATAGGTCTGCTTCGATACGCCGTCATCGACGCTCAGCAATTTGTAGCGCTTGAGATTGACCTGGGCCACCGCCAACTGCGCCTGGCTCTCGCCGAGCTGGGCCCGGGCCTGGTCGAGGCTGGCGCGGATCGAACGATCGTCGATGGTCGCCAACAGGTCACCCTTCTTGACCAGTTGCCCTTCCTTGACCAGCAACCGGGTGAGGATGCCGTCGATCTGCGGCCGGATGACCACGCTGTGCAGCGACAGGACCGTGCCGATGCCGCTGGCGAAGCGCGGTACATCCTTTTGCACCACGCTGATGGCCCGTACCGGAACGGCAGTCGGAGCGCTGGGCTTGGCGGTCACGGGCTTGAGCACAAACCAGAGGACGAGGGCCACCAAGGCGACCAACAACACGACGAGCAGGACGGTTTTCTTCTGGGTGTGCATGGATATGAAGGGCCGGTTCGGGACACAGGAGTTTGAGCTTTCTTATATAGCGTTACGAGCCGGTCAGGAAGGTGACGGCTAACTGACAGGCTTGTCAGTTTTGTCCCGACTTGCTGTCAGATGAATGGTTGTGCCAGATGAAACTGCCCTGCGCGCTGTGATATCGGGCAGGTATACTGGCGCCTTTCGCGGCTCGCCCTTCGGGCCCGACTTGCATGCATGACCCGGAGCCTTACATGACTTCCCCGACATCTTCGCCTGCGGATGAACTCCCCGGCGGCGAACAGGCCGATTTGTCCGACAGCGATGTTTCCAGCGCCGAGGACGCCAAAGCGGCGATCCCTGCCTTCAAGTTCCCGTTCAAACCCGGTGAACTGGCTGCGGCCAAGGGCGCCGGCCAGCAGCCGTGGTACAAGAACGGCGCGAAGAATGGCCATACCAAGACCCCGGGCGCCGCGCCTCCCGGTACGCGTCGTTCGATGGGCAAGCGCTGACATCATCCTTCACGCACGGGGGCGACTTCAGTTCGCGACCCGTGCGCCTGCCAGGCTTCCACTCAATTCGTAAGCCGCCAGCTCAGACTGGTGCGCCGCAAGGATTTCCGGCAACGAGCCTCGCAGGTACTCGACCCAGGTCTTGATCTTCGCATCCAGGTATTGGCGCGACGGGTAGATGGCATAGAGGTTCAGTTCCTGGGAGCGGTAGTTGGGCATCACCCGCACCAGCGTGCCGTTGCGCAAGCCTTCGATGGCCGCGTACACCGGTAATACCCCCACGCCCATGCCGCTGGTGATTGCGGTTTTCATCGCGTCGGCGGAATTCACCAGGAACGGTGAGCTGTTGATGGTGACCATCTCCTGGCCTTCCGGGCCGTCGAACACCCATTTTTCCAGCGGAATGACCGGGCTGACCAGGCGCAGGCAGGCGTGGTTGAGCAGGTCGCCGGGTTTTTGCGGGCAGCCGCTGGCTTTCACGTAGGCGGGCGATGCGCAGACGATGCTGTAGGTGATCCCCAGGCGCTGGGAGACGAAGCCCGAATCCGGCAGCTCGCTGGCGAGCACGATGGAGACGTCGTAGCCCTCGTCGAGGATGTCCGGCACGCGGTTGGCCAGGGTCAGGTCGAAGGTCACATCCGGATGGGTCTTGCGGTAACGGGCGATGGCGTCGATCACGAAATGCTGGCCGATACCGGTCATCGTATGGACCTTCAACTGCCCGGCCGGTCGCGCGTGGGCGTCGCTGGCCTCGGCTTCCGCTTCTTCGACATAAGCCAGGATCTGCTCGCAACGCAACAAGTAGCGTTTACCCGCCTCGGTCAGGGCGATGCGGCGAGTGGTGCGGTTGAGCAGGCGGGTTTGCAGATGGGCTTCCAGGTTGGAAACTGCGCGCGAGATGTTGGCCGTCGTGGTGTCCAGTTGCGCGGCGGCGGCGGTGAAGCTGCCAGCTTCGGCAACACAACTGAACGCGCGCATGTTTTGCAAGGTGTCCATGGAGGGCTCTCTTGGGAGGTGGCAAATTGTGACACGAAGTTACAGAGCAGCGGGACCCGACTAATGGATTATCGCGTTAACGGTAACAAAGATTCACAGAAAGGTCGGCTTATCGCCGGGGAGGGCGATGCCTAGAATTGCCGCCAATCCTGGGTCACTGATTCCTGTGGGAGCCCTTGTGGGAGCCGAGCTTGCTCGCGATGAACGATGACGCGGTCCTGCCGTTAAACCGTGTCGTCCCCATCGCGAGCAAGCTCGGCTCCCGCAAAGGCTCGCTCCCACAAGTTTTGCGTTAACAGGCAGCCATCCTCGTCGTCATGCTCCATCTCAGGAATTTTGCGCAAGTGCCGCGTCGCATCAGCAGAGAGCTGAAGACTCTCAGTGTTTGGGTTCTGACATTAACCATCAGCGGTTGCATCGGGACAGGCGGGATAGGGCCGCAAAGCCAGGTAATGCCGGCCAACCAACTGGCGACCGATGCCGCCATCCGCGAGGCCGCTCGCGACGCTCACTGGCCCACCCGCCGATGGTGGCAAGCCTATGGCGATCGGCAACTGGATCGCTGGGTCGACCTGGCCGTGCGGGACAGCCCGAGCCTGGCCATGGCCGCCGCGCGGGTGCGGCAGGCCAAGGCCATGGCCGGTGTTGCCGAAGCCGCCGAGTCGCTGCAGATCAATGGCCAGGCGACCCTCAAGCGCCATGGCTGGCCCACCGATCAGTTCTATGGCCCGGGCGAACTGGCCGATACCACGACCTGGGACAACAATGCCGCCCTGGGCTTGAGCTACGCCCTGGACCTGTGGGGCCGCGAGCGCAATGCCAGTGAACGGGCGGTTGACCTGGCCCATGCCAGTGTCGCGCAGGCGCGCCAGGCGCAACTGGAACTGCAGAGCAACATCGTGCGCGCCTACATCCAGTTTTCACTGCACTACGCCCAGCACGATATCGTCGCCGCGACCCTCCACCAACAAGAGCAGATTCTCGACCTTGCGCAGAAGCGCTTGGACGGCGGCATCGGCACCCATTTCGAAGTCAGCCAGGCCCAGGCACCACTGCCCGAGACCCACCGCCAACTCGACGCCCTGGACGAAGCCATCGCCTTGAGCCGCAATCAATTGGCGGCGCTGGCGGGCAAGGGACCGGGAGAGGGCGCGCAATTGCAACGCCCGACCCTGGCCCTCGGCGCGCCCCTGAAGTTGCCGTCGGCCTTACCCGCCGAACTGCTTGGCCAGCGTCCGGATGTGGTGGCCGGGCGTTGGCAAGTGGCGGCCCAGGCCCGGGGCATCGATGTGGCCCGGGCCGGTTTCTATCCCAACGTCGACCTGGTGGGTAGCCTCGGCTACATGGCCACCGGCGGTGGGGCGTTGGAGTTCTTGACGGGCAAGAAGCTCACCTACAACGTCGGACCGGCAATCACGTTGCCGATCTTTGACGGCGGGCGCTTGCGTTCACAGTTGGGCGAGGCGGCGGCCGGTTATGACATCGCCGTGGCGCACTACAACCAGACACTGGTGAACGCCCTCAAGGGCATTTCCGATCAGTTGATCCGCCGCCAGTCCATGGACAAGCAGCAGGCCTTCGCCGCCGAATCGGTGGCCGCTGCCCAGCGCACCTACGACATCGCAATGGTGGCGTTCCAGCGCGGGCTCACCGATTACCTCAACGTGCTCAACGCCCAAAGCCTGTTGTTCAAGCAGCAACAGGTGCAACAGCAGGTGCAGGCGGCGCGCTTGAGTGCCCATGCCGACCTGGTGACGGCGTTGGGTGGTGGGCTTGAGGCCGGCAGCGACAGCCCTGACTTGGGCCACGTACGGTGAGCAATATTTCCCCTGTGACGTCTTTACTTGCCCCCGCACGCTGGCTGTACCGTCTTGAGTGGCGTCGGGGTTTCTTCGACTGGGTCCGCAGCGACGGGGTGACCTGGGTCTATATCTTCAAGGTCCTGTTTGCCGCGTTCCTGACCTTGTGGTTGGCGATGCGCCTGGAGTTGCCGCAACCGCGCACGGCCATGATCACCGTGTTCATCGTCATGCAGCCCCAGAGCGGGCAGGTGTTCGCCAAGAGTTTCTATCGCTTGCTCGGCACCCTGGCCGGCTCGGCGGTGATGGTGGCGCTGATCGCCTTGTTTGCCCAGAACACCGAGCCGTTCCTCGCTTGCCTGGCGGTCTGGGTTGGCCTCTGTTCGGCAGGGGCGGCGCGTTATCGCAACTTCCGGGCCTATGGTTTTGTGCTGGCCGGCTACACCGCGGCGATGATCGGCCTGCCGGCCCTGGCCCATCCGGAAGACGCGTTCATGGCGGCGGTCTGGCGGGTGCTGGAGATTTCCCTGGGGATCCTCTGCGCCACCCTGGTCAGCGCCGCGATCCTGCCGCAAACCGCCAGTGCCGCCATGCGCAATGCCTTGTACCAGCGCTTTGGAGTGTTTGCCCTGTTTGTCACCGATGGCCTGCGTGGGCGCAGCAAGCGGGAGACCTTCGAAGCGCGCAACGTGGGCTTCATTGCCGAGGCGGTGGGCCTGGAAAGCCTGCGCAGTGTGACCGTGTTCGAAGACCCGCACATGCGTCGGCGCAACGGCCGGCTCAATCGCTTGAACAGCGAGTTCATGGGCATCACCACCCGCTTCAACGCTTTGCACCAATTGCTGGAGCGCTTGCGCAGCAGTGCGGCGGATCACGTGGTCAACGCCATCAAGCCAGGTTTGCAAACGTTGGCCGAACTGCTCGACGGTTTCAGTGGCCGCGCCCTGACCGACGCCGATGCGGCCCGTCTGGCGGCGGCGCTGGCCGAGTACAAGGCCGAGCTGCCGGCCCAGGTGCGACGGCTGCGGGCTTTGTTCCAGGAAACGGCGCCCAGTGATGGGCAGCAACTGGATTTTCATACTGCCTACGAGCTGCTTTATCGCTTCGTCGATGACTTGCACGGCTATGCCCTGACCCACGCCTCCCTGGCGGATCATCGCCACGAACGTGAACGCTGGGACGAACCGTTCGTGCCGCAGACCAACTGGCTGGCCGCCACGGCATCGGGTGTTCGCGCCGCCTTCATCCTGTTGCTGCTGGGGAGTTATTGGGTCGCCACGGCCTGGCCGAGCGGCGCGACCATGACGATGATCGCCGCCGCCACCGTGGGATTGTCGGCCGCGACGCCGAACCCCAAGCGCATGGCTTTCCAGATGGCCTGCGGCACGTTGTTCGGGGCGGTGATCGGCTTTGTCGAGATGTTCTTCATCTTCCCGTTGATCGACGGCTTCCCTTTGCTTTGTGTGATGCTGGCGCCGGTGATCATGCTCGGCTCGTTCCTCAGCTCGCGACCGAAATACGCCGGGGTCGGGCTGGGGCTGCTGATCTTTTTCAGCAGCGGTTCGGTGCCGGACAACCTGACGGTCTACAACCCCTACGCCTTCATCAACGATTACATCGCGATGATCCTCGGCATGCTGGTGTGTGCCGCGGCCGGGGCAATCATTCTGCCGCCCAACAGTCGCTGGTTGTGGCGCCGGCTCGAACAGGATTTGCGCGAGCAAGTGGTGTTTGCCATCAGCGGCAAGCTCAAGGGCCTGGCGTCGAGCTTCGAAAGTGCTACCCGCGACTTGCTGCATCAGGCCTACGGGCTGGCGGCGGGGCAGCCTCGGGTGCAACGGGACTTGCTGCGCTGGATGTTCGTGGTGCTGGAGGTCGGTCACGCGATTATCGAGTTGCGCAAGGAACAGGCGATTTTGCCGGTGCATCCGGCTTATGCCGAAAGCCAGCCGTGGCGCCAGGCGATTCGGGTGATGGGGCGGGCGCTGGTGCGGCTGTTCCGCCAACCGAGCCAGAGCAATCTGGAGCGTGCCCTGGTGGCGGTCGACCACGCTATCGGCCGCGTACAGGCCACCGACGAACCCTTCGCCCCGCATTTCGACACCTCGGCGCTGCGCCGGGTGAAAAGCTACCTGCATTTCATCCGCACCTCGTTGCTGGACCCGCAATCGCCGTTGGCCGGCTATGTCATACCGCATGCCATGCCGCATGCCACACCGCTGCTCCAGGAACCTGAACATGCCCCGTGAGATCGCCTTCCATGGTGTGTACATGCCCACCATGACCTTGATGTTTTTCATCGCCGCCGGCCTGGCCTGGGCGTTGGACCGCTTCCTGTCGGGGCTGGACCTGTACCGCTTCTTCTGGCACCCGGCGTTGTTGCGCCTGAGTCTGTTTACCTGTCTGTTCGGCGCGCTGGCGCTGACGGTCTACCGTTGAGATCGATGCGATGAAAAAGTTTTTCAGCCTGCTGGCGACGCTGTTGGTTCTGGCCCTGGCGCTGTGGATCGGCCGTACGCTGTGGGTCCATTACATGAACACGCCCTGGACCCGCGATGGCCGGGTGCGGGCCGACATCATCAATGTGGCCGCCGATGTCAGTGGCGAGGTAGTCGAAGTGCCGGTGCGCGACAACCAATCGGTGAAAAAGGGTGACCTGTTGATGCGCATCGATCCTGAGCATTACCGCATCGCCGTGAAGCAGGCTCGCTCCCTGGTGGCGTCACGCAAGGCCACTTGGGAGATGCGCAAGGTCAACGCCCATCGACGTGCCGACCTGGACAGCCTGGTGATCTCCCGGGAAAACCGCGACGACGCCAGCAACATCGCCGACTCGGCCCTGGCCGATTACCAGCAGGCCCAAGCGCAATTGGAAGCCGCCGAGCTGAACCTGTCGCGCACCGAAGTCCGCGCGGCGGTGGATGGCTACGTCACCAACCTCAACGTGCACCGTGGCGACTACGCACGCATCGGCGAGGCGAAGATGGCCGTGGTGGACATGAATTCGTTCTGGGTCTATGGCTTCTTCGAAGAGACCAAATTGCCCAAGGTGCGGGTCGGCGATTCAGCGCAGTTGCAGTTGATGAGCGGTGAAATGCTCAAGGGGCATGTGGAAAGCATCTCCCGCGGCATCTACGACCGGGACAACCCCGAAAGCCGCGAACTGATCGCCGACGTGAACCCGACCTTCAACTGGGTTCGCCTGGCCCAGCGGGTGCCGGTGCGCATTCATCTGGACGAAGTGCCCGACGGGGTGCTGCTGGCGGCGGGGATGACTTGCACGGTGGTGGTAGAACCCCATGACAAGCGCTGAGCCCCCCATGGGGATTGTGAGATTTGATACACACCACAGATCCCTGTGGGAGCGAGCTTGCTCGCGAAAGCGGTGGTTCAGTTTGCACTGATATTGACTGTGCCGGCGTCTTCGCGAGCAAGCCCGCTCCCACATTTTTCCGGTTGCCCCCAGAATTCTCGCCACAACAGCAAAAAAGCCAAATTCGCGATTATTACAGCGATTTCCCCAACCCAAACCGCTTCATTAACCCTTTTTCCAGCAACCCCTTGGGCAGCCAGCCGGCCATCAAGGGCAGTGATCGGCTGCCATTGCCCAGGCGCAGCAGGCGGGATGGCTTGGGTTGTTGTGCGGCCTTGAGCAGGCCGGCGGCGAATTCGTGGGCCGGGGTAGGGTTGTCCTGGGAGGCCTTGGCCCGGGCGCGGATACCATCGCGCAGGGGCCACCAGGGCGACTGTTCGCTGATCAATTGTTCGGCTTCATGACCGGCATTCTTGGCGAAGCTGGAGGCAATGGCGCCGGGCTGGACCTCCATCACGCGGATGCCGAACGGCGCCAGTTCCATGCGCAAGGCATCGCTCAAGGCATGCACCGCCGCTTTCGAGGCGCAGTAGGCGCCGGCAAACGGCGTGACCAGCACCCCGGACACGCTGCCGATGTTCACCACCAGCCCCTTGGCCCGACGCAATACCGGGAACAGCGCGCGGGTGACCCCGACGATGGCGAACACGTTGGTTTCGAATTGACGTTGCATGGCCGGCACGCCGCCGTCCAGCAGCGGCCCCATGGCGCCATACCCGGCGTTGTTTATCAGCACATCCAGGCCACCCTGCTGCTGGTTGATCCGCTCATTCAGTTGTTCCAGGGCCTGGCCATCGTTGACGTCCAGTTGCACAGCGGTGAATCCGGCAGCGCTGAGCGTCGCCACGTCCTCAGCCTTGCGCGCCGTGGCCCAGACCTGATAACCCGCCGCCTTGAAGGCGTCGGCGAGGGCGCGGCCGATGCCGCTGGAACATCCGGTAATCAACGCGACAGGCATGGCGCATTCCTTGTGCAAAAAGTGGGGGAGGGCAGTCAGTTGGAAAAGCTACCGTGCAGTCGCTCGGCGCGAAACTCCAGGGTTTGCGGGCGATAACCCGGGCGTAGGGGCGGCAGGGGCAGGCAATCTTGCCACTCGGCGCCGGCCTGCAATTCGCCGGGGCCACGATAGCGCGGTGCGTTGTAGGGGCTGTCGGCCAGGTTGATGGTGTCCCCAGGCGCATAAGCCGCGACCCGCCACTGCAGTTCGATCAGCGGCACGTCATTGGTGTTTTTTAGGGTCAGCGACAGCGGCCGGTCGGCGGGGCATTGTCCGGGGGCATAGCTGATGCGCAATTCCAGGCGCTCCAATTGGCGGGTCTCGCGGCTTTCCTGCCAGAGCACCCACGCGGCGACCAGTCCCAACCCGATGAACGCTGCCAGGGAGACTGGCAAGGCCTTGGCCGGGTAGCGCAGCAGCAGGATGAGCCAGGTGATGACCAGCAAGACGCCGATAAGCATGGTTAAAGCCTCCGTTACCGTAGGCACATCCTACCGAAGGCGACGGGTATTGTTGAAGCGATGATGTCGGCTCATCGCACACACCAAAAAAAAGCCCCCACCCAACCCACTGCGGATAGGGGACGCAGTGGACTGGATGGGGGCTTCTTGAACGGCTGATCGTTGCTAGTTGTTACTGCGCGATGGTCTTCACCGAGACGCCGCGTTCGATCGGAGTGGAGCGACCGTAGATGTCTTCGAAACGCTCGATGTCGTCTTCGCCCAGGTAGCTGCCGGACTGCACTTCGATGATTTCCAGCGGGATCTTGCCCGGGTTGCGCAGGCGGTGGACCGACGCGATCGGGATGTAGGTCGACTGGTTTTCGCAGAGCAGGAACACGTTCTCGTCGCAGGTCACTTCGGCGGTGCCGCTGACCACGATCCAGTGTTCGGCGCGGTGGTGGTGCATCTGCAGCGACAGGCACGCACCCGGCTTGACCGAGATGTGCTTGACCTGGAAACGACCGCCCATGTCCACCGAGTCATAGGAACCCCAAGGACGATAGACCTCGCAGTGGTTCTGGGTCTCGGTGCGGCCCTGGGCGTTGAGGGTGTTGACCATCTGCTTGACGCCTTGGACCTTGTCCTTGTGGGCGATCATCATGGCGTCCTTGGTTTCGACCACCACGATGTTGTCCAGGCCGATCACCGACACCAGCTTGCCGTTGCCGTGGATCATGCAGTTGCGGCTGTCCTGGACGACCACGTCGCCTTTGGTGACGTTGCCGTTGGCGTCCTTGGCATTGACTTCCCACAGCGACGACCAGCAGCCGACATCGCTCCAACCGGCCGACAGCGGTACGACGCAGGCGCGCTGGGTTTTTTCCATCACGGCGTAGTCGATGGAGTTGTCCGGGCAGCAGGCGAAGGTAGCTTCGTCGAACGTGATGGTGTCCGGGGTCTGCTCACTGCGCTCCAGGGTCAGCAGGCAAGTGTCGTAGATGTCCGGATCGTGCTTTTTCAGCTCTTCGAGGAAGCGGCTGGCGCGGAACAGGAACATGCCGCTGTTCCAGAAGTAACCGCCGGCTTCGACGAACTCGGTGGCACGCTTGACGTCGGGTTTTTCGACGAAGTGCGAAACGCGGCTCACGCCTTCAGGCAGCAGCGCGTCGTTGGTCGATTTGATGTAGCCGTAGCCGGTTTCCGGTTTGGTCGCCGGTACACCGAACAGCACCATTTCGCCACGCTCGGCGGCCACGGTGGCCAGGGCCAGGGCGCGTTGCAGGGCTTTCTGGTCTTCCAGCACGTGGTCGGCCGGCAGCACCAGCATCAGCTCGTCGCGGCCTTCGTTGACCAGCATCATCGCGGTCAGCGCCACGGCCGGTGCGGTGTTGCGCCCGAACGGTTCCATCAGGATGCGCTGGGCTTCGAGCTTACGGTTGCTCAACTGCTCGTTGACGATGAAACGGTGGTCTTTGTTGCAGACCACGATCGGTGTGTCCATGCCTTCGAACACCAGGCGCTCGAGGGTCTGTTGGAACAGGGTGTGTTCACCGGTCAGGGCCAGGAACTGTTTAGGGAATTGCTTGCGCGAAAGCGGCCAAAGACGTGAGCCACTACCACCTGACAAGATCACCGGAATCATGTTTGTTACTCCTTGAAGCGAAATGGTTGTTAGAGCTACTGCGTTCTGTCGTTTCACTCTCTTGTTCTTGTTCCGTACCCGAATGACACCCCGATTCAGGGTGGGAGCGTCAATCAGGTGAATTCATCAGCGGGTCGACGCCGGGCGTTTTACCCACACTGGCGACAGGCTGCTGCCTGAGCCGGTGACGTACAGCACAGCCGCTTCGCCGCGCTCCAGGGCCACGGGCTTGAGGTCGCCGACTTTCTTGTCGCCTTCGAACAGCGCCAGGGACACTTTCACCGGGTTGATTTCACGTTCGCCACGGCCCTTGGCGGCCACGTTCGGCACCACTTCGGTCTTGCCGTCGGCGGTCTTGAGGGTCAGTGCCTTGTCGCTGAGGTTCTGTACGCGGACCAGGGACTTCTGCTTGTTCTTGAACGGCGGTTCTTCGATCAGTTGAGGTTGGCCGCTGGCGTTGTTGACCAGGGTGTAATAGTGATCGGAAGCCAGTTTCACCGGCACGGTCTGGCTGCCGACCTTGGCGCTGTAGTCGCCACCGGGCATGAAGCTGAAGTCGCTGCTGGCCAACGGGGCTACGTCGCTGATGTTGGTGCTGCCGACGGTGGCGCTGACTTCGGCGTTGCTGGCGTTGTACACCCGCACGAAGCTCGAACCTTTTGGCGCGGTCGGGCCATACAGGGCTGCGTCACCGGCAAAGGCGGACAGTGAGAGGGCGCTCATGCTGGCGACGAGAGCAACGGCCTTGAAGGAGCGAGCAGCGAGACGGCGAGGAGTAGTGTTGAAAGTCATGGTGGACCTCTCTTTCAGTTTTGCGCCCGGTCGGGCGTCTCGGATGGGGTGTTGGCGGCGACGTTCTGTTGGCGCGCGCCGGCTTGCTTGAGCTCTGCGACCCACTGAGGGTCGGCGTCGCCGATTTCGTTGTTCACGGGCAGATAGCGTTCAGGGAACTCCCAGATCAGCACCTGGGGCGGGCTGTTCTTGAAGGCGTCGCTCTTGAGGTAGCTGAGCATCGGCAGAATCGGGCCATGGCCGTCCTCGGCGTAGTTGACGACGTCGCTGTGCAGGGCTTGCTTGAGTGCCCCGACGAAGTTCCAGTTGGGGTTGGCGCTGTAGCTGGTGCCGATCAGGGCCACCGGCACCTGGGCGTCGGCGAACAGCGCGTCGTCGCCGGCCGGCTGGTCATCGGCTTCGCGGGTGTTGCGCTTGACCAGTGGCTCCTGGGCCGGCATCAGGTTTTCGAACAGTGGGTCCAGGGGCAGGAACTGGCGCAGGTCACCCTTGTGGGTGATTTTTTCCGCAGGTTCCGTGACGAAGCGTTGTGGCTCACCGTTGAGCGGCGCGCGTTCGGCAATCGCCTTGGCCAGGTTCTCGGCCGCGACCTGGGCACCTTCCGGGGTCCAGTGGGTGTCGGTGCGCAGGAACACTTGCTGGCCGTCTTGCTTGGCCTGTTGCAGCGGGCCGAGCAGGTCAGGGGCGATGATCTTGTCCGCCGCCACGCGAGCGTGGAAATCCTGGTAGAGGTTGGTGTGAATGCTGGACGGCTTCACTTCACCCATGTGTTCTGGATACAAGCGCGCCTTGGCCGGCAGGATCGCCATCACCAGGGTGATGCCTTGTTCCTTGAGCTTCTGGCGCACGCCTTCGACCAGCGCGTAGTTGCCTTGCAGGTTCAGCTCTTCGTTGACGATCGGGTTGAACTCTTCGTCGCTGTACAGCCACTGGTCGCGGCCCAGGACCACGCCTTTGCGGCCTTCGTTGAACAGCTTGTAGTCCAGCGCCGCCCAGATGTTGGTACCCAGGCGCTTGATCGGGAACTCTTCGTCGTAGTGCGTTTCCACGGCCTTGGCCCAGCGCCCGTTGAGCACGGTCGCGTCGGGGTTGGTGCTGAAGCCGAAGAAACTGCGCATCGACCACATGCCCAGTGCTGTCAGGATCAGCATGAACAGTGCGATGTAAAAGATGCGTAATGAGCGGGTCATGTTCAGATCCCTCAGAACTGGAAGTAAAGGAACGGCGAGAAGCTTTGCGCCGAGAGTTTGAGAATCGAGGCGATGAACAGCAGCAGCACCAGGGTGCGCATCACGTAGCGTGACCAGTCCACGGTCCAGTAGGCCGGTTGCACCTGGGCTTCGACGCCAACGGTGTAGCCAGGTTCATGGATATTCGTCGGATTTTCGCCCGGCGCGGCTTTGATCAGACCCGGTTGTGCAGTGGCCGGACCATCGGCCTCGGTGGTCACTTCAGGTTTTGTCTTGACTGGCGGACGGTTGGTGTAGAAGTCCCGCAGGCCGAAGAAGGCGAGGGTGGCGTAGGCCACCGCCAGCGTGGCGATCTGCAGGCCGGTGAGGTTGGCACGGGTCAGTTCCGACAGCGACCAGTCGCCGAAGCTGAACATGGCGCCGTACATGCGACCGGCCACGTGCAGGTTCTCGGCACGGAAAATCACCCAGCCCATCACCACCAGCAGGAAGGTCAGCGCCCAGCGGATCGGGTTGATGCTGCGTGGCGTGGTGTTGATGCCCACCGCTTTTTCGATGGCCAGCCACATGCCGTGCCAGGCACCCCAGATCACGTAGGTGATGTTCGCACCGTGCCACAGACCACCGAGGAGCATGGTCAGGAACAGGTTGCGATAGGTCATCAGCGTGCCTTTGCGGTTACCGCCCAGGGTGATGTAGAGATAGTCGCGCAGCCAGGTGGACAGGCTGATGTGCCAGCGGCGCCAGAACTCGGTGATCGACTGGCTGATGTAAGGCTGCTTGAAGTTTTCCATGAAACGGAAACCCATCATCAGGCCCAGGCCGATGGCCATGTCGCTATAGCCGGAGAAGTCGAAGTACAACTGCGCGGTGTAGGCCAGGGCGCCGAGCCAGGCATCGCCCGTGGTCGGGTTCTGCAAGGCGAAGCAATGGTCGGCCACCACCGCCAGGGTGTCGGCGATGAACACTTTCTTGATGAAGCCCTGCATGAAGCGGGTGCAGCCTTCGGAGAACTTGTCCAGCGTGTGGGTGCGGTTGTTGAACTGGTCGGCCAGGTCGCGGAAGCGCAACACGGGGCCTGCGATCAGGTGCGGGAAAATGGCCACGAACGCCGCGAAGTCGATCAGGTTGCGGGTTGCCGGCGTGTCACCGCGATAGACGTCGATGATGTAGCTGATGGACTCGAAAATGTAGAACGAGATCCCGATCGGCAACAGCACGTGGGTCAGGATGAACGGGTTGAGACCGAAGCCGGTGATGATGGCGTTGAGGCTGTCCACGCCGAAGTTGGCGTACTTGAAATAGCCCAGGATGGCCAAATCCACGCCCACGCCGAGCAACAGCCAGCGCTGGGCCGGTTTGGTACGCACACCGGCGGCGCCGACTTTCAGGCCGATCCAGTAGTTCCACAGGGTGACGCCGGCGAACAGTGCCAGGAAGTCCACCCGCCACCAGGCATAGAACACGTAGCTGGCGATCAGCAGCAGCAGGTTGCGATAGCGTTGCCCGCTCAAGTAGTACAAGCCGAGAAAGATCGGCAGGAACAGGAACAGGAACACGTTGGATGAAAATACCATCCCGATCTCTCCATGTTGAATCAACAGTCAAGGGCCAGAGCCCCCCCAAACCCCCCCATGAAAACCGGGGGGCTAATGCATTCGAAACAGACCACATTCCCTGTGGGAGCGAGCTTGCTCGCGATGACGGAGTGTCAGTCGACATCCATGGTGAATGTCAGACCGCAATCGCGAGCAAGCTCGCTCCCACAGGTTCCCTGCCAGGCAGGGGACACGGTGTCAGCTACCTTTTTCGCCTTTCTCCCGCGAAGGGTCATACACCCGGGTCAAATCCCCGCCGAGGCGGAAGGTCTTGAACGGTTGCATTTCGTGCTTGCGCTCCAGCACATCCTCGCTGCAGGTGTAGAGGCTGCAGAACGGTTCGAGCCAGGCGAATTTCGAGTCGACCTTCAGGTCTTTCATGTCCTGCTCATCGCCGTTCTTCTCTTCGAAGATGTCCGGGTCTTTCACCCCGGCCAGCACCCGGTCACCCAGTCGCTTGAGGGCACCGTTGTTTTCCTGGCGCAGGTCCACACCGTTGACCTGGGCGAAACTGGCGATCATCGCCAGTGGCGGCAGGGCGTAGTTGTGATAGGACAGGGCGCGTTGCTTGCGCTTGAGTTCGTTGGGCAGGAAACCGTCGGCATCGACCTGGTTGACGCCGACCTTGTATTCCTTGACGGCCCAGTCGAACAGGTCTCGGCGGTTGGTTGCCACGGACGTGGCCATCACCGACCAGGCGGCCCAGTAGGAATGGTTGTTGGTCTTGTCCAGCGGCAGGTTGTCCCAGTCGCTGACCACCTGATCGGCCATCCGGCTGAACCAGCCTTCGATCAGTTGCGCCTGCTCCGGGTGATTGGCCAGTGGGCGGGACTCGGAAAACTTCAGGCGTACATAGGCCGACGCCATGCTGCCCAGCGCCCATTTGCGCATGGACTTGCCGGTGTGGTTGAAGTCCTTGGACATCAGCGCATCGGCCTGGGCCCACGCGGTCAGCCAGTTGAGGGTGCATTCCAATTGTTCGGGACGGCCGTCACGCATGAATTGCATCACTTGCTTGCTGACGCCACGCTCGATCTTGGTGATGTCGGCGGTGCTGTCGCGGAAGGCTTTTTCCGATTGCACGTTCAACGTCGCGCGGGCCTTGTCGGAGCCCTCGTACTTGCTGCGAAATTGCAGGGAGCCGGTGTAGGGCGTCGGTGTGGCATCGCAACCTTTGGCGGCTTCGCCGGCCTTGACCTTCTCGATCGGTGCGAAGTAACCCTGTGGCGGGCGCAGCGGGGCCGCCGCCTGCGTGGCCCCGGCGAACATCGCCAGGGTCAGCAGGGAGGGCGCCAGCAGCGTTTTCAACGTTCGGGTGCGCATGGTTCTGGTCATGAGACGAGACCTCATTGTCCGATTTGAGCCGTTTGTTGCCCGGCTTGCGGAGATGCGTTGCGTTTGCAGACTTTCGCTTCGATTTGCTGTGGTTCTTTACCGGCTTCAGGGCCCTGGACTTCAACGGCTAGCAGGTTCTGCGAAGCCCAGTCCTCATCGGTACGCAATTGGAAGGCGAAACGCCCGTCGGTTTCGGAGGTATCCGGTTTTTCGATCTTGATATCCTCGTGGCGCCCATTCATGTACCAGAGGGTGGCTTGCAAGGTTTTCACCGAGGTATCGGCGAAGCGGATGTCGACCTGGTGGCTGCCGTTACGCAGATCCATGTTCTTGCTATTGACCATCAATTCGTTCTTGCCCGGCTTGAGCGCGGTCTTGCTGCTCATGAGCGCCGGCTTGCCTTCGCAACCGTTGTTGTCCAGCAGCGCCATCATCTGGCGGTAGGTGGTTTCCTGGTCCAGGCGATACAGCGGCGAGAATTCCCAGATGAGGATTTTCGGCGGGCTCTTCTGGAACTCTTCGCTGCCCAGGTACTGGATCATCGCGCCTTCCAGACCACCGCCAGGGAAGGCGACGTTGAGGATGTCGGCGCCGATGGACTCTTCCAGGAACCCGGCAAAGTTGTAGTTCTTGCCACTGTGACTGGTGCCCACGAGGGTGATCTGCGGGTTGCCGGAATCGCTGAACAGGTCGCCGTCGCCGGCTTCGCCTTTGGGCTCGGTGGTGAACTGGTCCATGTACTGGATCGCATAGCTGGTGCCGCACAGTTGCCCGGCCATGTTGTGCAGGGTGCCGGTCTTGCCCATGCGGCCGGACTTCTTGGTCTCGAACTCACGCTTGGGAATGTCGGCGAAGGCCGGGATCTGCTTGACCTTCTCGGCGACGATCTTGGCGGTGCGCTGGGCGCCGTATGGCGTCCAGTGCTGGTCGCCACGGAAATAGAAATCGTGGGCCGGCAGGGTTTCGGGCAGGTTTTCGTTGGTCAGCGGCGACAGGTCCGGCACCACGTAACCCATCTGGGCGAAACGGCCGAGCATGGATTTGTAGTTGGTCAGGGCCTTGTCAAAGTTGAAGCTGGCCTTCTCCTGCGGATTGAGCTTGTTGCGGTTCACCAGGCCCCGGGTCGGTTGGTAGACGAGCACCAGCTCGACGCCTTTTGCCTTGAACGCATCGTGCAACTGCTGCATGCGCTTGTAGCCGGCCGGGGTGGTGTTGAATTCGGTACGCAGGTCTTCCTGGGTCCGGAACAGCCAATCGCCCTGGGCCTGCACCAGCGTGGTGAAGTTCTGCTGGTAGCGCGTGGTGTAGTTCTTCGCGTCATGGGCCGCAGGGCACAGGTTGCAGCACGGTTCGGCGGTGAAGCTTGGTGCCTGGATTTCATCGGCGCGCGCGCCGCTTGCAGCGGCGAGAATGCCGGCAGTCAGGGCGGACAGGCCCAGGAATTTGATCATCTGTGGGTTCATAAAGGTCATCCTCATTCCCGCAATTCGGTCTGGCGTTCGACAGGGTCGATCAGCACGGCTTTCTGCTGGCGCACCAGCAGGTCGAGAATTTCATCCTGGCGCTCACCGAGGATTCCCGAGAAGCTGATGCCGCTGGATTTGGTCGGTGCGAGCATGGACACGCGGTACAGCTCGACGCTCAACGGCGAATCGATGGACAGCGGGCCACTGCCGTTGGCAGCCAGTTCGCCGCCGACCACGATCAGCGAGACCTGGGCGTCGAAGGGGTCGAGCTTGATGTCCCGGTCGGTCTCGGACAGGTCTTTGATGTGGCCGTAGAGACCGGTCAGGCCGTTGGCCATGGACACGTTTTCGTAGAGGCGGATGTTCACGCTGTTACGAATGCGGATGCCGTGGCGGCGATTGCTGATCACTTTGTTGCCCCACAGCAGGTTGTCACCACTCTCGTAGAGCGTGATGCCGTCGGTGTGGTTCTTGTAGATCTCGTTGTAGGCGATCAGGTTGTTCACGCTGTTACGGTCGATCACCAGGCCCGAGAGTTTGTTGTCATAGCTGCGGTTGTTGAAAATGAAGCTGTCGTTGACCTCACGGGAAATAATGATCCCGTGCTTCTTCTTGGTCCCGTAGACCGTGTTGTCGGCAATGATCAGCCGATGGGAGCGGTCATGGGGGTCGATGCCGTAGACGATGTTGTCTTTGTAGGTGTTGCTCTTGACCACGAAGTCGTTGGTTTCATAGCAGTAGAAGCCGTACCACATGTCCGAGAACTCGGAACCGATGATCCAGCCGGTCGGTTCCGGGCGCTTGAGGACCTTGGCCATGTTCGGCGTGTACTGGGAAATACTGACCCCGTACGACTTACTGTTGGCGTAGCCGAAGCTCGCCATCTTGGTGTTGACGATGTAGGTCTCGGTGCCGCCCCAGGACAGCAGGAACGGACGGAATTCCTTGGGCGAGCGGAACGTGGCGGGGCCATTTTCCTTTTCCCGCCAGCCGGTGACCTTGGTGTCGCGGATGAACATCCGGCCATCGTTGACCAGGAATGAGCCGCCCTCCTGGGACAGGCGCAACTCCTGGGTCTGCTTGTCGATTTCCAGGATGCCTTTCTGGCCGACCACGATCGGAATCTTCGCCAGGTACACACCTGGCGAAGTTTCGATGACGTACTTGGGCACCTTCTTGGCCAGGTCCTTGAGGTTCATGTAGCCGTCGTCAAGGAAGACGGCCTGGGGGATGCCGTGCTGGCGCACGACCCACTCGGCCATCTTGTTGTCGCCGCCGATGAAGTCCTTCAAGGCGTTTTCCTGCATCATCCGACGCACGCTGACCTTGCCGGGCTTGGTCCGCACGATTTTTGCCGCGACCGCTTCGGCGGTGTAGCCGGAGAGGTCGGGCAGGGTCGGCGTGGCCAGCTCCAGTGGTGCGGTCGGCGCGCTGCTGACGGTGTAGGTCTTGGCCTGTTGCAGTCCCTTGACCACGTTGCCCGGCTTGACCACCGGCTCAACGTTGGCGAACGCCGGCGAGCCGGCCAGCAGCATCGCTGCGACCAACAGGCTGATCGAACCTTTCATCGCCTGGCTGTTCCTGAGGTAGCGGTTCATATCGGGCACTCCCATGGCCATTTGCATCAGAAGCGCCAGATCACGTCGACAAAGGCGCGATGCATGTACGAATCGACCTCTTTGCCGTAAGCGTCGCCTGGCTTGAACACGCCGCCACGAAAGCGCACCAGCGCCGACGGCTCATCAATGGACTGACTCAGCGCGGCCGGCAGCAGGCCTTGCTTGAAGTACTTGGTGACCACCAGGTCGACTTCCTGGCCCAGGTCCTTGTTCCCGTCGCGCAGTGGCAGGGACGAGGTGGACAGGATCGCGCCGGTCACGTCGTCGGTGTTGTTTTCCACGGCGTTGATGCCGTTGCTGCCCACCGGTTTGTTGCCGTCCACGCGCCAGAACTTGTGGTACACAAGGCTGGCGTCGTATTCGTCACGCAACTGCCAGGAACCGAACAGGCTGGCGCTCTGGGTGTTGGCCATTTCGCCACGGAACGCTTCGCCGAAACGGTGAACCCGCGAGCGCGTGCCGGTGAAGTTCGAGCGGTTGCTTTGCAGGCCGTTCTGTTCGTAGTCCTCGCTGGCGCGGGCATAGGCCGCACCAACTTGCCATTGCGGGTCCAGGCGCAGGCGGATACCCAGGTCAGTGGCCCAGCCGTCCACATCATCGCTGCGCTTGAGCTGTGCAGGTCGGGTGCCGTCGGCGTTGAGCGGGTTGACGGTGTCACGGTCGCCGGTCATGCCGGTGAGGCTGGCCCAGTAGTTGACCGTGTTGGTGTTGCGCCAGTTGTAGGCGTCGCTGTTGGCTTCCAGGCCCAGCCAGGTCAAGTCACCGTTCTCGGTCTTGTCCAGGGTGTCGGTGGCTTCGCCCGGGGTCGGGTAGTCGAGGCTGCCGCTGTCATGGGAGTGGTGGGCACGGATCCCGGCCCACTGGCCTGGCATCCACTGGTAGCCCACGTCGCCAAAGACGTGCAGGCGGTCCTTGTCCTTGGGGGACAATTCCTTGAGGTCGGTGCGGTATTCGCTGAAGCGTTCGGCCACACCGAGGTTGGCCCGCAGCAAGGTGGTGTCGAAGGTCCAGTTCAGGGCTTCGATGTTGGTGTCGCGCCATTGGCCGTCGTCATTGCGCAGGCGCTGGCGACCGAACTTCAATTGCTCGCCCGGGTAGGGGGTCAGGCCACGGTAGCCGATCCAGAACTCGCGCATGGCCAGGTAGCTTTTCTTGGCTTCGCGATCGCCGCTGTCGGTTTGCTGGGTGCTGTCATCGGACTGTTGCAGGGTGTCAGTCTCGATGATGTCGCTGGACGTCACGGCCTGGGCCATGGCGTAGGCGCTCCAGGCGCCGCTTTCGCTTTCACCATAGACCCAGGGACGCAGGTCCAGGCCGACACCGTTGACGTCGCCACCGCTCTGGGTGCCGAGGTCGCGGTCGTCTTCGGACTGGCCGGTGATTTTCACTTCCAGGCCGAAGTTCTTGGTGTCAGTCAGGGCCGCCAGGGTCGGGCAGGACCACAGCAGGGCGCACGTCAGGCCAATTCCGGCCTGCACAAAAGGATTGAGCTTCAAAGGCTTCATAGAGGTTCCTCGCCGTCATCTTCTTTTAGGGCTTGCAGTTCCAGCGTATCGGGGCTCATCGAGCCGCGAATGGCCTGCTCTTGTTGTAGCAGGCGTTGCGCTTGTGCAAGTTGCTGCGGCGGTAATTGTGCTTCGAGGGTCTGGGCAAGCTCGGTGGCTTGCGGGGTGTTCTGCGCCTTGGCCAACTGGCTGAACACATAGGCGTTGACCGGGTTGGGCTTGGTGCCCTTGCCCTGGGAGAACAACTGGGCAATGGCGTAGTCGGCGCTGTTCTG
Organism: Pseudomonas sp. Lb2C2; assembly: GCF_052112205.1. Classification (NCBI taxonomy): domain Bacteria; kingdom Pseudomonadati; phylum Pseudomonadota; class Gammaproteobacteria; order Pseudomonadales; family Pseudomonadaceae; genus Pseudomonas; species Pseudomonas sp. Lb2C2. The sequence continues at coordinate 492,113 of NZ_JAUTYW010000005.1, read as the reverse complement.
GCCGTTGCGAGCGGCCTTGAGCAGGTGGTCCAGGGCTTTTTGCGAGTAGACCTGGCCCAGGTAACCGCGGCGATAGATCTGGCCGAGGTAGTAGTCGGCGGCCACTTCGCGGCCAACGGCTTTCTGGAAATGCGCCTCGGCGACCTTGGCATCGGCCGGGACCCACTTGCCTTCGTAGTAAAGCTTGCCCAGCAACAGTTCGGCGCGCGACTGGTCGGCGGCGCGGCCGTTTTCCAGGTACTGCATCATCTTGTCGACGTCACCCAGTTCCGGGAAGTCGTAGAGCAGTTGCGCCAGGCTGACCCAGGCAGCGGGGTAGCCAGGGGCGATGCCTTCGAGCAACGACTGGGCGGTCTTTTCATCGGTCTTGCCCAGGCTGGCATCGGCCAGGACACGGGCGACGCTGTCCACGCGCTGGGCGGACACGACGCCACGGGCATGGCCGTCCTGCATCTGCTTGAGCAACGCGGCCTGCTGTTCCGGCTGGCCGCGTTTCTGATAGACCGTGGCCAGTTCGACGTAGCAGATGTCGGTAGTGGCCAGCGCGGCCTTGCAGACTTTCTCGACTTCGTCCAAGTGCTGGTCGTAGGTACCCTGGGTGCGGTAGAGCAGAATCTGCGCCAGACCCGCTTCCGGGTAGCCGGCGCTGCGCCATTGGCTGATCTGCTGCTGGGCGTTGACGTTCGGGAAGCTGTGGGGATATTGCAGGTACAGCATCGCCAGCGGGATCAGGGTGCTGCCTTCACCATTGGCGAAGGCTTTCTTCAACAGGCCTTCTGCTTCGTGTTTTTCCGCTTCAGTGGAACCGGGCTTGGCCACCAGCAGGCGACCCAGGCGAGCCTGGGCCCGTGGCGAGATATCGGCCGCGGCGCGGTAAGTCGCCTCGGCTTTTTTCATCTGCTCGGGGTCGTGGCTATCCACCTGGATGTCAGCCAGGCCCACCTGGGCTTCGCTGTAGCCCAGGTCTGCCAGTTGCTGATAGTTCTGCTGCGCCAGCGCCGTGTCGCCGCGCTTGAGGGCTTCGTTGGCCAGGCGTTGATCGGGCAGGCCGGCGCAACCGGCCAGGCTGACGGCCAGTGCCAGGGCACACAGTGTTCCCATGTGGGAACGAGTTTGCGGCATAGCATCCTGACCGCGTGGATCCTTTCGCGAGCAAGCTCGCTCCCACAGGGGCTGTGGGGTGTTCAGGATTTTTATAATGGTCACGGGCATATCCTCGACTTAAATACCGACGGCCATGGCTTTGTCGATCAGCCAGTTCAGGTTCGGGCCACGGTCGCTGGTGACTTCTACCGGACGGCCGGCCAGCGAGCTGTCCAGGGGTTCGTCAGGCTGGATCAACACACGGATATCGGAGGACAGGTCGGCACTTTTCAGGCTGGTGCTGCTGACGATCTTGCCGGTACGGGTGGTGTCTTCGCCGGCGACCTGGAAGCTGACTGGCGTACCTGGGCGCACGTCGCCGAACTGGCGATAGGAGAAGCGCGCTTCGACGTTGGCCTCGGTGCCCCGTGGGACCAGTTGGAAGATCACGTCGCCCTTGCTGGCGTACTGACCATCGGATACCAACTGCTGGGTCACGATGCAGTCGCACGGCGACGTCAGGGTGCCGGTCATTTGCTTGCCGAACAGTTCCTCGACCTTGGCCGGCTGCAGTTGGTTGTCGTCCAGGTGACCCTTGAGCACGTCGAGCATGCTGGTGCTGAAGGTCGCCAGCGGGGCGCCCTTGGCGGCCGCGCCGTCGGCCTTGACCAGGCTCTGCACGGTGCCGTCACGCGGCATGGTGATGGCCATGCCCGGTACGTTCACCAGCCCTGCCTGGGCGTGGCTGACGAAGTACATGCCGTACACCGACTTGAAGATGAAACCGAACGCCGCCAGGCCAACGATGAAGATCCCCAGGCTGAAGGTCACGGCGCGCAGGCGACCCAAGGCGCTCATGCCACCGTTTTCGTCTTTCTGCTTGCGGGCCTTGGTGAAGTTATCGCGCTGCAGGGTCGCCAGCACATCGCCGACACCGACGATGTCGCCGGCCAGGTGCGAGGTGATGATGTGACGCAGTGTCGAGATGTCCCGAGGCTCCAGGTTCTGGAACTGGCAACCAGTGCGGCCGGTCTGGCGGTCGTAGGAACGGATCTGCAATTCCACGTCCATGGCCAGGCCAAGGTTGTCGATGACGAATTGCAGGCGACCCTTGTAGGACTCCCCGGTCTTGAGGGGCATCTGGCCGGCATTGAAGCTCAGGCCGCCGGCGGACAGGTCCAGGACCTTGACTTCCATCGGCGTACGGTCAGGGCCGAAGAAGCGCAGCTTGGCCGGGATTTTGACCCTGGCGTGTTGGCGCTGGGCTTCGGATTCATGCACTACGTTGACATTCACGGCGGTGTTCATAGGGGCGATTTCCTAGTTAATTCATTCAAGTCCGGTCAGACCATCGTCAGCAGCACGGCGACAAAAATGCTGCCGGCGGAGAAGGTCATGGTCCGAGACGACCAAGTGTTGAACCAACGTTGAAAGCTGGCGAGATCACGGGTCAGGTGGGTGGGCTGGCGGGTCCAGGACTGTTGATCGAGGCGGAAGAACACGTAGATCTTCACCAGGGCACCGACGATCTGGTTGTAGTAGAGAATCGCCGGGTAGGCTGGGCCGATCCGGTGTCCGGAGCACGACAGCAACAGGGTCAGCAGCAACCGCGTGATGCCGATCCACAGCAGGTACACCAGGATGAACGCGGTGCCGTACTTGAAGCTGGCGATCAGTGCCACGGTCAGGCCCAGCAGCGAGGTCCACATCGACACGCGCTGGTCGAACAGCACCACCGAGGTGAACAGGCCCAGACGCTTCATGCCCAGGCCTAGTGCCCGGGAGTTCTGCCGCAGGTTGTTGCCGTACCAGCGGAACATCAGCTTGCGACTGGCCTTGATGAAGCTCTTCTCCGGCGGATGCTCGACGGTGTTGATCGCCGCATCGGGCACGTAGAAGGTGTCGTAGCCCAGGCGCATCAGGCTGAACCAGCTCGATTTGTCATCACCGGTCAGGAACTTGAAGCGGCCCAGGCGCCAGTGTTGCAGCGAGTCGCTTTCCACGTCGGCGATGAAGTCCGGGTTGGTGACCACGGTGGCGCGGAACACCGACATGCGACCGGTCATGGTCAGCACGCGCTTGGACAAGGCCATGGAGCACATGTTGATGTGCCGCTGGGCGAAGCGCAGCTTGTGCCATTCGCTCATGATGTAGCCGCCGCGCACTTCGCAGAACTCGTTGGTGGTCAGGCCGCCGACGTTGCCGAACAGTTGGAACCACGGCACGGTCTTGCGCACGACGCCTTCGGCGAGCACGGTGTCACCGTCGATCACCGCCACGACTGCACGGGAATCCGGCAAGTGGCGGGAGATGGCGCGGAAACCGAAGGCCAGGCCGTCACGCTTGCCTGTGCCAGGGATACGCACGAAGTCCAGCTTGACCCGCGCTGGTGGGTTCATGCGGGCCCAGAGGCTCTTGACCAGCAGTTCGTCGGACATTTCCACGATGGAGCAGACCACGGTGGTGGGCAGCCCACAATCGATGGCCTCGCGAATCACCGAGCCATACACCTGGGCGGTGGTCAGCGCGTCGATCCGGAAGCTGGTGACCATCAGGTACACGTGGGACGGATCCGCCGCCTTGCCCAGCTTGCGTACCTTGCGGCGCAGGTGCGGGTAGACGATGTACAGGAAGATCATGCCGCGCACGAAATGCGTTGCTCCCATGGAGTAACGCCAGATGCCCACGGCGCCGATCAGGAAGATGAAGTCCTTGGAATCGGAGTCGAACGTGGACGTGGGCAGCGCCATGGCGATGCCCATCAATAAACTCAAGTAAAACAGCCAACCGGCGGCCTGAAGCAGGCCGTGCTTTAGCCTGTGCATAATCTGCATCCGTCTCTATCTCGGGCGGGCCTTGTGGGCGGCCCGATGGGTTAAGGCAGGCGAAAGGCCGGCCGGGGCATGCCCCGGCCGGCAAACAGACTTACCAGCAGATGCCTTCGGTCCGGCCACTCGGGTTGGTGGCCTTGGACATGAAGCCGACCAGGTCGATGACCTGCTTGCCTTCCGGTACGTTCTCGGTCAGTGCGCGGAACTTCTCGTCGCGGTTGCCCAGGATGATGATGTCGGAGCCGTCGATCACCGAGTCGAAGTCGGAGTTGAGCAAGGACGAGACGTGAGGAATCTTCGACTCGATGTAGTCCTTGTTCGCACCGTGGACGCGGGCGTATTCGACGTTGCTGTCGTAGATCTTCAGGTCGAAACCCTTGCCGATCAGCATTTCCGCCAGCTCTACCAGCGGGCTTTCCCGCAGGTCGTCGGTACCGGCCTTGAAGCTCAGGCCCAGCAGGGCGACTTTGCGCTTGTCGTGGCTGGAAACGATGTCGAAGGCGTTCTGTACCTGGGATTCGTTGCTGCGCATCAGCGAGTTGAGCAGCGGTGCTTCCACGTCCAGGGAGCCGGCACGGTAGGTCAGGGCGCGAACGTCCTTGGGCAGGCACGAGCCGCCGAAGGCGAAGCCTGGGCGCATGTAGTACTGGGACAGGTTCAGGGTCTTGTCCTGGCAGACCACGTCCATCACTTCACGGCCATCGACGCCGACGGCCTTGGCGATGTTGCCGATCTCGTTGGCGAAGGTCACCTTGGTGGCGTGCCACACGTTGCAGGTGTACTTGATCATCTCGGCGACGGCGATGTCCTTGCGGATGATCGGCGCATCGAGCTCTTCGTACAGCGACTGCAGAACGTCGCCCGAGGCTGTGTCGAACTCACCGATGACGGTCATCGGCGGCTGGTCGTAGTCCTTGATCGCGGTGCTTTCGCGCAGGAACTCAGGGTTGACCGCGACACCGAAATCGACACCGGCTTTCTTGCCGGAGCAGTCTTCCAGGATCGGGATGACAACGTTTGCCACCGTGCCCGGCAATACGGTGCTGCGAACCACGATGGTGTGGCGGGTGGTCTTGTCACGCAGGACAAAACCGATCTCGCGGCACACGGCTTCGATGTAGTTCAGTTCCAGGTCGCCGTTCTTTTTGCTCGGTGTACCGACACAAATCATCGACAGGTCAGTATCGCGAATGGCTTCGGCGAAGTTGGTGGTGCCGCGCAGCCGACCTGTTTGAATGCCTTGCGCCAATAGCTCGCCAAGACCCGGTTCAACGATTGGCGATTTGCCAGCGTTGATCATGTCGATTTTGTCTTTGGCGACATCTACGCCAACTACGTCATGGCCCCGTGCAGACAGGCAACCGGCACATACTGCACCGACGTAACCCAAACCAAATATGCTAATGCGCATCGCATTTCCCTCTGTTTTTCACGCCATTAAATGGCCGGAGTTAATAGTGTTCAGCGGTCATAGTGCACTCGGAAGTGTGGAATGCAGGCGCCACAATGCCGTGTGCAGGCATACTAAGTTCCGAGTGTCTAAATAAATGCACTCAAGTTGTGCGCAATGTGGCCTAGTTGTTATGACCTGCCCTGTTATGCAGCCAGTCCTCGTTATCGGGAACGCTCGTGCAAAGGTCCTTCACTTCCGATCCCTGGCAAAAAGCCCACAAAATCAGAAGCTTGTGTGCTCGGGTGAGCACGTTATAGGGGCGCAGCCTTGGCCTTGTAGGGGATAGTAATGGTGCGTTATCTCCCATCCTTTAAGGGTGGATCCAATTAGACGACCGTTTCGCTAAGTTGTCGTGACAACTTGGTTAATTCGTTCGATGTCCTTTGTAAGTTATCTCGTACACGTTCGCCGAGAATCGTTACGGATGGTATGAGCCATGCAATTTCACATAGTTCCGATCCGCTCATCGCGATTTTCGAAATTTTTCGAAATATTATCGAAGATGGCACTGGCCTCAATATGATGGCACTTACCGTTTCGCCCTTTATTAATGGGGAGTTAGCAGGGGTAGATAGTTTTGTGCCACTACCGATGAAAAAAATCGGTGCCACTACGCAAAAAACTGACGAGTGTCGAGTGAAAGAAAAGTTAGCGCAGGAGTGGGGCGATTTATTGGCGCCATGAAACTGGCGAAGTGGGCGAGGAACTAAGATGACAAATAGGGAGATGATCGAAGCCCCCGATCAGGGGGCGGTATAACGTCATGCTTTATTCGGGGGCGTGATCGCGCAGGAAAACCAGTTTGTCCCGGCTCGACTGTTGGGCGTTGAAGCGATAGCCCTGTACATCGAACTGGCTGAGTGCAGCAGGGTCGTTGATCCGTTCCTGAATCACGAAACGACTCATCAGGCCCCGGGCTTTCTTGGCGTAGAAGCTGATGATTTTGTACTGGCCATTTTTCAGGTCGCGGAATTCGGTATCGATGACGCGCGCTTTCAGTGCGCTGCGCTTGACTGCCGAGAAGTACTCATTGGAGGCCAGGTTCAGCAGCACATCGTCGCCCTGGTCGGCGAGGGCTTCGTTCAGCCATTCGCTGATGCGCGTGCCCCAGAAAGCATAAAGGTCCTTGCCCCGGGCATTGGCCAGCTTCGTGCCCATTTCCAGGCGATAGGGTTGCATCAGGTCCAATGGACGCAGCAGGCCATAGAGGCCAGAGAGCATGCGCAGGTGCTGTTGGGCGTAGTCGAAATCGGCATCACCAAAGCTCTGGGCATCGAGGCCCGTGTACACGTCGCCCTTGAAGGCCAGCAGCGCCTGTTTGGCATTGGCCGGAGTGAACGCCGGCGTCCAACTGCCGAATCGTGCGGCATTGAGGCCGCCGATCTTGTCGGAGACGTGCATCAGCTCGCTGATCTGTGCCGGCGAGAGTTCACGCAACTGTTCGATTAGCTCCTGGGAGTGATCCAGGTACTGCGGTTGGGTAAAACGCTCGGTGGCCGGCGGTGTTTCGTAATCGAGGGTCTTGGCGGGGGAAATCACCATCAGCATGAAGTCGTCTCCTTTAAGGTGCGGCGATTCTAGGGGGTTGGCCGGGTGGACTCCAGCTATTGGGGTGATAGGTGATCGGTGGTGGTGCTTTTGTGGCGAGGGAGCTTGCTCCCGCTCGGTTGCGCAGCGACCGCAAAAATCCTGGGGCCGCTTCGCAGCCCAGCGGGAGCAAGCTCCCTCGCCACAAGGGCTCATTCGCCTGTTTGCCAGAAGGTATTGGGCCAGGATCGGCTATGATGCGGCGCGGGTTTCGTTATGGAGACATCCCTTTTGCGTATCGCCCTTCTGTTATCGGCCTGGCTGTTGAGCCTGGGCGCCATTGCTGCGCCCAACGACGCTGCCACCCTGGACCGCAGCACCTGGCCGGAACAACTCACCAGCCCGACGCTGTTCGACGTGGCCTCGCGGGCCGAGATCCTGATGTTCGCCCGGGTCCTGCTGGACGTCGATGCCATGGACGAAATCGCGCTCAAGCAGTACTTGGGGCTGCGCACGGTCAATATGGCCGCCATCGACGCGCTTCGCGCCCGGCTGTGGCAGCGGTTGCTGGACAACTACAACTTTGCCCAGCGCAGCTGCGACCAGGACGCATCCTTCTGTTACCTGGTCGAGGACATGGCGACCCTGCGCGAAGAGGCGCGCAGGTTTCATCTGGATGACAACTCCTACTACATCAAATGGGCCGCGCCGAGCCAGATATTTCATACCCAATACCGCGATGAACTGCTGCGTAAAGCTGCGCTTTTTCCGCAAACCAGTAGCGAAATCGCACGTTTCGGCGATTACGAGCGCAACGGCGAGGAGATGAACGACCGGCTGTTCCTGCTGACCTTCGACAGTGCCGCCAACGTCGCGCCGGACAATACCCCGTGGCTGACCGAATACCTGCGCAAGGCGAACATGAGCGGCACCTTCTTCGTGCTGGGCAAGGACATCCAGGCGCGGCTGGAAGACCGTTCCGTCAATAATCTGCAGGCGTTGTATTCGCAACAGTGCGTGGGTGTACAGGGCTGGGAGTTTCGTTCCCACAGCCATTGGCAGGATTGGCAAGACTCGATCCGGCGCAGTGTCGAGCTGGTCAAGGGCAAGCTGCCAGAGAATTACGTGCCGCTGTTCCGCCCGCCCCAAGGCCAGCGTCGTGGCGATGCGCAAGTGTTCTTCCGCCAGCAAGGCTTGCAAGTGGCGCTGTGGGACATTGACGCCCAGGACAGCAACAATCGGCTCAAGCCTGAGCAAAGCGCCCAGCGAGTGCTGACCCTGATGCTGCTGTGGCGCCACGGGGTGATCAATTTCAATGCCAAGCAGGATGGGGTGAAAACGGCGATGCCCTGGCTCATGACGCAGACGGCGCAAAGCGGGATCGGTTGGGCAGACTGTCAGGAGGCGTTTCGCTGAAACCTGTAAAGGCCTGGAAACATTGGGGAAGGCGGAAAAACCGGTACACATTCATGACAACCGGACTTCCGACTTTAACGGCGTAATGGCAGTACGCCAAGGGTTATTCGTCACTCTGAAAAATAAACTTCAAAAAAACGTCAAAGTGCTTTTTCCTGTCATCGTTTTTGGAGTATCAAGAAGACAGACCGCCGAAACCTGCAACACAGGTGGCGTCTTCCAAGACCCAGATTGTGTGCAGTTCACCTGAATCCTCGCGGGTGAATTCGGTGGCTATCTCGAGGCGCAGCACTGTCACGGTATTGCGTCGAATGGCCCCCACATAGGTGACCGAGTATGGATGACCACGGACGTAGCCCTTCCTCCAACCAGCCAATCCTCTATGTACTCGATACCAACGTATTGATCCACGATCCAAACGCGCTCCTGAACTTCGAAGAACACCACGTTGCCATCCCGATGACCGTGCTTGAGGAGCTGGACAAGCTCAAGGGCGGACACCACAGCGTTGCGGCCGAATGCCGGCAGGCGATCCGCCTGATCGACAAGACCCTGGGTGATGCCTCCCCGGAAGACGTTGAACTCGGCGTGTCGATCCAGCGCGGCAAAAGTGGTCCAAAGGGCCTGCTCTCGATCCTGATGAGCAAACGCACCGAACCCAACCTGGTGCTGCCTGAACACCTGAACGACAACATCATCATCAACCAATTGATCGACCTGCACGCGCGCAACAAGGACCAGGCCGTGGTGCTGGTGACCAAAGATATCAACATGCGCCTCAAGGCCCGCGCCTGCGGGATCGCGGCGGAGGACTACAGCACCGACCAACTGGTCGACGACGTCTCGCTGTTGCCCAATGGCTACCACAACATGACCGGCTCCTTCTGGGACCGTGTGAGCAAGGTCGAGACCCGTCAGGACCACGGCCGCACCTGGCATCAGGTGCAACTGATCGACAACCTGCCGGCCGTGCACATCAACGAGTTCATCATCGACGAACAAGGCTTCGTCGGCTGGATCAAGGAAATCCAGGTCGACAAGCTGCTGATCCTCGACTTGCACCAGGAACCTTTGCTGCACCAGGAAGCCTGGGGCCTCAAGCCTCGTGACATCTACCAGAGCCTGGCGCTGTTCGCCTTGCTCGACCCGGATATCCACCTGGTCAACCTGTCCGGCGCCGCCGGTTCCGGCAAGACCATCCTGGCCCTGGCCGCTGCCATCGAGCAGACCATGGTCAGCAAACGCTACCGGCGCATCATCGCCACCCGCAGCGTGCAGGGCCTGGACCAGGAGATCGGTTTCCTGCCCGGCACCGAAGCGGAGAAAATGGAGCCTTGGCTGGGGGCGATCACCGACAACCTCGAAGCCTTGCACATGGATGACGAAAGCACCCATGGCAGCGTCGACTACATCCTCAGCAAAGTGCCGTTGCAGTTCAAATCCCTCAACTACATTCGCGGGCGCAGCTTCCAGCAGAGCCTGATCCTGATCGACGAATGCCAGAACCTGACCCCGCACCAGATGAAAACCATCATCACCCGTGCCGGTGCCGGTTCCAAAGTGGTGTGCCTGGGTAACCTGGCGCAGATCGACACCCCTTACCTGTCCGCGACCAGCTCCGGGCTGACCTACCTGACCGAACGCTTCAAGGACTTCCCCAACGGGGTCCACATCACCCTGCAGGGCGTACCGCGCTCGATCCTGGCCGAATACGCCGAATCCCACCTGTAACCCCAGCCGAACCGGGCGACCCTATGGTCGCCCGGTTTTTTCTGTCTGACACATAACCCCTGTGGGAGCGGTGTTTTGCAAATTGCAGGTGCGACAATCAAGCCTGCCGGAATTTGACCCACGGGTTTACAATCGACACTCCCGATCAGGAGTAACCCTGTGCTGACTCATCTCGATTCCCAAGGTCGCGCCAATATGGTCGACGTGACCGACAAGGCCGTGACGTTCCGTGAAGCCACGGCCGAGGCCTTTGTGCGCATGTTGCCCGACACGCTGCAGATGATCGTCAGCGGCGGTCACCCCAAGGGCGATGTGTTCGCCGTCGCACGCATTGCCGGCATCCAGGCGGCCAAGAAAACCAGTGACCTGATTCCTCTCTGCCACCCGCTGCTGCTCACCAGCGTCAAGGTCGAGCTCAATGCCGAAGGCGAGGACCGGGTACGCATCGTCGCCCGTTGCAAACTGTCAGGGCAGACCGGCGTGGAAATGGAGGCGCTTACCGCCGCCAGCGTCGCCGCACTGACCATCTACGACATGTGCAAGGCCGTCGACCGAGGCATGACCATCGAAGGCGTGCGGGTGTTGGAAAAACTCGGCGGCAAGAGCGGCCATTTCCAGGCGGATGCGTCATGAAAATCAACGTGAAGTTCTTTGCCCGTTACCGTGAAGCGCTTGGTGTGGATTCGGTAAAAGTGGAAGGTGATTTCGCCACGGTCAACGATGTGCGCGTGCTGCTTGCCCAGCGTGACGGTGCCGAGGTGCTGAAGGAACAAAACCTGATGTGCGCGCGCAATGAAGACCTGTGCCAGCTCGACGAACCCCTGGCGGACGGTGACGAAGTGGCGTTTTTCCCCACCGTGACCGGAGGCTGAGCCATGGCGATTCGTGTGCAGGTCGAACCGTTCGACGCAGGGGACGAAGTCAACGCGATGCACGCGGCCAATGTCGGCGTGGGGGCGGTGGTGAGTTTTGTCGGCTACGTGCGTGACTTCAATGACGGCCTCGATGTGTCCGGGATGTTCCTGGAGCACTATCCGGGCATGACCGAAAGAGCCCTGGGCAAGATCGCCACCGAGGCCGAGCAGCGCTGGCCGCTGCTCAAGCTGGAGGTGCTGCACCGCATCGGTGCCCTGGAGCCGGGCGAGCCGATCGTCTTCGTCGGTGCCGCCAGTGCCCATCGCCAGGCGGCATTCGACGCCTGCGCCTTTGTCATGGACTACCTCAAGACCCGAGCGCCGTTCTGGAAGAAGGAAAACACCGTCGACGGCCCGCGCTGGGTCGAAGGGCGGGACAGTGATCATGCGGCGGCGGATCGCTGGAAGCAGTAAATACCCTGCAGATCTTCATTGGTTGTTAGTCCGCCATCGCGAGCAAGCTCGCTCCCACACTGGATCTTTGTTGTACCCAGGGCCCCTGTGGGAGCGAGCTTGCTCGCGATGAGGCCATCAACCTCCCATCACATTCCCCTGCCTGCCGATTGACGATATGTACATTAAAGTCCAGTATGGATTTATAAGTACACATAAAGTCATTGCCCCCACCTTTCTCTGCCAAACCAACAACAACCCGCGAGAGATCGATCATGAAGAAAATCCCCCTTATCACCGGCCTGGCGTTGAGCCTGTTGGCCTCCAGCAGTCTGTTCGCCGCTGAGAAAACCTTGCGCATCGGCATCGAGGCGGCTTATCCGCCGTTTGCTTCCAAGACCTCGGAAGGGAAGATCGAGGGGTTCGACTACGACATCGGCAATGCCCTGTGCGCGCAGATGCAAGTCAAGTGCGAGTGGATCGAAGGCGAGTTCGACGGGCTGATTCCGTCGCTCAAGGTGAAGAAGATCGATCTGGCGCTGTCGTCGATGACCATCACCGAAGAGCGCAAGAAATCGGTGGATTTCACCCACAAGTACTACTTCACCTCGTCGCGCCTGGTCATGAAGGAAGGGGCGGTGGTCGATGACCAGTATGCCAGCCTCAAGGGCAAGACCGTCGGTGTGCAACGGGCCACCACCACTGACCGCTACGCCACTGAAGTCCTCGAACCCAAAGGTGTGATCGTCAAGCGCTACAGCAACAACGAAGAAATCTACATGGACCTGGCGTCCGGTCGCCTCGACGCGATTTTCGCCGACACCATCCCGCTGGAAGACTTCCTGTCGATGCCCCGTGGCAAGGGCTACGCTTTTGTCGGCCCCGAGCTCAAGGACCCGAAATACGTCGGCGAAGGCGCCGGTATCGCGGTGCGCAAGGGCAATACCCAACTGGTGGCGGACTTGAACAAGGCCATCGATGGGATTCGGGCCAATGGGAAGTACCAGGAGATCCAGGCCAAGTATTTCAAGTCGGATATCTACGGCGACTGATCAATCGCTATCGCGAGCAAGCTCGCTCCCACAGGGGACCTGGTTACAAAGATCCAGTGTGGGAGCGAGCTTGCTCGCGATGAGGCCAGGCCAGGCAATACAAAGCCTCAGCCCTTCAATTCCTTCAAATGCTTGTACACCGTCGCCCGTCCCATGTTCAGCACATTGGCCACATAGTTGGACGCGCTTTTGCCCTTGAATGCGCCTTCGGCATGCAGCGCCAGCACCAGCTCGCGTTTGTGGTCGCGGGTCAGCAGGTTCAGGCTCAACTGACGCTCGCGCATCCAGGCATGCAGGAAGGTGTTGATTCGCTCCTGCCAGTCATCGCGAAACAGTGAATCCGGCTGAGGAATCAATTTGCCGGGCGACAGGAACAGATCCAATGCGGCCTTGGCATTCTCGAACAGCGAAATATTCAGGTTGATGCACAGCACTGCCAGCGGATGCCCGTTGGCGTCGCGCAGTACGCTGCTGAGGCTGCGAATCTTCTGTCCGTCCCAGTTCAATTTTTCGTAGGGCCCGATGTTACGTTCGCTGACGTCCTCGCTGAGCATGTCCTCCAGGGACGAGTCATCGCCAATCTCGCGCTTGGACAGGTTATTGGCGATGTAGTCGACTTTCTGGGTGCGAAGGTCGTGCAGCACCACTTCGGCGTGGGGGTAGAACAGCGTGGCGATAGCGTCGGCGATGGTGCGGAAGTTTTCCAGCACCGGATCGGGTGGCGAGGCAGTCATGACAGGGCTCCAGGCAGCGTCAGCGCCCCGTGAAACAGGGGCGCGGGGGAGTGTGCCGCAATCGTGGCGATGCGTCACCTCAAGGTGGTTCACCCCAGGCGCTTGGGGGACAGCATGGCGCTGTTCAGGCCGAAGCGGGCCAGGGCCTCGGGCAGCGGTTGGCCACGCACCAGCGCCGCGCTGGCCTGGCCCATGGCCGGCGAGGTCTGGATGCCGTAGCCACCCTGGGCCGCGACCCAGAACAGCCCGGGCACCTGTGGATCGAAGCCGGACAGCAAATCACCGTCGGGCACGAAACTGCGCAAGCCGGCCCAGGTGCGGGTCGGGCGGCGGATGGTCAGGGTGGTGGCTTCTTCGATCTGGTAGATGCCCATGGCAATGTCCAGCTCTTCAGGCTGCACGTCGTGGGGTTCCACCGGATCGGCGTTGGCCGGGGAGCCGAGGAACATGCCGGCGTCGGGCTTCATGTAGAAGGATTCGTCCAGGCTCACCAGCATCGGCCAGTCATGGAAATCCACGCCTTCGGGTCCGGCAAAGATGAACGCTGCGCGCCGCTTGGGCTGCAACCCCAGCTTCCGGGCGCCGGCCAGTTCGGCAATGTGATCGGCCCATGCGCCGGCTGCGTTGATCAGAACCGGTGCCGTGAACGTCTGGTTGGCGGTTTTCACCTGCCACAGCCCCTGATCATCGCGGCTCAATTGCTGCACTTCGCTGTCGGTGTGCACTTCACCGCCACTGCGACGAATACCGCGCAAGTAGCCTTGGTGCAGTGCATCTGTGTCGATGTCGCAGGCCGTGGGGTCGTAGATCGCTCCGTGGACCTTGTCCCGTCGCAGGATTGGCAGCCGCACACAGGCTTCGTCAGCGCTGAGCAGTTGCATCTGCGGCACGGTGGCCTTGGCGCTGAGGTACTGGTTGTTCAACTCGGCCGGGTCACCGGTGAAGTCCACGGTCATTTCGCCCCGTGGGGTCAGCAAGGGATGTTCGCAGAAACCGGCCGGCGGGGTGTCGAAAAAGTCCCGGCTGGCCTGGGTCAGCGCCCGCACCTGTGGGGTGCCATAGGCGGCGGTATACAACGCCGCCGAGCGTCCGGTGGAGTGGTAGGCCGGATGGGATTCGCGTTCGAGCACAATGACCCGGCCGTGGGGCGCCAGCCAGTAACCGGTGGAAGCACCGCCGATGCCGCCGCCGATGATGATGAAATCTGCTTGTTTCATGAATTCTCCTGCGAAGAATGTGCCCGGGAACTCGAAGACCCCTGTGGGAGCGAGCTTGCTCGCGAAGGCGGCCTGACAGTCGATATTGAAGGTGACTGACCCACCGCCATCGCGAGCAAGCTCGCTCCCACAAGGGAATGGGGGGTGTCAGTTGTGAAATCGATACAGGGCATTCGCCAGCGCAACATCTTCCAGGCCCAAACCGATGGAGCGGAAGAACACATGGCGTTGGTAGTCGGGACGCGCCACGTGTTCGCTGAGCAATTCAGGCAAATCGCCGACGATGCACGACGCCTCCCAGCCATGCTGTTCGCCGGCGATCAGCATTTCTCCAGCCGAGCCCGGGGTGGTCTGACGATAGTCGCAGAACACGTCCATGTCGTTGAGGCTTTGAGGGGGGACTTCATGGGCGCGTGGGGCGTTGGTGCTGATGGAGGTGATCAGCGCCGGTTTGCCCAAGGTCTGCGGGTCGAGTACCGCTTTGGCGGACGAGGTGCAGAGCATCACCACGTCGGCGTCATGCAGCGCGGCTTCAAGGGAGTCGGCGATGTGCAGGCGCGGGTCCAGGCCGGTGATCGAGGCCAGTGCTTGCGCCGATTTGGTCTTCAGGCCTGGCGAATAAAGGTTGATACCTTGCCAGTCCCGCAGCCCCTTGACGTACTGCACGTGCGCCTGGGCCACCGCACCGCTGCCGATGACCGCCAGGCGCCGGGCGTTGTGCGGGGCGAGGGCATCGACGGCAACAGCCGTGGTGGCAGCGGTGCGGGCGGTAGTCAACTCGGCGGCATCGCACAACAGCAGCGGCTGGCCGGTCTGCATCGACATCAGCAAGGTCCAGGCGGTCACCAGCGCGCCTTGCTCGCGCACGATGTAGGGCGAGGTCTTGACCCCGTAGACCTGGTCTTCAGCCAGCACACCCAGGTAGTTGATGAAGTCCCCGGCGCCCTGGGGAAACACCACCAGTTGCTGGGGCGGCTGCACCGCTTGTCCCGCGGCGAGGTCGCGGAACAGCTTGCGCAGGATTTGCGGTACGTCGATTTGCCCGAGCAGTTCTCGGGCCTGGGCTTGGGTCATCACATAGGGCGTGCTGGACATGGGGGCTCCGGGAAGCTGCTTGTAAACTAATTTGTCCATTATGGACTTTTAGTTTAATCGAGCAATATCCAAGGCAAAAAAAAGCGCAGCCTGTCTTGGCTGCGCTGATCGTTCCCACGCTCTGCGTGGGAATGCCTCAATGGACGCTCTGCGTCCGTCTCTATGCTAAGGGCGCTTGCGCTCAACCGGCCGCAACAGATGCGTCGGCGGAGTTTCGCAATTGATCTTTTTCCCCAGCAAGGCCTCGATGGACGGCAACTGGTAGGAGTCGTCCTCCCCGGCGAAGCTGATGGAAACCCCCGCGGCGCCGGCACGACCGGTACGGCCGATGCGGTGCACATAGTCGTCCGGCACTTCCGGCAGGGTGAAGTTGATCACGTGGCTGATGCCGTCGATGTGTATGCCGCGACCGGCCACGTCGGTGGCGACCAGTACGCGGATCTTGCCTTCACGGAAACCCTCGAGGGTCTTGATGCGTTTGTGCTGGGGTACGTCGCCCGAGAGCTGGGCCGCGTTGACGCCATCGCGCACCAGGCGTTCTTCGATACGCCGCACTTCATCCTTGCGGTTGGCGAACACCATCACCCGTTCCCAACCGTTGTCGTTGACCAGGTTGTAGAGCAGCTTGTACTTGTCGGCACCGGCCACGGCATAGATATGCTGCTCGACGTTTTCGCTGGCGACGTTCTCGGCTTCGATCTCGACGATGGACGGATCGGTGGTCCACTGCTTGGCCAGGTTCATCACGTCTTCGGTGAAGGTGGCGGAGAACAGCAGGGTCTGGCGTTCGCTTTTCGGTGGGGTCTGGCGAATGATCTGGCGCACTTGCGGGATGAAGCCCATGTCGAGCATGCGGTCGGCTTCGTCCAGCACCATCACTTCGACCATGTCCAGGTGCACGTCGCCACGCTGGTTGAAGTCCAGCAGGCGGCCTGGGGTGGCGACCAGGATGTCGCAGTGGCGGGCTTCGAGGTGCTTGAGCTGCTTGTCGAAGTCCATGCCGCCCACGAACGTTATGACGTTCAGGCCGGTGTACTTGGTCAGGTCGGCGGCATCCTTGGCGATCTGTACCACCAGCTCGCGGGTCGGCGCGATGATCAGCGCCCGTGGCTCGCCCATGTAGCGTTCCTTGGGCGGCGGGGTCTGGAGCAACTGGGTGATGATGGAGATCAGAAACGCGGCGGTCTTGCCGGTGCCGGTCTGGGCGCGACCGATGGCGTCTTTGCCCGCGAGGGTGAAGCCCAGCACCTGCGCCTGGATCGGCGTGCAATACGGGAAACCCAGGTCCTGGATGGCATGCATCAGTTCCGGGGCGAGCTTGAAGTCGTGGAAGCGGGTCTTGCCTTCCTGGGGGGCTACGACGAAGTCCTCGAGCTTCCAGGCGACGACCGGCGGTTTCGGTGCGCGCTCGCGGCGTGGCTTGGGGGCTTCATTGCGTGGTTTCTCGGGCGCGGGGGCCGTAACAGGCTGGGCGACGGGTTCTTTTGTTGCCTGTGCAACAGGTGCCGCCCGGCGCGGTTGTTGCGCATCGGTATGGCTCGGGCCGTGGGTCGGCGCTGTGGAGCCAGGCGCGAGTTGCTCGGCCTCGCTTTTACCGAACATCTTCTTGAGTGCTTTGAGCACGGTCATCTCATCGATTGGTTAAGGAATGTACGCCGGCCAGTGTAATGCAAGAAACGGGCGCGGCGTAGTGTGATCGTCAAAGGACCGGCGTGGCGATCAGCCTCTTAGCGCAACCGCTCGGCCAGCCAGGTGCCGATGTCGCGAATCTCCTCGGGTAACACTTCGTGGCCCATTGGGTATTCTTGCCATGTCACGGTGACACCATGCTGCTTTAAATACTCTTTCGCGGTTCGGCCCATGGGGTTGAGTACCACTTCGTCGTATTGCCCGTGCAGCGCCAGCACCGGAATGCGTTGCTGGCTGGCCGACAATTGCAGCTCGTCGCTGAAAGTCGGTGCATAAGTAGACAGCGCGACCACGCCGCCCAGCGGGCCCTGCCATTTCACGAATGCCGTGTGATAGACCACCGCGCCGCCTTGGGAGAAACCCGCGAGGAAAATCCGCGAGGCGTCTATTCCGTTGGCTCGCTGGATTTCGACCAGGTCGATGACCCGTTGTGCCGAGGCTTCGAGTTGCTGTTCGTCAATGGCCCGCGCCGGGCTCAAGGCACGGATGTCGTACCAACTGGGCATGGCGTAGCCGCCGTTGATCGTTACCGGCTGGGTCGGTGCCTGGGGTAGAACGAAACGTGTGGTGAGCAGGCTTTGCTGCAACATTTCGGCGACCGGCAGGAAATCAAAACGATCGGCGCCCAGGCCGTGGAGCCAGATAACGCACGCGTCGGCAGTGCTGCTGGGCTCGAGAATCAGGGGGTCGGTCATGGCTGTGCTCCAAATCTGTGCGGGCGCGCTCAATCAGTGCGTGATTACAGTGCGTTCCCGGTGTCTCAGTTAATTAGATGTCGCAAAGTTGAAAGTTTTTGTCTTGACGAGTTTTACATGGCCTAAGCGCAGCGGTCTGGTACGGGCTTTGCTATGGGTGTACCTGAGTGATGATTCTTACGCTGTGCGGTAACACTATCAGTTCGCCGCGCCGCATGGGATATCAGAAATCCGGTGATGAATGTTCGCCAACAGCCGTTACGGGCTTCGCGAACGTGAAGGGCTACAGCCCGTTCGGCCGATTGGTGAGAGATGGGCATGACCACTGTTTACGGACATCCTCATTATTAGACTCATAGCGAAGGTCCAGACGTCGGTTGACCCTAAAAAAAGCCAACAAGGGTCGGCAATGCCTCAAAAGGGTGCGATAGGGCTCGAGCTCCGACACAACAAGAGCAAAACTGGAGGTTTGAATGAAGTTACTGAAATCCACCCTGGCAGTCGTGACTGCAGCAGCAGTCCTTGGTGTCAGCGGGTTCGCTCAGGCGGGTGCAACCCTGGATGCCGTGCAGAAGAAAGGTTTTGTGCAATGTGGTGTGAGTGATGGCCTGCCGGGTTTCTCGGTGCCTGATTCCACTGGCAAGATCCTGGGTATCGACGCCGACTTCTGTCGTGCCGTGGCCGCCGCCGTATTTGGCGACGCGAACAAAGTGAAATTCAGCCAACTGAACGCCAAGGAGCGTTTCACCGCACTGCAGTCTGGTGAAATTGACATCCTGTCGCGCAACACCACCATGACCAGCTCCCGTGACGCGGGTATGGGCCTGAAATTCCCAGGCTTCATCACCTATTACGATGGCATCGGCTTCCTGGTTAACAACAAGCTGGGCGTCAAGAGTGCCAAGGAACTGGACGGTGCAACCATCTGCATCCAGGCCGGTACCACCACCGAGCTGAACGTTTCCGACTACTTCCGCGGCAACGGCCTGAAATACACCCCGATCACCTTCGACACCTCCGATGAAAGCGCCAAGTCGCTGGAGTCCGGTCGTTGCGACGTGCTGACTTCCGACAAGTCCCAACTGTTCGCCCAGCGCAGCAAGCTGGCTTCGCCGAAGGACTATGTGGTTCTGCCAGAAACCATTTCCAAGGAGCCGCTGGGTCCGGTCGTGCGTAATGGCGACGACGAGTGGCTGGCCGTTGTGCGTTGGACTGGCTACGCCATGCTCAATGCTGAAGAAGCCGGCATCACTTCGAAAAACGTCGAGGCTGAAGCCAAGGCCACCAAGAACCCAGACGTTGCTCGTATGCTCGGTGCCGACGGCGAGTACGGCAAGGACCTGAAGCTGCCGAAGGACTGGGTCGTGCAGATCATCAAGCAAGTCGGTAACTACGGCGAAATGTTCGAGCGTAACCTCGGCAAGGGCACTCCGCTGGAAATCGATCGCGGCCTGAACGCTCTGTGGAACGCTGGCGGCATTCAATACGCACCACCAGTGCGCTGATGGTTCTATCACCCGGTGGGCCAACCACCGGGTGATGTTCTGTTCCATTCTTTGCGGGGCACTTCATGCAAAATTCAATCGGCGCACCTAAGCAGAGGCTCAGCCTCAGCGATCCACGAGTGCGTGCGTGGGTATTTCAGATCGTCACCATCGTGGCGGTTATCTCGCTGGGCTGGTTTCTGTTCGATAACACGCAGACCAACCTCGAGCACCGGGGTATCACTTCCGGTTTCAGCTTCCTGGAGCGCAGTGCCGGTTTCGGCATCGCTCAAACCCTGATCGACTACACCGAAGCGGACAGCTATGCCCGCGTTTTTGTCATCGGGTTGCTCAACACACTGCTGGTGACTTTCATCGGCGTGATCCTGGCAACGATCCTCGGTTTCATTGTCGGCGTGGCCCGACTGTCGAAAAACTGGATCATCGCCAAAGTAGCCACGGTGTATGTGGAGGTTTTCCGCAACATACCGCCGCTGCTGCAGATCCTGTTCTGGTATTTCGCGGTGTTCCTGACCATGCCTGGGCCGCGCAACAGTCATAACTTCGGCGACACCTTCTTTGTCAGCAGCCGTGGCCTCAACATGCCAGCGGCGCTGATGTCGGAAGGGTTCTGGCCGTTCGTGGCCAGTGTCGTGCTGGCGATTGTCGCCATCGTGCTGATGACCCGCTGGGCCAACAAGCGCTTCGAAGCCACTGGTGAGCCGTTCCATAAGTTCTGGGTCGGCCTGGCGCTGTTCCTGGTTATCCCGGCGTTGTGCGCGCTGATCTTCGGTGCTCCCGTGCATTGGGAGATGCCGGAACTCAAGGGCTTCAACTTCGTTGGTGGCTGGGTACTGATTCCGGAATTGCTGGCCTTGACCCTGGCGCTGACGGTGTATACCGCGGCGTTCATCGCCGAAATCGTGCGTTCGGGCATCAAGTCGGTGAGCCATGGCCAGACCGAGGCAGCTCACTCGTTGGGCCTGCGCAACGGTCCGACCTTGCGCAAGGTAATCATCCCGCAAGCCCTGCGTGTGATCATCCCGCCGCTGACCAGCCAATACCTGAACCTGGCGAAGAACTCTTCGCTGGCGGCCGGTATCGGTTACCCGGAAATGGTTTCGCTATTTGCCGGCACGGTGTTGAACCAGACCGGCCAGGCCATCGAGGTGATCGCGATCACCATGAGCGTGTACCTGGCGATCAGTATCAGCATTTCCCTGCTGATGAACTGGTACAACAAGCGCATTGCGCTGATCGAGCGGTGAGGAAAAGCGCATGACATCCCATACTTTCAAACCTGATATGCCGCCGCCGAGCAAAGTGTTCGGGCCGATGGCATGGATGCGCGCGAACATGTTCTCCAGCTGGCTCAATACGCTGCTGACGCTGTTCGCGTTCTACCTGATTTACCTCGTGGTCCCGCCGATCCTCAGTTGGGCGATCCTCGATGCCAACTGGGTCGGCACCACCCAGGCCGACTGCACCAAGGAAGGCGCCTGCTGGGTGTTCATCCAGCAGCGTTTCGGGCAGTTCATGTACGGCTATTACCCGACGGGCCTGCGCTGGCGCGTAGATCTGACCGTGTGGCTGGCCGTGCTCGGTGTTGCGCCGCTGTTCATCTCGCGCTTCCCGCGCAAGGCGATCTACGGCCTGAGCTTCCTGGTGCTGTACCCGATCATCGCCTGGTGCCTGCTGCACGGTGGTGTATTCGGCCTGGACGCCGTGGCAACCAGCCAATGGGGCGGCCTGATGCTGACCCTGGTGATCGCCACCGTCGGTATCGCTGGCGCGCTGCCGCTGGGTATCGTCCTGGCCCTGGGCCGGCGTTCGAACATGCCGGCGATCCGTGTGGTCTGCGTGACCTTCATCGAGTTCTGGCGCGGTGTGCCGTTGATCACGGTGCTATTCATGTCGTCGGTGATGCTGCCGCTGTTCCTGCCCGAAGGCATGAACTTCGACAAGCTGCTGCGAGCACTGATCGGGGTGATCCTGTTCCAGTCGGCCTACGTGGCCGAAGTGGTGCGCGGCGGCCTGCAAGCCATTCCCAAGGGTCAGTACGAAGCGGCCGCGGCGATGGGCCTGGGTTACTGGCGCAGCATGGGCCTGGTGATTCTGCCGCAAGCCTTGAAGATGGTCATCCCGGGTATCGTCAACACCTTCATTGCGTTGTTCAAGGACACGAGCCTGGTGATCATCATCGGCCTGTTCGACCTGCTCAACAGCGTGAAACAAGCTGCCGCCGACCCGAAATGGCTGGGCATGGCCACTGAAGGCTATGTGTTCGCCGCCCTGGTGTTCTGGATTTTCTGTTTTGGTATGTCCCGCTATTCCATGCATTTGGAACGCAAGCTGGACACTGGCCACAAGCGTTAGGAGCGTAGTTTATGAGTGAAGCGATCAAACAGCCTGTGAGCCCTGAAGGCATTATTCAGATGCAGGGCGTCAACAAGTGGTACGGCCAGTTCCACGTGTTGAAAGACATCAACCTGAACGTCAAGCAGGGCGAGCGTATCGTGCTGTGTGGCCCGTCGGGCTCCGGCAAGTCCACCACCATCCGCTGCCTCAACCGCCTGGAAGAGCACCAGCAGGGTCGCATCGTGGTCGACGGCGTGGAACTGACCAACGACCTCAAGCAGATCGAAGCGATCCGCCGTGAAGTCGGCATGGTGTTCCAGCACTTCAACCTGTTCCCGCACCTGACCATCCTGCAGAACTGCACCCTGGCGCCGATGTGGGTGCGCAAGATGCCCAAGCGCAAGGCCGAGGAAATCGCCATGCATTACCTGGAGCGCGTACGCATTCCAGAGCAGGCGCACAAGTACCCGGGCCAGCTCTCCGGCGGTCAGCAACAGCGTGTGGCCATCGCCCGTGCCCTGTGCATGAAGCCGAAAATCATGCTGTTCGACGAGCCGACCTCGGCCCTCGACCCGGAAATGGTGAAAGAAGTGCTGGACACCATGATCGGCCTGGCCGAAGACGGCATGACCATGTTGTGCGTGACCCACGAAATGGGCTTCGCCCGCACCGTGGCCAACCGCGTGATCTTCATGGACAAGGGTGAAATCGTCGAACAGGCCGCGCCGAACGACTTCTTCGACAACCCGCAGAACGACCGCACCAAGCTGTTCCTGAGCCAGATCCTGCATTGATCCGGCCTTAGGCAGTGAAATAAACCCGGACTTGTCCGGGTTTGTTTTTTTCTGCTTCGGCTGCTCAGGAAGTCGTGAGGATTTCGTGCTCCTTGTGCACCGTCGTCTTGAATCCTCTCAAGTCCGCGCCTTCAGCCAGGGTTCGTGCATCTGCAAGCAAATGCGGGTAGCGATCAAGCAGGCGCATCAGCAGCATCAACGCTTTTGGTGGCAATACCTCACCGCGCTCATAGCGGGAAAACGCGTTGTGCCCGCCACCTGACAACAGCGCCACCGCTTCTTTTTGGGAGAGATGCAGTTTGCGACGGATGCGTTTCATTTCTTCGCCAATCATCTTCCTGGCGGCGATGACCAGTTCATCCCCCGCGTTCGTGTGACGATCCGAACAACCGGGGTCGAGTTCGACCTCGCCGCACATTTGGCATTCCCAGCCAGACAAGTCATCGATCCGGCGTTCCAGTCCCTTGACGCGCAGGGTTTCTGCGCGGCCTTCGAAATGCGACATGCCCTGCGGAGCGCCACAGCTGAAGCACTGTTGAGCTTTCATGGGGTTTTCTCCTTGAATGAGATCACCGGTGGGCCTCCGCTTGGGCGGTAGGTCACCTTGATGTAAATTTCCAGACCCTGTGAGTGGGTGTGGTAGACGTCGTGCCAGACCCGATGGTCGTCGTAGGTCGTTACGGACTTGTAGAACTGCTGGCGCTGAAGTCCACACGCAACCTCCAACATGTCCGAAGCTGTCAAGCCCAGCGTCCCGGCGGTTTTTGTCGC
Source organism: Pseudomonas sp. Lb2C2 (assembly GCF_052112205.1). NCBI lineage: Bacteria > Pseudomonadati > Pseudomonadota > Gammaproteobacteria > Pseudomonadales > Pseudomonadaceae > Pseudomonas > Pseudomonas sp. Lb2C2. Next base: position 468,876 of record NZ_JAUTYW010000005.1, on the reverse strand, counting down.
GGTGGCGGTGAATGCCTTTCCTCCCAGCCGCTTGATATCCGCCTTGATCACGCCCAGGTCGTAATGGGGTGTGCTTTTGTTCATAAGGTCCTGTTCCAAAATTACCCTCACAGGGTAATTTTGACCAATCAATAATTTAGTTTCTTTTCCCTCCCATTGACCCTAGGCGATTGCCGTCCTACACGAAGCTGACTAACATGTCAGAAAATTCATCCTATGATTGGATGAAAGGGCGAATTCTATGTCAGCTATTTCTCCATTGATGAAACGCTCCCTGGTCGACCAGGCCTTGGAACAATTGCGTCGGCGTATTAGCGATGGTGTGTGGGCCGTCGGCCAGCGCTTGCCCACCGAGCCGGAGTTGGTGGCGGAGCTGGGTATCAGCCGCAACACCGTGCGTGAAGCCATGCGCGTGCTGGCGTTTTCCGGGTTGATCGAGATCCGCCAGGGCGATGGCAGCTACGTGCGGGCGGTGGTTGATCCGCTGGATACGCTCAAGGTGCTATCCCGTTGTTCGCTGGAACAGGCCCGGGAAACCCGGCATATCCTGGAGGTAGAGGCCATTGGCCTGGCGGCGCTGCGGCGCACCGATGAGGATCTGCTTGCCTTGCGTCGGGCGCTGCAAGACAGCGGCAAGCATTATCACGGCGACCTGGAGCAGTACATTGCCTGCGACCTGGTGTTCCACCGCCTCCTGGTAGATGCCGCGCACAACCCTGCGCTCAGTGAACTCTATCGCTACTTCTCCAGCGTCATCGGCGCACAGTTGCGCCAGAGCCTCAACATCGCCCCGCGTCATCAACATGTCTTCGACCTGCACGTCGAAATCCTGGACGCCGTCGAGCAACAGGACTCGCAACGGGCCAAGTCCCTGTGCCGCCAGTTGATCAATGAACCCTGAGCGCTTGAAACCCTGAACCCCGAACCCGAGTTTCCCATGTCCCGCGATTTGCTTGACCCTGCCACTTCGACGGCGCCCAAACGCGCCGCCGAACTTGAAGAACTGTTGATCGACGCCGAGGCCGACGACGAGCAGACCCAGCAGCGCCCTCTGTTGGTGCGTCGCCCCTGGCTGTTGCTGCTGGGTTTGATCCTGGTGGCGCTGAACCTGCGTCCGGCGTTGGCGAGCATGGCGCCGCTGCTCAGTGAAGTATCAAGAAGCCTAGGCCTGTCGGCTGCCCAGGCCGGTTTGCTGACCACATTGCCTGTGCTTTGCCTGGGCCTGTTCGCGCCGCTGGCGCCGGTGCTGGCGCGGCGTTTCGGTGCTGAGCGCGTGGTGCTGGGGATCTTGTTGGCGCTGGCGGGCGGGATTGTCTTGCGCAGTGCGTTCGGTCAGGTCGGGCTGTTTGTCGGCAGCATCCTGGCCGGCGCGAGTATCGGTGTGATCGGCGTGCTGCTGCCGGGCATCGTCAAGCGTGACTTCGCCAAACAGGCTGGCGCCATGACCGGCGTCTACACCATGGCGCTGTGCCTGGGCGCGGCGATGGCGGCCGGGGCGACGGTGCCGCTGAGTGAGCACCTTGGCCACAGTTGGGCCTTGGGCCTGGGCTTCTGGGTGGTCCCGGCGCTGCTGGCGGCGGTGTTCTGGTTACCGCAGGTGGGCGAGAAACACGGAGCCCACCAAGTGGCGTACCGGGTCCGCGGCTTGCTGCGCGATCCCTTGGCCTGGCAAGTGACCTTGTACATGGGGCTGCAATCGTCCCTGGCCTACATCGTCTTTGGCTGGCTGCCGTCGATCCTGATTGGACGTGGCCTGACGCCGACCCAGGCCGGGCTCGTGCTGTCCGGCTCGGTCATCGTGCAGCTGATCAGTTCTCTCGCGGCGCCCTGGTTGGCAACACGTGGCAAGGACCAGCGCCCGGCCATCGTGATCGCCATGCTCATGACCCTGGGCGGGCTGTTCGGTTGCCTCTACGCACCCATCGATGGCTTGTGGGGCTGGGCGATCCTGCTGGGCTTGGGGCAGGGTGCGACGTTCAGCCTGGCGCTCACGCTGATCGTATTGCGTTCGCGGGACGCCCACGTGGCCGCCAACCTGTCCAGCATGGCCCAGGGCTTTGGTTATACGTTGGCGTCGCTGGGGCCGTTCGCGGTGGGGGTGGTCCACGACTTGACCGGCGGCTGGAATGCCCTGGGCTGGATCTTCGGCCTGGTTGGCCTGGGGGCGATCATCGCCGGAATCGGCGCAGGCCGGGCGTTGTACGTCGGGGTCAGCAGCGAAAGGGTCACTGACCTTCGTTGATATCATTTTCATGGCGAATGACGATAGTTTTCCCGGCGGCGGCAGATTATCGTGCTGGCCTACTGAAACGTTTTTCGGAGCCTGTCCATGAGTGATGCCCACAACGCCTTGATCACCCGTTTCTATCAGGCCTTCCAGCGCCTGGACGCCGAAGCCATGAGCGCCTGCTACACCGACGACGTGCTGTTCAGCGACCCGGCGTTCGGCGAACTGCGCGGGCGCGATGCCGGTGACATGTGGCGCATGCTCACGACCCGGGCCAAGGACTTTTCCCTGACCTTCGATAACGTGCGCAGCGATGAGCGTACCGGTGGTGCTCATTGGGTGGCGACGTACCTGTTCAGCCAGACCGGCAACATCGTGATCAATGACATTCAGGCGCGCTTCGTTTTTCGCGACGGCAAGATCTGCGAGCACCACGACAGCTTCGATCTGTGGCGCTGGTCTCGCCAGGCATTGGGCACCAAGGGCCTGTTGCTGGGCTGGACACCGCTGGTGCGCAACGCCGTCAGGGCCCAGGCCCTCAAGGGGCTGCGGGCGTTCCAGGCCAGTCGCTGATAAGATCGCGGCTTGTCTTTGCCGATCTGTTGAACATCTTGTGACGACTGCTGCCCCCTCTCCCGATTTGCCTGCACAAGGCCCCGCCGAACCGGACAAACCCTGGTTCGTCTACCTGGTGCGGGCCGCCAACGGCTCGCTGTACTGCGGCATCAGCGATGACCCGGTGCGGCGTTTCGCCAAGCATCAAAGCGGCAAGGGCGCGCGCTTCTTCCTTTCCAGCCCGGCAGTGGCCCTGGTGTATACCGAGGCTTGTCGCGACAAGGGCGAGGCCCTGCGCCAGGAGCGGCTGATCAAAAAGCTCAAGAAAAGCGCCAAGGAATGCCTGGTGGCCAGTGCGCTGTCGCTCAATCAGCCGGGCTGATAGGCCTTTATCAGGCCGGTAGGCTGACCCGCTCAGGCGCGCTAAGCTGCAAGACTTCATTCCTGCAGTGGCTAATCTCATGTCAGAGCTGATCCTTCATCATTACCCAACGTCTCCTTTCGCGGAAAAAGCCCGGCTGCTGCTGGGTTTCAAGGGGCTGTCCTGGCGTTCGGTGAGCATCCCGCCGATGATGCCCAAGCCTGACCTGACGGCACTGACAGGCGGCTATCGCAAGACACCGGTATTGCAGGTCGGTGCGGATATCTATTGCGATACGTCGCTGATGGCCCGCCGGCTGGAGCAGGAAAAAGCCTCGCCGGCACTGTTCCCCGAAGGCCGGGAAATGCTGGCCGCGTCCTTTGCCGCCTGGGCCGATTCGGTGGTGTTCCAGCATACGGTGAGCCTGGTGTTCCAGCCGGAGTCGGTGGCGGTGCGGTTCGCCAAGCTATCGCCCGAAGCGATCAAGGCGTTCGTCAGCGACCGCGCCGGGCTGTTCAGTGGCGGCACGACTACGCGCTTGGCTGCCGAGCAGGCCAAGCACCAATGGCCAACGATCATGGCCCGGTTGGAGCAACAGTTGCAGCGCGAGGAGGGTGATTTCCTGTTGGGTGATCCGTCGATTGCCGACTTCGCCATGGCCCATCCGCTGTGGTTCCTCAAAGGCACTCCGGTGACCTCACCGCTGGTGGATGCGTATCCGGCTGTCTCGGCCTGGTTGGCGCGGGTGTTGGGTTTCGGCCATGGTGCGCCGAACGGGATGAGTTCCGAAGAAGCCTTGGAGGTTGCCCGCAATGCTACACCGGCAGCGCTGCCGGATGAGGCATTCGATGAGCCGAACGGGTTCACGGCAGGGCAGCAGGTGACCATCGCCGCGACCGACTATGGCGTCGATCCGGTGGCCGGGGAGTTGGTGTTTGCCGGGAGCGAGGAACTGATCCTGCGTCGCGAAGACGAGCGGGGCGGGGTGGTGCATGTGCACTTTCCGCGGTTTGGCTTCCGGATCGAGGCTCGATGAACAACGAATGACCTTGTGGGAGCGAGCTTGGTGGGAGCAAGGCTTGCCCGCGATGAACGCGCCGCGGTCTCTTGAGTACCGCAGCGCCTGGATCGCGAGCAAGCTTTGCTCCCACAAAGCTCGCGATGAGTCCCTAAAATCTATATCGCGGACAGCGCCCTACCGAACTCGCCCCCTGCCGAGCATCAGTTGCGGCGCTTGAGCTGGTCGGTCAGCGACGTGGGCAGGCCCTTGATGATCAGCGTGCCGGCCTCTTCGTCGTACTCGATCTTGGAGCCCAGCAAGTGCGCTTCGAAGCTGATGGACAAGCCTTCGGCGCGACCGGTGAAGCGGCGGAACTGGTTGAGGGTGCGTTTATCCGCAGGGATTTCCGGCGACAACCCGTAGTCCTTGTTGCGGATGTGATCGTAGAAGGCTTTCGGGCGATCTTCATCGATCAGCTCGGACAGCTCCTCCAGGCCCATCGGCTCGCCGAGCTTGGCCTGGCTGCTGGCGTAATCGACCAGGGTCTTGGTCTTTTCCCGGGCATCGTCTTCCGGCAGGTCTTCGCTTTCGACGAAGTCACTGAAGGCCTTGAGCAGGGTGCGGGTCTCGCCGGGGCCGTCGACACCTTCCTGGCAGCCGATGAAGTCACGGAAGTATTCCGAGACCTTCTTGCCGTTCTTGCCCTTGATGAACGAGATGTACTGCTTCGATTGCTTGTTGTTCTGCCATTCCGACACGTTGATCCGCGCCGCCAGGTGCAACTGGCCCAGGTCCAGGTGACGGGACGGGGTCACGTCCAGCTCATCGGTCACTGCCACGCCTTCGCTGTGGTGCAGCAGGGCGATGGCCAGGTAGTCGGTCATGCCTTGCTGGTAATGAGCGAACAGCACGTGGCCGCCCACCGACAGGTTGGACTCTTCCATCAGTTTTTGCAGGTGTTCCACCGCCACGCGACTGAAAGCGGTGAAATCCTTGCCGCCGTCCAGGTACTCCTTCAGCCAGCCGCTGAACGGATGCGCCCCGGACTCGGCATGGAAAAAGCCCCAGGCCTTGCCTTGCTTGGCGTTATAGCTCTCGTTGAGGTCGGCGAGCATGTTCTCGATGGCCGTGGACTCTGCCAGTTCGGAGTCGCGGGCATGGAGCACAGCAGGGGTGCCGTCGGGTTTTTTGTCGATCAGGTGGACGATGCAATGACGGATCGGCATGGATTTCTCGGCTGTTGAAAGAGAGGAGGGCGTGCTCCCCGAAAAAGGGCCCAGTGTACCGCAATCACTGGTTTTGGAACCCGGCAAAGGCCCTTTCAGACCCGTCCGACACCCTATATGCATTTTTTTAACGTTTTAGCGCAAGAAAGCTGACCAAATGGGTAGCTAGAGGCGGATATTTCAGAGGCGTTGTGCTAGTTTTGCCCGGTCTTACGCGAAGTCACTGCGTTAAGCGTGCATTCAGCATCTGTCAGGTCGAACCAAACCCGGTTTTCGGCATCTATTACCCCGATCCGTCGCGGTGATTGCCGAGGGTGCCTGATCAAGAGAGATCGGGCTCGATGGCTGACACTGCACTCTGCAATCCATATGAATTTGATAGGGAAGGAACACTACATGGCTCTTACTAAAGACCAACTGATCGCTGATTTGGCTGAATCTGTAGACGCACCAAAAGCTACCGTGCGTTCGCTGCTGGACCAACTGGGCCAAGTGGTTGCCGATCAGCTGGAAAATGGCGGCGAAATCACTCTGCCAGGCGTTGGCAAGCTGAAAGTCACCGAGCGTCCTGCCCGTACCGGCCGCAACCCTTCGACTGGCGCTGCCATCGAAATCGCTGCCAAGAAAGTGATCAAGCTGGTTGTGGCCAAAGGCCTGACCGACGCGGTCAACAAGTAAGACCGCAGTAAAAAAAACCGTGCCTCGGAGCGATCCGGGCACGGTTTTTTATTGCCTTGAAAACCACCCGTAGGTGTCTTTCTAATCCTTGCGAACCCAGCGGGCTTGGCGCCAGGCTTGCTGCTGGGCCTCGGTCTGGAAGGTCCAGGCCACGAAACGACTCTGCTTCTGGCCCTGGGACATCTCCACCACCTGGCTGTGCAGCGCACCGGCCTTTTTCAGCGCGGTTTGAATCGCCGGCAGGTTCGACGCCTTCGACACCAGTGTGCTGAACCACAGCACTTGCCCGGCCAACTGCGCGCTTTCACCGATCAGTTGCGTCACGAACCGGGCTTCCCCACCCTCGCACCACAGCTCGGCGGCCTGACCGCCAAAATTCAGCACCGGCAGCTTGCGCTTTGGATCGGCCTTGCCCAGTGCCCGCCACTTGCGCTGGCTGCCCTTGGTGGCCTCGTCCAGGGATGCATGGAATGGCGGGTTGCACATCGTCAGGTCGAACCGTTCGGTGTCTTCCAGCAAACCCAGGAGAATCTGCTTGCGGTTGGCTTGCTGGCGCAACTGGATGGCTTTGTTCAAGCCATTGGACTGGACGATGGCCTTGGCCGAGGCGATGGCCGTTGGGTCGATCTCCGAACCGAGGAAGTGCCAGCGGTAGTCGCTGTGGCCGATCAACGGATAGACGCAATTGGCGCCGGTGCCGATGTCCAGCACCTTGACTGCCGCCCCGCGGGGGATTTCACCTTCGTTGTGGCTGGCGAGCAAATCGGCGAGGAAGTGCACATAGTCCGCCCGACCTGGCACCGGCGGGCACAGGTAGTCGGCCGGGATATCCCAGTGGGCGATGCCATAGAAAGCTTTGAGCAGCGCCCGGTTGAAAACCCGCACGGCTTCGGGGCTGGCAAAGTCGATGCTTTCCTTGCCGTAGGGGTTGATGATCACGAACTTGGCCAGTTCCGGCGTGCTCTTGATCAACGCCGGGAAGTCGTAGCGGCCCTGGTGGCGGTTGCGCGGATGCAGGCTGGCCTTCTCGCGCGGCGCCACGGCTTTGGCCTCCGGGGTGGACTTGGGCTTCTGGCGGGCTGGTTTGGGTGTGCGGGGGGCGGTCATGGGCGGGTCGATTCGGGGAGGGTTCAAAAAGAGGCGGGCATTGTCCCACATCCGGCCCGGTCTTGATGGTAGCGCGGACCAAATTGTGGGAGCGGGCTTGCTCGCGAAGGTGTCGGTACATTCAAAGCAGAGGCAAGCTGACCCACCGCTTTCGCGAGCAAGCCCGCTCCCACAAGGGATGTTTATTGTCTGGGAGAAAGTGACAGGCATGAAAAAGGAGGTCCAATAGGACCTCCCTTTTCATTGCGAACCGCCGTTACAGGCTGGCAATCCGCGCATGCTGCTCGGCCAGCTTGCCCAAGGCCTGTTCAGCCTCGGCCAGTTTGGCCCGTTCCTTCTCGATGACTTCGGCCGGCGCCTTGTCAACGAAGCCGGCGTTGGACAGCTTGCCGCCGACCCGCTGTACTTCGCCTTTGAGACGCAGGATTTCCTTGTCCAGGCGCGCCAGTTCGGCGGCCTTGTCGATCAGGCCCGCCATTGGCACCAGCACTTCCATCTCGCCGACCAGGGCGGTGGCCGACAGTGGCGCTTCTTCGCCGGCTGCCAGGACCGTCACCGATTCAAGCTTCGCCAGTTTCTTGAGCAGTGCCTCGTTTTCGTTGAGGCGACGCAGGTCTTCGGCGTTGGCGTTCTTCAGGAACAGGGCCAGTGGCTTGCCCGGGCCGATGTTCATTTCGGCGCGGATGTTACGCAGGCCCAGCATGAAGGTCTTGAGCCACTCGATGTCGTCTTCGGCCGCCGGATCGATGCGGCTTTCGTTGGCCACCGGCCACGGTTGCAGCATGATCGTCTTGCCTTGGGCACCTGCCAGCGGTGCGATGCGCTGCCAGATTTCCTCGGTGATGAACGGCATGAACGGATGCGCCAGGCGCAGGGCCACTTCCAGTACGCGCACCAGGGTGCGACGGGTGCCGCGCTGGCGTTCGACCGGTGCGTTTTCGTCCCACAGCACAGGCTTGGACAGCTCCAGGTACCAGTCGCAATACTGGTTCCAGATGAATTCGTACAGGGCTTGTGCGGCCAGGTCGAAACGGAACTGGTCCAGTTGGCGGGTCACTTCGGCTTCGGTGCGCTGCAACTGCGAAATGATCCAGCGATCGGCCAGGGTCAGCTCAAAGGCTTCGCCGTTCTGGCCGCAGTCTTCGCCTTTATCCAGCACGTAGCGCGCAGCGTTCCAGATTTTGTTGCAGAAGTTGCGATAGCCTTCGACGCGGCCCATGTCGAACTTGATGTCGCGACCGGTGGACGCCAGCGAGCAGAAGGTGAAACGCAGGGCGTCGGTGCCGTAGCTGGCGATGCCCTCGGCGAATTCTTCGCGGGTGGCTTTCTCGATCTGCTTTGCCAGTTTCGGCTGCATCAGGCCGGAGGTGCGTTTCTGCACCAGGGTTTCCAGGTCGATGCCGTCGATGATGTCCAGCGGGTCCAGGACGTTGCCCTTGGACTTGGACATCTTCTGGCCCTGGCCGTCGCGCACCAGGCCGTGGACATAGACGGTCTTGAACGGCACTTGCGGCGTGCCGTCCTCGTTCTTCACCAGGTGCATGGTCAACATGATCATCCGGGCGACCCAGAAGAAAATGATGTCGAAGCCGGTGACCAGGACGTCGGTGGAGTGGAATTTCTTCAGGAATTCGGTCTGCTGCGGCCAGCCCAGGGTGGAGAAGGTCCACAGGCCGGAGCTGAACCAGGTGTCGAGGACGTCGTTGTCCTGCGCCAGGGCAACGTCCGGGCCGAGATTGTGCTTGGCGCGGACTTCGGCTTCATCGCGGCCGACATAGACCTTGCCCGATTCGTCGTACCAGGCCGGGATGCGATGGCCCCACCACAGCTGGCGGCTGATGCACCAATCCTGGATGTCGCGCATCCACGAGAAGTACATGTTTTCGTATTGCTTGGGCACGAACTGGATGCGGCCGTCTTCGACAGCGGCAATCGCCGGTTCAGCCAGCGGCTTGGTGGACACGTACCACTGGTCGGTCAACCACGGCTCGATGATGGTGCCGGAGCGGTCGCCTTTCGGGACTTTCAGGGCATGGTCGTCGACGCTGACCAGCAGGCCGGCGGCATCGAACGCCGCGACGATCTGCTTGCGTGCTTCGAAGCGGTCCAGGCCGGCGTATTCGGCCGGGATCTGGCCGTCGACGCTTTCGTTCAGCGTGCCGTCGAGGTTGAATGCCTGGGCCGCCGGCAATATGTTGGCGTTCTTGTCGAAGATGTTCAGCAGCGGCAGGTTGTGGCGCTTGCCGACTTCGTAGTCGTTGAAATCGTGGGCCGGGGTGATTTTCACGCAGCCGGTGCCGAATTCAGGGTCGCAGTAGTCGTCGCCGATGATCGGGATGCGACGGCCAACCAGAGGCAGTTCGACGAATTTGCCGATCAGCGCCTGGTAGCGTTCATCGTTCGGGTTCACCGCCACGGCGGAGTCGCCCAGCATGGTTTCCGGACGCGTGGTGGCGACAATCAGGTAATCCTTGCCTTCGGCGGTCTTGGCGCCGTCGGCCAGCGGGTACTTCAGGTTCCACAGGAAACCTTTCTCGTCGTGGTTCTCCACTTCGAGGTCGGAAATGGCCGTGTGCAACTTGGTGTCCCAGTTGACCAGGCGCTTGCCGCGATAGATCAGACCGTCTTCATGCAGGCGCACGAAGGCTTCCTTGACCGCTTCCGAGAGGCCGTCATCCATGGTGAAGCGCTCGCGGCTCCAGTCCACGGACGAGCCGAGGCGACGGATCTGGCGGCTGATGTTGCCACCGGACTCGTCTTTCCATTCCCAGACTTTCTCGAGGAATTTCTCGCGACCCAGGTCATGGCGACTCTGGCCCTGGGCTTCGAGGCGGCGCTCCACCAGCATCTGCGTGGCGATACCGGCGTGGTCGGTGCCCGGCTGCCACAAGGTGTTGCGACCTTGCATGCGCCGGAAACGGATCAGCGCGTCCATGATTGCGTTGTTGAAGCCGTGGCCCATGTGCAGGCTGCCGGTGACGTTCGGCGGCGGGATCATGATGGTGTAGGAATCGCCCGCGCCTTGCGGAGCGAAATAATTCTCGGACTCCCAGGTGTTGTACCAGGAAGTTTCAATGGCGTGCGGCTGGTAGGTCTTATCCATGCGCGGCGGGACCCTATTGGCATTTATTCAGGAAAAGCCGGGAAGTATAGCGGGCGGGGCTGGTGCAAGCCACATGCAGCAAGCTGGAAGCTTGGCAGATGGCTTGTGGGCGCAACCGAACACCTTGTGGGAGCGAGCTTGCTCGCGATAGCGGTAGATCAGCAACATTGATGTTGACTGACACACTGCTATCGCGAGCAAGCTCGCTCCCACAAGGTGTTCGGTAGTCAGTAAATCTCGGGGTTATTCGTACTGGCTCAGCAACCGCTCCATCCGTGCATCCAGCCGACGCTTGATCTCGGTCTCGATGTGCGGGGCGAAGTCGTCGATGACGTCTTGCATGATCAACTGCGCGGCAGCGCGCAATTCGCGGTCCAGGTGCAGCAGGGCGTCGGGGCCCTTGGTTTCGGTCTTGGCAGCCGGCTTGGGTTCGGGCTGGCCGTTGATCGGGTCGAACAGCAGGGGGATCTGTTCGTCATGCACCGGCTCGTGCACGACCGTGTCGGTCAGCAGCGGCGGTTGCAGGTTGTCGTCGCCGAGCAGTTGGCGGATCGACTCGAGGTCATCCAGCAGGTGCGCAGGCTTTTGTGGCGGTTTTGGAGTGTCCATCGTAGGGCTCAGAGTCGCTGTAAACGGTGGTCTTGCAGAGGATAGCCCTGTTCGCGGTAGAAACGGAAACTCTCCCGCGCGGCTTGTCGGATGGCCGGGTCTTCGACCACTACTTCCGCCACACGGGCGAAGCGCTGGGCAAAGGCCGGTACTTTCAGGTCGAGGTTGACCAGCAAGTCCTGGTGCTGGCCGCAGTCATCCCCCAGCCCCAGCACGATCAACCCCTCGGGTTCGTTTTCGGCTGGACCGTGGGGCACGAAGCTCTCGCCCTTGAAAGCCCACAGGCGTGCGTCCAGGTCCTCGCGCTGGGCGGCATCGCTGCAATGCAGGTAGATGCGGTGCCCCATGCGCCAGGCCTTTTCAACGAGCTTGCAGGCGAAATCCAGCCGCGCCGATGGATCGGCGCTGGGCAGGATATAGAAATCGACTTTGGTCATTGCGGTTCCTGAGCCGCCGATGACGCCGCCCGAGGGCGACGCCAGCGACGGTCATTGGTGTCAGGCCTTGGCGCGGTCCAGCAGGTACTGGGTCAGCAGGGGCACCGGACGGCCGGTGGCCCCCTTGTCCTTGCCGCCGCTGGTCCACGCCGTGCCGGCGATGTCCAGGTGCGCCCAGTTCAGGTTCTTGGTAAAGCGCGACAGGAAGCAGGCCGCGGTGATGGTCCCGGCTTTCGGGCCGCCGATGTTGGCGATGTCGGCGAACGGGCTGTCCAGTTGCTCCTGGTACTCGTCGAACAGTGGCAACTGCCAGGCGCGGTCGTCGGCCTGTTGGCCGGCGCTGAGCAGTTGGCCGATCAGCTCATCGTTGTTGCCCAGCAGGCCCGAGGTGTGGGAGCCGAGGGCGACGATGCAGGCGCCGGTCAGGGTCGCGATGTCGATCACCGCTTGCGGCTTGAAGCGCTCGGAGTAGGTGAGGGCGTCACACAGCACCAGGCGGCCTTCGGCGTCGGTGTTGAGGATTTCCACGGTCTGGCCGCTCATGGTGGTGACGATGTCACCCGGGCGCGAGGCCGTGCCGCTGGGCATGTTCTCGGCGCAGGCCAGGATGCACACCAGGTTGATCGGCAGTTGCAGTTCGAGCACGGCGCGCAGGGTGCCGAACACGCTCGCGGCGCCGCCCATGTCGTACTTCATCTCATCCATGCCGGCACCGGGCTTGAGGCTGATGCCGCCGGTGTCGAAGGTGATGCCCTTGCCGACCAGTGCGTACGGCTTCTCGGATTTCTTGCCGCCGTTGTATTGCATCACGATCAGGCGTGGCGGCTGGGCGCTGCCCTGGCCGACGGAGTAGAACGAACCCATGCCCAGGTCCTTGATCTTCTTCTCGTCGAAGACTTCGACCTTCAGGCCCTTGAATTCCTTGCCCAGTGCCTTGGCCTGTTCGCCGAGGAACGTCGGGTGGCAGATGTTCGGCGGCAGGTTGCCCAGGTCGCGGGTGAACGCCATGCCGTTGGCAATCGCGGTGGCGTGGGTCACGGCGCGCTGGACTTCAGCCTGGGCGGCCTTGATGGTCAGCAGGGTGATTTTCTTCAGGGCGCGGGGTTCGGCTTTCTGGCTCTTGAACTGGTCGAACTGGTATTCGCCGTCCACCAGGGTTTCGGCCAGCAGGCGGTTCTTGCCGTAGCTGTCGCGGCCCTTGATCACCAACTCGTCCAGCGCCAGGGCGGCCTCAGTGCCGCCAAGGCCCTTGAGGGTGCCCAGCACGCCGGCAATGATTTTACGGAACGGACGGTCGCCCAGTTCAGCGTCCTTGCCCACGCCCACCAGCAATACGCGCTCGGCCTTGAGGTTGGGCAGGTTGTGCAGCAACAGGCTCTGGCCGACCTTGCCGGCCAGGTCACCGCGCTTGAGCACGGCGCTGATGGCGCCGCCGCTCAGGGTGTCGAGCTGGGTGGCGACCACGCCGAGCTTGCGGTTTTCACCGACGGCGACTACCAGTGTGGCGGTTTTCAACGTTTCTGGGCTGACGCTTTTTACAACCAGTTCCATGTCCGGATCCCTGAGTCAATGGTCAAGAGGCCAGGCGCCGAGACAGTGGCGCGCTGAGCAGCTGTCTTCTATATAAGAGAAGCGCCGGGACTTGCCGGCGACAAGGGCCGCAGTTTGAACCCCGGCGGCCGAGCCTGACAACCCTGGGAGCCGTTAACTTTTTGACTGTGAAGCGTCTGCTTATAAGCGTGCGCAGTGACAGGCGCCTCCAATCACAGGATAATGCGGCTCTTTTTTTGGCGGCTCGCTGCATGAGCTGGCTCGATACGTTTCTTGTTTGGCCGCCTTAGCCTGACAATCCTGGAGTGTCTGGTTTGATCGTCTTCCGTTATTTATCCCGCGAAGTCCTGCTGACCCTGAGCGCGGTCAGCGCCGTGCTGCTGGTCATCATCATGAGCGGGCGCTTCATCAAATACCTCGCCCAGGCAGCCTCCGGTGCCCTGGACCCGGGCTCGCTGTTCCTGATCATGGGGTTCCGCCTGCCGGGCTTCTTGCAATTGATCCTGCCGCTGGGGTTGTTCCTCGGCATCCTGCTGGCTTACGGGCGCTTGTACCTGGACAGCGAAATGACCGTGCTGTCGGCCACCGGCATGAGCCAGCAGCGCCTGTTTCGCATGACGCTGTTCCCGGCCACGGTGGTGGCGCTGGTGGTGGCGTGGCTGAGCCTGAGCCTGGCCCCCCAGGGCGCCAACCAGTTTCAACTGCTGATCAACCAGCAGGACGCCATGACCGAGTTCGACACCCTGGTGCCAGGGCGTTTCCAGGCCCTGCGCGACGGTACGCGCGTGACCTACACCGAACAGCTCTCGGAGGACCGGATCGACCTGGGCGGTGTCTTCATTACACAAAAGAACCTGTCTTCGGATACCAAGAAAGACCGCGGCATTTCCGTGCTGGTGGCCGAGAAGGGCCGGCAGGAAATCAACCCCGACGGCAACCGCTACCTGATCCTGGAAAACGGCTATCGCTATGACGGCAAGCCGGGGCAGGCCGATTACCGGGCCATCAAGTACGACACCTATGGCGTGCTGTTGCCCAAGCCCGAGGTCAGCGACGAAGTCACCGACCGCGACGCGATGTCCACCGCCAGCCTGCTGGGCAACAAAGACATCCGTGCCCGTACCGAGCTGCAATGGCGCCTGTCCTTGCCGCTACTGGTGTTCATCGTGACCCTCATGGCGGTCCCGCTGTCGCGGGTCAATCCGCGCCAGGGGCGTTTCCTCAAACTGCTGCCGGCGATTCTTCTCTATATGGCTTACCTGACCATCCTGATTTCCGCCCGCGGTGCGTTGGAGAAAGGCAAGATCCCGCCAGCCCTGGGCTTGTGGTGGGTGCACTCGATCTTCCTGGTCATCGGCCTGGGACTGCTTTATTGGGAACCACTGCGCCTGAAGCTGGCCAGTCGCCGCAGCGCGCTGGAGGTGGCCCGTGGTTAAGCTCGATCGCTACATCGGCAGCAGTGTGTTCATGGCGATCCTTGCGGTGCTGGGGATCATTCTGGGGCTGGCGACCCTGTTCGCCTTCATCGATGAAATGGGCGACGTCAGCGACACCTATACCTTGGTGGACGTGGCGAGCTACGTGCTGCTGACGGCGCCGCGGCGCTTGTATGACATGCTGCCGATGGCCGCGCTGATTGGTTGTCTGATCGGCCTGGGCAGCCTGGCCAGCAACAGTGAACTGACCATCATGCGCGCCGCCGGCGTGTCCATTGGTCGGATCGTCTGGGCGGTGATGAAGCCGATGCTGGTGTTGATGCTGGTGGGTGTGTTGATCGGCGAGTACATCGCCCCGGCCACCGAGAATACTGCCCAGGCCAACCGTTCCCTGGCCCAGGGTGGCGGCGATGCGCAAAGCGCCAAGCACGGCCTGTGGCACCGCCAGGGCGACGAGTTCATCCACATCAACTCGGTCCAGCCCAACGGCATTCTGTATGGCGTGACCCGTTATCGCTTCGACGAGCAACGGCACATGCTGTCGTCGAGTTTCGCCAAGCGCGCCAAATTCGCCGAGGATCACTGGCAACTGAATGATGTCACCACCACCTTGTTCCATGACAAGCGCACCGAGGTGGTCGCCGCCCCACAGGAACGTTGGGATGTGTCGATCAGCCCGCAGTTGCTCAGTACCGTGGTGATGGCACCTGAATCCCTGTCGATTACCGGCTTGTGGGGTTATATCCACTACCTGGCGGACCAGGGCCTGAATAACGGCCGCTACTGGCTGGCTTTTTGGGTCAAGGTGTTGCAACCGTTGGTCACTGCCGCCCTGGTACTGATGGCGATCTCCTTCATCTTTGGCCCGCTGCGTTCGGTGACCCTCGGCCAGCGGGTGTTTACCGGCGTGCTGGTGGGCTTCACTTTCCGTATCGCCCAGGACCTGCTGGGGCCGTCGAGCCTGGTGTTCGGCTTCTCGCCGCTGTTTGCGGTGCTGGTGCCGGCCGGTGTCTGCGCGTTGGCCGGGCTCTGGCTGTTGCGTCGGGCCGGTTGATTGCTCGTGTAGCGAGAGGGCTGTGGGGGCAAGGCTTGCCCGCGATGAAGGCCCTGTGGTCTTTCATAGATCGGGGTGGCTGTTTCGCGAGCAAGCTTTGCTCCCACTTGCGCGGTGTATCAGGTACAATTCCCGGCTATTTTTCGGCGGGCTATGCCTGCAGCCTTTTTGAGTGTTGATCCGTGAGTGATTTGAGTCATATCCGCAATTTCTCCATCATCGCCCACATTGACCATGGCAAGTCGACGCTGGCCGATCGCTTCATCCAGATGTGCGGCGGCCTGGCCGAGCGCGAAATGGAAGCCCAGGTCCTGGACTCCATGGACCTGGAGCGTGAACGCGGGATCACCATCAAGGCCCACAGCGTTACCCTCTACTACAAGGCCCGCGACGGCATCACCTATCAGCTGAACTTCATCGATACCCCGGGCCACGTCGACTTCACCTATGAAGTCAGCCGGTCGTTGGCGGCCTGTGAGGGCGCATTGCTGGTGGTCGATGCTGGCCAGGGCGTCGAAGCCCAGTCGGTTGCCAACTGCTACACGGCCATCGAGCAGGGCCTGGAAGTCATGCCGGTACTGAACAAGATCGACCTGCCCCAGGCCGATCCGGACCGCGTGAAGGAAGAAATCGAGAAAATCATCGGCATCGATGCCACCGACGCGGTCACCTGCAGCGCCAAGACCGGCCTGGGTGTGGACGAAGTGCTCGAGCGCCTGGTGCATACCATTCCCGCGCCGACCGGCAACATCGAAGATCCGCTGCAGGCGTTGATCATCGACTCCTGGTTCGACAACTACCTGGGCGTGGTCTCCCTGGTTCGTGTGCGCCATGGCCGCGTGAAGAAGGGCGACAAGATCCTGGTCAAGTCCACCGGCAAGATCCACCTGGTGGACAGCGTCGGTGTATTCAACCCCAAGCACACTGCCACCGTAGACCTGAAGGCCGGTGAAGTGGGCTTCATCATCGCCGGCATCAAGGACATCCACGGGGCGCCGGTCGGCGACACCCTGACCTTGAGCTCCACCCCCGACGTCGATGTGCTGCCAGGTTTCAAACGCATCCAGCCGCAGGTCTATGCCGGCCTGTTCCCGGTCAGCTCCGACGACTTCGAGGATTTCCGCGAAGCCCTGCAAAAGCTGACCCTGAACGACTCGTCCCTGCAATACACCCCGGAAAGCTCCGACGCCCTGGGCTTCGGCTTCCGTTGCGGGTTCCTGGGCATGTTGCACATGGAAATCATCCAGGAGCGCCTGGAGCGCGAGTACGACCTGGACCTGATCACCACGGCACCGACGGTTATTTTCGAGCTGCTGCTCAAGAACGGCGAAACCATCTACGTCGACAACCCGTCCAAGCTGCCGGACCTGTCGGCCATCGAGGACATGCGCGAGCCGATCGTGCGGGCCAACATTCTTGTGCCTCAGGAGCACCTGGGTAACGTCATTACCCTGTGCATCGAGAAGCGCGGCGTGCAGCACGACATGCTGTTCCTCGGCACGCAGGTCCAGGTGACCTACGACCTGCCGATGAACGAAGTGGTGCTGGACTTCTTCGACCGCCTCAAATCCACCAGTCGCGGCTATGCTTCGCTGGACTATCATTTCGATCGTTACCAATCGGCTAATCTGGTGAAGCTGGATGTGCTGATCAACGGTGAGAAAGTCGATGCCCTGGCATTGATCGTGCACCGTGACAACGCGCACTACAAAGGTCGTGCATTGACCGAGAAGATGAAGGAACTGATTCCGCGGCAGATGTTCGATGTGGCAATCCAGGCCGCCATTGGCGGGCAGATTGTGGCGCGTACAACCGTCAAGGCGCTCAGAAAGAACGTATTGGCCAAATGCTACGGTGGCGACGTCAGCCGTAAGCGCAAGCTGTTGGAAAAGCAGAAGGCCGGTAAAAAACGCATGAAGCAGGTCGGTAACGTGGAAATTCCACAGGAAGCCTTCCTTGCGGTGCTCAGGTTGGATAGTTAGGTCCTATGTCGCTAAATTTCCCGCTGTTGCTGGTTATCGCCGTGTTTGTCTGCGGCCTGTTGGCGTTGCTTGATCTGTTGTTCCTGGCGCCTCGGCGCCGGGCGGCCATCGCCTCTTATCAGGGCAGCGTCAGCCAGCCTGATGGTGTGGTGGTCGAAAAGCTCAACAAGGAACCGCTGCTGGTCGAATACGGCAAGTCGTTCTTTCCGGTGCTGTTCATCGTGCTGGTGCTGCGCTCGTTCCTGGTGGAGCCGTTCCAGATCCCGTCCGGCTCGATGAAGCCGACCCTGGACGTGGGTGATTTCATCCTGGTGAACAAGTTCTCCTACGGGATTCGCCTGCCAGTGATCGACAAGAAAGTCATCGAAGTCGGTGATCCGCAACGCGGCGATGTCATGGTGTTCCGCTTCCCAAGCGACCCGAACGTCAACTACATCAAGCGTGTTGTCGGCCTGCCGGGCGACACGGTCCGCTACACCGCCGACAAGCGCCTGTTCGTCAATGGCGAATCGGTGGCCGAACAGTTGCTTGGCTCCGAGCCGGGTACGCTGGGCAGTGCCGAGCTCTACCGGGAAAAACTCGGCGAGACCGAACACCTGATCCGCAAGGAAATGAGCCGCTACCGCGCAACGCCGGACCGTTCATGGACCGTGCCGGCGGGGCACTATTTCATGATGGGCGACAACCGCGACAACTCCAACGACAGCCGTTACTGGGATGATCCGAACATTCCCAAGAACCTGCTGGGCATGGTTCCGGACCGGAACATCGTCGGCAAGGCCTTTGCGGTCTGGATGAGCTGGCCGGAACCCAAACTCAGTCACCTGCCGAATTTCTCGCGGGTTGGCCTGATCAAGTAATCACACACGGCGCTGTTGAACACAGCGCCGAATGCTTTTCTGGAGCCTGCGCAAGGTTGCCCGAAGGCATGAAGCCAACGATAGTCAGGACGTATTTTTGAACACAGCGTTAATTGTCCCAAGCCAACGGCGCCTTGCCGCCGTGGCGGTGGAATCCAGCCACGAACTCAGCGTGGGTAAACCGTGAGCGTTTCTCTAAGCCGTCTCGAGCGTCAGCTCGGTTACACCTTCAAGGACCAGGACCTGATGCTCCTGGCCCTCACTCACCGCAGTTTTGCCGGGCGCAACAACGAACGCCTGGAATTCCTCGGTGATGCCATCCTCAACTTCGTGGCCGGCGAGGCGCTGTTCGAGCGTTTCCCGCTGGCCCGCGAAGGCCAGTTGTCGCGTTTGCGCGCACGATTGGTAAAAGGTGAGACCCTGGCCGTATTGGCCCGTGGTTTCGACCTGGGCGACTATCTGCGCCTGGGCTCCGGTGAGTTGAAAAGCGGCGGTTTCCGTCGCGAGTCGATCCTGGCCGATGCCCTGGAAGCGTTGATTGGCGCGATCTACCTGGATGCAGGCATGGAAATGGCGCGTGAACGCGTGCTGGCCTGGCTGACCTCCGAGATCGACAGCCTGACGCTGGTGGACACCAACAAGGACCCCAAGACCCGTCTGCAGGAATTCCTGCAATCGCGCAGTTGCGAGTTACCGCGCTACGAAGTCGTGGATATCCAGGGTGAGCCGCATTGCCGAACCTTCTTCGTCGAATGCGAAGTGGTCCTATTGAATGAAAAAAGCCGGGGTCAGGGTGTGAGTCGTCGTATTGCCGAACAGGTAGCGGCCGCCGCAGCACTGATTGCCCTGGGTGTGGAGAATGGCAATGACTGATACAACCGTCACCCGCTGCGGCTATGTCGCCATTGTCGGTCGGCCGAACGTGGGCAAGTCCACGCTGCTGAACCACATCCTGGGCCAGAAGCTGGCGATCACCTCGCGCAAGCCCCAGACCACCCGCCACAACATGCTGGGCATCAAGACCGAAGGCGCCGTGCAGGCGATCTACGTCGACACCCCGGGCATGCACAAGGGCGGCGAAAAGGCCCTGAATCGCTACATGAACAAGACTGCCTCGGCGGCGTTGAAAGACGTCGACGTGGTGATCTTCGTGGTCGACCGCACCAAGTGGACCGAAGAAGACCAGATGGTCCTCGAGCGCGTCCAGTACGTGACCGGTCCCTTGATCGTAGCGCTGAACAAGACCGATCGCATCGAAGACAAGGCTGAACTGATGCCGCACCTGACCTGGTTGCAGGAACAGTTGCCGAACGCCCAGATCATCCCGATCTCTGCCCAGCACGGCCATAACCTCGACGCGTTGGAGCGGGTGATTGCCGAACACCTGCCGGAAAACGATCATTTCTTCCCCGAAGACCAGATCACCGACCGCAGCAGCCGTTTCCTCGCCGCCGAGCTGGTGCGTGAGAAAATCATGCGCCAGATGGGCGCCGAGCTGCCGTACCAGATCACGGTCGAGATCGAAGAGTTCAAGCAACAGGGCAAGACCCTGCATATCCATGCGCTGATCCTCGTCGAACGTGACGGCCAGAAGAAAATCATCATTGGCGATAAGGGCGAGCGCATCAAGCGCATCGGCACCGAGGCGCGCAAGGACATGGAGCTGCTGTTCGACTCCAAGATCATGCTCAACCTGTGGGTCAAGGTGAAGGGTGGCTGGTCCGACGACGAGCGAGCGTTGCGTTCGTTGGGTTACGGCGACCTCTGATCAGCTGACTGGATGTACCGAGAACCATTGTGGGAGCGAGCTTGCTCGCGATGAGGGCCTGCTGTTCAACATGGATGTTGACTGACAGACCGCTATCGCGAGCAAGCTCGCTCCCACATTGGTTTGGGGCTGTTTAAAAACTCTGCTCGTCCATTGAGAACTCTGATTCCCATGCCCCCAACCCAACCCACCGGCCAACCCGCCTACGTCCTCCACAGCCGTGCCTACCGCGAAAGCAGCGCCCTGGTGGACTTCCTCACGCCGCAAGGGCGGTTGCGGGCAGTATTGCGTGGGGCGCGGGGCAAGGCCGGGACGTTGGCGCGGCCGTTCGTGCCGCTGGAAGTCGAGTTCCGTGGCCGGGGTGAGTTGAAAAATGTCGGGCGCATGGAAAGCAATGGCGTCGCCGCGTGGCTCAACGGCGAGGCATTGTTCAGTGGCTTGTACCTCAATGAACTACTGATCCGCCTGCTGCCCGCCGAAGATCCCCATCCGGCGGTCTTCGACCACTATGCCGCCACGCTGCTGGCCCTGGCCGAAGGCCGGCCGCTGGAGCCGCTGCTGCGCTCCTTCGAATGGCGGCTGCTGGATGACCTCGGCTATGGTTTCGCCCTGAACACCGACCTGCACGGCGAGCCTATCGCCGCCGATGGCCTGTACCGCTTGCAGGTGGATGCCGGCCTGGAGCAGGTCTACCTGTTGCAACCTGGGCTGTTCAACGGTGCCGAGCTGCTGGCCATGGCCGAGGCCGACTGGAGTGCCCCGGGAGCCTTGTCGGCGGCCAAGCGGCTGATGCGCCAGGCGCTGGCCGTGCATCTGGACGGGCGGCCACTGGTCAGTCGCGAGCTGTTTCGCAAGCCCTGATCAACCCGTATGCTGTGGGCCGACTATTCGTCCATTCAGGAGCCTTTTCGTGAGCACCAGCAATCGCATTCTTCTCGGCGTGAACATCGACCATGTCGCCACCCTGCGCCAGGCCCGCGGTACCCGTTACCCGGACCCGGTCAAGGCCGCACTGGACGCGGAAGAGGCGGGCGCCGACGGCATCACCGTGCACCTGCGTGAAGACCGTCGCCATATCCAGGAGCGTGACGTGCTGCTGCTCAAGGATGTGCTGCAAACCCGCATGAACTTCGAAATGGGCGTGACCGAAGAAATGATGGCGTTCGCCGAGCTCATTCGCCCGGCGCACATCTGCCTGGTGCCGGAGACGCGTCAGGAGCTGACCACCGAAGGCGGCCTCGACGTAGCGGGGCAGGAGGCGCGGATCAGCCTGGCGGTGGAACGCCTGTCGAAGATCGGCGCCGAGGTGTCGTTGTTCATTGACGCCGACGAACGGCAGATCGAGGCTTCCAAGCGTGTTGGTGCGCCGGCCATCGAACTGCACACCGGCCGTTACGCCGATGCCGAGACCCCCACGGACGTGGCCGATGAGCTGCAACGAGTAGCTGATGGCGTCGCCTTCGGCCTGGCCCAGGGCCTGATCGTCAACGCCGGCCATGGCCTGCACTATCACAACGTCGAAGCCGTCGCGGCCATCAAGGGCATCAACGAGCTGAATATCGGCCACGCGCTGGTGGCCCATGCGTTGTTCGTCGGGTTCAAGTCGGCTGTGTCGGAAATGAAAGCGCTGATCCTGGCTGCCGCCAGATCCTGACCCCATCCCATACAGCTTAATTAAGGCTTGCCTGATCCATTGTGGCGAGGGAGCTTGCTCCCGCTGGGCTGCGAAGCGGCCCCAAGATTTTGCGGTCGCTACGCAACCGAGCGGGAGCAAGCTCCCTCGCCACGGGTTCATCACAGCATCAGAAGTTGTGTACAGCTGTTATAGCTGCGGGGATTCCTGGCTCGGCTTGCTCTTGTCGACACCCGGCACATGCAGGTTGCCCTCGGCCACCTGGTTGCCTTCGAGCTGCGGCTGCGTGACCCAGGTCAGGATGTCGTAGTAGCGACGGATGTTCGCCACGAAATGCACTGGCTCGCCGCCCCGGGCGTAGCCGTAGCGGGTCTTGCTGTACCACTGTTTCTGGGACAGGCGCGGCAGGATCTTCTTCACATCCAGCCACTTGTTCGGGTTCAGCCCTTCCTTGGCCGCCAGTTTGCGGGCGTCGTCCAGGTGACCGCTGCCCACGTTATAGGCGGCGAGGGCGAACCAGGTGCGGTCCGGCTCCTCGATGCTTTCGTCCAACTGCTCCTTCATGTAGGCCAGGTACTTGGCGCCGCCCATGATGCTTTGCTTCGGATCCAGGCGGTTGGATACGCCCATGGCCTGGGCGGTGTTCTGGGTCAGCATCATCAGGCCGCGCACGCCAGTCTTGGAGGTGACCGTCGGTTGCCACAGCGATTCCTGGTAGCCGATCGCGGCCAGCAGGCGCCAGTCGACTTTCTCTTTCTTGGCGTAGGCCTTGAAATGTTGTTCGTATTTGGGCAGTCGTTGCTGCAAGTGTTGGGCGAACGTGGTGGCGCCCATGTAGCCTAGGACGTCAACGTGCCCGTAATAACGGTCTTTGAGGCGCTGCAGGGTGCCGTTCTTCTGCACCTTGTCCAGGTAGCTGTTGATCTCGTTGAGCAGGCTGTTGTCCTCGCCAGGGGCAACCGCCCAACTCTGGCTGCGGGCATCGCCCAGGTCGAACGCCACGCGCACGTTGGGGAAGTACACCTGGTTCATCGCCACTTCGTTGGAATCCACCAGCGTCAGGTCGATCTGGCCCTCGTCGACCATGCGCAGCAGGTCGACCACTTCAACCGCGTCGGACTCTTCGTACTCGATGCCCGGATACTGCTGTTTCAGCTGGGCCAGTTGTTCAGCGTGAGTGCTGCCCTTGAGCACCATGATCTTCTTGCCCGCCAGGGCCGCCGCGTCGGTGGGGCGTGATTGGCCGTTGCGGTAGATGATTTGCGGGGTGACTTCCAGGTAGGAGCGGGAGAACCGCACCTGCTTCTTGCGCTGTTCGCTGCTGACAAGGCCCGCCGCCGCGAGTACCGGACCGTTGGGCTTGCCGATCTGGTTGAACAGATCGTCGAGGTTGTCGGCGGTCTCGATCTTCAGTTCCACGCCCAAATCGTCGGCGAAGCGCTTCACCAGCTCGTATTCGAAGCCGGTTTCACCATTGCGATCCTGGAAGTAGGTGGCAGGGCTGTTTCGGGTAACCACCCGCAGCACGCCATCCTCCTTTACGCGCTCCAGTGTGTTGGGTTTCTCAACACAACCACCGAGCACCAGGAAGAGTCCGGTTGCGATCAGCCATCTGGCATATCGCGGACGCAAAGCCGTTGGGGAAAACATCTGCGCAGTATACGCAAACGGCCCCTACCGCCATATCTCGACAGCAAAAGGCCAGTCTGCTAGCCATTGCAAAACATGTCCGCAGCACCAGCCGGCCGGGGCGCGCAGGGCTTTGCGTCGCTGAAAAATAACTCTGCGAAAACCTTGGTGCGGGTGTCCAATACCGCCATGTGCGCAAAGACCGACATTCGGCCAGCATCGCGCGTGCCGTTTCGGGTGCCGTTGCCGGCGGTTTAGGCTAGAATGCACGGCCTCAAAGCACACCCCTTCCCGAGGCTGTCCCGAAGATGTTGATCCTGCGCGGCGCTCCTGCCCTTTCTGCCTTTCGCCACAGCAAACTCCTTGAGCAACTGAGCCAGAAGGTTCCGGCTGTCAGTGGCTTGTATGCTGAATTCGCTCACTTCGCCGAAGTCACCGGCGGTTTGACCGGCGACGAACAGCAGGTGCTCGCGCGCCTTCTGAAGTACGGTCCCAGTGTTCCTGTCCAGGAGCCGGCCGGTCGTCTGTTCCTGGTACTGCCGCGTTTCGGCACCATTTCGCCGTGGTCGAGCAAGGCCAGCGACATCGCCCGCAACTGCGGCCTGGCGAAAATCCAGCGCCTGGAGCGCGGTATTGCCTTTTATGTCGCCGGTGAGTTCAGCGAGGCCGAGGCCCAACTGATCGCCGAAGGCCTGCATGACCGCATGACCCAGGTCGTCCTGGGCAACCTGGAGCAGGCCGCCGGCCTCTTCAGCCATGCCGAACCCAAGCCTCTGACCGCTATCGACGTACTGGGCGGCGGCCGTGCCGCGCTGGAAAAAGCCAACGTCGAGCTGGGCCTGGCCCTGGCCGAAGACGAGATCGATTACCTGGTCAACGCCTTCCAGGGCTTGAAGCGCAACCCCCACGACATCGAACTGATGATGTTCGCCCAGGCCAACTCCGAGCACTGCCGCCACAAGATCTTCAACGCCAGTTGGGACATTGACGGCCAGGACCAGGAAAAAAGCCTGTTCGGCATGATCAAGAACACCTACCAGATGCACAACGAAGGTGTGCTGTCGGCCTACAAGGACAACGCGGCGGTGATCGTCGGTAGCGTTGCCGGTCGTTTCTACCCGAACCCTGAGACCCGCCAGTACGGTGCGGTCCAGGAGCCGGTGCACATTCTCATGAAGGTCGAGACCCACAACCACCCGACCGCGATTGCCCCGTTCCCGGGCGCGTCCACCGGTTCCGGTGGCGAGATCCGCGACGAAGGCGCCACCGGGCGCGGTGCCAAGCCCAAGGCCGGCCTGACCGGCTTCACCGTGTCGAACCTGCAGATCCCGGGCTTCGAACAGCCGTGGGAAAAGCCGTACGGCAAGCCTGAGCGCATCGTCAACGCCCTCGACATCATGATCGAAGGTCCCCTGGGGGGCGCGGCGTTCAACAACGAATTCGGCCGTCCGGCCCTGACCGGCTACTTCCGTACCTTCGAACAGTCCATCACCACCCCGCGTGGTGAAGAAGTCCGTGGTTACCACAAGCCGATCATGCTCGCTGGCGGCATGGGCAACATCCGCGCCGAACACGTTCAAAAAGGCGAGATCCTGGTCGGCTCCAAGCTGATCGTCCTCGGTGGCCCGGCCATGCTCATCGGCCTGGGTGGCGGCGCCGCTTCCTCCATGGCCACCGGCACCAGCTCGGCGGACCTGGACTTCGCCTCGGTCCAGCGGGAAAACCCGGAAATGGAACGCCGTTGCCAGGAAGTCATCGACCGTTGCTGGCAGTTGGGTGAACACAACCCCATCAGCTTCATTCACGACGTCGGCGCGGGCGGCCTGTCCAACGCCTTCCCGGAGCTGGTCAACGACGGTGGCCGTGGTGGCCGCTTCGAACTGCGCAACATTCCGAACGACGAGCCGGGTATGGCCCCGCACGAAATCTGGAGCAACGAATCCCAGGAGCGTTACGTCCTGGCGGTCGGTCCGGCCGACTTCGAACGTTTCCAGGCCATTTGCGAGCGCGAGCGCTGCCCGTTCGCCGTGGTGGGCGAGGCTACCGCCGAGCCGCAACTGACCGTCACCGACAGCCATTTCGGCAACAGTCCGGTGGACATGCCGCTGGAAGTGCTGCTGGGCAAGGCCCCGCGCATGCACCGTTCGGCCGTTCGCGAAGCAGAGCTGGGCGACGATTTCGATCCGTCGACACTCGATATCGCCGAGTCCATCGAGCGCGTGCTGCATCACCCGGCCGTGGCGAGCAAAAGTTTCCTGATCACCATCGGCGACCGCACCATCACCGGCCTTGTGGCCCGTGACCAGATGGTTGGCCCGTGGCAGGTGCCGGTGGCTGACGTTGCCGTGACCGCCACCAGCTTCGACGTCTACACCGGTGAAGCCATGGCGATGGGCGAGCGCACGCCGCTGGCGCTGCTGGACGCCCCGGCGTCGGGCCGCATGGCGATCGGCGAGACCCTGACCAACATCGCGGCTTCGCGTATCGGCAAGATTTCCGACATCAAGCTGTCGGCCAACTGGATGTCCGCCGCCGGTCACCCAGGTGAAGACGCCCGCCTGTACGACACCGTCAAGGCTGTTGGCATGGAGCTGTGCCCTGAGCTGGGCATCACCATTCCGGTGGGCAAGGACTCGATGTCCATGGCCACGCGCTGGAACGACGAAGGCGTGGACAAGAGCGTGACCTCGCCGCTGTCGCTGATCGTGACTGGCTTCGCCCCGGTCACCGACATCCGCCAGACCCTGACCCCGCAACTGCGCATGGACAAGGGCACCACCGACCTGATCCTGATCGACCTGGGCCGTGGCCAGAACCGCATGGGCGCCTCGATCCTGGCCCAGGTGCATGGCAAGCTCGGCTCGCAAGCGCCGGACGTCGACGATGCCGAAGACCTGAAGGCGTTCTTCGCCGTCATCCAGGGTCTCAACGCCGACGGTCACCTGCTGGCTTACCACGACCGTTCCGACGGTGGTTTGCTGACCACTGTGGTGGAAATGGCCTTCGCCGGCCATTGCGGCCTGAGCCTGACCCTCGACAGCGTTGCCGAGTCCAAGGCCGAAATCCCGGCCATCCTGTTCAACGAAGAGTTGGGCGCGGTGATCCAGGTTCGCCAGGACGCCACCCCGGACATCCTCGCCCAGTTCAGCGCAGCCGGCCTGGCCGACTGCGTCTCGGTGATCGGCCAGCCGATCAACAACGCCCACATCAACATCACCTTCAACGGCGACACCGTCTTCGAAGGCCAGCGCAGCCTGTTGCAGCGCCAGTGGGCGGAAACCAGCTACCAGATCCAGCGCCTGCGCGACAACGCCGACTGTGCCGAGCAGGAATTCGACGTGCTGCTGGAAGAAGACAACCCGGGCCTGAGCGCCAAGCTCAGCTACGACGTCAACCACGACGTGGCCGCGCCTTACATCAAGAAGGGTATTCGCCCACAAGTGGCGGTCTTGCGCGAGCAGGGCGTCAACGGTCAGGTGGAAATGGCGGCGGCATTCGACCGCGCCGGTTTCAACGCGATCGACGTGCACATGAGCGACATCCTCGCCGGTCGTGTCGACCTGAATGACTTCAAGGGCATGGTCGCTTGCGGCGGTTTCTCCTACGGTGACGTGTTGGGTGCCGGTGAAGGCTGGGCCAAGTCGGCGTTGTTCAACAGCCGCGCCCGCGATGCGTTCCAGGGCTTCTTCGAACGCACCGACAGCTTCACCCTCGGCGTGTGCAACGGTTGCCAGATGATGTCCAACCTGCACGAACTGATCCCGGGCAGCGAGTTCTGGCCGCACTTCGTGCGTAACCGTTCCGAGCAGTTCGAAGCGCGCGTGGCGATGGTCCAGGTCCAGGAGTCGAACTCGATCTTCCTGCAGGGCATGGCCGGTTCGCGCATGCCGATCGCCATCGCCCACGGCGAAGGCCATGCGGAATTCGAAAGCGAAGAAGCACTGCTCGAAGCTGACCTGTCCGGTTGCGTGTCGCTGCGTTTTGTCGACAACCACGGCAAGGTCACCGAAACCTACCCGGCCAACCCGAACGGCTCGCCGCGTGGGATCACCGGGCTGACCAGCCGCGACGGCCGCGTCACGATCATGATGCCGCACCCGGAGCGTGTGTTCCGCGCGGTGCAGAACTCGTGGCGTTCGGACGACTGGAACGAAGACGCGCCATGGATGCGCATGTTCCGCAACGCGCGCGTCTGGGTGAACTAAGGCGGTGTACAAGCTCTGCTTCTTCGTCCCGGCCAGCCATCTGGACGTGGTCAAAAGCGCCGTGTTCGCCGCCGGTGGCGGGCGAATCGGCGACTATGAGCACTGTGCCTGGCAAGTGTTGGGCCTGGGCCAGTTTCGCCCTTTGGACGGCAGCCAGCCGTTCATTGGCGAGGCGGGGCAGGTTGAACAGGTTGAGGAGTGGAAGGTGGAGCTTGTCGTGGCTGATGAGTTGATTCGTGCGGTGGTGGAGGTTTTGAAACTCAGCCATCCCTATGAGACGCCGGCTTATGAGGTGTGGCGGTTGGAGGATTTTTGATCTTCCTGCGCTTAAATCGCTTAAATGAAAAACCCGCTGAGTGGATCAGCGGGTTTTTTATTGGGTGTGGGTTTTGTGTGTATATCCGTTGCTGCGGTCACGGCGGCTGACGGTTCCGCTCTTACAGCGGGTCACTTTTGGAGAGCGCCAAAAGTAACCAAAAGCGCTTTGCCCCACCACTTGGTGCCTCGCTTAGGCTCGGCATGCCCTCACTCCAGCATTGCTCCGTGGGCCGCCGCGAAGGGCCATCCATGGCCCAGCGCGGCTAACCCGGCATCCATGCCGGGTTGCCCACTGCGCAATGCCTGCGTTCGGCCATCGTGGTTAACGGGGCGCCCGAGATCAACGTCCACCGCGAGGCGGCCTTAGAGCCGACCTGGCTCTCCCGGTCGTACACCTGTCAGATCTGTGGGAGCAAAGCTTGCTCGCGAAGACGGCGGTACATCCAATACTGATGCAAGCTGACCCACCGCTTTCGCGAGCAAGCCCGCTCCCACAGTGGTTCTGTGTTGGACATGAATTTTGTGTTCACTGGAGATTAAATGTGGGAGCGAGCCTGCTCGCGATGGCGGTGGTTCAGTCACATGGATGTTGGGCTGCTGGCCTCATCGCGAGCAAGCTCTCTCCCGCAAAGGAACTCCGGGTGCACACGAATATTGTGTCGGCTGAAGATCCAATGTGGGAGCGAGCTTGCTCGCGATGGCAGTGGTTCAGTCACATGGATGTTGGGCCAGTTGGCCGGCTCGCTCCCACAGGAGAAACGCGGTCCCACCAAGAACCAGGTCGGCTACCAGGCCGCCTCGCGGTGGACGTTGATCTCGGCGCCCCATTAACCACGCTGGCCGAACGCAGGCATTGCGCAGTGGGCAACCCGGCATGGATGCCGGGTTAGCCGCGCTGGGCCATGGATGGCCCTTCGCGGCGGGCCCACGGAGCAATGCCGGAGTGAGGGCACACCGAGCCTAGGCGAGGTGCCAAGTGGTGGGGCAAAAGCGTTTTGCTTACTTTTGCGCTTCTCAAAAGTGAGCCGCTGTAAGAGCGGAACCGCCAGTAGCCGTTACCGCAGCAATGGATATGTACCCAACGCCATCCAAAAAAAGCCTATCTGAAATTTGTGCGAAACATCCCTGATCAGATGGCTGGTCTGTCAGACGGACCGAAGTTTCCGACATGTTTTTAAGGTTGTCCCTCGGAAGCGAGGGCTCTAGCCTCTGGGTGTCGCTGCCAATTCAGCGACCGGGTTTGACCGTCCGAAAAAAATCAAGGGGCAACAGGCCCGGACGTTTTGTCCTGGGCTCCATTAATTTAAAGGAGCTTCAATTGAAAAATAATTCTGACATGCCAAAACCCGCCTCCACCTTCCCCTACAGCGACTACGCCCCCGACAAGCTGAAAGACGCCGCCGACCGCGCGATGGACCATTACCTCAAGCCCGACGACAGCGAACCAGAACCCCAACCCTCGGTGCAGTTGTTCACCGTATCGGACAACGTTGACACCGAAACCTTGCTGGCCAACCTCAGCGAAACCCTGGCCTCGGCCAATGCGGTGCTTAGCGACCTCCTGTTTGACTTGGACGGTTCGCGGCGGCATGTGGCGTTGGGCGTGGCGCAGATGATCGAGCTGGGAACGCTGTTGGCAAACAAGGCCTTGGACCGGGTAGAGCTTCGGACTTGATGCCATAAGTGCCGGCCCCATCGCGAGCAAGCTCGCTCCCACAGTGGTTAGTGGCGTTCACAACACCATTGTGGGAGCGTGCTCTTTGCCACAGTGATTGGCATTAGCCTGCGAAAACTATTGGTGGATGTTCTCGCGCCGGCAAACTTCTTTTTCGATGCCAATGCACTCAACCGGTTCACTCACACCTTTCTCGAACCGTCGGGCATTCATCAACAGACCTCCCTTGATACCGCCGATGAACGCGAAGGCGCCTTCACGCGAACCAGCGTTACGTACCGACAAATCCACCGCCACGCTGTTGGGCCTGACTTCATAGACCCAGCCGCCGTTTGCTGCTTCCTGGGTTGCCCAGAGCTTGGCTTCGCTATAATCGCGAAATGCTACAACGATCGATCCGGCCATGGGAGACTCCGGCCTGCGCACTGACCTCAAACTTGGTGGCAAAGAGTTCCAGGCCCGTAGACCATTGGCAAGCGCATCCGCTCCCTGCACGGGGTTGATCGTCGCAGAGCCGACTGCCCAGAGGGATTGCTTAGTCGTTACCCATGTCAGCCCCACTGGAGGCGTCAGTCGACTCCAGTTGATGGAGATTGCGGCGACGTCCTGCATCGACTCGCGACCGGTGGGTTCTCGGTAGTTCGGGTTCGGCGTGCATTTGGCAAGATCGTCTTTGGCGCAGGCCTTCTTGATGAAGTGCCCCTTGACCCCGCCCGGGTAGCTGATTTCCTGCTCGCCGGGGAAAGGTCCCCCCGATTGCACTTGATCGATTCCGTGAGGGGCAGTGAACTCGTACACCCACTCCATGGCGTAGTGCTGGGCCCAGACCAGGCTGCGCGTTGTGCTGCTGAACACCGTCCCCGCGCTTCCGCTCGCGTGGGTGATCCAGTCGTATCCCCATTGCTCCTCGGGAGTGCCCACGGCTTTGGGCAACAGCCCCTTCTCGAAGGCACTGAGGCCCTGACCCGTCGTATCTCCCCGATAAAGCGTGTCCATGTCGGTACGCCAGCGCAACGAGGGTGTGGTTTTGCGGATATCCACGCTCGGATCCGCCGTGACCTGAAGCCAGGCGGTATACCACGGCTCCTCTTTTCCATCGGCCCCCCACGCATCGGTGCCCAACTGCCACACACCCGCGAACGCGACCATCGCAACCGCTGTTGTCCGTATAAAACTGTTATGAGTTGTCATGATTTGATGTCTCATCTGAAACAGGTGAAGCCCTGTCGAATCACATACGTCATGACTACCTATGCTTCGACGTGACACGTCTCACTTTGGATTCTGCGGGGCACAGCGAGCCGAACCACCGCATCAGTTCTGAGGGTAGATCACGGCTGGGGGAGGGGATTGCGTTCCGGTTCTTGGACTTGTAACAAAAGGCTGATTGATACCACCCTCTGTGGCGAGGGAGCAAGCTCCCTCGCCACAGGGGCTCCTCGCCGCAAGAAAAGGGGGCTACGGCCGAATCTCGATCATCGTCCCATCCGGCACCAGGTTCCACACCTCGCGCATGTCCACATTGCGCATGGCGATGCAGCCATCGGTCCAGTCCAGCGTATGGAACAACTGCTCAGGGTTCTCTTCCGAATCCGGCGTGCCGTGGATCATGATCATGCCCCCCGGCTCAACGCCTTCGCGGCGGGCGCGGGCGGCGTCGCTGATGTTGGGGTAGGAGATATGCATCGACAGATAGAACCGGTCGCTGGTCTTGCGCCAATCCAGCCAATAGAAGCCTTCGGGGGTGCGCTTGTCGCCCTCGATCAGCTTGGGACCTTTCTTGGCGCCCTTGCCCAGGGAGATGCGATAGGTCTTGAGCGGCTTGCCGTCGTTGATCAATTGCAATTGATGGGCGGACTTGAGCACCAGCACTTTTTCGATGACCTTGCCGTTGTAGGTTCCCACCGCAGCGGCCTGGGACATCGCAGTGAACGACAAGCAGAACAGGACAAGCAACCAGCGCATTGAAACGATATCCCTAGAGGTGTCGCGATTATTATTGATTGGTTTTTCAGGTGTTGGCCGGCTGAGCCAACGGTGGAATCGATTCGGATCGCACCGGGTAATCCTCGGCGCGGCGGTCGGCATAGAAATATTCCAGGGTGCGGCCCACCGTACGAAAAGCCAGTTCGTCCCAGGGAATGTCCGCTTCTTCGAACAATTTCACTTCCAGGCTCTCGGGCCCAGCGGCGAAATCCTCATCCATCAGCTCGGCGCGGAAGAATACATGTACCTGGCTGATATGCGGTACGTCAATCAGCGTATAGATGTTCAAATTTCGCACCCGGGCGCAGGCTTCTTCGGCGGTTTCGCGCACGGCGGCCTGTTCGACCGTTTCGCCGTTCTCCATGAAGCCCGCCGGCAGCGTCCAGTAACCGCGCCGCGGCTCGATGGCGCGCCGGCACAACAGGACTTTACTGCCCCAGGTCGGTACGCAGCCGGCCACGATGTTGGGGTTCTGGTAATGGATGGTGTGGCAGGTGTCGCAGACAAAACGCAGGCGCGAGTCGCCTTCGGGGATGCGCTGGGTCACCGGGTTACCGCACTGGCTGCAGAATTTCATGCTTGGGTTCCTGAATGCTGCGCCTATCTTGGCGTGCGTAGGCCGGTGCGGCAAGTTGTCGTTTCGCGACACGACGTGGTGCGGGGGTTGGGCCGCTTGAACGATTGGTGCATGATGCAAGGTAGCGAACAAATCGAGAAGTCTCATGCTGGACGAGCTACTGCATCGAGTAAGCAACCATACCCCGCACGATCTGCAGGCTGACCGACGTTTCCCTGAAGCCGCGGTGCTGGTGCCGATTACCCGCAGTGATGAACCGGAGCTGGTACTGACCCTGCGCGCCAGCGGGCTGTCGACCCATGGCGGCGAAGTGGCGTTCCCCGGCGGGCGCCGCGACCCGGAAGACCCGGACCTGATTTTCACCGCCCTGCGCGAAGCCGAGGAAGAAATCGGCCTGCCGCCTGGCCTGGTGGAAGTGATCGGCCCTCTCAGCCCGTTGATCTCGCTGCACGGTATCAAGGTCACGCCGTATGTCGGCGTGGTTCCGGACTACGTCGAATACCTGGCCAACGATGCCGAGATCGCGGCGGTGTTCAGCGTGCCGCTGGAGTTTTTCCGCAAGGATCCGCGCGAACACACGCACCGTATCGATTACCAGGGCCGCAGTTGGTACGTGCCCAGCTATCGGTTTGGCGAATACAAGATCTGGGGCCTGACGGCGATCATGATCGTCGAATTGGTCAACCTGCTGTACGACGCTGACATCGACCTGCACACGCCACCCAAAAGCTACATCAATACCTGATGCCCCGAGGATCCTCATGAAATACCGCCTGGGCGATGCCCGTGTCGAAACCCACCCACAGAGCTGGGTCGCGCCCAACGCCACGCTGGTGGGCAAGGTCCGTCTCGAAGAGGGCGCCAATGTCTGGTTCAACGCCGTGCTGCGCGGTGACAACGAACTGATCCTGATCGGCAAGAACAGTAACGTGCAGGACGGCACGGTGATGCACACCGACATGGGCTATCCGCTGACCATCGGCACCGGCGTGACCATCGGCCACAATGCCATGCTCCATGGTTGTACGGTGGGCGACTACAGCCTCATCGGCATCAACGCGGTGATTCTCAACGGCGCAAAGATCGGCAAGAACTGCATCATCGGCGCCAACTCGCTGATCGGTGAAGGCAAGGAGATTCCCGACGGCTCGCTGGTGATGGGCTCGCCCGGCAAGGTGGTGCGTGAACTGACCGAGGCCCAGAAGAAAATGCTCGAGGCCAGCGCGGCGCACTACGTGCACAATTCCCAGCGCTACGCCCGCGACCTGATCGAGCAGGAACAATGAGCGCCCCTGAACGCCCGGTGCCTTCGCCCTGCGTGAACATCTGTGCACTGGACGATGACGACATCTGCACCGGTTGCCAGCGCACCGTGGCGGAGATCACCCGTTGGAGCCGGATGGACAACGATGAGCGGCGCAGTGTGTTGGCGCTGTGTCATGAACGGGCCAAGGCCAGTGGGTTGGTGTGGATGTTGCCGGCAAGGCGCTGATGTCCACTTGTGAACACAACCCCCTGTGGGAGCGAGCTTGCTCGCGATAGCGGTGGGTCAGCTTGAGGCATTGTTGAATGTGCCGCCGCCATCGCGAGCAAGCTCGCTCCCACAGGGGGTCACGGTTTTTCCTTGATGCCCAACCACCGATCCAACCCCACCACCCCCAACGCAATCGCGATAAACCCCAGCAATATCCCCCCGGCATTGATGAACACCTGTGGATAACCCAGGCTCGCTACGTCGATGAAAGGGTAGGGGTAGGCCGCCAATAATTCCCCGCGCAGCAGGACATAGGCGAAATACACCAAGGGGTAGATCACCCAAAGTCCGATGTGGCCCAGGCGCAAGCCGCCTTTGGGCACGTAGAGCCACCAATAGGCGATGTACAGCAAGGGCACCACGTCGTGCAGCAACTCGTCGGCCACGAACTGCCAGCCTTCGGGCTGCCAGAGGTGGCGCAGCAGCAGGTTGTAGGCCAGGCCGACCAGGGCGATGCTCACGGCGACGCCGCTGCGCACGCTAGGTAGCAGGAACCAGCGTCGGGCCGGAGATTGGCGGTGGGTCAATTCCCAGGTCAGGACGACCGCCACCAACAGGTTGGTCAGTACCGTGAAGAAACTGAAGAAACTCACCAGCCCGCCCAGCAGGCTCGCGTCCAGTTTCCAGCGACCCAGCAGGATCAGATACAGCTGGATGCTCAATCCCACCCAGCCCAGCAGTGCCGTCACCGATACGAAGCGCTGACGACCCTTATCGATCCCCATGACTCAGACCGGCCGTTTAGTGCGCATCAACTTGATGTACAGGCGCTCGACTTTTTCCCGCGCCCAGGGCGTCTTGCGCAGGAAGGTCAGGCTCGACTTGATGCTTGGGTCGCTCTTGAAGCAACGGATATCGATGCGTTCTGCCAGGCCCGACCATTCGTAGTGCTGCACGAGGGCGTTGAGGATCTGCTCCAGCGTCACGCCGTGCAGCGGGTTGTTGTTGGGTTCGGTCATGGGAGGCCTTCGCGCTAAAGGTGTAAAGCCGCGCACCTTAGCCGAGGTGCCCCTTTGGTGGAAGCATAGCCTTCATCATGGCCGCCAGCGCCAGGCGCACTGTTACCGAATCCGAGATGATTCATGTCAGCAAAAGCTCTTTCTCTATTGAGAGCAGGACATTATCCTTGCGCCGCCTGCTGAAACGCTTCTTCTGTTGTGCCGAAGCCTCTGCGTCCAGCTTATTCCCATTAAACGATCTGATGAATGCCCAATGTCCTGACCCTGAAAGACAGCGCTGTCTCGTTGACTTCCTGTGGGAGCGAGCTTGCTCGCGATAGCCATTGCACATTCAACATCGAAGCCAACTGACACGCCGCCATCGCGAGCAAGCTCGCTCCCACAAGCGATCGCGGCAACCGAATTTGCCTTTTTTCAACTGAACCATGCCCCCGCAAGATCGTCATCTACAGTGACTACTTGCGCGGGACTCCTTAAAACGTCACGGAGAAACACACTATGAGCACTGAGGGTGCTTTGAGTCGAAGCCGTCTGCTACCGAGTCTGCTCGGCATTCTGCTTCTATTGATGGGCCTGGCTTTGCTGGCCGGGGGAGTCAAGCTGAGCACGCTTGGCGGCTCGTTGTACTACCTGCTGGCCGGTATCGGCCTGGCGCTGACCGGCGTATTGCTGATCATGGCCCGTCGCGCGGCCCTGGGCCTGTACGCGCTGGTGCTGTTCGCCAGCACCGTGTGGGCGTTGTGGGAAGTGGGCCTGGATTGGTGGCAATTGGTGCCGCGCCTGGCGATGCTGTTTGCCTTGGGCATCGTCATGTTGCTGCCGTGGTTCCGTCGCCCGCTGTTGACCGCCGATGCCTCGGCCACGGGAACCCGTGCATTGGGCGCCGCCGTGGTCATCGCCGGTGTTGCCGCGCTCGCCAGCCAGTTCACCAACCCGGGTGAGATCAAGGGCCAACTGGACCGCGACAGCGTGCCGGGCATGACCAACACCGCACCGGCCATGCCGGACGGCGATTGGAACTCCTACGGACGCAGTGCCCATGGCGACCGCTATTCGCCGCTGGCACAGATCACCCCCGAGAACGTCAGCAAACTGGTGCCGGCCTGGACCTATCGCACCGGCGACCTGCCAGGGCCGAACGACCCGGGTGAAACCACGGCCGAAAATACCCCGCTGAAGGCCAACGGCATGCTCTACGTGTGCACGCCTCACAGCCAGGTGATTGCCCTGGAGCCTGAAACCGGCAAGGAAATCTGGCGTTTCGATCCGAAGCTTTCCACGCAAAAAGCGGAAAACTTCAAAGGTTGGGCCCACATGACCTGCCGTGGCGTGACCTATCACGATGACGCCGCGTACGCCTCTGCCGAGCAGAGCCCGACCGGCACTGCCAGCACCACCCCAGCGAGCAGCGTATGCCCGCGACGGATCTTCCTGCCGACCGCCGACACCCGCCTGATCGCCCTCAACGCCGACACCGGCAAGATGTGCGAAGACTTTGGCGACAAGGGCCAGGTCGACCTGACCGCCAACATCGGCGGTTTCACCGCCGGCGGTTACTACTCCACGTCGCCACCGGCGGTCACCCAGAACCTGGTGGTGATCGGCGGCCACGTCACCGATAACGTCTCCACCGACGAGCCAAGCGGCGTCATCCGTGCCTACGACGTGCACACCGGCCAACTGGTGTGGAACTGGGACAGCGGCAACCCGGACGACACCACGCCGATTGCCGAGGGCAAGACCTACACCCGCAACTCCCCGAACATGTGGTCCATGTTCAGCGTCGATGAAAAACTCGGCATGCTCTACCTGCCGATGGGCAACCAGACCCCCGACCAGTTCGGTGGTTTCCGTACCCCGGAATCGGAAAAATACGCCGCTGGCCTGACCGCCCTGGACATCGCTACCGGCAAGGTGCGCTGGTACTTCCAGTTCACCCATCACGACCTGTGGGACATGGACGTCGGCGGTCAACCGACCCTGATGGACCTGAAGACCGCCGATGGCGTGAAACCCGCTGTATTGGCGTCGACCAAGCAGGGCAGCATCTACGTGCTGGACCGCAGCAATGGCCAGCCGATCGTGCCGATCAAGGAAATCCCGGTGCCGCAAGGCGCGGTGGAAGGCGACCACACCTCGCCGACCCAGCCGATGTCCGACCTGAACTTCGTTCCGCCGGTCCTCAAGGAAAGCGACATGTGGGGCGTGACCCCGTTCGACCAGATGCTCTGCCGGATCGACTTCAAGTCGCTGCGTTATGACGGCATGTTCACGCCGCCGTCGCTGCAAGGCTCGATCGTCTACCCAGGCAACTTCGGCGTGTTCGACTGGGGTGGCATATCGGTGGACCCGGTGCGCCAGATCGCCTTCGTCAACCCGAGCTACATGGCGTTCAAGTCGAAGCTGGTGCCGGCCGCCGAAGTGGCGGGTGGCCCGGGGCGCAAGAGCGAAACCGAAGGCGTGCAGCCGAACAAAGGCGCGCCCTATGGTGTGATCCTCGAAGCGCTGCTCTCGCCAATGGGCCTGCCTTGCCAGGCGCCTGCGTGGGGTTATGTCGCGGCCGTGGACCTGACCACCAACAAGACCCTGTGGAAGCACAAGAACGGCACTGTACGCGACAGCTCGCCGGTACCGATCCCGCTGAGCATGGGCGTCCCGAGCCTGGGTGGCCCCTTCACCACCGCCAGCGGCCTGGCGTTCCTGAGCGGCACCCTCGACCAGTACTTGCGTGCCTATGACGTGAAGAACGGCAAGCAACTGTGGGAAGGTCGCCTGCCCGCCGGCGCCCAGACCACGCCGATGACCTACACCGGCAAGGACGGCAAGCAATACGTGCTGGTTGTTGCCGGTGGCCACGGTTCCCTGGGCACCAAGCAGGGCGACTATGTGATCGCCTACAAACTGCCGGATTAAGCCCAAGCTGCGCTCATGAAAAAGGCGACACCCTTGCGGGTGTCGCCTTTTTTTGTAGCGCTGAGTCTCTGTGAACGCAGGCCTTTGAGCTTTTGAGCTTTTGTGGCGAGGGAGCTTGCTCCCGCTGGGCTGCGAAGCGGCCCCCTGCTTTGCCAGCCATCACACCGCAGGGGATGCTGACGCATCCAGCGGGAGCAAGCTCCCTCGCCACAGGGGACTGTGTTCAGCCTTGGGCTTTTACAACTCGATCTTGACGGCCTGCGAAGCGCGGGTCGCCTTGGCGCGGGCGGCTTCGATGGACTCATCGCGGGCCAGGGCCACGCCCAGGCGGCGCTGGCCATTGACCTCCGGTTTGCCGAACAGGCGCAGGGCGGTGTCCGTTTCGCTCAGGGCCGTGCCCAGGTTGGCGAAAGCGGTCTGGGTCGATTGGCCTTCCACCAGGATCACCGCCGAGGCCGAAGGGCCGAACTGACGGATCAGCGGGATCGGCAGGCCGAGAATGGCGCGGGCATGCAGGGCGAACTGCGACAGGTCCTGGGAGATCAGCGTCACCAGGCCGGTGTCGTGTGGGCGCGGCGAGACTTCGCTGAACCACACCTGGTCACCCTTGATGAACAGCTCGACGCCAAACAGGCCGCGACCACCCAGCGCCTCGGTCACTGCCTTGGCGACGCGCTCGGATTCGGCCAGGGCCACCGGGCTCATGGCTTGTGGCTGCCAGGATTCCTGATAGTCGCCCTTTTCCTGACGGTGGCCGACCGGCGCGCAGAAGGTGGTGCCGCCGACGTGACGCACGGTGAGCAGGGTGATTTCGTAGTCGAAATCGATGAAACCTTCGATGATCACCCGGCCCTTGCCAGCACGGCCGCCTTCCTGGGCGTAGTCCCAGGCTTTTTGCACGTCATCGGTACCGCGCAGCAGGCTCTGGCCCTTGCCCGAGGAACTCATCACCGGCTTGACCACGCACGGGAAACCCAGGGTTTCCACGGCCTTGCGGTAGTCTTCCACGGTGTCGGCGAAGAAGTACGGCGAGGTCGGCAGGCCCAGTTCTTCGGCGGCCAGGCGACGAATACCTTCACGGTTCATGGTCAGTTGCGCGGCACGGGCGGTGGGGATCACGGTGAAGCCTTCGGCTTCCAGTTCCACCAGGGTGGCGGTGGCGATGGCTTCGATTTCCGGCACGATGAAATGCGGCTTCTCGGCCTCGATCACCGCACGCAGGGCAGCACCGTCGAGCATGTTGATCACATGGCTGCGGTGGGCCACTTGCATGGCCGGCGCGTTGGCGTAGCGGTCCACGGCAATCACCTCGACGCCCAGGCGCTGCAGTTCGATTACCACTTCCTTGCCCAGCTCACCGCTGCCACACAACAAAACGCGGGTCGCGGTGGGCGACAATGGGGTTCCGATACGGGTCATCTGAAGGTCCTCAAACAGGAGCGGATCATCGCGGGTTGCGCGCCGGGCGAGCTTCCCATGGGAGAAAGCGCGGCATTTTACATGAACCGCCCGGCGATGGCCTGTTTACGTAAACGCCAGGCCATGATCAGCCAGACGGCGGTGACCCCGGCGAATTTCGAGAGCAGGGCGGTGATCACCACGGCAGGCGTCAGGGCGTCGATCAAGCCGAAGAAGATGAACGTGTCCAGGGGAATGCTCAGGGCCGAACTGATCCACAACCGGTCATGGAGCGGGCGCTTGGTGATGGTGAACACCAGCCAGTCTATGCACTCGGACACGGCGAACGCCGTGGCGCTCGCCAGGGCGATGGTCGGGTCCGAAGTGACATAGGACAACACCAGCGCCACCAGCATCGCCGCGATGGCGCCGTGGCCGAAACGGGTCTGCACCATGTCCCGCAGGATAAACACCAGCCCGCCCCAGGCCGACCAGATGATGTCCAGGTGCGGCGCGGCGGAAAACGCGAAGTTGATCAGCACGACGCTGCTGATGTAGGCGAGCAGGAAAAGCATGGGGCGGGGTACCTGGTGGGGATGGAATGTCGGTGAAACCCTCAAGGGCAACGAAGCCCCTTGTGGCGAGGGAGCTTGCTCCCGCTGGGCTGCGAAGCAGACCCAAAACCTGACAACTCGGTGGATCAGATAGATCGAGGTGACTGTTTTTTGGGGGGCTGCTGCGCAGCCCAGCGGGAGCAAGCTCCCTCGCCACAAAGGCTGTGCTCAGTCAGTGGGTGAAGGGTACTTCAGCCGCCGTCAGTCCCTCAATCTTCCTCACTGCCATCCAGCTTCCAATACCCCACCGCCTTCACAAAATCCTGATCCAACCCTTTCTCCTCCAGCAACACCTTACGAATCTGCCGCGACACCTTGCTTTCGGTCGCGACCCAGGCGTACAGCTTGCCGCCGGGTATTTCCAGCTGTTGCACGGTGCGCAGCAGGTTGTCCTGGCGGCCTTCGCGCAGCACCCAGATCACGTGTACCTGCGCCGGGCTCTGGAGAATCTGCTGTTCGGCGCCGTTTTCCACTTCCACCACCACCAGGGCTCGCCGGTTGGGCGCCAGGCCTTCGAGGCGGCGGGCGATGGCGGGCAGAGCGGTTTCATCGCCGATCAGCAGGTAGCTGTCGAAGATGTCCGGCACGATCATCGAGCCCCGTGGGCCACCGATATTGAGGTATTGCCCAGGCGCCGCCTGGGCCGCCCAGGTCGCGGCAGGGCCGTCGCCGTGGAGCACGAAATCGATGTCCAGCTCCAGGGTGTCCAGGTCGTAGCGGCGCGGGGTGTAGTCGCGCATCTCGGGCATCGGCCCCTGGGCCTTGCCGGCGCTGGGGTTGAAGTTTTCCAGGGCGGCCTGTTCCTCGGCGTTCTGCGGGAACAGCAGCTTCACGTGATCGTCCGTGCCCAGGCTGACGAACCCGGCCAGTTCCGGCCCGCCGACGGTGATGCGGCGCATGCGAGGGGTCAGGTCCTCTACCCGCAACACTTGCAGGCGACGACGTTTGATCTCGTGGGTGACGCGGTGAATGGTATTTGGATCGACTTCGGTCATTGGTTTGACTCCGAGACAGTTGGACGGTCGGGGCCGTCGATGATGGCTTGGGCGGTGTCGTTGAGCAGGTCGCGCACCCGCCGGATTTCTTCCGGGCTCCAGTGGCCAGGGTGCTTTTGCAGCGCATGCCGCAGGTTATACACCGCTTCATGGATTTCCGGGGGCCGATCATGGCCGCGCAACGTGCGCTTGCTGATTTCAATGCGCGCGCGCACCTCATCCAGCGCTTGGGCCTGGTCCTCAAGTGATAGACGTCCGGCATCGGTCACGCTGTAGCTTTTTTTTCCGTCTTCGACGCCGCAGGTGACCAGTGCACTCATTTCCAGGAAGGACAGGGTCGGGTAGATCACGCCGGGGCTGGGGCTGTAGGCGCCGTCGAACATGTGCTCGATCCGGCGGATCAGGTCGTAACCGTGGCAAGGCTGTTCGGCAATCAGCGCCAGTGACAGCAACTTCAGGTCACCGGCGGCAAAGACCCGTGGGCCTCGGCTATTACGTTCACGGCTTGCCGGCTGTCGTTCGAAGCCGTCGTGTTCGCGTTTGGGATGGGAATAAGGGCCTGCCATATGCGGTTCTCCGTTCTGCATAGGATCGGGCTGAGATATAACTTTTGCCATGCGATATATCTTTTGGATTAGATGTATCTTGGAACTAAGATATATCTAACTCTGTCACCCGTTACTTGTGTGGAACAAGACCTTACCTGAATGTGGCATGGCGGCGGATGATGAGATTTTGCAGCGGTTTTTCTTGACTTTGACCAATGCCGTAGCGCCTCTGGGCGTGTGGGTAGTTTCTGACATCCAAACTTGAGATTTATCAGAAGAGGGGTACTTTTTCGCGCATTCGTGTGCCGGATTTACTACACGATTGTGGGAATCTGCCTGCTTTTTTTTAGTTGCAAAGAGTCGATCATGCCCCGGCGTTGGAGGAGCAGATCAAGTTGTTGTTGAACTGCAACTTCAACCTTTCTCTTTATGCCAAGAACAGGTGTTAACAACATGCTCAAACAATTCGTGACCGCTGCTTCCCTGACTGCCGCTGCCTTGGGCGCTGCGCCAGTATTCGCGCTCGATGATGCACGCTCCGCTATCCACATCACCGCGAACATTCCGACCCAGCAGTTCCACGTGCAGCCACGTGACCCGAACTTCGGTAAGGATGAAATCATGAGCTACAACACGGTCAGCGGCACCTTGACTTCGCTGCGCCAGACCTTCGACGTGAAGAACACCGAAGGTTCGGTTCATGCCTATATCGAAGGTGGCCCGGCGGCACTGTACAACGGCAGCGATTCCATCGCCCTGACCACCAAGTTCAATGGTGTCACCCTGAGTGCCATCGCTCAGGAAGTGGTCGATGATGCGACGTCCACGCCAGGCACCCAGGCTGACATGACCATCGCCGCGGCCACACCCCTGGCTACCCAGAACGGTCTGTACACCGCCGACATGACCGTGATCTTCGACGCCGTGCCGCGCCCGTGATACCGCTCGATGCCCGGTGAGCTCCAACTCATTCCACGGGCATCGCCGCAGGCCGTCCGGCGCTCCCCAGCCGGGCGGCCAGCACCTGAAACGCCCTGATCGCTCGCAGATTATGAGAATCCGTTGATGTTTCCGATGACACCCATCGCGGGTGCGCTCGCGCTATTGTTGTGCGCGAATGCATTGGCCGCGCCGACTGCCCCCGGTACCACGCCGAGAAGCCTGTTGTCCCAGGCCAAGGGCCTGCCGGCGGAGTTTGAATCGCACTTCTTCGATGTGCCTCTGGCGGTTCGTATTGAACTCAATCAACAGTACCTCGGCGAAGCCATGGTGGTCTTGTCGCGGGATGATCGTATCACCCTGATCGAATTCACCGACACGCAGGACAGCACCATAAAAGCTGTCGAACGCGAGCAATGGACGCAGCATCTCAAGCAGGGACAAGTACTGGGCGCCTGTGAAGGCAGTTGTCCGTCCGGGCTGCTGGCCGTGCACTACAGCCTTGAAAATTCATTGGTGTCGATCCTGACCCGGGACGTGGAGCGCACCACCGAAACCAAGCGTTATTACGATCAACCGGAAGGCGGCAGCCTCGGCCTGATCTTCAACAACCAACTGAATATCAACGGTGGCCAGGAGCAGGATACCGGCGGGCGTTATGGCCTCAACGCCAGTTCCAGCGTGGGCAACTGGAGCCAGTCGCTGGACCTTCAGCTCTCACGTCTTGGCGGGCCGGACGACAAGCTGTACCACGCCGTCCATGAGCTCTACACCCAACGGGAGATGGAAGGGACTTTTTTTCGCCTGGGTTATTTCACGCCCAGCTCCGACGGCCTGAATCGGCAGATCCGTTCGTTCGGCGCCAACCCGGACACCGCGTTGGGGGTGATGTACGGCAGCTCCGACAGCCTGGCGATCGAAAATCCCAAGCCCAGCGTCTACCCCATCTATGTCACCGCCAGCCGCCAGGCGTCAGTGGAGATTTACCGCAGCGGCCTGCTGATCAACACCCAGGCGGTTGCCGCCGGCTTGCAGAGCCTGGACACCCGGCCCTTGCCCGGCGGCATCTATGAAGTGGAAGTGCGGCTGATCGAGGACGGGCAAACCACCGCCACCAGCCAGGAGTTGGTCTACAAACCCAACAATTGGAGCAACGTCGAAGATCGCTGGCGCTACAACCTGTTCGCCGGGCGCGAGACCAGGCTCTGGAGCAACTGGGAAGACCAGCCCTCGGGTTTCACGACGGCGGGCGTCGGCCTCAACTACCTGCTGCATCCGCGAGTGATCCTGGGCGCCTCCACGCGTCAGGTGCAGGACAAACTGCAAGTGGGCACCT
This sequence comes from Pseudomonas sp. Lb2C2, assembly GCF_052112205.1. Lineage (NCBI taxonomy): Bacteria > Pseudomonadati > Pseudomonadota > Gammaproteobacteria > Pseudomonadales > Pseudomonadaceae > Pseudomonas > Pseudomonas sp. Lb2C2. The sequence goes on along the minus strand of NZ_JAUTYW010000005.1, from coordinate 425,663 downwards.
CGGTGGACTGGACGCTGGCGACCAACACCAGCCTGTACGCCAACGTCTATCAGACCCAGCAATACGGCACCGGCATGGACGTGCAAGGCTTGTACAGCTACGGCCATGGCAGCGTGGTGGCCAGCCACAACCGCAGTTGGCTGGACACCCGCAACACCTATGAAACCCTGCCGGACGGCACCCGTATCCGCCAGCGCAACGTGTTCGTCGGCCATACCAGCAACTCGTCGCTGTCGGTCAATCATCGCTTGAGCAACAAGACCTCCGTCAACGGACGGTTGGCCTACAGCGAAGGCAATGTCCAGGGCACCGGCCTGGACCTGGGCTGGACCCAGCGCGGCAAGCTGCGTGGCAGCGATGCCAACTGGCGGCTGTCGGTGTTCGACCGCCCCGGCACCTCGAGTACCGCCGACCGCCGCAATCGCGGGGTCGACCTGAGCGTCAGCGTCGCCTTGGGCGGGCCGGGCGAGTACTGGTCGGGCAGCATCGGCACCCGCACCTCGCGAGACGGCGATCGGGACCACAATGGCTCGCTGACCTATCGCCGCAACCTGGAAGATCATGTGCTGCAAAGCGTCTCCGCCACGGCGCTGGCCGACACCTATGGCGTGGGCCTGTCCGGCATCGCCAGTTTCATGACCGACTCGCTCTACGGCGACGGTTTCGTCCAGCGCTCGTCCTATAACGACAACCTCACCGGCGGCCTGAACCTGAGCAGCACCGTGGCCGTGGGCGGCCAGAAAGCCGCTTTCACCGGCGTGCCCCAGGGGCGCGGCGCCGGCATGATCGTCGACGTGGAAACCGATCTGGACAATGTCGTCCTGCGCGCGGATGACTTGACCGGCGGCAGCACCGCGTTGCGTCCGGGCCGTAACTTCGTCCCCATCACCGCCTACAAAAACAGCATGGTGACCTTTGACTTCGACGGCGTGCATCCGCCAGCGGCGAGCATCGAGCCTTCACGCACCCGTTATCACCTGAACAAGGGTGGGGTGGACTACCGCAAGATCCACGTGATGAAAACCGTGACGGTGCTCGGGCGCCTGCTGGACGACCAGGGCCAGCCGCTTCGTGGCCACCACGTGATCAACCACGCCAGCCGCGGCGTCAGCGAGGCGGACGGGTTTTTCTCCATGGAAATGAACGCCGGCTCGCCCACCCTGGAAGTGCGCTACGGCAATGAGTTGTTCTGCCGGTTCCGCCTCGACCCGGACAACGCCGGCCGCGAAGGCGATGTGTTGATGATCGGTGATTTGCGCTGTACGCCAGACACGCTGGCCGATACGACGCTGGCCGAGGCCGGGACGAAGCAGCGCTCATGAGAATCGTGGGAGCAAAGCTTGCTCGCGATGAACGATAACGCCGTTCACCTGAAGACCCGGGCGCCTGCATCGCGGGCAAGCCTTGCTCCCACAGGTGAGTTTTTCACCACCTATTTGCGGTGATCTGTCTTGATGTATGAGGTTGTATAAATGAAACCCTTATCGGTTGCAGTGCGCAGCGTGGTCTCGGTGTTGTTGTTTTCGTGCGTGCCTGCGGCCAATGCCTTGACCCAGGACATTAGCGCGTTGTTCAGGCCGGATCCTTCCAAGCCCAACGAAAATGCCTTTCGTAATACCACGCCGGTCAGTGGTTATTGTGCAAGTTATCCAGGGCAATGTGGGACGACGATGTTCAGTATTCGGCTGCCCATAACGTTCAGCTCGACCGGACCTATCGAGCCAAACCATGCAGACGCTCGGCAAGGTGCGATGTTCAAAGTACCTGCCAATTGGCGCCCGACACAAGTAACCCATGCAAGTACGGGTGAAACTGAAATCGTTGAAATACGTTTGTCCGGCATAGGTTCGGAATACCGACTTCCTGTTAATGCAGCCGATCTGGTCGGTGGCGGCGTCAACGCCCAAACGGCTCATAGAATGTTATGGGGCTCTAGCTGGGTCACTCCGCCCTCGCCATGTCGTTTCGGCGGTAATGCGCCCTATGGCGTTAATTGGTATGGTTTTTTCTGGACCACCCCGGTAGTAGGTGTATGCGCAAAAACGGCTCGTTACTTGATCCCCAGCATGACTTACCGCTATCTGGATTTTGCCTACGAACTGCGCACTCCCAATCCTTTGAATATGTCATCCGGGCAATATACGGGGTCGTTGACCTATAGTATTGGACCAGGGCAGGACTTCGACATGGGCGATGTCATGCTCCCTAACGATTCGGCGCTCACGCTCAATTTCAATCTTGAAGTCCAACACACCCTCCAGGTGGAAGTCCCCCCCGGCGGCAACCGGGTCGAACTGGTCCCCCAGGAAGGCTGGCAATCCTGGCTGAACAGCGGCCGCAAACCAACGCGGTTGTTTCGTGACCAGCGCTTCCATATCTCCGCCTCTTCCCGTTTCAAGATGGCGCTCGAATGCCAAATCATCAGCGGCAATACCTGCGCAATCTCCGAAGCCGCCACCGGTCATGCCGTGCCGGTGGATGTCAGCGTCAGCCTGCCCGATGGCTTGACCGACGCCGCCGGGCAGCCGGTCAACCGTCGCCGGTTGCTGCGTGACGGCAGCGGCACCGAACTGTTCCAGCCCGGTTTCTATGTCGATCGCCGGCCGGGCACGCTGCACTTTGAAGTGGCTCGCAGCAGCGTCGAAGAGATGCTCGACAGCGGCGCCAAGGCCTACACCGGCAACGTCACGGTGATCTGGGATTCGGAAGTTTAAAAAGGAGTGGCTTGGGCAGTCCGGGCCGATTTGAGGATGAGGTAGAGATGAAGCAGTTACCAATGGCAGTGCAAGGCTTGGTATCGGTGATGGTGTTGACCTGTGCATCGACGGCCGATGCACTGAACCAGAACATCACCGCATTGTTCAGGCCCGACCCTTCGAAGCCTCAGCAGAATACATTCGTCAACACCACGCCTAGTAGCGGTTATTGCCAAGAGTATCCATCGCAATGTGGGAGTTCGACCTTCAGCATCCGCTTGCCAATCAACTTCAATTCGAGCGGTCCCATCCAGGCGAATCATGGGGATCCCCGGCAAGGTGCCATGTTCAATGTGCCCGCCGACTGGCGCATCACGCAAGTGACTCATACCGGTACAGGTGAAACGGCACTCGTTGAAGTACGTTGGTCCGGTTTGGGGGCACTGCATGAGCTCCCGAGCAGTGCGGTCGATCTGGTAGGCGGAGGCGTGAGCGTTTGGAGAGCCCATGAGTTGTTATGGAATGGTCTTGCCTGGGTCTATGCTCCCTCGCCCTGTCGGTACAGCGGCCTTGGTTGGTACACCGAGAGAACCTATAAGTTCTTCTGGAAAACCCCGACAGAGGGGACGTGTGCAAAAAGGGCCAATTATTTGGTTCCTTCCCTGAGATACACCTATCTGGATTTTGCTTACGAACTGCGCACACCCAACCCACTGAGGATGTCGTCCGGCCAATACACAGGGTCGATTACCTACGGTGTCGGGCCGGGTCGAGACGTCGACATGGGCGATGTCATGGTTGCCAGTGATTCGGTGATAACCCTCAACTTCAAACTGGATGTCGAACACACGCTCAAGATCGACGTGCCCCCAGGCGGCAATCGAGTAGAGCTCGTACCCCAGGAAGGCTGGCAATCCTGGTTGAACAGCGGGCGCAAGCCGACCCGCCTGTTTCGTGACCAGCGCTTCCATATTTCTACGTCCTCACGTTTCAAGATGATGCTCGAGTGCCAGCACGTCAGCGGCAATACCTGTGCCGTATCGGAGGCCGGTTCCGGCCATGCCGTGCCAGTAGATATCAGCGTGAGCCTGCCCGACGGTTTGACGGACGCGGCTGATCAGCCTGTCAACCACCGTCGATTGTTGCGTGACGGCAGTGGCACCGAGCTGTTCCAGCCGGGTTTTTACATCGATCGCCGGCCCGGCACCCTGCACTTCGAAGTGGCCCGCACCGGCGTCGAAGAGATGCTCGACAGCGGCGCCAAGGCCTATACCGGCAACGTCACGGTGATCTGGGATTCGGAAGTCTGAGTGCCCTTAGGGCCAGCCATATTCAGTGAATTACGTTTAATGCATGAGGTTAAAGAAGTGATGAAACATCTATGGGCATGGGTTGGGTTTTATCTGTTTTGCGGCATGGCCCAGGCCGGGCCGCAGATTGGTGTCGGGGTGGTCTACGACTACCTTGATGGCGACAAAAGCACCTACATGAAACGGGTGTTCAACGGCGGCACGTCGACGGCATTCGTCAAGGTCAACATCCTGGAAATCATCTACAACGAGGACGGCACCTACCAGGAGGTGCCGCTGCAGAACCAGGCCAGTGCCATGGCCAAGGATGGCCTGATGGCCAGCCCGGCACGGCTGATCGTACCGGCCAACGGTATGCAGGGCACGCGCTTGCTGTTCATGGGCAACCGCGACAAGGAGCGTTACTTCCGGGTGCGTTTCGTGCCGGTGGTGCCGGAAGCGGAGGACGAATTTGCCGTCAGTGCGCAGGAGCGCGAAGAGTACAAGAAAGAACGCGTGGCGGCGGGGGTCAAGGTCCTGGCGGGCTACGGCACGGTGTTTTTCGTGCGACCCAAGGACACCCGTTTCGAGACGGTGATCGATGACAGCGCCAGTCGTTATGTGATGCGCAACAACGGCAATAGTGTCCTGGTGCTCGATGAGTTCAAGGATTGTGCGGTGAAGAAAGAAAACGACTGCCGGCCGACCACCAAACACCATGTCATGGCCGGTCGCGTGTTTTCGTTCGACAAGGAGGCGGGGCGTGAATATCGCTTCACGCTGATCGAGGGCGGCCAGAGCAAAACCGTCGAGATCAAGGGTTGACGGTTGCCGTCGCCGAACCGTCGTTGACGCCACAGGTAATCAATATGTTCAAGACACTGCTACGCCCCCTCGCATTGACCGCTCTGATGCTGCCCTGGAGCCCGGGCTGGGGCGCGGTCGAACGGGAAACCTTCGAACTCTACGTGACCATCCCGACGCTCGACTTCTATGTGCTGCCCCTCGACCCGCAGTTGGTCCAGCGTGAACAACGCTTGCCGTTCAGCACCATCACCAACGAGCTCAGCCCGTTGCGGGCGACCTACGAGGTGAAGAACAGCAACGGTGCCATCGGCGCGCGCCTGGGCGAAGAGGCGTACTTGTCCAACGGCCGTGAGCGCATCGACCTGCGGGTGCGGTTCAACAACGTCGAATTGACCCTGGATTCGAACCACGTGGTGTCAGCCATCGAGGCCCGCCCCGGGCGCCAGGTGCCGTTGGAAATCGCCGCGATCAAGCCCGCCGACGACTACAAGCCCGGCGATTACTACGGCACGGTGCACATGGTGTTCGATGCCATTGCGCCGTGAGGAACAAAGGTGTGGGTTGGAATACGGGCTACGAGTGTCTCGGTTTCGATCGTTCCCACGCTCCTGCGTGGGAATGTCGCCAGGGACGCTCCGCGTTCCGCTTCTGGAAGGTGACGCAGAGCGTCACGGAATGCATTCCCACGCAGAGCGTGGGAACGATCAATTGCGTCGTGAGGAACAAAGGTGTGGGTTGGAACCCGGCGGGAGCAAGCGCCCTCGATACAAGGTGGTCTCCACTTCGTTTCATTACTCTGAAAAGGTATCAAGCATGTTTAGAAAAGTGATGTTCATGACGACCCTTGCGGCCCTGAGTCCTTCACTGGTGTTGGCGGCTGATGATGCACGCACTGCCATCCATATCAGCGCGAACATTCCCAACAAGCAGTTCCATGTGCAGCCGCGCAATCCGGACTTCGGCAAGGATGAGGTCATGCACTTCGACCCGGTGAACAGCCAACTGAGCCCGCTGCGCCAGACCTTCGATGTGAAGCACACCGATGGCTCGGTCCATGCCTATCTCGAGGGCGGCCAGGCGTCGTTGACCAACGGCAGCGACGCCATTCCCTTGCTCGTCAGGTTCAACAATATCCGCCTGACCGGTGTGTCCCAGGAAGTGGTGGATGACGCAACGTCCACGCCAGGCACCCAGGCGGACATGCACATCATGGCCTCGGACAAGGTCTACGACGGTCAGCACGGCCTGTACACCGCCGACTTGACCGTGATCTTCGACGCGGTGCCTCGCGTAACCCCTTAGTTCTGTCGCAGCGCCACCAGTGGTTTGCATTGGGTGTGACTGCCCGGCTGCAAGTAGGGCGAGAGGAACGGCGCCATGCCCTTGAGCACCTGCACCGGCAAGGCCGAGGTGAACTTGAAGTTTTGCGCCGACGCACCGGGCACGAAGGCGGTCAGTGTGCCGAAATGGCTGTCGCCGATGTAGAACACGAAAGTGGCGGTGCGGTTGATCGATTTGGAGCTGATCACCCGCCCACCGGAACCGACGGCTTCGATGCGGTTGTCACCGGTGCCGGTCTTGCCGCCCATGGCCAGCGGTGTACCGTCGGCCAGCTTGAAACTGCCGGCCACGCGTTTGGCGGTGCCGGCATCCACCACTTGTGACAACGCACCGCGCAAGGCCCGGGCTACCTCTACGGGCATTACGCGCTTGCCGTTATCCGGGTCGCTGACCAGGCGTGTCTCGTAGGGCGTATTGACGGCAAAGTCCAGGCTGTCGACACGCAGTGCCGGCTGCCGGATGCCATCGTTGAGGATGGTGCCCACCAGTTCCGCCAGCGCGGCGGGGCGGTCGCCGGAGCTGCCGATGGCGGTGGCCAGCGACGGCACCAGGTGGTCGAAGGGGTAGCCGACTTGCTGCCAGCGCTGGTGGATATCCAGGAAAGCTTCGACCTCCAGCATGGTGCGGATGCGACTGTCGCGGGCGCTCTTGTGCCGGCTCTTGAACAGCCAGCTGTAGACTTCCTGACGCTCGAACTCACTGGCCTTGACGATCTGGCTGAACTTGACGTCGGGATTGTTGAGCAGGTAACCCATCAACCACAGGTCCAGCGGGTGGACCTTGGCGATGAAGCCTTGGTCTGGCAAATCATAGGCGCCGGGGCCGTAGCTCTGGTAGAGCCGCTCCAGGCGTTCGTCGGTGAGTTTTTCCGCGCTCTTGGCCGACTTCAAATGTGCGCGCACGAAGCGGTTGAAGTTCTCCTGGCTGTCGTTGGGAAAGAAATAACGGTGAACGGCGGCCAGGCGGATTGCCGTAGGGCGCATGCCGTCGAGGAAGGTTTCCAGGCGCTGGCCGGTGTCCTTTTTCTGATACTTCTTCCAGAACCTGAGCAGGAACGCGGTGCCTTCGCGGTCGGCGAACTGGGCCAGGTATTCCTGGCGGCGCGGGTCCTTGTCGTCCTTGAGCAACTCGGAACTGTTATTGGGGCCAGCATAAGTGGCGTAGCGCACCAGGTCGCGCATCAGGCGGATGAACGGCAGGTTGATCGATTCACGCAGGGAGTCACGCAGCGTGGGGATGCGGCCGTTGTCTTCTTTACGGAAGTTGTTGAAGGTATGCAGCCCGCCGCCCGTGAAGAACGCCTCGCCGGGGCTGGCTGAATACGTACGCTCCAGCGCGGCCTCGAGCATTTTCGGCAGGCTGCGGTCGGTGTCCTGGATCAGGTAGTCGACCGCCCAGCGGGAGAGGCGGTCCTGTTCGGCGATATCGACTTTCTTCAACGCCGCCGGGGTTTGCTGGGCGTAGCGCTCGTGCAGTTCGGCGATGATCTGCAGATAGGTGGTGAGCACCCGCAACTTGGCGGTGGAGCCCAGTTCCAGTTTGCTGCCTTCGTTGATGTCGAAGGGCTGGTCGGTGCTGTCGGTCTGCACTCGCACGCGCGAGCCGTCGGGGGTCAGTTCCAGCAGGGTGAAGCTGTAGCGCACCTGGGTGGTGCTGGTGGGGGTCAGCAGGCGTTCGCCCATCAGGCCGATCTCGGTCGCGAAGGCCGGGTCGGCCAAGCGCTTGAGATAATCGGTGGCCTGGGCCTGCAAGTCGCTTTGCAAGGTGCTGGTGGCGGAAAGGTCGAGGCGATCGAGATCGTACAGCGGACGATTGAGCAGGGCGGCGAGGCGACTGCGGGCGGCGCTGATGCCTTTGTTGGTTTCGTTGGGCTGGACGGTCGGGTCCTTGACCCAGTCGCGATAACTGACCTTGCTCGCCAGGGCCGCCGCGGCCAGTGGCGCATCGATCACGCCGTTCTGCGCCAATAGCCGAATGTGGCTGTCGGTCAGGCGCGCCAGCTCATCGTGGCCCTTGGAGAGGAAATGGGACGGCCGGCGCTGGGCGATCATCAACGACAGCATTTCCCGCAGGGCCAGGCCTTTTTCTGCCAGGCTCTTGGGGTCGTTGGCGGTACTGGACAGGCGTTCATTGGCCTGCTTGAAATCGGCGCCGTACCAGACTCGCAAGCCTTCAGCCATGCCATGGACTTCACCATGCCCCGGCACGGCGGAGAGCGGCACGCTGTTGAGGTAGTCGCGGATGATCCGCTGCCGCGCCTCGAGGGTTTGCGGGCCGGACTGATAAGCCCGCACGCTGGCGGAAATCATCTGGCGGATTTTTTCCCCGCCCGACACGGTGAGGCCCTCGGGGGAGTGCCGGTATTTTTCCAGTTGCGTCGCCAGTGTGCTGCCCCCAGCGGATTGTCCCGGCAAGCTCAACAGCTTGGCGACTTGCGACCAGGCCGCCATGCCGAAGCGCGGCCAGTCCACTGCCGGGTTTGCCAGCGGTTGCTTGGGGTCGAGCAAAAAGCGGTTCTCGATAAACAACAGGCTTTGCACCACCACGGGCGGAATCGCTTCGAAGTTCGCATACAGTTGCTGCGGATATTTGAACTGATAGACCGGTGCCGCGCGGCAATCGGTGATGGTCAGCCCGGCCTGGATTTTTTCCGAATAGGGTACGAACAGGCCTTTCTCGACGTAGCCCATCAAGGCCGGCGAGAACCGCGCCTGGGCCTGGATCACGTAGTCGCGCTTGAGCAGGCGCGGCAGGAATTCCCCCAGCGCGCTGTAGCCCAAGCGCCGGTCGAACGGGCCTGCACCCGGGTAGACGATGGCATCGCTGGGCCCCGGCTGCACCGCATAGCTCAAGGACTCAGCGTATTTGCTGAGCTCCCGGGCCTGGAACCGCGACGTGCGCATTTCCTTGGCCACCGCCAGGCCGACCACCACCACGATAATCAGCAGCAACAACCAGAATGCCCGCCAGCCATGCCGTGCGCGGCGTTTTTTTTGAGGTAAAGGCGCTTCTTCCATACGTTCAGTCGGGACCACAGGTTCATTCGAATCGGTTTGCCACAAAGCGCCCATAGTCGACTGATCCATTCACGCAGATTGATCGGACTTGCTTGAAGCTTAGACGGTGGTTGGCGTGGGGGGCGGGGAAATTGTGGGTAAGCCCATACGCGAGCACTTGTCAGATGCAATTGATCAACAGAGCTTCTGTGGCGAGGGAGCTTGCTCCCGCTCGGCTGCGCAGCAGACGCAACGGTGGCATGGCTGGAGAACATACGGCGGTTGAAAAGCGAGGGCGGCTTCGCCCCCCAGCGGGAGCAAGCTCCCTCGCCACGGGTACTACGTCGTTTTCGGAAAAGTCGCTCAACCATCATCGCATCGGATCGTCGCAGGCGAAGCTACCGTAAGTAGATCCCCCAACCATAGGAAGCCAAGGAATGCATCCTTCACGTCCAAACTCTCATCGCTTGCGTCACGGACGCTCTTCGGAGCCGGGGCGAGGCTACCTCGTCACTGCAGTCGTTCACCAACGCACACCGATCTTCAAGGACTTGCAGCAGGGCCGCTTATTGGTGGCAGAAATGCGCCTGGCTCATGAGCGAGGTCAGGTCAATTCGCTGGCCTGGGTTGTGATGCCGGACCACCTGCATTGGCTGGTGCAGCTAGAGCAAGCTCAGCTCACGCATGTGATGCAGGTAGTCAAATCCCGCAGCACCCTCACAATCAATCGAGCAATGAACAGAAAAGGCGCCTTCTGGCAAAGCGGCTTCCATGACCGCGCGATCCGCGACAACGAGGATCTTCGGCCTTCCGCCCGCTACATCATTGCCAATCCGCTTCGGGCAGGGCTGGTGGATCGCATTGGCGATTACCCGCTCTGGGACACGGTATGGCTCTAGCTGCTCTTGTGGCGAGGGAGCTTGCTCCCGCTGGGGGGCGAAGCCGCCCTCGCTTTTTCGGCTTCTAAAGCGGGCGACTGCTGCGCAGCCGAGCGGGAGCAAGCTCCCTCGCTACAAGGTGAAGTGGTACCTGAAAGCCTTGTGCTAGAGCCATCGGTCTGCGCCCATACATGACGCTGCACCATTGCTGTGCAATACTCGGTGCCGTTTCCGTATGACCTGTAATCCCAGACAACGCCTCTCCAAAAAGCAACTTTTGGCGCAGGCTTATCCCTGAATTTCCCGTGTTTTACAGTGAAACTCTCTATCCCTGGCTTTTTATACTGCATGGCCCGCTGATCCTGAGGTTGTGGTTCCACAGGACGGTCTGTCCACAAGACAGACCCGGCGTCGGCAAGGTGGCAGGCCTATCGGCCTGTGGCTTTGGACGCTCGGGGGCTAATCCAATAACAAGACGAGGTTGTATCCCTATGCCTGTCGGCAATCATCTGCCCCATGGCGAGACCGCTCAGGGCGGTCCGCTCAAACGTGAACTCGGTGAGCGGCATATCCGCCTGATGGCGCTCGGTGCCTGCATAGGTGTCGGGCTGTTCCTCGGCTCGGCCAAGGCCATTGAAATGGCCGGTCCGGCGATCATGCTGTCCTACATCCTTGGCGGCCTGGCGATCCTGGTGATCATGCGCGCCCTCGGTGAAATGGCCGTGCACAACCCGGTGGCCGGCTCGTTCAGCCGCTATGCCCAAGACTACCTCGGCCCGCTGGCCGGTTTCCTGACCGGCTGGAACTATTGGTTCCTGTGGCTGGTGACCTGCGTGGCGGAAATCACCGCGGTGGCGGTGTACATGGGCATCTGGTTCCCCGATGTACCCCGCTGGATCTGGGCCTTGGCGGCGCTGGTCAGCATGGGCTCGATCAACCTGATCGCGGTCAAGGCCTTCGGTGAGTTCGAGTTCTGGTTCGCCCTGATCAAGATCGTGACCATCATCGCCATGGTCATCGGCGGTGTCGGCATCATCGCCTTCGGTTTTGGTAACGACGGCGTGGCCCTGGGTCTTTCCAACCTCTGGGCCCACGGCGGTTTCATGCCCAACGGCGTGTCCGGCGTCTTGATGTCCCTGCAAATGGTGATGTTCGCCTACTTGGGCGTGGAGATGATCGGCCTGACTGCCGGTGAGGCGAAGAACCCGCAGAAAACCATCCCCAACGCCATCGGTTCGGTGTTCTGGCGGATCCTGCTGTTCTACGTCGGCGCGCTGTTCGTGATCCTGTCGATCTACCCGTGGAACGAAATCGGCACCCAGGGCAGCCCGTTCGTGATGACCTTCGAGCGCCTGGGCATCAAGACCGCCGCCGGCATCATCAATTTCGTAGTGATCACCGCCGCGCTGTCGTCCTGCAACGGCGGGATCTTCAGCACCGGGCGGATGCTCTACAGCCTGGCGCAGAACGGCCAGGCCCCGGCCGGTTTCGCCACCACCTCGGCCAACGGCGTGCCGCGCCGCGCGTTGCTGCTGTCCATCGCCGCATTGCTGCTGGGCGTGCTGCTCAACTACCTGGTGCCGGAGAAGGTCTTCGTCTGGGTGACGTCCATTGCCACCTTCGGCGCGATCTGGACCTGGGTGATGATCCTGCTGGCCCAGCTCAAGTTCCGCAAAAGCCTCAGCGCTTCGGAGCGTGCGGCCCTGAAATACCGCATGTGGCTGTACCCGGTCAGCTCCTACCTGGCGCTGGCATTCCTGGTGCTGGTGGTGGGGCTGATGGCGTACTTCCCGGATACCCGCGTGGCGTTGTACGTGGGCCCGGCATTCCTGGTGTTGCTGACGGTGTTGTTTTACACGTTCAAGTTGCAGCCGACGGGTGATGTAGCGGGGGCGGTGCGCTCGGCTTCGTAGGTTTAATGCGATGTATGAGAAAGCCCCGGTCCGATGATCGGGGCTTTTTTTTGAAACTGAATGCAACACACAGAAGGTCTAACAACCGAGCACCTGTTAGTTCTTACAGTAGACCGTGTACCGAGGGATGCCTAGATTGAGTTTTTGATAAGAGATGAACCATGACACCGTTCCTTTCTACAAAAATAATGACGCGAAACGATGTCCTACTCTTCTTTCTGGTAGCAACCTTTTTGTACATCTTTCCTTTGGTGCAGGCCGACTATTTTTACAACGATGACAACTGGCGGGCATTGATGGCGGGTGAGGGCTGGCGTGAGGAAGGACGAGTGGTCATCGAGCTTTTCTATAACGCTGTTTCGTTTGGCACGAAGGCGCCGGATTTATTTCCGCTCCCGTTGTTCATCGCGACGGCAGGTGTTTCGATTGCGTTGAGAGACCTGACTTTTTTTTACTTCGAACGTCCGACCTTTGCCCATTGCCTGGTGGTCTTGCCTATCTGGTACAACCCCCTTTTTTTGCAGAACCTGTCATATCGCTACGATGGACCGGTAATGGCGTTGGGGATGGTGATGCTCATTTACGCCGTTATCTGGCTACGCGACAAGGCTTGGATGAATGTGTGGGTCCCCGCGCTCTTAGTGGCGCTGGCCCTTTCGATTTACCAAGTGCTCATCGACTTTTATATCGCACTGTGCTGCGTTGAGGTCATCCGGTTGGTTTGGGAAAGACAAACGTCGGAAGTTATTTTTCCCTTTATAGGGCGAAAATTGATGGCAATTGGGATAGGCGTGCTGGTTTATTACGCAACGGCTTATCGATGGATGACCGGCACTCGCCAGGTTTTCCTGGCGTTGGAGGCGAGCAGCCTGTTGGAGATCAGAGATAGATTGCTTCACGTCAGGTGGATGTTCAGCGAATGGGGAACGGAGGGTGTTCGGTGGATTATCTGGGGTGGTGCACTGTTGGCTTTAATCGGCTATGCGTGGGCGGGATTCAATCTGCTTTACCGTCCAGAATACCTTTGGCGAAAAATAGCCCTGGCGAGCCTTTATGTATTGGCCCTCCCGATGCTGTTGGTTTGCATCCCAGGTATTACCGTGCTTTTCGCCTATTTCGACGTTGGCGCCAGAGCCTTGCTCGCTTTCCCCGCCATGCTGGTGTTGGTGTTTTTTTTGAGCTTTCAGGTGCTGACGAGGATTCACGCTCGTTTGGGCGTTATTTTGTTGATTCCCTTAGTAGCAATATTGTCATTTTCTTTCGGGCACGGCCGGGTACTGGCATTGCAAAAAGAGCAGGAAAGCGCTGTGCTGGCATCGCTGCTTTACGACATCACCCATTCTTCATTGCGCGACCAGCACAGCATTTACATGATTCCCGAGCTGAAAGCCAATTGGCTTCCTGCGGCCAGTGGCGCCTTCGCAACGATGCCTGTACTCAAGCACGTGCTTGGCGTGGATTACGTATTGCTGCCTGAAATGTTACCGCGAGCGGGCATTACCAACGTGTATATCGCCAAGGATCAGGAGATGATTGCTTCGCTTCGGCGCGGGGATTATTCGCCAGTAGTTTCCACCCCGTTCTATGACCTCTATGTCATTCATGACAGAGGCTATATCTTCATGAAAAAACCGCAGGGCGATCCCAATGTCGTGCCGAAACTGTGTCTTATAGTCGATACCGAGCTCTGTCGTTGAGTAAGGTTTACCGCTCAAGCCGCCACCACCTCCAGCGGCTCAAAACTGTCCGCACGCGCCATCTGCCACATCCGCGAATAAAACGCCCCATTGACCTCACCCGTCAGCAATTCCCCCGGTTTCAAAAACACATGCAACTGAGAGAACAACTTCACCTCAGTGGCCGACATCCGCCGCACCAAATGCTTGGGCTGCAATTGTGACGGATGCTCGAGCCCGGCGGCGGCGAGCATTTCGGCCAGGGCCTTGAGGGTGTTGCGGTGGAAGTTGTAGACCCGCTGGGCCTTGTCCGGGACGACCAGGGCGCGCTGGCGCAGGGTGTCCTGGGTGGCGACGCCGGTGGGGCATTTGTTGGTGTGGCAGCTTTGCGACTGGATGCAGCCGATGGCGAACATAAAGCCGCGCGCGGCGTTGGCCCAGTCGGCGCCGATGGCCAGGACACTGGCGATGTCGAAGGCGCTGACGATCTTGCCGCTGGCGCCGAGCTTGATCTTGTCCCGCAGGTTCAGGCCCACCAGGGTGTTGTGCACGAACAGCAGGCCTTCGCGCAACGGCACGCCGATGTGGTCGGTGAATTCCACTGGCGCCGCGCCCGTACCGCCTTCCTTGCCGTCGACCACGATGAAGTCGGGCAGGATCCCGGTTTCCAGCATGGCCTTGGCGATGCCCATGAACTCCCACGGATGCCCCAGGCAGAACTTGAAACCCACCGGTTTGCCGCCGGACAGCTCACGCAGTTGCTGGACGAACTGCATCAGTTCGATCGGCGTGGAAAACGCGCTGTGGCAAGAAGGCGAAATACAATCCTCGCCCATGAGAATACCTCGGGTCTCGGCGATTTCCCGGGTGACCTTGTGCTTGGGCAAGATCCCGCCATGGCCGGGTTTGGCGCCCTGGCTCATCTTGATTTCAATCATCCGCACCTGCGGGTTCTGCGCTTGGGCGGCGAAGCGCTCGGGGTCGAAGCGCCCGTCGGGGGTGCGACAGCCAAAATAACCGCTGCCCAGTTCCCAGGTCAGGTCGCCACCGTGTTCGCGGTGATAGGGGCTGATGCTGCCTTCACCGGTGTCATGGGCGAAGTTGCCCAGCTTCGCTCCCTGGTTCAACGCCCGGATGGCGTTGGCGCTCAGGGAGCCGAAACTCATGGCCGAGATGTTGAACACCGACGCTGAGTACGGCTGGGTGCACTGCGGGCCGCCGACGGTCACGCGAAAACCACTGGGATCGCTCAGCGGGGCGGGGCGCATGGAGTGGCCGATGAATTCGAAGCCGGTCTGGTACACGTCGATCAAGGTGCCGAACGGTTTGTCGGCGCTTTCGTTCTTGGCCCGGGAATACACCAGCGAGCGCTGGGCCCGGGAGAAGGGCAGGGCATCGCTGTCGGATTCGAGCAGGTACTGGCGGATCTCCGGGCGGATGCCTTCGACCAGGTAGCGGATATTGCCCAGGATCGGGTAATTGCGCCGTACGGCGTGGCGGCTTTGCAGCAGGTCGAACAGCCCCAGCAGGCTCAGCAACCCGGTCATCAGTGTGATCGGCCAGAGCCAGTCGTATTGCAGGAACGGCAGGCTGGCGAGGGTGAAGATGACACAGCCGGCAAAGAAGGCGTAACGACTCAGCAGAGACAGGCTCATACGGTTTCCTTGGGGGGAGGGTAGCGCAGGCATTCTGCGCCGATGGCGAAACGGCGGGCAACCCTATAGCGAGGGGATTGTCATGGGAACAAGGGTGTGTGGGAGCAAAACTGTCTGGGAGCAAAACTGTGGGAGCAAAGCTTGCTCGCGATACAGACGCCTCGGTTTCTGAAGTACCGAGTCGTCCCCATCGCGGGCAAGCCTTGCTCCCACAGCTCCCACAGCTTCTACAGTGTTCTCACCCCAGGTGTGGCTCAGCTCGCCTGCTTCATCTGCCGCACCGGCAATTCCACGCGAAAGGTGGTGCCGACGCCGACTTCGCTGCGTACCGTGATCTCGCCGTTGTGTTTCTTCACGATGCCGTAGGACAACGACAGCCCGAGCCCCGTGCCTTGGCCGATGGGCTTGGTGGTGAAGAACGGGTCGAAGATTTTCTGCAGGGTTTCGGGGGGGATGCCCGAGCCGTTGTCGGCGACTTCGATCCATACGGATTCGTCACCGACGCCGTTGCGCAGGGTGATGGTGCCGCGCTCGGGGCCGATGGCCTGGGCGGCGTTGACGATCAGGTTCATGATCACCTGGTTGATCTGCGACGGCAGGCATTCCACTTCCGGCAACGGCGTGTACTCCTTGACCACGTCGGCCTTGTATTTGATTTCATTGGCGACGATGTTCAACGTCGAATCCATGCCCTGCTGCAAATTGGCCATCTGCCATTCCTGGCTGGAGTCGACACGGGAGAAGTCCTTCAGGTCCTTGACGATCTGCCCGACCCGGCCGATGCCATCCTTGGACTCCTTGATCAGCAAGGGGATGTCCTCGACAAGAAAGTCCAGTTCCACCTGTTCGCGCAGCTTACGCAAGTGCACCACCAGTTCCGGCGAGGCGATGGCCCCCTCGGCGCTGCCGTAGGCGCTGAGCATTTCCTGGAGTTTGCCAAAGTAACCGTCCAACGCCCCCAGGTTGGAAGAAATGAAGCCGATCGGGTTGTTGATTTCGTGGGCCACCCCGGCCGCCAACTGGCCCAGCGAGGCGAGCTTTTCCGATTGCACCAGTTGGGTTTCCAGCATCTTGCGTTCGTCGATCTCCATTTGCAGCAGCTCGCTGGCCTGTTTGAACGCCTGGGTGCGTTGTTCCACCAGGTCTTCGAGCTTGTTCATTTTCAGTTGCGCACGGGAGGTCATTTCCCATTTTGTGGTCAGGGTGTTGGCCATCTGCTGGACTTCGATGTTGTCGAACGGCTTTTTCAGGATCAGCAAGCGATCGTGGCCGTTCAGGCGGTCCAGCAGTTCATCCCAGGAATAATCCGAATACGCCGTGCAGACCACCACTTGCAGCAACGGGTCGCGCTTCCAGAGTTCTTCGATGGTCTTGGCGCCATCCCAGCCTTCGGGCATGCGCATGTCGACAAAGGCCAGGGCATAAGGACGCCCTTTTGCCGATGCCTCCAGCAACTTGTTCAGGCCTTCCTGCCCGCCATAGGCCGAGTCGAGTTCGAACACCGTGGCGGCAGGTTTTGGCGCATCGCCGAACAGCGCGCTTTCCATGTCCAGCAAGTCAGCGTTGCTGTCATCCTCCGGGGTGAGGATCTTGCGGAAATCTTCATGAATGGCGGGTGTATCGTCGATCAACAGGATGCGGCGGTTACTCATGCTATTCATGGCTCACCTTCTGCAAGTTTCAGGGGCAGCTGCAGTTCGAACGTTGCCCCCGTGCCTGGCCCCTCACTGTGAGCGGTGAGGTGGCCGTCCATTTCAATGGCCGCCAATGCGCAGCTGTGCAGGCCAAAGCCGTGGCCTTCCTTACGCGTGGTAAAACCGTGGGCGAAGATACGCGTCATGTTTTCCTCTGGAATCCCTTCGCCTTCGTCCTTGACGCTGATTTGCAAGGTTTCGCCATTGATGACGGCCGCCTTCAGGGTCATGTTCCGCGCATGATTGGAAACACCCGCCATGGCGTATTTGGCATTGCTGATCAGGTTGATCAGAATCAACAGCAAGCGGTGCTTGTCGCCCATGATCCGCGGCACCTCGCCGTATTCCTTGATCACCGTAACATGATGGCGGGTCAGTGCGCCTGAGTTCATGCGCAGGGCATCTTCAAGCAGTTCGCTGACCACCAACGGTTCCAGCAGGCTGTTGGCCCCGGCATAGGATTGCTGGGTGGAGACAATATCCTTGATGTGGTCCACGCTTTTGCTCAACTGGGCCAACTCGTCGGTAAGACCCTGCTGCTCAACGGCGATGGCTTCGACCAGTTGGTTGAGGTAGCCAGGCAACAGTTTGCCTTTCGCGTCTTCGGTGAGAAAGTGCCCGAGGTCATCGGCGTGCTCGTTGATCAGTTGCATGGCCTTGCCCAGCCCCTGAGCCTTGCTGCTGCGCAGTTTGCGGCTGACCAGGTCGGCGGAGATGTTTACGCTGTTGAGGACGTTGCCGACGTTGTGCAGCACGTTGGTGGCGATTTCCGCCATGCCGGCCTGGCGGGCGGTGTCCATCAACTCGCTCTGGGTGTCCTTGAGCTGGCGGGTCCGTTCTTCGACCCTTTGTTCCAGCTCGTCGTTGGCGGTTTGCAGGGCATTGTTGACCCGCTTGATCTCGGCGAAGCTGCGTACCAGCCGGATCGCCAGCCAGATCAGGATCAGCACCAGCAGCGTGGCGAACACCAGCAGGTAAACGTGGTTGCGCTCGTACTTCGCGGCGGCTTTTGCCTGGTCTTTCTCGAGCAGTTGGGTGATGGTGTCCAGGCGATCGGCCACGGGGATCGCTTCGATTCCCAGTAACAATTCATTGACCCGTGGCTGTTCGCGCAGGATCACCCCGATGTGTCTGCGCAGGACTTCGACGGAGTTTTGCAATCCCTCAGGCAGACGCTCCTTGTTGACCTCCAACTGGTTCAAACCCAGCAGTATTTCGGCTGCCCGCTCAGGGGAGCTGAGCTGGGCGAACTCCATGCTGCTGAGCAACAGGTCGTAGGTATCGATGGCAACGTTCTGCAACTCCAGCCGATACGTGTCGGGCAGCCGGGCGAATTGGCCCTGGATGTCGTCCTCGCCGGTGGGCAGGAAGGCCAGGGAATTGCGCAACACGGCGTTATGGGATTTGAACTGTTCTACTAGGCGGGTCTTTTCCTTGACCAGCTTGAGGTATTCGTCACGCTGAGCTTCCCAGAGCGATGGCCCGTGGCGCCCCGGTTCCGATTCAATGGCGTCCAGACGTTGCCACAGGCGTGCCATCTCGTGCAGGGGCGAGACCAGCGGGTCGTAGTTGTGGGTCAGGGAGATGCGCGACTTGAGGACTTCGTTGTCCCAGATGGCGTCCTGTTGCTTGAGCAGGCGGATCAGGTCCCGGGATTCAATGTACGAGGCGGCCTGCTGGGCGCCTGAGTTGACGTACATGAACAACAGGATGCCCGCCAGCAAGATGCCGATGAAGGCCAGGCCGAGGCGACGGAAGAGAGTCATAGGGGCTTGCCCTCCCACTCGCCGGTCAGGGTCTTGAGGAATTCGACGATCAGCTCGGTATCATTCTTCAGGGGCTCTCGACCCAACTGGTACTTGAACATCACCTCCACCGCGCGTTCCAGGGTCGGTGTGGAGCCATCATGAAAATAGGGCGCGGTAACGGCTACGTTACGTAGGCTCGGTACCTTGAAAACCTGGCGATCGTCTTCATCGCCGGTGATGTTGAAGCGCCCTTCGTCGGCGCGGGTGGGGTTGCCCCGGTCGTCGAAGTAGTCACCCAAGACACCGAATTTCTGGAACATGTTGCCGCCGATGTTCACGCCTTGGTGGCAGGCGATGCAGCCGTATTCCTTGAAGCGCTGGTAACCGAACTTCTCCCGGGGCGTGAGGATGTCGGTATTGCCCAGCAGGTACTGGTCGAAGCGCGAATTGGGCGTCTGCAAGGTGCGTTCGTAGTCGGCCAGTGCGCCCTGGATATTGGGCTTGGTCACGCCGTCGGGGTAAGCGTCCTTGAAGTCCTTGGCATAGCCCGGGTCATCGGCAATGCGCTTGACCACCGATTCCCAGGTGCTGCCCATTTCCACTGGGCTGGTCACGACCTCGTGGACCTGTTCTTCCAAGGTGTCGACACGGCCATCCCAGAACTGGTGAAAGTTCAGGCTGGCATTGAACACGGTAGGGGTGTTGACCTCCACCGGCTTGCCATCGAAGCCTAAGGAAAAGGGCTTGTCGTCGGCGCCGCCCTTGTCCAGGCGATGGCAACTGGCGCAGGACAGGGTGTTGTTGACCGACAGGCGAGGGTCATTGAACAGCCGCAGCCCCAGTTGGACGCGCTTGGGGTCCAGAGTCGGAATCGGGGGCAGGGGGTTGAGGGGTTCATCCAGTGGTTCGGCGTGAGCGGTCACGCTTGATCCCACGAGCAGGCCGAGAGCCAGAATCAGTCCATGTGACGCCATGGGATGTTTTCCTTGAAACTTTGGTTGATGACACTCAGGTGTTCACGAAAACGGGTTCTGGCGTTTTTCCCACTCGGTCATCCAGTCGGCGAAGGCCTGCGGTTCGACGGCCTTGCTGAAGTAATAACCCTGGACCTCCTCGCATTGGTGCTTCTTGAGAAATTCCAACTGCTCGAGGGTTTCCACACCTTCGGCAATGATGTGCAGGTTCAGGCTCTTGCCCAGGCTGATGATGGTGCTCACCAGCTTGGCGTCGTTGCTGTCGATGCTCAGGTCACCGACGAACGACTGGTCGATCTTCAACACATCCACCGGAAATTTCTGCAGGTAGCTCAGGCTTGAATAGCCGGTACCGAAGTCGTCGATGGCCAGGCGTATCCCCAGTTGCTTGATGGCCTTGAGGATGGCGACCGTGGTATCGACGTTCTGCATCAGTACGCTTTCGGTGATCTCCAGTTCTAACTGTGTCGGGTCCAGGCCGGTTTCCTTGAGGGTACGGGCAATGCCTTCGACGAAGCCGCGCTGGCGAAAGTCGATGGCCGAGACGTTCACCGACAGGTACAGCGGGCGCATGCCCTGGGCTTGCCAGCGGCAGGCTTGCTGACAGGCTTCCTGAAGCACCCATTGGCTCAGCGGGACGATCAGGCCGCTGTCCTCGGCGACCGGAATGAAATCCGAGGGATAGACCAGGCCATGATCCGGCCTGTCCCAGCGCACCAGCGCCTCGACACCGACCACCTTGCCGCTCTTGAGGTCGAGCTTGGGTTGGTAATGCAGCACGAACTCCTTGCGTAGCAGGCCCAGGCGCAGGCCGGATTCGATGGTCTGCTGCTGCCGGGCCCGGCGGTTCATGTCTTCGGTGAAGAAGCGGTAGTCGTTGGGGCCGATTTCCTTGACGTTGCGCATCGCCGTCTCGGCTTTCTTGATCAGCGCCACGGCGTCGAAACCGTCGTTGGGGTACACGCTGATGCCCAGGCTCGCGGTGACGCTCAGGTCATGACCGTCGATCGGTTGCGGAGAGCTGATGGCCGCCAGCAGTTTGTCGGCCACGCCTTTGGTCTGCTGCGGATCGACGACGTCCCCCAGTACCACCACGAACTCATCGGAACCGTAGCGAAACACCGAATCGGATTCACGCACCACGGTGGCCAGGGCCCGGGCCACGCGCTTGAGCATTTCATCGCCCACGGGGTGACCCAGCGCGTTATTGATGCGCTTGAAGCGGTCCAGGCCGATGAACATCACCGCCAGTTGCCGGTCATGCCGGCGGCACTGGGCCATGGCCTGGGTCAGCCGATCGCCGAGCAACATGCTGTTGGGCAATTCGGTGAGCACGTCGTATTGCAGCAGGTGGGACACCTTGAGCAATTCCTGGACGCGCTCTTCGATCGTGCGTTCCAGGCTGCGCATTTTCCTCGCCGCATCCTGGGCCAGTTGCCATTTCCAGGTCATGGCGCTGGCCATCTGGCGGATTTCCAGGGTGTCGAAGGGTTTCTTGAGGATCAGCAACTGATCGTCGAACTCGATCCGTTCGGACATGGTTTCCCAGGAGTAGTCCGAGAACGCCGTGCACAGGGCGATTTGCAGGCGCGGGTCGGCCTCCCACAGCGCCTCGATGGTTTGCAGGCCGTCCCAGCCCGGTGGCATGCGCATGTCGGCGAACACCAGCGCATAGGGCTGGCCTTCGGCCTGGGCGCGCTTGACCAGTTCCAGCGCCTCCTCGCCCTGGTAGGCCGAGTCGATCTGAAATTGCAGCCGGTTGACCTGCGGGGTGCCGAATAGCAGGCTCTCGGTGTCGTCCAGCGAGTCATCGCTGCCGGCGCTGGGGCTGAGGATCTTGCGAAAGTCCTGGTGGATCGCCGGTGTATCGTCCACCACCAGGATTCGCCGGTTGGCAGGTACCGCCATTGGATTCATGGATTGCTCTCCGATAGCTGGCTCGCTGGTCGGGTCCAGTGGTCTGTCGCCGGGACGATGGTGCCGGCCTTGAGCAGTTCGGCGGCCTGGCCGCTGTCGACCACGGTGCTGAAGTAATGCCCCTGGGCCTGCATGTCCCCGCCGCTGGACATCAGCGTGGTGCGTTGCTCCTGGGTCTCGACACCCTCGGCAATGATCCCGATGCCCACGTCCCGGGCGAAGTTGATGATCGCCCGCAACGTCGTGGCGTTTTCGGGGTCGGCGTTGGCGCTGTCGAGGAAACGCTGGGCGAGCTTGAGGTGATTGACCCGGTAGGTCTTGAGGTAATCGAACGAAGAGTACTCGGTGCCGAAGTCATCGATGGCGATCTGCACGCCCAATTCGCAGAGGCGCGGCAGCACGTCGTTGTGGGTCCACTTGGTCTGGGCCAAGGTGGCTTCGGTGACGTCGAAGCGCAGGTCCCAGGGCGCCAGTTCCCAGCGCGCGGTGGTGCGCAGCACGTCGTAGATCAGTTCCGGGCCGGTCTTGAGCTGGGTCAGGGACAGGTCGATGGCGATCACCGGGGGCGCCATGCCCTGGTCACGCCATTGGCGCATTTGCTGGCAGGCCTGGTCCAGTACCCAATGCCCCAGGCCAATGATGATCCCGGTTTTCTCGGCAGCCGGCATGAAGGCCGCCGGTTCCAGCCAGCCACGTTGAGGGTGGTTCCAGCGCACTTGCACGCCCATGCCGAGGATCTTGCCGGTGCCAAGGTCGACTTCCGGCAGGTAGTGCAGGTGCAGCTCGTTGTTCTCGATGGCCTGGCGCAGGTCGTTGGCGAGGGCGACCCGGTCGGTGACTTCCTGGTTAATTTCTTCATTGTGGAAATGGTACTGGTTGCGGCCCTTTTCCTTGGAGCGGTACAGGGCCATGTCGGACTGCGCCATCAGGCTATCGGCACTCAGGCTCTGCGGGGTGTACAGGGCGATGCCGATGCTCACCGAGATCCGTACGTCGTTGCCGTCCAGGGCATACGGCGCCACGAGGGCATCGCGGATCTTGGCCGCCAGCGCGGCGCAATGGGTCGCTTCATGGACGTCCAGTTGCAGGAGGGCGAACTCATCGCCGCCCAGGCGCGCCACCACGTCGTTTTCCCGGGTACAGGCCTTGATCCGCGTGGCAACTTCCTGCAACAACAGGTCGCCGATGGGGTGGCCCAAGGTGTCGTTGATCCGTTTGAAGTGGTCCAGGTCCAGATAGAACATCGCAAACGGCGCCGCACCCCGACGAGCGGCGGCGAAGGCCTGGTGCAGGCGCTCGATCATGGTGGCGCGGTTGGCCAGCCCGGTCAGGCCGTCGGTGCGGGCCAGCAGGGCGATTTTTTCTTCGGCCAGCTTGCGTTCCGTGATGTCGAGGATGATGCCTTCTATCTCCAGCAACAGGCCCTGCTCATTGCGCACCGGGATGTAGCGGTTCTCCACCCAGCGGAACGTGTCGTCGCCGGTACGCATGCGGAACTCGATGGAGGCCCCTGCGGAGTCGCGGTCGAGGACGCGGACCATGGCCTCGTCGACCTTCTGCTGGTCGTCGGGGTGGATCAGGGTTTGCGCCCAGTCCGGCGAACTGGTCAGTTGCGCCGCGGAATGGCCGAACTTGGTGATGTTGTGGGAGATGTACATCAATGCGAACGGCGGCTCGCCCCGCAGGCGATAGAGGATGGTCGGGCTGTTCTGCACGATGATGTTGGCGTCGGCCAGTTCCCGGGTGCGTTCCTCGACCGCGCGCTCGAGCATGTCCATTTTCAGCGCCGCGTCCTCGGTCATCTGCCATTTGACGGTCAAAGTGCTGGCCATCTGGCGGATTTCGATGGCATCGAAAGGTTTTTTCAGGATGAGCAGGCGGTCGCCCAGTTCAAGACGATCGGCGATGTCTTCCCAGGAATAGTCCGAATAAGCGGTGCACAGGGCCACTTGCAGCTTGGGGTCGGCGCGCCACAGCCGTTCGATGGTTTCCAGACCGTCCCAGCCCGGAGGCATGCGCATGTCGATGAACGCCATGGCGAAGGGTTGCCCCTGGGCCAGTGCCGTTTCGACCTTGTTCAAGGCTTCCATGCCCTGGAACGCCGAATCGAGCACGAAACTCGTACCGGAGACCGCCACAGGGGAGCCGAACAGGGCTTCTTCGGCGCTGCTCAGGCTGTCATTGGCGCTCGCCTGGGGGCTGAGGATCTTGCGAAAATCCTCATGGATGGTTGGCGTGTCGTCGACGATCAGGATCCGCCGGTTGGTTTTATCCAAGGGCAGGCTCATGGCCGTGCACCGTTTTGATGCTGACGATAGAACCCTTGAAACATCTGAATATCCCTTTCGCTGGCATGAGTATTCGGCCTGTACTTGGCCCTTCATGGGGTAGAGCATAGTCGTCTGATCGGGATGCGCTCGGCCAGTGATGGCAAATGTGTCTAAATGTTCGCAATCTACTAGCCTGTATTTCGGGGGTAAGGTAGAACGGTTGTCGTGACTAGGAGGGGGTTTCAAATGGAAGATCAATTGCCGGACGTTCCGGTAAAGAAACCGGCAGTGCTGCTGGTTGATGACGAAGAGTCGATTCTCAATAGCCTGCGTCGGCTATTGCGCAGCCAGCCGTACGAGATCCTGCTGGCCGACAGTGGCGCCAAGGCCCTGGAAATTCTCAAGGAGCGGCCGGTCGACCTGGTAATGACCGACGCGCGCATGCCGAACATGGATGGCGCCACGCTGCTGGCCGAGATCCGCAAGCTGTACCCATCGACCTTGCGCATCCTGCTCACCGGTTATGCCGATGTGGACATGATGACCAAGGCCATCAACGAGGGGCAGCTCTATCGCTACCTCAGCAAGCCCTGGAACGATGAGGAATTGGTGCAGGCTTTGCGCCAGGCCCTGTCCCACCAGCATTCCGAAAGCGAGCGCCAGCGCCTCGAAGCGCTGAACCGCGAGCAGAACCAGCAACTCAAGACCCTGAACGCCACCCTGGAAAAACGCGTGGCGTCGCGCACCTCCGAGCTGCAGCAGACCGCCGACATGCTCGATTTGGCTTATGACGAGCTCAAGCGCAGTTATGTGACCAGTACTGAAGTGTTTTCGCTGATCGCCAACCTGCGCCTGCCCAAGTCCAAGCAGACCAACCGGCAGATCATTGAGTTGATCAGGGTTTACAGCCGGCTGCATTTCCTCGATGAGTCCACCGATCGCGACCTGACCATGGCGGCGGCGCTCTACAACATCGGCAAGCTGAGCTGGACCGACAACATGATGGTCACGCCCGCCGACTTGCTGCACCACACTGAACTTGAGCTGTATCGCGCCTATCCGAAGCAGAGCGAATCGCTGCTGATGACCCTGGACCCGATGAAGGACGCAGCGCGGATCATTCGCCATCACCAGGAGCGTTGGGACGGCAGTGGCTTCCCCGAACACCTCAGGGGCGAGGCCATTCCGTTCGGTTCGCGGTTGTTGAAACTGGCGGTGGACTTCATCGAGCTGCAGCGCGGGTTGATCCTGGAGCGGCAGATGAACAGCGACGAAGCGCTGGTCTACATCCGCAAGTACGCCGGCAAGCTGTACGACCCGGACATGATCGAGGACTTTATCAAGGCGTGTGCCGAATACCTGGAAGACGTGACCCTGTCGGACCCGACGGTGCAAGTCTCCACCACGCGCGAGTTGACCGCGGGGATGATCCTGGCGCGCAACCTCAATGCCGACAACGGCATGTTGCTGCTCAACGCTGGCAAAATCCTGAGTGGGCCGTTGATTGAAAAACTCATTGCCTTCGAATCGATGGAGGGGGCCCGTTACAGCGTGTTCGTCAAGATTCCCGAGGAGGAGGCCGACCCTTTGGCGCCGAAGCCGATTTTGGGGTGACTGGGGGGGGGATTGGATTGGATTGGGGATATATCCGTTGCTGCGGTAACGGCGGCTTAGGGTTCCGCCCTTACGGCGGGTCACTTTTGGAAGAGCGCCAAAAGTAACCAAAAGCGCTTTGCCCCACCACTTGGCACCTCGCCTAGGCTCGGTGTGCCCTCTCTCCGGCATTGCTCCGTGGGCCGCCGCGAAGGGCCATCCATGGCCCAGCGCGGCTAACCCGGCATCCATGCCGGGTTGCCCACTGCGCAATGCCTGCGTTCGGCCAGCGTGGTTAACGGGGCGTCCGAGATCAAGATCAAGATCAAAAGCGAGGCGGCCTTATAGCCGGCCTGGCTCTCCTGGTTGTACACCTGTCAGATCTGTGGGAGCAAAGCTTGCTCGCGAGGCGGCCTTATAGCCGGCCTGGCTCTCCTGGTTGTACACCTGTCAGATCTGTGGGAGCAAAGCTTGCTCGCGAAGGCGGCCTTATAGCCGGCCTGGCTCTCCTGGTCGTACACCTGTCAGATCTGTGGGAGCAAAGCTTGCTCGCGAGGCGGCCTTATAGCCGGCCTGGCTCTCCTGGTCGTACACCTGTCAGATCTGTGGGAGCAAAGCTTGCTCGCGAAGGCGGCCTTATAGCCGGCCTGGCTCTCCCGGTTGTACTTCGATCAAACTGTGGGAGCGAGCCTGCTCGCGAAGACGGCGGCATATTCAACATGGATGCAAGCAGACCCATCGCTATCGCGAGCAAGCTCGGCTTCCACAGGGATCGGCGGTGGGCACGGATCTTATAAACGACCAAAAACCTGTGTGGGAGCGAGCTTGCTCGCGATGGCGGCCTGACAGCCGACCAGGATTGTGGGAATGGTCGGACAATCCTCCGGGTTGCAGCAGATTTTTCCGACGAACTCTGGCGGTTGCCGGGTGGGAAGGGCTGTCGCTAGTCTTTTTCCGTCGCTGCAAATTCAGCGGCCGGGCTTGGAAATCCGATAAGTAGACGGCGCGAAAGCGCCCTTCATGACGTATGCTTGCGGTCGTTTTTTGACCATGCTTTCGTTATGGCGGCTGTGCGCGGGAGACCTTCGGGTCTGTCGGGCTCGTTTACCCCGGTTTTCCAACCTGCGTACGGCTGCCACCCCTCGCTTGGAAACGAACGTGGCAGCTCCAACCTGTAGACGGAGTGTCACCCTATGTTCAAAGCCACACCCAATCCCCCCGAAACCGATCCCCAAGAACTCGATGAGGCCGCCAAGCGCGCCATCGACCATTATCTCGACCCCAAGCCTCAAGCCAAAAAGAAAAAGCCCTCAGGTCAACTGTTCACCGTCGTGGACGGTGTCGACACCGAAAGCCTGCTGGCCAACCTCAGCGAAACTTTGGCCTCAGCCGATGCCATGGTCAGCGACCTTGCCTTCGACCTTAAAGGCTCGCGACGCCATGTTGCCCTTGGCATTCAGCAACTGATCGAGCTGGGCGCTTTATTGGCGAATCGGATGCTGGATAACGTCAATACACAACCCTGACCACACCGCGCGCAGAAGCGAGAAGGCTCGCTTCCACAATTGGACCGGAGTACGACCGGGAGAACCAGGTCGGCTGTAAGGCCGCCTCGCGAGCAAGCTTTGCTCCCACAGGTCCTGCTCAAACAGATCTGATGGGTGTACGACCAGGAGAACCAGGTCGGCTATAAGGCCGCCTCGCGGTGGACGTTGATCTCGGCGCCCCGTTAACCACGCTGGCCGAACGCAGGCATTGCGCAGTGGGCAACCCGGCATGGATGCCGGGTTAGCCGCGCTGGGCCATGGATGGCCCTTCGCGGCGGGCCCACGGAGCAATGCCGGAGTGAGGGCACACCGAGCCTAGGCGAGGTGCCGAGTGGTGGGGCATGAGCGTTTTGCTTACTTTTGCGCTTCTCAAAAGTGAGCCGCCGTCAGGGCGGAACCCTAAGTCGCCGTGACTGCAGCAACGGATATACACACCAACCCCAATCGGTCGAAACTGACCACAGGAACTGCGCTGATTTTTAGTCCAGCACCAGACTTTGCTCCCACCTCTACGCGCTGTAATCTCCCCGTCACTTCCCCGGCCAAGGCTTTGATCACCCATGACCACTTCCCTCATCCGCATCGCCGCAGCCCTGTTGCTCGGGCCCGACGGTCGAACCCTGCTGGTGCGCAAGCGCGGCACCCGGGCCTTCATGCAGCCGGGCGGCAAGATCGAGGCCCATGAACAACCGGTGCAGGCGCTGGCCCGTGAGCTGGAAGAGGAACTGGGGTTGCAGATCGACCCGGCACAGGCCCATTACCTGGGCGTGTTCAGCGCGCCGGCGGCCAACGAGCCGGGGTTTACCGTGCAGGCCGAGGTGTTTTTGCTGAGCATCGATGCCCCGGTTTCGCCGGCAGCCGAAATTGAAGAGGTGTGCTGGATCGACCCGGCCGGCGACAGCGATCTTTTGCTGGCACCGTTGACAGGCGAGGTGATCCTGCCGTTTTATCGAGCGACACTTCCCGCTACCTGCTGATTCACGCCTCAAGGACTGATGCTCATGATTCCATTGCCGGACCTGTTGATTTTCGCTGCCGCCGCGTTGCTGATGGTACTGACGCCCGGGCCGAACATGATCTACCTGATTTCCCGTTCGATCTGCCAGGGCCGCAAGGCCGGCGTCACCTCCCTGCTGGGGGTGGTGGCGGGGTTCTTCGTGCACATGTTCGCCGCGGCCGCCGGGTTGACGGCGGTGTTCCTGGCAGTACCGGTGGCCTATGAAGTATTGAAATGGGCCGGTGCGCTGTACCTGTTGTGGCTGGCCTGGCAGGCCGTGAAGCCGGGCGCGCGTTCGCCCTTCGAGGCCCAGCAACTGCCGGCGGACTCGACGCGCAAGCTGATCACCATGGGCTTTCTCACCAGCGCGCTGAACCCCAAGATCGCGGTGTTCTACCTGTCGGTGTTCCCGCAGTTCATCAGCCCGGAACACGGTTCGCTGTTCACCCAGAGCATCATCCTCGGGCTGACCCAAATCAGCGTCAGTTTCAGCGTCAACCTGTTGATCGCCCTGTTCGCCGCCGGCATTGCCTCGTGGTTCGTCCACAACCCCACCTGGCTGGCGGCGCAGCGCTACTTCATGGGGTTTGTCCTCGGTGCGCTGGCGTTGCGCCTGATGTTTGAGCAACGGCGTTCGACGTGAGTATCCGACGGTTGAGGGCCGGCGATGCCCAGGCGTATCGCCAGCTGATGCTGCAGGCGTACGCACTGCATCCGCAGGCCTTCACCTCCAGCGTCACCGAGCGGGCCAAGCTGCCTATCAACTGGTGGGAGTCACGCCTGGGCAGCCGGCTCGATGTGCTGCTGGGGGCGTTTGTCGAGCAGGAGTTGGTCGGTATCGTCGGCCTGGCCCTGGAGCCCCGGGAAAAAGCCCGGCACAAGGCGCTGCTGTTCGGCATGTACGTCGCCGATGAACAGCGCCATCGCGGGCTCGGCTACCAACTGGTCCAAGCCGCCCTCGACGAAGCCCGGCGCCATGCCTTCCTGCGTCTGGTGCAACTGACCGTCACCGCCGGCAACGACCCGGCGATCAAGCTCTACCAGCGCTGCGGCTTCGTCCTGTATGGCCTTGAGCCGATGGCGATCCGCGTGGGCGACGAATACCACGACAAAATCCATATGTGGCTCGAACTTTAACCTCACCGCAGATCCCCTGTGTATGGGCTTCTGTGGGAGCAAGGCTTGCCCGCGATGCTTTTTCGCAATCGCCATCGCGGGCAAGCCTTGCTCCCACAGAAGCTGTCAGCGCACGGCACTGACCCCATCCAATGTTGAAAACGACGTGTCCTTGGCTGTCAGCAAAAAATCGCGCATGTACGGCGCGTCGAGCATGTCGGTGCGCACCGCCGCGTACAGCGTGGCAAACAAGCCTTTCTCTCCCAGCCGCTTGGCCTTCACATAGCCCCGCGAGCTGTATTCATGCAGGGCCCAGTGCGGCATGCCGCACACGCCGCGGCCGCTGGCTACCAGTTGCATCATCATCACCGTCAGTTCAGAGGTGCGCACCTGGGCCGGTTCGATGTCGGCCGGTTCCAGGAAACGGGTGAAGATGTCCAGCCGGTCGCGCTCCACCGGGTAGGTGATCAGGGTTTCGCTGATCAGGTCCTCGGGGACGATGTACGCCTTGCCCGCCAGTCGATGCTGGTTGGCCACGGCGAGCATCGCCTCGTAGGTGAACAACGGCACATAGGTGATGCCGGCCAACTCCAGCGGGTCGGAGGTCACCACCAGGTCGAGGTCGCCCCGGGCCAAGGCTGGCAACGGCGCGAAGGCGAAGCCCGAGGCCAGGTCCAGTTCGACTTCCGGCCAGGCATCGCGGAACTGGTCGATGGTCGGCATCAACCATTGGAAGCAGCTATGGCACTCGATGGCCATGTGCAGCCGTCCGGCGGTGCCGCCCGCCAGCCGGGCGATGTCCCGTTCGGCGCCGCGCAGCAAGGGCAGGGCGGCATCGGCCAGTTGCAACAGGCGCAGGCCGGCGCTGGTGAAGCGTACCGGCTTGGTCTTGCGCACGAACAACTGCATGCCCAGGCGCTCTTCCAGTTCCTTGAACTGGTGGGAGAGGGCGGACTGGGTCAGGTGCAGGCGTTCGGCGGCTTCGACCAGGCTGTCGGCTTCGCGCAGGGCGTGCAGGGTCTTGAGGTGACGGAGTTCAAGCACCGGAGTTGCTCCATGAGTAAAACTTGTGATCAACACGAAAAGGTTGAGTTTGTCTCATGTAGGGCGAGCTGTCGACAATGGCGCCATCTTTTATAGGAGGACGCACACCATGGCCCTGGCCCACACCCTCGGTTTTCCCCGCATCGGCGCCGACCGCGAACTGAAGAAAGCCCTCGAAGCCTACTGGAAGGGCGACCTGGCCCCGGCCGCGCTGCAAGCGGTGGGGCGCGAACTACGGGCCCGGCACTGGCAACTGCAGAAAGACGCCGGCATCGACCTGCTGCCCGTCGGCGACTTTGCCTGGTACGACCAGGTGCTCAGTCACTCCTTGACCCTGGGCGCCGTTCCACAGCGTTTCCACAGCACCTTGAATGCCCAGGGCCGGCCGACCCTCGACACCCTGTTCGCCATGGCCCGTGGCGCCACGGCCAGTTGCTGCGGTGCCGACCATGGCCAGGCGCAAT
This sequence comes from Pseudomonas sp. Lb2C2, assembly GCF_052112205.1. Lineage (NCBI taxonomy): Bacteria > Pseudomonadati > Pseudomonadota > Gammaproteobacteria > Pseudomonadales > Pseudomonadaceae > Pseudomonas > Pseudomonas sp. Lb2C2. Next base: position 395,048 of record NZ_JAUTYW010000005.1, on the reverse strand, counting down.
ACGCCCAGGAACTGACCAAGTGGTTCGACACCAACTACCACTACCTGGTCCCGGAGTTTTCCGCCGACCAGACCTTTGCCCTGAGCTGGGAACAGCTGTTCGAGGAAGTGGACGAGGCCCATGCCTTGGGTCATCAGGTCAAACCGGTGATCATCGGCCCGTTGACCTACTTATGGCTGGGCAAGGTCAAGGGCGAGGCGTTCGACAAGCTCGACCTGCTGGAGCGCCTGTTGCCGGTCTACGGGGAAATCCTCAACCGCCTCAAGGCCCAGGGCGTGGAATGGGTGCAGATCGACGAACCGATCCTCACACTCGACCTGCCCCTGGCCTGGAAGAGCGCTTTCGAGCGGGCTTATCACATCCTCCAGTACTCGCCGTTGAAAAAACTCGTGGCCACCTATTTCAGTGGTCTGCAAGACAACCTCGGCCTGGCGGTGAGCCTGCCGGTGGACGGCTTGCACATCGACGCGGTACGTGACCCGGAACAACTGGGCCAGGTGCTGGACCGCCTGCCGACCTACAAGATTCTCTCGGTGGGCCTGGTCAACGGTCGCAACGTCTGGCGCTGCGAACTGGAACAGGCGCTGGCGCAATTGCAACCGGCCCAGGAGCGCTTTGGCGACAACCTCTGGGTCAGCACCTCGTGCTCGCTGCTGCACAGCCCGGTGGACCTGGAGCGCGAAGACCGGCTCGATCCGGAACTCAAGAGCTGGCTCGCCTTTGCCGTGCAGAAGTGTGGTGAAGTCGCGGTGCTGCGCGATGCCCTGAACGATCCACAGGCCCCCGCTGTGCAGCAGGCCTTGGCCGACAGCCGCGAGGTGCAGGCCAGTCGCGCCAGCTCGGCGCGCATTCACAAACCCGCGGTCCAGGCGCGCCTGGCGGCAATCGGGCCACAGGACAGCCAGCGGCGTTCGCCGTTTGCCAAACGCATCGAACGCCAGCGCGCCCGTCTGAAACTGCCGGCCTTTCCCACCACCACCATCGGCTCCTTCCCGCAGACCCCGGCCATTCGCCTGGCACGCCAGGCCTACAAGCAAGGCAAGTTGTCGGCCAACGACTATCAGGACGCCATGCACACCGAGATCCGCCATGCCGTGCAGATCCAGGAACGCCTGGGCCTGGACGTGCTGGTGCACGGTGAAGCCGAGCGCAACGACATGGTGGAATACTTTGCCGAGCAACTGGACGGCTACGTCTTCACCCGTTTCGGTTGGGTGCAGAGCTACGGTTCGCGCTGCGTGAAACCGGCGATCATCTATGGCGACATCAGTCGGCCGAACGCCATGACCGTCGACTGGATCCGCTACGCGCAAAGCCTGACCGACAAAGTCATGAAAGGCATGCTCACCGGCCCCGTGACCATGCTGATGTGGTCGTTCCCCCGCGAAGACGTGTCGCGCCAGGTCCAGGCGCAACAACTGGCCCTGGCCCTGCGCGACGAAGTGCTGGACCTGGAAAAAGCCGGGATCAAGATTGTGCAGATCGACGAGGCGGCGTTCCGCGAAGGGTTGCCGTTGCGTCGCGGACAATGGCAGGAGTACCTGGACTGGGCGGTTGACGCGTTCCGTTTGTGCGCGTCGGGGGTGGGCGACGAAACCCAGATCCATACCCACATGTGCTACAGCGAATTCAATGATGTGATCAAGGCCATCGCCGACATGGACGCCGATGTCATCACCATCGAGACTTCGCGTTCGGACATGGAGTTGCTGGAGGCTTTCGAGGCGTTCGACTACCCGAACGACATCGGCCCGGGCGTCTACGACATCCACTCGCCCCGGGTGCCGGACACGGCCGAGATGGTTGCGCTGATGAGCAAGGCGGTGAAGCGGATCGCCGCCGAGCGGCTGTGGATCAACCCCGACTGCGGGCTGAAAACCCGTGGCTGGCCGGAAACGGAAGCGGCACTGGTGAACATGGTGGCGGCGGCGCGGCAGTTGCGTAGCCAACTGGCCTGAAGCCGACGCCTTGAGCGGGGATCTGTGGGAGCAAAGCTTGCTCGCGATGAAGCCAACACGATTTCTCTGGAATCGAGGTGCCTGTATCGCGAGCAAGCTTTGCTCCCACAGATACATCCTTTCCCACAGATACATCCTTTCCCACAGATACATCCTTCGCGCAGGAGACCACTCGGCAATCTTCATCAAACTGTCACGCAACTGTGGCAGCGCGCTTGAACAAACTTCATCAGACTCGCGCTCTACTGGGGTTCTGCGTTTCGGTGTTTCTTCATGCGTGTATTCATTTTCCTGGCCGCGTTGTTTTTCGGCCTGCCGTCGATGGCGGCTTCTCGGTGTGACATCAATGTTGCGACCCAACGGGTCGATCTGGATCAGGTGAGCCTGGCCTACCAGAGCGTTGGCCGTGCCTCGGATCCGGCGCTGTTGCTGGTGATGGGCCTGGGTGGGCAGTTGATCCATTGGCCGGACGAAGTGGTGGTCGCCCTGTGCGAGCAGGGTTTCCGGGTGATTCGCTACGACAACCGCGACGTCGGCCTGTCCACGTGGCGCCAGGCCCCCGGCAGTGCCAACCTGACCTTCGAAGCCCTGCGCTATAAACTCGGTTTGCCCGTGGCTGCGCCTTATACCTTGACCGACATGGCCGACGACGGGCTGGGGTTGATGGATGCCTTGCAGGTGCAAAGCTTCCACGTATTGGGCGTGAGCATGGGCGGGATGATCGCCCAGCACATGGCCGCCATGGCGCCGCAGCGGGTCGAAAGCCTGACCCTGATCATGAGCAGTTCCGGTGCCGAAGGCTTGCCCGCACCCAGCGCCGCGCTGGTGCAGTTGTTGTCGCGGCGCAGTGCGCCGAATCGCGAAGCGGCCCTGCAGCAGCAGGCCGATCTGCTGGCCGCGTTGGGCAGCCCGATGGTGGTGGATGATCGCCAGGTACTGCTGCATCAGGCCGCGGTGGCCTATGACCGGGCCTTCAACCCCGAAGGCGTGAAGCGCCAGATCATGGCGATCATGGCCGAGCCGAGCCGGGTGGCGCTGCTCAATCAACTGCGGGTGCCGACCCTGGTGGTCCACGGCACCGCCGACCCTTTGCTGCCGGTGATGCACGGCGTGCATCTGGCGGCGCACATCCAAGGCAGCCAGTTGAAGCTGATCCCGGGCCTGGCCCATCGTTTCCAGGAGGCGTTCAAGGCGCCGTTGCTGGGGGCCGTGTTGCCGTATCTGCAGCAGCACCGTGAAGACACGTCGCACTGGGCGCAGATCGAACCGGTGCAGGCGCCGAATCTGCTCTAACCATGCCTTGTTGTAACGCTGATGACGTGAGGCGTGTTTGATCCATTGTGGCGAGGGAGCTTGCTCCCGCTGGGCTGCGCAGCAGACCCCTTTTGTGGGCGCTTCGCACCCAAGCGGGAGCAAGCTCCCTCGCCACAGTTTCATTCACCCTTGAAGGATCAGGGGGGTTAGCACCTACCGCGCCCGTGCCTGCTCCACCAACCACCCCATCAATTCCTGCAACGGCCCTGACACCTGGGGTTTGTGCGGGTGCACCAGGTGATAACCCAGCCCGGTCTTGACCTTCAGTTCGAACGGCATCACCAGCCGACCGGCGCTCAAGTCGTCGCCGATCAGCGACCAGTCGCCGATCGCCACGCCCGTGCCTTGGGAAGCCATGGACATCGCCAGGTCCAGGGTTTCGAAATGCTGGCCCTTGCTGACATTGCTCAAGTGCACATCGGCTGCCTTCAGCCAGGCGTTCCAGTCGCGCTCGTCACGGGTGGGGTGCAACAGCAGGTGTTGTTGCAGGTCGGCGGGTTCACGCAGCGGCACAGGCCCTTCCAGGATCGGGCGGGAGCAGACGGGCGTCAGTTGTTCATCGAACAGATGCACGCACGCCAGCGAGGCGTCGGGTGGTGGGCCATAGACCACCGCGGCGTCGAAGGCTTCGCGCTGGAAATCCACGCCGTGCCTGACCGTGGTGGTCAACTCCACCGGCACGTCCGGCCGTTCCTTCTGCCATTGCAACAGGCGCGGCAGCAGCCAGCGCATGACACAGGTCGGGGCCTTGAGTTGCAGGGTCTGGCGTTTTTCGCCGACCTGCTCGACCGCGTCCCCGATCAGCCTGAACACCTGCTGCACCCGGGGTAGCCACGCCTGGCCTTCGGCGGTCAGGCTCAGGCCGCGTGCCTGGCGCTGGAACAGCGCATAACCCAAATGATCTTCCAGCCCGGCGATCTGCCGACTCACCGCGCCCTGGGTGATGTGCAGTTGTTCGGCGGCCCGGGTGAAGTTGCAGCATTGGGCCGTGATCAGAAACGTGTGCAGCGCCGGCAGCGGAGGAAGTCGTTTCATTTCGGATCCAAGCCATGACGTGAGGACATGGCTAGTATGACTTTTTATCCATTGTTGCCGCTATGGCCTGCCCGTTCCAATAACGCCATTCCCAAGACAAAAAAGGGTCCCGCCGCAGGCTGTGCGAGGCCCTTTACACGACAAGAAAAAGGCAATGGCAATGGCGACGTGCGGCGAAGTATTGGTCAAGTTACTCCAAGCGTATGGCGTGGAGCAGGTGTTCGGCATTCCTGGCGTGCACACCGTCGAGTTGTACCGCGGGCTGGCCCGTTCCAGCATCCGCCATGTGACCCCGCGTCATGAACAAGGGGCAGGCTTCATGGCCGATGGTTACGCCCGGGTCAGCGGTAAGCCCGGCGTGTGTTTCATCATCACCGGCCCTGGCATGACCAACATCACCACCGCCATGGGCCAGGCCTACGCCGATTCGATCCCGATGCTGGTGATCTCCAGCGTGCAGTCGCGCAGCCAGTTGGGTGGCGGACGCGGCAAGCTGCATGAACTGCCGAACCAGAGCGCGCTGGTGGGCGGGGTGGCGGCGTTTTCCCACACGCTGATGTCCGCCGCTGAATTGCCCAGCGTGCTGGCCCGGGCGTTCGCCGTGTTCCAGGCTGGACGCCCGCGGCCGGTGCACATTGAAATCCCGCTGGACGTGCTGGTCGAAGACGCCGATGCCTTGCTCGCCAGCGTGCCGGTGAACATCAACCGCGCCGGTGCTGCGCCGAGTGCCGTGGCGCAAATGGCGGCAAAGCTGGCATCGGCCAAGCGGCCATTGATCCTGGCCGGCGGCGGCGCCCTCGACGCGGCGGCCGAATTGACCGAACTGGCCGAACGTCTCGGCGCACCAGTGGCGTTGACCATCAATGCCAAAGGCCTGTTGCCGTCCCGGCATCCGTTGCTGATCGGCTCCACCCAGAGCCTGGTCGCCACTCGCGCGTTGGTGGCCGAAGCGGATGTGGTGCTGGCCATCGGCACCGAACTGGCCGAGACCGACTACGACATAACCTTCGCCGGCGGCTTCGAGATTCCCGGTGCGCTGCTGCGCATCGACATCGACCCGGACCAGACCGTGCGCAACTACCCGCCGCACCTGGCGTTGGTGGCCGACGCCCGTGTCGCCGCCCGGGCCGTGCTCGACGCCTTGAGCCAGCACCCCTTGGCCGAGCGCCGTGACGATTGGGGCGCGACGCGTGCCGCCCGGTTGCGCGCGGATCTTCAAGGCAGTTGGGACGCGGCGACCCGTGCCCAGACCTTGTTTCTCGACACCGTCTTGCAAGCGCTGCCGGAGGCGGTGTTCGTCGGCGATTCGACTCAACCGGTGTACACCGGCAACCTGACCTTCAACCCGGAGCAGCCACGCCGCTGGTTCAATTCATCCACCGGCTACGGCACCCTCGGCTACGCCTTGCCGGCGGCCATTGGCGCCTGGCTTGGTGGCAAGGATCTGGGCCATGGTCGCCCGGCGGTGGTGTGTTTGATTGGCGACGGCGGGTTGCAGTTCACCCTGCCGGAACTGGCCAGCGCCGTGGAAGCGCGCACGCCGGTGATTGTGCTGCTGTGGAATAACCAGGGCTACGAAGAGATCAAGAAATACATGGTCAACCGCGCCATCGAACCGGTGGGCGTGGACATCTACACCCCGGATTTCATCGGCGTCGCCAAGGCCTTGGGCTGCGCTGCCGAAGCCATCGACGGCGTGGCGCAACTGCACGCCGCGTTGCTCGCCGCTTGCGACCGGCAGGGCCCGACGCTGATCGAGATCGACCAGGCAACCTGGATGGCGCAGGTGTCGAAATGAATTTCCCTACGACGCAAGACGGGCTGTACATCAACGGTGAGTGGTTGGCCGGCGATCAACCGCTGCGGGTGATCAACCCGGCGACCGAAGCGCTGCTGACCACCGTTTATGGCGGCGATGAGGGCGCTGTCGATCAGGCGTTGAACGCGGCGACCCAGGCTTTCACGCACTGGTCGAACACCACCGGCGCCGAGCGTGGCGCGATCCTGCGTCGGATTGCCGCTGGCGTGCGGGACGCTCGTGAACGGTTGATGCACCTGCAATCGAGCAACAACGGCAAACCGCTGTTCGAAGCGGCCATCGATGTCGACGATGTGGTCGCCACCTTCGACTATTACGCCGAGTTGGCCGAAGGCCTGGACGCCCGGCAAGACAGCTCGCTGGCGTTGCCCAGTGCTGATTTCAGCGCACGCCTGCGCCGCGAACCCTGCGGCGTGGTCGGCCTGATCGTGCCGTGGAATTTCCCGATGGTCACCACGGCCTGGAAACTCGCCCCGGCATTGGCTGCCGGCTGCTGCGTGGTATTCAAGCCCTCGGAGGTCACGCCGTTGCCGGAGCTGGAACTGGCCTTGATCATCGCCGGATGCGGGTTGCCCGACGGCGTGTTCAACCTGGTCTGCGGCACGGGCCTGGCCGTTGGGGCGCCATTGGCGGCGGACCCGCGCGTGGCAAAGATTTCCTTCACCGGCAGCAATGCGGTGGGCGTGCAAGTGATGCAGCGGGCGGCGGAAACGGTGAAGGGCGTGAGCCTGGAACTGGGCGGCAAATCGTCCCTGCTGGTGCTGGCCGATGCTGACCTGGACTTGGCGGTGGAGCTGGCCTGCGGTGGTGGTTTCTTCAATGCCGGGCAGATGTGTTCGGCCACCAGTCGTGTGCTGGTCGCCGATGAACTGGCCGATGAATTTCTGCAACGGCTCAAGACCCGCGCCGAGGCGATCCGCGTGGCCGACCCGTTCGACCCGGACGTGGAGATGGGCGCGCTGGTGAACCAGGCGCAATACCAGCGGGTGCTGGGGCACATCGACCGAGGCTTGAGCGCCGGAGCGACGCTGGTGTGCGGTGGGCAGCGGCCCGCGCATCTGCCGCGCGGCTTTTTTTTACAGCCGACAATCTTCACCGACGTGCCCCTGGACAGTGCGTTGTGGTGCGAGGAGATCTTCGGGCCGGTGCTGTGCGTACGCCGTTTCAGCTCCCCGGCGCAGGCGATCGCCTTGGCTAACGACAGCCGTTTCGGCTTGGTGGCCAGTGTGGTCAGCCGTGATACGACGGCTGCCGAACAGGTGGCCAATGCTCTACAGGCAGGGCTGGTGTGGATCAACGCGCCCCAGGTGATTTTTCCCCAGGCGGCATGGGGCGGTTACAAGCAGAGCAGCCTCGGTCGCGAATTGGGGCCTTGGGGATTGGCCGCGTTTCAGGAAATCAAGCATGTGATCCGGGCGGTCTGACAGCACGTTATCAGGTCACGCATGCCTCGAAAAAAGGCATGCGCCAGGAACATGGCTCCAATGAGTTTTTTTCGATAGTCAGGGATTTTGCACAACCTCAGGATGGCCGCAGGCGGCGGTGAAGCCCTTGCAGTACGGGGCTTTGCTCGACGTCGAACGGTGCGGGCGCAACGGTTTTTACCCACCTCATACTTAAAAGAATAAAGGGAGTCCTCCATGGGCGAGCATGATCTGAACAGGCGTCAATTCATCAAGACTGCAAGTGTGGTTTCGGTAGCGGCGGCCGCCATGAGCGTGCCCTTCATCAGCGCCCGGGCCAGCGATACGCGGTTCGTCGGCAAGACCCTGCGCCTGCTCACCTGGTCCGATGACACCGGGCTGGCGGCGTTGCGCAACATCGCGGCCACCTTCGAGGCCAAGACCGGGGCCAAGGTCATTGCCGACCGCACCGGCAGTACTTCGGAAATGGTCGCCAAGCTCAAGGCCGGTGGCGAGCGGCCGCAGTACGACATCATCACCCTGGCCGGCGTCGGCGCCGAAGGCCTGGCCGCCGCCGGGCTGCTGGAAAAACCCGACCTCAACCGCATTCCCAACCTGGCCGACGTGCCGGCGCAATACCGCACCGGCGCTGGCGGCCATGGCATTGGTTACCTGCTGTGGTGCAACAGCCTGGTCTACAGCACCCGGACCTTGAGTCAGGCGCCGGACAGTTACGCCGCCCTTTGGGATGCGGACCTGGCGCCGAACATTTTCCTGCCGCCGCCGAACTGGACCGAGGCCATGGACCTGATCATCATCGCCGCCAAGCTGGCCGGTGGTGACGAACACAACATCGAACCCGGCTTCAAGAAACTCGCCGAGCTCAAGGAGCGGGTGGTGACCCTGGGGGAAAACCCGAACCAGATCGCCGAGTTGTTTCGCACCGGCTCCCTGGACATGGGCGGCTTGTACGCGCCGGCGTTTTTCCCCAAGCAGATCCGCGACCCGGCCTACAGCCTGGGGGCGACGTTCGGCATGAAAGAAGGTTTCTACACCGACCTGATGCTCTCGGTCATGCCGAAAAACCGCCCGGGCGACACCGACCTGGCCTACGCCTTCATCGACCACTCTCTCGACCCGCTGGTGCAGGGCAAGATGGCCGAAGACATCTTCAACGGCCCGGTCAACGCCAAGGCCATCATCTCCAGCGAAGCGCGCAAGAGCCCCTACATCCTCACCCCGGAGCAAATCGCCGACAAAGCGATCATGCACGACAACGCCTTCCTGGCGACGGTGCATGACCAATGGATTCGCCGGTACACGGAAATCTTCTCTTCCTGAAACGAATGCCAGACACCGCCTGCCCAGCATAGGGAGTTGGGGGTGCGCGACCTCTGTGACCACCCGGGATCCAGTGTGGGAGCGAGCTTGCTCGCGATAGCGGTGGGTCAGTTGGCGGGGATGTTGGCTGTGCCGCCGCCTTCGCGAGCAAGCTCGCTCCCACAAGGGGATTGGGGTGTGCATTGGTCTTGCGGCCCAGCCGAGAACCATTGTGGGAGCGAGCTTGCTCGCGATAGCGGTGGGTCAGTTGATGGAGATGTTGGCTGTGCCGCCGCCTTCGCGAGCAAGCTCGCTCCCACAGGGGATTGGGTTGTTTTGAGATTGTGTTTGTTCTGTCGTTTTCCTCTGACGAGATCTTGCCATGGAACACCTACCGTTAACCCATCACCAGAGTGTCGCGCCCATGCGTCCACCCCGGGAGATTTCCCCTACCCGCCGAGCCTGGCTGTTTCTGTCGCCGTCGATGTTGTTTCTCGGTGTGCTGATCGCTGCCAGCCTGTTGGTGCTGCGCATGAGCGTCGGCACCAAGGGCGCGGAGTGGAGTGGGTTCAGCCTCGCCAGCTACGGGCAGTTGCTGGAGCCTTATTACCTCAAGTCCCTGCTGCTGACCTTGCGCCTTGCGTTGATCAGCGCGGTGATCGCCGTGCTGCTGGCGATCCCTGTGGCCTATACCATGTCGCGCCTGGCCTCGCCGTTGTTGCGGCGGATGTTCCTGGCGGCGGTGCTGTTGCCGCTGTTGGTCAACCTGCTGCTGCAAAGCTACGGCTGGCTAGTGATCCTCGGCCCTGCCGGCATGCTCAATCAGGCACTCATGGGCCTGGGCCTGATCAAGCGGCCGATCATGCTGCTGTACAACCAGAATGGTGTGTTGATGGGCCTGGTCCAGACGGCCTTCCCGCTGGCCGTGCTGCCCATCGCCAGCGCCATGCGTGGCGTGGCTCGCAGTTATGAAGAGGCCGCCGCCACCCTCGGCGCCAGCCGCTTCCAGGTGTTTCGCCAAGTGGTGCTGCCCATGAGCCTGCCGGGCATCATCACTGGCGCGACGTTGGTGTTTGCCTACAACGCCAGCAGTTTTGTCGTGCCGCTGCTGTTGGGCGGGCGGCGGGTGCCGATGCTGGCGGTGATGGTCCACGATCAGATTGCCCCGTTGATGAACTGGCCCGCCGCGTCCGCCGCCGGGGTGGTGCTGATTGTCACCACGTTGATGATCATGACCCTGTCCGAATATTTCACCGGCCGTCGTCGGCGGATGCTGGAGGCTTCTCAATGAGTACGTTGAGCAAAAAACGCCAGTCGCTGTTGCCCGGTGAAACCGGGCGCGCAGTGGGGCTGCTGTCGGGCTTCATTCTGTTGCTGGCGGTAATGCCGATCCTGACCATGATCGTCATGTCCTTCAGCGGCGCGGCGAACCTGGACTTTCCGCCGAGCAGCTACAGCCTGCAATGGTATCGGGCGGCCTGGCACACCTTCGTATCGCCGGATGCCAGCGATGTGCTGAGCCTGGGCCAGGCCATGGGCACCAGTTTGTGGGTGGCCTGCCTGACGATGATATTCGCCACGCTGATCGCGGTGCCGGCGGCCTACGCACTGACCCGTTGCGAGTTCCGTGGCAAGGCCGTGGCGTTGCAACTGATGTCGCTACCGCTGGTGTTTCCCATGGTGGTGTTGGGGTTGGCGCTGCTGTTGGTGTTCGACAGCTTGCCATTCCAGATGACCACCTCGCGGCTGGTCATTGCCCACGTTATTTTGGCCTTGCCGTTCGTGGTGAAGAACTGCACCGCCGCCATGCTGGGCATCGGCAGCGAAGTCGAAGAAGCCGCGCGAATGCTTGGGGCGACACCACGGCGGGCCATCGTCGATGTGGTGGTGCCGTTGATGAAGTCGGGGATCCTTGCCGGGATGCTGCTGGCGTTCATTGTCTCGTTCAACGAATTCACCGTGACCTATTTCCTCTACACCATCGATGTCATGACCGTGCCGATCTGGATGTACAGCCGCACCGTGTCGTCGCTGGACCCCACCGTTTTCTCGTTTGCCGTGCTCATCGTGCTGATCGACTTCGTGCTGATCTGGGCGTTGGAGAAACTGGTGGGCGAAGGCGGCGTTTCCTTTTGATTTCGAGGTGAAGACATGACTGGACTGATACTGGAAAACGTCGAGAAACATTACGGCTCGGCCTGTGCGGTCACGGACGTGAACCTGCATTTGCCCGAGGGCAAACTGGTGTGTTTCCTCGGGCCTTCGGGCTGTGGCAAGACCACTTTGCTGCGCATGATCGCCGGCCTGGAAAGCCTCAGCGGCGGCGAAATCCGCCTGGATGGCCAAGACATCGGCCACACCCCGGCGCACCTGCGCAACTTCGGCATGGTGTTTCAATCGCTGGCCCTGTTTCCCCACATGACCGTCGGCGAGAATATCGCCTATCCGCTGAAGCTGCGGGGCGTGGGCAAGACCGAGCAACAGGCGCGGGTGGTGGAGTTGCTGGAACTGATCCAGCTCCAGGCAATGATCGATCGGCCCGTGGCGAAACTGTCCGGCGGCCAGCGCCAGCGCGTGGCGATTGCCCGGGCCATTGCCGCCCGGCCGAAGATCCTCTTGCTGGACGAACCGCTGTCGGCCCTGGACGCCAAGCTGCGCGAGTCGATGCAAGTGGAAATCCGCCAACTGCAACAGCGGTTGAACATCACCACCATTTTGGTGACCCACGATCAACGCGAAGCCATGACCATGGCCGACATCGTCGTGGTGCTGGGGGAGCATCGGGTGCAACAGGTCGGTACGCCGATCGAGATCTACCGGCACCCGGCCAATGAATTCGTTGCCGACTTCATCGGCTCAGGCAACATTTTTCCGGCGACCACCCTGGGCAACGGACGGGTCGGGCTGCCGGGCGGGGACACGCTGGACGTGCCGGCCAGCCATAGCGTCATCGCTGGCGAGAAGATCAAGTTGCTGGTGCGCCCCGAAGACCTGCAACTGTCCTCGCCCCAGGCCTCGGCGGGTAACCGGTTGCTGGGCAAGGTGACGTTCGTGCGCGACATTGGCGCGACCGTCGAGACCACGGTGGAATGTTCCGGGATCTCGTTCACCGCGCTGAGCACGCCTTGCCAGGGCATGGACCTGGGGATTGGGCATGCGGTGTCGGTGACCATACCGGCGCAGGCGTGTCGGTTGCTCGGTGCCTGAGTTCAAGAGATGAGGTGTCTTTGCTGGCCTCATCGCGAGCAAGCTCGCTCCCACAGTTGATTGTTGTGAACAGCGAACCCCTGTGGGAGCGAGCTTGCTCGCGATGGGGCCGGCCCAGTCACCACAAACCCCAGGTCAAACGGTCATCCGCAACCGCGCCAGATCCCGCAACGGCGGCGCGCCGAACAACCGGCTGTACTCGCGGCTGAACTGCGAAGGGCTTTCATAACCCACCCGATACCCCGCTGCCGAGGCTTCCAGCCCTTCGGCGAGCATCAGCCGGCGGGCTTCCTGCAGGCGCAGTTGTTTCTGGTATTGCAGCGGGCTCATGGCGGTCATGGCCTTGAAGCGGTGATGCAGGGTCGAGACGCTGAGGTTCACTTCCCGGGCCAGGTCATCGATGCGCAGCGGCTGTTCGAAATGGCCGTTGAGCCATTTGATCGCCTGGCTGATGCGATGGCTCTGGCTGTTGGCGATGGCGATTTCGTACAGCCGATAGCCCTGGGGACTGCGCAACAGGCGATAGAGGATTTCCCGGCGCACCAGCGGGGCGAGCATGGCGATGTCTTTCGGCGTATCGAGCAGCCGCGCCAGGCGCAGCACGGCGTCGAGCGTCGGCGTGTCCAGGCGTTCGACATACAGCCCGCGCCCGGCGGGGCGGGTCGGCACGCCCAGGGGGCCGGCGTCGGCGATCAACGCGGTGATTTCCGCCGGGTCGATGTCCAGGCGCAGGGCGAGGATCGGCTCTTGCGGCGAAACGTCAGCGATGCAGCCACTCAACGGCATCGACACCGAGACCACCAGGTAGTGGAGCGGGTCATAGTTGAAGAACTCATCCGCCAGGCGCACCTGTTTGCTGCCCTGGGCCATGATGCACAGCGCCGGTTGGGCCAGCACCGGGGCGAAATTCTGGGGCTTGCTGTGGCGCGACAGGTTCAGCGAGCCGATGGCCGTGGCGTAGCTGCCGTCTTCGCTGGTGTTGCGGTCGATGATCGACGCCAGTTCGGCGCGCTGTTGTTCCAGATACGTGTCCAGCGGGACGTGGGCGTGGTCGAGTGGCGACATGCCGGGATCCTCAGGCGGTAGGGAGCGATGAACAAAAGCTTATGTTTGTGCAAGGCGCAGCGGTAGCAACATCCTGTTGAAAGCTTGCCTGATCCTGCACGGCGCAAGGGGCCATGACGGTGCAACGCTGTGGAAACTTGCTTGAAACCTTTTGTTTCAACTTCCCCGGTTCCAGCCCTATTCGTGTCGATTTTTGTTACGTCGATGCGCAGGATTGTGCAATGGGTCGGCAGGATCCGACTAACGAAGCTGGCGTCGTGGCGCTTAACCTTTGATCCTGTCGCAGCCTGTCCCCGGCTGCACAACGGATTACCTGGGAGGGTTGAACATGACTACACAGATCCCCGTCAGCCACATGGCTTTCGTCCGGGCCCGTGCCGGTTGCTCCAGGCAACTGGGGGCGCGCCTGAGTACGCTGATCGCGCCCTCGCGCCAGGCTCCCGGTTGCTTGCATTTTGCCTTGCAGCAATCGCAATGCGACGCTGATTTGTGGCTGGTGTCCGGGCTGTGGGTCAATCAGCCGTCGATGGACGCCTACTTCAATTCACCGGCCATGGCGATTTTCGCCGAGCTGGTGCAGGACCTGGTGGTGAGCAGTCTGGATTTCCACACCTTCCGGGAAGTTTCCGCCGCCCAGGCGACCGAAGGGTGCCGGGCGCAGGTACACAAACTGGTTGGTTGAAGGTTTAATGAGCGTCATTTTCCACCGCCAGGATGCACAAGACATGGCACGTAAAGCCTTTGAAACCTTTGAAGCTGTTTCCGCAGTCGTTCCCAAGGAAGGCGGCGGCTACCATGCCGCCATTGCCACCAAGGCCATAGGCGGCTCAGGTGCGCCGCGCTTCAACAAGATCCTTGAAGAGCAGACCTTCGACACTGCTGTCAAAGCCGATGAAGCGGCAGCCCTGCAGCTGACCCACCTCAAGGGTGTCGACGACGAGGGCGGGTTGGTCTGGTAATCAGCATTGATGTGAGTGCTTTTGTGGCGAGGGAGCTTGCTCCCGCTGGGCTGCGAAGCGGCCCCTTTTTTTGTGGGTGCTTCGCACCCAAGCGGGAGCAAGCTCCCTCGCCACAGGGGATCGCGCTGCTCCTACTTTGGACGATGCATCTTGAACAACGCCTCAGGCCCCAACTGGAAATAATCCGCCGGCCCGCCACCGCGCAAGATCGGCTCGGCGGCGGCGGTGTCGTATACCCCATCCTTCAACAGCCACTGGGCGATATGCACGGCGACCACTTCGCCGAGGATCAGCCAGCTCGGCACCAGTCCTTTGTCCGCCCGTTGCAATTGAATGATCTGCGTGACCTTGCATTCGAAGGACACCGGGCTTTCGGCGACGCGCGGCACTTGGATCACGCGTGACGGGGCGGTCGTCAAACCCGCCAGTTCGAACTCATTGACCTCTGGCGCGACCATCGCGCAGCTCTGGTTCATCTGCTCGGCCAGCGGGCGCGTGGCCAGGTTCCAGGCGAATTCGCCGGTCTGTTCGATGTTGTTCAGGCTGTCTTTGCGCCCGACGCTGGAGAACCCAATGATCGGCGGGATGTAGTTGAACGCATTGAAGAAACTGTAGGGCGCCAGGTTCAGGCGGCCTTCGGCATCCTGGGACGAAATCCAGCCGATGGGCCGTGGGCCAACAATGGCGTTGAACGGGTCATGGGGCAGGCCGTGGCCGTTGGCGGGTTCGTAGAAATGGATGTCATCGGGCATGGCTGAAGAAGGTCCTGCGGTTGAGTTTCGAGGGATTTGAGGATAGTGCAGGGCCTCACTGTTTTTGTCAGCACTCATGGAACCCTGTGGGAGCGAGCTTGCTCGCGATAGCGATGGATCAGCCAGTATCGTTATTGACTGAAACTCCGCTATCGCGAGCAAGCTCGCTCCCACACTGGATTTCTAGAATCAGACAAATCGTGTTCCGCTGCCATAGCCGTGTTGGTTCCACTTGCGCCATAAATAACTAAGCCCGGCCGAAGCCGGGCTGTGAGGGTGTCGTTATCGGATTAGCTGATGGCAGCAGTGTTAGTGCGATCGAAGCCATCTTCAGCGACGGTGGCGCCGCCAGTGCGGTCGAAGCCATCTTCAGCGACGGTAGCGCCGCCAGTGCGATCGAAACCATCTTCAGCAACGGTAGCGCCGCCAGTGCGGTCGAAGCCATCTTCAGCGACAGTAGCGCCGCCAGTGCGGTCGAAGCCATCTTCAGCGACGGTGGCGCCGCCAGTGCGATCGAAACCATCTTCAGCAACGGTGGCGCCGTTAGTGCGGTCGAAGCCATCAGCCGCAACAGTGGCAGCGCTAGTACGGTCATAACCGTCGGCGGCGATGGCAGAGCTGGTGCGGTCGAAACCGTCGGCAGCGAAGGTGTTGGCGGCCAGTACGGACAGGGTCAGGGCGATGATCAGTTTGGTTTTCATGGTCGTGCTCCAGAATGTTTTGGCGTGAGTGCCTGGGTGTGGAATTCATATTACGCTCGTTAATTTGATTAAAAAGCGCAAAAAAATGCTTAAAAACATCTATTAAATCGATTGGTTATCGGTTGCCACAGAACGGTCAATGAGGCCCATTACCGGCGTATCAAATGGCGTTCTGTTGAGCGTGAGGATGGAAGACGGGCATTAACCAGAGATTAATCTCGGATAAATCTTTAGACAGGAGCGAAAAAAGGGGCGAACCTGTTCAGGTTCGCCCCTTTTGTTTGTCCGACTGGAATGTCAGTCGGTGACGATCCGCGAGTGCTTGCGGGTGTCTTTCATGGTGATGTACACCAGCAGCGACACGGCGATGCACGCCGTCACGTACCAGTAGTAGCCGGTTTCCATGCCGATGCTCTTGAACCACAGGGCGATGTATTCAGCGGTGCCGCCGAAGATCGACACGGTCAGCGCGTAGGGCAGGCCGACGCCCAGGGCGCGGATTTCGGTGGGGAACAGCTCGGCTTTCACCACGGCGTTGATCGAGGTGTAGCCGCTGACGATGATCAGCGCGGCCATGATCAGGAAGAACGCGCCCCACCAGGTCTGGATGGTGTGCAAGGTGGTGAGGATCGGCACGGTGAACAGCGTGCCGAGGATGCCGAAGGCAATCAGGATCGGCCGGCGGCCAATCTTGTCCGACAGCCCGCCGATCACCGGTTGCAGGCACATGAACAGGAACAGCGTAGCGGCGGAAATGGTGGTGGAGTCGGAGATGCTCATGCCGACGGTGTTCACCAGGTATTTCTGCATGTAGGTGGTGTAGGTGTAGAACGCCAGGGTACCGCCCATGGTCAGGCCGACCACAGTCATCAGCTCTTTTGGATGGCGCATCAAGGTGCGCATCGCGCTTTCCTTGGCTTTTTCCTTCTTGGTGAACGACTCGGTTTCTTCCATGCCGCGTCGCAGGTATAGCGCCACGACCGCACACAGCGCGCCGATGGCGAACGGGATGCGCCAGCCCCAGGCATACAGTTCTTCGGTGGTGAGGGTCTGTTGCAGCACGATCAACACGCCCAGGGCGATGAGCTGGCCGGAGATCAGGGTCACGTACTGGAAGCTGGAGAAGAAGCCGCGACGTTCCTTGGTCGCCATCTCGCTCAGGTAGGTGGCCGAGGTACCGTACTCGCCACCCACCGACAGGCCTTGGAGCAAGCGGGCAAACACCAGCAGGATCGGTGCGCCGACGCCGATGGTTTCGTAGCTCGGGCTCAGGGCGATGATCAGCGAGCCGAAGCACATCAGGTACACCGACGCCATCAACGCACGTTTGCGACCGGCACGGTCGGCGTACAGACCCATCAACCACCCGCCGATCGGGCGCATCAGGAAGCCTACGGCGAAGATCGCGGCGGTGTTGAGCAATTGGGCGGTGGTGTCGCCCTTGGGGAAGAAGACTTTGGCGAAGTACAACGAGAACGCGGCGTAGACGTACCAGTCATACCACTCGACCATGTTGCCGACCGAGCCGCTGAAGATCGATTTGATCCGGCTGGCGGTGGTTCTTTCACGGGCGGGCACGGCAGCCGACCCAATGGGCAGGGCGTTGGAGTTGTCCATTGAAGGATCCTTCGTTTAATTGTTTTTGTGGAGCGCGTGTGGACGCAGCCTGACAGGGCTATAGCAGGAGCTGTGCCAGGTGGCAGAAGGCCGGTTTAGAGGGGTTTATGGTGTTGCGTGAGCGGGAATCCGCTCATTGTGGCTGGGGGTGTGGGCGGGAATCCGCTTATGCAGAGGGAGAGTTGTTGTCTGTACTGGCCCCATCGCGAGCAAGCTCGCTCCCACATTTCGTCCGGCTTACACATGCCCCTGTGGGAGCGAGCTTGCTCGCGATGAGGCCGGTACAGGCACAGCAAATTCAGCGGGCCCTACAAAAACATCTCCCGACTCAACCCATGCCGCTGCATCTTTTCATTGAAGGTGCGGCGCGGCAGTTGCAGTTCTTCGAGCACGGCTTTCACATCACCTTTGTGCCGAGTCAGGGCGGCGCGCAGGCATTGGGCTTCGAAGGCTTCCTGTTGGGCCGCGAGGGACTGGCCCGGCTCCGTCTCCAGGACGGGCAGTTGATCGAGCCCCAACACCTGGCGTTCGGCGACATTGGCCAGTTCCCGCACGTTGCCCGGCCAGTCGTGGCTGAGCAGATGGCTCAATTGCGGGCCGCTCAGGGGCGCAGCGGAGCGGCCCAGGCGTTCGGCCGCGCTGTGGGTGAAGTGTTCGAACAGCAGGGGAATGTCCTCGCGCCGTTCTCGCAGCGGCGGCAGGCGCAGCTCGGCGATGTTCAGGCGATAGGCCAGGTCTTCGCGAAAACGCCCGGCCCGGGCTTCGTCCAGCAGGTCGGGCTTGGTGGCGGCGATGATGCGCAGGTCCACCCGGATGCTCTGGTTGGAGCCCAGGCGTTCGAGCTTCTGTTCCTGCAACACCCGCAACAACTTGACCTGCTGGGCCAGGGGCATGCTCTCGATTTCGTCGAGAAACAGTGTGCCGCCATCGGCGTATTCGAGCTTGCCGATGCGCTTGCCTTGGGCGCCGGTGAAGGCGCCGCTTTCATGGCCGAACAGCTCCGCCTCGAACAGCGGTTCGGGAATGGCCGCGCAGTTCAACGCGACGAAAGGCTTGCTCGCCCGCGGGCCGAAGTCGTGCAGGCAACGGGCGACCAGTTCCTTGCCGCTGCCGGTTTCGCCGCGGATCAACACGTTGACCGGCAGTGCCGCCAGGTCCAGCACTTGGCGCCGCAGGTTTTGCAACGCACGGGAAACCCCCAGCAGCGTGCCATCGAGGCGAGCCCGGGCGTCGGCCTGTTCATGCAGGCGACGGTTTTCCAGGACCAGGGTGCGCTTGTCCAGGGCCCGGCGCAGGCTGCCGAGCAGGGCTTCGGGGCTGAAGGGTTTTTCCAGGAAGTCGTAGGCACCGTCGCGCATGGCCTCCACGGCCATCGGCACGTCGCCGTGGCCGGTCAACAGAATCACCGGCAGGTCGGGATCGCGGCGGCGCACTTCGGCCAACAGTTCCAGGCCGCTGAGGCCAGGCATGCGTACGTCGCTGAGGATCACCCCGGGGAAATGCTCCGGCAACCGGGCCAGGCATTCGTCGGCGCGGCTGAACAGCTGCACCTGGAACCCCGACAGGCTCAACCACTGCTCGACGGCACTGCGAATGCTGCCTTCGTCATCCACGACCATGACTGAATCAAGCATGCAGTTGCGCCTCCTGATCAATGGGCAAGGTCACGCAGAATACCGCGCCGTGCTCGTGGTTGTCCGCCGTCAGCCGTCCACCGGATTCATGGATGATTGCGAACGAAACCGCCAACCCCAGGCCCAGGCCATCGCCCACTGCCTTGGTGGTGAAGAATGGATCGAACACCTGGGCCAGGTGTTCCTCGGCGATGCCGGTGCCGCTGTCACTGACGGTCAGGCGCCACAATTGCTCATCGGCCTCCAGGCGCACTTCCAGGCGCTTGATGGGTTGGTCGACCATGGCGTCGAGGGCGTTGCGCAGCAGGTTGATCAACACCTGTTCGAGGCGGATCGCATCGCCGCGCACCCAGGCCGGTCGAGTCAGGTGCAGCACGGTACTGACCTGTTCGTCGCGCAGGCGCGTGTCCAGCAATTGCAGCGCCTGGTCGACCACCGCCGCGAGGTCGAGGCGTTCGCGCAGGCCGCTGGGGCTTTTGCGGGCAAACGTCTTCAGGTGGCCGGTGAGGGCGGCCATGCGGGTCAGCATGTCGTCCACCGGCTTGAGGGCCTTGTAGGCGTCATCGACCCGACCGTGATCGAGCAGCAAACGCAGGGTCGCCAATTGCATGCGCTGGGCGGTCAAGGGCTGGTTGATTTCATGGGCCAGGGCCGCCGACATCTGCCCCAGTGCCGCCAGCTTGGCCGATTGCACCAACCCGTCCTGGGCCGTGCGCAGATCCCGGGTACGTTCTTCGACCAACCGTTCAAGCTCTTCGCGGCTGCGCTGGCGCAATTTTGCCAGGCGCCAGCGCTGGTTGAGAAACAGCAGCAGGAACACCAGCGTCAGCCATAACCCGGCGGCGGCGAGCCCGGCATTGCGACGGTCTTCGAAGGCGATCTGCGGACGGCGCAGCAAGTGCAGCGTCCAGCCTTCGGCGGTCAGTGGCAAGGATTCCCACAGGTAGTGCGCTGAGCCATCGGGGGTCTCGACCCGGGCCAGATGGCTATTGTCGTCAAAGCGCCGCACGGGCTCATAGGCCAGCGGTTGCAACGGTTGTTTGTCGTATTGACGGGTGGCCTTGAGCTCGGCGCGGTCGCTGTCGCTCAGCGGCTGCAAGTGTCGATAACGCCAGCCCGGGCGGTTGGCGATGAAGATGATGCCCCGGGCGTCGCTGACCAACAGAGTGTCGTTGCCCTGGCGCCATTCGCGCTCCAACTCTGGAAATTCCAGCTTTACCACCATCGCGCCGAGGAACTCGCCGTTGTCGCCCGTCACGGCGCTGGAGAGGAAGTACCCCGGGATGCCGCTGGTCACGCCTACCGCATAAAAACGCCCGGTGCCCTGGGTGCGGGTCTGGAGGAAATACGGACGAAAGCCATAGTTGTGCCCGACATAGCTGCTGGGCAGGCGCCAGTTGCTGGCCGCGACGGCCAGGCCGGTGTGGTCGAGCAGTTCCAGGGTGGATGACTGGGCGGCGCCGTTGATCTGTTCCAGCTTGCGGTTCAACGCGTCCTGCTGCGCCGCGCTGACCGGCCCCTTGAGGGCCGAGCGCAATTCCGGGTCCAGCGCCAGCACGGCAGGCAGGGCGCGGTAGCGTTCGATCAGGGTGTGCAGCGAAGTGGCGTACAGCGCCAGTTGCTGGTTGGCCCGGCTGGCGTCTTCCTCCAGGGCCGCACGTTCGGCATGGCGCACGGCGAGGGTGGCGGCAACGGCTGCGCCGGTGAGGATCAGCAAGGTATACAACGACAGACGCAAGGTACGGGGAGTCGGCAGCATGCTGGCGTAAACCAGTGGAAAGTCGGGCGGGCACGATAGCATGTTGGAACGTCTTGGGGCCTGTACCACCGCCATCGCGAGCAAGCTCGCTCCCACACTGGGTCTCAGGCGACCACAATACCTCAATCCACCACATATCCCCTGTGGGAGCGAGCTTGCTCGCGATGGCGGTGGTTCAGTTTGCCTGAATGCTGGGTATAAACCTTGTGAGGACAGGGTTTGGTAACCCACAAAAAAAGGCCGGTGGACTTGTCGCCCCACCGGCCTTTTTCACCGCGCCAAAATGCCTGTTACTGCACTTCGACCGCCAGGCTGTCACTGATCTTCTTCTGCCAGATGGCGGGACCGGTGATGTGTACCGACTCGCCTTTGCTATCGACCGCAACGGTCACTGGCATGTCCTTGACCTCGAACTCGTAGATCGCTTCCATCCCCAGTTCGGCGAACGCCAGGACCTTGGATTTCTTGATCGCCTGGGCCACCAGGTAAGCGGCACCGCCGACGGCCATCAGGTAGACAGCCTTGTTGTCCTTGATCGCTTCGATGGCGGTCGGGCCGCGCTCGGATTTGCCGATCATGCCCAACAGGCCGGTCTGCTCGAGGATCTGGCGGGTGAACTTGTCCATCCGCGTGGCGGTGGTCGGACCGGCTGGGCCGACGACTTCGTCGCCTACCGGGTCGACCGGGCCGACGTAGTAGATGAAGCGGCCCTTGAGGTCCACTGGCAAGGTTTCACCCTTGTTCAGCATCTCGACCATGCGCTTGTGCGCGGCATCGCGGCCGGTGAGCATCTTGCCGTTGAGCAGCACGGTTTCGCCCGGTTTCCAGCTCTGCACGTCTTCCGGGGTCAGGGTGTCGAGGTTGACGCGACGGGCCGACGGGCCGGCTTCCCAGACGATTTCCGGGTAGGCGTCCAACGGTGGCGCTTCCAGCGACGCCGGGCCAGTGCCGTCGAGCACGAAGTGGGCGTGACGGGTGGCGGCGCAGTTGGGGATCATGCACACCGGCAGGGAGGCGGCGTGGGTCGGGTAGTCCATGATCTTCACGTCGAGCACGGTGGTCAGGCCACCCAGGCCCTGGGCGCCGATGCCCAGTTGGTTGACCTTCTCGAACAGCTCCAGGCGCATCTCTTCGATACGGTTCTGCGGGCCGCGCGCCTTGAGCTCGTGGATGTCGATGGACTCCATCAACACTTCCTTGGCCATGACCGCGGCTTTCTCGGCGGTGCCGCCGATGCCGATGCCGAGCATGCCCGGTGGGCACCAGCCGGCACCCATGGTCGGAACGGTTTTCAGCACCCAGTCAACGATGGAGTCGGACGGGTTGAGCATGGCCATCTTCGACTTGTTCTCGGAGCCGCCGCCCTTGGCCGCCACGTCCACTTCCACGGTGTTGCCCGGGACGATGGAGTAGTGGATGACCGCCGGGGTGTTGTCCTTGGTGTTTTTGCGTGCGCCTGCCGGGTCGGCGAGGATGGAGGCACGCAGGACGTTTTCCGGCAGGTTGTAGGCGCGACGCACGCCCTCGTTGATCATGTCGTCCAGGCTCATGGTCGCGCCATCCCAGCGCACGTCCATGCCCACGCGCACGAACACGGTCACGATGCCGGTGTCCTGGCAGATCGGCCGATGGCCGGTGGCGCACATGCGCGAGTTGATCAGGATCTGCGCCATGGAGTCACGGGCCGCCGGAGATTCTTCGCGCAGGTAGGCCTCGTGCATCGCCTGGATGAAATCCACGGGGTGGTAGTAGGAAATGAACTGCAAAGCGTCGGCAACGCTCTGTATCAGGTCATCTTGCTTGATCACGGTCATGAGTCGCGCTCCTCTCTAAAGACGGGAACATTCAATAAGGTGCCGGCCGCTTGGGTGCATCGGTCGACGGGCGGCACCTCTATAAGGCACGCCGGGCATGCTGGCGCGACGCTAAAAAGGCGCGGCAGTATATCGCAGGCCGGCCCCCTGTGGGAGCGAGCTGTGAGAGCAAGGCTGTGGGAGCAAGACTGTGGGAGCAAAGCTTTCTGTGGGAGCAAGGCTTGCCCGCGATGCAGGCGCCTCGATTCCCCGGGAGACCGCGTTGTCTTCATCGCGGGCAAGCCTTGCTCCCACAGAAACCTTTCTCCCACAGCCCAACAGGGCGATGTGCAGGCTATGTGTCAGGCCTCGAACCACTGCGTCAATCTAGGCCATTGCTTTGACGCCATTTTTCTGCTCCAGAATTGAATGGTCATTTGTCCTACACGCCACTAAAGTGGCGTCTGGCCTGTAGCGTAGGACGCCTCCTGTCAGTTTCCTTTCCCATGGTGAGTCAACGATTGACCCATAACGCCATTCAACGTCTTTTGCTGAAACGCTTCGCTTTGGCGGCCGCGACGTACGCGCTGGCACTGGTTTTGTTGTGGCTGGCATTTTTCAGTGGTCATTACCTCGACTCGTTGCGCGGTGTCATCATCGGCAGCGTGTTGGTGGTGCTGTGCCAGGCCGGGCTGTTCGCGCTGTTTATCACCGACCGCAACCTGCGTTTCGCCGACCCCAGCCTGACCGAAGTGCAGGTGTTGATCGGCCTGGGCTGGCAGACCTGGATGATGGCGCACCTGGACCAGGCTCGGGGCGTGTTCCTGGTGTTTTATGTATTGATCCTGCTGTTCGGGCTGTTCCACCTGTCACGCCGGGCCTTCGTGCGCTGCGCGACGCTGGTGTTCATCAGCTTCACCGCGATTACCCTTTGGGACGGTTATTTCTTCAGGCTTCCCGACCCCACCTTGGCCGGGTTGCAGGTGGCCGTGCTGTTTCTCGTGCTGGTGTGGCTGGTGTTTTACGCCCGCTACGTCCAGATCTCACGCCAGCGCATGCGCCAGCGGCGGTTTGCCCTGCAGGCGCACCAGGACACCTTGCGCGGGATGATGCGCCAGCTCGAAGACCTGGTGGCCACCGATGAGCTGACCGGGCTGTTCAATCGCCGGCACTTCCTGCGCCTTGCTTCGCGCGAACTCAACACCCTCAGGCCCGGCATCGCCCATGGCCTGGCGCTGATCGACCTCGACCATTTCAAGCGCATCAACGACCTGCACGGCCACGCTGCCGGCGACCAGGTGCTGCAGGCATTTGCCGCGGTCGCCACGGCGTGCCTGCGTGAAGGCGATGTGCTGGCCCGCTATGGCGGTGAAGAGTTCGTCATGCTGCTGCCTGCCTGCGATCCGTCGCGCCTGACGGCCTGTTGCGAGCGGTTGCGGCTGGCGTTCACCGAAGTCGAGCTGATCGGCCTGCAGGTCGGCGCCCTCAGCTTGTCGGCGGGCATGACAATGCTGGACATGGGCGATGACCTGGACAACGCGTTGCAGCGTGCCGACCAGGCCCTGTACCGTGCCAAGCGAGACGGCCGCAATCGGTGCGCCGCCGCTTGGGAGAACGTCGATGCCTGAACTGACAGTCGCCGGTCGGCAATGGACGGTGGCGGCGGGCAGTAACCTGCTGGACGCGTTGAACGGTGCCGGCGTGGCCGTGCCCTACAGTTGTCGTGCCGGCAGTTGCCACGCCTGCCTGGTGCAGTGCGTGGGCGGCGATGTACGCGACAGTCGTCCCGATGCCTTGAACCCGGTGCAACGCGACCAGGGCTGGCGGCTGGCCTGCCAATGCCAGGTAGTCGAGGATGTGCAGATCCACACCTTCGACCCGCAACGCGACGGCCAGGCCGCTCACGTGGCAGCGGTGGACTGGCTCGGTGGCGAGGTGCTGCGCCTGCGCGTCACCCCCGAGCGGCCGCTGCGGTATCGGGCCGGGCAGCATCTGGTGCTGTGGGCCGGCGACGTAGCCCGGCCGTATTCCCTGGCGAGCCTGCCCGAGGAAGACCGATTTCTGGAGTTCCACCTCGATTGCCGCGAGCCCGGCCAATTCATTGAGGCGGCTCGGCAGATGAAGGCCGGTGACCCGATCCGCCTGGGCGAACTGCGCGGCGGTGCCCTGCATTACGACCCCGACTGGCGCGACAGGCCGTTGTGGCTGCTCGCTGCCGGCACTGGCCTGGCGCCGTTGTTTGGCTTGCTGCGCGAAGCGTTGCGCCAGCATCACCTAGGTGCGATTCACCTTATTCACGTGGCCCATGATGCCGCCGGGCATTACCTGGCCAAACCCCTGGCGGCGCTGGCGGCCAAGCATCAAAACCTCAGCGTGGAGCTGCTGACCGCGGCCGAGGCGCCGTCTGCCTTGGCGCAACTGCGGATTGTTTCCCGGCAAACCCAGGCCTTGCTCTGCGGCCATCCCGACCGGGTCGAGGCCTTTGCCAAGCGCTTGTACCTGGCGGGTTTGCCGCGTAATCAAGTGCTGGCCGACGTCTTCCTTCCCCGTGGTTGAGCGCTGATTTCCAGACTGGGAACAGTTGCGCAAGGTGATTGAGGAAGAGGGCGCAGGTAGCCGCGTTGTCGGGGTTTATCAACAGGCATTGGGTTTTGCAGCGCCTGGCCCGGCGTCATCGCGAGCAAGCTTTGCTCCCACAGGTGAGATGTGTACGCCGGCCGAACTGTGGGAGCAAAGCTTGCTCGCGATGGGGCCAGTCCAAGTGCCACATTTCTTGCAGGCAAAAACCAAAAAGCCCCGCCATTCACATGGCAGGGCTTTTGTTTTTCAGCGCTCGGTCACTCAGACCATCGGGTCGCCAACATGCAGGATTTTCATCCCGTTGGTGCCGCCGATGGTGTGGTAGCTGTCGCCCTTGGTCAGGATGACCCAGTCACCAGTCTGCACCACGCCGCGCTTGACCAGTTCATCCACCGCCGCCTGGCTGACTTCGCCCGGTTGCAGGGCGGCCGGGTCGAACGGCACGGTGTAGACGCCACGGAACATGGACGCGCGCGCCTGGGTTTCGCGGTGCGGGGAGAACGCGTAGATCGGCACCGAGGAGCGGATGCGCGACATGATCAGCGGCGTGTAGCCACTTTCGGTCAGGGCGATGATCGCCTTCACGCCCGGGAAGTGGTTGGCGGTGTACATCGTCGCCAGGGCGATGCTCTCGTCGCAACGCTCGAAGGTCTTGCCGATGCGGTGGCTGGAAGTCTTGCTGGTCGGGTGCTTTTCAGCGCCGATGCAGATGCGTGCCATGGCCTGCACCGCTTCGAGCGGGTAGAGGCCGGCGGCGCTTTCGGCCGAGAGCATCACGGCGTCGGTGTAGTCCAGTACGGCGTTGGCTACGTCGGACACTTCGGCGCGGGTCGGCATCGGGTTCTGGATCATCGACTCCATCATCTGGGTCGCGACGATCACCGCTTTGTTGTGGCGGCGTGCGTGCAGAATGATCTTCTTCTGGATGCCCACCAGCTCGGCATCGCCGATTTCCACGCCGAGGTCGCCACGGGCCACCATCACGGCGTCGGACGCCTTGATCAGGCCATCGAGGGTTTCGTCGTCGGCCACGGCTTCGGCGCGTTCGATCTTGGCCACCAGCCAGGCAGTACCGCCGGCTTCGTCGCGCAGTTGACGGGCGTATTCCATGTCGGCGGCGTCACGCGGGAAGGACACGGCCAGGTAGTCGACTTCCATTTCCGCAGCGAGCTTGATGTCGGCCTTGTCTTTTTCGGTCAGGGCCGGAGCGGTCAGGCCACCGCCGCGACGGTTGATGCCTTTGTGGTCCGACAGCGGGCCGCCGATGGTCACGACGCAGTGCAGTTCAGTGGCGGTGGCGGTCTCGACGCGCATTACCACGCGACCGTCGTCGAGCAGCAGCTCGTCGCCCACGCCGCAGTCCTTGACCAGGTCCGGGTAGTCGATACCGACCACTTGCTGGTTGCCTTCGGTCAGTGGATGGCTGGTGGAGAAGGTGAAGGCGTCACCGATCTTCAGCTCGATGCGCTTGTTGGCGAATTTGGCGATACGGATCTTCGGGCCTTGCAGGTCACCCAGCAGGGCAACGAAGCGGCCGTGCTTGGCGGCGAGGTCGCGCACCAGCTTGGCACGAGCCTTGTGCTCGTCGGGGGTGCCGTGGGAGAAATTCAGGCGGGCAACGTCCAGGCCAGCCAGAATCAGCTGTTCGAGAACTTCCGGCGAATTACTGGCCGGGCCAAGGGTAGCGACGATTTTGGTGCGACGGACGGACATGCAAGACTCCTCAAGTTCAAGCGCCAGCGAAGGCTACTATGCTCTTTGGGTGTAGTCATTGTTCATATGCACTACTTTTTCGTTTGTTTTTCGAAATGAACATTCCTGAAAATTTTTGCGCCTTTAACTACTAAAGCCGAACATCGCTCTTGTGGCGAGGGAGCTTGCTCCCGCTGGGCTGCGCAGCGGCCCCAGGATTTTGCGGTCGCTACGCAACCGAGCGGGAGCAAGCTCCCTCGCCACAGGTGTTCACCATGGCGAGCGTTTTCGGGCTGAAGATTTTCTGGCCCAGGTCGATACAGAGCTCAAGACAGGAGAACCTCCCATGCGATTCGTGCTTTTTGTTGCCCTGGCCCTGAGCGTCACGGGCTGCACCCGTTGGTCGATGAACCACCACATGAACCTGGCCTACAAGGCCTATGACCGCGGCAATTGCGAGCAGGTCATGCTCGAGCTGTCCCAGGTCGACCGCGCCAGCCGTGCCCGTCGCTATATGCAGCCGGAAGTCTCGATGCTGCGCGGCCAGTGCCTGGAACGGCAGAAGCTGTTTATCGATGCGGCGCAGACCTACCAGTTCATCATCACCCAATACCCTAACAGCGAATACGCCTTCCGCGCCCGCGCCCGGCTCGAAACCCTGCAGAGCCTGGGCCATTACCCGGCCCGCAGCGCGTCGGCGATCCGCCCGACGGCGTCCTGACAGGCTCACCAAGCCATTGGCCGGGACGATCCCCGGCCACAAGCGCCTGGCGTTTTTTGTTTATGAAAGGTGTGCGCAAGGACTGGCTGTTACACGACCATGAGCTATATTTGTACAAATCGTCACTAGAGCTAAATCTCTAACTTCAAGCGGCACCTGTGACCGGCAGCAGTAAGGCCAAGACGTTTGTGAGCGTCTGGCACCGGGATCGGGGAGAGCGAGCCGACGTATGCTCGTTCCGAAGTATTAGGTTGCCCCGATTCGGGGTCGTTCAAAAAGCGATACAGGACATGTACAAAAAACGGCGAATCGAGCGGCAGCAGCTGCCGTGTTTCCTGAGAGTGTTTAATGGCGTCAACGGCAAGCCCATCGGTTTCCTGGGCAACGTTTCTGCAGATGGCCTGATGCTGATCAGCCATTTACCGTTGATGGTCGGCGCGGACTTTGACCTGCACCTGAAAATCCCTGCCGATGAGGGACCACAGCAGAACATTGTGCTCAGAGCCAATTGCCTGTGGTGCCGCGAAGACGTGACGCCGCAGCATTTCGACGCCGGTTTCAGCCTGCAGTGGGCGCCGCCGGAGTACGGGCAACTGGTCAGCGCGTTGCAGCAGTATTTCAGTTTTCATTCGTTGCCGGCATCGGCCTGAGATCGGGCTATGGAATAACCAGCCTGGTTGATACCTCTGTGGGAGCAAGCTTTGCTCCCACAGGTTACTCAGAAACAGTCCAAAGCTTCAGCGCTGAACCTTCGCCTCGTTATCCAGCATCTTCTCCAGCAACAACACCCCCATCTCGCCCATCTGGTGAATCGCCAGGGCCAGGTTGCGCGGGGCGCCTTCCAGGTCTTCCGATAAATCCAGGATCAGCGTGCTCACCGAACAGAAGGTTTCGTAGGTGTGCGCGAGCATGCCTTCGGGGTCGGCGTCGGGGGCGACGATGAAGTAGTCCGGCTGTTTGTATGGTTTTTTATCGGGTTGGCCGTGGTTGGGCTTGAGGTAGTAGTCGAGGGCTCTTTGAGCGGCTTCGTCGAGCTTTTCGGGGTCGAGGGTTTCTGGGGCTGTGTGCGGAGGATTTGGGGTTTGCTTGAACATAGTCGTTTTTCCGTGATTGGAGCAGCCACCCTGTTCGCGACTAAACGAGGGGTGGCGGCTGGACGCAGGTTAGTCGACCGGTGGAAAAACGAAACCCGGCGCGCCCGAGGGCGCCCTGCGCACAGCCACCATCAAGTGCGGGGATAGGGGAACCCGACTGAAGGACGCTTGTGCACATCGTTTTTACCACCGGGCGACTAAACCCGATCGCTGGATATCAGCGACGCGAATCAAGTTACGGGGCAAGGCCAAAGCGCACAAGCCGGCGGATTCTGGCGGATCTGTAGTCCGTTGCGCAAGGCGTTGTAGTCAGCCGGACTTTTGCTGGCTCGCTGTAGGACCTAGACGGTCCCGGCCTTTTTCCAGGCCAGGTATTGGGTCACCAGGTCCGCACCTAATTCACTAGGACGCGAATCCAGGGCCGGGACGCCGTGGGCGGCCAACTGCTTGTGCAGTTCGGCCCGGGCATTCAAATAGTCCACCGTCCCGCAGTAGGCCAAGGCCTCGGGCAAGGTTTGCACAGGCGTCTGGCGCAACCGGTCGAGGGCCTCTTCCCGCAGGCTGGCCACCAGCACCCGATGCTGTTGGCCCAACCGTTTGACGGCCGCGAGCAGATCCGCGTCGTCCTCATCCCGCAAGTTGGTCACCAGCACCACCAGGGCCCGGCGTTTTTGCCGGGCCAACAACTGGGTGACGGCTGCCTGGTAGTCGGCGGGGCGTTGGCTGCTGTCGAGGTCGTACACGGTGTTGAGCAACACGTTGAGCTGGCCGGTGCCTTTGACCGGGGCGAGGTAGCGGGTCTGATCGCTGGCGAAGGTGTTCAGGCCCACGGCATCGCCCTGGCGCAGCGCGGTGTAGCTGAGCAGCAGGCAGGCGTTGAGGGCGTGGTCGAAGTGCGACAGCTCGCCGTCCTGGCTGCGCATGCGCCGGCCGCAGTCGAGCATGAAGATGATCTGTTGGTCGCGCTCGTCTTCGTATTCCCGGGCAATCGGCGTGCGATGGCGGGCCGTGGCCTTCCAGTCGATCTGGCGCAGGCTGTCGCCCTCGCGAAATTCGCGCAGTTGATGGAATTCCTGGCCCTGGCCGCGCCGTTGTCGCTGGCGGATGCCGAGCTGGCTCAGCCAGTTGTCCACCGCCAACAGTTGACCGTCGTAGAGCCTGGCGAAATCCGGGTAGACGCGGGTGTGGTCGACAGCGTCCAGCAGGCGTCTGTCGGTCCACAGGCCCAGCGGGCTCGGCAGGCTGGTCTCGCACCGGGCGAAGGCGAAGTGACCGCGCTTGAGCGGGCGCAGGCGGTAGCCGACCTGGCTGCGCTGGCCGGTTTGTAGCTCGACCGACAGCGGCAGGTTTTCGAAGTCCAGGCCATCGGGTACATGGTCGAAGAGCTGCACGTGCAGCGGTTGGGCAAAGTCATGGCTGATGTCCAAGCGGATTTCACCCCAGCGACCCAGGGCCAGGCTGCCCGGCATCTGCCGTTGAACCCGCGGCGAGGGCAGGCGCCTGACGCGCACCGCGTCGAGCAGCGCCAGGGCCAGCAAGGCCAACAGCAACCCCCAGTTGATCGACAGCAGCGCCGATGGCACCGCCATGCCCAAGGCCCGTAGCGCGCCGAGCACGATACTCACGGCCAGCAGCACGGCGAGCCAGGTCAGCAGCAGGCGCGAGGGTTTCATGGGTGCGTGCTCTTGCAGGGGATGTTTGCCTTGGCAAAGAAATTTACTGCGGTGAGGTTTCCTGTGGCGAGGGAGCTTGCTCCCGCTGGACGCGCAGCGTCCCCTGGCGGTGTGTCAGATAGAACTTGGGGGCTGCTTCGCAGCCCAGCGGGAGCAAGCTCCCTCGCCACAAAAAGCATGCCTGCCACAAAGAATACTCCTGGCACAAAAAGCACGCTTGGCACAGACGCCCTCATCACAACCGCGGCGCCGGCACTTGATCGAGCAGTTGCCCCAGCACCTGGTCCACCGACAGCCCTTCGATGTCCAGTTCCGGCGCCAGGCG
Organism: Pseudomonas sp. Lb2C2; assembly: GCF_052112205.1. NCBI lineage: Bacteria > Pseudomonadati > Pseudomonadota > Gammaproteobacteria > Pseudomonadales > Pseudomonadaceae > Pseudomonas > Pseudomonas sp. Lb2C2. The sequence continues at coordinate 364,627 of NZ_JAUTYW010000005.1, read as the reverse complement.
TACGCGATGGCGCAGCACGGCCAGGGCGCAGCCCTTGATGTCATCCGGCACGACGAACTCGCCGCCACGCAACAACGCTCGGGCCCGGGCGCAACGTACCAGCGCAATCGACGCGCGCGGGCCGGCGCCGAGGGTCAAGCCCGGCCAGCTGCGGGTGGTGCGGGCCAGGCGCACGGCGTAGTCGAGTACCTGGTCGTCCATCGGCAGGTCGCTGGCAATGCGTTGCAGCGCTTGCACGTCCTTGGCCTGCAACACCATGCGCAGCGGTTGCACGTCGAGCATGTCGGCGCGGGTCGAGCGGCTGACCTGGCGCACCATGTCCAGCTCCTGGTCGGCGTCCGGGTAGTCCATGCGCACCTTGAGCATGAAGCGGTCGAGCTCGGCTTCCGGCAACGGGTAGGTGCCTTCCTGTTCGATGGGGTTCTGGGTGGCGAGCACCATGAACGGCTGGCTGATGGGCAGGGCGCGGCCTTCAAGGGTGACCTGGCGTTCCTGCATGGCTTCGAGCAGCGCGGCCTGGGTCTTGGCCGGTGCGCGGTTGATCTCGTCGGCCAGCAGCAGGTTGGTGAACACCGGGCCCTTGCGCAGCTTGAACTGCTCGGTCTGCAAGTCGTACACCGCGTGCCCGGTGACGTCGCTGGGCATCAGGTCGGGGGTGAACTGGATACGTGCGAACTCGCCGTTGAAACACCGGGCCAGGGCCCGCACCAGCAAGGTCTTGCCCAGCCCGGGAACCCCTTCGAGCAGCACGTGCCCGCCGGCGATCAGCGCGGTGAGCACATCGTCGATCACCGCGCCCTGGCCGACCACCGCTTTGCGCAGTTCGGTGCGGATGGCCTGGGCCAACTGACTGGCGCGCTGGCGCTGTTGGGCGGCGTGGGCCTGGCCGTCGACAGGTTCGTTCTGTTCAGTCATAAGGCATTCCTAAGGGTTTGCAAATGGGCGACCTGGCGGCAGAACTCGGCGCGGGACAGGCGCTGTTTCGGTCGTGGGCTCAAGGCCTGGCTGATGGCCCGCGTCGGTTGTCGGGTCAGGCGGGCGAGTACCTGCCATTGTTCGGCGACGGCCAGTTGTTCGAAGCCTGGGTGAAGATGACGTGCCCGGCGCAGCACGTCTTGTTGCAAGGCATGCAACAGGTACTCCTGGCCGTTGTGCCGCAGGTGGAAACCGGCGCCGGCCTGCACATGCTCTTCCAACTGACGCCGCGCCTTGGAGGCGGGTTGTTGCAGTGGGCCATGGCGTACCGCTGAACGCCAGAACCACAGGGCAATCAAGGCCAGCAGTGCCACCAATGCCTGGGGAAAATAGCGCAGCAGCAGGGTCAGCAGGTTGTCGTGGTCGGTGTTGAACAGCAGCGTGACGTCCGTGTCGACGCTCAAGTACCAGAGCAGCCAGGCGTTGTCGTACTGGTCGATGTTCTCGTTCTTCCACAGCTCGGCGTCGGTGATCACGGTGATCGAGCCGAGGCCGAGGTTCAATTGCATCATGTGGGTCGCCAGCGCGCTGTTGGCCCAGGCCTGGGCCAGGTCATGCGGGTCCTCGAGGTGGAAGTCGGTGTCGAAGCCGACATACGCCGGCGCCTCTTCGTCTTCCAGATAGAGTTTGGTCAGTTCCGGGTAACGGTCCTTGATCAGTTTGGGCGCCGGTTCCTTGAGGTCCTTGCTCAAGGATTGGCGCAGGCGCACGCGGTCGAGCAGCAGGTCGCCGCTGTTGCCGGTGCTGTTATCCCACAAGGCTTCGGCGACGAAAAGCAAGCGCCCGCCAGCCCGGGTCCAGTTCATCAACTGCTCGACTTCCCGTGGCGTCATGTGGGTTCGTTCGCCCAGCAACAGCAGGCTGTGCTGGCGAGGCTCCAGGGTGGGCAGCACATCCAGGCTGTTGGCGTGCTCGACGTTGATACCTTTCTGGCGCAGGAAAAGCTCGGCGGCCAGGTAAGGATTGGCCTGGGCTTCAGGGGAGGGGCCGTGCTCGACGACCTCCTCATAGGGCACGGCCTTGGTGTAGAGGTAGAGACCGAATGCGCACACCACGGCGGCCAGCACGGCGCCGATCAGCCACCCCGCGTGCCGGCTCATCGAGACGCCCCCGGACCGAACAGCTCGCGCCAGCCGTCACACAGTTCCTGTTGCAGGTGTGTCGGTGGGGGGCGATGCCCGTAGGCAATGTTCTGCCAATGCAGGGTGAGGTTTTTGCTGAAGCCCAGCAGGTTGTCCTGCTTGAGCTGTTCGACGCGTTCCAGCACCTGGCCTTCGGTGTCGGCCGGTTTCAAGGGGATCTTGAAGTCATGATGCAACCGGCTGAGCAGCGCCCGGTACAGCAGGCCCAGGGCTTCACGGGGCTGTGTGGCCCACAGTTGTTCGACGCTGGTCGCCACGTCGGCGGGCAGGCTTTCTTCGCGAATATCCAGGCCGAACATGCGCGCTGGCACGGCGCGTTCCACCGGCAGGCGCTGCGTCGGTCGGCGATTGGCCAGGGCCTTGAGTCTTTCACGGTAGCGCCAGGCCAGCCAGACGATCGCCGCCACCAGGCAGGCCCACAGCACCACCTGGATCAGTGCGGCGGCGATGTCGAAGCGTTGGCTGCCGAGCCATTTGAACAGGGTCTTGAGCCAGTTCGATTTCGCCTCGGTCTCGGTCTCGGGGGATTCGGCCGTTTCTTCGCCGAAACGATAACGGATGACGGTCTCGGGATTCTTGAACGGCGGGGCGTCGAGGACAGCCTTGATGCTGTCCCGGGAGGCTTCGCTGGTGAGGGGCTGGTTGAGCAGTCGCGGGCTGTCGGGGCCGCTGCTGTCCTCGGCGGCAAACGCCGGGGGCGCCAGCGGCAGCAGCATGAACACCAGCAGCATCAGCACCGGGGCGACGCCGCTCAGGCGTTGGCGCAGGCGTCGGAACACCAGCTCGATGTCCCACGCCTCGAGGATCGTGCGCCGGTTCAGGTAGAGGCTGAAGCCACAGGCGACATACACCGGCTCCCATAAGATCAGCAGCAGCGGGTACAGGAAGTTGACCAGGTGTTCGAACCACAACCAGTCGTGCTCGGCCGCTGACACCAGCGTCTCCCAATCCCATTGCAGTTCGACTTGTTGCGGCACGAACAGATAGAACAGGGCCATCAGGCCGAACCACAAGGCGGTTTCCAGGTGCATGCCGATGATGGTCAACCATTGCGCCGCGCCGCGGTTGCGTTGCTGCAATACCCGCAAGCGCTGCGCCCGGGCCTCACCGCTAAGCCCCTCGAGTTGCACCACCGGCATCAGGAAACTGCGGCTCAGGCTCAGCCGACGCCAGGTCAGGCTGGCCAGCAACTGCGGCTTGAGCAGCGCAGGCCACTGGCGCAACGCCTGCCGCAAGGTGGGGGTATCGCCAAACAGCGCCTTGGACAGAATGTACAGCGGCAGACGGTCGAAGGCCGGCTTCAACCACCAGAACAGCATCACCACCAGCGACGGTGAGTCCCACAGCAGCAGGGTCAGCAACAGGTACACCGGCAACGTGATGATCGCCCAACTGGTCATCAGCAGGCGTCGATGCTGCTGGCTCATCAACACGCCAAGATCCATGGCTTCCCAGGTGGTGCGTGGGCGGATGACGACGGTGGCGTCACTCAGGCGCATGGCGGACCCGTCCGGCAAGCGACAGATAGCTGATCACCAACAGCCACAACAAGGCGCCTACGGTGTACTTGGTGGCGGGCGTCACGGCGCTGGAAGACCAGTAGGCCTCGATGAACGCGGCAATGAGCAGGAACAGCATCACACCGCCGATCATCAGCACGCTTTTGCCCGCCGCGAGCCGCAAGGCCTCGCCCCGGGTCAGGCGTCCCGGCGCGATCAAGGCCCAGCCCAGTTGCAGGCCTGCGGCCCCGGCCAGGGCGATGGCAGTGAGTTCGAAGGCACCGTGGCCGATCACGAACGACCAGAACGTTCCCCCGGAGCCGATCTGGGTCAGGTGCCCGGCCACCGCGCCGATGGTCAGGCCATTGAAAAACAGGAAAAACGCGCTCCCCAGGCCAAACATCAAGCCACTGGCAAACGTCTGAAAGGCAATGCCGATGTTGTGCATGATGTAGTAACCGAACATGACCCAGTCCTCGCTGGCGGCCCGCTCGACCGAGCGCCCCAGGTGCCCGGATGCCGGGTCATACATGCTGCGGATCTGGCTGATTTCGTCGGCGCCGAGCACGCTGTAGACCAGTTCCGGGAACAGATAGACCAGCAGCCCGATGCCCACCAGGCTGCCCAGGAACATCAGGCTGGCGGCCAGCACGAAGCGCCATTGTTCACGCACCAGTCGGGGAAAACCGACCAGGATAAACGCCGAGAGACTGGCCGATGGCCGGCTGCGATCCCGGTAGAGTTGCTGGTGACCGCGCAGCGCCAGTTGTTGCAGGGTGTCGACCAGCAAGCTGCTGTAGCCCCGGGCCTGGGCCAGTGCCAGGTGATGGCAAAGCCGGCGGTAGGTGGCGGGGAAGTCGCTGCTCTGGGGCACGCTGCGGCTGCGCTCCAGTTGGTCGAGTTGCCGGGTCAGGTGCTCCCATTCCCCCTGGTGACGGCTTTCGAACAGGCTTTGTTTCATGTTGGCCCCAGCAGGCCGCGGGCGACGCCATTGAGTTCGGCCGCGGCGTTTGGCACCTGGACGTTCAGTGGCGCGGCCAGGATGGCAGCCAGTTCGTTGACCCGCGCCTGGGACAGTTCTGCCTGGCGTTCGGCGAAGCCCAGCACGGCGCGTTGCTCATTCAGGCTCAGGGTGAAAGGCGTGCGTATCGGCGGGGCCATCGGCAAGGCGGGGCGTTTGACCGGTTGTTCGCGATACACCACCAGCGTGCCGGCCGCGAGGTCGCCCAAGCGCTTGAACGTCGGATGCTGCAGGCAACTGATGGCCCCGAAGGTGTAGCCGAAGGGCAGCATGTCGACGAAACGCAGCAGGTTGCGGATCAACGACGCCGACCAGCCGATGGGCCGGCCATCGTCCTGCACCACGCGCAGCCCCATGATCTGCTTGCCGGGAGAGCGCCCCTGGTTGAGCACCTCGAACAGCACCATGTACCACCAACTGACGACAAACAGCAGGATGGACCCAAGGCCCATCCCCAGTTCGCCGAAAAACGCCAGGACCAGGAAGAAAAAAACCAGGACCAGCCCGCGTATGCCCAGGTCGATGGCGAAGGCGATTGCACGCGGCATCAATCCCGCCGGGCGCAGCGGCAGGTCGATGCCTTCGGGCGTTTCAACCTGATAGCGCGTGTCCAGGGGCGCGGGCAGCGTCGCGTTCCTTTGCAGTGCTGGTGTCTCGAGCATGGGCAACCTGTGATGGGCCAGACCGAATGTTCAATCTCGGCCCAGATGCTAGCAGTCTTCGTGCGGGCAAACGATACAACTGTGCAGGTCATTTCATGGTTTGCAACAGGATTCGTGGGCACCGCAGATCAATTGTGGGAGCGAGCTTGCTCGCGATGACGGCAGTCCATTCAACATGAATGCAAGCTGAGGCACCGCTATCGCGAGCGAGCTCGCTCCCACATGGGGGGGGTGGTGGAGCGGCGCATTAGTCTTCAAAAGTTACAGGACTGCTGGTCGCAGGCGGGTTCGAGCGCCTAGACTTCGCCAGTCTTCAGTTCAGGAACAGCCCGTGACTTCCATTTTCTGGTACGACTACGAAACCACCGGCATCAACCCGCGTTGCGACCGGCCCTTGCAGGTGGCGGGTATCCGTACCGATTTCGAACTCAATGAAATCGATGAACCGGTGAACCTGTATTGCCGGCCCAGCGATGACATCCTGCCGCATCCGGCGGCCTGCGCGATTACCGGCATCACCCCGGTGTGCCTGGCCGAAAAAGGCTTGAGCGAAGCCGATTTCATGACCCGTGTCCACGGGCAACTGGCTGCGCCCGGTACCTGTGGCGCCGGCTACAACACCCTGCGCTTCGACGATGAAATGACCCGCTACAGCCTCTATCGGAATTTCTTCGACCCGTACGCGCGGGAATGGCAGGGCGGCAACAGTCGCTGGGACCTCATCGATCTGGTGCGCGCGGCCTATGCGTTGCGCCCGCAAGGCATCACCTGGCCGCAAGAGGACGGTCGGGTGACCCTCAAGCTCGAGCGCCTGACCGCTGCCAATGGCATCGACCATGGCCAGGCCCACGATGCGTTGTCGGACGTGCGCGCGACCATCGCCCTGGCCCGCCTGATCCGTCAGCAGCAGCCCCGGCTCTACGACTGGCTGTTCCAGTTGCGCAGCAAACAGAAGGTGATGGATCAGATCCGCCTGTTGCAGCCTATGGTGCATATTTCCGGTCGCTTCTCGGCGGCGCGCAACTACATCGGTGTGGTCTTGCCGCTGGCCTGGCACCCGAAAAACCGCAACGCCCTGATCGTCTGCGACCTGCACCTGGACCCCCAGGGCCTGCTGGATGACGATGCCGAAAGCCTGCGCCAGCGTTTGTATACCCGCCGTGAAGAATTGCTCGAAGGTGAGTTGCCGGTGCCGCTCAAGCTTATCCATATCAACAAATGCCCGGTGATCGCGCCATTGTCGGTGCTGCGTGCCGAGGACCAGCAGCGACTGGAACTGGACATGGAGGGCTATCAGCAACGGGCATTGCGGCTAACTGACGCACAGAAAGTTTGGCAAGATAAACTTCAGGCCATTTATGGGTGCGAGGATTTCACCGCCAGCGAGGATCCCGAGCAACAGTTATACGCGGGCTTCCTGGGGGATCGCGATCGACGTTTATGTGAACAAGTCCGCCTGGCTGACCCCGCGCAATTGGCTCAAGAGCGCTGGCCTTTCGATGATGAGCGTTTGCCGGAACTATTGTTCCGATATCGCGCACGCAACTTTCCAGACACGTTGAATCCTGAAGAGCAGGCGCGTTGGAGACTTTTCTGTCAACAACGGCTGTCATCCCCGGAGTGGGGGGCGCCTAATACCTTGGAAAGTTTTGATGCGGCGATGAGGGAGTGGATGGACCTGTCTACACCCGTGCAGCAAGAAGTACTCCGGGAGTGGCAGAGCTACAGCCAGCAATTGCGCAAACGTTTAAGCCTTGAGCCGTGATGAAGTAAAAAGATGACAGGCATAAAAAACGCCAGCAATCGCTGGCGTTTTTTTGTTCGCTAAGAACGGTGCGAACCGGTGAGGCTTAGCCCAGCAGGGTTGCCCAGCCTTCAACCACGTCACCGCCCCACTTGGCTTTCCACTCTTTCAGAGTCTTGTGGTTGCCACCTTTGGTTTCGATGACTTCGCCGTTGTGCGGGTTCTTGTATTGCTTAACTTTGCGAGCGCGTTTGGTACCGGTAGTTTTCACGGCGCCACGTGGTGCTTTGCTCGACTTGGCTTCTGGATCCAGCAGGGCAATGATGTCGCGCAGCGACTTGGAGTATTCGCCCATCAGAGTGCGCAGTTTGCCTTCGAATTCAAGCTCGGTTTGCAGTTTGTCGTCTTGGGACAGGTTTTTCAGGCGAGCTTGCAGTTCTTTGATGGCTTCTTCTGTGGCGCGGTATTCATTGATCAAGGACATGTGGACTACCTTATGTAGGACGCGGGTGACAAGGACACAGTGCGGCAATAGTAATCAGACAGTTTCATCAAGTAAACATTTAACCGGTGTTTTATTTAATTAATTAGTGCTGTGCCACAAAAACGCCTGTTGCAGTTAAATGCCGCGACAGTGTCTTCACATCTTTTCACACATATAGCCTGCTTCCCCAGACCACGCAGATCGCGGCGATAGGCCGTCGTCGAGGGTTTGGCGTGTCATCGATACTGCAGTTTTGCCGCGCAATGGCTAGAATGGCCGCCTTTGCGAAGTTCTGGAGTTTCCCTAATGCGCACTTTTCGTCTGGTGATTGCTTGCCCGGACCGCGTCGGCATCGTTGCTAAAGTCAGTAACTTTCTGGCGTCCCATAACGGCTGGATCACCGAAGCAAGCCATCACTCGGACAATCAAAGTGGTTGGTTTTTCATGCGTCACGAGATTCGTGCCGACTCGCTGCCCTTTGGTATCGAAGCCTTTCGTGAAGCGTTCGCCCCCATTGCCGAAGAGTTCTCGATGGACTGGCGTATCACCGACACCGCGCAGAAAAAACGCGTGGTGCTGATGGCCAGTCGTGAGTCCCACTGCCTGGCCGACCTGTTGCACCGTTGGCACAGCGATGAGCTCGATTGCGACATCGCCTGTGTGATTTCCAACCATGACGACTTGCGCAGCATGGTGGAATGGCACGGCATCCCGTACTACCACGTACCCGTCAACGCGCAAGACAAGCAGCCGGCGTTCGCCGAAGTCTCGCGGCTGGTCAAGCAGCACGATGCCGAGGTGGTGGTGCTGGCCCGCTACATGCAGATCCTGCCGCCGGCCTTGTGCCGCGAATACGCCCATAAGGTCATCAACATCCACCACAGTTTCCTGCCATCGTTCGTCGGTGCCAAGCCGTACCACCAGGCGTCGATGCGCGGTGTGAAGCTGATTGGCGCCACCTGTCACTACGTGACCGAAGAGCTGGATGCCGGCCCGATCATCGAGCAGGACGTGGTGCGCGTCAGCCACAGCGACAGCATCGAAGACATGGTGCGTTTCGGCCGTGACGTAGAGAAGATGGTGTTGGCCCGCGGCCTGCGTTATCACCTGGAAGACCGGGTGCTGGTGCACGGCAACAAGACCGTGGTGTTCTGACTACACTGCAAAGGGCCTGGACGAGCGATCGCCAGGCCTTTTTATTTACTGTGGCGAGGGAGCTTGCTCCCGCTGGGCTGCGAAGCAGCCCCAAAACAATTCAACACCGTGCACCGGGGAAAATAGAGTAGGCAGGCTTTACGACTGCTGCGCAGCCGAGCGGGAGCAAGCTCCCTCGCCACGGTGACTTTCATGCAACCTCAAGGGAGCAGCATTGCGCCATGACCGATCCATTGGACAAAGCCACCTCCAAGGCGCCGGCGACCCTGGGCGAGGGCTGCCTCAGCCGCTATGACCCAGATGCGTTGGGCCCGGAGGACGGCACTGAGTTTCCCGATGCCGCGCAATTGTGGGAGCAACTGCATCCCCAGGACGAGCCCGAACAGAAACCGTGATATGTCAGGTCTGCCTGAGCCTGATCAGTTTCTTGAGCAACGGCCGCCCAACCATCAGGAAGAACACCGGCCCGCCGGCCACCAGATAAAAGTAATAGGTCACCGCCCGCCAGATCAGAATCGCCGCCGCTGCGGTGGATTTGCCCACCATGGGTGCCAGCAGCGCCGCCGACGTCAATTCGGCCGCCCCGGCGCCGCCCGGCAGCAGGCTGAACTGTCCCGCACTCAGGGACAGCATCTGGATCAGGAAACTCCAGGCCCACTGCAGATCTGCCCCCAGTCCCCTCAATGCCAGGTACAACACGCTGTAGCGCAGTGCCCAATGCAGGCAGGTCAGGCCGAAAACCTGGAACAGTGTCTGTCGCGGCAACTTCAAGGTGTCGGTGAATGCCGCCAGAAAGCTCAGGATCTTGCGGGCCCAGCGTCGACGGGTGACGGCTTTTACGCGCAGGTGGCGCAGCAGTCGAGCGCCCAGCAGAATCAATCTGCGGTGATACCGGGCCACCAGCACGCAGCCGAACAGCCCGCCAAACAATGAAATCGCGCTTAACGCCAGCATCCACTCCATGCGCTGGCTGAGGTTCTGGAACAGCGCATAAAACACAATGCCCACCAAGGCGCAGAGGAAGAACAGCAAGTCGCTCAACTGATCCATGGCAAACACCGCGCTGCCATGGGCCGGGCGCACGCCGTTGCGCGCCAGCAGGGCCATCAGCGTCAGTGGGCCGCCACTGCCACCGGGCGTCGCGCACATGGCGAACTCGGTGGACATCACCACGCCGATGCTTTTCAGCCCGCCGATGCGCCCACGGTGTTCCCCCAGCAGCAGGCGCAAGCGCACGGAGTTCAAGCACCAGCACAGCACGATCATGCCGAGCATGGCCAGCAGTAGCGACAACGGAAAGCGCTGCACCCGCGACCACATTTCCCCGCCGCCGACCAGCAGCGGCACCAGTAGCGCCGTGAGCAGGGCGACACCCAGCCAGATCAGCCGTTTCATGCGGCGCTGCTGACCCGCAGCCCCTGGGTCGCCAGCCAGTCGACTTTGGTCATTGGCACACGACCGTCGTTGAGCAGGCGTTCGAGAGTGCGCAGCCAATAGTCCCGGGAAAAGGTATGGCGCATGTCCACCGGGTGCAGGCCCAGGCGAATCACCGGGGCCTGGCGCCAGCGCTGTTCGCGTTGGTCGCTGATGACTTTCGACAGGCCACGGCGCCAGGCGCTGCGAGCACTCCAGACCAGCCCCGGCGCATCGATGGCGGTGAAGTCGGGCAAGCGATAAAGGTGTTGAGTATCGCTGGTGTAGCTCAGCGGCAACTGGCGCAAGGCCTGGCGCGTGCCTTCGCTCATCAGCCAGGCCGGGGCGACGAAACCCTCCAGTGGCCAGTGGTAGCGTTCAAAGGTTTCGATACCGGCGCGCAGGCGGGCGAGGGCGGCGGCCTCGGACAGGTTGTAGAACTCCCCCTCATGGGTATAGACCCGGCGCATGAACCAATCTTTGGGGTGACGGGCGGCAGGGCCGTCGTCGCAATGGTAGTAGCCATGCAACACCAGTTCGTCGCCGCGCTCGACCCGGCTGTCGAGCAGGCGCCGAAAGCCGGGATTAGACTCCAGGGCATTGTTGCGATGAAAGTCCGGCACCACCAACCAGGTCATCGGCACCTGGCCGAGGGCGTCAACGGCTTCGACGAAGGGCTGGTAGTCGGGCCAGGTTTGCGGGGCCAAGTCGTGCAACACCAAGAGCACGCTGGGCGAATGATTCATCGACACGGACCTCGCCTCAACCATTGGCCAGCAGCGGCATTTGTTCGCCGAGCACGGCGTAGTAATGCCCCAGCAAGCTGTTGACCACGGTATCCCAGGCGTAATGCCGCTCCACATGCCGGCGCGCCAGCACGCCACGGCGCTGGCAGCCTTCGGCAAACAGTTGTCGCACGGCATTGGCCATGGCCTGTGGATTGTTGGGTGTGCACAGCAGGCCGCAGTCTTCATCGACGATTTCAGTGAACGCCCCGGCCGCCACCGCCACGACCGGAATACCGCTGGCCATGGCTTCGAGAATCACCAGGCCGAAGGTCTCCTGGTCGCCAGCGTGCAGCAGGGCATCGGCGCTGGCCATGAGCCGGGCGACTTGTGGCGCCGGGCAGAATTCATCGACCACCGTGACGTTGTCCGGCACCACGGCGGGCATCGACGAGCCCACCAACAATAAGTGGTAGCGCTCGCCCAGGCGTTTCATGCACTTGAGCAGCACCGGCAGGTTTTTTTCCTTGGAGCCGCGCCCGGCGAAAATCAGCAGGCGCGCGTCTTCGGCGATGCCCAGCTCGGCCCGCAACTCCGGGTCGCGGGCGGCCGGGTTGAAGGTTTGCAGGTCGACGCCCAACGGTTGCACGAAGACGTTCTTGACCCCCAATCCGGTCAATTTGTCGGCCATGACCTGGCTCGGCGCCAGGACCCTGTCGAAATTGCCGTACAACTTGCTGACATAAGCTTCGATGTTGGGGGTGAACCAGTTGCCCATGCGGTTGCTGACCAGCAGTGGCAGGTCGGAGTGATAGAAACCGATGACGGGCACGTCGAGCTGGCGACGGGCATCCAATGCGGCCCAGGCCGTGAGGTAAGGGTCGCCGACTTCAATCAGATCGGGCTGTAGATCGCGCAGGACATTGCGCCAGGGGGCCAGGCGAAGGGGGAAGCGATAGCCCTTGCCGAATGGCAGTGCTGGGGCTGGAACCTTGTAGATTCCGTCATGCACGCTCAAATGCGCGCCGGGAATCAGCAGGCTGTGGCGAATTCCGGGTCGATCACCCAGGCGCCGGTGCTTGGCATCCAGATAAGTGCGTACGCCTCCGCTGGCAGGGGCGTAGAACATGGTGATGTCCGCTATATGCACGATGAGCATCCCTCCGGTCAGTGTTCTCCTGTGTTGACCTTTAGTAAGAATAGATGTTCGGTTGGGGTTGTGGGGGTGGGGTGTCAGTGGAGTATTGCTGGGTTTGACAGGGCCTCATCGCGAGCAAGCTCGCTCCCACAGGGGGGGCACAGATCCCATGAGGAGCGAGCTTGCTCGCGATAGGGGCGGTCCGGGTTTGCAGACTATTATTTCCTGGCGCCAGGGGCTTAATGCGCCAGGCATGCTTTTATATAAGCGTGCAAAATGGCGTCATATCGCAAACACCACGGGTGACCACATGCCTGACTCATCGCAACTCATTATCGGCGCCGACCTTGGCGGCCAGCCCATTGCCCAGGCCATGCGCCTGGCGAATCGTCATGGTCTGGTGGCGGGCGCCACCGGTACCGGCAAGACCGTCACCTTGCAGCGCCTGGCCGAAATGTTCAGCGATGCCGGCGTGGCGGTGTTCGCGGCGGACATCAAGGGTGACCTGTGCGGCCTCGGCGCGGCCGGCAACCCCCAGGGCAAGATCGCCGAGCGTATCGCCGGCATGCCTTGGCTCAATCACAAGCCCCAGGCTTATCCGGTGACCTTGTGGGATATCCACGGCCAGTCCGGTCATCCACTGCGCACCACCTTGAGTGAAATGGGTCCGTTGTTGATCGGCAGCCTGCTGGAACTGACGGACAGCCAGCAGTCGGCGCTCTACGCCGCGTTCAAGGTGGCCGACCGCGAAGGCTTGTTACTGCTGGACCTCAAGGACCTGAAAGCGCTGCTCAACCATCTCAAGGACAATCCCGAGTTGCTGGGGGACGACGCGGCGCTGATGACCACTGGCTCCAGCCAGGCGTTGCTGCGACGCTTGTCCACCTTGGAACAGCAGGGTGCGGATGCGTTGTTCGGCGAGCCGGCCTTGCAGCTCGAAGACATCCTGCAACCGGCCAGCGATGGCCGTGGCCGCATCCACTTGCTCGACGCCAGCCGCCTGGTCCATGAAGCGCCGAAGGTCTACGCGACGTTCCTGTTGTGGCTGCTGGCCGAGCTGTTCGAGCAGTTGCCTGAACGCGGTGATGCGGACAAACCGCTGCTGGCGCTGTTCTTCGACGAGGCGCACTTGCTCTTTGCCGATACGCCCAAGGCTTTGCAGGAGCGCCTGGAGCAAGTGGTGCGGCTGATCCGTTCCAAGGGCGTCGGGGTGTATTTCGTGACCCAGTCGCCGGGCGACTTGCCGGATGACGTGCTGGCGCAGTTGGGCTTGCGCATCCAGCACGGGTTGCGGGCCTTTACTGCCAAGGAGCAGAAATCCCTGCGGGCGGTGGCTGACGGTTTCCGGCCCAACCCGCAATTCGATGCCCTGGCGGTGCTGACCGAACTGGGCATCGGTGAAGCCCTGGTGGGCACCTTGCAGGAAAAAGGCACGCCGGAAGTGGTCCAGCGCGTGCTGGTGGCGCCACCGCAATCGCGCGTCGGGCCGCTGAGCGAGGCCGAACGCGCCGGGTTGATCGCCAGTTCGCCGTTGCAAGGACGCTATGACAAACCCATTGATCGTGAATCAGCCTATGAAGTGCTGATGGGCCGCAAAGGGCTGGAACCGCAGGCCGAAGAGGCGCCGGGCAAGCCGACGGCGGAAGAACCGAGCTTTACCGAAAAAGCCGGCGAGTTCCTAGGCACCGCGGCCGGCCAGGCGCTTAAATCGGCGATGCGCCAGGCGGCCAATCAGTTGGGCCGGCAATTGGTGCGTGGGTTGATGGGGTCGTTGCTCGGTGGCAGCAAGCGCCGGTAGTCAGGACCGAGTCGCTCCTTTCGCGAGCAAGCCCGCTCCCACAGTAGATTTTTGCCAGACACAGAATGTGTGCCTGCCGCAGATTCACTGTGGGAGCGGGCTTGCTCGCGAAGACGGTCTGGCAGGCGAAAAATCGGTCGGCTGATATACCGCTATCGCGAGCAAGCTCGCTCCCACACTGGATCAGCGTCGTACACACATTTTGTGTCTGGCAAAAATCTACTGTGGGAGCGAGCTTGCTCGCGATAGCTATTTAGCGGGCGCCGAAAATCTCAATCCTTGGGCCGCGCATGCGCCGCCAACCGCTCCAGCGCCGCCCGCAGGTTGGGATCGCTGATGCCATCCGCCGTGGCTTGAATGGTCGCGGCGGCGTCGGTGGACAAATCCAGCGTGTGTCCCTTGACGCCGACCTGGACGGTGGGCGGTTGTACCTTGAAGAGGATCCGCGTCAGGTTGGCGAATTCTTCGAACGCCTGGAGTTGGCGCAGCAGGCGTTTTTGCTGGTAGCGCAGGCGTGTGGCCCAGTGGCCGTCGGTGACGATCAGCAGCAGGCTGCCTTCGCGCCAGGAAGCCACGTGGCAATGCTCGCGCGCGGCCGGTTGCAATTGGCTGTCCAGCAGACGTTGCAAGTGACCCAGGCGTTTGGCGTGGCCGAAGATGGCTTTCAGCGGCTTGGCTTCGCGCAGCAGAACGGCGGGAGCCTTGGCTGGAAGAGGGCGAAAGGCCATGAATGAATACCGCAAGTGACAGAGGCGCCATGGTAGCAGAAAGCGCCGGATGGGCCTCGACCCTTCGCCCAGCGGCTTTTAGCTGCACAATCAATGAGTAACTTCTGCGTTTTGTGGCTTGAAGTTCGCGCAAAAGCCCTTATTTTAAGCGAGCCCCGTCACAGCGCTGTGCCAGCATCGTGGAATAACGCCACTTTCCTCTCCATCGTTTCCGGGTAGAATGCTCGTTCGCATGCGGCCATGAGGGCTGCACGGGCGACTCACGGGGCCGCCCTCCATCCCTTTAGTGTGGAAGATCCTGCCGATATGTTTGCGCCTTTGTTAAAGAAACTTTTTGGAAGCAAGAACGAGCGTGAAGTCAAACGCATGCTCAAGACGGTACAGACTGTCAATGCCTTCGAAGAGCAAATGGTGGCCCTTTCGGACGATCAGTTACGCGCCAAGACTGCCGAATTCAAGGACCGCATCGCCAAGGGGGAAACCCTTGACCAACTCCTGCCCGAAGCCTTTGCGGTCGCCCGTGAAGCCGGCAAGCGGGTCATGGGCATGCGCCACTTCGACGTCCAGTTGATCGGCGGCATGACCTTGCACGAAGGCAAGATCGCCGAAATGCGTACCGGTGAGGGCAAGACCCTCGTGGCGACCCTGGGTGTCTACCTCAACGCGCTGTCCGGCAAGGGCGTGCACGTGGTGACGGTCAACGACTACCTGGCGCGCCGCGACGCCAACTGGATGCGCCCGCTCTACGAATTCCTCGGCCTGAGCGTCGGCGTCGTCACGCCGTTCCAGCCGCCGGAAGAGAAGCGCGCCGCCTACGCCGCCGACATCACCTACGGCACCAACAACGAATTCGGTTTCGACTACCTGCGCGACAACATGGCGTTCAGCATGGAAGAAAAATTCCAGCGTGAACTCAACTTTGCCGTGATCGACGAAGTCGACTCCATCCTCATCGACGAAGCCCGTACCCCGCTGATCATTTCCGGTCAGGCCGAGGACAGCTCCAAGCTGTACATCGAGATCAACAAGCTGATCCCGCAGCTCAAGTTGCATGTCGAGGAAGTCGAAGGCGAAGTGACCCAGGCCGGGCACTACACCGTTGACGAAAAGACCCGCCAGGTCGAGCTCAACGAAGCCGGTCACCAGTTTGTCGAGGAAATGCTCACCCGTATTGGTTTGCTGGCCGAAGGCGAGAGCCTGTACTCGGCCCATAACCTGGGCCTTTTGACCCACGTCTATGCCGGCCTGCGTGCTCACAAGCTGTTCCATCGCAACGTTGAATACATTGTGCAGGACGGCCAGGTCGTACTGGTGGACGAACACACCGGTCGTACCATGCCGGGCCGTCGCCTGTCCGAAGGCCTGCACCAGGCCATCGAAGCCAAGGAAGGCCTGAACATCCAGGCCGAGAGCCAGACCCTGGCCTCGACCACCTTCCAGAACTACTTCCGCCTGTACAACAAGCTGTCCGGCATGACCGGTACCGCGGACACCGAAGCGTTCGAATTCCACCAGATCTACGGCCTGCAAGTGATGGTGATTCCACCGAACAAGCCGCTGGCCCGTAAAGACTACAACGACCTGGTGTTCCTGACCGCCGATGAGAAATACGCGGCGATCATCAACGACATCAAGGAATGCATGGCCCAGGGCCGTCCGATCCTGGTGGGTACCGCCACCATCGAGACCTCCGAGCACATGTCCGCCCTGCTCAACAAGGAAGGCATCGAGCACAAGGTCCTCAACGCCAAGTTCCACGAGAAGGAAGCCGAGATCATCGCCCAGGCCGGTCGCCCGGGTGCGCTGACCATCGCCACCAACATGGCCGGTCGTGGTACCGACATCCTGTTGGGCGGCAACTGGGAAGTGGAAGTCGCCAGCCTGGAAAACCCTACGCCTGAGCAGATCGCGCAGATCAAGGCCGACTGGCAGAAGCGTCACCAGCAGGTACTCGAGTCCGGCGGTTTGCAGGTGATCGCTTCCGAGCGTCACGAATCGCGTCGTATCGACAACCAGTTGCGTGGCCGTGCCGGTCGCCAGGGCGACGCCGGTTCCAGCCGTTTCTACCTGTCCCTGGAAGACAGCCTGATGCGCATCTTCGCCTCTGACCGGGTGAAGAACTTCATGAAGGCCCTGGGCATGCAGCCAGGCGAGGCGATCGAGCACCGCATGGTGACCAACGCCATCGAGAAAGCCCAGCGCAAGGTCGAAGGCCGCAACTTCGATATCCGCAAGCAACTGCTGGAGTTCGACGACGTCAACAACGAACAGCGTAAAGTGATCTATCACATGCGTAACAGTTTGTTGGCCGCCGACAACATTGGCGAAACCATCGCCGATTTCCGCCAGGACGTGCTCAACGCCACTGTCAGCGCCCATATCCCGCCGCAGTCGCTGCCGGAACAGTGGGACGTCGCCGGTCTGGAAGCCGCGCTGCAGAGCGACTTCGGCGTGGCATTGCCGATCCAGCAATGGCTCGACGAAGACGATCACCTGTACGAAGAAACCCTGCGCGAGAAACTGCTGGCCGAACTGATCGCTGCCTACAACGAGAAGGAAGACCAGGCGGGCGCCGAGGCGCTGCGCTCCTTCGAGAAGCAGATTGTGTTGCGAGTACTGGACGACCTGTGGAAAGACCACCTGTCGACCATGGACCACCTGCGTCACGGTATCCATTTGCGTGGTTACGCCCAGAAGAACCCGAAGCAGGAGTACAAGCGCGAGTCCTTCACGCTGTTCTCCGAATTGCTCGATTCGATCAAGCGCGACTCGATCCGTGTGCTGTCCCACGTTCAGGTTCGCCGCGAAGACCCGGCCGAAGAAGAAGCTCGCCTGCGTCAGGAAGCCGAAGCCCTGGCTGCGCGCATGCAGTTCGAACACGCCCAAGCCCCAGGCCTGGAAGTGGTCGCCGAAGAGGGCGTCGATGTGGATGTCGCCCTGGCGACCGCACCGGTGCGCAACGAGCAGAAGCTGGGCCGTAACGAACTGTGCTATTGCGGTTCGGGCAAGAAATACAAGCATTGCCACGGGCAGATCCAATAAACCCGTTTCAACGCTGAACGACCCGCGCCGCGACAGGCCAGCCCCTGTCGCGGCGTTTTGCCATTTGATTCGCCGTCTCGATGAAGCCGGCGTCGATATACATCTAATTTAGGAGCGCATTCATGGCTGTTGGTCTTGGTCCGTTGCCAACGTTGCACCCGGTTGCCGGTTTTGAACTCGGTATTGCCTCGGCGGGCATCAAGCGCCCCGGGCGCAAGGACGTCGTGGTCATGCGTTGCGCCGAAGGCTCGACGGTGGCTGGCGTGTTCACCCTCAACGCCTTCTGTGCCGCTCCAGTCATCCTGGCCAAGAAACGCGTGCAGGGGCCGGTGCGTTACCTGCTGACCAACACCGGTAACGCCAACGCCGGCACCGGTACGCCAGGTTTGGCCGCCGCCGAGCGCACCTGCGCCAAGCTGGCGGAACTGACCGGCGTTGACGCCAGCCAGGTGCTGCCGTATTCCACCGGCGTGATCGGCGAACCGCTGCCGGTCGAGAAGATTGAAGGCGCGCTGCAAGCCGCCCTTGATGACCTGTCGGAGAACAACTGGGCTGCGGCCGCCACCGGCATCATGACCACTGACACTTTGCCCAAGGGCGCGAGTCGCCAGTTCGAGCACGATGGCGTGACCATCACCGTCACCGGTATCAGCAAAGGCGCCGGCATGATCCGTCCGAACATGGCGACCATGCTCGGCTACATCGCCACCGATGCCAAAGTCTCGCGCCAGGTGCTGCAAGACCTGATGCTCGACGGTGCCAACAAGTCGTTCAACCGCATCACCATCGACGGCGACACGTCCACCAATGACTGCTGCATGCTGATCGCCACCGGCAAGGCCAACCTGCCGGAGATTACCGAGGCCAGCGGCGCGCTGTTCGCCGCCCTCAAGCAGGCGGTGTTCGAGGTGTGCATGGAAGTGGCCCAGGCCATCGTGCGTGACGGCGAAGGCGCAACCAAGTTCGTGACCGTGCAGGTCAACGGCGGTGGCAATCACCAGGAATGTCTGGATGTCGGCTACACCGTGGCCCACTCGCCGCTGATCAAGACCGCGCTGTTCGCCTCCGACCCGAACTGGGGCCGTATCCTAGCCGCCGTGGGCCGTGCCGGCGTACCTGAGCTGGACGTGAGCAAGATCGACGTGTTCCTCGGTGAAGTCTGCATCGCCAGCCAAGGTGCTCGTGCTGCGACCTACACCGAAGCCCAGGGCGCGGCGGTCATGCAACAGGAAGAAATCACCATCC
The DNA here is from genome assembly GCF_052112205.1 of Pseudomonas sp. Lb2C2. Classification (NCBI taxonomy): domain Bacteria; kingdom Pseudomonadati; phylum Pseudomonadota; class Gammaproteobacteria; order Pseudomonadales; family Pseudomonadaceae; genus Pseudomonas; species Pseudomonas sp. Lb2C2. The sequence goes on along the minus strand of NZ_JAUTYW010000005.1, from coordinate 345,856 downwards.
GTATCGAGCTGGGACGGGGTGATTGCAGCGAAACCATCTGGACCACCGACCTGTCTCACGAGTACGTCAAGATCAACGCTGAGTACCGGACTTAACAGGCTCGGGACCGAGTTGCTCCAATCGCGAGCAAGCTCGCTCCCACAGGGATTTGTTGAGTGGCATCGATAGTGGTCTCGACACAAATCCCCTGTGGGAGCGAGCTTGCTCGCGATTGCGCCAGAACAGACACCTCAGAACCATAAGAAGGGAATCCACATGAGCCTGCACCTGATCATCGGCGACCAACGCATTTCTTCCTGGTCCCTGCGCGGCGCGCTGGCCCTGGCGCTGACCGGCGCGGTCGGCCTGTGCGCAAATGCACAGCGGTTTTTTCTCCATCCGCAGCAACATGCCGTTTGACCTGCTGCACGATGCTCCGCTGTCGCCCATGCCGGCTGACGTCCAGGTGGAAATCGAGCGGATGCTGGCGCTGTGGGCTGAATGCCGTGCCGCGGCGACCGAAACCGGTCCCTACCTGTTTGGCCGCGTGAGCCTGGTCGATGCGTTTTTTGCCCCTGTTGCCGTGCGCTTGCGCACTTATCAGGTGAAACTGTCGGAGGTCGATGAGGCCTACGTCGAAACCCTTTATCAATGGCCGGCGTTCAAGGCGTGGCAACAGGCTGGCCTGGAGGACACTACGCGGTGAAACGAGTCCATGTGGCGGCGGCGGTCATTCGCGATGCCGCCGGTAAAATCCTGATCGCCCGACGGGCCGACACCCAGCACCAGGGTGGCCTGTGGGAATTCCCCGGTGGCAAGGTCGAGGCCGATGAGTCCGTCGAAGCCGCCCTGGCCCGCGAACTTCATGAGGAGCTGGGTATCGTTGTCGGTGCCGCCCGGCCGTTGATCAAGGTGCGTCACGACTACCCGGACAAACAGGTGTTGCTGGATGTCTGGGAAGTCTCGGCCTTCACTGGCGAGCCCCACGGTGCCGAAGGGCAGCCGTTGGCCTGGGTGACGGCCCGCGACCTGACGAATTATGCGTTTCCGGCGGCCAATCAGCCGATCGTCGCGGCGGCCCGTTTGCCGGGTGAGTACCTGATTACCCCGGAGGGCCTTGAGACGCCGGCCTTGCTGCGCGGTATGCAGAAGGCGATTGCCGGTGGGATCAAGTTGCTCCAACTGCGTGCCCCCGGTGGCTACGACCCGAAATACCGCGATCTGGCGGTGGATGCGGTGGGGTTGTGTGCCGGCAAGGCCCAACTGATGCTCAAGGGGCCGTTCGAATGGCTGGGGGATTTTCCCTCCGCCGGTTGGCACATTACCGCCGCGCAACTGCGCAAGCATGCCGCGGCCGGGCGCCCGTTCGGCAAGGACCGTTGGCTGGCGGCCTCCTGCCATAACGCCGAAGAACTCTCCCTGGCGCAGCAGATGGACGTGGACTTCGTCACGCTTTCGCCGGTGCAACCGACCCAGACCCATCCTGACGCACAGCCGTTGGGGTGGGCAGAGGCGGCGCGGTTGATCGAGGGCTTCAACAGGCCGGTCTATCTGTTGGGTGGGGTCGGGCCCGGCGAGCGGCAAAAAGCCTGGGAGACCGGGGCGCAGGGTGTGGCGGGGATTCGGGCGTTTTGGCCTGAGGCGTGATTTTGTGGTGTAACCGCTGACGCCATCGCGAGCAGGGTTCTGTGAACGCCGAAGATCCAGTGTGGGAGCGAGCTTGCTCGCGATGGCGGCCTCAAGAACGATTCAGCCCTCAGGCTTGGCCGCCGCCACCCAAAGCACCTCTGCCACCCCTTGCCGCCGGGCAATGACCCGTGCGGCCACGAACAGCAGATCCGACAACCGATTGATATAGGCCAGCCCCGGCCCGGCCAGCGGTTCCACCGCGTTCAGTTGCTGACAACGGCGCTCGGCGCTGCGGGCCAGGCTGCGGCAGACATGGGCCTGGGCGATCAGCGTCGAACCACCGGGCAGGATGAAGTTTTCCAGGGGCCCCAATTCCTCGTTCCACACGTCGATCGCCGCTTCCAGCCGCTCGATTTCCGCCACGTTCAAGGCCTGGTAGGCCGGCATCGCCAGTTCACCACCGAGGTCGAACAAGCGATGCTGACAAGGCCCCAGTACTGCGCTGACCTCTTTCAGTGCCGGGTATTGGGCCGTTTCAGTGGCGAGCCCGGCCAGCAATAAACCCAGCTGGCTGTTCAGCGTATCCACTTCGCCGATGGCCTCGACCCGTGGGTGGTCCTTTGCCACGCGGCGACCATCGCCCAACCCGGTTTCACCTTTGTCGCCGGTGCGGGTGTAAATCTTCGACAGGCGAAAACCCATGCTCAGCGCTCCAATTGTTTGTGTTCCTGCGGCACCATCGAAGTGCCCGCCAGGGGCAGGCGCAAGGTGAAGCAGGTGCCTTGGCCCGGCGCCGACTGCACTTCCATCTGGCCCTTGTGGTTGTTGGTGATGATGAAATACGAGACCGACAGCCCCAGGCCCGTGCCCTGGCCGATCTCCTTGGTGGTGAAGAAAGGTTCGAAGGTACGTTTGCGCACGTTCTCGCTCATGCCGATGCCATTGTCCTCGACCTGGATTTCCGCCCAAGGCGGATTCAACCGCGTGCGCAGGATGATACGCCCCGGTTCGCTGTCGTCCTGGCGTTGATGGATCGCCTGGGCGGCGTTTTTCAGCAGGTTGAGCAGCACCTGTTCCAGTTCGTTGGCCGTGCCGGGCACCGGGCCCAGGTTCGGGTCGAACTGGCGGATGATCGCTTGGCCCTTGAAGTCGAAACCGATCGCCAGGTCGAAGTCGTTACCGGCGATTTCTACCGCCTGGTCGATCAGCGCCGGTAGGTCGCAGGGTGCCATCTGCCGCGTGCTGAGCCGGCTGAAGCTGAGCATATGGGTGACGATTTTTGCCGCTCGTGCGCCGGCTTGCTGGATGCCGTCGAGCAACTGCGGGATCTCCCGACCCTGGAGGTAGCGATTGACCTCCTCTAACGGGATACCCAGCAGCTCGGCCTGTTCGAGGTTCTTCGGCAGTTCCGGCGACAGGCGTCGGCGGATGTTCTGCACGTTGTGCAGGATCGCCCCCAACGGGTTGTTGATTTCATGGGCCATGCCCGCCGCGAGGCCGCCGACCGAGAGCATTTTTTCCGATTGCACCATCATTTCTTCCAGCGACAGGCGCTGGGTGATGTCATCGATCCGGATCACCACGCCACGCCCGGCACCGCCCATCAGCGGGTAGAACGTGAGGGCGTAGTGGCGGGCTTCGTCGTCCTTGGTCCAGGTGACGCGTTCGATCTTGGCGACCGTATGTTGCTCGACGGTCTGCTTGAGCTGGGGCAGGTACGGCTTGAGCGGTTCGAAAGCGAGGAAGATCGGCTGGTTCAGCGCCTCGTCCAACCGTGTGCCGGAGAGGGCGCTGGCTTCCTGGTTCCATTGGGTGACGTAGAGTTGCTCGTCGAGGGCGATCAGCGCCGAGGGCATGGAGTCGATGATGCTGTTGAGGTAATTCTGAAAGCCGGTGAGCTTTTTCTCGATCTTGCTGCGCACCTGGACTTCCAGCTCCAGCTTGCGATTGGTATGGCGGGTTTCTTCCGCCAGGCCCTGGGCCTGGTCGTAGGCGGCCTGGGAGTCGTCCCGCGCGCGCTTGAGTTGTTGTTCCCGGGCTTCGATCCGCGACAGCATGGTGTTGAACGCCTCGGCCAGGCTGCCGATCTCATCGTGGTTGCCGCGCGCGGCACGCAGGGCATAGTTCTCTTCGCGGGTGACCTGGCGTGACAGTTCTTCAAGCTGATGAATCGGCTGGGTGATCAGGCGCTTGATCTGCTGGGCAATGATCAACCACAGCAACACGCTGAAAATCAGGATGCCGAGGCTGGCGGTCAGGGTGCCGGTGTAGAACGCGGTCGGCAATTCACTGCTGGCCACCAGCAACAGATGGCCAGGCGCCGTGCCGGGACGGGGCAGGGTAATGACCTGGTTGCTGCGAAACTCACCGGCCTGCCAGGCCTGCATGTTGCGGTAATGGTCCGGCAGCTTGAGCTTTTCGCCCTGTTGCAGTTGTGCCAGGCGTTCGCCCTGGCCGTCATACAGCGCCGCCGCCCGCAGCGGTGCGTAGCTGTTGAGCTCATCGAGCAAGCGCTGGGCGCTTTGTGGCGATTGCAGGGCGTCGGAGATCAGGCTCGGGTTGGCCACCAGCCGGCCAATGGTCTGCAGGGCCTGGGGCGCCATGCTTTCCTGGGAGATGTAGTAGGCGGCGCTGATAAAGGTCAGGTTGGCCACCAGCAGGACAGTGGTCAACAACACCAACAGGGCAGCCAGCAGTTTCTGGCCGACCGGGAGGTTTTCAAGGCGCTGGCGCAATGGCATCAGACTCGTCGCTAAAAAGGAACACGAGGGCCAGCGTAGCCGCTGCTCAGTCGCTGGGCAATGCGAGGTTGTGCAAGTGGGCAATCAGTCGCTGGCGCAGTTGCTCCAGGTGCGGCACGGTCAGCTCGTGGCGTTGGGCGACCTTGCAGGCGTAACCGAGCAAGTAGCTGATTTCGGTGCGGCGCCGATTGGCGACATCCTGGTACATCGAGGAGTAATTGGCGGCAGTGGCCTGGATCACCCGTTCGACTTCCGGCTGCAAGTCTTCGGCCGCTGCGGGCTGGCCGCATCGTTCGAGCAGGTCGGTGAGTTCCACGCACAGGGTCGCCACTTCGCAACGGTGTTCCTGCAAGCCGCCGTTCTTGCAGTGATGCAGCACGGTCAGCGGATTGATTGCGCAATTGAGCGCCAGTTTGCGCCAGAGCCGGGTGAGGATGTCGGCGCTCCATTCGTGGGGAATGCCGGCGGCGCTCAGGTCGTCCAGCCAGAACGGTGCCACCGGGTGCGCGGGGTCGCCCAACCAGGTGTAGCCGTGGCCGGCGAACACCACGCGCCAGTCACCGTCGCGGAACGCGCCTTCGGTGCTGGAAGCGCTGATGCAACGGGCCTGGGGCACACAGTTGGCTACGGCGTCCTGGCTGCCGAGGCCGTTCTGCAACAGGATCAGTTCCGATTCGGCGTCCAGGCGATGGGCCACCGAAGCCACGGCCGCTTCCGCGTCGTAGGCTTTGCAGGCCAATAGCAGGCGCCTGATCGGTTCCGGGCTGTCCGCCGTTTCGCCAGGTATCGGGTAACACTGCGCCTGGCCCTGTTCCACCAGCGTCAGGCCGCCGGCGCTGCGGTAGGCCTGCAAGCGGGCTTCGTTGCGCAGCACCAGCCGCACCGGCAACCCGGCCCGGGCCAGGCGCGTGGCCCACAACGTGCCGAGACTGCCGGCCCCGAGGACATGCCAGGTAGTGGACATCAGTTTTTTACTCGGATTGGCGCAGGCATCTGAGGGCTCGCAGTGTCGGCAGGAAAAGAGCCGTTATAATGAGCCCGATTTTAACCACAAGCCAAGCGCGCGCCGTTGATACTGGCGCGCCTTTTTATTTGGAGAACACTACATGCCGTCATTCGACGTGGTATCCGAACTGGACAAGCACGAAGTCACCAACGCGGTTGAAAACGCCGTCAAGGAACTCGACCGTCGTTATGACCTCAAGGGCAAGGGCAGTTTCGAGTTCAAGGAAAAAGACCTGACCGTGAACCTGACCGCCGAGGCCGATTTCCAGCTCGAGGCGATGATCGAGATCCTCAAGCTGGCGCTGGTCAAGCGCAAGATCGATGTGCAGTGCCTTGAGGTCAAGGACGCCTATGCCTCGGGCAAGCTGATGAAGCAGGAAGCCGTGCTCAAGGAAGGCATCGACAAGGAACTGGCCAAGAAGATCGTCGCTCATATCAAGGACGCCAAGCTCAAGGTGCAAGCCGCCATCCAGGGCGAGCAAGTGCGGGTCACCGGCAAGAAGCGTGACGACTTGCAGGAAGCCATTGCGGCACTGCGCGGCAAGGAATTCGGCATGCCCCTGCAATTCAACAATTTCCGCGACTGATCCCGTTCGTTATAGGGAAACACTGTGGCGAGGGAGCTTGCTCCCGCTTGGGGGCGCAGCACCCATCGAAGGGGCCGCTACGCAGCCCAGCGGGAGCAAGCTCCCTCGCCACAATGCCGCGTGCAACAGGAATAGGAGAGAAAGATGGATTTGAATGCTGAAGTGGACAACCTGGTCAAGGCTTCCCAGACCTGGATCCCCATGATCATGGAATACGGCAGCCGCGTGCTGCTGGCGGTCATCACCCTGGCCATCGGCTGGTGGTTGATCAACAAAGTGACACAGAAACTGGGTGCGTTGCTGGCCTTGCGTAACGCCGACCTGGCCCTGCAAGGGTTCATCAGTACCCTGGCCAACATCATTCTGAAGATATTGCTAATCGTCAGCGTCGCTTCAATGATTGGTGTGGAAACGACTTCGTTCGTCGCCGCCATCGGTGCCGCCGGCCTGGCGATTGGCCTGGCCTTGCAAGGCAGCCTGGCGAACTTCGCCGGTGGCGTGCTGATCCTGCTGTTCCGCCCGTTCCGCATCGGTGACTGGATTGAAGCCCAGGGTGTGGCCGGTACGGTCGACAGCATCCAGATCTTCCACACCGTGATTCGTACCGGTGACAACAAAACCGTGATCGTGCCCAACGGCAACCTGTCGAACGGCATCATCACCAATACCAATCGCCAGCCGACCCGCAAAGTGGTGTTCGATGTCGGCGTGGATTACCAGGCCGACCTGCAAAAGGCCCGGGAAGTGTTGCTGGCGCTGGCCAAGGATGAGCGCGTGCTGGCGGATCCGGCGCCTGAAGCGGTGATTTCTACCTTGGGCGACAGTTCCATCACGGTGTCGCTGCGTATCTGGGTCAAGACAGCGGATTATTGGAACGTGATGTTCATGCTTAATGAGCAGGCGCGAGATCGCTTGAAGGACGCGGGCATTGATATTCCGTTTCCACAGCGAGTGATTCGGGTCGTTCAGGAAGGGCCAGCGCAATAACGATTCGACTATAACTTGGCGCTGGGGTCAGGTTATGTTTAGTTAGCTTGCTATTTAACAAGTTGTGTTAAAGCTGACATGCGATGGATATAAAAAAACCGCTCACCTGGATTAGGTGAGCGGTTTTTGTTTGTTGCGGGTGCAGCTATCGAACTAGCACTGAATTACAAGATGCTCAGTGGGTATTCGACGATTACGCGGAAGTCGTTGTTGTCGGTGTAATCCGGGTTAGAGGTGCTAGTCCGATAAACCGCGCTACGCAAACGCACGGACAGGTCTTTGGCTGGACCGCTTTGCAGAACGTACTTGGTTTCGAAGTCCCACTCGTGGGCCTTGGCATCGGTGGTAGCGGTAGCGATGTTGTCACTGGTGATGTAACGAGTCATGAAGCTCAGGCCAGGAACGCCGTAGGTCTTCATGTTCAGGTCGTAACGAGCCTGCCAGGACGTCTCGTCTTGACCGTTGAAGTCGGAATACTGCACGGAGTTGGCGAGGTAGATAGTACCGCCACCGTCAACACCATAAGCGTAGCCGCTATCACCGGAGGAGCGCTGGTGAGCCAAGGTAAATTTGTGCGCACCGAGGCTGTAAGCTGCTGCGAGCGACCAGATGCGGTTGTCAATATCACCGCTCAGCTCTTGACCCTGACTCTTGCTGTCGTAGCCGTTGAAGTCGAAGTTCAGAGACTGATCTTCGTTGATCGGCAGGGTGTAGTTCACGTTGAGGTACTTCTTCTTGAAGTAATCTTCAACGTCGGAAGCTGCTACGCCTGCTACGAAATTGTCAGTGAACTGATAGGTTGCGCCAGCAATATTGGCGGACGGCAGACCTTGGCTGTGCCGACCATTGATGCTGTCGCGGCCCGTGTAGTTTTGTGCATTCATAGCGGTGAAGCGGCCAGCAGTCAGTTCCAGACCTTTGATTTCTTTGCTGGTGATGAGCGTACCGGTAGCAACTTCCGGATTCAGACGGCTGTCATCCGTGGAGAACACTGGACTGGTGGTGTACTGGTTACCGTATTTCAGGACGGTGTCAGACAAGCGGAACTTGACCGCGCCGCCAACTTCAGACTGGGTGTCTTCCGGGCTGCCGTCGTCACCTGTGCCGAAGATGCTGTTACCGGTGCGACCTGCGCCGCTATCCAGTTTGACTTGGCCATTGAACAGAGCGTCCACACCGACACCAACGGTGCCTTGAGTGAAGCCGGACTCGTAAACAGCCTGCACGCCAAGACCAGTTTCTTCGCGGTAGCCAGTACTACGTGCCTTGCCACCGGTATTTTGGTTGTTGGAAGCACCGTGTTTGAAATCACGGTTCATGTACAGCATACGACTTTTAACAGTCAGGCTCTGATCTTCAAAAAAGCCCTTGGATTCTTCCTGGGAAGAGGCCACTGCGAACTGCGAAACGCTGGCCGATACAGCCAGTGCGATCATGCTCCACTTCATCACGCGCATCGTGATTTGCTCCTTTGGTTTTTAGAAGAGTACTGCCGTCCCACCTGTTTTTTTATATGGGCGGCTCTTTCTTTTTGTGTCGGCGCAAACTTATATCACGACGACATTATTGGCGATACTTGCCCATTCAACCTTTCAGCTTCTTTACGACCATGTCGCCAATGGCTCGATCCATGTCGCATTTCAGCTGATCCGACGCAACCGTATCCACAACTTAATGTTGTTTTTTCTTTTCCGGCATCGGTGTAAAGAGTCCGTCATTACCGCGCTTGAAGCTCCTGTGGGCAGCCTTGCCACTTTAATTTGTATGTCGGCAGGTTCTCGCTTCCGGCGAGACCTTTGGACAGTGCGAGTATGAATGCAACAAGCATGCTCAAACCCGAATTTCGTTTACATTTTTTTCACATTTCACCAGTTGACGCGGTGAAACCTCATGAAACCGGGCTCCAAAGGCCTTGTTTTAAATAGGGTTGACTCGTGTGCGGCTCTCATGATTGACGCCCGTAAAAGTGGCGAGACCACCAAAAACGTTACCGGTTCACCCTACCCAGTGAGTAAATCACGGATGCTTTGTGCACTGAGCGTAGACGCACTGTGCTGTTTTGGTGCAAAAAATTTTCCGGCTGTACGAAAATCTTACAGCTTCGCGGCTTTGCCTGGGCCCTGGCGCGGTCCTCTCAGGACTTTGCCGTACCGCTTGCGCCGTGTTGGTGCGTCAGCTGGCACAGGTTGATGCCGTGTGTTGAAAAAAAATCGAAGAAACGCGGCGTTGGGGCGCTACGCAGTGATCGATCCGGCGTTCGCGGGTATGCTGCACATCTGTGTCCGACGCAGGCCTGCGGGTCGCCGAGCCGGGCAGAATCGATAACGAGGAGTATGCGCGGTGTTTGCCTTAGATCCACGACTGCAACAAGACACATTGCCCATCGGCGATTTCCCGTTGTGCCGTTTGCTCTTGTCCAACGACGCCAATTACCCGTGGTTCATCCTCGTGCCGCGGCGGGAAGATATCAGCGAATTGTTTCAATTGGATGACGCTGATCAACAACAACTGTGGAAAGAAACCACGGCGCTGGCCGAAACCCTCAAGGATTCGTTCGATGCCGACAAGATGAACGTTGCAACCTTGGGTAACGTTGTCAGTCAACTGCACATGCACGTCATCGTGCGCAAACGGGATGACGCCGCCTGGCCTGCGCCGGTCTGGGGCAAGCACCCGGCCCAGCCTTATAATGCAGGGCAGGTCGCGGCCATTCGTGAACGGTTGCGAGTGGCCTTGACCGATGATTTCAAGTTTCTGGAGGGCTGAACCATGAACCTTGAAGACCGTGTAACCGATCTGGAGAGCCGCCTGGCGTTTCAGGATGACACCATCCAGGCATTGAACGATGTGCTGGTGGCGCAGCAGCGGGTCGTCGAGCGTCTGCAGCTGCAGATGGCGGCGCTGCTCAAGCGTCAGGAAGAGATGGTCGGGCAGTTCGAGTCGTTCGAAGAAGAGGCGCCGCCTCCTCACTACTGATTTGCCCGGTTTCTGATTGACGGGCAATAAAAAACCGCGAGCAGCCAGGCTGCATCGCGGTTTTTTTACGCGTGGATCAGCGGCGCGGCAGCGCGGCGATCACATCTTCGGCCTGCAGGCCCTTGTCGCGGTTCATCACGGAGAACTCCACGCGCTGGCCTTCCACCAGGACGCGATGGCCTTCGCCACGAATGGCCCGGAAATGCACGAAAATGTCATCGCCAGAGTCGCGGGAGATGAAGCCGAACCCTTTGGAGGTGTTGAACCACTTCACCGTGCCGGTATCGCGGTTGGACATGTCGTAGTTCTGCGCAGCGGCGGCCGGCGACGACTTCTTGTAGAAGCTGACGGCCAGGTGCAGTGCCACGGCGAGCAGCGCTGCGCCCAGGCTGAACAGAATGGCCGGTTGACCGCCGATTTCCGGCATAGGCGCCAGCAGGGCCAGGGTTTGCAGGGCAACGGCCAGCACCAGCAGGGCACTGACCAGGTTCTGCAGTTGGTGACGTGGACCTTTGTTCCAGTAAGGGATGACGGGTGCAAGGGTCAGGTTGAGCAGGCCGAAAAAGGCCAGGTACAGTGCATCGGGGTGTTGCAGGTAAGGTGTGGCTTCGGAACCCAGGCTAGGGATGAAGGACAGCAGCAGGGCAGCTGCGCCCATTAGCAAGTGGACGATTTTCAACATTTTGATTGGCTCACGGTTAAGACAGATCACAAGGAAGAGCGGGTCGGGGACGGTTCGCTTCGAAACAATGAGAGGCGTTGGACACGTACCCGAATCAGCCTATGCGTTACGCCCGGAAAAATAGGCGTAGCGACACACTGCCTATTTAACAGCAAAGCCCCGGCCTTCTCAAACGCGTTACGGGCGCGTACCGCGCTGTTCGTCGGCCAGAAAAGCCCCGCCGGTGCTTGAAGGCGCCGGGCAAGCGGCGTTGAATTCCCCTGGTGGGCGGAACTGCCCGCTGTCCCGGCTTGTCGGTTCAGGAGGGCTGGCGATCTGTCGCAGGCCATAGGCCGCCAAAACCACTAGAGTTGGGGGCGTTGTCGAATTCATCACCGTCAGGAGATCAACCACCATGGCAATTGATATCGGTATCAGTGAAGAAGACCGCAAGTCCATCGTCGACGGGCTTTCGCGCCTGCTGTCGGACACCTATGTGCTGTATCTCAAGACCCACAATTTTCACTGGAACGTCACGGGGCCGATGTTTCGGACCCTGCACCTGATGTTCGAGGAGCAATACAACGAGCTGGCCCTGGCGGTGGACCTGATTGCCGAGCGCATCCGCGCCTTGGGTTTCCCGGCCCCGGGTGCTTACTCGGTGTATGCGCGCCTGTCTTCTATTAAGGAAGAGGAAGGCGTGCCGGGTGCCGAGGACATGATCCGGCAACTGGTTGAGGGCCAGGAAGCGGTGACGCGTACGGCCCGTGGCATCTTTCCTTTACTGGACAAGGTCAGCGATGAGCCCACTGCCGACTTGCTGACCCAGCGCATGCAAGTTCATGAAAAGACCGCGTGGATGCTGCGCGCGCTGCTGGAGGGCCAGTAACCCCAGGCAGGTGATGGCGGGGCGTGGGCAGCATTCCCAGCGCGCGGCGTGTAGGACGGCGTAATTCGTCGCCTGCCTGCTGTTGGCTTGTCCTACGTCCACGGTCATAAAGTCGTCTGGAACTGGCGATGCCGTTGAGCTTCCATAGAGCCACAGATGGAGTGTTCCAACTGAGAGGTTCGTATGGCAAAGGAGTGTCAACGGTATGATTCAAGGAAAAGAACCGGGGGAGGGTGTGCATGGGCGCTTTCAGTCCATCAGCGTCGATCCGTTCGTCAGGGGGTTCGACATGCAGCTGGTGCGTCCCCTGGCCCGATCCATTCGTCTGAACGGGTTCGCCACCTGCCTGCGGCTGGAGCAGGTCTATTGGGATATCCTTGGCGACATGGCCCAGCTCAACAGCTGCTCCATCAGTACGTTGCTGTCCCATGTGGACAGGGAGGTGCACCTGCGCCATGGCGGGGTGCGCAATTTCAGCGCACTGGTGCGTGTGGTTTGCGTGGTGCACAGTTTGAAGGAGGCCGGGATGGATCATTGTGGGGTCTAGTCCGTCAATGACTGCCAATGCGGTGCATCCCCCAATCCGTGGCGAGGGAGCTTGCTCCCGCTGGGCTGCGCAGCAGCCCTCTTTGTGAGCGCTTCGCACTCAAGCGGGAGCAAGCTCCCTCGCCACAATGAGTCACGCAAGCCTTGAATGAGCAACATGGTCGGCAATGACTGTGCGGTCTTACGGCTGCACAGGCCGCATTTAATGGATATAATCCCGCTCTTTGCCGCAAAGCCCAGCCTTTGCGCGAGTAACCTGATCGCCGAGACAACCCCATGCCGATGTACGACTATCAATGTGCTTCCTGTGGTCATCAGATGGAAGCCATTCAAAAGATCAGCGCGGCACCGCTGGTCGACTGCCCTGCCTGCCAGGCGCCGGAACTGAAAAAGATGCTGTCCATGCCTGGTTTCCGCCTCGGCGGCACAGGCTGGTATGAAACCGACTTCAAGACCGGCGCCAAGAAGAATTTGGCCGGTGGCGACAAAGCTGATTGAGTTGAACACGCGCGAGTGCTTGCACGGGCAGGTCCTCCAACCGAATTTCGAATTACGAGAAGTGAAACCACTACCATGATGCGCAGCCATTATTGCGGCCAACTGAACGAAAGCCTGGAAGGTCAGGAAGTTACTCTTTGCGGATGGGTCCATCGTCGCCGTGACCATGGCGGGGTGATTTTCCTCGATATCCGTGATCGTGAAGGCCTGGCCCAGGTGGTGTTCGATCCGGACCGCGCTGAAACCTTCGCCGCCGCCGACCGCGTGCGCAGCGAATATGTGGTCAAGGTCACCGGCAAGGTGCGTCTGCGCCCGGCTGGCGCCGGCAACGCCAACATGGCGTCTGGCATGATCGAAGTGCTGGGCTACGAGCTGGAAGTGCTCAACGAATCGGAAACCCCGCCGTTTCCACTCAACGAATACTCCGACGTGGGCGAAGAAACCCGCCTGCGCTACCGCTTCATCGACCTGCGTCGCCCGGAAATGGCCGAGAAGCTGCGCCTGCGTTCGCGCATGACCACCAGCATCCGTCGTTACCTGGACGAGAACGGCTTCCTCGACGTCGAGACGCCGATCCTGACCCGCGCCACGCCGGAAGGCGCTCGCGACTACCTGGTGCCGAGCCGTACCCACCCCGGCAGCTTCTTCGCCTTGCCGCAATCGCCACAGCTGTTCAAGCAACTGCTGATGGTCGCCGGGTTCGATCGCTACTACCAGATCGCCAAGTGCTTCCGCGACGAAGACCTGCGTGCCGACCGTCAGCCTGAGTTCACTCAGATCGACATCGAGACCAGTTTCCTCGACGAAAAAGACATCATGGGCCTGACCGAAGGCATGATCCGCAACCTGTTCAAGGAAGTGCTGGGCCTGGAATTCGGCGAGTTCCCGCACATGACCTTCGAAGAGGCCATGCGCCGCTACGGTTCCGACAAGCCAGACCTGCGTAACCCGCTGGAGCTGGTGGACGTGGCCGACCAGCTCAAGGAAGTGGATTTCAAGGTGTTCAGCGGCCCGGCCAACGACCCGAAATGCCGTATCGCGGCCCTGCGCGTTCCTGGCGGAGCCAGCATGCCGCGCAAGCAGATCGACGACTACACCAAGTTCGTCGGTATCTACGGTGCCAAGGGCCTGGCCTACATCAAGGTCAACGAGCGCGCCGCGGGTGTTGATGGCCTGCAATCGCCGATCGTGAAGAACATCCCTGAAGCCAACCTCAATGTGATCCTCGATCGCGTGGGCGCGGTTGACGGCGACATCGTGTTCTTCGGTGCCGACAAGGCCAAGATCGTCAGCGAAGCCCTGGGCGCGCTGCGCATCAAGCTGGGTCACGACCTGAAGCTGCTGACTTGCGAGTGGGCGCCAATGTGGGTCGTTGACTTCCCGATGTTCGAAGAAAACGACGACGGCAGCTTCTCCGCGCTGCACCACCCGTTCACCGCGCCGAAGTGCTCGCCGCAAGAGTTGGAGGCCAACCCGGCCACCGCTCTGTCGCGCGCTTACGACATGGTCCTGAACGGCACCGAGCTGGGTGGTGGTTCGATCCGTATCCATCGCAAGGAAATGCAACAGGCCGTGTTCCGCCTGCTGGGCATCAACGAAGCCGAGCAAGAAGAGAAGTTCGGCTTCCTGCTCGACGCCCTGAAGTACGGTGCGCCGCCCCACGGTGGCCTGGCCTTCGGCCTGGACCGCCTGGTGATGCTGATGACCGGCGCCCAGTCGATCCGTGAAGTGATCGCATTCCCGAAAACCCAGAGCGCGGCCGATGTCATGACCCAGGCGCCGGGTGTAGTGGATGCCAAGGCATTGCGCGAGTTGCACATTCGTCTGCGTGAACAGCCAAAGGCTGAGTAAGGCTGGCACCTGAGAGGGCGCATCTTCGGATGCGCCTTTTCATTGGGGTCGATATTTCTGATTGCCGGCCACTGCGTACGCGCAGGGCGGGCAATGTTCCAAAGAGAAACGGAGCGAGTTATGGCAGGTCATTCCAAGTGGGCGAACATCAAGCACCGCAAAGAACGTCAGGATGCCAAGAGAGGCAAGATCTTCACCAAGTGGATCCGTGAGCTGACGGTCGCGGCCCGCCAGGGCGGCGGCGATCCGGGTTCCAACCCGCGCTTGCGCCTGGCCCTGGACAAGGCGCTGGGTGCCAACATGAGTCGCGACATCATCGACCGGGCCATCGCCCGTGGCGCCGGTGCGACCGAGGCCGACAACGTTGAAGAGCTGACCTACGAAGGTTACGGCCCAGGCGGTGTGGCGGTGATGGTCGAATGCATGACCGACAACCGCAACCGTACTGCGGCAGCCGTGCGTCACGCGTTCAGCAAATGCGGTGGCAACCTGGGCACCGACGGCTCCGTGGCCTATCTGTTCGAGCGCAAGGGCCAGATCAGCTTCGCGCCGGGCCTCGATGAAGATGCCCTGACGGAAGCCGCCCTGGAGGCCGACGCCGATGACGTGGTCAGCCACGAAGACGGCTCATTCGACGTGTTCACTTCGTTCGCCAGCTTCTATGCCGTGCGCAACGCCCTGGAGGCGGCCGGTTTCAAGCCCGCCGACGCGGAAATCGTCATGCAACCGACCACCAGTGCCGAACTGGACCTGGAAGGCGCCGAGAAGGTGCTCAAGCTGATCGACATGCTTGAGGACCTGGATGACGTGCAGAACGTCTACTCTAACGCCGACATTCCGGAGTCGGTGGCTGAACAGCTGGGCTGAGAAGGCCTGTTCAACTATTGACGATTGCCAATGATCAACCTGTGGGAGCGAGCTTGCTCGCGATAGCGGTACTTCAGTCAACACTGTGCTTGCTGATCCAACGCCATCGCGAGCAAGCTCGCTCCCACAGGTCTGGATAACTCCCCTTCAAACCGCAGGCGCTATGACTTTAATCCTTGGTATCGACCCTGGTTCGCGCATCACCGGCTACGGTGTGGTTCGCGATACCGGGCGCGGCTGTGTGTACGTCGCGTCTGGTTGCATCCGCACCGGGGCGGGTGAGCTGCACGAGCGCTTGCAGATCGTTTATCGCGGCGTGCGCGAGGTCATCCAGACCTACGGCCCGGTGACCATGGGCATCGAAAGGGTCTTCATGGCGCGCAACGCCGATTCGGCCCTGAAGCTGGGGCAGGCCCGGGGCGCGGCAATCGTGGCGGGTGCCGAGGAAAACCTGGAGATCGCCGAATACACCGCGACGCAAGTCAAGCAGGCGGTCGTCGGAACAGGGGCGGCGAACAAGGAGCAGGTGCAAATGATGGTGATGCACCTGTTGAAACTGGTCAGCAAGCCGCAGATCGATGCCTCCGACGCCCTGGCCATCGCCATTTGCCATGCCCACACCCGTTCCAGCCTGTTGCCTCATGGCCTGGGGGCCGCACGCAGTCGTGGCGGGCGCCTGCGTCTCTGATAGCATCAGCGCTTCATTCATGAACTCGAGTCAGTTGCGCCTGTGTTGCCGGCCTTTATGCTCGTGTTGATATTCGCCAGCCAGCGCGCTGGCCAACACCCAAGGATCTGAACCGTGATTGGACGCTTGCGCGGCACCCTGGCTGAAAAACAGCCGCCGCACCTGATTCTGGATGTAAACGGCCTGGGCTATGAGCTGGAAGTGCCCATGACCACGCTGTATCGCTTGCCGTCGGTCGGCGAGCCGCTGACCCTGCACACCCATTTGGTCGTGCGCGAGGATGCGCAGTTACTCTATGGCTTCGTCGGCAAGCGCGAGCGGGACTTCTTCCGCGAACTGATTCGTCTCAATGGCGTCGGCCCGAAACTGGCCCTGGCCTTGATGTCGAGCCTGGAAGTCGATGAGTTGGTGCGTTGTGTGCAGTCCCAGGACACCTCGGCCCTGACCAAGGTGCCGGGGGTGGGCAAGAAAACCGCCGAGCGCCTGCTGGTCGAACTCAAGGACCGCTTCAAGGCCTGGGAGACGGTGCCGGCGATGTTCGCCCTGGTGCCGAACCAGCCGGACGCGCCGGTGCCTGCGGTCAGCGCCGAAAACGATGCGGTCACCGCACTGATCTCCCTGGGCTACAAGCCGCAGGAAGCCAGCAAGGCGATTTCCGCTATCAAGGAAAAAGGCCTGAGCACTGAAGATATGATTCGTCGTGCCCTGAAGGGAATGATTTAAGTGATTGAAGCTGACCGTCTGATCGCCGCCACGGGCGCGCCCCGTGACCGCGAGGAAATCCAGGACCGCGCGATTCGTCCTGTCAGCCTGGCTGACTACATCGGTCAACCGACTGTGCGCGAGCAGATGGAGCTGTTCATCCAGGCGGCTCGTGGGCGCAGCGAGTCGCTGGACCACACCTTGATCTTCGGCCCGCCGGGCCTGGGCAAGACCACCCTGGCCAACATCATTGCCCAGGAAATGGGCGTGTCGATCAAGAGCACGTCGGGGCCGGTCCTCGAGCGGCCGGGCGACCTGGCGGCGCTGCTGACCAACCTTGAGCCCCATGACGTGCTGTTCATCGACGAAATCCATCGGCTGTCGCCGATCGTCGAGGAAGTGCTGTACCCGGCCATGGAAGATTTCCAGCTCGACATCATGATCGGCGAAGGCCCGGCGGCACGCTCCATCAAGCTCGACCTGCCGCCTTTCACACTGGTGGGCGCCACCACTCGCGCTGGTATGCTGACCAACCCGTTGCGGGACCGTTTCGGTATCGTCCAGCGCCTGGAGTTCTACAACAACGCCGACCTGGCGACGATTGTCAGTCGCTCGGCGGGCATCCTCGGGTTGCCGCTGGACCCGGACGGTGCGTATGAGATCGCCCGGCGTGCCCGGGGCACGCCGCGGATCGCCAACCGCCTGCTGCGCCGGGTCCGGGATTTTGCCGAAGTCCGGGCCAAGGGCCACATCACCAAGCCGATTGCCGACCTGGCGTTGAACCTGCTGGACATCGACGAGCGTGGCTTCGACCATCAGGACCGGCGCCTGCTGCTGACCATGATCGAGAAGTTCGACGGTGGCCCGGTGGGCGTGGACAGCCTGGCCGCGGCCATCAGCGAAGAGCGCCACACCATTGAAGATGTACTGGAACCGTACCTGATCCAGCAGGGCTACATCATGCGTACCCCTCGCGGGCGCGTGGTGACCCGCCATGCTTATCTGCATTTTGGCTTAAACATCCCGACACGAATGGGTGAGATGCCAGTGGTAGACGAATTCCTCGATGCCGTGGACGATTGACCGAACTCGGTACGCCGACTTTTTTCCAGTTCGTGCTGTCCCAGACGACGCCTGGAGCGTCAATGCGTTCGAGAATGAAAAAACAGTTGCCTGGCCGATTGGCAACCTGAGGAGTAAGCACTAGAGTATGCGCGCGCAAAACGGGCTGGAGTCGTTCGCACATCGCTGTCGCGTTTATTACGAGGACACCGATGCTGGCGGCATCGTCTACTACGTCAATTACCTCAAGTTTATGGAACGGGCTCGAACCGAACGGCTGCGGGAACTGGGTTTTGCCCAATCCGCGCTGGCAGGGGAGGACCTGTTATTCGTCGTGCATTCCAGCGAAGCGCGCTACCACGCGCCGGCGCGACTGGACGACGAACTGGTGGTAAGTGCCGATGTCATCGAATTGAACCGTGTCAGCCTGCGCTTCAAGCAGCAGGTCAGGCGGGCTACGGATAACGTGCTGCTCTGTGAAGGGCAGTTTTTGGTGGCCTGTGTGCGCACCCATAGTTTGAAACCCCGGGCCATTCCCGAAGCTCTACGTGCGGCCTTTGCTGGCGTGAGCGGCGCGGGTACACACTCAGAGCAGGAGATAAAGCGTGGAAGCTAACGTCGTCGACCATTCCTCCATGTGGAGCCTGGTCAGCAATGCCAGCGTCGTGGTGCAACTGGTAATGCTGACCCTGGTAGCCGCATCGGTGACCTCATGGATCATGATCTTTCAGCGCAGCAACATGCTGCGCGCCGGTCGTCGTGCCCTGGAGAGCTTCGAGGAGCGCTTCTGGTCCGGTATCGACCTGTCCAAGCTCTATCGCCAGGCTGGCAGCAACCCGGACCCGGATTCGGGCGTCGAGCAGATCTTCCGTGCCGGTTTCAAGGAGTTCTCCCGCCTGCGCCAGCAGCCGGGCGTCGACCCTGAAGCGGTGATGGAAGGTGTGGCCCGTGCCATGCGCGTTGCCATTTCCCGCGAGGAAGAAAAGCTCGAACAAGGCCTGTCGTTCCTGGCCACCGTCGGTTCGGTCAGCCCGTACATCGGTCTGTTCGGTACCGTGTGGGGGATCATGAACTCCTTCCGTGGCCTGGCTTCTGCCCAGCAAGCAACCCTGGCCACCGTGGCCCCGGGCATCGCCGAGGCACTGATCGCCACCGCCATCGGTCTGTTCGCGGCCATCCCGGCCGTTATCGCCTACAACCGCTTCGCCGCCCGCAGCGAAATGCTGACCGGCCGTTACTACACCTTCGCCGATGAATTCCAGGCGATCCTGCACCGCAAAGTGCACACCAGCGAAGAATAAGCAGGTATTTCCCAATGGCTTTAATCGCTCGAGCCCGAAAAAAGCGCAAGCCGGTTGCCGAGATGAACGTGGTGCCCTACATCGACGTGATGTTGGTGCTGCTGGTCATCTTCATGGTGACCGCGCCGATGCTCAATCAGGGCGTGAAGGTCGATCTGCCCAAGGTTTCCAGCGAAGCCTTGCCGCAGGACAACAACACCCAGGTACTGACTATTTCGATCAAGGCTGACAAGACCTACTACTGGAACCTTGGCAGTGAAGTCGACACCGAGAAGCAGCAGGACCGGGCCAGGACCTTGCCGCAGATGACCGATGCAGTGACCAAGATCATTCGTGTCGGCAACGATGCCGGCAAGCGCACGCAGGTCTTCATTCGCGGCGACAAGACCGTCGACTACGGTGCCGTGATGGGCGCCATGGGCGGCCTGCAGAAAGCCGGGGTCGGTAATGTTGGCTTGATCACCGAGGCCCCCTGATGCAGCAACAGCGAGAGCCGTCCGCCTCGGAAAGCTATTTCTGGCCCAGTGTCCTGGCCATCGGCCTGCATGTGCTGGTGTTCGGCATGCTGTTCGTCAGTTTTGCCATGACCCCGGAGCTGCCGCCGGCCAAGCCGATCGTGCAGGCGACCTTGTACCAGCTCAAGTCGAAAAGCCAGGCCACCACGCAGACCAACCAGAAGCTTGCCGGTGAGGCGAAGAAATCCGCCGCGCGCCAGACTGAAGTCGAGCAGATGGAACAGAAGAAGGTCGAGCAGGAAGCGATAAAGGCCGCGGAACAAAAGAAAGAGGAAGCGGCTCAAAAGGCCGAAGAAGCCAAGAAAGCCGATGAGGCGAAGAAAGCGGACGAGGCGAAAAAGGCTGACGAAGCCAAGAAAGCCGACGAAGCGAAGAAAACCGCCGAGGCAAAAAAGGCAGAAGAGAAACAATTGGCTGATATAGCCAAGAAGAAAGCCGAAGAAGAAGCCAAGAAAGCCGCTGAAGAAGAGGCCAAGAAAGCGGCCGCTGAAGAAGCGAAGAAAAAGATCGTCGAGGACGCGAAGAAAAAAGCGGCCGAGGACGCCAAGAAGAAAGCTGAAGCTGAAGAGGCGAAAAAGAAAGTCGCCGAAGACGCGAAGAAGAAAGCCGCCGCCGACGCCGCCAAGAAAAAGGCCCAGGACGCAGCGCGTAAATCCGCCGAAGACAAAAAGGCCCAGGCCTTGGCAGATTTGCTTTCCGATACGCCGGAGCGCCAGCAGGCCTTGGCCGATGAACAGGGCGATGAAGTCGCCGGCAGCTACGATGATCTGATTCGTGCCCGAGCGGCAGAAGGCTGGGCTCGTCCACCTTCGGCGCGCAAAGGCATGACGGTAGTATTGCAAATCGGCATGTTGCCCGACGGTACGGTTACCTCGGTCAGCGTCGCCAAGTCCAGTGGTGACGGTCCGTTCGACGCTTCGGCGGTCGCAGCGGTCAAGAACATTGGGCGATTGACGGAAATGCAAGGAATGAAACCGAGCGACTTTGCTCCCTATCGTTCATTCAAGATGACATTCACACCTGAGGATCTAGCCTTGTGAGAAACCTTCTTCGATCAATGCTGGTCGTTATCTGCTGCCTGGCAGGGATAGCGGTAGCAGAGGAAAAGAACATTCTGGTCACCAGCGGCAGCGACCGGGCGACCCCGATCGCCGTCGTACCGTTCGGCTGGCAGGGCGGTAGCGTCCTGCCGGACGACATGGCGGAAATCATCGGTAACGACCTGCGCAACTCGGGTTACTACGCGCCGATTCCGAAGCAGAACATGATCAGCCTGCCGACCCAGGCCAGCGAAGTCATCTACCGTGACTGGAAGGCCCTGGGCGCCCAGTACATCATGGTCGGCAGCATCGTTCCGGCCGGCGGTCGCCTGCAGGTCCAGTACGCCCTGTTCAACGTCGCCACCGAGCAGCAAGTGCTGACCGGCAGCGTGTCGGGCAGCGTCGATCAGCTGCGTGACATGGCGCACTACATCGCCGACCAGTCGTTCGAAAAACTCACCGGCATCAAGGGCGCGTTCTCTACCCGCATGCTCTACGTGACGGCTGAGCGTTTCTCCGAGAACAACACCCGCTACACCCTGCAGCGTTCCGACTATGACGGCGCACGTGCGGTGACCCTGCTGCAGTCGCGCGAGCCGATCCTGTCGCCGCGCTTCGCTCCCGATGGCAAGCGCATCGCTTATGTCTCGTTCGAGCAGAAGCGTCCGCGCATTTTCGTGCAGCACATCGACACCGGTCGTCGTGAGCAGATCACCAACTTCGAAGGCCTGAACGGCGCGCCAGCCTGGTCGCCGGACGGTTCGCGCCTGGCGTTCGTGCTGTCCAAGGACGGTAACCCGGACATCTACGTGATGAACCTTGCTTCGCGTTCGATCTCCCGCGTCACCAACGGCCCGGGCATCAACACCGAACCGTTCTGGGGCAAGGATGGCTCGACCATCTACTTCACCTCCGACCGCGGCGGCAAGCCACAGATCTACAAGACCAGTGCCGGTGGTGGCGGTGCCGAGCGCGTGACGTTCGTCGGTAACTACAACGCCAACCCTAAACTGTCGGCGGACGAAAAGACCCTGGTTATGATCCATCGCCAGGATGGTTTCACCAATTTCAAGGTGGCGGCCCAGGATTTGCAGCGCGGTAGCGTAAAAATCCTCACTGATAGCACTCTGGACGAGTCACCTACTGTTGCGCCCAACGGCACCATGGTAATCTACGCCACCCGCCAGCAGGGCCGGGGAGTCTTGATGCTCGTGTCCATTAACGGACGCGTGAGGCTCCCGCTTCCTACCGCTCAAGGCGAAGTCAGAGAACCGTCCTGGTCCCCTTACCTGAACTGACGCGGCGCTATACGTTTTACTTAACACACTGGGGTTCATTAGGAGTTTCACGATGGAAATGCTGAAGTTTGGTAAATTTGCTGCGCTGGCTCTGGCCATGGCTGTAGCTGTAGGTTGCTCGTCCAAAGGCGGCGACAATGCCGGTGAAGGCGCTGTTGATCCAAACGCTGGTTACGGCGCTAACACCGGTGCAGTTGACGGCTCCCTGAGCGAAGAAGCTGCTCTGCGCGCAATCACCACCTTCTACTTCGAATACGACAGCTCGGACCTGAAGCCAGAAGCCATGCGCGCTCTGGACGTTCACGCCAAAGACCTGAAGTCGAACGGCGCTCGCGTTGTTCTGGAAGGCAACACCGACGAACGTGGTACTCGTGAGTACAACATGGCACTGGGCGAGCGTCGTGCGAAAGCCGTTCAACGCTACCTGGTACTGCAAGGTGTTTCCCCAGCTCAGCTGGAACTGGTTTCCTACGGCGAAGAGCGTCCAGTTGCTACCGGCAACGACGAGCAGTCCTGGGCTCAAAACCGTCGCGTCGAACTGCGTAAGTAATTCGTCATGCGAACGTGCCGTCGTGCTGTAACTGTTCTGGCTCTCAGCCTCGCGCCGCTTGCGGCGTGGGCTGCGGTTCCTGTGGTCGATAACGATGCCGGCTATAACAATAGCGGGAGCAGCTATCCGCCTGCAGGTTACGGTACGAACGGCGCCTATGCCGGGGGAGGGGTTTCGGCCCCTGTCTCGGCACAGGGCGAGCTGTTCAACCAGCTCCAGCAAATGCAGGATCAGCTGTCGCGCCAGCAAGGCGTGATCGAAGTTCTGCAGAATGATATTTCGCGCATGAAGCAGGAAAACCTGGAGCGATACCAGGATCTTGATCGGCGCATAGGATCCGGCGTTGCACCTGCCGCGACTCCCGAGAATTCTCCAACCGGTGGCGACTTGAACGCCCCCGGTGCAGCCGCAGGCGCGGGGGCAGTCGCTCCCGCAGCACCTGCCGCCGGTGGCGAGCCGGCTGATCCGGCGAAGGAAAAGCTCTATTACGATGCTGCCTTCGACCTGATCAAGGCCAAGGATTTCGACAAGGCCAGCCAGGCCTTTGGCGCTTTCCTGCGCAAATACCCAAACAGCCAGTACTCGGGCAATGCCCAATACTGGCTGGGCGAAGTGAACCTGGCCAAGGGCGACCTGCAAGGCGCTGGCCAGGCGTTCGCCAAGGTTTCGCAGCTGTATCCCAAGCATGCCAAAGTGCCGGATTCGCTGTACAAGCTGGCTGACGTAGAGCGCCGCCTCGGTCACACCGACAAGGTAAAAGGCATTCTGCAACAGGTGGTGGCCCAGTACCCGGGCACATCTGCGGCCCAGTTGGCCCAACGTGATCTGCAACGCATGTAAGCCGGGTTGACCCTGTCTTGAAGAAACCCGCGCCTGTCGCGGGTTTTTTCGTTAGAATTCACGCCCTTTTTATGAAACACGCTTTTTGGGATCTGCGCGTTGGCGGGGTTCCTTGAAGTGCCTGACGGAGGCGGACAGCCTGTTTAGCTGTTACGCCCGTGGCGACTATGCAAGACACATTGAGAATCACCGAAGTTTTTTACTCGTTGCAGGGTGAAACGCGGACGGCTGGGCTGCCCACAGTATTTGTGCGCCTCACCGGTTGCCCGTTGCGTTGCCAATACTGCGACAGTGCCTACGCGTTCAGCGGCGGCACCTTGCGAACCCTCGACGATATCCTGGAGCAAGTGGCCAGTTATCGTCCGCGTTATGTCTGCGTCACGGGCGGCGAGCCATTGGCACAACCCAACGCTATCCCCTTGCTCAAGCAGTTGTGTGATGCCGGTTACGAGGTTTCGCTGGAAACCAGCGGCGCCTTGGACATCTCGGCCGTCGACCCGCGCGTCAGTCGCGTCGTGGACCTGAAGACTCCAGGTTCCAAGGAAGCGCACCGCAACCGTTACGAGAATATCGAACTGCTGACGCCCAACGATCAGGTCAAGTTCGTGATCTGTTCGCGGGAGGATTATGACTGGGCCGTGTCCAAGCTGATCCAGTACGGACTCGACCAGCGGGCTGGTGAAGTGCTGTTGTCGCCGAGCCATCACGATTTGAGCGCCCGGGACCTGGCGGACTGGGTGGTGGCGGATAATCTGCCGGTGCGCCTGCAACTGCAGCTGCATAAATATCTTTGGAACGACGAGCCGGGGCGCTGATATGACTGAACATTCGAACATTGCAGAAAAACGTGCGGTCATCCTGTTGTCCGGCGGCCTGGATTCGGCCACCGTCGTGGCCATGGCCCGTGCCGAGGGTTACCGCTGCTATACCATGAGTTTCGATTATGGTCAGCGCCACCGCGCTGAACTGCACGCCGCCGAGCGAGTTGCCCGGGACCAGGGCGTGGTGGAACACAAAGTGATCGGCCTGAACCTCAACGGCATCGGCGGCTCGGCCTTGACCGACAGTTCCATCGATGTACCCGAGACGCCTGGCGAAGGCATCCCGGTGACGTATGTGCCGGCGCGGAACACCGTATTTTTGTCCTTGGCATTGGGCTGGGCCGAAGTGCTGGGCGCCCGTGACATTTTCATCGGCGTCAATGCCGTGGATTATTCCGGTTATCCGGATTGTCGCCCGGAGTTCGTCGAAGCCTTCGAGCGCATGGCGAACCTGGCGACCAAGGCCGGCGTAGAGGGGCAGGGTTTCCGCATCCAGGCGCCGCTGCAGAATCTCAGCAAGGCCGACATCGTCAAGGCGGGCGTGAAGCTTGGAGTGGACTACGGGCTCACTGTTTCCTGCTATCAGGCCGACGATCAGGGGCGCGCGTGTGGCAAGTGCGACAGCTGCCGCCTGCGTGCAGAAGGCTTTGCGGCGGCAGGCGTGAGCGATCCAACCCGTTATTTTTGATTTATTTCAAATTAGGTGTTGAATAGTCCTTAGAAATCAGTATTATACGCGCCACCACACAGCGGGTCGTTAGCTCAGTTGGTAGAGCAGTTGGCTTTTAACCAATTGGTCGTAGGTTCGAATCCCACACGACCCACCATTTTTTGCAGTTTTAAAAGTCTGGAAGGCCCACGAAAGTGAGGATTTCCGGATTTTTTTTTTGCCTGAAATTAAGTGTCCCCCCGCCCAAGGGCAGGGAGTCAGCAGTCCTGTCGTGGAGCCGTCGCCATGCTCACGACTGCCAGGGCCATCAGTTCTTTTTCTCGCCCAGCGTGGAGCGATGAATTCCCGGAACCAGCGCTTCCCACGCGAGCCAACGTCCTGCGTGGATCTGCCATGAGGGCACCCGACAGGACCATTCGTCCTGTGGTTTCCTGGCGAATACCGGCAGCCGAGGCTTGCGCACAACCTTGCTATTGAGCGTGCTCACACAGAACTTCGAGTAGTTTTTCAGTTCCTTGAGTTCAAGCGACAGCATGTCTTTCGGGCACAACAACAGTACGTCCCCAAAGGAATACAACTGGAACGCCTCGACTTCTATTTTTTGCGCAGCAACCTGACGTGTTTTCCACAGGGTGGCGCTCAGATCTTGCAGCTTTATATCCTCGGGCAAGGTGTATCGCTCCGCCGTTTGTTGGCGAACCGATAAGCCGCCTGCTGCGATGTAGGTGATCTGGCTCAAACTGCCCGGCGAGAGCAATGTGAAGGCGCAGAAGGCGAGGATCATTGCGATCAGGCCATTGAAGGTCCGTCTGTAGATGTCCCCCTTGAAACAATAAAATATGACGACCGGTAGCAGGGTGAAGATGAGTGTCAGCCAGGACAGGCCCGCCACGTAGGGGACGGTGTCAGGCGTTTCCCTCTCCATATATGAACGTATCGTCAGCAGGATTGGAAAAGCGGCGAAGATCACGGTGACGAATATGGAGATCGAGAGCAGGGTGACGAGCCAGAATTCTTTGCGGGCCCATACCCACGACTGCAGCTGCTGCCATTTTTCTTTTAGCCAGAGCCACGCTGGCGTCGTCTTGTTCTTGAGTGCCTGCAGACGGGTAAGCCATTTTTGCAGGCAGGCCTTCCGGGGACGGGCAGGCTTATGCGGCTGCAGCTTTTTTCGCTTTATTTGTTGATGGGCTGCCAGGCGTTTCAAGCGGGCTCGCTCCAGCCTGGCTTGGACAAGTGTGCTTTTCCTGATGATTCTTTTGAACGGCGTGAATGCGTACATGAGAAAGCACGCAACGAAGACGATCAGGAGCAATGCCGCGAATATCGTCCAGGCGTTCAATGTGGACAGGAAGAAGGTGGCCCAGATGAACGCGCTAAATCCCACAACCGTGGGGAACACCAGATAGAAAACAATCTTCGGTTGGTGGTCCTTCATGTTTGAAAAAAGCGAAACCGAGCAGCCGAACATCCACGTTGTCGCACCCAGGATGAACAAGTACGACAGCATCAGCAGCAGGACCAGCACGACCCAGACCAGCAGTGCAGACTTCACATCGATGGACGGCATGAACAGATCGATACGTCCAATCGTGCGGGTATAGAGATACAGCGTGATGAACCCAAGCCCTGTCGCGAGCAGGCCTAACGTGACGGTGATCTGGGTCCAATAGGAAAGAATGCGTTTGACGGTGTGCTTGAGCACTTCAGCGAAGGTTCTGTCAGGTATGACGGACAAGGCGTAGCTCCCTTACGAGGTAAAAATCCTGGCAGGTATAGTAACGCCAAGTCGCACCCGCTAAATCTTCAACCTGGCAAGTCCTCCTACTGGAAATTCAGCGGATGTGCTGTCCGTAATGTTTCGGGTCCAGGCGCAATACCATCACCATCATCAACGCCATGACCGCCGTGAGCGACCACCAGGCCCACTGAAAACTCCCCAATTGGTCGCGGATCATCCCGGCAATCAATGGCGAGAGCCCGGCGATGAGATAGCCGACACCCTGCACGAAGGCAGTAAGGCCGCCGGCCCGGCGTGGGTTGTCCAGGTGGTCGAGGGATACGATCAGGCTCATGGGGAACAGGCCGCCGATACCCAGCCCCAGCAGGCAGGCCCATAGCAGGCTGAAGCGTTCCGGGCTGAGGATCAGGCCGCAGAAGCCGCCGATGATCAGGGCCAGCAGGACGGTGAGAACCAGGCGTTTATCCCGGCTGCGGTTGGCAATCGCCGGGGTGACCAGCCCAGATAGCACTTCCATTGCGGTGAGGAACCCCAGCAGCAGGCCTGCGTGCTGTTCGCTCCAGCCCTTTTCCACGTAGTACGGCGCCAGCCAGGCCAGCACGCAGGTGTAGGAGGCGGTACCCAGGCCAAAGAAAATCGCCAGGAGCCAGGCCCGGGCGTTGCTGGAAAACGCTTCGTGACGTCGGGACGCCGCTTCGGGCAAGGGCGTGACGTTCGAGCGCTGGGCGTACCAGCAGCCCAGGGCGACCAGCGCCAACAGTGCCCAGATCGCCATCCCGATGCGCCAACTGCCGGTCTGCGTCAGGACAAAGGGTGAAAACGATGCGGCAAGCGCCGCCCCGCCCATGATGGAGGTGACGTACAAGCCCATGAACAGCGAGACGTTGTCGGCGAAGCGCGATTTGATCAGTGCCGGCATCACCGCCTGGATCAAGGCAATCCCGAGCCCGGCCACGACCGCACTGGCGATCAATCCGGCGGCGCTGTCCAGGTACAAGCGC
The DNA here is from genome assembly GCF_052112205.1 of Pseudomonas sp. Lb2C2. NCBI lineage: Bacteria > Pseudomonadati > Pseudomonadota > Gammaproteobacteria > Pseudomonadales > Pseudomonadaceae > Pseudomonas > Pseudomonas sp. Lb2C2. The sequence continues at coordinate 318,411 of NZ_JAUTYW010000005.1, read as the reverse complement.
GAGGCCGTGGCGAGACCAATGATCAACAGCGACAGCACGATGGTGCGGTGTTCACCGATGCGCAGGGCGATGCGCATGCCCAGGAACATCGCCAGGCCCATCGCCATGACGGGCAACATGGTCAACAGCGAGGCGGTACTGAAACTCAAGGGCACCTCGCCGCGAATAGCCGACAACAACGGCCCGACTGCCGCCATTGAGGGCCGCAGGTTCAGCGCGACCAAGACGATGCTGACCATCAGCCAGACGGCGTGGGTGCTTGAGGTTCGAATGTTTTCCATGGAGCCGCCTTTGCTGGACAAAGGGGCATTTAGGCTGGCTCCAGTCGTTGTGGGCAAATTGAAAATCGGAAAGCGGTATTTAAAAATCCGATGGCGCTACGGGCGCTTGTCCGAGAGCTCAATGCCCATTCCTTGTGGGAGCGAGCTTGCTCGCGATGGCAGCAATATCTTCACATCAATACAAGCTGACCCACCGCTATCGCGAGCAAGCTCGTTCCCACAGAGGGACGGTTTAATCCGGCATCGGGCTCAGCGTCCCCAGCCACGCCACCAATCCCAGGATGATCACCGCTACAGTGAACTCCAGGACCATGCTGCGCCGCAGGGCATTCACAGCGACCCCGTGCTCACCGGTCTGTCGGGCCTGCTCCAGCAGTGGGCTCAGGTGAAAGCGGTTCAGCGCGGCGAACACCAGCATGGCCGCGAACAAGATGAGTTTGAGCGCCAGCAACTGTCCATAGGTACTGTCGAATAAGCCTGCGACGTTTGGGCCGACGATAAACAGATAATTCACCACCCCCGTCACGCTGATGACCACCACGATCACCGCCCCGGCGCTTTCAAACCCGGTCAACGTCCGGGCCAGTACCGCCAACTGGGGGGCGGCCTGGCGAAGCAGCAGGGCGAACGCGGCCAAGGCGCCGACCCAGCCTCCCGCCGCCCACAGGTGCAGGAAGTCGGTGATGAAGTGCCAGTTCCGGCGTGCGCCTTCGTCCATGGCGCCGTGCCCTGCCCAGGCCAGCGTCGCCAAGGCCACCGCCCCGCCCAGCATCGCCAGGCCCAGGCTGGCGGTCGGCCAGCGTGTATTGAGCGTCACGGCGAAGCCGGCCAGCAGCAGCGCCGCCATGCGCAGCGTCCACGTCATACCGACATCGGTCTCCAGTACCATCATTTCAATGTGCGGCCACAGCTCGGCCCAGTCCGCAACGCCGCTCATGGCCCAGGCCATGCACGCCATGGCGGCCAGGGAGAGCAACCCGCCCAGCACCGCCGTGGTCAGCAGCAGCGGCGTGAAAGGCAACTGCGCGCCCGACACCCGCTCCTGGCCTCGCAGGCTATAGAGGCCGAACGCGGCCAGGCCGAACAACAGCATCAAATCCAGGTACAGGGCAAAGCGCAGCACAATGTTGATCGAGTCGCTCATCAACTCACTTCACCTTGAACGTGACGTTACCGGTGATTGGGTGAGTGTCGGACGACACCGCGCGCCACTGGACCTGATAGGTGCCGGCGGTGAGGGGCGCATTCGGCGTGATAACCATGTTTTTCGGGTCTTCGCTGCCGGAAACCTTGGCTGGCATGGGCATGGGTGAATGCGCCGCCATGCCGGGCATGGCGGTCATCATCAGCTTGGCGCCGGAAAACTTGGTCAGCAGGTTTTCGGAGAAGTGCAGCTCGATCTTTGCCGGTGCCGCACCTTCGGCGCCTTCGGCGGGTGTAGAGGACAGCAGTTTCGGGTGGGCCTGGGCCAGGCCACTGACCAGCAGGCCGGCGGACAAGGCAACGGCGACAACAGCGGTTTTGATGAATGACATGCAAGGACTCCTACAGCTTGGTTTTTAGTTTTTAGTGAAGCAGGTAAGCAGCTCAGAACCACATGCGCACGCCCAGCACCAGGCGCGCTTCGCTGCGGTCTTCGCCTTCTTCCCGGGCGTAATCGGCGGTGTTGCCGTAGACCCGATTCCAGGTGAAGCCAATGTAGGGCGCGAATTCGCGGCGTATTTCATAACGCAGCCGCACGCCGAGTTCGGTGTCCGACAGCCCTGAGCCAACACCACGGGCGGGATCGTTCTTGCCATAGAAGTTGACCTCGGCGGTGGGCTGCAGGATCAACCGATTGGTCAGCAAGATGTCGTAGTCACCTTCCAGCCGCGCCGCGCTCTGGCCACCTTCACCGATGAACGCGGTGGCCTCGGCTTCGAAGTTGTACAGCGCCATGCCTTGCACGCCGAAAGCGGCCCAGGTTTGTGGATCGCCCGGCTTGAAGTCCTGGCGTATGCCGGCCACCACGTCCCACCAAGGACTGATGGCGTGGCCCCACAGGGCCTGAAGTTCCGCCTCTTCGGTCTTGCCGTTGAGGCGTTCGCCTTCGGAGCGCAGCCACAAACGGTCGATGTCGCCACCGATCCAGCCGGAGGCGTCCCAGCTCAGGGCGCTGCCATCATCGGCGTCTTGCCATTCGAGTTGGTCGATGAGGAAAAACGAATTGATGGCGCTGTCATGCACCGCGTGTCCGCCATGATCCTCGTAGACGGCGGCGCGGTCGGCGGCGGTCAGTTCCGGGATCGGTGTGCGGCTGGTGGTCGGCGCTGATTGCATGGGTTCCATGCTCTGCATCGAGTCCATGCCTTGCATCTGGCTATGGTCCATCCCGGGCATCTGGCTGTGATCCATGCCTTGCATGTCGTTGCCCGCCGCCCAGGCCGAGGTGCTGGCGCCGAGGGTCAGGCTGGCAATGAGTGCCATGGGGTATTGAAAAACAGTGGTCATGGTCGGCTCCTCATTCCTGCACCCGAACTTCACGGAACATCCCCATCTCCATGTGAAACAGCAGATGACAGTGGTACGCCCAGCGCCCGAGGGCATCGGCGGTGACCCGGTAGCTGCGCTTGGCGCCCGGTGGCACGTCGATGGTGTGCTTGCGCACCATGAACTGGCCGTTCTCGTCCTCCAGGTCGCTCCACATGCCGTGCAGGTGGATGGGGTGGGTCATCATGGTGTCGTTGATCAGCACGATGCGCAGTCGCTCGCCGTACTTGAGCAGCAGCGGCGCGGCGTCGGAAAATTTCACGCCGTTGAACGACCAGGCGAACTTCTCCATGTGCCCGGTCAGGTGCAGCTCGATCGTACGGCCCGGCTCGCGGCCGTCGGGGTCGGGAAAGGTGCTGCGCAGGTCCGAGTATGTAAGCACTTTGCGGCCGTTGTTGCGCAGCCCCATGCCCGGGTCGTCGAGCTTGGGTTTGACGCTCATGGCCTGCATGTCTACCAATGGGTTGTCTTTCTCGGTGTCGGGATGCGAGAGCATGCCGTCCATGCCTTGCATGGCTCCGTGATCCATACCGGCCATGTCGCCCATGCCCTGCATCTGGCTGTGATCCATGCCTTGCATCGAGCTGTCGTCCATTCCCGCCATGCCCTGCATCGAGCCGTGGTCCATGCCGCTCATCTGCCCCATGTCGCCCGTGCTGCCGTGGTCCATGCCACCCATGCCCATGTCGTCCATGGTCACCAATGGCCGCGGGTCCAGGGGCGGCACTGGCGCCGACAGCCCGGCCCTGGCCGCGAGGGTGCCGCGGGCGTAGCCGGTGCGGTCCATGGACTGGGCGAACAGGGTGTAGACCTCTTGGGTCGGTTCGACGATGACGTCATAGGTTTCGGCCACGGCGATCCGGAACTCGTCGACGCTCACCGGTTTGACGTGTTGGCCGTCGGACGCCACCACCGTCATCTTCAAGCCGGGAATACGCACGTCGAAATAGCTCATGGCTGAGCCGTTGATAAAGCGCAGGCGAAGACGTTCGCCAGGCTTGAACAGGCCGGTCCAGTTCATGTCCGGCGCCTGGCCGTTCATGAGGTAGGTGTAGGTGGCGCCACTGACGTCGGCCAGGTCAGTGGGATTCATCTTCATCTCGGCCCACATCTTGCGATCGGCCACGGTGCTGGCCCAGCCGTTCTTGCCCACGTCGTCAATGAAGTCGCCGACGGTGCGTTTGTTGTAGTTGTAGTAGTCCGACTGTTTCTTGAGCTTGTGAAGGATGTCGGCGGGGTCTTCATCGGTCCAGTCGGTGAGCATCACCACGTAGTCCCGTTCGTACTGGAAGGGCTCCGGTTCCCTGGCGTCGATCACCAGCGGGCCGTAGACCCCGGATTGTTCCTGGAAGCCGGAATGGCTGTGGTACCAGTAGGTGCCGTTTTGCCGGACCTTGAACTGATAGACATACATGCCGTCGGGTTCGATGCCCTTGAAGCTCAGTCCCGGAACGCCGTCCATGTTGGCTGGCAGCAGGAGGCCGTGCCAGTGGATGGACGTGGTGTCCTTCAAGCGATTGCGTACTCGCAGGGTCACGGTGTCGCCTTCACGCCAGCGCAGCAGCGGGCCGGGAATGCCGCCGTTGATGGTCTGGGCGGTACGTGGGTTGCCGGTGAAGTTGACCGGGCTTTCGCCGATGAACAGGTCGAACTCGGTGCCGCTCAGGACGTTGGGCTGGCCCGGGCCGGTGACCGCCCAGACAGGCGCGCGCCACAAGCCCAGGCCGCCGAGGATGCCGCCGGCAGTCAGGCCCTTTACGAAGGTTCGCCGGGAAGTTTTTGTTTGCATACGATGGAAGTCCGTCAGTCGATTCGCCGCGAACACGGGGCAATCCCCCGGCGTCGCTTTGAAAAGAAGATGACATAAGCCGGCCGGGCAGGTGATTACATTTCGGTCAGCTTGCTCCCGCTGGGGCGCGCGTCCGGTTCCAGGGGCGGGCACAGGTCAGAATGATCTTTTGCATCGACGGGATATTCTGTAGCCTTGCCGGCTTCACGCTGTCCCGTGCCTGATTGATACCCACTTTCCCGGCGGTACCCGAGTGGTCCGGAGCCGGGTGTATACTCGACTTTCGCGCTAAACGCGCTTGCAGGTCTTGCGAACATGACGCAAATTTCCGAACGCCTTCTGGTCCAGGCCCACCTCGACGCCAAGCAGCCCAAGCCGCTGACCGCCGAGCAAGAGGCCTGGTACCGCGCCGCCATCGCCGCCGAGCTCAAGGCTCAGGACGCGGTGCTGGTCGCGCACTTCTACTGCGACCCTATCATCCAGGCCCTGGCCGAAGAGACCGGTGGTTGCGTGTCCGACTCCCTGGAAATGGCCCGCTTCGGCAATGCCCACCCGGCCAAGACCGTGGTGGTGGCGGGGGTCAAGTTCATGGGCGAGACCGCCAAGATCCTCAACCCCGAAAAACGTGTGCTGATGCCCACCCTGGAAGCCACCTGCTCCCTCGATCTGGGCTGCCCGGTGGACGAGTTCTCGGCGTTCTGCGACCAGCATCCGGAGCGCACCGTGGTGGTGTATGCCAACACCTCGGCGGCAGTGAAGGCCCGGGCCGACTGGGTGGTGACGTCCAGTTGTGCGCTGGAAATCGTCGAGAGCCTGATGGACAACGGCGAGACGATCATCTGGGGGCCGGACAAGCACCTGGGCACTTACATCCAGCGCAAGACTGGCGCCGACATGCTGCTCTGGGACGGTGCCTGTATCGTCCACGAAGAGTTCAAATCCAAGCAGTTGGAGGACATGAAGGCACTGTACCCGGACGCCGCGATCCTGGTGCACCCGGAGTCGCCGACGTCGGTGATCGAACTGGCGGATGCCGTGGGCTCCACCAGCCAATTGATCGCCGCGGCCCAGACCCTGCCGAACAAGACGCTGATCGTCGCCACCGACCGGGGCATTTTCTACAAGATGCAGCAGCTGTGCCCGGACAAGGTCTTCATCGAAGCCCCTACCGCCGGTAACGGCGCGGCGTGCCGCAGTTGCGCACACTGCCCATGGATGGCGATGAATACCCTGGAGCGCACGCTCAAGAGCTTGCAGGAGGGTGCCAACGAGATCTTCGTCGACCCGGCGCTGATCCCCCAGGCGATTCGCCCGCTCAAGCGCATGCTGGACTTTACCCAGGCGGCGCGGATGAAGCTGGCGGGCAATGCCTGATTGTTGGAAGGCTTGAGGCTTCAAGAAGTCTTGAGGCCTATGACGCTTTTTGTGGCGAGGGAGCTTGCTCCCGCTGGGCTGCGAAGCAGCCCCCTCTTGCCAGCGCCGCATTTCTCCAGATAAATCACACCAGCCATCCACGGCTGCTGCGCAGCCGAGCGGGAGCAAGCTCCCTCGCCACGGGTTTGTGGTATTCCTATTTGGTCTTCTTGGGAATCCGCACCAACTGCGTATCCGAGTAGATGTCATGCCAACTGCGCTTGCGCTTGTCGAACAGCGCCCAGATGAAGCCCAGCCCCACCAGCAGCAGTGACGCAATCGATACCACGAACCGCAACAGCGCCTGCCACAGGCTGATGGCCGTGCCATCGGCGTTCTGTACACGGATGCACCACACCTGCATGCCCAGGGTCTGGCCGTTGTGGGTCCAGAACTTGGCGAAGAAGCCGAACAGCACGAACAGCAGCACGGTGGACAGCAACGGGTCACCGTCCAGCGCGCCGGCTTCGGTCAGGGCGCGCATTTTTTCTTCGCCGATGATCGCCATCTGGATCATCTTGTAGGCGCCGCTGGTGACGATCAGCAGCGCCGTGCACAGCAAGAAGTCATAAAACATCGCTGCCAGGCGACGGCCCAGGCCGGCGGGAGGAAAGTCGCCCTGGGGGGTGAGCAGGTGTTTCGGCATGACGGCCTCGGCTGAAAAAAGAAGCCATTTTACGGGTTTACGCCCATAAAAAAGCCCCTGATATCAATCAGGGGCTTTTTAGTATGCGAAAGCCTTAGGCTTCGGCTTGAACCTCGTCAGCCTGCATGCCTTTCTGGCCTTGCACAGCAACGAAAGTGACTTTCTGGCCTTCTTTCAGGCTCTTGAAGCCGTTGCCCTGGATGGCGCGGAAATGCACGAACAGGTCCGGACCGCTTTCAGGCGTGATAAAACCAAAACCCTTCTCGTCGTTGAACCACTTGACGGTACCGCTCTGACGTTGAGACATTTTCTTATTTCCTTTGACGCTAAAATTGATGACAGCCTCTTTCGCATGAAAGAGTACTGGGGCTGGGTTGCAGGAAAGTAAGAGACGTCGAACGGGATGTAGCAAACTTCATAAGCTACTGCCCAGGTCACGATTCCAAGCGACCCATGCAAACACAGTGACCAAACTCTACGCCAACTACGAACGAAAAAACAACCCCCCGGGGAAGCCCGTAATTGCTCAGCTTCAAGCATTTACATACACCACCGGGCGGAGCTTATTCGATAGGCTAGTTCAATTGTTTGCGACCGTTATAAGTCTAAAGATATGCACCTTTTTATGGCGGTTGCGTTACACATTAGTGCACGTATAACGCAATCGCGTTACTTATAGAAACAGTCAATCAACCGCGGTAGTAGCGCTGTGGGACGAATGGCATTTTGCTTACAAGTAAAGGCACCTTTTTCCCACGCACGATGGCCCAGACTGGCGTATCCAGTGCGACATAGGCGCTGTCCAGGTAACCCATCGCCAACGGACCGCCCAGGGTCGGGCCGAAACCGCCGCTGCACACCGTCCCGATAATCTCGCCCGTTTCGTTGACGATCTCCGCGCCTTCGCGCACCGGTGTGCGTTCCTGGGGCAGCAGGCCGACGCGTTTGCGCTTCACGCCGCCCTGTTGTTGGGCGAACACGGTTTCAGCGCCGGGGAAACCACCAGCGCGGGCGCCGTCGGCACGACGTACTTTGGAAATCGCCCACAACAGGCTGGCTTCGATCGGCGTGGTCTCGGTGTTCATGTCGTGGCCGTAGAGGCACAGGCCGGCTTCCAGGCGCAGGGAGTCACGGGCACCGAGGCCGATGGCCGCGACTTCCGGCTCAGCCAGCAGGGCGCGGGCCAGTTTTTCCGCGTCGGCGGCGGGTACCGAAATTTCGAAACCGTCTTCACCGGTGTAGCCCGAACGGCTGACAAAACAGTCCACGCCCAACAGCGTGACGCGCTGGAACTGCATGAAGGTCATCTTCGCCACCTCCGGCGCCAGGCGTGCAAGCACAGTGACCGCGGCCGGGCCTTGCAGGGCAAGCAGGGCGCGGGCTTCGAACAGTGGCTCGATGCTGCACTGCGCGCCAATGTGGGCCTGCAGGTGGGCCAGGTCCTGGTCCTTGCAGGCCGCGTTGACCACCAGGAACAGTTCGTCATTGCCCAGGTTGGCGACCATCAGGTCGTCGAGGATGCCGCCGTTCTCGTTGGTGAACATGGCGTAGCGCTGCATGCCCACCGGCAGGTCGATGATGTCCACCGGCACCAGGGCTTCCAGGGCCTTGGCGGCGCCTGCGCCGGTCAGGCGGATCTGGCCCATGTGGGACACGTCGAACAGCCCGGCCTGATCACGGGTGTGCTGGTGTTCCTTCATCACCCCCAGTGGGTACTGCACTGGCATGTCGTAGCCGGCGAACGGCACCATGCGGGCGCCGAGTTCGAGGTGCAGCGCGTGCAGCGGGGTCTTCAGCAGTTGTTCGGTGGACATATCAGCTCCTGGAAAAAATGTAGAAGTGAGGCAAGCGCATCAGCATTCGATGATGTTGACCGCCAGACCGCCGCGGGCGGTCTCCTTGTATTTGCTTTTCATGTCGGCGCCGGTCTGGCGCATGGTGCGGATGACTTTGTCGAGGGAGACGAAGTGATGCCCGTCGCCACGCATGGCCATGCGTACCGCGTTGATGGCCTTCACCGAACCCATGGCGTTGCGTTCGATGCATGGCACCTGCACCAGGCCGCCGATCGGGTCGCAGGTCAGGCCAAGGTTGTGTTCCATGCCGATCTCGGCGGCGTTTTCCACTTGCTGCACGCTGCCACCGAGCACTTCGCAGAGGGCGCCGGCGGCCATGGAACAGGCCACGCCCACTTCACCCTGGCAACCGACTTCGGCGCCGGAGATGGAAGCGTTCTCCTTGTACAGGATGCCGATGGCGGCGGCGGTCAGCAGGAACCGCACCACGCCATCCTCGCTGGCCCCGGGGATAAAGCGCATGTAGTAATGCAGCACGGCCGGGATGATGCCCGCCGCCCCGTTGGTCGGCGCGGTGACGACGCGGCCGCCATAGGCGTTTTCTTCGTTGACCGCCAAGGCGTACAGGTTGACCCAGTCCAGCACCGACAGCGGGTCGCGCAGTGCGGCTTCGGGGTTCTTGCACAGCTGGCGGTGCAACGCCGCGGCCCGGCGCTTGACCTTCAGCCCGCCTGGCAGAATCCCTTCGTTGCGACAGCCGGCCGCCACGCAATCCTGCATCACCTGCCAGATTTTCAGCAGGCCGGCGCGGGTCTCGGCTTCGGGGCGCCAAGCGCTTTCGTTGGTCAGCATCACCTGGCTGATGGACAGGCCGTAGGTGCTGCAATGGCCCAGCAGGTCCTTGGCACTCTTGAACGGGAAGGTCAGGGGTGTGGCATCTTCGACGATGCGGTCGGCGCCAGCCGCGTCTTCATCGACGACAAAGCCGCCACCGACCGAGTAGTACTCGCGGCTGCGCACTTGCAGTCCGGCGGCATCGAAGGCGCGGAAGATCATGCCGTTGGGGTGAAAGGCCAACGGCTTGCGGATCATCGCCAGGTGCAGCTTTTCATTGAATTCGATGGAGTGTTCGCCGAGCAGGTTCAGGCGACCGTTGCTGCGGATCTCCTGGAGCCGGGCGTTCACCGTTTCGGTGTCCACGGTGTCGGGGTGTTCGCCTTCCAGGCCCAGCAGCACGGCCTTGTCACTGCCATGGCCCTTGCCGGTGGCGCCGAGCGAGCCGTAGAGCTCGACCTTGACGCTGGTAATGCTTTCAAGCAGATCGTCACGACGCAGCCCTTCGGCGAAACGGGCAGCGGCACGCATCGGGCCGACGGTATGGGAGCTGGAAGGACCGATACCGATCTTGAACAGGTCGAACACGCTTAACGACATGGTGTTTCTCCGGTTTCTTTTTATGAGGATCGACGATTATGAAGTCGGGTACAGGTCCCTTGTGGGAGCGAGCTTGCTCGCGATAGCGGAGTGTCAGTCAACATCTCTGTCAGCTGTCACACCGCTATCGCGAGCAAGCTCGCTCCCACAGGGGGATGGGGTTTCCTTGAGGCAGTGATCTTCCACAAGGTTTGCGGTGTTGTTGAGAGGGCGAGCCTAGCCCGCCCCCTTCAGGTCAAGCGTAGCTTTCGATCGACGGGCAGGCGCAGACCAGGTTGCGGTCGCCGAACACGTTGTCGACCCGGCCCACGGGCGGCCAGTACTTGCCTTCGATCAACGATGCCACCGGGTACACCGCCTGTTCGCGGCTGTAAGGGTGGGTCCACTCGCCGACGATTTCCGCCGCAGTGTGCGGGGCGTTCTTCAGCGGGTTGTCGTCCTTGTCCAGACTGCCGTTTTCCACCGCGCGAATTTCTTCGCGGATGCAGATCATGGCGTCGCAGAAACGGTCCAGTTCTTCCTTGGATTCGCTTTCGGTCGGCTCGATCATCAGCGTGCCGGCCACCGGGAACGACATGGTCGGCGCGTGGAAACCGAAGTCGATCAGGCGCTTGGCCACGTCATCGACGCTGATGCCGCTGCTGTCCTTGAGTGGACGCAGGTCGAGGATGCATTCGTGGGCCACCAGGCCGTTGCTGCCGGAGTAGAGCACTGGATAGTGCTCTTCCAGGCGACGGGCGATGTAGTTGGCGTTGAGGATCGCCAGTTGCGAGGCGCGCTTGAGGCCGGCGCCGCCCATCATGCGGATGTACATCCAGGTGATCGGCAAGATGCTCGCGCTGCCGAACGGCGCCGCGCACACCGCGCCTTCCTTGCGTTCCATGTTGGCGTGGCCCGGCAGGAACGGTGCCAGGTGGGACTTGACGCCAATCGGGCCGACGCCCGGGCCGCCACCGCCGTGGGGAATGCAGAAGGTCTTGTGCAGGTTCAGGTGCGACACGTCGCCGCCGAACTTGCCTGGGGCGCAGAGGCCGACCATGGCGTTCATGTTGGCGCCGTCGATGTACACCTGGCCGCCGTTGTCATGAATGATGCCGCAGATTTCGCGGATGCCTTCTTCGAACACACCATGGGTGGACGGGTAGGTGATCATCAGCGCGGCGAGGTGTTCGCGGTGCTCGATGGCCTTGGCCCGCAGGTCTTCGATGTCGACGTTGCCGCGGGCATCGCAGGCGGTCACGACCACGCGCATGCCGGCCATGTTGGCGGTGGCCGGGTTGGTACCGTGGGCCGAGGACGGGATCAGGCAGATGTCGCGACGGTCTTCGCCACGGCTCTGGTGATAGGCACGGATCGCCAGCAGGCCGGCGTATTCGCCCTGGGAGCCGGCGTTGGGTTGCAGCGACACCGCGTCATAGCCGGTGGCGGCGCAGAGCATGGCCTCCAGCTCGTCGGTCAGTTGCTGGTAGCCAGCGCTCTGTTCGGCCGGGGCGAACGGGTGCAGGGCGCCGAACTCGGCCCAGGTCACCGGAATCATTTCGCTGGCGGCGTTGAGCTTCATGGTGCAGGAACCCAGCGGGATCATGGTGCGATCCAGGGCCAGGTCCTTGTCGGCGAGCTTGCGCAGGTAGCGCATCAGCTCGGTTTCGGAGTGGTAGCGGTTGAACACTGGGTGGCTGAGGATCGCCGATTGGCGCACCAGCTCGGCCGGAATGCGGCTTTGCACGCTGGCGGCCAGTGCCGCGAAGTCCGGCAGTGCCTTGCCGTCGGCCAACACGTTCCACAGGGCTTCGACGTCAGTCTGGCTGGTGGTCTCGTCCAGGGACAGGCCCAGGCGTTCAGCGTCCACCACACGCAGGTTGATGCGCTGTGCGCGGGCCTTGTCGTGCAGGGCCGCGGTTTGCGCGCCGGCGCGCAGGGTCAGGGTGTCGAAGAAGCTCTCTTGCTCGACGCTCAGGCCCAGCGCGCCCAGGCCCTTGGCGAGGATCGCGGTCAGGTGATGGATGCGATTGGCAATTTGTACCAGGCCCTTGGGACCGTGGTACACGGCGTACATGCTGGCGATGTTGGCCAGCAGCACTTGGGCGGTGCAGATGTTGCTCGTGGCTTTCTCGCGGCGGATGTGTTGCTCGCGGGTCTGCATCGCCAGGCGCAGGGCCGGCTTGCCGAAACGGTCCACGGAAACGCCGACCAGGCGGCCCGGCATGTCGCGCTTGAAGGCGTCCTTGGTGGAGAAATACGCCGCGTGCGGGCCACCGAAGCCCAGCGGCACACCGAAGCGCTGGGCGCTGCCGATGGCCACGTCGGCGCCGAATTCACCTGGCGGGGTCAACAGGGTCAGGGCCAGCAAGTCCGCGGCTACCGCCACCAGGGCGTTGGCGGCGTGGAAGCGTTCGGTCAGTTCGCGGTAGTCGAACAGGTCACCGTTGCTGGCCGGGTATTGCAGCAGCGCGCCGAAGAAGCCGCTGACGTCGCTCAGTTCGCGCTCATCGCCCACCACCACATCGATGCCCAGGGGCTCGGCACGGGTGCGCAGTACGTCGAGGGTTTGCGGGTGGCTGTGGACGGAGGCGAAGAACGTGTTGCTGCCCTTGTTCTTGCTCAGGCGCTTGCAGAAGGTCATGGCTTCGGCGGCGGCGGTGGCTTCGTCGAGCAAGGATGCGTTGGCGATCGGCAGGCCGGTAAGGTCGCTGATCAAGGTCTGGAAGTTCAACAGCGCTTCGAGACGGCCCTGGGAAATTTCTGGCTGGTACGGGGTGTAGGCGGTGTACCAGGCCGGGTTTTCCAGCAGGTTGCGCAGGATCGGTGCCGGCGTATGGCAGTTGTAGTAGCCCTGGCCGATGTAGGTCTTGAACAGTTGGTTCTTGGCGGCGATGGCCTTGATCGAGGCCAGTGCGTCGGCTTCGCTCTGGCCGTCGCCCATGTCCAGCACGCTGGTGCCCTTGATGCTTTCCGGGATGACGCTGGCGCTCAGGGCTTGCAGGGAGTCGTAGCCCAGGCGCTCGAGCATGGCTTGCTCGTCGCTGGCACGCGGGCCGATGTGGCGGGCGATGAATTCGTTGGCAGTGCCGAGATTAACGGTCATGTGGCGCTCCTCAGGCTTCGGCGTTGGCTTTGATCAGGCGGTCGTAGGCGTCCTGGTCCAGCAGTTGGTCGACTTCGGCGGCGTTGGCCGGGTTGAAACGGAAAAACCAGCCTTCGCCCAACGGATCTTCGTTGACCAGTTCCGGATTGCTTTCCAGGGCCGGGTTCACTTCGAGCACTTCACCGTCCAATGGCATGTAGACACCGCTGGCGGCTTTCACCGATTCCACGGTGGAGGCTTCGGCACCCTTGTCGTAGCTTTGCAGTTCCGGTAACTGAACATAGACCACATCGCCCAAGGCGTTCTGGGCAAACGCAGTAATACCGACAGTAACGCTGCCGTCGGCTTCGGTGCGCAGCCATTCGTGATCTTCAGTGAAACGCAACTCGCTCATGGAAACTCCTGGGGCCAGATTCGTCTGGTGGACGCGAAGAAAGGCGCGGGGCTTGGCCCGGCCGAATGCTAATACCCATAGCAAGAATGCGGCCAATATTAATAATTGCTTATATATCAATGATTTGACTGGTTTTGTCGAAGCTGGGATCGACTGCGCTGTAGCGAAATCGCTACAGCGGGGAGGCTGGATAAAATCGTTGTGGGATCAAAGCCTTGCGCAGCGCAGGCTGGCGATAATTGTAGCGATATCGTTCCACTGTAGCGCTTTCAGTACAGGTGGAGGTCGTTTTTAACGCGATTTCGACCACAACACAGAACCCTTGTGGGAGCGAGCTTGCTCGCGATGACGGTAGCCCAGTCAGCCATAGGTTGACTGATACACCGCTATCGCGAGCAAGCTCGCTCCCACAGGGGGATGTGGTGGGCTTATGGCTTGTTGGAAATCCCGTACTTGCGCAACCGATGGGCAATCGCGGTGTGGGAAGTCTGCAGGCGGCTGGCGAGCTGGCGGGTGGAGGGGTAGTTGACGTAGAGGCTTTCGAGCAGGTGCTTCTCGAAGCTTTCCACGGCCTGTTCCAGGCTTTCGACTTCCACATCGCCCTGGCGCGCCACGGAGGTGCCGGCGATGTCCAGGTCGCCGATGTCCACCAGGCTGCTTTCGCAGATGGCCGCGGCGCGGAAGATCACGTTCTGCAATTGCCGCACGTTGCCGGGCCAGCGGTTGCCCAGCAGGGCCGGGTAAGTGCCGGGGGCCAGGCGGCAGACCGGGCGCTGGATCTGCGCGCAGGCCTGCTGCATGAAATAACGCGCCAGCAGCAGGATGTCCTGGCCGCGTTCGCGCAGCGGCGGGACTTCGACATTGAGCACGTTCAGGCGATAGAACAGGTCTTCGCGGAACGAGCCCTCGCTGACCATTTTCTCCAGGTTGCGGTGGGTGGCGCTGAGGATCCGCACGTTGACCTTGATCTCCCGGTCGCCGCCCACTCGGCGGAAGCTGCCATCGTTCAGGAAGCGCAGCAGCTTGGCTTGCAGGTACGGCGACATCTCGCCGATTTCATCGAGGAATACCGTGCCCTGGTTCGCCAGCTCCATCAGCCCTGGCTTGCCGCCCCGTTGCGCCCCGGTGAAGGCGCCGGGGGCGTAGCCGAACAGTTCGCTTTCTGCCAGGTTCTCCGGCAATGCCGCACAGTTCAGGGCCAGGAACGGTGCGCCATGGCGGGCGCTGATGGCATGGCACGCCCGGGCCACCAGTTCCTTGCCGGTGCCGGTTTCGCCCTGGATCAGCAGCGGTGCATCCAGCGCCGCGACCCGCTGGGCCCGGGCCTTGAGGGTGCGGATCGCCGGGGATTCGCCCAGCAGCGCGTCGAAACCTTCGGCGTGATCGTGATGCAGGGCCGACAGGCGTTCGCCGATGCGGTTCGGCTGATACAGCGTCAGCAGTGCGCCGGCGTCGGTGATGGGTGTGGCGTCCAGCAGCAGGGTCTGGCCGTTGACGGTGATTTCCCGCAGCGGCAAGCGGAAACCGTTCTCCAGCAAGGCGTCCAGCAAGGCCTCGTCACCGAATAGCTCGGCCACGCTTTCCCCGGCCGGTTCACGCCCGTACAGGGCAATCAGCGCCGGGTTGGCCAGCAACACCTTGCCGGCGCTGTCCAGGGCCAGCACCGGGTCGGTCATGGCGGCGAGCAGGGCATCGAGCTGCAAGTGCCGGCGCTGGCCCGGCAGGATGTCCACCACGGTGACCGCCTGCACGCCGCGCACGCTGAACAGCGCCTCGCGCAACTCGTCGAGCACTTGCGGGCTGAGGGTCGGGGCGTCGATGTAGACGTTGGGCGGCACCATTTCCACCGCATCCAGATTGAGATTGCGCCCACCGAGCAAGGCCAGGACTTCCTGGGTGATGCCGACGCGGTCGATGAAACTGACGTGGATACGCATGGGGCGGTTTTGGGTTCTGGAGTGCGGAGGGTGGCCAGTATGCCTTGGGGCGGGCTGTTGGTGAAATCCTGGCGCAAAGCTTGAGGCCGTACAGAGATCCCTTGTGGGAGCGAGCTTGCTCGCGATAGCGATGTATCAGTCGACATTAATTTGGCTGACACACCGTCTTCGCGAGCAAGCTCGCTCCCACAAGGGGAATTCGGTGGGGCTACTACTGTTTAGAGCCCCACATCCCACTCGGGCATCTCGGGAAACTTCAGCACCAAAAAATCCAGCAGGCTGCGCAGTGCCGACGGCATGTGTTTGCGTGAGGCATACACCGCGTACATGTTCATCCGGCGCGGTTCGGCGTGGGGCAGCAGGCGGATCAGTTCGCCGTTCTTGATGTGGGCGCCGGCCTGGTAGCTGGGCAGCATGGCCACGCCCGCGCCAGCTATCGTGGCCTGAAGCAATGTGCTGGCTTCGTTGGCGCTGATATTACCTTGCACCGGCACCGAGACCTGCTCGCCGTCCTGCTCGAAATGCCACAGGCTCTTGCCGACGTAGGAGTGGGTCAGGCAGTTGTGCCGGCTCAGGTCTTCCACGCGCAGCGGTGTCGAGTGCTCGCGCAGATACTGTGGCGAAGCGCAGATCACCGAGCGGCAGACCGTGAGGCGACGGGCAATCAGGTTCGGGTCCAGGTCGTTGCTCATGCGGATCGCCAGGTCGATGCGCTCATCCACCAGGTTCACGGTGCGGTCGAGCATTTGCAGGTCGACGCTCACCCCTGGGTAGCGCTTGACGTATTCGGCCATGGCGCTCGCCAGTTGGGCCTGGCCGAACGAGGTGCTGGCGCTGATGCGCAGCATGCCCCTTGGCGCGTCGTCCGGGGTGCTGACGGCGGCTTGCATGTCGCCGGACAGCTCGAGCATTTGCCGGCAGCGCGGCAGGATCTCCGTGCCTGCGGCCGTCAGGCTCAGCTTGCGAGTGGTGCGGTGCATCAGCCGGGCACCGACCCAGTCCTCCAGCTCCGCCAAATAGCGCGACACCACCGGCCGCGACAGGTCCAGATGCTCGGCCGCCGCCGACTGGCTGCCCAGGTCCACCACCGTGACGAACACCCGCATTGCTTGTAGACGATCCATGATTTGCCCGATTTCAGAAACAAACTATGTTCCAGCATCGCATTTTTTGTAACGAGTCAGGTAACTAAGCTCAGTCCCCATTCCCCTGACGGGTTTTTGGACAACGGAGCACACCATGACCGGACTTATCCCACTCAAGCGCCTGCTGCTGGCGACCGCCGCCTTGGCCTTCACCGCCCAGACCTGGGCCACCGACCTGACGCTGGACGTCTACAACCCCGGTGCGGCGGCGGTTTTCCCGGTGACTTCGGTTTTAGTCAGCGGTGAAAAAGAGGCGATCCTGGTAGACGCCCAGTTCGGCAAGGCCCAGGCCGCCCAGGTGGTGGAAAAAATCCGCGCCAGCGGCAAGCGATTGACCACGATCTACATCAGTCATGGCGATCCAGACTACTATTTTGGTTTGGAAACCCTCACCGCCGCGTTCCCTGAGGCCAAGGTGCTGGCGTCCGCACCGACTGTCGAGCACATCAAGCACACCATGGATGGCAAGCTGAAATATTGGGGGCCGATTCTGAAGACCGATGCACCGACCAAAGCCATCGTGCCCCAGGTACTCAAGGGCGACAGCTTGACCCTGGAAGGCCAGCGCTTGCAGATCGTTGGCCTTGATGGCCCGCAACCGGACCGCAGCTTCGTGTGGATTCCATCGATCAAGGCCGTGGTTGGCGGTGTGGTGGTGGCCGAGAACATCCATGTCTGGATGGCCGACACCCAGACGCCGCAGTCCCACAAGGACTGGCTGGCGACCCTTGCCGGTATTGAAAAGCTGCAGCCGAACACCGTGATCCCGGGCCACTATCTGGGTGAAAGCGCCCGGTCCCTGGCCCCGGTGACATTCACCGCCGGCTATATCAAGGCCTTCGATGAAGAAACCGCCAAGGCCAAGGATTCCGCCGCGCTGATCGCCGCCATGAAGCAACGCTACCCGAACCTGGGTGAAGACAGTTCCCTGGAACTGAGTGCCAAGGTGGCGAAGGGCGAGATGAAGTGGTGACCACCCTGATTCCAAGGTAGCGGATGCGCTTTTTGTGGCGAGGGAGCTTGCTCCCGCTGGGCTGCGCAGCGGCCCCAATACCAGCCAATGAGTTGTATCTGGCACACCGCATGAGCATTTTTGCGACTGCTGCGCAGCCGAGCGGGAGCAAGCTCCCTCGCCACAAGGGCTTCATTTCAAGCCACGAAGGCTCTGTCACTTGGAAATATTCAAGCAACCGCTTCAATAGCATCTTGTGTAATCACTGGAGAACACCATGAGCAAAATCGCAATCATCGGAGCCACCGGTCGTGCCGGCAGCCAATTGCTGGAAGAAGCCCTGCGCCGTGGTCACAGCGTGACGGCCATTGCCCGCAACACCGCGAAAATTGGTGAAAGGGCCGGGGTGCTCAGCAAGCAATTGGATGTATTGGACAGCGAGGCGTTGACCGCGGCCATCGCCGGGCATGACGTGGTGATCAGTGCCGCTCACTTCGCCAGCGTGCCGGCCGACAAGCTCATCGCACCGGTGAAAGCCGCTGGGGTCAAGCGTTTGCTGGTGGTCGGTGGGGCCGGCTCGTTGCTGCTCCCGGACGGCTCTCGTGTGATCGACAGCGAGGGCTTCCCGGAGGAATACCTGGCCGAAGCCAGTGCCGGAGCATTGTTCCTCGATGTGCTGCGCCAGGAGCAAGACCTGGACTGGACCTTCCTTTCGCCTTCGGCAGAATTCGTCGAAACCGAGCGCACGGAGCAGTTTCGCCTCGGCAAGAATCACCTGCTGTTCGACGATGCCGGGCGTAGCTGGATCAGCTTTGCCGACTACGCCATCGCGATGATCGATGAAGTGGAAACGCCGCAGTTTTCGCGCACGCGATTTACCGTCGGTTATTGATCACAGAGATCAGCCGTGAAGCCGTACCCAAGTGCTGACCAGCACCGTGGCAGCCATCAGCCAGGCGACGGCTGCCACGGCCAATGAGGCTTCGAGGCGCATGCGGTCGACCATCACGTACAGCGTTGCCAGATAGACGAAGTACGGAATGATCGACCACATCCCAAACACGATGGTGGTCTTCAGGTCGTCCACCGAGCGGCCCTTGCCGACGATGTAATGGGCGATCAGGGCGAAGGTCGGGAACAGCGGCACCAGCCCGGCGATGTAATAGTTCTTGGTCTTGGCCAGCATCGCCAGGATGACCACCACGGCTGCACCGAGCGCCGCCTTGAAAATCAGATCCACAGGTTTCCCGCCCAGTTGATTAATGGCTCAGGCCATATTTTTTGACTTTGTCGAACAGCGTGGTCTTGGCCATGCCCAGTTCCAGGCTGGCCTGGGTCAGGTTGCCGCCGCTGCGTTGCAGGGCGTCCACCAGCAGGTTGCGCTCGAAGGCTTCCACGGCTTCGGCAAAGGCCAGGCCCTGGCTACCACCGCTGGCACCGGCGCGCTTGAACGCCGGCAGGCCCAGGGCGTAACGCTCGGCGACGTTGCGCAGTTCGCGCACGTTGCCCGGCCAGTCGTGGCTCATCAGGTTCGACAGGGTCTGGTTGTCCAGCTCCGGCACCGTGCGGTCAAAGCGCAGGGACGACTGCTGGAGAAAGTGCTTGAACAGTTGCAGGATGTCTTCGCGCCGCTCGCGCAGTGGCGGCAGTTCCAGGGTCACCACGTTGAGGCGGTAATACAGGTCGCTGCGGAACTGCCCTGCCCGGCCCATTTCGTCCAGGTCGGACTTGGTGGCGGCGATTACCCGGCAATCCACGGCCACGCTCTGGTTCGAACCCAGGCGCTCGAGGGTGCGTTCCTGCAGCACGCGCAGCAATTTGATCTGCAAGGGCAGGGGCATGCTTTCCACTTCGTCGAGAAACAGCGTGCCACCGTCGGCGTGTTCGATCTTGCCGATCCGGCGTTTGCCGGCGCCGGTAAAGGCATTGGCTTCGTGGCCGAAAATCTCGCTTTCGAACAGGTTCTCCGGCAGGCCGCCGCAGTTCAGTGCGACGAACTGCTTGTCGTGGCGTCGGCTGAAGTCATGCAGGCAACGGGCGACCAGTTCCTTGCCGGTGCCGGTTTCGCCTTCGATCAGCACGTTGGCCGAGGTGTCGGCGACGTTGGCGATCAGCGCGCGCAGGTGCTGCATGGCGGGCGAGCGGCCAATGATCCGGCCTTCCAGGGAATCGCGTTCGGCCAATTGCCGACGCAGCGATGACACTTCCCGGGCGAGGCTGCGCTGCTCCAGGGCGCGGCGGGCGACGTCTACCAGGCGTTCAGGGGAGAAGGGTTTCTCCATGAAGTCATAGGCGCCTTTTTGCATGGCACCGACGGCCATGGAGATGTCGCCGTGGCCGGTGATCAGCACCACCGGCAGGCTGCGGTCCCGTGCCTTGAGGCGGGTCAGCAGTTCCAGGCCGTCGATGCCCGGTAGGCGAATGTCGCTGATGACGATGCCGGCAAAGTTATCGTCGACACGCTCCAGGGCCTCTTCGGCGCTGCCCACGCCGATGCAGGGAATGTCTTCCAGGCTCAAGGCCTGCTGGCAGCCCAGCAGGACGTGGGGGTCGTCTTCGACGATCAGTACGCTCAGGTCGTGGTTCATAGCGGCTCGACAGGTGAAAGGCTTACCAACGGTAAACTGAGGACAAATGTGGTTCCACTGCCTTCAACCGGGTGTTCGACGCCCAGGTATCCGCCCGTGGCGGCGGCCAGGCTGGCGGAAAGCGTCAGGCCCAGGCCCAGGCCTTGCTCGCCGGGTTTGGTGGTGAAGAAGGGTTCGAACAGATGCTTGCGTGCTTCTGGGTCAATACCGTGGCCGTTATCTCGCACACGCAGGCGATATTTGCCATCGCCGGCCTGGCCTTCGAGCCACAGCTGCGGTTCGGGTTGCGTCTGCATGGCGTCCAGGGCATTGCCGATCAGGTTCACCAGGATCTGCTCCAGGCGCGTCTGGTCAATTTGCACCTGGACGTCGTCGAAACCGGAATGAATCTGGATGTTCAAGCTTTCAAGACGAGCGCCCAGCAGTTGCAGCGCGGCCTCGACGCCTTTGCCGAGGCTGGCCTGGCCCTGGTCGTCCCCACGCCGGGCAAAGGAGCGCAGGCTGGCGGTGATCCGGCCCATGCGGTCGATCAATTCGTTGATGGTCTTGAGGTTGGTGCTGGCGATGTCCAGTTGACCGCGTTCCAGGAAGCGCACGGTATTGCCGGACAAGGTGCGCAGCGCCGCCAGCGGTTGGTTGAGTTCGTGGGCGATGCTGGTGGACATCTGGCCGATGGCCGCCAGTTTACCGGCCTGGACCAATTCGTCCTGGGCCCGGCGCAAGGTCTCTTCGGCCTGGCGCCGCTCGCGGATCTGGCCCTTGAGTCGTTCGTTGCTGGCGCGCAGGTCGGTGGTGCGTTCGGTAATCCGACGCTCGAGCTGGTTGTTGGCTTGCTGCAAGGCTTCCCGGGCCGCGAGACGGGTGGCGATGACCTTGCGCCGCTCGTTCCAGGCGATCAGCAGGAAGGCCACCAGGGCGAACGCCACGGCCACCAGGATGCCTTGGTTGATCGCCTGGCGACGCAGGTCTTCAAGCGGGGTCAGCAGGGTGAAATTCCACGGTGTATCGCTCAAGGGCCGGGTCTGCGACAAGTAGCTGATGGCGCGCTCGTCGGACACCAGTTCGCTGTTGGCCGGGAACGTCAGTTTCTCCATGCCTTCGGCCAGGCGTTCCCGGGCCAGGGGCACCAGCTCATTGAGCGGGAACCAGTAGTACTGCAGGCTGCGGGCCAGGCGTTCCTTGGTGTCGTCGCTCAGGGGGCGAACCGACTTGAGCCGCCGCGCCGGGTCGCTGGACAGGATGATGATGCCGTTCTCATCACTGACAAACGCCTCCAGCCGCGCTCGCTGCCAGCGTTCCTCCAGGGCTTCGAGGCGCACCTTGACCACGGCCACACCAATGATCTTGCCTTGTTGCTCCAGGCCATGGGCCAGGTAGTAGCCAGGTTCGCCGTTGGTGCTGCCGATGCCGTAGAAACGCCCCGGCTGGCCGCGCACGGCGTTCTGGAAATAGGCGCGGAAGGACAGGTCTTCGCCCAGGTAACTGTCGACATCGCGCCAGTTGCTGGTGGCCATCACCCGGCCGGTGGTGTCCATCACGTAGATGGCCCGGCTGCGGCTGCGGCGGTTCAGGCCTTCGAGGTATTCGTTGACGGTCCTGCGGTGCTCGGGCGTCGGGTCGTCGAGCAGTTGCGAGACACTCGATTCAAGTTCCAGCAGGCTGGGCAGGTAGGTGTACTTGCTGATCTCGCTTTCGACCGCACGGGCGTGCAGCTCCAACTGGCGTTCGCCATTCTCGGCGAGGCCACGTACGCCATAGTGCTCGCTGATCCAGAAGCCGAGGTAACCCAGACCGATCATCAGGGCGATGACCAGTGGCGGCAGGAACAGATGGCGGATCAGGCGGGGTTTCACGGCGAGTGATGGCGGCGCGGCGCGATAAAGGGTGGGGTCGCATTTCATCACAGAAGCCTTGGGTCAACCACAACACAAATCGACAAGCCAACACATCTCCCTTGTGGGAGCGAGCTTGCTCGCGATGACTGCTGATCAGTCGACAATCAGGTGACTGGCAGTCCGCTATCGCGAGCAAGCTCGCTCCCACAGTGGGGAGCGGTGTTGTTTAGTGCTGCAGGATTTTCTCAAGGAAATGCTGCGCGCGTTCGGAGCGGGCGCTGATGTCGCCGAAGAACTCTTCTTTCTCGCAATCTTCGATGATCTGGCCCTGGTCCATGAAGATCACCCGGTTCGCCACTTTGCGGGCGAAGCCCATTTCGTGGGTCACGCACATCATGGTCATGCCTTCGTGGGCCAGTTGCACCATCACGTCGAGCACTTCGTTGACCATTTCCGGGTCAAGGGCCGAGGTTGGTTCGTCGAACAGCATCACCACCGGGTCCATCGCCAGTGCACGGGCAATCGCCACGCGCTGCTGCTGGCCGCCGGAGAGCTGGCCCGGGTGCTTGTGGGCGTGGGCCGAGAGACCGACCCGCTCAAGCAGTTGCAGGCCTTTCTTGGTGGCCTCTTCCTTGCTGCGGCCCAGCACCTTGATCTGCGCGATGGTCAGGTTTTCGGTGATGGTCAGGTGCGGGAACAGTTCGAAATGCTGGAACACCATGCCCACGCGCGAACGCAGTTTCGGCAGGTTGGTCTTCGGGTCGGCGATGGACGTGCCATCGACCACGATGTCGCCTTTCTGGAACGGTTCCAGGGCGTTCACGCACTTGATAAGCGTGGATTTGCCCGAACCGGACGGCCCGCACACCACCACAACCTCACCCTTGCTGACCTCGGTGCTGCAATTGGTCAGTACCTGGAAGTCCCCATACCACTTGTTGATGTTCTTGATAGAGATCATACGGCGAACCTTTTTTGCAGACGCTTGACCAGCAGCGAGGCGGCAAAGCTGATTGTGAAGTACACGAGACCTGCGATGATCAGGAACTCATTGGAGCGGCCGATGATGTCGCCATTGGCCCGCGAAGCATTGAGGAAGTCCACCAGGCCGACCGTGTAGACCAACGAGGTGTCCTGAAACAGGATGATGCTTTGTTGCAGCAGCAGCGGGGTCATCTTGCGAAACGCCTGGGGCAGGATGATCAGGCGCATGACCTGGCCATAATTCATCCCCAGTGCCTGGGCGGCGCCCATCTGGCCCTTGGGGATCGACTGCACGCCGGCCCGCACGATTTCGCAGAAGTACGCCGCCTCGAACATCATGAACGCCACGACGCAGGAGCCGAACGCGCCGATCGGCGTGTCTTCGCCGGTGATCCAGCGCAGCACGAACGGCACCGCCAGGTAGAACCAGGTGATGACCAGCAGCAGCGGAATCGAGCGGAAATAGTTGACGTAGGCGCCAGCGATATTGGACACAAGCTTGTTGTGGGACAGGCGCATCAGCGCCAGGATGGTCCCCAGGATGATCCCGCCGACGACACCCAGGGCCATCAGCTTGAGGGTCATCACCATGCCGTTCCACAAGCCGGGAATGGCCGGGATGATGCCAGTGAAGTCGAATTCCATTATTTACCCCCCACGGAGATCAGGCCGGGCACCGCGACTTTCTTCTCGACCATGCGCATGAGCAGCATCAGGCTCATGTTCAAGGTGAAATAGATCAGCGTCGCCAGGGTAAAGGCTTCGAACAGGTTGGCGGAGAACTCGGCGGTCTGCTTGGTCTGCGCGAGCAGTTCCATCAGGCCGATCAGCGACGCCACGGAGGAGTTCTTGAAGACGTTGAGGAATTCCGAGGTAAGCGGCGGAATGATGATCCGGTAGGCCTGGGGCAGCAGCACGTTCCAGTAGATCTGCGGCAGCTTGAAGCCCATGGCACGGGCGGCGGATTCCTGGCCGCGCGGCAGCGCCTGGATACCGGTACGCACCTGTTCGCAAACCCGGGCGGCGGTGAACAGGCCCAGGCACACGACGACGCTCAGGTAGGCCGAGGTGGTCGGGTTCAGGTCCTGCTTGTACCACTCCTGCATATCGGCGGGCAGCAGGTCCGGCACCAGGAAGTACCAGATGAACAGCTGCACCAGCAGCGGCACGTTACGGAAAAGCTCCACGTAGCACGTGGCGATACCCGACACCAGCCGGTTCGGCACGGTACGCATGACGCCTAGTACCGAGCCCAGCAGCAGGGCGATGATCCAGGCTACGACGGCGATGGCGATAGTCCAGCCCAGGCCGGCCACGTACCAGTCGAGATAAGTCTCGCTGCCCACGCCGGTGGACTTGAAGAACACGCCCCAGTCCCAGTTGTAATTCATTAGGGTCTCCCCTCAGATCGTTCGATGTACAAATGCCCGCCTGGGGAAACTCCGTTCCCGCCCGGCTTGGAGGCCAGGCACACGCGATCGGCTCGACAACCACCGGTTCGAGTGTTTCCAGATTTGCCAGCAGGGAGTGACCATCCCCTGAAAGGGCCGGGCCCCTTCAGGAGATAAGGTTAGTCAGAAATCAGGATTTCTTTTCGTCAGCCGCTTTGTCGGTCGGGGTGGCGATCAACTTCTTGAGCTCTTCGCTCATCGGGAAGTTCAGGTTCAGGCCTTTTGGCGGGATAGGTTGCATGAACCACTTTTCGTAGATCTTGTTGATCTCGCCCGAAGCGTAGGTAGCCTTGATGGCGTCATCGACAGCCTTTTTGAACGGCTCGTCGCCCTTGCGCATCATGCAACCGTAGATTTCGTAGGACTGTGGGGTACCGGTCACGGCCCAGTCATCGGCTTTCTTGGCCTTGGCGGCTTCGCCAGCCAGCAGGGCGTCGTCCATCATGAACGCAACGGCGCGACCCGATTCCAGCATCTGGAAGGATTCGCCGTGGTCCTTGGCGGAGATGACGTTCATGCCCATCTGCTTGTCGGCGTTCATCGACTTGAGCAGGCGCTCGGACGTGGTGCCGGCGGTGGTCACGACGTTCTTGCCCTTGAGGTCGTCGAAATCCTTGTACTTGGAATCTTTCTTGGACAGCAGCTTGGTGCCGATCTCGAAGATGCCAACGGAGAAGTCAACCTGCTGCTGACGCTCGACGTTGTTGGTGGTGGAGCCGCACTCCAGGTCCACGGTGCCGTTTTGCACCAGTGGGATACGGGTTTGCGAGGTGACCAGGTTGTACTTGACCTGCAGGTTGGGCAGGTCCAGGTCTTTTTTCAGCGCTTCGACGACTTTCAGCTGGATATCGTGGGAGTAGCCGACCGGCTTGCCGGAAGCGTCCGCGATGTAGGAAAACGGAATGGAAGCGTCGCGATGTCCCAGCGTGACAACGCCGGACTCTTTGATCTTTTTCAGTGTGCCGGTCAGTTCGGCTGCGAAAACCGGAGTGCTGATCAGAGCGGCAGCAATGGCTGCGCCCAGGAGATGGGGAACGATACGCATCGATGTTTCCTCGACATTGTTTTTTTTATTTCGGCCGGTTTGTCGGCCCTGAGTACTTCGAAGTGCCTGGCAGCTCCTGTTGTGTTGGCGTACAGGCATTCGTCTCGAGAAGTGTAGAGCATGAGTCGTGCCAGGCCAGTCGAGTATTGGTAAATCATTGTTTTTAAAAGAAGTTAATGTTTTGTTTCAGGTTTTATGCGACCTGATTTATCCGGTTAGCCGAACTGACTGGTGGGTCTTGTTCGGAAAACCGAATACCTTGAGCCTGCCTCGATCCATTGTGGGAGCGAGCTTGCTCGCGATAGCGGTGGGTCAGTCCCATAGAGGTTGAATGTGCTGGCCTCATCGCGAGCAAGCTCGCTCCCACAGGGGGGCGTCGGTGGAGCCCAGATAGCAAAAAGCCCCTGAATCTCAGGATTCAGGGGCTCTTGGGTTCAGCCGGGTATCGGTCAGGCCGCTTCGATCTTGCGGCGGTTGTGTTCGACCTTGTCCAGGTACTGCTGCAGTTTCTCCTGCTCGACCGGGGTGGTGAACAAGCCCAGCTTGCTGCGGCGCCACAGGATGTCCTGGGCATCGACGGCCCACTCGTCGCTGCACAGATAATCGACTTCACGGGTATAGAGGCCGGCACCGATGTGCTCGCCCAGGTCGCTCAGGTTGTGCACGCCTTCGAGCATGCGCCAGGTGCGGCTGCCGTAGGTGGTGGCCCAGCGGCGGGCAATGTCGGTTGGCAGCCAGTCGAACTTGTCGCGGATCGCCGAGCAAAGCGCCTGCGGGGTGGTCATGTTTTCACCGCCGGGGAGGGCCTCTACGGCGGTCCAGCTCGGACGCATCTGGGTGAAATAGGGGGCCAGTTGCGCCATCGCCGATTCGGCCAGTTTGCGGTAGGTGGTCAGCTTGCCGCCGAACACCGACAACAAGGGGGCTTCTTCACCACCGCCCGACAGCGCCAGGGTGTAGTCGCGGGTCACGGCCGACGGGTTGTCGGATTCGTCATTGCACAGCGGACGCACACCGGAATAACTGTGCAGGATATCGTCGCGGCTGATCTGCTTCTTGAAGTGGGCATTGACTACCTTCAACAGGTAATCGGTTTCGCCCTCGGTGATCGCCACTTTGGCCGGGTCACCGGTGTATTCGCGGTCAGTGGTACCGATCAGGGTGAACTGGTTCAGGTACGGAATGGTGAACACGATGCGCTGGTCTTCGTTTTGCAGAATATGCGCATGCTCGCCTTCGTAGAGTTTCGGCACGATCAGGTGGCTGCCTTGGATCAGGCGGATGCCGTAGGGCGATTCCAGCTTCAGATCATCGCGAATGAACTTGGCAACCCACGGGCCGGCGGCGTTGACCAATGCCTTGGCACGGATCGAGAACAGGCTGCCGTCGGCACGTTCCAGGTGCAAGTGCCACAGGCCTTTGCTGCGACGGGCGTTCACACAACGGGTGCGGGTGTGGATATGCGCGCCTTTTTCCCGGGCGGCCATGGCGTTGAGCACCACCAGCCGCGCATCGTCGACCCAGCAGTCGGAATATTCGAAACCTTTGGTGATCTCGCTTTTCAATGCGCTGTCGGCACCGAACTTCAGGCTTTTCGAGCCGGCGAGCTGCTCACGCTTGCCCAGGTGATCGTAGAGGAACAGGCCGGCGCGGATCATCCAGGCCGGGCGCAGATGTGGGCGGTGAGGCAGCACGAAGCGCATTTGCTTGACGATGTGCGGGGCCTTGGTCAGCAGTACTTCGCGCTCGGCCAGCGCTTCGCGGACCAGGCGGAATTCATAATGTTCGAGATAGCGCAGGCCGCCATGGATCAGCTTGCTGCTGGCCGACGAAGTGTGGCTGGCCAGGTCGTCCTTTTCGCAAAGGAACACCGAAAGACTGCGACCGGCAGCGTCCGCGGCAATCCCCGCGCCGTTGATACCGCCACCAATGACGGCGACGTCGTAAACCTCGGCGAGAGGGGGCGTAGGCAAGGTAGAAGTGGGCATCGGCTGGCCTCGGGCTCTTTTTCGAAATATTTGAATTCGAACATAAATGTTCATTTGCGAAAATACTAGCCCATAAGCACAGCCACGACCAGTCGAATTCGATTGAAATTACTGATCGAATGCGGCTGAAAGGAAAATTTACGAACAAAAAGAGAATTGTGGAATGCTTCTGTGGCGAGGGAGCTTGCTCCCGCTGGATGGCGAAGCCATCCCAAGCAGGCTGGCGTATTTCTTCAGGCTAACCGCACCAGGCCGTTTTTACGACGGCTACGCCGCCGAGCGGGAGCAAGCTCCCTCGCCACAGAGGGGGCGGGGGTGAAGTCAGACCACCTCCAGCCGAATCTTGTGCTGGGCCAATAGTTGCGCCAGGGCCGGCACCGGTTGCTGGTCGGTCACCAGGCAGTCGATCAGGCTGATAGGCCCCAGGCGGACCATGGCGTTGCGCCCGAATTTGCTGGAGTCCGCCGCCAGCAGCACTTGCCGGGCGTTGGCGATGATGGCTTGGGAGACCCGCACTTCCTGGTAGTCGAAGTCCAGCAGGCTGCCGTCTTCATCGATCCCGCTGATGCCCACCAGGGCGAAGTCGACCTTGAACTGGTTGATGAAATCGACGCTGGCCTGACCCACCACGCCGCCATCACGCCGTACGTTGCCGCCGGCGATCAGGACTTCGAAGTCATCCTTGGCGCTGAGGATCGAAGCCACGTGCAGGTTATTGGTGATGACCTTCAGATGGTTGTGATTGAGCAGCGCCCGGGCGATGGATTCGGTGGTGGTGCCGATGTTGATGAATAGTGAGGCATGATCGGGGATCTGAGCAGCGATGGCTTCGGCGATGCGTTGCTTCTCGTCGCGCATCTGATCGGCGCGCATGGCGTAGGCGGTGTTTTCCACGCTTGAGTCGTAGGCGGCGCCGCCGTGGTAGCGACGCAGCAGGTTCACTTCCGCCAGTTGGTTGATATCGCGGCGAATGGTTTGCGGGGTGACGACGAATAGCTGCGCCATTTCCTCGATGCTGACATAGCCGCGTTCGCGGACCAGTTCGAGGATTTGCTGCTGGCGGGGAGGCAGATTCATGGGGCTTCCTTTGGGCTGCCGTACAAAATTTGCCCATGATGCCGCAGGAATCCACTCCCGACCAGTTTCAGAACCTTATCAGGCTTTATTCAGCGTCTTCATGGGGTTCCCAGTCACGGGTGCGGCTGACCGCCTTCTGCCAGCCGGCGTAGAGTTTTTCCTTCGCCTGCTCCTCCAGTTGCGGTTCGAATTCGCGCTCGATCACTGCTTTGCCGCGCAGTTCTTCCAGGCTGCCCCAGAAGCCGCACGCCAGGCCGGCCAGGTACGCCGCGCCCAAGGCTGTGGTTTCACGCATTTTCGGGCGCTCGACCTGGGTACCCAGGATGTCGGCCTGGAACTGCATCAGGAAGTTGTTCGCCACCGCGCCACCGTCGACGCGCAGGGCCTTGAGGCGTTCACCCGAATCCTGCTGCATGGCGTCGAGTACGTCGCGGGTCTGGTAGGCAATCGACTCCAGCGCTGCGCGAATGATGTGATCGACGCGTACACCGCGGGTCAGGCCAAACAGCGCGCCGCGGGCATAGGGGTCCCAGTATGGTGCGCCCAGGCCGGTGAAGGCGGGCACCAGGTACACGCCGTTGCTGTCCTTGACCTTGTTGGCAAAGTATTCGGTATCCAGCGCGTCGTTGATGATCTTCAGTTCATCGCGCAGCCACTGGACCGTGGAACCACCATTGAACACCGCGCCTTCCAAGGCGTAGGCGACTTCGCCGCGCGGGCCGCAGGCGATGGTGGTGAGCATGCCGTGATTGGATTTCACGGCCTTTTTACCGGTGTTCATCAGCAGGAAGCAGCCGGTGCCGTAGGTGTTTTTCGCCTGGCCCGGCTCCACGCACATCTGGCCGAACAGGGCCGCCTGCTGGTCGCCGGCGATGCCTCCGATGGCGATGCCGCTCTTGGTGCGGCCATATATTTCCGAGGACGATTTCACTTGCGGGAGCATTTCGCGGGGGATGTCGAGGATGTCGAGCATCTTCGCGTCCCATTCCAGCGAGTGAATGTTGAAGAGCATGGTGCGCGAGGCGTTGGTGTAGTCGGTGACGTGGACTTTGCCGCCGGTAAATTTCCAGATCAGCCAGCTGTCGACGGTGCCGAACAGCAGTTCACCGTTGCGCGCACGCTCGCGGCTGCCTTCGACGTTGTCCAGGATCCACTTGAGCTTGGTGCCGGAAAAGTACGGGTCGGTGACCAGGCCGGTGGTTTGGCTGATGTACTGCTCGTGGCCATCGCGCTTGAGCTGCTGGCAGATTTCGGTACTGCGGCGGCATTGCCAGACGATGGCGTTGTAGATCGGGCGGCCGGTGGTCTTGTCCCAGACCACGGTGGTTTCACGCTGGTTGGTGATGCCGATGGCGGCCACCTGGTCATGGTGCAGGCCGGCCTGGGCGAGGGCTTCGACCATGACCGCGCTCTGGGTGGCGAAGATTTCCATCGGGTCATGTTCGACCCAGCCGGCCTGCGGGTAATGCTGGGCGAATTCGCGCTGGGCGGTGCAGACCACGTTGGCGTCACGGTCGAAGATGATCGCGCGCGAGCTGGTCGTACCCTGGTCGAGGGCAATGATGTAGTTCTTGTTCTGGATATCGGTCATGTCGATTGCCTTGGGACGTAAAAGGAAGAAGCCACGGCGCAGGTTCGATGGGCAAGAGCCTGCACCGACTGTTTCAGGATGTTCTGGGCTTGCCGTCAATGGCCGTTTTTGCATCCTTTGTAGCAGTTATGGCGCTGGGCAGGTGGCGGGCAATCAGCCCGCGATAGGCCGCAGCACCGAGGCAGGCACCCACGATAGGTGCAAAAATCGGAACCAGGAAGTACGGGATGTCGCGTCCACCCGTGAGGGAAATTTCACCCCAGCCGGCGAAGAAAGTCATCAGCTTAGGACCGAAGTCCCGCGCCGGGTTCATCGCAAAGCCTGTCAGGGGCCCCATGGAACTGCCGATCACGGCAATCAGCAGGCCGATCAGCAATGGCGCCAGTGGGCCGCGAGGCAAGCCATTGTTGTCATCGGTCAGGGACATGATCACACCCATCAGGATGGCCGTGATGATCACCTCCACAAGGAAGGCCTGGCTGGTGGACAGCGCTGAGTGCGGGTAGGTGGAAAACACCGAGGCCAATTCGAGGCTCGCTTCGGTGCCGCGAATCATGTGCCGGGACTGTTCGAAATCGAAGAATAGGTTGCTGTACAGCGTATAGACCAGGAGGGCGCCGCAGAAAGCACCGGCCAACTGGGAAAGCATGTAGAGAGGCAGTTTGCGCTTTTCGAAGTCAGTGAAAATGCACAGGGCAATGCTGACGGCGGGGTTGAGATGGGCGCCGGAAATGCCTGCGCTCAGATAGATCGCCATGCTGACGCCGACGCCCCAGATGATGCTGATTTCCCACAAGCCGAAGCTGGCACCCGCAACCTTGAGCGCCGCGACACACCCGGTGCCAAAAAAAATCAGCAGGGCAGTGCCCAGGAATTCAGCCAGGCATTGGCTGGACAGGGACGGCTGTTGTAAAGCAGTTGTCATTCAAACCTCGGTTTTTTGTTGTTTTGCTGCGCCTTCGATAAAGCTCGATGGCGCGATCTCCACCGAGGCAGGATCCCCATCCTGATCTCGGGTTGCTGTTTGAGACCTGCGATATGACTTTCAGTTTCGAAAAAATATAGACAAGAAACGCTGGTGTCAAAGGTCGAAAGTGAACCGTCGGTCACATTTCAACTATTCGTGGCGTGAATGACTCTTCCATTGGCGGCGGATCACCGGAACACGCGACGCCCTCCCAAGCCTTTTCGCTGGCGATGGCTTAGAATCCGGCCACTCTTTTTTTCATTTCCTTGTCAGGAGCAGTCATGACACCCGCGTTGGATCTGCTTAAGAAAGTGCGCGCCGAACATCGCATCCACAGTTACGAACACGATCCCAAGGCCGCTTCCTACGGTTTGGAAGCGGCGGAAAAGCTCGGGTTGGATCCGGCGCAGGTGTTCAAGACGTTGTTGGCGGCCAGCGAAAAGGGTGAGCTGTTGGTGGCGGTGGTGCCCGTGGCCGGAAGCCTGGATCTGAAAGGCCTGGCCCATGCCGCCGGGGTTAAAAAGGTCGAGATGGCCGACCCGGCGGCCGCGCAGCGTTCGACCGGTTATTTGCTCGGTGGGATCAGCCCGCTGGGGCAGAAGAAGCGCCTGCGCACGTTTATCGACAGTTCCGCACAGCCGCTTGCCAGTATGTTTGTCAGTGCGGGGCGGCGCGGGCTGGAAGTCGAGTTGGCGCCTTCGGTTTTGAAGGAGCACACCGGGGCGACGTTTGCCGATATTGGGCGGACTTGATAGCCGGGTGGCTGCTGCGCAGCCAAGCGGGAGCAAGCGCCCTCGCCACAGGGGTGTAAGGCCTGGTCGGTGTTTTTATCCGGCGCTGTAGGGTGAAAATTCTGCTGATCTGTCACTGGATAAGCCGTACCGCTACACCCCATGCTGGCGCATCAAAAAATAAGGAGAAGTGCCATGCAGCTTGCGTTTCATCAGGTCGATGCGTTCAGTGATCGGCCGTTCGGCGGTAACCCGGCGATGGTCTATCGGCTCGACGGCTGGCTTGCCGATGAGTTGATGCAGAAGATCGCCGCCGAACATAACCTGGCTGAAACCGCATTTCTGGTGCGTGAAGGCCAGCATTGGCATATCCGCTGGTTTACGCCCACCACCGAAGTCCCGCTGTGCGGACACGCCACGTTGGCCAGTGCTTATGTACTGTTCGAGGTCTACCACGAAACCGTCGAACGACTGGATTTCATCTGCAAATCCGGTTCGTTGAGCGTTACGCGTGAGGGTGATCGGCTGTGGCTGGATTTTCCGGCCGTCGTGCCTGCCGAGTTGGGCGCGTCCTTGGCCGTCCAGAATGCCTTGGGCGTCGAAGCGGTGGATGTGCTGAGTTCCAACGAGCTGTTCGTGGTGCTGGAGTCGGAGCAAGCGGTGCTCGATTGCAAGCCGGACATGGCGGCACTGGCAAAACTGCCTTGGCCCGGCGCTATTGTGACCGCGCCGGGGAGCAAGCATGATTTTGTCTCGCGCTATTTTGCCCCTGCGATCGGCATCAACGAGGACCCAGTCACCGGATCGACCCACTGCAGCCTGATTCCCTATTGGTCCAAGCGCTTGGGCAAGCACGGCCTGACGGCTTACCAATGCTCGGCCCGGGGCGGCGCCTTGTTCTGTCGGCTGGAGGGGGAGCGGGTGAAGATCGGCGGGAATGCGACGTTGGTGGCCAGTGGGACGTTGATGTTGGGGTGAGTTAGTACTCAAGCCAATGAGATCAATTGTGGGAGATCCACTGTGGGAGCGAGCTTGCTCGCGATGGCGTAGCCACATTCAACATTGATGTGAGCTGAACCACCGCTATCGCGAGCAAGCTCGCTCCCACAGAGGTTGCATTTCTCCAAGTCTTAGCTGGCCGCGCTGTAGCGCCGCACACCGCTGTCCACCGGCGGGATGTGCGCCGCGGTGCTGCCCGAGGCCTGGAACAGCACCAGGTGTTCAGCCGCCACGCGGATGCCGACACTGTCCCCAAGCTGATGGTCGGCGTGGCTGGGGAAGATCGATTCCAATTGCGCGCCTGTGGGCAATTGCAGGCGATACAAGGTTGAAGCGCCCAGGAACGTCTTGCCGACAATGCTGGCGGTGAGCGGGCTGTCCGGTGCGTAGACGATATCGTCCGGGCGCAGCAACACATCCACCGCTCCGCCGATGGGCCAGGTGTAGGCGCGGTTGCCACGCAGGAGGCCCAGCTCGGTCTGTACCGATTCCGGGCTGTCGAGCCGGCCGCGAATGAAATAGCCCTGGCCAATGAAGCTTGCGACGAATGGCGTCAGCGGTTCGTGGTACAGGTTGTAGGGCGTGTCCCACTGTTCCAGTCGACCTTCCTTGAATACCCCGACATGGTCACTTACGGCGAAGGCTTCTTCCTGATCGTGGGTGACCAGGATCGCGCTGGTGCCGCGGGCCTTGAGAATATCCCGCACTTCATGGCTGAGCTTGCGTCGCAACTCGCCATCGAGGTTGGAGAACGGCTCATCGAGCAACAGCAGTTGTGGTTCCGGTGCCAGCGCTCGGGCCAGGGCCACGCGCTGTTGCTGGCCGCCGGACAATTCATGGGGAAAACGCTTGCCCAGGTGCTTGAGGTTGACCAGTTCCAGCAACTCTTCGACGACGCGATCCTTGTCCGGATGCTTGCGAATGCCAAAGGCAATGTTCTCGGCCACGCTCAGGTGGGGGAACAGGGCGTAGTCCTGGAACACCATGCCGATACGGCGTTTTTCCGGGGCGAGGGTGAAACCGGCGCGGGAAATGGTTTCCCCGGCCAGTTGGATTTCACCCTCGTGCACCGGTTCGAAGCCGGCGATGGCGCGCAACGTGGTGGTCTTGCCGCACCCGGACGAACCGAGCAGGCAACCGATATCGCCGGCATTGAGGTGCAGGTTGAGGTTTTGCACGACCCGCTGGTTTTGGTAGCCGCAGGCCAGGTTGTGCAAGTTCAGCAGCAGCGAGTGGCTCATGCGTGGTGATACGCCGGCTCGACAAGGAACTCGAGCAGGGCCTTTTGCGCGTGAAGTCGATTCTCTGCCTGGTCCCAGGCCACCGATCGGGGGTCATCGAGCAAATCGAAGCTGATCTCCTCGCCACGGTGGGCCGGCAGGCAGTGCATGAACAGTACGTCGGCATCCGCCAGGTCGAGCAAGGCCCGGTTGACCTGAAGCGGCGCGAACAGCTTGAGGCGCCTGGCGGTTTCTTCTTCCTGGCCCATGGAGGTCCAGACGTCGGTGCTCACCAGGTGTGCACCGGCCACGGCCTGTTTCGGATCACGGACGATGGTCACCCGCTCCCCGGCCTTGGCCAGCAACTCGGCATTGGGGTCAAAACCTTCGGGGCAGGCAATGCGCAGTTGGAAGTCGAATTGCATCGCCGCTTCTATATAGCTGTTGCACATGTTGTTGCCGTCGCCGATCCAGGCCACGGTCTTGCCCTGGATCGAGCCACGGTGCTCGAGGAACGTCTGCATGTCGGCCAGCAACTGGCAGGGGTGCAGGTCATCGGACAGGCCATTGATGACGGGCACGCGGGAATGGGCCGCGAACTCGGTCAGGGTGCTGTGGGCAAAGGTACGGATCATCATCGCGTCGAGCATGCTCGACATGACGATGGCGCAGTCGCTGATGGGTTCGCCACGGCCCAGCTGGGTGTCACGGGGCGACAGGAAGATCGCCTGGCCGCCCAGTTGGATCATGCCGGCTTCGAAAGAGATGCGGGTGCGGGTCGATGACTTCTCGAAGATCATTCCCAGCACGCGGTTTTTCAAGGGCTCGAACAGTACGCCGCGGTTACGCAGGTCCTTGAGCTCCACGCCTCGACGGATCACGCCGAGCAACTCTTCGGGCGTGAGATCCATCAGGGAGAGAAAGTGCCTTGCGCTCATGATTGACTACCTTTTTGTAACTGACCGCAGATGCTCAAAGCCTTGTTTAATGAAAAAACGGGCGAGACCTGCGGCAAAAGCCGCACGGGGCGACGAAATAGGGGAAGGCGCGATCTTATAATTAAATGTCGCGTCTTACCAATAGGGCTACGGTTTTGGGGGACTTCAGCGAGACCATCGCCAGACTGCGATGGCATATTTGTGGCCGGTTTCCTGACAGCAGCGACCCATTTGTACACTGGCGTTGCTTGGCTTGGCAATCCAGCGTGGCGGGCGAGCCGTGGAGGATGGTCGGTTTACGCCATGCCATTCCATCCTTTCGCCTGTCTACTGGTGGATGTGAAACATTTCCTAATGCAAAGGCCTGGGTTATAAATGAGCCACAGCGGCACAGGAGCCCGAAATGGATTCGAAAGAGCAACAATTGATGGAACTGCTGGGGCTGACTGCACGCTCGCTGACGCACCTGACGGCTTCGGTGACTTCCATGTCATTCGAATTGCTGCGCAGCGATGACGAGGTGACCAAGGCCGCGGGCCGTCGGATGATCGACCGTATGGCGACTATCAGTAACGGGCTCGACGAGCATTGGCGGCTGATTGGCGAGTTGACGGGGGTGCCCATTGCCCAGGAGCAGGTGGAAACCGTCGAAGAAATCCAGCTGCTGGCGCCGCCTCCCGACCAGCCTTGACGCCCGGTCATCGGTGGGCCTGATGCCCGGCAATTCACAGGACGAACGTCGCTGGCGTTGCCGGGGATCACGCGCCATAGTTTTGTTCCCGCGGCCGAAAGCGTCCGCCACGAATAAAACAGAGACTGGCCATGACCAAGACTCTCCACCACCGTGCGTGCCATCTGTGTGAAGCCATCTGCGGCTTGACCCTCGAAACCACCGAAACCGACGGCCAGGGCCTGGCGATCACCTCGATCAAGGGCGATGCGCTGGACACCTTCAGCCGCGGGCACATCTGCCCCAAGGCGGTGGCCCTGCAAGATATCCAGAACGATCCAGATCGCCTGCGCCAGCCCATGCAGCGTGTTGGCAACGAATGGCAACCCATTGCCTGGGACGACGCCTTTGCGTTGGTGGCCGAGCGCCTGGCGGATATCCAGGCGCGCCACGGCCAGAACGCGGTGGCGGTCTACCAGGGCAACCCCAGCGTGCATAACTATGGGCTGATGACCCATAGCAACTATTTCCTGGGCCTGTTGAAAACCCGCAGCCGTTTCTCGGCGACCTCGGTGGACCAACTGCCCCATCACCTGACCAGCTACCTGATGTACGGTCACGGCCTGCTGCTGCCGATTCCGGACATCGACCACACCGACTTCATGCTGATCCTGGGCGGTAATCCGCTGGCGTCCAACGGCAGCATCATGACCGTGCCGGATGTGGAAAAGCGCCTCAAGGCGATCCAGGGCCGTGGTGGCAAAGTGGTGGTGGTCGATCCGCGCCGCAGCGAAACGGCGGCCATTGCCAACCAGCACGTCTTCGTACGCCCTGGCGGCGATGCCGCGCTGCTGTTTGGTTTGCTCAATACATTGTTCAGCGAAGGTTTGACCCGTGACAGCCACCTGCCAGTGGACGGCCTGGACGAGGTGCGCGAGGCCGTCGCCACTTTCACGGCTGAAGCGATGAGTCCGCTCTGTGCGGTGCCGGCAGCGCAGATCCGGCAGTTGGCCCGGGACTTCGCCGCCGCCCCGTCAGCTGTGTGTTACGGGCGGATGGGGGTGTCGACCCAGGCGTTTGGCACGCTGTGCCATTGGCTGATCCAGGTGATCAATCTGATCACTGGCAATCTTGATCGCGTGGGCGGGGCGCTGTGCACCGAGCCGGCAGTGGACCTGGTGGCCACTACCTCGGGCGGGCATTTCAACCGTTGGCAGAGCCGGGTGTCCGGGCGTCCCGAATATGCGGGGGAGTTGCCGGTGTCGGCCCTGGCCGAGGAAATGCTCACCGAGGGCGAAGGCCAGATCCGTGCGCTGGTCACCGTGGCCGGCAACCCGGTGCTGTCCACACCCAACGGGCGGCAATTGGAGCAGGCCCTGGACGGGCTGGAGTTCATGGTCAGCGTCGACTTGTACATCAACGAAACCACGCGTTATGCCGACCTGATCCTGCCCTCGACCTCGGCCCTGGAAAACGATCATTACGACACCACGTTCAACCTGTTCGCGGTGCGCAACGTGACCCGTTTCAACCGGGCGATCCTGCCCAAGCCCGAGGGCGCGCTGCACGATTGGGAAATCTTTGTCGGCCTGGCCAAGGCTTTTGCCACCCGAACCGGCAAGGAGCTCAAGCCGACCATGCCCCCCGCGCAAATGATCGATTTTGGCCTGCGCAGCGGGGCGTATGGCGACGCCTCGCCGCACAAGTTGTCCCTGGCGACCCTGTTCGACCATCCCCATGGCATCGACCTCGGCGCACTCAAGCCCAACCTGGCTGCGCGCCTGAAAACCGAAAACCAACGGGTGCAGGCCGCGCCAGCGGTGATTCTTGCCGACCTTGTGCGCTTTGCCGCGTTGCAGGCGCCAAAACCGGACGAGTTGCTGATGATTGGCCGCCGCCATGTGCGCAGCAACAACTCCTGGATGCATAACTTCCATCGACTGGTGAAGGGCAAGCCGCGTCATCAGTTGTTGATGCACCCGGATGACCTCGCCAGTCGCGGCCTTGAGGACGGGCAGCGGGTGACGGTCAGTTCGCGGGTGGGCGTCATCGAAGTCGAGGTGCTGGGCAGCCTGGACATGATGAAAGGCGTGGTCAGCCTGCCCCACGGCTGGGGCCATGCCCGGCCGGGCGTGCAGATGACCATTGCCAGCGGACAGCCGGGCTCCAGCGCCAACGACCTGACCGATGATTGTCAGCTCGATGAGTTGTCCGGCAACGCGGCGCTTAACGGCGTTCCGGTGAAGGTGGCGGCTGCGTAAAATTGTCTCTGGAGCAGGTTCGGCTTTCCGTTACAATGCGTCACCGTGTCGACAACTTAAGTCGCAAAAGTTTTAAGCCGAGGTGCTCCATGGATATCATCGAAACGATTAAAGACCAGATTGCCAACAACACCATCCTGCTTTACATGAAAGGCTCGCCGAACGCGCCACAGTGCGGTTTCTCGGCCAAGGCTGCTCAGGCGGTGATGGCGTGTGGCGAGAAGTTTGCCTACGTGGACATCCTGCAGAACCCGGAAATCCGCGCCAACCTGCCCAAGTACGCCAACTGGCCAACCTTCCCACAGCTGTGGGTAGGTGGTGAACTGATCGGCGGTAGCGACATCATGACCGAGATGGCCGCCGACGGCTCTCTGCAGGCCACGATCAAGGAAGCGGTAGAAAAAGCGGCGGCGAACAAGACCGAAGCCTGATTTATGGATGCATGAAACCATGTGGGAGCGAGCTTGCTCGCGATAGCGGTAGGTCAGTCAGTATTTTTTTGCCTGATCCACCGCTATCGTCGGATCGCCGCCCGGAGCAAGCTCGCTCCCACAGTGGATTTAGGTGGGCCTGGAAACCCAGGTAATAAAAAGCCCCGCCTCTCGAAAGAGGGCGGGGCTTTTTAGTGGCTTGCTTTCGGGGAAGCTTACTCTTCACCCATCTGCGATTGCAGGTAGTTCTCCAGACCGACTTTGTCGATCAGGCCCAGTTGGGTTTCCAGCCAGTCGATGTGCTCTTCCTCGGATTCGAGAATATCTTCCAGTAGTTCACGGCTACCGAAGTCGCCAACGCTTTCGCAATGGGCGATGGCGGCCTTCAGGTCAGTGTGGCCGGTGCGCTCGATACGCAGGTCGCACTCAAGCATCTCGCGAGTGTGTTCGCCAATGTGCAGCTTGCCCAGGTCCTGGACGTTCGGCAGGCCTTCGAGGAACAGGATGCGCTTGATCAGCTTGTCCGCGTGCTTCATCTCGTCGATGGATTCGTGGTATTCGTGCTTGCCCAGCTTGTTCAGGCCCCAATCCTCGTACATGCGCGCATGCAGGAAGTATTGGTTGATCGCGACCAGCTCATTGGCAAGGATCTTGTTGAGATGCTGGATGACTGTAATGTCGCCTTTCATGATGAGGCCTGCCCTGTAATAGCTGTGTATAAGGCAGAGTTTGAGCCGCGCATTTACGAGTGTCAAACCTAAGTTATTGAATAATAAATGAAAATTAATCGGAATAAGAATGTTTGTGTTCCGCGTCTGGACGCTAAGCATTTGATTTACAGGCATAAAAAAACCGGACATTGAGTCCGGTTCCTTGAAAACTGTCTATTACGCCGCGGTAAATTCTACCGGGTAGGAAATCGAGGCCTGTGCCGTTTGCACTTTGGCGAGGGTTTCACGAACCACTTCCTTGGCCAGGCAGGCACATTTGCCGCATTGGCTGGCTACGCCGGTGGCCTGGCGGACTTCGCGATAGCTGCAGCAACCTTCGTAGATCGCTTCGCGGATTTGCCCGTCGGTGACGCCAGTGCAGAGGCATACATACATAAGTGAGAACCGTCGCTGGTTGTGACTCAATTGGGACGGATCTTAATGTTAACGAGAATGATTGTCAAAGTGGTTTCACAAGGTCTTTCGCCAGAGCGTTGCCGGGCTGACGAACGGTTTATCCAGAACGACTGATGCGGCATGAAACCGGACGGCGATTTTTCGATGCCACCGAAAAACCGTTGAAGACAGTCCAAATGCGCGGTGTATGATGATCGGCCCTTGCAAGCGGGTTCGTGTCACAGGGCTGTCGCCTGAGGGTGACAGGCTGGCCCGGACCTTGTTTTCACGCTATTACATCAGGAGATATCCAATGAGCGTACTCGTAGGCAAACAAGCCCCAGACTTCACCGTACCAGCCGTCCTCGGCAACGGCGAAATCGTCGACAGCTTCACCCTGTCCTCGGCCATCAAAGGCAAATACGGCCTGGTGTTCTTCTATCCACTGGACTTCACCTTCGTCTGCCCGTCCGAGCTGATCGCACTGGATCACCGCATGGATGATTTCAAGGCGCGCAACGTTGAAGTGGTCGCTGTTTCGATCGACTCGCACTTCACCCACAACGCCTGGCGCAACACTCCGATCAACAATGGCGGTATCGGTCAGGTGAAATACACCATGGCTGCCGACATGAAGCACGAAATCGCCAAGGCCTATGACGTTGAGTCCGAAGGCGGCGTGGCCTTCCGTGGCGCGTTCCTGATCGACGACAAAGGCGTTGTCCGTTCGCAGATCATCAACGACCTGCCACTGGGTCGTAACATGGAAGAACTGATCCGCCTGGTCGACGCGCTGCAGTTCCACGAAGAGCACGGCGAAGTCTGCCCGGCCAACTGGAAAAAAGGCGACAAGGGCATGACCGCTTCGCCTGAAGGCGTTGCTGCTTACCTGGGCGAGCACAGCGATAAGCTGTAAGCGCACACAGGCATAAAAAAACCGGCCCATCATGGGCCGGTTTTTTTATGGGTGTTTCAAACTTGTCGGCTGAAACACAAAGCCCTGTGGCGAGGGGATTTATCTGTGGGAGCAAGGCTTGCCCGCGATGGCGGCGATGCGGTCTTCCAGAAACCGAGTCGCCTGTGTCGCGAGCAAGCTTTGCTCCCGCAGAGTGGCGCCGCCACAATGGCTCTGCTCTTTAGTCGTTGAAATCCTGCCAGCCACCCATCTCTTTCCACCGGTTGACGATGCCGCAGAACAGCTCGGCGGTCTTCTCGGTGTCGTAGCGGGCCGAGTGGGCTTCACGGCCATCGAAATCGATATCGGCCGCCTGGCAGGCTTTGGCCAGGACGGTCTGGCCGTACGCCAGGCCAGCCAGGGTCGCGGTGTCGAAGCTGGAGAACGGGTGGAACGGGTTGCGCTTCATGTCCAGGCGCGCGACGGCGGCGTTGAGGAAGCCCAGGTCGAAGCTGCTGTTGTGGCCAACCAGGATCGCTCGCTTGCAACCGTTGGCCTTGAGCGCCTTGCGCACGCCACGGAAGATGTCGGTCAGGGCCGTTTCTTCGCTGACTGCCATGCGCAACGGGTGATCGAGCTTGATCCCGGTGAATTCCAGGGCTGCGGCTTCGACGTTGGCGCCTTCAAACGGTTCGACACGGAAGAAGTAGGTGTGGTCAGGGAACACAAAGCCTTTTTCGTCCATGCCGATGGTGGTCGCGGCGATTTCCAGCAAGGCGTCGGTGGCGGAGTTGAAACCGCCGGTTTCTACGTCGACGACGACCGGCAGGTAGCCACGGAACCGAGCAGCCATGGGGTGACGGGCGCCGCCCGAACCACCGTTGCCGTCCAGTTCGTCGTCGAAATGATCTTCACTCACGCGTTTTCCTCCAGCAGGCGCCAGCGCAGTTTTTCACCGGCGCGCAGCGGGATGACAGCCAGGTCGCCGAAAGGCAGGCTGGCGGGGGCGGTCCATTCGTCACGGACCAGGGTAATACGATCGGTGTTCACCGGCAGGCCATAGAAACGTGGGCCATGCAGGCTGGCGAAGCCTTCGAGTTTGTCCAGCGCGTTGCGCTGTTCGAATGCCTCGGCGTACATCTCGATGGCGGCATAGGCGGTGTAGCAACCGGCGCAACCGCAGGCCGCTTCCTTGGCGTGCTGGGCGTGGGGGGCCGAGTCGGTGCCGAGGAAAAACTTGGCGCTGCCGCTGGTGGCGGCGTCCAGCAAGGCTTCCTGGTGGGTATTGCGCTTGAGGATCGGCAGGCAATAGAAGTGCGGCCGGATCCCGCCCACCAGCATGTGGTTGCGGTTGTACAGCAGGTGATGGGCGGTAATGGTCGCGCCAACGTTGGCCGGGGCCTCGTTGACGAACTGCACGGCATCGCCGGTGGTGATGTGTTCGAACACCACCTTGAGGGTCGGGAAGCGCTCCACGACGCGGCGCATGTGCTCGTCGATGAAGATTTTCTCGCGGTCGAACACGTCGACGTCGCCCCGGGTGACTTCACCATGGATCAACAACGGCATGCCGACTTCGGCCATGGCCTCCAGCGCCGGGAAGATCTTGTCGATGCTGGTGACGCCGGAATCGGAATTGGTGGTCGCGCCGGCCGGGTACAGCTTGGCGGCGTGGACGAAGCCGCTGGCCTTGGCCTCGCGGATCTCTTCGGGCTGGGTGCGGTCGGTGAGGTACAGCACCATCAGCGGTTCGAAGCGGCTGCCAGCCGGGCGTGCGGCGAGGATGCGCTGGCGATAGCCGTCGGCCTCAGCGGCGTTGCGCACTGGCGGAACCAGGTTAGGCATGATGATTGCGCGCCCGAAGGTGCGCGCGACATCGGCGACGGTATGGGTCAACACAGCACCATCGCGAAGATGAATATGCCAGTCGTCGGGACGCAGCAGGGTCAGGCGGTCGGACATTGGGGGGCTTCCAGGCGGGTCAAACTGTGGGAATGCTACCGGAAAAGACCGATTCAGGCACCCGCTATCAAGTTCTGCCGCAACTTACCGATAGCTCCTACAGGTGTGCCACGAATCCGTGCAGTGCCCCGGACAGGCGTCATACCCCTGGTATGCGTCGATCTTTGTATAAAAGTCAGTGGAGCCTCCCGTGCGCCAGCGTTATCTAGCCTTGCTCAGTGTGTTTGCCAGCCTCCCCGCCATGGCGCTCACTTTCCAGACCCGTCTGGAGAGCATTGAGTGGACGGTCGAAGGCGACAAGTTCGAGTGCCGGCTGAGCCAGCCGATCACCGATTTCGGCAGCGGTGAATTCGTGCGCCGGGCGGGCGAGCAGGCCACGTTCCGCCTCAAGAGCTATAACCCGATGCTGGGCGGCGGTTCGGCCACCTTGCTGGCGGCGGCC
This sequence comes from Pseudomonas sp. Lb2C2, assembly GCF_052112205.1. NCBI lineage: Bacteria > Pseudomonadati > Pseudomonadota > Gammaproteobacteria > Pseudomonadales > Pseudomonadaceae > Pseudomonas > Pseudomonas sp. Lb2C2. The sequence continues at coordinate 275,829 of NZ_JAUTYW010000005.1, read as the reverse complement.
GCACCGTGGCAACCGGGGCGGGGCGATATCAACCTGGGCTCGGTCAGGATCGGCAGCGGCGATGTGCTGTTCGACAGTTCCCAAGTACAGGCAGGCCGACTGATCAGCGGATTGATGGAAGGTCGCAGCCCCGTGGTTCGACGCAACACCGAGGATGGGCGCGTTTCTGAAGTCCGGCTGCTGCCCGTGCGCTTCAATAAGGCGTTCAACGATTACCAGGGCTGCGTGGCGAAACTGTTGCCCAAGAACTTCGAACAGATCAAGCAAACCCAGATCGGCTTCCCCGGCGAGGGGATTGAGCTGGACGCTCGGGCCAAGGCCCAGTTGCAGGTCATGCTCGACTTCATCAAGGCAGACCCGAGCGTCAATCATATCGAGCTTGATGGCCATTCCGACAACAGTGGCAACCGCCTGACCAACCGTGAGCTTTCGCGCCGCCGTGCGCTGGCCGTCATGGACTTCTTCAAGGCCAACGGTTTCCAGGAGTCCCAGTTCACCGTGCGTTTCCACGGCGAGCGTTATCCGCTGGTCGCCAATACCAACGCAGCCAATCGGGCCAAGAACCGTCGTGTCGTCGTAAAACTGGATCGGGTCGCAGCCACCCAGGCCCCGGCTCCACAGCCGCCAACACCAGCGGCAACACCAGCGCCGCCTGCCGTGGCGCCCGCTGCTGCGCCGGGCAAGACGGCGGCGCCGGTTGCCCCGGCCAAGGCGGCGGTGCCTGCTACGGCGGCTGCGCGCACTTCCTGATCCCGCCGGATCGTCGCGCAATCGACATAATCTGTCGCTTCGTCGTCATAAGCTGTCGCGCCTCTGTAAATTATCCGCGCTGGACGTTAGACTTCACGGCTTTCCGTACAACCCGTGGAGTGATGGCATGGCGGACGTAAACAAGGTCGTTCTGGCGTATTCCGGCGGCCTGGACACTTCGGTGATCCTCAAGTGGCTGCAGGACACTTATAACTGCGAAGTGGTGACCTTCACCGCTGACCTGGGACAGGGCGAAGAAGTCGAGCCTGCACGCGCCAAGGCCCAGGCCATGGGCGTCAAAGAGATCTACATCGATGACCTGCGCGAAGAGTTCGTCCGCGACTTCGTGTTCCCGATGTTCCGCGCCAACACTGTTTACGAAGGCGAGTACCTGCTGGGTACCTCCATCGCCCGTCCGTTGATCGCCAAGCGCCTGATCGAAATCGCCAACGAAACCGGCGCCGACGCCATTTCCCATGGCGCCACCGGCAAAGGCAACGACCAGGTGCGTTTCGAGCTGGGTGCCTATGCTCTCAAGCCAGGCGTGAAAGTCATTGCCCCGTGGCGCGAATGGGACTTGCTGTCCCGTGAAAAATTGATGGACTACGCCGAGAAGCACGCGATTCCGATCGAGCGCCACGGCAAGAAGAAATCCCCGTACTCGATGGATGCCAACCTGCTGCACATCTCCTATGAAGGCGGCGTGCTGGAAGACACCTGGACCGAGCACGAAGAAGACATGTGGCGCTGGACCGTCTCCCCGGAGAAGGCTCCCGATACCCCGCAATACCTGGAACTGACCTATCGCAACGGCGATATCGTCGCACTGGACGGCGTTGAGATGAGCCCGGCCACCGTGCTGGCGACCCTGAACCGCATCGGTGGCGAACACGGCATCGGTCGTCTGGACATCGTCGAGAACCGCTATGTCGGCATGAAGTCCCGTGGTTGCTACGAAACCCCGGGCGGCACCATCATGCTGCGCGCCCACCGGGCGATCGAGTCGATCACCCTGGACCGCGAAGTGGCTCACCTCAAAGACGAGTTGATGCCCAAGTACGCCAGCCTGATCTACACCGGCTACTGGTGGAGCCCAGAGCGTCTGATGCTGCAACAGATGATCGACGCCTCCCAGGCTCACGTGAATGGCGTGGTACGCCTGAAGCTGTACAAGGGCAACGTGATCGTCACCGGGCGCAAGTCCGACGAGTCGTTGTTCGATGCCAACATCGCGACCTTCGAAGAAGACGGCGGTGCCTACAACCAGGCTGACGCGGCCGGCTTCATCAAGCTTAACGCCCTGCGCATGCGCATCGCGGCGAACAAGGGTCGCAAGCTGTTCTGACCCTGGCGATATGAAAACGGCCTGCCATGAGCAGGCCGTTTTTTTTGCCCTTTTTTTGTGTGGCCTTTGCTGCGGCGCTGCCCTCGGTCGCTCATTCATCCTGCCCATGCGTTGCCAGGCCTGCGTTGCTGTAGATGACGTACACGACGATGCTGGCTTGCTTCAAATGTCTTGATCGACAGGTTTCGATCGGGCGTTTCGATTGGCTGCATACGATACAAAGGGTGTCTGGTTCGCGCCTGCGTCGATGAAGACGTATCACCAGCAGCTCCTTGACGTCGTCCGCCCGACGTAGCTGTCGCTTGCGTCGACAGGGCGAATCATCCATGGTTTTTATGAAGTGTTTGTTCTTGCGAAAATCCGAAGGTGAATACAAGGAACGATAATTGAAGTTGAGCGTTATGAAAAAAAGCAGCAATAGATAAAAAGGAAAGCTGATCAGGAACCACAGATAATATTCACGGTCCTGGTCATCCAGAAATGGCAGCGAAATCGCTGCGGAAGTTTCGGACAAAGTTGCAAATATGGCGATGAGGGTCATGGGGTTGGTTATAGTCTTCAAAGGTTTGTTCATGGTTAATGCTCATGGAATACTTGTGCTCGGTAAGTGGTTTGAAAAATGCTTGTTCCATGCCGAATAAAATATAGACACAGTCGCAATGGCTGCCCATGTTGGATGTCGGGCGCCTGAGTGCGTTTTATATATGAATTCTCCTGCCTTAAGTGAGTGAAAGGCAGTTTTAACAGTAAATAATTCAGTTACTTTCTATGAGTGAAGAGCTTTTCAAGGGGCTGTCCACGGATGGGCGTGACGGTGAAAGAACGCATTGTTCATAGGGTTACCTGATTGTTAAGAAAGGTCATTCCTTCTCTGTAAAAAAATTCATGACACATTTTTTCTTGGGTGATTCGTAGGAATTTTCTGTATAGCTTGTAGGTTCTGTCTCTCGGTGCGAGCGTTCAGGGGGGGGCAGCATGCCAAGGTAGAAATGACTAGGCTATTGTGCGTGCTCTAAAAATTCGAACAGCGAAGTTGGATTTGCCCATGAATAAAGTGCTGATCGTGGATGATCATCCCGTCATTCGTCTTGCTGTACGTTTACTGATGGAGCGTCATGGTTATGAAGTCCTTGCCGAAACCGATAATGGCGTCGATGCGTTACAACTTGCTCGCGAACTTATGCCCGATATCGTCATTCTCGATATCGGTATTCCGAAGCTGGACGGGTTGGAAGTCATTGCCCGCCTGACGGCCATTCCTTCACCGATGAAGGCATTGGTGCTGACTTCCCAGGCACCGGGACATTTTTCAATGCGCTGCATGCAGACGGGGGCGGCCGGGTATGTATGCAAGCAACAGGACCTTACCGAATTACTGAGTGCAATCAAGGCAGTACTGTCAGGTTACAGTTACTTTCCCAATCAGGCATTGCATACGGTGCGTTCGAGTCTGGGCAATGCCAGTGAGTCCGATATGGTTGATCGATTGTCGGGGCGGGAAATGATGGTCTTGCAACAACTGGCACGCGGAAAGACCAACAAGGAGATTGCCGATGGAATGTTCTTGAGCAACAAGACCGTCAGTACCTACAAGACGCGCCTGTTATTGAAGCTCAATGCCCGTTCGCTGGTCGACCTGATCGAACTGGCGCAGCGCAATGGGTTGGTGTGAGTTTTCGGGTTGCGCGTACTCAGTAAAAAGCCTCCATAAGGGAGGCTTTTACGTGTCAGAGGTCAAAGTCATAATCGGCCAATTGCTTCTGCAGACGGCGCTCTTCCAGCAGGTTATCAATGGTGCGGCGCTTGCTCAGGTTGGTTTTCGCCACTTCCACGACCACAGGTTCGACGTCGTCGGACTCAACGGCGATGAATTCGTCTTCCACATCCAGTTGTTCTTTGCCAGCACTCATGGGTTCGACTCCAGGCTAAGACTGCCATTGGCGCTCCTTATATCGATAAACCACGGGCGGGTAAAAAAGATTTTTTCAATCGATGGATCGATAAAAGCAATAGCGCCTCAATCGTCGGAGGTCTTGTGCTTGTATTCGCATAAATCTTCGATTCGGCAGCTGCCGCAGCGGGGCTTGCGCGCCAGGCAGACGTAGCGTCCGTGAAGGATGAGCCAGTGATGGGAGTCCAGCAGGAATTCCTTGGGGACGAACTTCATCAATTTCTTCTCGACCTCCACCACGTTTTTGCCGGGGGCCAGTCCGGTGCGGTTGCTGACCCGGAAAATGTGGGTGTCGACCGCCATGGTCAACTGCCGAAACGCGGTATTGAGCACGACGTTGGCGGTTTTGCGGCCGACGCCCGGAAGGGCTTCCAGCGCTTCGCGAGTCTGCGGGACCTCACTGCCGTGGCGCTCGATCAGCAGGCGGCAGGTCTCGATCACGTTTTTGGCCTTGCTGTTGAACAGCCCGATGGTCTTGATGTATTCGGACAGCCCCTCGACACCCAGGGCATGGATCGCCTCCGGCGTATTGGCCACCGGGTACAGTCTGGCCGTGGCTTTGTTGACGCCGACGTCGGTGGATTGAGCCGACAAGATGACCGAGATCAGCAGCTCGAACGGCGAGGAATAGGCCAGTTCGGTTTTCGGTTCCGGGTTGTCTTCGTGAAAGCGACGAAATATTTCCAGGCGTTTTGCGGCGTTCATGGGCGCGGCGTTTCCTCAGCGGATGAATGGGGTCTGGCGGCCGTCCAGGCTTGTCGGGCCGCCAGCAGCAGCCCGAGCAGAATGAACCCGCCGGGGGCGAGCAGGGCCAGGGGCAGGCCGCTGCCGATCAGCCCACGCACGGCGCCCAGGCTGATCATCAAGAGGCCAAACAGCCCGGCCAGTCTGAGGCGTTCGGGCCAGCGAGATTCAACGAAGAAGCCTTCCTGCTCCAGCGCTACGCAACTCAGGGCAATCCAGCCAACGTAAAGGCTCAACGGTCGATACAGTTCCAGCGCCCAGGCCTGGACGACAAGGCCCGTGCAGGTGGCCAGGGTCGCGGCCAGCACGATGGAGGCGAGCAGCCGTTGACAGGCTGTCAGGCGTTGCCGGACAAGCCCCATTGCCAAGCCATGGCTGAAAAGAACCAGGGCCCAGGCCAGCCATAACCCCAGCGCGCCAACCAGCGAATCGCTCGCGCCAATCAATGGCACGAGCAGCAGGCCGTGTGTCAGTCCCCATGGTTTATTCATCCACAGCCACCCCCGTCAACTGAGCCTTGTGCTCGTCGAAGTAACGCAGCGCATCGTGAACAGCCTGGAGCACCGCTCGGGACGTCACTGTCGCGCCTGCCAGTTGATCGAACTGGCCCTGGTCCTTTTTCAAGGCCCAGCCGCTGTCATCAGGTGCCTGGCGTGATTTACCCGTGAAGGTCTGCAACCAGGCGTTCGGCCAGCCGGCAATCGCCGCGCCCAACCCGGGTGTCTCGGATTGGCGCAGGGTCTTGACGCCCAGCAACCGGCCCTGCGGATCGATAGCGACCAGCAATTCGATGCTGCCTTCATAGCCCAGCGCCTGGCTACGCAGCAGCACTGCGCTGGGCTGGCCGCTGCGAGTCGCCAGGTAGCCACCCAGCAGCGTGCTATGGGCCAGGGGCACTGAGGCTGTGACAACGGGGTGCGCCAACGGCTGGTTATCATAGTGGTCGGTGGGCAGCACCTCGAGCAAGGCCCTGTTCGCCAGCGCTTGCTGCTGGGCCTCGATGCGCCCGGCGGTGCCGAGGTGCGTGAGGTAAGTGGCACCGATACCCAGGCCGATCAACAAGGTCAGGATTGCCACGCCGAGGGGATTGCTCATGTCAGTGGCCGCCGTTGTCGCGCCTCGGCGAACCGGTCCAGTGCCGGCACGCCGAGGTTCATCAGTAACACCGCGAACGCCACGCCGTCCGGGTAGCCACCCCAGGTGCGTATCAGATAGACCAGCAATCCCATGCCCGCGCCAAACAGCAGACGGGCGAGAGGCGCCTTGGCACCCGAGACCGGTTCGGTCGCGATAAAAAACGCGCCGAGCATGGTTGCGCCGCTGAACAGATGAAACAGCGGCGAGCCATGGGAGTCGGACCCCGAACCGTTCCAGCACAGCAGGCTGACGATGGACAGGCTCACCAGCATCCCCACCGGTGCATGCCAACTGAACACCCGTTGCTGCAGCAGAAACAGACCGCCCGCGAGGAAGGCCAGGTTGACCCATTCGACACCCTGGCCACCGAAACGCCCGAACGCCGGATCGTTGGCGAACAGTTCATCGACGGTCAGGCTCGTGTTGATTCGCAGGCTGTCCAGTGCGGTCGCCCCGGCCCAGGCATCGGGTGCCGGATGAGTGCCGAACACCTGTTGCAAGCCTTCGGACAGGCCCACGCCGTGGAGCGCCGGCCATTGACTCATCTGGGACGGAAACGCCACCAGTATCAAGGCGTATCCGAGCATCGCCGGGTTGAACGGGTTGCTGCCGACGCCGCCCCACAGGTGCTTGCCCAACAGCAAGGCGCAGGCGACCGCCGTGACGGTCAGCCACCAGGGGCAATAGGCTGGCAAGGCCAGGGCCAGCAGCGTGGCGCTGACCAGCGCGCTGCCATCGTTGAGCTCGGGCTTGAGTGGCCGGCGCCGTAAACGCAACACCAACGCCTCGACTGCCAGGGCAGTGACGCCGGACAACAGCAGGTTGAGCGCCACGCCCCAGCCATGGAACCACAGCAACGCCAGCATGCCGGGCAGTGTCGCCAGCAACACCCGCGTCATTGCTTGGCGCAGCCGTTCGTCCACTGGCTCAGGAAGCGGCATGGGCGTCCACCTGGCGTTCGGCATCCCTCACGGCTTGTTCCAATGCCTGCAGTTGTTCATCCGATGCCGTAGCTGCCCGGGCTTTGCTGAGTTCGGCGCGGCGCATCGCCAGTTGGATCTTGGCCCGCTTCAGCTCGGCGTTTTGCGTCGGTGCAGGGGCTGGCGCAGCCGCGGGGGCGGCGTTTTCCAGTTGGCTCAGGGCCTGTTCGGCCGCTTCGAACTGGCGTTGCAGCACGATCAGTTGCGACTGTTGCTCGAAGGTTGGCGGGTGGCCGAACGCCTTCAAGGATTTGTTCAACTGTGCCCGGCTCATGGCCAGGTCGACCTTGGCTTTTTTCAAGGCGGCATCGGCGGTGGCGGCTTTTTGCGCGCGTACGCGCTCCAGTGCCGCTTGTACGGGATCGAGTGCCGGGTCCTGGCTCTGCTCCTGGGTCTTAGCCTGGGCCGCCCGTTGGGTGCGAGCCAGGCGTTCGGCCTGGCGCTGCTCTTCTTCGCGGCGTAGGCGCGCATTGCGTTGTTCGAAGCGGCGTCGGGCATGATTGCGCTTGGCGGTTCGCGCCTGTTGTTCTTCGGTGCTGAAGGCCAGGCCGCCGACGATCGGCAGCACGGTCGCCGTCGGCAGCGGACGCATTTCGATGCAATCGACCGGGCAGGGCGCCACGCACAGATCACAGCCTGTGCATTCGTCGATGAGGACGGTGTGCATCAGCTTGGCGGCGCCGACAATCGCGTCCACCGGACAGGCCTGGATGCACTTGGTGCAACCGATGCATTCGGCTTCACGGATAAAGGCGATTTGTGCCGGGGCCACGCCGCGGCTGGTGTCCAGTTCCAACACCGGTATTTTCATCAGCTCGGCCAGGGCGGCGATGGTTTCGCGCCCCCCGGGCGGGCATTTGTTGATCGGCTCGCCCTGGGCGATGCCTTCGGCGTAGGGCTTGCACCCGGGATGGCCGCACTTGCCGCATTGGGTCTGCGGCAGCAGGGCGTCGATACGTTGAATCAGGCTCATGTTTTGACCAGCCCACGCAATCCGAGAAAGGCCACCGCCATCAGTCCGGCGCTGATCAACTGAATCGGCAGGCCCCGAAAGGGCAGGGGAATATCATTATTGAAGGTGCGCTGGCGCAGATCATCGAACAGGCTCAGCACCAGCCAGAACCCCAGCCCGGCACCCATGCTCAGGGCGATGGCGTGGCCCAGGCCTCGGTCATCCTGGCCGTTGAGCAGCGTGACCCCGAGTATGCCGGCATTACCCAGCAACAGCGGCCACAACCCCTCGAACGGCATTGCCGGCAGCCAGCGTGCCAGCAGGCGCAGCAAGGGCTTGATCAGCAATACGCTCAAGGACAACCAGACCAACAGGCGCAGCGAGACCAGATTCGTCGGCAACAGCAGGCCATGATCGATCAGATGGCCCAGGGTGCCGACGATCAGCATCAGGCATGCCGTCGCCAGGCCCAAGGCGTGTACCTGTCTTCTACCGTCGGCCGCCAGCAGCGGATCGACGCCCAGCGGCCAGTGCAACACCAGGTTGTTGATCAGGGCAGCGCTGAACAGCGTGAGGACGATTTCGGTCATGGGTGTGTTGGCGACAAAGGGCCTGTTACAAGATTAGGCATTATCCGGCACGCCGGGGGCGTGGGCCAGATATGAAAATCCCACAGCCACCTGCAAGGCGGCTGTGGGATCGGTACAGCAAACGGTCGCGTTACTTGATCCGCTGGCCCGGCTTGGCGCCGCTGTCAGGGCTCAACAGGTAGATTTCCTCGCCGCCAGGGCCTGCCGCCATCACCATGCCCTCGGAGATGCCGAAGCGCATTTTGCGCGGCTTGAGGTTGGCGATCATCATCGTCAAGCGGCCTTCGAGCTTGGCCGGGTCCGGGTAGGCACTCTTGATGCCGGAGAACACGTTGCGTTGCTCGTCGCCGATGTCCAGGGTCAGGCGCAGCAGCTTGTCGGCCCCTTCGACGGCCTCGGCCTTGACGATCAGCGCCACGCGCAGGTCAACGGCGGCAAAGACGTCGAATTCGATTTCCGGCGACAGCGGGTCCTTGGCCAGTTCGCCGTTCCCGGCAGGCGCGCCGGTGTCGGTCTGGCTGGCGGCCAGGTCTTCCTTGGAGGCGTCGGTCATGGCTTGCACCTTGGTCGCGTCGATACGAGTCATCAATGGCTTGAACGCGTTCAACTGATGATTGCTCAGCAGCGTCTGGTGATCGTTCCAGGTCAGTGGCGCGACGTTGAGGAATGCCTCGGCATCGGCGGCCAGCAGCGGCAATACCGGCTTGAGGAAAATCACCAGTTGGCGGAACAGGTTGATGCCCAGGGCGCAGATCGCCTGGACTTCGTCCTGTTTGCCCTCCTGCTTGGCCAGCGACCAGGGCGCCTTGTCGGCGATCCAGGCATTGGCGCGGTCGGCCAGGGCCATGATTTCGCGCATGGCACGGGCAAAATCGCGGGACTCGTAGGCTTCGGCGATGCTTGGCGCGGCCGCCAGGAAGGCGTCGGTCAGTTCCGGCGCGGCATTGCCGGCGACCAGGACCCCGGCGTTGCCCTTGTGGATGAACCCGGCGCAACGGCTGGCAATGTTGACGACCTTGCCCACCAGGTCGGAGTTGACCTTCTGCACGAAGTCTTCGAGGTTCAGGTCCAGATCGTCGACGCCGCGGCCGAGCTTGGCCGCGTAGTAGTAACGCAGGTATTCCGGGGACAGGTGGTCCAGGTAGGTCCGGGCCTTGATGAAGGTGCCGCGGGACTTGGACATTTTCTGGCCGTTGACGGTCAGGTAGCCGTGGACATTGATGCCCGTCGGCTTGCGGAAACCGGCGCCTTCAAGCATTGCCGGCCAGAACAGTGCGTGGAAGTTGACGATGTCCTTGCCGATGAAGTGATACAGCTCGGCGGTGGAGTCCTTGCCCCAGAACGCGTCGAAGTCCAGCTCCGGCGTGCGGTTGCAGAGGTTCTTGAAACTCGCCATGTAGCCGATCGGTGCGTCCAGCCACACGTAGAAATACTTGCCGGGCTCGTCGGGGATCTCGAAGCCGAAGTACGGCGCATCGCGGGAAATGTCCCACTGCTGCAGGCCGGCATCGAGCCATTCGGCGATCTTGTTGGCGACGGCGTCCTGCAGGGTGCCGCTGCGGGTCCAGGCTTGCAGCATCTGCTGGAAGTCCGGCAGCTTGAAGAAGAAATGCTGGGAGTCCTTGAGCACCGGCGTCGCCCCGGAAATCGCCGATTTCGGGTCTTTCAGGTCGGTCGGTGCGTAGGTGGCGCCGCATTTTTCGCAGTTATCGCCGTACTGGTCTTCAGTGCCACATTTCGGGCAGGTGCCCTTGATGAAGCGGTCGGCCAGGAACATTTTCTTTTCCGGGTCGAAATACTGGGTGATCGAACGGGTGGCGATGTGCCCGGCGTCACGCAGCTTCAGGTAGATCTGGCTCGACAGCTCACGGTTTTCTTCGGCGTGAGTGGAGTGGAAGTTGTCGAAGTCCACCAGGAACTCGGCAAAGTCGGCGCTGTGTTCAGCCTGGACGTTGGCGATCAGTTGTTCCGGGGTGATGCCTTCCTTTTCCGCGCGCAGCATGATGGCCGAACCGTGGGCGTCGTCGGCGCAGACATAAATGCATTGGTTGCCGCGATGCTTCTGGAAGCGCACCCACATATCGGTCTGGATGTACTCCAGCATATGGCCGAGGTGAATCGAACCATTGGCATAGGGCAGGGCGCTGGTGACGAGGATCTTGCGTGGCTCGGACATGGGGCTCGGCTACTTGATGAAACGGAGGTCGGCCACTATAAAGCGCCGGCGGCTTTTTTTCACCCTTCGGGGCTGTTTCGGGATGCATTGCCGGGAGCGATGCAAGGATTAAGCCTGGCACAACTTGCGGCGAGGGGATTGTGGGAGCAAAGCTTGCTCGCGAAACCGGCGCCTCGATTTCTGAAAGACCGCATCGCCTGCATCGCGGGCAAGCCTTGCTCCCACACAGAGGGAGCAAGCTCCCTAGCCACAAGAGCATTCGTCGCCCTTAATCGGGTCGCCACAAAAGCATGCGCGGCGTAGGATAGCGGCCTGTTTTCAAGTCTTGCTATCGGAGTTGCCCATGAGCGCCGTCAATCGCGCAGCGGTGGAAGCCGTCCTTCGCCAGTACACCGACCCCTATCTGAACCAGGACCCGGTCAGCGCCGGATGCGTGCGCGCCATCGACATCCAGGGCGATCGCGTCAGCGTCCAGCTGGAAATCGGCTACGCCGCCGACCTGTTCAAAAACGGTTGGGCGCAGATGCTGCAAATGGCGATCGAGGCCCTGGACGGGGTGAGCGCCGCCAAAGTCGACATCACCAGCGTGATCGCCGCCCACAAGGCCCAGGCGCAGGTCCCGGGGCTGGCGAACGTCAAGAACGTGATCGCCGTGGCCTCGGGCAAGGGCGGCGTGGGCAAGTCCACCACCGCGGCCAACCTGGCCCTGGCCCTGGCCCGTGAAGGGGCGAAGGTCGGGATCCTCGATGCAGACATCTACGGTCCGAGCCAGGGCATCATGTTCGGTGTTGCCGAGGGCACCCGACCGCAGGTCAAGGACCAGAAGTGGTTCGTGCCGATCCAATCCCATGGCGTGGAAGTCATGTCCATGGCCTTCCTGACCGACGACAACACACCGATGGTCTGGCGCGGGCCGATGGTTTCCGGTGCCTTGCTGCAACTGGTCACGCAAACCGCCTGGGGCGACCTGGATTACCTGGTGATCGACATGCCACCGGGCACTGGCGATATCCAACTGACCCTGGCGCAGAAAGTCCCGGTGGCCGGTGCGGTGATCGTCACCACGCCTCAAGACCTGGCCCTGCTGGATGCACGCAAGGGTGTGGAAATGTTCCGCAAGGTGAACATCCCGGTGCTGGGTGTGGTGGAGAACATGGCCGTGCACATCTGCTCCAATTGCGGACATGCCGAGCACCTGTTCGGCGAAGGTGGCGGGGAAAAACTGGCGACCCAGTACGGCGTCGAATTGCTGGCTTCGCTGCCGCTGTCGATGGTGATCCGCGAGCAGGCCGACGGCGGCAAGCCGACGGTCATCGCCGAACCGGACAGCCAGATCGCCATGGTCTATCAGGAACTGGCCCGCCACGTGGGCGCGCGGATCGTGTTGCAGGAAGCGGCCATGCCGGCGATGCCGAACATCACTGTCAGCGACGATTGATCAGCTGAAATGCAATCTAATGTGGGGAGCAAGCCTGTAGGAGCATAGCCTGTGGGAGCATAGCTTGCTCGCGATAGCGGTTTTAAAGCCAACAGAGATGTTGGGTGTGACGCGGTCATCGCGAGCAAGCTATGCTCCCACAGGCTTTGCCCCCCACAGGCTTGCTCCCACATTTTGTTAGGCGGTGGGTTTAGATCCGCAACCCGCCATCCATCTCCAGGATCCGACCGGTGTAATAGTCGTTCTCGAAGATATACGCCGCCGAATGCGCAATCTCCTCAGGCTTGCCCATGCGCTTGAGCGGGATCCCCGAGGTCATTTTTTCCAGGGCCTCGGGCTTCATGCCCAGGGTCATCTCGGTTTCGATGAAACCCGGTGCGATGCCGGCGACACGTATGCCGTAGCGCGCCAGTTCCTTGGCCCAGGTCACAGTGGCGGCAGCCACACCGGCCTTGGCGGCCGAGTAGTTGGTCTGGCCGACGTTGCCGGCGCGGGAGATCGACGAGATATTGATGATGGCGCCGCTGTTCTTCAGCTCGACCATTTTCGCTGCCACTTCACGGGTGCACAGGAATACACCGGTGAGGTTGACGTCGATCACGGCCTGCCACTGGGCCAGGCTCATCTTGGTCATTTCGCCGTCCTTGACCTTGAGCAGCAGGCCGTCACGCAGGATCCCGGCGTTGTTGATCAGGCCGTGGATCGCGCCGAAGTCCTCGGCCACCCGGGCGACCATGTCGCTGACCTGCTCCTCATTGGCAACGTTGCACAGGTACGCCCGGGCTTCGACGCCCTTGGCTACACACGCGGCAACCGCCTGGTCGAGTTTTTCCTGGTTGAGGTCCACCAGGGCGAGCTTCGCGCCTTTGCCCGCGAGATACTCGGCCATGGAGCGGCCCAGGCCCTGGCAACCGCCGGTGATAATGATTACTTTGTCAGTGAGTTGCATGCTCATGTCCAGATGGCGCAGCGGTGGAGGGGACCTTTTGGGAGGTCTCTCGATTTGCGACGGTGTAGCCCGGCTGCACACGAGAACTGCCCTATAGGCGTGCTGGAACATTACTCCAGTCACCTGACCGTTTTCTAGACGGTTTTCATAAAAGGAGTCATAAATTGAGCGTTGAAGCTGCCAAGCATGCCCGGGAACTGCTGCTCAAGGAATACCGTGGAGTGCTCGCCACTCATTCCAAATCCATGCCCGGCTTTCCGTTCGGCTCCGTCGTTCCGTATTGCCTGGACGAACAAGGCCGGCCACTGATCCTGATCAGCCGTATCGCCCAGCACACTCATAATCTGCAAAAAGACCCCAAGTGTTCGATGCTGGTGGGCGAGCGCGGTGCCGAGGATGTGCAGGCCGTGGGGCGCCTGACCTACCTGGCCGAGGCCCGCAAACTCGAAGACAGTGGCGCCATCGAGGCTGCCGCCGAGCGTTACTACCGCTATTTCCCTGACTCGCAGAACTACCACAAGGCCCATGATTTCGATTTCTGGGTGCTCGAGCCGGTACGCCATCGCTACATCGGCGGCTTTGGCGCCATCCACTGGATCGACCAGCTCACCCTGGCCAATCCCTTCGCCGGCAAAGCCGAAGCCAGCATGGTCGAGCACATGAATGCCGATCACGCCAAGGCCATCGCCCATTACGTGGAATTGACCGGCCTGCCGAAAAGCGAACCGGCACAACTGGTGGGCATCGACAGCGAGGGCATGCACTTGCGCATTGGCCAGGGCCTGCACTGGCTGGCGTTTCCGACGCCTTGCAACACGCCGACACAAGTGCGCGAAGCCTTGGTTTATCTGGCTCACGCCGAGCAATGGCCAAAAAATGCGGAAGTCGACGCTTGAATTCACGAAAGGGCGACGTCATTTAGGTTTTCATAGCAAGGCATTCTTGCGTTGAGGAACCATTTGATGCGCCCTTTTTTGTTGCTCTTTCTGCTGTTCCCGGTGTTGGAGCTGTTCGTATTCGTCAAGGTCAGCGGTGCGATCGGGTTTTTCCCGGCGCTGCTGCTGGTCATTCTCGGCTCGATGCTCGGCGTGTTCGTGCTGCGCATTGCCGGCCTCGCCACGGCGTTGCGGGCCCGTGAAAGCCTGAACCGTGGCGAGCTGCCCGCCCAGACCATGCTCGAAGGCCTGATGCTGGCCCTGGGCGGTGGCCTGTTGATCCTGCCCGGCTTTATCAGCGACGTGCTGGGCCTGGTCATGCTGTTGCCGTTCACCCGTCGGTTGCTGGCCAATAAAATGCGCCAGCGCGCCGAAGAGCAGGCGATGCGTCAGCGCGCCTTCGCCGATGACCTCCAGCCCCGTGGCGGTCCGGCGCCGCGCGAGCCTGTGGGCCGCGAGCCCAACGTGATCGAAGGTGAATTCGAACACCGGGATTCCAAGTAAAACCCGCTCCACGGCGCCTTCGGGCGCCGTGCTCGTTTTGGTGGCACGGAGTAAAAAATTTTCTGCCCCCGCCCTTGTAATCCACTTGTGCGCCCTTATGTAACGGTCACCGCAAGGTTTCCGGTGGTGACACCGGACAGACTTCCGCGGTTCGACTGACGAACCGCACCCGGCTCCGCCGGCTTTGTTAAACCCGCCGGGACTACACCGGCCGATGAAAACCAAAAATTAGGAGAGATCGACAATGAAGCTTCGTCCTCTGCATGACCGCGTCGTCATCCGTCGCAGCGAAGAAGAGAAGAAAACCGCTGGCGGTATCGTCCTGCCAGGTTCGGCTGCTGAAAAAGCCAACCACGGTGAAGTTCTCGCTGTAGGCCCAGGCAAGGCACTGGAAAACGGTGAAGTACGTGCGCTGGCCGTGAAAGTGGGTGACAAGGTTGTGTTCGGCCCTTACTCCGGCAGCAACACAGTGAAAGTCGACGGCGAAGACCTGCTGGTAATGAGCGAGAACGAAATCCTCGCTGTTCTCGAAGGCTGATTCCCCCGCCCATTTTCCCGTTACTACAAAGTATTTAAGGAATATCGATCATGGCTGCTAAAGAAGTTAAATTCGGCGATTCCGCCCGCAAGAAAATGCTCGCCGGTGTCAACGTCCTGGCTGACGCAGTAAAAGCGACCCTGGGCCCGAAAGGCCGTAACGTGATCATCGAGAAGAGCTTCGGCGCTCCGACCATCACCAAGGATGGCGTTTCCGTAGCCAAAGAAATCGAGCTGAAAGACCGCTTCGAAAACATGGGCGCGCAACTGGTCAAAGACGTTGCCTCCCGTGCCAACGATGACGCCGGCGATGGCACCACCACCGCTACCGTCCTGGCTCAATCGATCGTCAACGAAGGCCTGAAAGCCGTCGCTGCCGGCATGAACCCGATGGACCTCAAGCGCGGCATCGACAAGGCGACCATCGCCATTGTCAAAGAGCTCAAAGCCCTGTCCAAGCCATGCGCTGACACCAAGGCAATCGCTCAGGTCGGCACCATCTCCGCCAACTCCGACAACTCCATCGGCGACATCATTGCCGAAGCCATGGAAAAAGTCGGTAAAGAAGGCGTGATCACCGTTGAAGAAGGCTCGGGCCTGGAAAACGAACTGTCGGTTGTAGAAGGCATGCAGTTCGACCGTGGCTACCTGTCCCCATACTTCGTCAACAAGCCAGAGACCATGACTGCCGAGCTGGACGGTCCGCTGATCCTGCTGGTCGACAAGAAGATCTCGAACATCCGCGAAATGCTGCCAGTGCTGGAAGCCGTTGCCAAAGCCGGCCGCCCACTGCTGATCGTGGCTGAAGACGTTGAAGGCGAAGCCCTGGCGACCCTGGTCGTGAACAACATGCGTGGCATCGTTAAAGTCGCAGCCGTCAAGGCTCCAGGCTTTGGCGACCGTCGCAAGGCCATGCTGCAGGACATCGCCGTACTGACCGGCGGTACCGTTATCTCCGAAGAGATCGGCCTGAGCCTGGAAAGCACCACCCTGGAGCACCTGGGTAACGCCAAGCGCGTGATCCTGTCCAAGGAAAACACCACCGTGATCGACGGTGCCGGCGTTGAGACTGACATCCAGGCTCGCGTTCTGCAGATCCGTCAGCAAGTGGCCGACACTTCGTCCGACTACGACCGTGAAAAACTGCAAGAGCGCCTGGCCAAGCTGTCCGGCGGCGTTGCAGTGATCAAGGTTGGTGCCGGTTCCGAAGTAGAAATGAAAGAGAAGAAAGCCCGCGTTGAAGACGCCCTGCACGCGACCCGTGCAGCCGTCGAAGAAGGCGTGGTACCTGGCGGTGGCGTGGCACTGGTTCGCGCTCTGCAGGCTATCTCCGAGCTCAAAGGCGACAACGATGACCAGAACGTGGGCATCCAGTTGCTGCGTCGCGCTGTTGAAGCGCCACTGCGCCAGATCGTTGCCAACTCCGGCGACGAGCCAAGCGTTGTGGTCGACAAGGTCAAGCAGGGTTCGGGTAACTACGGTTACAACGCTGCTACCGGCGAATACGGCGACATGATCGAAATGGGTATCCTGGACCCGGCCAAAGTGACTCGTTCGGCTCTGCAAGCGGCTTCGTCGATTGCCAGCCTGATGATCACCACCGAGGCGATGATCGCTGAAATCAAGGAAGACGCTCCAGCTGGCGGCGGTATGCCAGACATGGGCGGCATGGGTGGCATGGGCGGCATGATGTAAGCCAGCCTTACCCCTGTAGCGAAAAACCCCGCCTGCGAAAGCAAGCGGGGTTTTTTATGGCCTTGGGTTTGCCCCAGCATTGAGCAGGGCTCGGTTGTCTCTGTGGGAGCAAGCTTAGCTCCCACAGGGTTTGTCCGAGGCGCTTTCAGGCGTTGGCGGGCTGGCTCAACACTGCGCGATCAGTCATGGCGGCCGGTCGGTACAGAATGTAGTAGTAACACCCCAGGCAAATCAGCCAACAGAACACCGCCGTCCACACGTTATGGGAAAAGAAGTGCGCCCCTTGCATCATCCGCCCCAGGGAAAACACCGTACCCAGCGTGAAGGCGAGCGCCAAGGCCTGGCGGGCCAGGCGTGGGCGGCGGTCGCGCAGGACGAAGAACAGCGCAAACAACGTGAACCCGGTGGCGGCGTGACCGCCGGGCCAGCATCGACCGGGTTTGTCCGTGGCCGGGCGCGGGCTGAGCAGCTCACTGTAGTTTTCCTTGCCGCCGAACTCCTTCACGCTCCAGGGGCATTGCACCGCTGTCACCGCTTTCATCGGTGTGACGAAGGACGTCGCCAGTGCCAGGGACAGCACCAGGCAACCCAGTTCCCGTTTGAACGGTTTGAGCCGTGCGATGAAAAACGTACCGATGAAGCCGAGGATTGCCAGCATGGAGAATGCGATAACCAGCTCTTTGGCTCGGTCGTGCAGGATGTCTTCCAGGAAAAAACTGTGCCGACCGATGAATCCACCCGCCATCGGGTCGTAAAACAGCTTGGCCACGTCCATGTCCAGCGTGGTCAATTCCAGCAACACCAAAATGGCTGCGACAACAGCAGGCAGGCCCAGGGCAACCCAGAAATTCAGGGGCCTGGAAACGGGGCGGATGGCGGTGGAAACCATGAGAGTACCTTTGATGGGTTTTTCGTAAGCAGCGCGTTGCGCGCAGTCTCGTTTGCGCTGCGTCGGGGCGGTGTGAAGGTTGGGTGAAAAACTCGTCAATGCCCGCGCAGTCCTGTTCCTGAGCTCACTGGATCCTTGTGGGAGCGAGCTTGCTCGCGATAGCGTCGGCACACCCAACATTGATGGCGGCTGATCCACCGCTATCGCGAGCAAGCTCGCTGTCACAGCGGATACAATCCTAGCCGTGAGCCAAACTTGGCCGTAAGCTGCGCGGGCCAAGATGGCCGTTAACTGTGTACGCAGAGGTGCCCATGCGAATTCTATTGGTCGAAGACAACCGCGACATCCTGGCCAACCTGGCCGATTACCTGGAGCTCAAGGGCTACACCGTCGATTGTGCCCAGGACGGTTTGTCGGGGTTGCACCTGGCCGCGACCGAACACTACGACCTGATCGTGCTCGACATCATGCTACCGGGCATCGACGGCTATACCTTGTGCCAGCGCCTGCGCGAAGATGCCCGGCGCGATACGCCGGTGATCATGCTCACCGCCCGGGATCAGTTGGACGATCGTCTGCAGGGCTTCAAGTCAGGGGCCGATGACTACCTGATCAAACCGTTTGCCCTGTCAGAATTGGCAGCGCGGATCGAAGCCGTCATGCGTCGGGCCCAGGGCGGTGGCCGCCGGGCCTTGCAGGTTGGCGACCTGAGCTACGACCTCGATACCCTGGAAGTGACGCGGGAAGGCAAGCTGCTCAAGCTCAACCCCGTAGGCCTCAAGCTGCTGGCGGTATTGATGCAGAAAAGCCCTCACGTGCTGCGCCGCGAAATCCTCGAAGAAGCGTTGTGGGGCGATGACTGCCCGGACAGCGACAGCTTGCGCAGTCACGTCCATCAATTGCGCCAGGTGATCGACAAACCGTTCGACAAACCGTTGCTGCACACCGTACACGGCGTCGGCTATCGCCTGGCCGAGGGCCGCGATGGAGTTTAAGCAGAGCCTTGCCCAACGGATCATCATCGCCTTTGCGCTGATGAGCGCATTGGTGGCTGGCGCTTTCGCCATGGGCATCGTGGCGACGGTCCATCTGGTGGAAGAGAAACTGATTTCCGCCGGGCTTGGTGGTGATCTGCAACGCTTGCTGTTGATGGACAGTGTTTCGGACTGGAACCATCGGCCGGAACCTGACCAATTGTTTTATTTCAGTGGCGGCCCAGGTGACTTCGAGTTGCCTAAGGACCTGCGCCATCTGGAGCGTGGGTTTCACGAGGTGTTTCGCGAGCAGTTGTCGTATCACGCCATGGTCGAGATCGTTGACGGTCGGCATTACGTGTTGCTGCAGGACCAGAGCGACTTCGAAGAGCGCGAGCGGGTGCTGTTCGCCGTGGTGCTGGTGGGCTTTGTGCTCAGCCTGGCACTGGCGGTATTTTTGGGCTGGGTCCTGGCACGCCGGGTGATGGCGCCGGTGGTTCGCCTGGCCCGGCAGGTGCGCCATCGCGACCAGCTCCTCGGCCTCGCTCCACCGCTGGCCCCGGATTATGCCGCCGATGAAGTGGGTGAACTGGCCGTGGCATTCGACGCAACACTGGGGCGCTTGCGCCAGGCCCTGACCCGCGAGCGATTGTTCACCAGCGACGTGAGCCACGAATTGCGCACACCGTTGATGGTGTTGGCGACCTCCTGTGAGTTGCTGCTGGAAAACCCGGCACTGGACCCGCGCGGTCGTACCCAGGTCGAACGCATCAATCGAGCCAGTGAAGAGATGCGTGAGTTGGTGCAGACCTTCCTGATGCTCGCCAGGGCCGAACGCGAAGACAACGGCATGTCGCCTCGGCTGACCCTGGGGCAGGTGGCCGAGAACCTCCTCGGCGTGTGGCGCGCGCCCATTGAATCCAAAGGCCTGATGCTGATCTTCGACCCCGGGCAAACTGTCGACACCCTGTATAACGCCACGTTCCTGACTGCCGTGATGGGCAATTTGCTACGCAACGCCCTGCACTACACCGATCAGGGGTTCATCCGCCTTTCGCTGACCGCCACCGGCTTTGTGGTCGAGGACAGTGGCGTAGGCATTCCCGAGGAGAAGCGCGAGGCGATGTTCGAGCCGTTCGTGCGCGGTAACGAAAAACGCGGCGAGGGATTGGGGTTGGGGTTGTCCCTGGTGCAGCGCATTTGCGAGAACCAGGGCTGGACGGTGAGCCTCAGTACGATGGAGCCCAACGGTTGCCATTTCGAAGTGGAATTGAACCCAAAGGGCTAAGCGAATGTTTGGAAAAGTCTTGTAAACAATAGGGCATTTACGTGACTTTATTTTCACAAAGACATGACATCCCGTTCCATAAGGTGGGGCCGATCAGTCATGGAGCCCCCCTTTATGTCCAAGCCCATCAAGCTGGATTTTTCCGAAAAATACGACGAGCAGCACGCCAAGCAATATTTTCTTAAACATCGCAGTGGCTTGAGTCGCCGTCTTTCCAACCAGCGAGACCAACAACTGGCCCGGCGTGCGTTGGCGCTTGCCGGTGACCCCGGCCTGGTGTTGGACTTGCCGTGCGGTGCCGGACGTTTCTGGTCCTTGTTGGCCGAAAAACCGAACAGGGTCATCATCGGCGCGGACAATTCCGAGGCCATGCTCAAGACCGCATTGGAGGCCCAACCGAGTGAGGTCGTAAAACGGGTACGCCCCTTGCACACATCCGCGTTCGACATCGCCTTGCCTGATAACGCCGTCGATAGCATTTTTTGCATGCGCTTGCTGCACCACATCGGCGAACCCGCGCATCGACTGGCGATTCTGAAGGAATTCGAGCGAGTCAGCCGTGACAGCGTGATCGTTTCGTTGTGGGTCGATGGCAATTTCAAGGCCTGGAAACGCAAGCGTCTGGAGCGCAGCCGTGGGCAGAAAGACTACCAGAATCGATTTGTGTTACCGACTGATACAGTAGAAGAGGAGTTTCGGCAGGCTGGGTTTCGCATTCAGGAACGACTGGATTTCCTACCGCTCTATGCCATGTGGCGAGTTTATGTATTACGCAAGAGGTAACAGCATGGTTGTGCAGGCAGTAGAGACAACTGGCATTTCCCACAGCAGCTTCGAACACTTCTGGAACCAGCAAGGTGAGTGGGTAGAAGAACCCAACGTGCGGCGTGGCGGTGAAAGCGGTGTGCAGCGGATCAACAAC
Source organism: Pseudomonas sp. Lb2C2 (assembly GCF_052112205.1). NCBI lineage: Bacteria > Pseudomonadati > Pseudomonadota > Gammaproteobacteria > Pseudomonadales > Pseudomonadaceae > Pseudomonas > Pseudomonas sp. Lb2C2. Next base: position 255,073 of record NZ_JAUTYW010000005.1, on the reverse strand, counting down.
ACCGACGGCGAGCTGCTTTATGCCAAGCGTCAGACCGGCCACATTTATCGCAGTTGGCTGCATCCATTCGGTCGGCCGACCGTACTGCGTGAGCAAGACGCGCTGCTGGCGTTGACTCGACTGGATGTCCGTGTGCCCGAGCTGATCTTCTGTGGTGCCCAGCGCGACCCCGTTCACAAGTGGCGTGCGCTGTTGGTGACCCATGCGCTGGAAGGCTTTGAGGAGATCGAGCACTGGTATGCCGAAGGCGGACGTGAGCGCCATGGCGAAGCGGTGCATGATCGAATCCTCCAGGCATTGGCGCAGAACCTGGCCCGCATGCACAAAGGCCGTTGGCAACATGGCTGCCTCTACATCAAGCATGTCTTTGTACGTGTGATGGGGGAGGGCGAAGCGGCCAAGGTCGAAGTGGCCCTGCTGGACCTGGAAAAGTGTCGTCAACGCCTGACTGCCCGGCGTGCGGCCTCCCATGACATGAAACAGCTGCGGCGCCATTCGTCGTTCAGCGATGTTGATTGGGAAAAACTCGTCTACTTTTATGAGGCGGCGTTTGGCAGCGCTATCAAAGGTTTATAGCGATGAAACTAGAAATTGCTAGAGGTTTGTTTTTAGTAGGAGCCCTGGCAGTTGCATCGATGGCGGTGGCTGTGTGGGAACAGCCGCGCTCGCAGATTCTCAGTGTGTCCAATGCTGATGCGCATTGTCCTTTGCCACGCGTGGCAAAGGCCAGCGAGGCGATCCAACCGGACGATGATCTGCTGCTGTTCATGTTCAGCCTGTCCCAGGGGATGAGGCCGCAAAGTTGAGAGACATGAAGCCAAAATAAAGGCCTCCTGTATGAGGCCTTTATTTTTTTGACTGTAGAAAACCATTGTGGCGAGGGGATTTATCTCCGTTGGATTGTGGGAGCAAAGCTTGCTCGCGAAACAGCCGCCTCGATTTCTGGAAGACCGCATCGCCTTCATCGCGGGCAAGCCTTGCTCCCACACTATCCCTCGCCACAGGTGTCTACTTCAGGCCTTGTCCGGCTTGGCCAGCAGCGTGTAGACGCAAGGCAGCACGAACAGGGTGAACAGTGTGCCAATCGACATCCCGGTTGCGATCACCATGCCGATGTCGAAGCGGCTCACCGCCCCGGCGCCTGTGGCGAAGATGAGCGGTACCATGCCGAACACCATCGCCGCAGTGGTCATCAGCACTGGCCGCAGACGAATCGACGCGGCTTGTTCCACCGCTTCGCGCGGTGTCAGGTTCTGTTCCCTGCGCAACTGGTTGGCGAACTCGACAATCAGGATCCCGTGTTTGCTGATCAGGCCAATCAGCGTCACCAGGCCCACCTGGGTATAGATGTTCATGCTCGACCAGCCGAGGAACAGCGGGATCAAGGCTCCGCAAATGGACAGCGGCACGGTCACCAGGATCACCAGTGGGTCCCGGAAGCTTTCGAACTGCGCGGCCAGCACCAGGAAGATGATCGCCAGGGCCAGGGCAAAGGTCACCCACAACGCGCTGCCTTCCTGTACGAACTGGCGCGAAGCCCCGGCGTAATCGAAGGCGAACCCCACCGGCGCTTCCTCCCGGGCGATCTGGCGGACGGTCTCGATCGCCTCACCCATGCTCACGACGGGGAAGCCCGAAATGGTCACCGCATTGAGCTGCTGGAACTGGTTCAGTTGTCGCGGTCGCGCCCGGTCGCTCACCTTGATCAGGGTCGACAGCGGTAGCGATTCACCCTTGGCATTTTTCACGTAGTAGTTGTTCAACCAGTCCGGGTTGTCCCGGAAGGGCCGTTCGACCTGGGCAATGACCTTGTAGCTGCGTCCCTCGAGGGTGAAGCGGTTGATCTCGGCTTCACCCAGCAGTGTCGCCAGGGTACCGCCCAGGTCCTGCATCGAAACGCCCATCTGGGCGGCCTTGGCGCGATCGATATCCACCACGACTTCGGGCTTGTCGAACGCCAGGTCAATGTCCATGAAGGCGAACTTGCCGGATTCCAAAGCGCGCTTTTTGACCCGGTCGGCAACCTCCAGCAGCGTCGCATAATCCTTCGGCGAGTTGATGACGAACGCAAATGGCAAGCCTTCGCCGGTGCCCGGCAGTGAGGGCAGGTTGAAACCGAAGATCTGCAAGCCAGGCACGCTTTCCAGCTTGGCCTGGACCTCTGGCAGAATTTCCATCTGGGTGCGGCTGCGTTCGTTCCAGGGCTTGAGCAGGAAGCCGCCAATGCCCGACTGCACGCCGTTGTAGCCGTTGATCTGGAACGAGGAGTAGTACTCCGGGAACTCCTTGAAGATGGTAATGAAGTGATCGGTGTACGTGTTCAGGTAGTCGAGGTTGGTGGGTTGCGGAGCGGTGGCCATCATGAAGATGATGCCCTGGTCTTCGTCGGGAGCCAGTTCGGACTTGGTGAACATGATCAGCACCGGGATCAGCAGCAGGACGATCACGGCGAACACCAGGACCACCGGCCGGGTGTTGAGCGTGCCGTGAAGCATGCGCTGGTAGCGGCTCTTCAAGCGTTCGAATATCACGTCCAGTCGGTGGGCCAGCCCTGAGGGGTTCTCGTCGTGACGCAGGAGCATGGCGCACATCATCGGTGACAGGGTCAGGGCGACGATCCCGGAGATCACCACCGCCCCGGCCAGGGTCAATGCGAACTCCTTGAACAAAGCGCCCGTCAGGCCCTCGAGCAGGCCGATCGGCGCGTACACCGCCGCCAGGGTGATGGTCATCGAGACCACCGGCATGGCGATTTCCCGGGCCCCTTCTATTGCGGCATCGAACGGGGTCTTGCCTTCCTCGATGTGCCGGTGAATGTTCTCCACCACCACAATGGCGTCGTCCACCACCAGACCGATGGCGAGCACCATGGCCAGCAGGGTCAGGAGGTTCATCGAGTAGCCCATCAACTGCATGAAGAACATCACGCCGATCATCGACAGCGGGATGGTCACCACCGGGATGACCACCGAACGCAGGGCACCGAGGAACAGGAACACCACGACGATGACGATCAGCACCGCCTCGAACAGGGTTTTCACCACTTCGTCGATGGAGGCCTGGATGAACAGGGTGGCGTCGTAGGCGATCTCGGCCTTGAGGTTGGTCGGGAGCTGGGCCTCCATGTCCGGCATGATCTTGCGCACTTCCTTGATCACATCCAGCGGGTTCGCACCGGGCGTGGCCTTGATCCCGATGTACACCGAAGGCGTGCCACCAAAGGAGCTGATGGTGTCGTAGTTCTCGGCGCCCATTTCCACGCGAGCCACGTCCCGCAGCAACACGCGGCTGTCGCCGTCGGTCTTGAGCGGGATCGCGCCGAAGGCCTCGGCGGACTTGAGTTCGGTGTTGGCGTTGATGCTGGTGACGACGAATTCGCCTTTCACTTCACCGGCAGCGGAGAGGAAGTTGTGCTGGCGCACGGCGTTGGTCACGTCGGCGGCGGTCAGGCCGAAACCGGCGAGCTTGACCGGGTCCAGCCACAGGCGCATGGCGAAGACCTGGTTGCCGAGGATCTCTGCCTCAGCCATGCCTGGCAGGGTCGCCAGTTTGGGCTGGATCACCCGTGACAGGTAGTCGGTGATCTGCGGGTTGTTCAGTTCCTTGCTGAAGAAGCTGATGTACATCAGTGCCGAGGCATCGGCGGCTTCGCGGCTGAGGACCGGGTCCTCGGCGTCCTGGGGCAGTTGGTTCTTGACCTCGTTGGCCTTGGCCAGCAGTTCGGTAAAGAGCCGGTCGCTGTTGGAACCGATGCGGGCATAGACCGAAATCACCGAGAAATTCTGGCGGCTGACCGAGGTCATGTAGTCGATGCCCTCGGCACTGGCCAGGCTCTGCTGCATCGGCTGGGTGATGTAGCCCTGGATGGTCTCGGCGTTGGCCCCGGGGTAGGCGGTGGTCACCGTGATCAGGGCGTTCTCCATTTGCGGATACTGGCGCAGGGGCAACTTGCTCCAGGCCTGGAAGCCCAGCAGCACGATCAACAGGCTGACCACGGTGGCGAGCACCGGACGGCGGATGAATGGATCGGTAAAGGCCATGGGGGTTCCTTGATCAGTCCGCGCGCGGCGAGCTGTTCTGTTCGGTCAGGGTCTTGTCGTCGCTGATGGCGATCGGCGTACCGTTATCGAGCTTGAGCTGGCCGGCGGTCACGACTTGTTCGCCGCTCTGCACGCCTTTGGTAACCAATACCTGCCCGTCGCGGCGCTCGCCGGTTTCTACGAAACGCCGTTCGGCGATCAGGACCGGCTGGCCCTTGTCGTCTTTCTCGACATTGCCGTCGGCGCCTTTCTTTTGGGTCACCACGTACATGGAGTTGCCGTAGAGCGTGTAGGTCACGGCGCTTTCCGGCACGACGATTCCGGCGGCCACGTCTGGCAGGATGACTTCCAGGTTGGCGAACATGCCAGGCAGCAGCTTGCCGTCGGGGTTGGCCAGGGTGGCGCGTACCAATACGTTGCGGGTGCTGTCTTCGACCTTGGGGTTGATCGCGCTGATGGTGGCGACGAAGTTCTGCCCGGGGTAGGCCGAGACGCTGACGTTGACCGGCTGGGCAACGGCGAGCCTGGGCACGGTTTGTTCAGGGACGTAGAAGTCCACGTAAAGGCTGCTGAGGTCCTGCAGGGTGGCGATCACCGTGCCGCTGGCCAGGTAGTCGCCGACATCCACCTGGCGAATGCCGATGGTGCCGCTGAACGGTGCCAGGATGTGCTTCTTGGCCAGCGAAGCCTTGAGCTGATTGACCGTGGCCTGGTTCTTTTTCAGTTGCGCCGAGAGCCGGTCGAACTCGCCCTTGGAGATCGCCTGGCTGCCCACCAGTTGTCGGCCGCGACCGAAATCCAGTTGCGACAGCCCAAGGTCGGCCTCGGCGGTTGCCAGCAGGGCGCTTTCGACTTCACTGTCCAGTTGCAGGAGTGGCTGGCCGGCCTTGACCTTCTGTCCGGACTGGAACTGCAGCTTCTGCACGGTCCCGGCAATTTCCAGGCTCAGGTCCACGCCTTGCAGCGCCTTGAGGCTGCCAACGGTGGGCAGGCGAGCCTGCCAGGGTTGCCGGGCGGCCGTGGCCACGGCGACGTTGACCGGTGGTTTGGGGGCAGAAAACATCTGGATCTGCTGGTAGACAGAGAAGGCCTTGTAGCCGGCGAGCAACAGCACCACCAGCAGGACAACACCCAACATGATCAGCATGCGGCGTCGCAGCATGTTCCACTTCCTTGGAAAAGAGCTGAGAGAAAATACAGATAGGCGGGCACATTACCCTGAGTGTGCGGGCTATTCCAGATGCTGGCGGGCTGGAGGTGCGTGGGATTTTTCCGAAAAATCAGGGAGCTCGGCCCCGAGGGGCTTCGCTCCCTGGCTCAGGCCAGATGCAAATGGTTGTCCCAGAGCCCTGCCGGCAGATCCAGAGGCTTTGCAACCAGTTGTGTCTGCTGGCAATCGTAATAGCGGCAACGCCCTTGTCCCGACGTCACGACAAAACCGTCGGCCACCGCGCCCACGCCGGCACAGTCCGGCAGCGGCGCATCCAGGCGTACTTCGCCACTGTCCAGGTCCCAGATGAAGAAGCGGTTGCCACGGGGGGCGGTCAGGGCCACCAGGCGCAGGTCGCTGTGCACGGCGACGCTGGCGGTGTAGTGCCCCATGGCCTGCAATTGCTCTTCAGGCACCGGGAACGCCTGGAACGGCTGGCCCGGCCGCTTGATCGCCAGCAGTTGCGACGACTCGTGGGCAGCGCCCATGAACTGCTGGCCGGAGACGATGGTGCCGTCGCTGGCGATGCCCAGGTGGCGCACGCTGTTCATCGATTGAGCGAGGCTTTCCTTGCTCAGCAGGGTGCCATCGCGTTGCATCAGCACCAGGCTCGGCTCCATGGCGTCGAGGTTCATTTCGACCCGGCTTTCGGCCTCGGTGCGAATGCCGCCGTTGGCGACCACCAGCGTTTCGCCATCGGACATCCATGACACCTGGTGAGGGCCGATGCCATGGGTGGACATCTCGCCGCTGTGCACCAGTCGTTCGCCTTCGAAACGGTACACGCCCAACAGGCCGCGTCCCGGGTCGGTGGTGTCGTTCTCGGTGGCGTACAGCCATTCGCCGCTTTTGTGGATCACCGCGTGGCCGTAGAAATGCCGGTTCGGCAACGAAGTGATGGTTTGCAGCAGCGTCCCGTCGCGCAGGTCGATCAGGTAGCTTTCGGTACCTGGACGACGGGCGACGAACAGCGCAATCGGCTGTGTCGGATGATTGATGATGTCATGGCAACGCTGGCCGACCTGGGTGGCGAACACCCGGGTGCCGTCCAGTCGATAGCCGACGGCGTAGTGCTTGCCGTCGCCATCGTCCCGTGCCGAAAGCAGGAGTGGGTGCTTGTCCTTTTGCTTGAACAGCGTCCAGCCGCCCAGGGTGACGGCACCGAGCAGCAAGCTGCCCAGTGCCAGAACCTGACGTCGAAACATGATCAGTCACCGTCGTTGGCATTGAAGCCCAGTTGAATGCCCAGCGCCTTGGCCAATTCGCCTTCGTGCAGGCGATGGACGACGTTGAGGCTGTCATACAAATCGTTGAGTTGCTGGCGCCCGGCATCGTCGTTGAGCATTTCGGTCAGCGAGCGCTGGCTGCTGGCGAACAATTTCAACGAGGCATCGTAGGCGGCATCGATCTTGTCGGCCAGTGGCTTCTGGTCGCTAGGCAGCAAGCCGCGCAGGCCTTTGTTGTCCACGCCCGCCCAGACGGTCCTGGCCGCGCTGAGGCTGGCCTCCAGGCCTTGCAACGACGACTGGCTGCGCCAGGCATCGGCCTGGAACGGTTGTGGCACGCCTTTGCTCTGGCGGCCCATCGGTGTGCCGAGCTTTTTCTTCAGCGTGTCCAGGGCGGTGACCTGGACGCGCAGCAGGTCAGCGATGGCCTCGTGGGAATCGGCGTAGCGCTGGTTGGGGAATTTGCTCATCTGGGCGAGCATGCCGTCGTTGGTGTTCCAGCCCGAGAGGATCTCTTCGGCCAGTTGCTTCTGGCGTTCGCCGATGGCGGTGAGCAGCGGGCAGTACTTGGCTTTTTGCGCACTGTCGGCCATGTCGATCCTGGCGTCGAACAGCAGGTATTCGTAGGCCGAGAGGCCCTGGACCACGACGCTGGACTTGGCCAGGCCGGCGGCGTCGATCTGTGGCTGGCTATTGACCAATTGCTCGACCTGACGGCCCACCAGGTTTTTCTTGTCCGGCCAGAACTGCACCTGCCAGGAGCGGTTGCCCTCGGCCAGTGGGCCGATCAGCAGCGGTTGCAGCTCGGCCCAGGCCTTTTGCGCCTTGAGAAAATCGGCGCGGGCGGTTTCCAGGTTTTCCTTGCCTTGGCAGAACGCCAGGGCGCTGGTCGCCAGTTGCCGGTCGGCATCCACCCAGCGGCTGTAGGTCGGCAGGATCACTTGCTTGGCGATGGCGGCCGAGGTAACGGCTTGCGGATCCTGGGGCGAACAGGCGCCAAGGGCGATGGCGGCGAGGCTGGTGAACAACAGCTTGGGACGGAACATGTTGTGCTCCCACTTCTGGAAAAGGTGTTTAAAGGGAATTCAGGAAGGCCAGCAACGCAGCGCGCTGTTCGACATTGAACGATAAGACCTGTCGCTGCGCCGCTTGTGCTTCGCCGCCATGCCACAGCACGGCTTCGAGCAGGTTGCGGGCACGACCGTCATGCAGGAACTGGGAGTGGCCGTTGACGGTTTCGGTCAGGCCTATGCCCCACAGCGGCGGGGTTCGCCAGTCACGGCCGCTGGCCTTGAATTCGCTGCGGTTGTCCGCCAGGCCTTCGCCCATGTCGTGCAACAGCAGGTCGGTGTAAGGGCGGATGACCTGGTTCGCCAGTTCCGGTTCGGCGGCGTTGGCGGAGGTGGTGTATTTCGGTGTGTGGCAGGACTGGCAACCGGCCTGGAAAAACAGATTCTTGCCCGCCAGCACCTGGGGTGAATTCACCTCGCGCCGGGCCGGTACGGCGAGGTTGCGGCTATAGAACAGCACCAGTCGCAGGATGTTGTCGCTGACTTCCGGTTCGCCGTCCGGGCCATTACCGCTGGGCGCGCGCTTGCAGTCGACCTGGGTCTCGGTGCAATCGTCGAAGGGCCGCAGGCTCGTCGTCAGGCCCATGTCACCGGAGAACGCGTGGACATTCTGTTGGTTGAGGTTGGGCTGCCCGGCCTTCCAGCCGAAGCGTCCCAGGACGGTTTTTTGTTGGGCATCGTCCCAGACCTGGTTGGGACGCCCGGCGATTCCATTTTTCTCCCGGGCCTGGGCCTCGGCGTTTGTCAGGATCGCTTCGTCAGGGATGGCTTCGAGCAGTCCCAGGCCGATCATCGGCGGGGCGACGCGGGCGGAAAAGCGCGTGTCCGGGTGCATCGGCCCATAGGCCAGTTGGGTGATCTGCAGGTTCGGCTTGCGCAGTTCCACGACGGTGCCGTCCTTGAAACGCACCGGGACCGGCGTGTAATCGACCCGCACCTTGCCTTCGGGGGCGACGCCGGGCACGGACATGTCCTGCAACTGCCCGCCGTAAACCGGCTCCGGCACCACCCCCAATTGCTCGATGACCTTGGCGTAAGGCGGCGCGTCGGGGATCGACAGGCGTACCAGCATCGATACTGCGGTGGTTGCGTCCGGCGCGGGCGGGTGGCCGCGACCGTCCTTGATGTGGCAGTTCTGGCAGGCGTTGGTGTTGAACAAAGGCCCGAGGCCGTCGCGGGCGGTGGTGGTCGAGGGAGCGATCACCCAGGGGCTGCGAAAGAAACTGTTACCGACGCTGAAGTCCACGCGCCGCGAGGGCGGCAGATTGGCCGAGGGCAGGGAAAAGGCGTTCTGATCCGTCTTGCGTACCGTCGCAGCGCCACCGGAACGGGCTTCACCGGGTTCGGCCTGGGTAAAACGCGGGGCATCATCGCAGGCGCTCAGGCCCAGGGCCATGAACAGCGCACATAAACGAAGAGGCAACGACGGCATCGGGCGTCCTGGGAGATGAGTGAAAACGAGGGCGCAAAGTCTAACAGGGCGGGGCAGTTTGAATAAGAGGAATTATCGTTTGGTTTGATGGGATCGTGCTTGCTTCACTGTGGCGAGGGAGCAAGCTCCCTCGCCACAGGTTCACCTAAGGCCCTCAGGGCTGGACGACAGCCCCCGGCACCAACGGCAACTCCAGCGTCGCGATGAACCCGCCGCCAGGATGATTACCCAGCACCAGCGTGCCGCCATGGCGTTCGGCGGCACGGCGTGCGATGGCCAGGCCCAGGCCGTGACCGGCGGCGGTCTGGCCGGGTGCGCGGTAGAACGGCTCGGCCAATTGCCCCAGGTGTTCGGCCTCCACGCCTGGCCCGTGGTCGCGCACGCTGATCAGGATCCGTTCGCCCTGGCGCGCCGCGCGCATCTCGATCGATTGCCCAGCCGGATTGAAGCGCTGGGCGTTTCGCAGCAGGTTGTCCACCGCTCGCTCGATCATGGTTGGCCAGCCCTTGAGGGTCAGGTCCGCCTCGGTTTCGAGCTGCACGGTTTGTTCCGGTGAGGCCAGTTGCGCATCTTTTTGCAGGGTGACCAGCAAGCCGTTGAGTTCCACCTCTTCGGCGCTGGCGTTGTCGGCATCGACCCGCGCCAACACCAGGATTTCGCTGATCAGTGCTTCCAGGCGATCGCATTCGCGGGTCAGGCGCGGCCAGAGCTTCTCACGCTCTTCAGGACTGGCCCGTTCAGCCAATGCCAGGGCAATGCGCAGCCGGGCCAGGGGCGAGCGCAGTTCGTGGGACACGTCGCGCAGCAGTTGTCGCTGGCTGGTGATCAAGCTTTGCAGGCGCGCGCCCATGCGGTTGAAGTCAGTGGCCAGTACGCCGAACTCATCCCGCCGGTTGGCCAGCTTGGCGAGGCTGTTCTGCTGATAGGCAGCCTGGCCCAGGTCATGCACCGCACCGCGCAGGCGACTCAGCGGGCGGGTGATGGACAGCGTCACCAACAGGCTGAACAACGTCAGCACCACCAGCGCGATCCCCAGCGCACTGAGGGGCCAGAGCAGGCTGTCGCGGTGCCAGGCGTCCAGTTCGGGATGGGGGATGCGATAGATGAACAGGTAGGTGTCGCCGGTTTTGGCGCTAGTGAATTCGTCGGTCAGGCGCCTCCAGGGCAGGCGTCGATCGTTGTTGTTCTGCCGCGCCTCGAAGGCCGCGGCGCGATGGGGGAAGGTGCCGCGCACCACCGGGTCGCCGCTTTCATTGAACACCTGGACGTCGACGTGGTACTGACGCTTGCGCTGTTGCAGGATGTCCTGGGCGGCGTCCTCGCCTTGGCTTTCGTAGGTTTGCGTCCACTCTTCGGGCAAGGTGTTGAGGCCCGGGTGGCGGCTGAGGATCCAGGCGTCCTGGTTGAGCATGTGGCCCATCAAGAGTGAAAGCCCTGCAACCAGAGCGATGGCCAGCCAGAAACTGGCCAGGATGCGCCAGAACAATGAACGCACGGTAAATCCTCGAAAACAAAGAAAGCCCAACGGCGACTTGCCGTTGGGCTGGGGGCTTCAGTGCATTATTGCGCTTTTTGCGGCTGTTGCGCTTTCCAGGCCTTGAACTCAGCCCACTCGGCACGACGCTCGGCCTGTTTCTTCTGGATCGCGTCGAACTCTTTCTGCTGTTCAGGCTTCAACAGCCCGCGGATCTGGGCATCGATCTTCTGATGCCGGGCTTGCATTTCGTCCTGCATGGCTTTCTGGTCGGCTGGCGACAGCTTGGCCAGGTACTTGTCTACCAGCTCGCGTTGTTCGTGGCGCTGTTCGCCCATGATCCGGCGAATCTGCTGGCGCTGTTCGCGGCTCAGGTCCAGTTGGCTGTACGGGCCTTTGTCGTGCATCTGGCCGCCGTGGCGTGGGCCGTCCATGGGTCCCATCGGACCGGCGCCTTCGGGCATGGCCATGGCGACGGTCGGCAGGGCGGCAGCGAACATCAGAGCGATAAGGGTCTTGCGCATGGTGTGTCTCCTTGTCTCATTCCCGGTCAGTTCCGGATGAGTGCAGATTACGGAGATCAAGGTCAGCGGCGGTCAGGGGTGGGTAAAGCTTGGGTAAAGACGGTTTGGTGCGGACCTGACAAATCTGCAGGGCCGGACACAGAAATTGTGGCGAGAGGATTACTGTGGCGAGGGGATTTATCCCCGCTGGGGTGCGAAGCGCCCCCAACTACCCAACCACTGCGGTGTATCAGATGAAACCGAGGGGGCGCTACGCGCCCCAGCGGGGATAAATCCCCTCGCCACAGGAGATCGGCGCAGTGCCTTAAAGGCTGTAGTAATAGCCCCGGCTACGCAGCGCCACGATGCGCGGGCGGCCGTCGGGGTGGGGGCCGATTTTCTTGCGCAGGTTGCTCACGTGCATATCGAGGCTGCGGTCGTACAGGGTCAGCTTGCGGCCCAGGGCGAGCTGCGCCAGTTCCTGCTTGCCCAGCGGCTCGCCCGGCTGCTTGAGCAGCGCTTCGAGCAGGCGGCTTTCGGAAACGGTGAGGGCCTGTTCCTGCTCATCGATGCTGACCACGCCACGCACCGGGCTGAAAGTCAGGTCACCCAGTTCGATCTGGCTGGACACCGCCGTCGGGTGGCTGCGGCGTAGCACGGCGCGCAGGCGGGCGGTCAGTTCGCGGGGGTCGCAGGGCTTGGCCAGGTAGTCATCGGCGCCCAGTTCCAGGCCGAGGATACGGTCCAGCGGTTCTCCCCGGGCCGACAGCATCAGCACCGGCAGCTCCGGGTGATCGTTGCGCAATTGCTTGAGCAGTTCCAGGCCACTGCCGTCGGGCAGCATCACGTCCAGTACCACGGCTGCCGGAGAGGTTTCGGCCAGGGCCTTGCGGGCACTTTGGCCATCGTGACAGGCCCGGACCTGAAAACCTTCCTGGCTCAACCAGCTTACGAGGAGCTCACACAGCTCCTGGTCATCGTCTATCAGTAACAGCTCGCTCATGACTCACTCAATTTAGCCATTGCCGACGTTGTCTACGTCCACCGCTGGCAAAGATACCGCACAGCAGGGCCAATAGCGCTACCCCGGCACCAATGACAAACCATTGCTGTTGATCGGTCAACAGGCGTGGCAGCGGGCTTGCCTGGGCTTCCTTGAGTTGCAGCTTCAGTCGCTGGTTTTCCTGGCGCAGCCTGGCCAGCAGTGCGCTCTCGCGTGCGCTGTCAGCGCTTTGCAATTGCTTGCTCAGTTCTTCACGCTGGCGTTCGCTGTCTTTCAGGCGTTGCTGCAGTTCGGCGATCTGGCCGCCGGCGCTCAGGGACAAGGGCGCCGAATGACTGCCCTCGGTGCTTTCCTCGCCATGGGCGGGTGCCCCGATCGCCAACGAGACCAACAACAGGCACAACGGACCTTTGCGCATTGCAACTCCTGAATTCCAATCGAGATTAGACAGGTTGTCGGCAGGCGAATGAGAAAGATGAGCAACGGGGGCAATGAGCCGCGAAGGCTCATCGCGCCAAGGGGGATTTACGGCAGGACTTGCTTGAACGGCTTGACCACGACATCGGCATAGACGCCGGCCGCCACGAACGGATCGGCCTTGGCCCAGACCTGCGCGGCGGCCAGGGAATCGAATTCGGCCACGATCAGGCTGCCGGTGAAACCCGCGGCGCCCGGGTCATTGCTGTCCACCGCCGGGTGCGGGCCGGCCAGCACGATACGACCTTCGGCCTTGAGCTGTTGCAGGCGTTCCAGGTGGGCCGGGCGTACGGCCAGGCGTTTTTCCAGGGAGTCGGCGACGTCGGTAGCAATGATTGCGTAGAGCATGTCAGTCCTCGGTTTTTGGCGTGGTGGGGTCGGCATCATGCAGATGACGGGACAGGTAGATACCCTGGCCAATCAGGAACAACAGCGTCATGCCCAGGCTGCCGAAGACCTTGAAGTCGACCCAGTAGTCCTGGAACGTGAACGCGACGAACAGGTTGGCGGCGCCGCAGAACAGGAAAAACGCGATCCAGGCGATGTTCAACCGGGTCCAGATCAGTTCCGGCAGGTTGATGGCATGGCCCATGATGCGCTTGATCAGCAGGCGGTCACCGATGAAGTGGCTGCCGATGAAAGCGAGGGCGAACAGCCAGTTGACCACCGGGGCCTTCCATTTGAGGAAGGTTTCGCTGTGGAAGGCCAGGGTCAGGCTGCCGAACACAAGGCAGGCGATCAGGGTCAGCCACTGGCTCTTCTCCAGCTTGCGCTGGGACACGAACAGCGCGCCGTAGACCACCAGGGAGCTGATGATCAGCACTGCCGTGGCGCTGTAAATACCGCCTACAGTCAAGGAATGACCGGCGAAGTCGACGGCCCGGGGATCAAGTTTGTAGACGATGAAAAACAGCAGGAGCGGGATGAAGTCGATGAATTGTTTCACAGTGGCAGCCAGAAGCAGGATGTGGCGGCATAATAACAAACATCCTTGGCCGCGATAGGGCCAGCTGATTTGAGGTAACAAACTCTCGTGAATGTTGATTTGCACTGCCATAGCACGGCCTCCGATGGCGCCCTGGCGCCTGCGGTTCTGGTGGCGCGGGCGTTCGAGCACGGCGTGCGAGTCCTGGCCCTGACCGATCACGACACCCTCGAAGGCCTCGACGAGGCCCGCAGCGCCGCCACGGCGCTGGGCATGCAGCTGGTCAATGGGGTCGAGCTGTCCTGTACCTGGGGCGGGGCGACCATCCATGTGCTGGGCTACGGCTTTGATGTGAATGCGCCGGCGTTGGTCCAGGCCATTGCACAACTGCGCGACGGGCGCTGGCTGCGTTCCGAAGAGATCAGCCGCAAGCTGGCCCTCAAGGGCATGCCCGGTGCGCTGGACGGCGCGAGGCAGATCCAGCAGGAACTGGGCGACAGTGGCAACGCACCGGCCCGGCCACACTTTGCCGACTGGATGGTGCGCGAAGGGTTCGTCAAGGACCGCGCCGAAGCGTTTCGCAAGTGGTTGGGGGCCGGTAAGCTGGGGGACGTCAAGCAGCACTGGCCGACGCTGGAAGAAACCGTCGGGACCCTGCGGGCCGCTGGCGCCTGGGTCAGCCTGGCACATCCATGGCACTATGATTTCACTCGCAGCAAGCGCCGCCGTCTGGTCGCCGACTATATTCAAGTGGGGGGCCATGCCATTGAGGTGGTCAACGGCCATCAGCCTGCCGAGCAGGTTGGCTGCCTGGCGATCCTGGCCCGTGAGTTCGGCCTGCTGGTCACCGCCGGCAGTGATTTCCATGGCCCTGGGGGCTGGTCCGAGATCGGCGAATACCGCCCGTTGCCGGAAGATCTGCCACCACTCTGGTGTAGATTCAAACATGATCCCGTTACCGCCGCCGTCTGAACAGGTAGAACACGTGAGTCAATTTTTCCAGATTCATCCGGAAAACCCGCAAGCGCGCCTGATCAAACAGGCCGTGGAGATCATTCGTGCCGGTGGCGTGGTGGTCTATCCCACCGACTCCTCCTACGCCATCGGTTGCCAGATCGGCGACAAGAATGCCGTGGAGCGGGTCAGACGCCTGCGTCAATTGGACGACAAGCACAACTTCGCGCTCATCTGCAGCGACCTGTCGCAGTTGGGCCTGTTCGCCAAGATCGACACCGGCACCTTCCGCCTGCTCAAGGCGCATTTACCGGGGCCGTACACCTTTATTCTCAATGCCACGCGGGAAGTTCCGCGGCTGTTGCTGCACCCGAAAAAACGTACCATCGGCCTGCGGGTGCCGAGCCATCCCATCGCCCTGGCGCTGCTGGCGGAACTGGGTGAGCCGCTGATGAGCGTGACGCTGATCATGCCCGGCGAGACCGAGCCGTTGACCGATCCCTATGAGATGCGCCAGATACTCGAACATCAGGTGGACCTGATCATCGACGGCGGTTTCGGCGGTATGTCGGCGTCTACGGTGATCAACCTGGCCGACGGCGAGCCCCAGGTGGTGCGCGTCGGTTGTGGCGATCCGACGCCGTTCATGGTCGAGGCCTGAATGTCCGCCGTGGAAACCGCCGTGGACAGTGCCGACAGCCAGGCCGGTGCGCAGCAGGAGTTGCCGTTCGCCATGGTCTATGGCCAGGCGGTAATGGAAATGCCTCTGGACCTGTACATTCCGCCAGATGCGCTGGAAGTGTTCCTTGAAGCCTTCGAGGGTCCACTTGACCTGCTGCTCTACCTGATCCGCAAACAGAACATCAACATCCTCGACATCCCCGTGGCGGAAATCACCCGCCAGTACATGGGCTACGTCGAGTTGATGCAGTCGGTGCGCCTGGAACTGGCGGCCGAGTACCTGGTGATGGCGGCCATGCTCGCCGAGATCAAGTCGCGGATGCTGCTGCCGCGCTCGGCAGCGATCGAAGAGGAAGAAGACGACCCGCGGGCCGAGTTGATCCGGCGCTTGCAGGAGTACGAACGCTTCAAGGTCGCGGCCGAAGGCATCGACGGCTTGAGCCGGGTCGGGCGCGATGTGGTGGTGCCCAAGCTTGACGCACCCGAAGCGCGGGCGCGCAAGTTGCTGCCGGATGTAAGCCTGGAAGAGTTGCTGATGTCCATGGCCGAAGTCCTGCGCCGGGGCGATATGTTTGAAAGTCACCAGGTCAGCCGCGAAGCGCTGTCCACCCGCGAGCGCATGAGCGATGTGCTGGAGCGGCTCAAGGGCGGCGGTTTCGTGCCGTTCGTCGAGCTGTTCACCGCCGAGGAAGGACGCCTGGGGGTGGTGGTGACGTTTATGGCGGTCCTGGAATTGGTCAAGGAATCCTTGGTCGAGCTGGTGCAGAATGAGCCGTTCGCAGCGATCCACGTGCGGGCACGAGCCGAATAACGAGCAAATCAATGAATCTGACTGAACCCCGCGAGCTGGCCCCCTTGCTTGAAGCTTTCCTGTTGGCCTCGGGAAAGCCGCAATCGATGGAGCGCCTGTTCGAACTCTTCGAAGAAGGCGAGCGACCCGAGCCGGCCGTATTCAAGAAAGCCCTGACGCTGTTGGGCAAGTCCTGCGAGGGGCGGGCCTTCGAGCTCAAGGAAGTGGCGTCCGGCTATCGCCTGCAGATCCGCGAGAAGTTTGCGCCATGGGTCGGGCGCCTGTGGGAGGAGCGGCCGCAGCGCTACTCTCGCGCCATGCTCGAAACCATGGCGTTGATTGCCTACCGCCAACCGATCACCCGCGGCGAAATCGAAGATGTGCGCGGCGTGGCGGTCAACAGTCATATCGTCAAGACGCTGCTGGAGCGCGAGTGGATCCGCGTCGTCGGCTATCGCGATGTGCCGGGCAAACCGGCGATGTTCGCCACCACCAAGGCCTTTCTCGATCACTTCAACCTGAAGAACCTGGATGACCTGCCGCCGCTGGCCGAGCTTCGGGAGCTGGAACCCGAACCGATGCTGGAGTTCGACGACGCCCCGGTGCCCCAGGGCCTGCAGGAATTGGCCGATGCCAGTGCCGAGCCAGAGGAACCGAAGGAAGAGACCAGTTTCCACTCGTTGTTGCTGGAGCTGGACACCATGGAGGAGGGCTTGAAGACCGATTTCGATGACCTGCTGCGTGAGGGGCCGGGGCCTGAGGGTGAGTCGGATGAGTTGCCGGAGCCTGACAGCGAGTCGGAACCTGAGCCAGAGCCAGAGCCAGAAGAAGACATCCTCGGCGTTGCCCAAGCCCGGGAAAAACTGCTGGCCGCCGTCGCCGCCCTCCAGCCGCCGGAACCCGAACTGAGTGACGAAGAAGCCGAAGCCCGCGCCCTGGCCGAAGCGATCGAGAACGAACGGCGCCAGTTCGACGACTGATCCGATTTTTTGGTGATTGGACCTCCGCTATCGCGAGCAAGCTCGCTCCCACAGTGGATCTGCGGCGGTCACAGGAACCCGGTGCACCCCAATCCCTGTGGGAGCGAGCTTGCTCGCGATAGCGGTCTGACAGTCAACACCGGCAATCGCGAGCAGGCTCGCTCCCACATGATTCGTGCGCCGCACCAGTCGGCGGAAAAAGCGCCGGGCGTTCGTCGATCAGCTAGTCTCTGATGCGCAATCGCCTCAACGAGCGTATGATTCGCGACCCTTTGGCGATCCCTTCGTCGAAGACCCGTTTTCAAAGCGTCAGGCCAAGCCTGACCCGACCACACCGGGAGGTGCCCAGAATGAAAGACCAAGACCAGAACGACAGCCAGGAAATCGGCCCAGCAGGCGAGAAGCTGCAAAAAGTCCTCGCCCGTATCGGCGTCGGCTCGCGCCGCGACGTGGAAGCCTGGATCACCCAGGGCCGGATCAAGGTCAACGGCAAAGATGCCACCTTGGGCCTGCGTGTCGACATGCACGACGCCATCACCATTGATGGCAAGGTGATCAAGCGCGAAGAGGCCGCCGAAACGGTGCGCCGCGTGATCATGTACAACAAGCCCGACGGCGAAATCTGCACCCGTGACGACCCGGAAGGCCGTCCGACCGTGTTCGACAAGATGCCGCGTCCGAAAGAAGGCCGCTGGATCAACATCGGTCGCCTGGACATCAACACCACCGGTTTGCTGATGTTCACCACCGACGGTGAACTGGCCAACCGTTTGATGCACCCGTCCTACGAGATGGACCGCGAATACGCCGTGCGTGTGCGTGGCGAAGTCGACGACGAGATGATCGAGCGCCTCAAGGCCGGCGTTGTGCTGGAAGACGGCCCGGCGCGTTTCACCGATATCAAGCAGGCGCCCGGCGGCGAAGGCTTCAACCACTGGTACCACTGCGTGGTGATGGAAGGCCGCAACCGTGAAGTGCGGCGTCTGTGGGAATCCCAGGGGTTGGTGGTCAGCCGCCTCAAGCGCGTGCGTTTCGGTCCGGTGTTCCTCAATTCCGACCTGCCGATGGGCCGCTGGCGCGAAATGAGCCAGTACGAAGTCGACATCCTGGCCGCCGAAGTGGGCCTCAAGCCGGTAGCAATGCCGCAGATGACCGCCAAGAGCAAGGACAAGCTGGAGCGGATGCAGCGTAAATCCTCGCGCCCGATGGGCAAGACCGAGCGTGTGCGTACGCTGCGTCCGGCTGCCGAAGGCGCGCCGACCGGTCCGCGTCCTTCGCGCGAGCCGCAGATCGAAGGCGAACGCCCGGCCCGCAAGCCTGCACCACGTCAGGACGGCGAGCGTGGTCCACGCACGCCGCGTCCGGCCAATGGTCGCACTGAGCGCGGCGAAGGTCGCGGTGCTCCGGCTGGTCGCGGTACGCCAGTCGCCGATCGCCCGGCCGACACCAAGCGCCCGGCCAAGCCAGCGCCGAAAAAACGCCCGGGTATCATCCTGGCCGACCGCGATGCGCCATCGGGTAAACGCCGTGGTGCACCGGCAGGTTCGGGACAGCGTCCGGGGTTTGGGCGTCGTAAGCCGGAGTGAGGCAGCTGTGAGCTTCTAGCTGCAAGCTGCAAGAAAAAACGCCAACCGTTGGGTTGGCGTTTTTTTGTCTGGCTTTAATTGATGCGGTGCCGGTGAGTTCGTCATCGCGAGCAAGCTCGCTCCCACAGTTGATCTTCAGTGGATGGGAGATAGGTGTTTGACACCGTTCCATTGTGGGAGCGAGCTTGCTCGCGATGGCGATATCAGCCTTGCAGAAATCCCAGCCTAAAGCACAAACCGCCCATCAAACATCGGCTCGTTATCCAGCGCCAACATCCCCTTCTCGAAAATCAGATCCAGGTGATGGCTGCCCTTGGCCCCGCCGCCGAGCCCCAGGTGCAGGCCGCAATGCCGTTCTTCGAAACCGGCATTGCGGGCGTACAGGTTCTTGACCCCTTCGTTGGTGCCGATCCCCAGTTCCTCGATGCGACGGTTGGACGGGTTGGCGTCCAGGTATTTGTTGAAGTCGTGCTCCAGGCCCGGTACGTCGGTGGCGATTTTCTGGATGGTGGAGTCTTCGATCCACAGCTCCAGTGGCGATTGCAGCACGCCATATTTGCGCGCGAACGGGATGGTGCTCAGGAAGGTGCCGACGAAATTCACTCGGCCATTGATGGTGTCGCTGTGGGTGGCGATTTCGCCGGGGGCCAGGTCGTAGTTGCCGAGGCCGTTGATGTCGGTCCATTTTTTCACGCTGCCCAGGGCGGTGTCGAAATACGAACCGTGGTCATCCTGGAAACTCAAGGTCGTCGCCTGGGACATGCGCCGGATCAGATGACTGTTGAGCCCGGCGATACGCTGGGGAATCACGCTGAAGGTGTCGTAGAAGTAGTCGCCGTAGTCCTTGAACAGCAGTGATTTCTTCCAGTTGTCGGCCATCACGCCTTGCAGCGCGCGGACAAAGTCCGGGCCGTCGGGGCGAGGGTTGGGCAGGGTGGAAGAGTCGTAGAAGAAAATATACAGATCACTGTCGGCAATGGCCTTGGACAGGCGTTCCGTGGGTTCAAGGTCCAGGCGCATGGCACTGAACCGGAAGGGCGAGCCGCTGCCAGCCTGCTCGGCAATGGCGCCGGTCAGCGCTTCGTAGTCAGCGGTATGGCCGAGCAACACCTTGGCGGGCTGGATGCCGACCAGGGCGGGATGGTGTTCGAGGTAGTAAAGGAAATGTGAGATGGCTCGTTGTGTGTCCATGCTTATTCTTCCCTGACAAGTTCATTTAACGTCCCTGACAGCCGGCAACTAGTGGCGGAGTCGACCGGCCGGATCGCCTCCGCCGGGCGGTGCCTACAGAGGCCACATCGCCGTGCCGAACGGAACGACGGCGTCGGCCTGCATCATTTCAACGGCGGCTTCATGGGTTGGGGCTTCAAACCATTCGTCCAGTTGCAGTTCGGTTTCCAAGTCTTTGTCCAGTGCTTGCATAGTGAATCTCCTAGATGACTTTTACGGAAATTTGCGGCTCGATTCGGCGAATGGAACAGGCCGGCAACGGCACCGCAGAACTTGTCGGCACGATGCCTTGGCAAGTCGCTGAAAACCTAGTCGAGGGATTTTTGGATTGCAAAAAAATAATTTTATTTTTTTTGTTTGAACTTTTTGTTCCATTTTTTACGACGACATTAGTCATTCAAAAACAGCTGCCTGGGTGCTTTTTTAAATAGGTAGCTACCTACCGTCAATTTGCAGTCAGCCTACGGAAATTTCCTCTTTGGAAAGTTTGCGTTACGCGGCGTAAAGGAATGCTGACGATTTTTGCCTTGTGAACGGGCCTCTGTCGGCGTTTCGGATGGCTGTAAGAAAAAGCTGCCGAGGGCACCGGTTTGACGAGTTTTCTGATACTTCGCAGCGCTTGTTTCAGGCCAACGGGAAGGGTCAGATGCGCGCCATACCTGAAGTGCGGGGTGAGACGCTGATCCGGTGGTGTCTGGCAGCAGGAGGGCCGCAGTGTACAATGCGCGGCGTTTTACTGTGACCCTTCGCGTACCCACGCATTTTCAAGGTTATCCGCCTTGTTCACTCCGCCACGTCATAAGCGTGTCGGGTTCGATTTCGTCACAGATAAAAACAAATAGGTGACGCATGACCGTTGTAGAAAATACGCATTCGGGCGAGCTGAAACGCGGCCTGAAAAATCGCCACATTCAACTGATCGCCCTTGGTGGCGCGATCGGCACCGGCCTGTTCCTCGGCTCGGCGGGGGTGCTGAAATCAGCCGGCCCGTCGATGATCCTGGGCTACGCCATCTGCGGCTTCATCGCCTTCATGATCATGCGCCAGTTGGGCGAAATGATCGTCGAAGAGCCGGTGGCCGGTTCCTTCAGCCACTTTGCCCATAAGTACTGGGGCGGTTTCGCCGGCTTCCTGTCGGGTTGGAACTGCTGGATTCTCTACATCCTGGTGGGCATGTCCGAGCTGACTGCAGTCGGCAAGTACATCCATTACTGGGCCCCGGACATTCCGACCTGGGTGTCGGCGGCAGCGTTTTTCATCCTGATCAACGTCATCAACCTGGCCAACGTCAAAGTCTTCGGCGAGGCCGAGTTCTGGTTCGCGATCATCAAGGTCGTGGCGATTGTCGGCATGATTGCCCTGGGCAGCTATTTGCTGGTCAGCGGCCATGGCGGGCCGCAGGCGTCGGTGACCAACCTGTGGTCCCACGGCGGTTTTTTCCCCAACGGCGTCAGCGGGCTGGTGATGGCCATGGCGATCATCATGTTCTCCTTCGGTGGCCTGGAAATGCTCGGTTTCACCGCAGCCGAGGCCGACAAACCGAAAACCGTGATCCCCAAGGCCATCAACCAGGTGATCTACCGGATCCTGATTTTCTACATCGGTGCGCTCGTGGTGCTGTTGTCCCTGACCCCTTGGGACAGTCTGCTGACCACACTCAACGCTTCCGGCGACGCCTACAGCGGCAGCCCGTTCGTGCAAGTGTTCTCGATGCTGGGTAGCAACACCGCGGCGCATATCCTCAACTTCGTGGTGCTGACCGCCGCGCTGTCGGTGTACAACAGTGGCACCTATTGCAACAGCCGCATGTTGCTGGGCATGGCCGAGCAGGGCGATGCGCCCAAGGCCTTGTCCAAGATCGACAAGCGCGGCGTGCCGGTGCGTTCGATCCTCGCGTCGGCGGCGGTCACGCTGGTGGCGGTGCTGTTGAACTACCTGGTCCCGCAGCATGCGTTGGAGTTGCTGATGTCGCTGGTGGTCGCGACCCTGGTGATCAACTGGGCGATGATCAGCTACTCGCACTTCAAGTTCCGCCAGCACATGAACCAGACCCGCCAGACGCCGCTGTTCAAGGCGCTGTGGTACCCGTACGGCAACTACATCTGCCTGGCGTTCGTGGTGTTCATCCTGGGCGTGATGCTGCTGATCCCCGGCATCCAGGTATCGGTCTATGCGATTCCGGTATGGGTGGTGTTCATGTGGGTGTGCTACGTGATCAAGAACAAGCGTAGTGCCCGGCATGAAGTGGCTGTGGCGGCTGCTGCCAAGTAGGTAATCCTGAGATATGACAAACCCGGCCAAGTGCCGGGTTTGTCGTTTCAGGCAAGACACAAATCCTGTGGAAGCAAGAACTCTGGGAACAAGGTCTGTGGGAGCAAGGCTTGCCCGCGATGCAGTCACCTCGGTGCAGCTGATGGACCGAGGCGATGCCATCGCGGGCAGCCTTGCTCCCACAGACCAATTCCACAGGTCAGGCTCTCGCAATCTTCATTCCGGCTGTTTCGGGTATCCTGTGGGTCCTGATACCGGACACTTTCCATGCTGGTCATTTCCAACACCGTGCACATCCCGGACGCCGAGATCGAGCTGACGGCCATCCGCGCCCAGGGGGCAGGGGGGCAGAACGTCAACAAGGTCTCCAGCGCCGTGCATTTGCGCTTCGACATTCCGGCCTCGTCGCTGCCCGAGTTCTACAAGGAGCGGCTGCTGGCCCTGCGCGACAGTCGCATTACCAGCGACGGTGTATTGATCATCAAGGCCCAGCAATACCGCACGCAGGAACAGAACCGCGCCGATGCCCTGGAGCGCCTGACCGAACTGATCCTCAGCGCCACCAAGGTCGAAAAGAAGCGCCGTCCGACCAAGCCGACCCTGGGTTCGAAAAAGCGTCGCCTGGAATCCAAGACCAAGCGCGGCTCGATCAAGGCCGGGCGCGGCAAGGTGGACTTCTAGCTTTTCTCCCGTTCCTGGCGATGCCTTGGCGCCTGTCGGTACAGGTAGACGCTCAATGCCAAGCCGCCCAGGGCCGCCAGTGCGGCGAACAGAAAGATCGAGGCAAAGCCGAAGCCGGCGGCAATTGCACCGGCCAGCGGTCCGGTGATCCCCAGCGACAAATCAATGAACAGTGAATAAGCGCCCACCGCCGCCCCGCGGCTGGAGGCCGGCACCAGGTTGACCGCTTCCACGCCCAGCGCCGGAAACACCAGGGAAAAGCCGAAACCGCTCAACGCCGCGCCCGCCAGGGCCCAGTGGGCATCCGGTGCGAGCCACAACAGCAACAGGCCGAGGGTTTCCACCGACAGGCAGGCAATCGCCACGCGAAAGCCGCCCAGACGGTTGATCAGGTTGCCGAACAGCAGGCGCGCGCCGATGAAGCTGGCGCCGAACAGGCTCAGGCACAGCACGGCGTTGTCCCAGTGCTGGGTGGCGTAGTACAGGGTGATGAAGGTCGCGATGGTGCCAAACCCGATGGAACCCAGGGCCAGGCCGCAGCCGTGTGGCAGCACACGTCCCAGCACGTGCATGAACGGCAGGCGTTCGCCAGTGACGATGGGCGCGGCGGTTTTGCGCCAGGCCAATGCCAATCCCAGCAAACCGAGCAAGATAATGCTCACGCCCATGCTCCACAGTCCCAGCGCATTGACCAGCCACACCCCCAGCGGTGCACCGATCGCCAGCGCGCCGTAACTGGCGATACCGTTCCAGGAGATCACCTTGGCGGTATTCGCCGCACCGACCCGGCCGATGCCCCAGCCAATCGAACCGGAGCCCACCAGGCTTTCCGCGCTGCCGAGCACCAGGCGACCGATCAGCAGGCTGATCAGGCTGAACGTGGGCAGGTGGGGCGTCCAGGCAGACACCAGCATGAACACACCGCTCAGCCCGCAGCCGGCGAGGCCGAACATCACCGCGCGCTTGCTCCCCAGGTTATCGATGATTCGCCCGGCGTAAGGACGACTGAGCAGGGTGGCCAGGTATTGCACGCTGATCACCAACCCGGCGATTACCGCGCCGAAGCCCAGTTTGCCGTGGACGAACCCGGGCAGCACGGCAAGCGGAATGCCGATATTCAGGTAGCCGATGAATGTGAACAGGACGATGGAAACGACTTGCAGCGTGACCGCCAGGGGGCGCTGGGAATCTGACATGGGGAAGAGGTCCACGGAGCAGCTGGATAGATAGGCTGCTTATGATAACGGCGACCGTGGGGTCAGGGCGGGGAAAAGTAAAACTATTTGCCCAACGGTGGTTCAGCTGTCGTTCTCACCGCTGACCAGGCGTGTGGTCACCAGTGCGGCGATGGCATTTTCTTCGCTGCCAAAACGCGCCAGCAGGGCCGCTTGTTTCTCGGCAGGAAGACGGGTCCAGATATCGACCATTTTTTCGGCAGTTCCGATCAGCACGCTGGCCTGGGCTTCGCTGAAGGGAGGGATGTCATCGGTCATGGAGGGCTCGGGATTCAGGCAGTGTGGAAAGCGCATCTTAGCGCTTTCCACACGGTCTGGTGGTGCGGGTCAATCAGTCTTCGCTGTCGGCCTGGCGGCGTTCAGTGGCTTCTTTTGGCTCGGGTTGCTGGGCGTCTGGTTGCCCCCCGGCTTGTAGCGTGGTCGTCTGCTCAGTGTCGTGCAGGCTTGGGAAGGGGAGATTAGGGATCTCGTGCATATCGCGCTCCTCGCAAAGTCTGTGGATAGATCTGGTAGATCCGCGCTTTTACAAAGCCTGGGCAGGATACAGCAGGAGAAATGACAAAAAGACTTTTAAATCCCGTCGGGCCGACAAAAGGGATTGTCTAGACACGTCATGTTCAATAGTCACCTCGCTTGCGAAATGCCCAGCGGCCGGCAATCAGCGTGAAGGTTGCGACCAGCGCCACCAGGATCCAGAAGCCTTCGGGATCGCTGGCAAGCGGCACGCCACCGACGTTCATGCCAAAGAAACCGGCAATGATGTTGATGGGCAACGCCAATACCGTGACCACCGTCAGGGTGAACAGGGTGCGGTTGCTTTGTTCGTTGAGGTTGGCGGCGATTTCTTCCTGGAGCAGCTTGATCCGTTCACTCAACGCGGTGAGGTCGTTGATGATCAGGGCGAACTCCTCGGTGGATTTGCGCAGCTCCTTGACGTCTTCTTTCTGCAACCATTGCGGCGGGCGGTTGAGCAGACGTAGCAATGAGCCCGGCTCCAGGGCCAGCAAGCGCTGCAAGCGCACCAGCACCCGGCGGTTGCTGCCCAGCTCGGCGCGGTTGGTGGACAGGCGCGAGGACAGCAACTGATCTTCGACCTGGTCGACGCTCAGGCTGGTCTTGCGCACGATCTGGGTCAGCACTTCGCCCTGGTCGCGCAGCAAGTGCACGAGTAATTCCACTGGCGAGCGAAAGCACTCGCCGGCCTTCACCGACGAGCGCAGCTTGTCGACCGAGTGCAGGGGTTGCAGCCGCGCGCTGACGATCAATCGACTGTGAACGCAAACCCACAGTGTGGAGACATCCGAGGACACCATGTTGCTGAGGTTGAACACGACATCGTTCACCACGGCCAGCAACGCCGAGTCGACATGCTCGATGCGGGTCGAGCGCGAACCTTCGTGCAAGGCTTCGAAAAACTCCTGGGGCAGGGCCAGGTGACCTTTCATCCAGCGCTCGCACGCAGCGTGGGCCAGGTTCAAGTGCAGCCAGAGGAATTCATCCGAGTCTTGCGGGTGTTGCAGGCTCCGTAAGGCCTGGGCCGAATCGATCTCCTGCCCGCGTTCGCCGGGGCGGAAACGAAACCCGTAAAGCAGGCCGAACAGGTCCGGATCGCGGTGGCTTTGATCGATGCTGTGGTTCATGAAGTCTCGCTGGCGGGAAGTGCCTGTGGCGGCTACAGGTTCACTTGAACGCCATCTTCGCAAGCTTTCTTGATGGTTTTGTGACCGCTCTATTCGCGCCGTCAATCCGGGCGCTACCGGCAGTCGCCAAGGTTCAAGAATGCCCCTGGCAGGCCGATGGTATGTGCATATCCCCCCCGTATTGGGGTTGCGACGCGGTGTGTTGCGGACATGGAGGTCGGGACGTCGTTCCTGTTCTCCCTGCTTAGAGATTGCTCCCCATGATTCTACAAAAATCCCTTCGAGCCCAGATTCTCGCCCTGTTGAGCGGCAGCCTGCTGGCGATGTTGCTGATCGCCCTGGCGTCCTTTCATTTCCTTTCCAATGGTGTCCAGAACTATCGCAACCTGATCGATGGACCGTTGCGTGCCTCGCAATTGATCGACGAGGCCAACCTGCAGTTCAAGGTGCAGGTGCAGGAGTGGAAAAACGTCCTGCTGCGCGGCAAGCAGCCGGCGGACCTGGATAAATACTGGAAGCAGTTCGAGGAACGTCAGCGTGATGTCCAAGACATCCTTGGCCAATTGAGCGGGCGTGAAGGTGTGCCGGCGCCAATCAAGACCCGCATCGTGGCCCTGCGCGATGAGCATCGTCAGTTGGGTGCCGCCTACCAAAAGGGCCGTGACGCATTTGTCGCCTCCGGTGGCGATGCGGCGGCGGGTGATGCGGCGGTCAAGGGCGTGGACCGTGCGGCCAGTGAGCAAATGAGTGCGCTGGTGGTGGAACTGCGCAAGCTGGCCACCGAGCAATCGACGCTGATCAGTGCCGGTGCCGATCGCACGATTATGCTGGGCACCGTGATCATGCTGGTGTCGGGCGTGCTGATCGGGTTGTTCAGCCTGTGGCTGGTCAATCGCAACCTGGTTCAGCCGATCCGTAACCTGATCGACTACGTGACCCGACTCAGTCAGGGGCGTTTCGCCGAGCGTGTGACGAGCAACCGTCAGGACGAGCTGGGCAATCTGGCAGTCGCGGCCAACACATTACGTGATTTCCTTGCCGAAACCTTTACCCGCCTGCAACGCAGTGCCACGGAACTGGACAGTGCCAGCGGTGAACTCAACGCCATCGCCAGCCTGATGAGCCAGGGCACCAGCGAGCAATTCGAACGCACCGATCAGGTGGCGACGGCGATGAACGAAATGTCCGCCACGGCCCAGGAAGTGGCCCGTCATGCCGCCGACGCGGCGCAGGCGGCCGATGACGCCGATCAATCGGCGCAACAGGGCGGGAAGGTCATGCAGGGGACCATCCACACCATCACCCGGATGCGCGGCGAGATCGCCAACACGGCCACGGTCATCCGTCAGTTGGAAACCGACAGCGGGCGCATCGGCAAGGTGTTGGAGGTGATCCGCGGGATCGCCGAACAGACCAACCTACTGGCCCTCAATGCTGCCATCGAAGCCGCGCGGGCTGGTGAGGCGGGGCGCGGTTTCGCGGTGGTCGCCGATGAGGTCCGCAGCCTGGCCCAACGCACGGCTTCGTCGATCATCGAGATCAACCAGATTATCCAGACTGTACAAACGGGTGCGGTGGACGCGGCGCACGCCATTGAGAGCGGGCAGTCGCGCAGTGAAGAAAGTGTGGAGCAAGTGACCCAGGCTGGTGTGATGCTCGAACGCATCACCCAGGCTGTCGAAGCGATTCGCGACATGAACCGCCAGATCGCCACGGCAGCCGAAGAGCAGACTTCCGTGGCCGAAGACATTTCCCGCAACCTGACGGAAATCACCTGCATTGCCAGCACTAACCTGGACAATGTGCAGCGCACCGAAGCGGCCAGTCGGGATTTGCACGGCTTGTCGGGACAGTTGAATGAAGTGACGGCGCGGTTGAGTGCCTGACGGTCGTTCGCGACAGGTATTGATAAACGCAAAAGAGCCGCGCAACCCTAAGGTTGCGCGGCTCTTTTTTTGCTGATGGATCAAGTGTCTTGCTTGTTGCTCAAGACTTTGCCGGTCGTGGCATCGAAATCAACATCAAACTCTTTGCCGTCGGCGGTTTTCAATTCGACTTCATATTCATAACCGTTGAAGTGGTTATCCAAGTCGGTGTCGGTGATGGTGGCGCCCGGGTGCAACTTCAGGGCTTCATCGTTCATCGATTCAAGGGGCTTGATCTTGCCTTCCTTGACCAGCTGAGGAATCTGATCGACGCGAACATCCGCCTGGGCGAGGCCAGCAGTCAGGGTCAGGGCAGCAGCGGTAAACAGGGCAGTCAACGTTTTCATGAGTTCTTTCCTTGGTGTTGTTAAGGGTGAGTCGTTTAAGTGGGCTCAGATTAACTGTGGCAACTTAATTCACCCTTAATTCGAAAAAACCTGAAGCAAGTTGCCTGGCAACCGTCTGCGACTCAGTAGCCGTTCTTTTCCAATAGTTGCACCACGCTGCCTGTCTCGGAACGCTGGAAGTACTTGAGCAACTCACTGGCACGATTGGTGAAGATACCGTCGACGCCGGCCTCCATCACTTTCTTGAAGTCCACCGCTTCATCCACGGTGTAGACATGCACCAGCAGACCCTGGTCATGGGTGTACTGGTTCATCCACGGCTGCACCAGGTCCGAATAACTCTGGCTGCCGCCACGGGTCAACGCCGCCGAAGGACCGGTGCCGATGGCGCCGTGGGCCTTGGCGTACTGGACCCACTGCTCGAATTCGGCCTTGTCCTTGGGTTCCTGCTTGGCGTAATAGGCGGCCTTGTCCGTTTCGCCGGACTCGGCAAACGTCACCTTGGACTTGGGCTCGATGTTGCCTTCGCCCACCCACAACAGCAGGATCTTTGGCACCTTCGGCATCTCTTTGTGCAGCAGTTCGAGGCTGCTCTTTTCAAAGGTCTGCAAGACCACTTTGCCCTTGCCCTGGCCGACACCGGTGGCACGCTTGGCCAGTTTCGACCCGGCGGGGCTCAGCCAACCGCGGTCCTGCAGTTTGTCCTTCAGGTCGCGTTCGATACCGGGGAACAGCTTCGGCTCCTTGGTTTCGATGTACAGCCCGGGTTTTTGCTGCGGGTTGGCCTCGGCAATATTGATCACTTCATCGAGGGTCAGGATTTTCAGGCCCACGAACGAAGGGCGGGCGCGATCCGGGTAGGCGGTGTTGAACCAACTGCCGGCATCGAGGGTTTTGAGTTCCGCCATGGTGAATTCGTTGGCGGTGCTGTCCTTGCGCTCGGGGAATTTGACCGCGACATCCGTGGTGCGCAGCAGGCTGTCATCATGCAGGACGAACAACACGCCGTCCTTGCTGCGTTGCAGGTCCAGTTCCAGGTAGTCGGCGCCCAGGTCGCGGGCCAGCTTGTAGGCGGCAGCGGTGGATTCCGGCGCGTCGAACGAGGCGCCTCGATGGGCGATGACCGCTGGGTGCGGAATGCCCTGGAGGGCTGCCAGGGCCTTGGGGCTCGGGGCCTCGGAGGCTTGGGCCTGGCCGAAGCCGAGCAACAGGCTCAGCACCAATGCGCTGCGGGTGAAGGTGACAGGCATGCTCGAAATCCTTTCGTAGGTGTGTGCAAAAACCTATCTTTTAACAACTGAACGCTGTCGGCGCTATCGCCATACCGACATAAACTTGTGCAAAGCAGATTTTTCCCACGCATTTCCAGGCCGCTTTGCAGTACCCTTGGCCGCACCAGTTTCCCCGGCAGAGGGAAACCTGAAACCATCGTTCACTTGCCTTGTGTGTAAACCATCGATCAGACGTCCCGAGGGACGTATCCATGAGGTTTACCATGCGCACCACTTCGACATTCATCTGCCAGGCCGCCGACCAGCTCAAAGGTTTTGTCGGCCTGAACCGCAAGACTGGCCAATACATCGTACGGTTCAGCGAAGACGCTTTCGGCATGGACGTGGCCGACGACGGCATCATCCCCACCTGCGAATTTGTCTGGGCCCCTGTGGCAGACGGCACCATGGCCTTGAGTCGCGAGCGCATCCAGTTGCTGCTGGACCAGAACATCGACGACCGGATCAACCTGTCCGAACCTTTGCGGGTGTACATGGCCCGCAGCGACCTGCCGGAAATCGTCGCGGTGCGGCAGTTGGTGACAGGCTGAGCCTCAATCTTGAATTGAACAGAGATCCTGTGGGGGCCCACAAGGATTTTTGGAATGGCACGGTCCTGTGGCGAGGGAGCTTGCTCCCGCTGGGTCGCGCAGCGGCCCCCAAAAAAGCGATGAGCGCTGCGCACTCAAGCGGGAGCAAGCTCCCTCGCCACAAAAGCTTCCCAGCTATCACGCTACAGATTGATCAACGGTAAACACTGTGACACTAGATTGGGCGTTGGAAGGCATAGTCGCGTTCGACCTTGCACACCCTTGTATGGCAATGGGCATACCAAGTGGAGCGGCCGCGCTCGCGGATCGCGCTGTGTTCAGGATGCTGCTTCCAGGCCAGGATCGCCGCTTCATCGCTCCAATAGGACACGGTAATCCCCAGGCCATCGTCGCCACGCGCCGATTCGACACCGAGAAACCCCGGCTGCTCTTGAACCAAGGCCAGCATACGCTCGGCGGCTTCGGCGTAGCCTTGGTCCCCCTCGGTGCGCAGGGAGGTGAAAATTACCGCGTAATAATGGGCACTCATGACTCTTTCCTGGCGCAGGCTTCGACAAACGCACTGACCAGCGGCGGCACGCGCCCTTCCAATGCGGCACGTTCAGGCTGGAACAGCGTGGCGACAAAGAACGGATGGTCCTGCAGCTCCACCGCGCGCAGGCCGCCGGCCGAGTCCCGGGCCACGGCGTGCAGGCGCTGATTGAGCAAGTCCTTTTCAAAATCCGGGTTGACCCCGAAGCGGCAATGGTAGCCCTCGAATACCCTCTGGCGACCATAGGCCTTGGCAATCAACGAGTCCGCATCGAGCTGCAGGCTGTCGAGGGTTTCGATCAATGCACAGCTCAGCGGCGTCAGCAGCGCCCGTTCAGCCTCGGGATCGGTTTCGCCATGGGCGGCGTCGGCCCAACCCATCACGTTGCGGGCGTATTCCAGCACGGCATGTTGAAAACCACCGCAGGTGCCCAGGAAAGGGCGACGCTGTTCGCGGGCAAACCGAATCGCCTGCAAGGCGCCGGCTTCGTTTTGGTAGGGGCTGCCCGGCACGCACCAGATACCGTCGAAATCCTCCAGCACTGCGTTGTCGGCGATGAGCGGCGTTGCCAGCCATTGGACGCGAATGTCATGGCCGGTTTGCCCGCCGGCCAGCTCAAGTGCGATGGAGATCGCGCGGTGAGCGGTGATGTGTGGGTCGTGGTCGCCGACCAGGGCGATGTGTAAAGGACGCTGTTTTTCCATGAGAGACTCGCCGCTTGTTGATTCCTGGTCGCCACTATAGATTGGCGCTCACGCAATCAATATTGGCGTTTATCCAAGTGATCAATGCAACAGCGCACTATCGTCTGGACTATCCCGACCTGTCCCTGATCCTCGCACTGGTCCGTGGCGGCACACTGGCCCGGGCCGCACGGCTGCTGCAGGTGGACGTGTCCACGGTGTTTCGTTCGGTACGTCGGCTGGAGGCGGCCCTGGGCCAACCCTTGTTCGAAAAAAGCCGTTCCGGGTACTTGCCCACGAGCCTGGCCCAGGCGCTGGCCGAACAAGCCGAGCGCGCCGAACAGGCCTTGGAGGCGGCGCGGGTGGGGGTGGAGCAGGGCGGCGAGGTCATCAGCGGGACGGTACGCCTGACGTGCAGCGACTCGGTCCTGCAAGCGTTGCTGCTGCCTGCGCTGGCGCGCTTCATGCCCGCTTATCCGGCGTTGACCCTTGAGCTGAGCACCTCGAACGACTTCGCCAACCTGAGCCGCCGCGATGCCGACATTGCGTTGCGCCTGACCCGTACGCCGCCGGAACACCTGGTCGGTCGAAAGCTGGGCAACGTGGCTTACCGGGTATGTGCCAGCGCCACCTACCTGCGCTCGGCGAATACGGATGACCTGGCTTCCATGATCTGGATCGCGCCGGACGATTTCCTCCCGGATCACCCCACCGTAGCCTGGCGCCGCCAGCATCTCCCCGGCGTGGTGCCCGCCTATCGCTGCAACAGCATGCTCTCGGTCACCGAACTGGTGCGAGCCGGCTTGGGTGTGGCGGCGCTGCCGGACTTTCTGATCGATGAACACCAAGGCCTGATGCCCCTTGGCAAACCGCTGGAGGGGTATGACACAGCCCTGTGGCTCCTGACCCGCCCCGACTGCCGGGCCTTGCGCTCGGTGGTGAGCTTGTTCGATGAGCTGGGACGCAATCTGCGCTGGCGCTGAGTTTTAACGGCTAGGGTGTACATGGCTCAATGGATGGCGCTCCCCCAACGGTTATAGTGCCTTGAGCACCAGCCCTTGGCAGAGAACATCATGATGACGAAGTCTTCCCAACCCACTCCCGCCGCACCCGTTGACCATTTGCGCTTTCATCGCCCCCACGCGCATCTGGCGCCGACCTTTGGCAATGACCGCTTTGCGCTGAGAGCGGAGGCGTTCGCGCGTTTTTTCGGGACGCCGATGTTCCTCGGCGCGCAAACCTTGATCGTGCTGCTATGGATCAGCCTGAACCTGGTGGGTGTGTTTCATTTCGATGCCTACCCGTTCATCTTGCTGAACCTGGCGTTCAGCCTGCAGTCGGCCTATGCCGCGCCGCTGATTTTGCTGGCGCAAACCCGCCAGGCCGCTCGGGACAAAGCCCAGGCGGAAGCCGACGCCCAGCATCGCGAAGCCTTGGCCGTCGCCAACAGCGAGCGCCAGGCCCAGGCCGCACAGAATACGGCGCAGTTGCTCGAATTGTTGGAGCAGAACACCCGCCTGACGGAAATGACCAAGGCATTGACCGAGCGTATCGACAACTTGACCACTGAAATGCACCAGAAGGTCGTGCACAACCCATCGATGCAATAACCCTTCATTACAGGACTTCTTGATCAGGCCTGGTAACGGCTCAGGAACATGTCGAGGGCCGACTCGATCACCCGGGTCTGCTCATCCTGGGTCAGGCTGGGTTGCCCCATCGAAATCTGCGGCCAGAAGGCAAACGTCTTGAGCAGCCCATGCATTTGCTGGGCGGCAAGTGCCGGCTCCACGGGTTTCAACCGGCCATCGGCCTGGGCTTGGCGAATCCAGGCCGTCAGGCCTTCCTCACGCTGGCCCATGCGCGACACCATGTCCTGGGCCCGCTCCGGGGAATGAATGGTGGCGGCGATGGCGATGCGCGCCAGGTCGAGGAAATTCTCATCCGCCAGCAGCTGCAGTTTGGCTTGCAGCAATGTTTGAAGCTGCTCCCGTAGCGGCTTTTGCGGGCTGTAGGGCATGTCCTGTTCTGCGGTAATGCTGTTCCATAACCGATTCAGAATTTCGGCAAACAACGCTTCCTTGCTCGGGAAATGGTTATACACCGTGCGTTTCGATACGCCGGCGGTCGCCGCGATCTTGTCCATGCTGGTGATCTCGAAACCGCTGCTACGGAATTCAGCAATCGCGGCCTGGAGGATGGCTTCGCGTTTTCGTTCGGTAAGGCGCTGCGGTACGGTCATGGGCAATTCGTCGGTTGAAGTGAGAGAACTTACACTCGGCAGTTTACTTGCTCCGGAGATTCATGCAATCTAGAAACTACACCGAGTGGTGTAGTTTTTGAGTCGAGCGGCTGAGCGTGCATGCAACGGCCATCCAGCGTCCCACAACGACGAAGCGCAATGGCGACGACGTCCTTGGAGTTATCGCACCATGACCATTCCCTCTCTTTCGAGCGACAATCCGTCCAGCCATGACGCATCTCGGCATGAACAGGGCAAGTTTCGCAATCATGCCTTCACCCCTCGGGAAGGCTTTGGCACCACCCTGCGCATCATCTGGAACATGATCTTCCACAAGCCGCGCACCACCCGGCCTGCGGGCGCCATCGAGGTTCAACCGCTGACGCGCGCCGCGCTGCTGGCGGCGCCGAACAACAGCGCATTCCGCCTCGGCCATTCCACCGTATTGCTCAAGCTGCGGGATAAATTCTGGCTGACGGACCCGGTGTTCGCCGAGCGCGCCTCACCCGTGCAATGGGCCGGCCCGAAGCGTTTTCATCAGCCGCCCATCAGCCTGGAAGAATTGCCGCCGATCGAAGCGGTGATCCTGTCCCATGACCATTACGACCACCTCGATCATCAGGCCATCCTCAAGCTGGCGGCCAAGACTCGCCACTTCCTGGCGCCCCTTGGCGTGGGCGACACCCTGATCAAATGGGGCGTCGACGCCAGCAAGGTGCGTCAACTGGATTGGTGGCAAAGTACCGAGGTGGACGGTATCGAGTTCGTTGCCACGCCCTCCCAGCACTTTTCCGGGCGCGGCCTGTTCGACAGCAACAGCACTTTGTGGGCCTCGTGGGTGATGATCGACGGCGCCACGCGAATTTTCTTCAGCGGCGACACCGGCTACTTCGAGGGTTTCAAACGCATCGGCGAGCGATATGGCCCCTTTGACCTGACGCTGATGGAAACCGGCGCCTATAACGTCGATTGGCCCCACGTCCACATGCAGCCGGAGCAGACCCTGCAGGCTCATATCGATCTCAAGGGCCGTTGGCTGCTGCCGATCCACAACGGCACGTTCGACCTGGCGATGCATGCCTGGTATGAACCCTTCGATCGCATCCTGGCCCTGGCCTGGGAGCGCAATGTTTACATCGCCACCCCGCAAATGGGCGAAGCATTCACCCTGACGCAGCCGCAACGTGGCCGTGCCTGGTGGCTGGACGTAGAGCCCTCGGCGTACCAGGACCAGGCCGGTATCGCATAGCACTCACAGGCTTGGCGTTATTCAATCATTGCGTAATCGGAGCGCCCCATCGGGTCCGGCGTCGCACCCTTGATGTTCATGCCGCGTCCCGGTGCGAAGCCGGGGAAGAACACAAGGCCCTCGGCCTCCAGGCGAAAGGCCAGGGCCAGGCGAGTGACATCGAGCAACTCGCCGCCAGCCTCGAAGCGGCGGATGGCCTGGACCGAGACGCCGGATTGGCGGGACAGCTCCTCGACACTCCAACCCAGCATGGCTCGCGCCTGTGCACTGTGGGCAGGGGTGAATTGATAGACAGCGATGCGTTCCAGAGTGGTTTTGATTGCGAGAGAGGCCATGGGGGCTCCAAAGCTGTGGGATTAAAAAATACTGTGTTTTTGTACAGTTGTTTTGAATCCCGATCAATCTCATTTTTTTGATCAATGACCGGCGGTCTTCTCCAGCCAGGCGCTTGGGGCGTGACCCAGTACGCGACGAAACATCGTGGAGAATGCCGCAGGGCTGTCGTAGCCAAGGTCCAGGGCGATTCGGGTCACTGAATTGCCTACGGCCAATCGGGACAATGCCGACATCACGCAGGCTTGTTGTCGCCATTGGCCGAAACTTAACCCGGTTTGCTGTCTGAACAGGCGATTGAATGAGCGCAGGCTGATAGGCAACTGCGCCGTCCATTGCACGGGCGAGACGTGGGCGTCCGGGTGTTTCAGAAATGCCTGGCACAGGCCCAGCAGGCGCGGGTCTTGGGGCAGTGGAAGGTGCAGTGGCAGATGGGCGCTGCGCAGCAACTCGTGCAGCAACAGATCGATCAGCACCCCATCGCGTCCAGTCTCGTCATAGTCCAGCGCAAGCTCCACGGCTTCCATCAGCAACTGGCGCATCAGGGGCGACACGTTGATGACCTGGCATCGGGCGTCCATGGCCGTTACGGCGACCGGTTCGATATACAAACTTCGCGTGCTGACGCCCAGCATCAGCACTTCATGGGCAACCCCGGGCGGGATCCACACTGCCCGTTGCGGCGGCACCACCCAGTTGCCGTCTGCCGTGCTGACCTGCATGACTCCGGTGGCGCCGTAGAGCAACTGCGCGCGCCGATGGGTATGGCGCGGCAACCGATGACCGTCAGGGTAATCCGTGCCGATAGCCACCACTGGCCGTGGCGTGTCGTCCAGCAGGTCAATCGAAACCTTGCGCATCGAGCGGTATCCAACGATTGGCGTAAACGCAAACATTATTGGCTTACTTGCTGAAGCAGGCCAAGCCCCATCGCTCTATCGTCGGCCTCTCTCAATTAACGGATGCTGCGCGATGTTCTACCTCTTGCTGGCACTTTTCGGCTGCATGACTGGCGTCACCGCCGTGTTGTTCGGCTTCGGCGGCGGATTCGTCGTGGTGCCCTTGCTATACCGCATGCTCACCGCCAGCCACGGCGCTGACGACCCTATCGGCCAATCGGCGATGCACATCGCCGTGGCCACCTCGACCTGCGTGATGATCGTCAACGCGCTGATCGCCACCGCCAAGCATTACCGTGCCGGTAACCTCATTCGCCACTACGTGTGGCCGTTGGGCGGCTTCATCGGCCTGGGCGCTATCGTCGGAGCCGTTGCCGCGATGTGGGCGAGTAGCGAAGTCATTCGCTATGCCTTCATCGTTTATCTGGGCGTAACCATTCTGGACTGCTTGTTCAGACGCGGTTTTCTGACACAGTCTGACGCTGTAATCCCACGGCGATTGGGCAGGGCAGAGGTATCGGCAGGCGGCATCAGCATCGGCGCCATCGCCACTTTTCTGGGCGTGGGTGGCAGCGTCATGACGGTGCCGTTATTGCGTCGTTGCGGGCTGAACATGTCGCGCGCGACGTCCATGGCTAACCCGCTGAGTTTGCCGGTTGCGGTGGCCGGGACGTTGACTTACATGGCCATGGCCGGGTTTATCGAGTTTGATTTGGGGCCGTGGTTTGTGGGTTACGTCGACTTGATGGCCTTCGCTGTGCTGACACTTGGCGCGTTAGTGGGTATTCGTCTGGCAACGCCATGGATCGGACGGATACCCGATCGGTTGCATGCGTGGGTGTATGTGGGGTTATTGCTGGTGGTAATGGGCGGAATGTCGCTGGGATAGGGTTGCTATTTACCTACCAACCCCGGCGCTTCCCGAACAATGAAGTGATCCAGGTTCTCGATATTGGCACTGAACACCCCGAACGTTTCTTCGGGGTTCTTCTTGCTCGGCACCTGTTTCAACTCCGGCGTCACGCCATAAAAGAAGCAATACAACGGCGCGTCACTGTCGACGGCATGCTTGATCTCTTCCAGGAACGCTCTGCGCTTGCGGTAGTTATCGATCAGCTTCTTGCTCAGGTAAACGTTGACTGAGTAAGGCTTCTTCTTCGCCTCGTCCGGTTGCTTGAACCAGACCTTGGGTTCGAAATCGATGCGAAAGCTTTGCGTGTAATCCTTTATTTCCTTGATCTTGCCCCAGTAAATCAAGCCCTTATTGTCCTGCAAGTATTCGATCTTCTTGAAGAACGATC
Source organism: Pseudomonas sp. Lb2C2 (assembly GCF_052112205.1). Classification (NCBI taxonomy): domain Bacteria; kingdom Pseudomonadati; phylum Pseudomonadota; class Gammaproteobacteria; order Pseudomonadales; family Pseudomonadaceae; genus Pseudomonas; species Pseudomonas sp. Lb2C2. The sequence goes on along the minus strand of NZ_JAUTYW010000005.1, from coordinate 218,332 downwards.
CATAGGGCGCCGTGTGCTCGCCAACCTTCAACAGCTTGCGCTTGAGCAGGTCCTTGTCCGCGAAGTTCGACACAAAACACTCCACCGGGTGGGCGAAGACGCTGGTCTTGTCGGGTGTCGAATCATGGGCGCAATGAACGTCATCACCGTGGGACGATAGGGTGGGCGACGTAGGCCGAGTCGCTGCTTCAACGTCCTTCGACGGATCGGACGGCTTGCGCACGTACTGACGCCGAGTCAGCAACAACTCCGACGGAAAATGCTCCTCGCGGTCGTCATCCGTTTCCGCCTCGCCACTCTCTACACCCAACCTCGGCGTTTTCGGACTGACGTAAGGGCAGCCCTCGATATGCTGGGTCGTTGGCTGATTCTTGAAATGTGGCGTGCGGATGTAATTGACGTTCTTGGCGTTGAACGTCGTCAGCCGATTGTCCTCATCAAACGCCACCCGACAGGCATCGTTGGGGCACTGAAAGCGCTCCTTGGCCGAATCGAAGGCCATGGTCTCGTCGAAATTCAGATCCCGAACGTCATAGATCGAAAGCTTGGCATCGAGGCTGAGGCAGTAGGCGGTGTCGAATTTCATCGGGGCTCGGGTCCATGAGAGGAAGTGTATTAATACCGAAGGACGCGGCGGGCTGCACCCAAAGTTTCAACACACCACAAACCCCCTGTGGGAGCGAGCTTGCTCGCGATTCCCAAACCCAACCCAACCATCAAGCCTGCCACTCACCTGCGCCCTGACACCAACCTGTGGCGAGGGGATTTATCCCCGCTGGGCTGCGTAGCAGCCCCGGTTTTACGGCCCCAAACTCGAATAAATCGGTATCATAATGCCGGTTATAGCTCGACCTTTCAGATAACCGGCAATATATTGCCGGAAGCAGTAAATGGGAAATTTCGATGAAAGAGAACACCGGTGAACGACGCAGGGAAATCATTGACGACATCGCCATGCAGCATGTGACGGGGATCGAAACCCTGGGAACCGCTATTCGCCGGCTACGGCTTGAGGTGACCGGCCTGGATCAGGAAACCTTTGCTGCCATGTGCAATATGTCGACCAAGGCCCTGTACCAGATCGAGAAGGACAAGGGTAACCCGACCATCAACACCCTCGAAGCTATTCTGAGAAAGTTCGGGCTGCGACTGGGGCTGACCAAGGCCGCGACAAACCTTTACTCGCCGCCGCTTGTGCAGCAAAAGCCGGTCTTCGAAATGCCCGTTCGTGGCGCCAACCCGAAACGTAAGTTGCGAGATAGCTCGGTATAGTTGCCGCTCTACGAGCTACTGGGAAAGACAGCGCTGTTGACTAGGATGTGGGCAGGTTCATTCATGAAAAAGCCCCCGTCAGGGGGCTCAGTCTGGTCTTGCAGTGGTTTTTGATTGTTGCCCAGTGATACACCTTCGGTCGTCAGTTCGTCTCCGGCTCCGTGCCTGCTAGGCCAGTATTTCGATACCGTGTTTTTCCACGATACTGAGCAGCTTAAGGGCCATCCCTCCTGGACGTTTGTCGCCGGCTTCCCACTGCTTAACTGTCGATGCGCTTGTGTTCAGGTAGCGGGCAAAAACCGGCTGACTGACGTGACTGCGCAGACGAATCTTCTTGATCTGAGCAGGCGGGATCTCAGCAGGCACCTCAGCGATGCAGGTTTCATCGAATTCCCGCATGGTGGCCTTGTCGATAGCGCCGATTTTCAGCAGTGCCTCGGCCGAGCTATGAATCGACTCGAAAGCCTCACTTTTGAATTTTTTCGCCATTGCATATCTCCACAAAATCTTTTCCGTCCAGCAGATGCTGGACCTGCTCCTTGCTCAAACCTTTATAGGCATCAGCAAGCTTCTTAAACGCGGCCAGCTCTTTTTCAGTGATGTTGTCTTGGTCTTTCTTAGCAAACAGAAACTGATAAACCCAATAGCTACGACCCTTGGCAAGGATGATCGAGCGGTGACGATTTTCATTGAGGCGTTTTTTCCAGACGCCTCCGCCCAAATCATCGGCTTGTCCGTTCACTACCTCCTGCACCGCCTTGCAGAGATCAGCATCTGTGATCGTTGCCTTCTTTGCTGCAGCAGCAAAGGTCTTCGTTTTGAATACCCTCATTGGCATATGCTTTCCCTTTGATGTGTAAAGCTACCACTCAGTGGTATATGTGTCAAAAACCTGAATCTTGCAGATAGCGCCATCTAGTATGGGGACGGGGGACACGGCCGTGAGGGGAGCGGGGCTCTGATATTGTTTCAACAGATCGCAAAATCTGTGCGAGCGAGCAGCAATCGAGCCTCAACACCAAACACCAGTGGCGAGGGAGCTTGCCCCCGCTGGGCGCGTAGCAGCCCCAATTCCATATCACCAACAAAAAACCGCCGCCCGAACACGGACGACGGCTTCTGATTGAATCTCAAAACCCTCGCAAAATCCGAGAAGCTTTCCGCCACCAGGATTCATGCTGGCTAAACGGATCATCCACCAGCACCGCGGGCATATCCCGCAGGCGAATCCATGGCTCATCCTGCCAGTGCAGCATGCAGAGCGACATCTTCGGCCAATCCAACACGCTCAACGTAGGCCGTTCCACCTTATGCGAATAGCGCTCATCCCGCAGGGTTGGCACTACCTGATGCGTGATCCACTCACGCAGCAATCGATACTCAGGGCAGTAGTGATAAACCAGCAATGCATAGACGCCTGACTCGCTCAGCATCAGACGCTCTTCGGTCAAGCCGTGGACATGCACGAGCATCATCCGGCGCTGATCAGGGTCAAGCTTGCGTGTCATGCGCTCATCAAGGTGCTTGCTCATCAAGCGACCCAAATCTGAGGCACTGAACCAAGCTTGGTTTTCAACCAAGAGGGTATGCAGATGGAGGTTGTGACGGGTGAAAGCGATCGGAATATAAGCATCAGGCAGATGGGTCTCCGAGGTATACGGAGAGCAGGGTGAGATTTTTGTGGGCATAACGACCTCTACGTTCAAAGGTTAGCGGCGCGAGCCCGACGTAGAGGATGTAAGAAAAATCCCAACTAGCTATTCTCTCCACACAAAGTTGCAAATGTCCTTAGACAGTACGCGGTTCTATGTTCGGCGATTAGCTACTACGTTGGGCGTTTCTTAGGCACCTGCGACTAAGATAGGTAACGAGACGATACGGCGTCAATGCGGAAAGATTCTGAGTTTTTCGTAGGGTAAAGGTAGCTTGCCGGTCCCAGAGTTAAACGCAGTTTTGGTCCTGTAGAAATACAAAAACCCCGTTTTCACGGGGTTTTTAGTTACGTGTGCAGCCTAGGATTTTTCTTTCAAATCAATCCCAGCTCAAAGCCCCACCCGTCTGATACTCAATCACGCGCGTCTCAAAGAAGTTCTTCTCTTTCTTCAAGTCCATGATCTCGCTCATCCAAGGGAACGGGTTAGTCGTCCCTGGGTACTCTTCCTTAAGACCAATCTGCGACAAACGACGGTTAGCGATGAACTTGAGGTAATCCTCCATCATCGCTGCGTTCATGCCCAGCACGCCGCGAGGCATGGTGTCGCGGGCGTATTCGATCTCCAGCTGGGTCCCTTGCAGGATCATCTGGGTCGCTTCTTCCTTCATCTCGGCATCCCACAGGTGTGGGTTTTCGATTTTGATCTGGTTGATCACATCGATGCCGAAGTTCAGGTGCATGGATTCGTCACGCAGGATGTACTGGAACTGCTCGGCGACGCCGGTCATTTTGTTGCGGCGGCCCATGGAGAGGATCTGGGTGAAGCCGCAGTAGAAGAAGATGCCTTCCAGGACGCAGTAGTAAGCGATCAGGTTGCGCAGCAGCTCTTTGTCGGTGTCCGGGGTGCCGGTTTCGAACTTCGGATCGGAGATCGAACGGGTGTATTTCAGGCCCCAGGCGGCTTTTTTCGCGACCGATGGGATCTCGTGGTACATGTTGAAGATCTCGCCTTCATCCATGGCCAGCGATTCGATGCAGTACTGGTAGGCGTGGGTGTGGATCGCCTCTTCGAACGCCTGGCGCAGGATGTACTGGCGGCATTCCGGGTTGGTGATCAGGCGGTACACGGCCAGGACCAGGTTGTTGGCAACCAGGGAGTCGGCGGTGGAGAAGAAGCCCAGGTTGCGCATCACGATGCGGCGCTCGTCGTCGGTCAGGCCTTCCGGGGTTTTCCAGAGGGCGATGTCGGCGGTCATGTTGACTTCTTGCGGCATCCAGTGGTTTGCGCAGCCGTCCAGGTACTTCTGCCAGGCCCAGTCGTATTTGAACGGCACGAGCTGGTTGAGGTCGGCGCGGCAGTTGATCATGCGCTTTTCATCGACGGCGACACGGGCAGAGGCGCCTTCGAGTTCGGCGAGGCCTTCGGCGACGTCGAGTTTGTCGAGGGCAGCCTTGGCGCGAATGATCGCGGCCGAGTCGCTGGCTGTCACGGCCCGCGCTTCCAGGGCGGCGGCACCGCCGGCGCTGTCGAGGCGGTCCATGTTGGCTTCAGAAGCGTGGCCGGCGTTTGCGCCTTTTACAGCAACTTCGCCGTCTTCTTTGTCGAATTCGTCCCAGCTCAGCATGACGTGTCGTCTCCTGCGTGAGGGCCAGATGCCCGATGAAGGCCTACTGGCCGCGGTGGATCTTGGAAAAATCGTTTGTTGCAGCAGCTGACGCAGGCAATAAACAGAAAAATGTACGGGTCATTCCGGAGCGGCTGTGAACGCGAGGAGGCGATTGGCCTCTGCGTGGGCTCCAGGCTGGCGTGATCCCCTGTAAGGGAATATTGCAGGCCCGTTTAAGGCGGCATTATAAGGACTTTTTTGCCTACGTGCTGCGGCGAAATAGCTCACAGAAGGGGTAGCGGGTGGCATATCCGCGTAGGAGCGAGGGTTTACAAGGCTTTGGCCGCTGAAGATTTTTTTTGCATGGATCGTATCGCGGTTTTTTTTGATCAAAAAACGAGCGTTTTTTGCGGGTTTGCACTACATGTTGTGTTTGTGGAGGGTTTTCGGCGGTTCTAGACACAACCAGGCCCGATCGAAACCGGGCCGTGGAAAATGTCAGTAATGATCAACCGATGCGGGCTGAACGGGTGCGATCGTAGCCATCGGCGGCAACGGTAGCAGAGCCGATGCGGTCGTAGCCGTCTTGCGCGACGGTGGCGGAGCCGGTGTGGTCGTAGCCGTCTTCTGCGACTGCGCTACCGGTGCGATCAAACCCGTCGGCGGCGAAGGTATTGGCGGCCAGTACGGACAGGGTCAGGGCCAGGATCAGTTTGGTTTTCATGGTGGTTGCTCCAAATTCCTTTATCAAGTCAGTCAGCCGTTGGAGCAGCCGTTGCCCATGACGCTGTAGCGCAGGATGTGGCGTTGGCCCTTGGAATCGTCGTATTCCATCTTCGCCGGTACCACTTCGCAGACGTTCGGGATCTCGCTCATGGAGATGACTTTGGCGATGTCCAGGTGGGTGGAGTAGGTGTACTCCTCAATGGCCGGTTTTTGCTGTGCAACATCGGTCGGGACCTCGTCTGCCATCGCGGTGGCGCAAAGGCTGCCGAGGACCAGAACCCATAAAGCTTTCATCTAATTCACCTTTCTTGAGGTCGAGTGGGGTCACGCAACCTTTTTAGGGTTGCGTGTGGAGCTGATATTGGAAGTTTGATTAACGGCCTTCGTGGGGGCTGTGTTGCGCTAATCGTGTTTGCCGGTTGGCGAGGTGGATTTTAGAAGGTGAGGGTGGGGGTAAACAGACTCGGTTTTGATAAACACTGTTGGTTGATCTGGTAATAATCGTCGTAGGAAGCGGTGGCTGTCTGTTACATCTGTATTGGATCTACCGCCGCCTTCGCGAGCAAGCCCGCTCCCACAGGGGATTCGCTGGGTGCGCAGGTTAGTACCGACATTTTGTAGGGACTTGTTACTACCATCGTCGAATGGTTCTATAGGCCCGCCCCGGGCTACAACGGGATCATACAAAAACAACTATTCACCGAGGTAAGAAAGATGAGTGCGGCTTCTGTGTATCCCGTTCGTCCCGAGGTTGCGGCCAATACGCTGACTGACGAGGCGACCTACAAGGCCATGTACCAGCAGTCGGTCGTCAACCCGGACGGCTTCTGGCGCGAGCAGGCCAAGCGCCTCGATTGGATCAAGCCTTTCACCACGGTGAAGCAGACGTCCTTCGACGATCACCATGTCGACATCAAGTGGTTCGCCGACGGCACCTTGAACGTTTCCTACAACTGCCTCGACCGTCACCTGGCCGAGCGCGGCGATCAAATTGCGATTATCTGGGAGGGCGATGACCCTGCCGAGAGCCGCAACATCACCTATCGCGAGCTGCATGAAGAAGTCTGCAAGTTCGCCAACGCCCTGCGCGGCCAAGACGTGCACCGCGGCGACGTGGTGACCATCTACATGCCGATGATCCCTGAAGCCGTGGTCGCGATGCTGGCCTGTGCCCGGATTGGTGCGATTCACTCGGTGGTGTTCGGCGGTTTCTCGCCTGAAGCGCTGGCTGGCCGGATCATCGACTGCAAATCCAAAGTGGTGATCACCGCCGACGAAGGCGTTCGCGCTGGCAAGAAGATCCCGCTCAAGGCCAACGTCGATGACGCGTTGACCAACCCGGAAACCAGCAGCATTCAGAAAGTCATCGTCTGCAAGCGCACCGGTGGCGGTATCAAGTGGAACCAGCACCGCGACATCTGGTACGAAGACCTGATGAAAGTGGCCGGCACCGTTTGCGCGCCGAAGGAAATGGGTGCCGAGGAAGCGCTGTTCATCCTCTACACCTCGGGCTCCACCGGCAAGCCCAAGGGCGTGCAGCACACCACGGCCGGCTACTTGCTGTACGCGGCGCTGACCCATGAGCGGGTGTTCGACTACAAGCCAGGCGAGGTGTACTGGTGCACCGCCGACGTGGGTTGGGTCACTGGCCACAGCTATATCGTCTACGGCCCGCTGGCCAATGGCGCGACCACGCTGCTGTTCGAAGGCGTGCCGAACTACCCGGACATCACCCGGGTGGCCAAGGTTGTCGACAAGCACAAGGTCAGCATCCTCTACACCGCGCCAACCGCTATCCGCGCGATGATGGCCTCGGGTACCGCCGCCGTCGAAGGTGCTGACGGCAGCAGCCTGCGCCTGTTGGGTTCGGTGGGCGAGCCGATCAACCCGGAAGCCTGGGACTGGTACTACAAGAATGTCGGCAAGGAACGTTGCCCGATCGTCGACACCTGGTGGCAGACCGAAACTGGTGGCGTGCTGATCAGCCCGCTGCCAGGCGCCACGGCGTTGAAGCCAGGTTCGGCCACGCGTCCGTTCTTCGGTGTGGTACCGGCGTTGGTGGACAACCTCGGCAACCTGATCGAAGGCGCCGCCGAAGGCAACCTGGTGATCCTCGATTCGTGGCCAGGCCAGGCGCGTACGCTGTACGGCGACCATGACCGTTTTGTCGACACCTACTTCAAGACTTTCAGTGGCATGTACTTCACCGGTGACGGCGCGCGTCGTGACGAGGATGGCTACTACTGGATCACCGGTCGGGTGGATGACGTGCTCAACGTGTCCGGCCACCGCATGGGCACGGCCGAGATCGAGAGCGCCATGGTCGCCCACCCGAAAGTCGCCGAAGCGGCGGTGGTCGGTGTGCCGCACGACATCAAGGGGCAGGGCATCTATGTCTATGTCACCCTCAATGCCGGCGAAGAAACCAGCGAGGCCCTGCGCCTGGAACTGAAGAACTGGGTGCGCAAGGAGATCGGTCCGATTGCTTCGCCGGATGTGATCCAGTGGGCGCCGGGGCTGCCGAAAACCCGCTCCGGCAAGATCATGCGCCGCATCCTGCGCAAGATCGCCACGGCGGAGTACGACGGGTTGGGTGATATCTCCACCCTGGCTGATCCGAGTGTGGTGGCGCATCTGATCGAGACGCACAAGACCATGAACGTTGCCTGACGGTAGCGTGTAACATCAAAAAGCCCCGCCCGGCAGTGCCGAGTGGGGCTTTTTTATATAGGCCTGGGGCGCTCACTTTTGTGGCGAGGGGATTTATCCCCGCTGGGCTGCGAAGCAGCCCCAAGTCACCCAACTCATTCTTTCTGATACACCGAGTTGCCTGGCTTTAGGGCCGCTTCGCAGCCCAACGGGGATAAATCCCCTCGCCACAGGTTCGGTGTTCGGATAACCGTAGTGCCTGGCGTTTGGGGCTGCTGTGCAGCCCAGCGGGAGCAAGCTCCCTCGCCACGGGTTAGGTGGATGAATAAATATCGGCGTTCAAAGTAGGAGGTGTCTGAACGTTACCGGTGTTTCGAAATGTGTAACCAAAGGCGCCACAACGGGGCGATGTGAAACGCCAAGCCCCATTACAGGGCGGTTCCAGGCGTCTCCCAAAATAAGCCGACACGCTGTGCTTGCCGGATTAGAAGGGTTTGCGAATAATGGGCCCGCTATTTGCAGCATAGATCGGTTTCCCTTCTTTTGCTCTTGCATGAATTTGCGGGGCTGTCAATGCGCTCGAACAGCTTTCTCGGTGCTTCTGTAATTTGTTGTCGCATTGAAGAAATATCGGCTTCGGGCCTGTCGTTAGAATGCCGATCACTCGCTCGTCGTGGCTCGTGTTGAATAAAACGTGAGCTTCCTAGGACGCAGCACCAAAGTTCGTTTCACCCATTCGCATATTGGGCTGTTGCTCACTCTGCCGTTTTTGCCCTTTACCGATGGAGTCCCAAGATGAAGAAACTTGTGCTGCTTGGCGCCCTGGCACTGTCCGTGCTGTCCCTGCCTACCTTCGCTGATGAGAAGCCCCTGAAGATTGGTATCGAAGCGGCTTACCCTCCGTTCGCCTCGAAAGCCCCGGATGGCAGCATCGTCGGTTTCGACTACGACATCGGCAATGCGCTGTGCGAAGAGATGAAGGTCAAGTGCGTGTGGGTCGAGCAAGAGTTCGACGGCCTGATCCCGGCGCTCAAGGTCCGCAAGATCGACGCGATCCTGTCGTCCATGTCGATCACCGAAGATCGCAAGAAATCGGTTGATTTCACCAACAAGTACTACAACACCCCGGCCCGTCTGGTGATGAAGGCCGGTACCCAGGTCAGTGACGGCCTGGCCGAGCTCAAGGGCAAGAACATCGGCGTGCAGCGTGGTTCGATCCACGAGCGTTTCGCCCGTGAAGTCCTGGCTCCGCTGGGTGCCGAGATCAAGCCATACGGTTCGCAGAACGAGATCTACCTGGATGTGTCCGCCGGTCGTCTCGACGGCACCGTGGCAGACGCTACGCTGTTGGATGACGGCTTCCTCAAGACCGATGCCGGCAAGGGCTTCGCGTTCGTCGGCCCGGCCTTTACCGACGAGAAATACTTCGGCGACGGTATCGGTATCGCGGTTCGCAAGGGCGATGCCCTGAAAGACAAGATTAATGGCGCGATCACCGCCATTCGCGAGAACGGCAAGTACAAGCAAATCCAGGACAAATACTTCGCTTTCGACATCTACGGCAAGTAACGACGTCCCGCCACTCGTGCGAAATGGCGCAAGCAACAGGATCTCTGCGGTTTGCGCCATTTTTTCATCCCACTTTCGAGGACCTGAATCATGTTGAAAGGCTACGGGGCTGTCATCCTCGATGGCGCATGGTTGACGCTTGAGCTCGCCTTGTCGTCCATGGCCCTGGCCATCGTCCTGGGGTTGATCGGCGTTGCGTTGCGCCTCTCTCCGGTGCGCTGGCTGGCGTGGCTGGGCGACCTGTATTCCACGGTCATTCGCGGCATTCCCGACCTGGTGCTGATCCTGCTGATTTTCTACGGCGGCCAGGACCTGCTGAACCGCGTGGCGCCGATGCTCGGCTACGACGATTACATCGACTTGAACCCGCTGGCGGCCGGTATCGGCACCCTGGGCTTCATCTTCGGTGCCTACCTGTCGGAAACCTTCCGTGGCGCGTTCATGGCGATCCCCAAGGGGCAGGCCGAGGCGGGCATGGCGTACGGCATGAACGGGTTCCAGGTGTTTTTCCGGGTGCTGGTGCCGCAGATGATTCGCCTGGCGATCCCGGGCTTCACCAACAACTGGTTGGTACTGACCAAGGCCACCGCGCTGATTTCGGTGGTGGGCCTGCAAGACATGATGTTCAAGGCCAAGCAGGCGGCGGATGCCACGCGCGAGCCTTTCACCTTCTTCCTCGCAGTGGCGGCGATGTACCTGGTGATCACCAGTGTCTCGTTGCTGGCATTGCGTCACCTTGAGAAGCGCTACTCGGTAGGCGTAAGGGCGGCTGATCTATGATCTTCGACTACAACGTCATCTATGAAGCCTTGCCGCTGTACTTCAGTGGCTTGTTGACCACCCTGAAGCTGTTGGCCCTGTCGCTGTTCTTCGGTCTGTTGGCGGCGTTGCCCCTGGGGCTGATGCGGGTGTCCAAGCAGCCGGTCGTCAACATGACGGCGTGGCTCTACACCTACGTGATCCGCGGCACGCCGATGCTGGTGCAGCTGTTCCTGATCTACTACGGGCTGGCGCAGTTCGCGATCGTGCGTGAAAGCTTTCTCTGGCCGTGGCTGTCCAGTGCGACCTTCTGCGCCTGCCTGGCGTTCGCTATCAACACCAGCGCCTACACCGCCGAAATCATCGCCGGCAGCCTGCGGGCCACGCCCAACGGTGAGATCGAAGCGGCCAAGGCCATGGGCATGTCGCGCTACAAGCTGTATCGCCGGATTCTGTTGCCATCGGCCTTGCGTCGGGCGCTGCCGCAATACAGCAACGAAGTGATCATGATGTTGCAGACCACCAGCCTGGCATCCATCGTGACCCTGATCGATATCACCGGTGCCGCGCGCACGGTGAACGCGCAGTACTACTTGCCGTTCGAGGCCTACATCACGGCCGGCGTTTTCTACCTGTGCCTGACCTTCATCCTGGTGCGCCTGTTCAAACTGGCCGAGCGCCGCTGGCTGGGTTACCTGGCCCCGCGCAAGCACTGATAACGCATCGATCCGATCGACTGCTCAACGACTGACGTTTTGTGAGAACCGACCGCATGTACAAGCTTGAAGTCCAAGACCTGCATAAACGCTATGGCAGTCACGAAGTGCTCAAGGGTGTGTCCCTGAAAGCCGCCGCTGGCGATGTGATCAGCATCATCGGCTCCAGTGGCTCCGGCAAGAGTACTTTCCTGCGTTGCATCAACCTGCTTGAGCAACCCCACGCCGGCAAGATCCTGCTCAACAACGAAGAGTTGAAGCTGGTGGCCGGCAAGGACGGCGCGTTGAAGGCCGCAGACCCCAAGCAACTGCAGCGCATGCGTTCGCGGCTGTCGATGGTGTTCCAGCATTTCAACCTGTGGTCCCACATGACTGCGCTGGAAAACATCATGGAAGCACCGGTGCATGTACTGGGTGTGTCCAAGGCTGAAGCGCGGGAGAAGGCCGAGCACTACCTGAACAAGGTCGGCGTGGCCCATCGCAAGGATGCCTACCCGGGCCATATGTCCGGCGGCGAGCAGCAGCGTGTGGCGATTGCCCGTGCGCTGGCGATGGAGCCGGAGGTGATGCTGTTCGACGAGCCGACCTCGGCCCTTGATCCGGAACTGGTAGGCGACGTGCTCAAGGTGATGCAGGCTCTGGCCCTGGAAGGCCGGACCATGGTGGTGGTGACCCACGAAATGGGCTTTGCCCGTGAAGTGTCGAACCAACTGGTGTTCTTGCACAAAGGCATCGTCGAAGAAAGCGGCAACCCGCGCGAAGTGCTGGTCAATCCGCAATCCGAGCGCCTGCAACAATTTCTTTCGGGCAGCCTCAAGTAATCGCTCCCGTTACGCACCTGATTTGGGTCATGCTGCGCACCGCGCGCCAGATGGTCTAATTTGGTTGCAGCCGCTTTTGGCTTTAACACTGTTTTCGCTTCGGATTGCCCGCCATGACTGCCCATCGAATAGGTTTCCTGATTTGGCCCAGCACTAAAGCCTTGACGCTGGCGCTGGCCGAGGAGGCCTTGCGTGTTGCTCAGCGGGTGCATCCGGATGTGGTCTACGAACTGTCGTTCTTGCAGGCCGAACCGTCGGCCGACGGCGCCTGGCAACTGCCGGGCGAGCCTTGGGCCGGCAAGCTCGAAGGTTTCCAGAAGCTGTTCCTGCTGGCCGATGAGCCGCCGGCCGCGCTGGCCTCACCCCTGAGCAGCGCCCTCAAGCAACTGGTGCGGGCCGGCTGTGTGATTGGCGGTTTGTCTGCCGGTGTCTATCCCCTGGCCCAACTGGGTTTGCTCGACGGTTACCGGGCCGCCGTGCATTGGCGCTGGCAGGACGATTTCTCCGAGCGCTTCCCCAAGGTCATCGCCACCAGCCATCTGTTTGACTGGGACCGCGATCGCCTGAGCGCTTGCGGCGGCATGTCGGTGCTCGACCTGTTGCTGGCGGTGCTGGCTCGCGATCACGGCGCGGAGCTGGCCGGCGCGGTGTCGGAAGAATTGGTGGTCGAGCGCATTCGCGAGGGGGGCGAGCGTCAGCGCATCCCGTTGCAGAACCGCCTTGGCTCCAGCCATCCAAAGCTCACCCAGGCGGTGCTGCTGATGGAAGCCAACATCGAAGAGCCGCTGACCACCGACGAGATCGCCCAGCATGTCTGTGTATCCCGTCGACAACTGGAGCGGATCTTCAAGCAATACCTCAACCGCGTGCCCAGCCAGTATTACCTGGAGCTGCGTCTGAACAAGGCCCGGCAGATGTTGATGCAGACCAGCAAATCCATCATCCAGATCGGCCTGTCCTGCGGCTTCTCCTCAGGGCCACACTTCTCCAGCGCCTACCGCAACTTCTTCGGCGCCACACCGCGGGAAGACCGCAACCAGCGACGCAGCAGCAGCCCGTTCGAATTGTCCTCGGTGCCGTCCGAACGGGGCTAAGTGGCAAAACACACTTCTGTGGGAGCAAGGCTTGCCCGCGATGCAGGCGATGCGGTCCTTGGTGAACCGAGGCGCCTGTATCGCGAGCAAGCTTTGCTCCCACAGATAAGTCCCCTCGCCACAAGTGTTTTGCATGGCCGAGGGAAATGTGGAAGCCAGCCCCTCAAATACACCGGCAACGTTTAAACTGCGCCTTTGCGACGCTATTTGTCGCATTGCCGTAAACCCGCGAAAAACGTGGGTTGGCGCTATAAGAAGTTGTCGCTTGGCGGCAAGGCCGGGCTGAAAACTGTCCTTACAATCCTTACCAAGCCCGCCAGTTCCAGGCGGGTGTTCCTCATCAGGAGACTCCGATGTCCGTTGAGCAAGCCGCGGTACAACGCGCCGATTTCGACCAGGTTATGGTTCCCAACTATGCACCTGCTGCCTTCATACCTGTGCGTGGCGCCGGTTCCCGCGTATGGGACCAATCCGGTCGCGAGTTGATCGACTTTGCTGGCGGTATTGCAGTCAACGTACTGGGCCATGCCCACCCGGCACTGGTCGGTGCACTGACCGAACAGGCCAACAAGTTGTGGCACGTGTCCAACGTATTCACCAACGAGCCGGCCCTGCGCCTGGCCCATAAGTTGGTCAACGCGACTTTTGCCGAGCGCGCGTTCTTCTGCAACTCCGGCGCCGAAGCCAACGAGGCCGCCTTCAAGCTGGCCCGTCGCGTCGCGTTCGATCGTTTCGGCAGTGAGAAGTACGAAATCATCGCCGCGCTCAATAGCTTCCACGGTCGTACCCTGTTCACCGTCAACGTCGGCGGGCAGTCGAAGTACTCCGACGGTTTCGGGCCTAAAATTACTGGCATCACCCACGTTCCTTACAACGACCTGGCCGCTTTGAAAGCCGCCATTTCGGACAAGACCTGCGCCGTGGTGCTGGAACCGATCCAGGGCGAGGGCGGTGTGCTGCCAGCCGAGCAGGCCTACCTGCAAGGCGCCCGCGACCTGTGCGATGCCCACGACGCATTGCTGGTGTTCGACGAAGTGCAGACCGGCATGGGCCGCAGCGGCCACCTGTTCGCCTACATGCATTACGGCGTGGTCCCGGACATCCTCACCAGCGCCAAGAGTCTGGGCGGTGGTTTCCCGATCGCGGCGATGCTCACCACCGAAGCGCTGGCCAAGCACCTGGTCGTCGGCACCCACGGCACTACCTATGGCGGTAACCCGCTGGCCTGCGCGGTGGCCGAAGCGGTGATCGACGTGGTCAATACCCCTGAAGTGCTCGCGGGTGTCAAAGCCAAGCATCACAAGTTCAAGGTTCGCCTGGAGCAGATTGGCGAGAAGTACGGCCTGTTCACCCAAGTGCGCGGCCTGGGCTTGCTGATCGGTTGCGTGCTGAACGACGCCTGGAAAGGCAAGGCCAAGGACATCTTCAACGCCGCCGAACAGGAAGGCCTGATGATCCTGCAAGCCGGCCCGGACGTGATTCGCTTCGCTCCGAGCCTGGTGGTGGAAGACGCCGACATCGACGAAGGCCTGGACCGCTTCGAGCGGGCCGTGGCGAAGTTGAGCCAAGCCTGATTTCAGACTTGACCGGCTCCATTGTGGGAGCCGGACTTATGTGGGTGCAGGTTTGTGGGAGCAAAGCTTGCTCGCGATGCGGGTGCCTCAGTTCACCAAGGACCGCGTCGCCTGCATCGCGGGCAAGCCTTGCTCCCACAAGCTTTGCTCCTACAAACCTGGTCCCATATTGAGTCAGTGGGGAGCAGGTCCGGTTTTTATTCTCTGTGTATCGACCTGACGGTCGAACCCTTTATTTCAAGTTAAGGAGTGACACCATGCTGGTGATGCGCCCTGCGCAAATGGCTGATCTGGGCGAGGTACAGCGTCTGGCTGCGGACAGTCCGATCGGTGTCACTTCCTTGCCGGATGACGTGGAACGCCTGAGCGACAAGATCGCCGCAAGCGAAGCCTCGTTCGCCGCCGAAGTCAGTTTCAACGGTGAAGAGAGCTATTTCTTCGTCCTCGAAGACACCGCGACCGGCAAGTTGGCGGGTTGTTCGGCCATCGTCGCTTCGGCCGGTTATTCCGAACCGTTCTACAGCTTTCGCAACGAGACCTTCGTTCACGCCTCCCGTGAACTGAAGATCCACAACAAGATCCACGTGCTCTCCCAGTGCCACGACCTGACTGGCAACAGCCTGCTGACCAGTTTCTACGTGGTGCCGGAGCTGGTGGGTTCGCCATGGTCGGAACTCAATTCCCGCGGGCGCCTGCTGTTCGTTGCCAGCCACCCGGAACGGTTTGCCGATTCGGTGGTGACCGAGATCGTCGGCTACAGCGATGAGAATGGCGACTCGCCGTTCTGGGACGCCATCGGTCGCAACTTCTTCGACCTCAACTACGCCGCCGCCGAGCGTTTGTGCGGGCTGAAAAGCCGTACTTTCCTCGCCGAGCTGATGCCCCATTACCCGATCTACGTGCCGCTGTTGCCGGACGCCGCCCAGGAAGCCATGGGCCAGGTCCATCCGCGGGCGCAGATCACCTTCGACATCCTGATGCGCGAGGGTTTCGAGACCGATCACTACATCGACATCTTCGACGGTGGCCCGACCCTGCATGCCCGCGTCTCGGGCATCCGCTCGATTGCCCAGAGCCGCGTGGTGCCGGTCAAGATCGGCGAACCGGTCAAGGGGGCCGGCCGCCAATACCTGGTGGCCAATGCCCAATTGCAGGATTACCGCGCCGTGCTGCTCGAGCTCGATTACGCGCCGGGCAAGCCTGTGACGCTGGACATGGAAGCGGCCGAAGCCTTGGGCGTCGGCGAAGGCGCCAGCGTGCGTCTGGTAGCCGTATAACGCTTTACAGCTGAGTTTCGCGGGTGGCGTGAGCGACCCGTTTGAGGAGATAGCATGATCGTTCGTCCCGTACGCAGCAGCGACTTACCCGCTCTGATCGCCCTGGCCCGCAGCACGGGCACCGGCCTGACCACCTTGCCGGCCAACGAAGAGCGCCTGGCCCATCGGGTCGGCTGGGCCGAGAAGACCTTTCGCGGCGAAGCCGGGCGCGGTGACGCGGATTACCTGTTCGTGCTCGAAGACGACGACGGTCACGTGGTGGGCATTTCCGCCATCGCCGGTGCCGTGGGGCTGCGTGAGCCCTGGTACAACTTCCGGGTCGGCCTGACGGTCAGCGCTTCCCAGGAATTGAACATCTATCGGGAAATTCCGACCCTGTTCCTGGCCAACGACCTGACCGGCAATTCCGAGCTGTGCTCGCTGTTTCTGCATGCCGATTTCCGCAGTGGTCTCAATGGTCGCATGCTGGCCAAGGCGCGGCTGTTGTTCATTGCCGAATTCCCACAGTTGTTCGGCAACAAGATCATCGCCGAGATGCGCGGCATGTCCGACGACAAGGGGCGTTCGCCGTTCTGGGAAAGCCTGGGCCGGCACTTCTTCAAGATGGAATTCAGCCAGGCCGATTACCTCACCGGCGTGGGCAACAAGGCGTTTATTGCCGAGCTGATGCCCAAGTTCCCGCTGTACACCTGTTTCTTGTCCGAAGATGCCCGGGCCGTGATCGGCCAGGTTCATCCGGATACGGAACCTGCATTGTCGATGCTCAAGAGCGAAGGTTTCAGCTACCAGGGTTACGTCGACATCTTCGACGCCGGTCCGGCGGTGGAGTGCGAAACCGGCAAGATCCGCGCGATTCGCGACAGCCAGGCGCTGGTGCTGGCCATCGGTACGCCGGGCGATGACGCCACGCCGTTCCTCATCCATAACCGCAAGCGCGAAGACTGCCGCATCACTGCTGCACCGGCGCGCTTTGCCGCCGGCACGCTGGTGGTCGATCCGCTGACCGCCAAGCGTCTTCAACTTAACGCCGGCGATCAGGTACGTGCCGTCGCGTTGTCTGCTGCCCGGGAGTCGAAATAATGAACTCGCTGTACATCGCAGGAAGCTGGCTGGAAGGCCAGGGTGACCTCTTTGAGTCGTTGAACCCAGTGAGCCAAGAGGTGGTGTGGTCGGGTAACGGTGCCACGGCGGCGCAAGTGGAGTCGGCGGTGCAGGCCGCGCGCCAGGCTTTCCCGGACTGGGCTCGGCGCTCGCTGGATGAACGCATCCAGGTGCTGGAAGCCTTTGCCGCTGCCCTGAAAAATCACGCGGACGAACTGGCCCATTGCATCGGTGAAGAAACCGGCAAGCCGTTGTGGGAAGCAGCGACCGAAGTGACCAGCATGGTCAACAAAGTCGCCATTTCGGTGCAGAGTTACCGCGAGCGGACCGGCGAGAAGAGCGGCCCCCTGGGCGACGCCACCGCAGTATTGCGCCACAAGCCCCACGGTGTGGTGGCGGTGTTCGGTCCCTACAACTTCCCTGGTCATTTGCCCAACGGCCACATCGTGCCGGCGCTGCTGGCCGGCAACAGCGTGTTGTTCAAGCCGAGCGAGCTGACGCCGAAAGTTGCCGAACTGACGGTCAAGTGCTGGATCGAGGCCGGTCTGCCGGCGGGCGTACTGAACCTGCTGCAAGGCGCGCGGGAAACCGGCATCGCCCTGGCGGCGAACCCAGGCATTGATGGGCTGTTTTTCACCGGCTCCAGCCGCACCGGCAATCTGCTGCACCAACAGTTTTCCGGGCGTCCGGACAAGATCCTCGCGCTGGAAATGGGCGGTAACAACCCGCTGGTGGTGGATGAGGTGGCGGACGTCGATGCGGCGGTCTACACCATTATTCAGTCCGCTTTCATTTCCGCCGGGCAGCGCTGCACCTGTGCGCGCCGCCTGCTGGTGCCGGAAGGCGCCTGGGGCGATGCCTTGCTGGCGCGCCTGGTGGCGGTCAGCTCGACCATTGAAGTCGGTGCCTTCGACCAGCAACCGGCACCGTTCATGGGTTCGGTGATTTCCCTGGCCGCGGCGAAGGCGCTGATGGATGCGCAAAACCATTTGCTGGGCAAAGGCGCCGTGCCGCTGTTGAGCATGACTCAACCGCAGGCCCAGGCCGCATTGCTGACGCCGGGTATCCTGGACGTGACGGCCGTGGCCGAGCGTCCTGATGAAGAGCTGTTCGGGCCGTTGCTGCAAGTGATCCGCTACAAAGATTTCGCAGCGGCAATCACCGAGGCCAACAATACGCAATATGGCCTGGCCGCCGGGTTGCTGTCCGATTCCCAGGCGCGTTACCAGCAGTTCTGGTTGCAAAGCCGCGCCGGTATCGTCAACTGGAACAAACAGCTGACCGGTGCCGCCAGCAGCGCGCCGTTCGGCGGTGTCGGCGCCTCGGGCAACCATCGCGCCAGCGCTTATTACGCGGCCGATTATTGCGCGTATCCGGTGGCTTCCCTGGAGACACCAAGCCTTGTGATGCCGGCTGCCCTGACCCCCGGCGTGCGCATGTCTTGAGACCGCCATCGCGGGCAAGCCTTGCTCCCACAGGAGTTATGAAAACCAGTGGGAGTAGAGCTTGCTCCCACAGGAGTTATGAAAACCAGTGGGAGTAGAGCTTGCTCCCACAGGAGCTATGCAAAACCTGTGAGAGTAGAGCTTGCTCCCGCAGGAGCTATGCAAAACCTGTGGGAGCAAGGCTTGCCCGCGATAGCCGCGACTCGGTTGTTATTGATGCCTATAAAAAAACAGATTCTCGTGGAGCCTCGCTGATGAAATCCTATGAAGTCAACTTTGACGGTCTAGTGGGGCCGACCCATAACTACGGCGGGCTCTCGTACGGCAACGTCGCGTCCCAGAGCAACAGCCAGCAGTCCTCCAACCCCAAGGAAGCGGCGTTGCAGGGCCTGGCGAAAATGAAAGCGCTGATGGACATGGGTTTCCAGCAAGGTGTGCTGGCGCCACAGGAACGCCCGGACGTGGCGGCCCTGCGCCGGCTGGGCTTTGCCGGCAGCGATGCCCAAGTCATCCAGCAGGCCGCGAAAGAAGCGATGCCGCTGCTGGTTGCCAGTTGCTCGGCCTCCAGCATGTGGGTGGCCAACGCCGCCACGGTCAGCCCGAGCGCTGACACGGCCGATGGTCGCGTGCATTTCACCGCCGCCAACCTGAACTGCAAATATCACCGCAGCATCGAGCACCCGACCACCAGCCGTGTGCTGGGGGCGATGTTCGCCAACCAGCACCACTTCGCCCACCACGCCGCCTTGCCGGCGGTGGCGCAGTTTGGCGACGAAGGCGCGGCCAACCACACCCGTTTTTGCCGCGCCTACGGCGAGGCTGGTGTCGAGTTCTTCGTGTTCGGTCGCAGTGCCTTTGATACCCGCTATCCCGCGCCGCAGAAATACCCGGCGCGCCAGACCCTGGAAGCTTCCCAGGCCGTTGCCCGCCTGCACGGGCTGAGGGAGGAGGGCGTGGTGTACGCCCAACAGAACCCATCGGTGATCGACCAGGGTGTGTTCCACAACGACGTGATCGCGGTGGGCAATGGCGAAGTGCTGTTCTATCACGAGGACGCGTTTCTCGAGACCGACAAGATGCTGGCCGAATTGAGCAGCAAACTCGCCAAGGTCGGTGGGAAATTTCAATCGGTGTGCGTACCGCGTTCGGCGGTCACCGTCGATGACGCGGTACGTTCCTACCTGTTCAATAGCCAGTTGCTGTCGCGTCCCGACGGTTCAATGCTCTTGATCGTGCCGGAAGAATGCCGTAGCAACGAACGTGTCTGGCAATACCTGCAGGGCCTGACGGGCGCTGGCGGGGGGATTCGCGAAGTGAAGGTCTTCGACCTCAAGCAAAGCATGCAGAACGGTGGCGGCCCGGCTTGCCTGAGGTTGCGCGTGGCCCTCAATGAAACCGAGCTGGCGGCCGTCAACCCAGGGGTTATCATGACCGCGCCGCTGTACGATTCGCTGACCCAATGGGTCGAGCGGCATTACCGCGACCGCATGACCGAAAACGATCTGGCAGACCCGCAGTTGCTGCTCGAATGCCGTGCGGCACTGGATGAACTGACACAAATCCTTAAACTTGGCTCGGTTTATCCTTTCCAGATCAATTGAAAGCGCGCGCGACCTGACTACAGTCAAAGCAGGGCGCGTTGCCTTATCCCCAGACGAGAATGTAAAGACATGAGCGATACCCTGCAGCTGATCCTTGAAGACACCGACGGCACCCAACTGGAAACTTCCTGCACCCGCGTCGCGGTGATGTGGCAAGGCAAGGAGTTGTGGATCCAGCAGGATGGCCGCGGTCAGTTGCTGATCGGCGTCGATGTCGAGGAAGGGGACGAGGAATACGCCAACCTGTTGTTGCGTCCATTGGCGACCAACCTTGTCAGCCTGCAACTGGAAATGGAACCGGCGGACGTCGGCGACGATGACCATGTCCATGGCCCGGATTGCGGCCACGACCATTAAGGAAACCGCGCTATGCTCGCCCTCGGCAAACTGCTTGAACTGACCCTCGCCGGCCGTGAACCGGCGGAGAAGACTCAACTGACTGTCGAAGGCGTACGGATGCGCTGGTTGAGCGAGGGCGCGCTGGAGGTCAAGCCGCCCGAAGCCCGGGATAATGGCCTGGACCTGTTGCTGTCGGCCGGTATCCACGGCAATGAAACCGCGCCGATCGAGTTGCTCGACCGCCTGCTGCATGACATCGCCCGTGGCCATTTGAAGCCGCGGGCACGCATTCTGTTCCTGTTCGGCAATCCCGAGGCCATCCGGCGCGGTGAGCGTTTCGTCGAACAGGACGTCAACCGACTGTTCAATGGCCGCCATGAGCTGAGCGGCGGTCCTGAGGCGCTACGGGCCTGCGAGCTGGAGCGCTTGGCCGCCAGTTTTTTCAGCCGGCCAGAACGCAGTCGCTTGCATTACGACCTGCACACCGCCATCCGCGGCTCGAAGATCGAGCAGTTCGCCCTCTACCCGTGGAAAGAAGGTCGCCAGCATTCACGCCGTGAACTGGCACGCCTGCGTGCCGGGGGCATGGAGGCGGTGTTGCTGCAGAACAAGCCGTCCATTGTGTTCAGCGCCTACACCTACGACCAACTGGGTGCCGAGTCCTTCACCCTGGAACTGGGCAAGGCCCGGCCATTCGGGCAGAACGACGGCGTCAACGTCAGCCTGCTGGAAACCCGCCTGCAACAGATCATCGAAGGCAACGAGCCGGAGCTGGATGAAGGGCTCGATGGCCTGCAACTGTTCAGCGTCGCCCGGGAAATCATCAAGCACAGCGACAGCTTCCGCCTGAACCTGCCGGCGGACATCGAGAACTTCTCGGAATTGGGGAAAGGCTACGTGCTGGCCGAAGACATCGCCCAGACCCGCTGGGTGATCGAAGAGGAGGGCGCCCGAATCATCTTTCCGAACCCCAAGGTCAAGAATGGCTTGCGGGCTGGCATCCTGATCGTGCCGGCGACCGACGAAAACCTGATCTAAAACCCACACCGAACCATTGTGGGAGCGAGCTTGCTCGCGATAGCGGTGTACCAGTCAATGTTGAAGGCGACTGACACTCCGCTATCGCGAGCAAGCTCGCTCCCACAGGTTTTTTGCGGCTTTTAGACCGCCACCGCCCGCTGCTCACTACGACGCAACGCCCGGGTCTTGTGCAATGTATCGGCACAGGTTTTCGCTGCTTCCTGGCCCTTGTGCACGAAATGTTCGAAGAAGAATTTCTGATGTTCCTCCCCAGCATGGAAGTGATGCGGCGTGAGCACGACCGAGAATACCGGCACTTCGGTTTCCAGCTGGACCTGCATCAGGCCGCTGATGACCGATTGGGCGACGAACTCGTGACGGTAGATGCCACCGTCCACCACCAGGCCGGCGGCGACGATGCCGGCGTAGCGGCCTGATTTGGCCAGCAGCTTGGCGTGCAGCGGAATCTCGAAGGCGCCACCGACTTCGAAGAAGTCGATATCACTTTCCTGATAGCCCTGGGTGATCATTTCGGCGACGAAGCCTTTACGGCTCTGGTCGACGATTTCCTTGTGCCAGCAGGCCTGGATGAACGCGACGCGCTCGCCCGGATGACTTTTGCTTTTGCTGTCGATTGCAGTGGGTTGCATGTTCTGGTTCCTGTTTGTGTGAAAAACAGGGCGTCATGAATCGAAGGGGATTCGAGGGTACGCCGCGCACGGACAGTCGCAGTCGGCCCTTGGGTGCCAATCCCGTTCTCTCTTCATCCGGACTATGACCGTCGGCCCCGGAATCAAACCGGGTCTGCTGACCTTGCCGCTACACCCCAAAAAGTGGTGTACCACCAAGCGCTCGCGGGCTATGCACGTTGCGTGCAATTACCGCCGGTGGGGAATTACACCCCGCCCTGAGAACGTTTTTGCCGCCACGCTTTGTGACAGCGGAGGATTTTTAACACATAAACCCCTGTGGGAGCGAGCCGTGGGAGCAAAGCTTGCTCGCGATAGTGGTGGGTCAGCCAACATCAATACTGCCTGACCCGACGCCATCGCGAGCAAGCTTTGCTCCCACGGCACACAAGGGGGTTGCTGCCCTTTCCGTCGAGCAGACTTGATTATTCCTCTCCATGCCCGCAGTAATTGCCCTTCGAAAGGGAATTCCCCCTCCAGCACCCGAGGCCAGATTCATGAGCGTTATCGATCTTCGCAGCGACACGGTCACCCAACCTACCGCCGGCATGCTCGATGCCATGGCCAGCGCGCCTACCGGCGATGACGTGTATGGGGAAGACCCGACCGTCAATCGCCTCGAGGCTGAACTGGCCGCTCGCCTGGGCTTTGCCGCAGCGCTATTCGTGCCCACGGGGACCATGAGCAACCTGTTGGGGTTGATGGCCCACTGCGAGCGCGGCGACGAATACATCGTCGGCCAGCAAGCTCACACCTACAAATACGAAGGCGGCGGTGCGGCCGTGCTCGGTTCGATCCAGCCCCAGCCCCTTGAGGTGCAGGCGGACGGTTCCCTGGACCTGGCGCACGTCGCTGCGGCGATCAAGCCCGATGATTTCCACTTTGCCCGCACCCGCCTGCTGGCCCTGGAAAACACCATGCAGGGCAAGGTGCTGCCACTGGAATACCTGGCCCGGGCCCGGCGTTTCACCCAGGAACATGGCCTGGCTCTGCATTTGGACGGGGCGCGGTTGTACAACGCGGCGGTCAAGCTGAATGTCGATGCCCGACAGATCACGCAATATTTCGATTCGGTGTCGGTGTGCCTGTCCAAGGGGCTCGGCGCGCCGGTGGGCTCGGTCCTGTGCGGCAGCGTCGAGCTGATCGGCAAGGCCCGCCGGCTGCGCAAGATGGTCGGCGGCGGCATGCGCCAGGCGGGGATTCTCGCGGCAGCTGGGCTGTATGCCCTGGAACATCAGGTCCAGCGCCTGGCCGATGACCACGCCAATGCCCAGCGGCTCGCCGAGGGCTTGCGTGCGGCGGGTTACGAGGTCGAGCCGGTGCAGACCAACATGGTCTACGTGCAAATGGGCGAGCGGGCCGAGGCGATCAAGGCATTTGCCGATGAGCGGGGCGTCAAGCTCAGCGCTGCTCCACGCCTGCGAATGGTGACGCACATGGACGTGAGCGCGGCGCAAATCGACCAGGTGATCAGCGCTTTCGTCGAATTTTCCCGCCACTGACCCGTCAACCGGGCCAATTGACAGTTTCTATCGCATAAACACGCTGTACCCCACGCGCAGGGCCGATATAATGCGGCCCTTTGCCGTTGCTTCGTCTGTTGACGTTTTGCACAGGCCTTTGGCCGCAGCCTCCGTGGAAGAACCTAATGAAAAGCGCAGAAATCCGTGAAGCCTTCCTTCGCTTCTTCGAAGAGCAAGGCCACACCCGAGTAGCCTCCAGCTCTTTGATTCCGGGCAACGACCCGACCCTGCTGTTCACCAACGCGGGGATGAACCAGTTCAAGGACTGCTTCCTGGGCCAGGAAAAACGTGCCTACACCCGTGCGGTGAGCAGCCAGAAGTGCGTGCGTGCCGGCGGTAAGCACAACGACCTGGAAAACGTCGGCTATACCGCACGTCACCACACCTTCTTCGAAATGCTGGGTAACTTCAGCTTCGGTGACTATTTCAAGCGCGACGCCATCACCTTCGCCTGGACCTTCCTGACCTCCGACAAGTGGCTGAACCTGCCCAAGGAGAAGCTCTGGGTAACGGTCTACGCTACCGACGACGAAGCCTATGACATCTGGACCAAAGAGGTCGGTGTCCCGGCTGAGCGCATGGTGCGCATTGGCGACAACAAGGGCGCGCCTTACGCCTCCGATAACTTCTGGACCATGGGCGACACCGGCCCGTGCGGCCCGTGCACCGAGATTTTCTACGATCACGGCGCCGACATCTGGGGCGGCCCACCCGGCTCGCCGGAAGAGGACGGCGACCGCTACATCGAGATCTGGAACAACGTGTTCATGCAGTTCAACCGCACCGCCGATGGCGTGTTGCATCCGCTGCCAGCGCCGTCGGTCGACACCGGCATGGGCCTGGAGCGGATCAGTGCGGTGCTGCAGCACGTTCACTCCAACTACGAAATCGACCTGTTCCAGAGCCTGCTGAGCGCGTCGGCCCAGGCCATCGGTTGCACCAACGACAACCAGGCGTCGCTCAAAGTGGTGGCCGACCACATCCGTTCCTGCGGTTTCCTGATTGCCGACGGTGTGCTGCCTTCCAACGAAGGCCGCGGTTATGTGCTGCGCCGGATCATCCGCCGCGCCTGCCGTCACGGCAACAAGCTGGGCGCCAAGGGCAGCTTCTTCTATCAGATCGTCGCGGCATTGGCGGCCGAGATGGGCGAAGCCTTCCCGGAGCTCAAGTCCCAGCAGGCGCACATCGAGCGCGTGCTCAAGGCTGAAGAAGAACAATTCGCCAAGACCCTGGAGCAAGGCCTGAAGATCCTCGAGCAGGATCTGGCCGAGCTCAAGGGCAACGTGGTTCCGGGCGATGTGGTGTTCAAGCTGTACGACACCTACGGTTTCCCGATGGACCTGACCGGCGACATCGCCCGCGAACGCAATCTGACCCTCGACGAGGAAGGTTTCGAGCGCGAGATGGACGCCCAGCGGGTGCGTGCGCGTTCCGCCAGCTCCTTTGGCATGGACTACAACAGCCTGGTCAAGGTTGATGTGGCCACCGAGTTCACCGGTTATGCGGGCACCACCGGCTCGGCCAAGATCGTTGCCATCTATAAGGATGGGCAGTCGGTCGACATCCTGAGCGAAGGCCAGGAAGGCGTGATCGTGCTGGACAAGACCCCGTTCTACGCCGAATCCGGCGGCCAGATCGGCGACAGCGGTTACCTGCAGGCGGGCAGCTCGCGTTTCGACGTACGTGACACCACCAAGACCGGCGGCGCCTTCCTGCACCATGGCGTGCTGGCTTCGGGCAGCCTGATGATCGCAGCCCCGGTGGCCGCCCATGTCGACGCCGACGTTCGACATGCCACGTCGCTGAACCACTCCGCCACGCACTTGCTGCACGCTGCGTTGCGCCAGGTGCTGGGCGAGCATGTCCAGCAGAAGGGTTCGTTGGTGGACAGTCAGCGCCTGCGCTTCGACTTCAGTCATTTCGAAGCCATCAAGCCTGAGCAGCTCAAGGCGTTGGAAGAAATCGTCAACGCCGAGATTCGCAAGAACTCCCCGGTAGAAACCGAAGAAACCGACATCGAGACCGCCAAGCGCAAGGGCGCGATGGCGTTGTTCGGCGAGAAATACGGCGACAGCGTGCGCGTGCTGAGCATGGGCGACTTCTCCGTTGAGCTGTGCGGTGGCATCCACGCCAACCGCACCGGTGACATCGGCCTGATGAAAATCATCAGCGAAGGTGGCGTGGCATCCGGCGTGCGCCGGATCGAAGCGGTCACCGGCGCGGCGGCCCTGGCGTACCTCAACGCGGCCGAAGAACAACTCAAGGAAGCGGCAACCCTGATCAAGGGCAGCCGTGACAACCTGATCGACAAGCTGTCGGCTGTGCTGGAGCGCAACCGCCTGCTGGAAAAGCAACTCGAACAGTTGCAGGCCAAGGCCGCCAGCGCCGCGGGCGACGATCTGTCGGCCCAGGCCGTGGACGTCAAGGGCGTGAACGTGCTGGCTGTACGTCTGGATGGCCAGGATGGCAAGGCGCTGCTGGCGCTGGTCGATCAACTGAAAAACAAACTCGGCCGCGCAGTGATCCTGCTCGGCAGTGTCCATGAGGAAAAGGTCGTTCTCGTCGCAGGCGTGACCAAAGACCTGACTGGCCAACTCAAAGCCGGTGATTTGATGAAGCAGGCCGCTGCGGCAGTGGGCGGCAAGGGCGGTGGTCGTCCGGACATGGCGCAAGGCGGTGGTACCGACGTTGGCGCACTGGACGCGGCACTGGCCCAGACCGTTGCATTTGTAGAGCAGGGTATTTAAGGCAGCGCCGCTGGGCTCGTGGTCTAGTGACGAGCCCAGCCGCTGTTTGAGTGATTTATTGGGCGCCCTTCATGGGCAGAGGCGGCTTTGAAATGGCTTTGATCGTACAGAAATTTGGAGGCACCTCGGTCGGCACTGTCGAGAGAATCGAACAAGTCGCCGACAAGGTTAAGAAATTCCGCGAGGCGGGCGATGACCTGGTGGTTGTGCTGTCGGCAATGAGCGGCGAGACCAACCGTCTGATCGATCTGGCCAAGCAAATCAGCGGCGACCAGCAACCGGTTCCCCGTGAGCTGGACGTGATCGTTTCCACCGGCGAGCAGGTGACCATCGCCTTGCTGGCAATGGCGCTGATCAAGCGTGGTGTGCCGGCGGTGTCCTACACCGGCAACCAGGTGCGTATCCTGACGGACAGCGCGCACAATAAAGCGCGTATTCTGCAGATCGACGACCAGAAGATTCGCGGCGACCTGAAGGCTGGCCGTGTCGTGGTCGTCGCCGGTTTCCAGGGCGTGGACGAGCAGGGCAACATCACCACCCTCGGTCGTGGCGGTTCCGACACCACGGGCGTAGCGCTGGCAGCGGCCCTCAAGGCTGACGAATGCCAGATCTACACCGATGTGGACGGTGTCTACACCACTGACCCACGGGTCGTGCCTGTAGCCCAGCGCCTGGACAAGATCACGTTCGAAGAGATGCTGGAAATGGCCAGCCTCGGTTCGAAGGTGTTGCAGATCCGGGCGGTCGAATTCGCCGGCAAGTACAACGTTCCGCTGCGCGTTCTGCACAGCTTCAAAGAGGGTCCGGGCACCCTCATTACTATTGATGAAGAGGAATCCATGGAACAGCCGATCATTTCCGGCATCGCTTTCAACCGCGATGAAGCCAAGCTGACCATCCGTGGCGTGCCAGACACCCCCGGCGTGGCGTTCAAGATTCTCGGCCCGATCAGTGCCGCGAACATCGAAGTCGACATGATCGTGCAGAACGTCTCGCACGATAACACCACTGACTTCACCTTCACCGTGCACCGTAACGACTACCAGTCTGCTGAAGCGATACTGAAAAAAACCGCTAGCGAGATCGGTGCTCGGGAAGTGGTGGGCGATACCAAGATTGCCAAGGTCTCGATCGTCGGTGTCGGCATGCGCTCCCACGCAGGCGTGGCCAGCCGCATGTTCGAATCCCTGGCCAAGGAAAGCATCAATATCCAGATGATCTCTACCTCGGAAATCAAGGTTTCCGTGGTGATCGAAGAGAAATACCTGGAACTGGCCGTGCGCGCCCTGCACACGGCTTTCGAACTCGACGCTGCTGCCCAACCGGGCGAGTAAAGCGTTGTCTGGAGGGCGCGGCTGGACCGCGCCCTTTGTTTTTCTGAATGGCGCGTCCCAAAACTGTTCTTTTGCCCGCGCTGGTCAATACTAGGCCTGTAGGCTTCGACCGTTTCGGTTGTAGGTCCAATGCCTTTTTTTTGCAGACTGTTGTCCCTTAAGTGAATTGCGTGAGGAGAAAGGTATGCTGATTCTGACCCGTCGGTGTGCAGAAAGCCTGATTATTGGCGATGGCGAAATCACCGTGACCGTGCTCGGCGTCAAAGGAAACCAAGTGCGTATCGGCGTCAACGCCCCGAAAGAGGTTGCTGTACACCGCGAGGAAATTTACCTGCGTATCAAGAAAGAGAAGGACGACGAACCAAGCCATTAATTTTTATCGATTTTTATGTTTGCAAACGGGGATGAAGGTGGTTAATATACGCCCCGTGTTGCGGAGAGCTGGCCGAGTGGCCGAAGGCGCTCCCCTGCTAAGGGAGTACACCTCAAAAGGGTGTCGGGGGTTCGAATCCCCCGTTCTCCGCCATTATTTTTTAGTGCGTCAAAATCTGGCTTGATCAGTAAGTGCTTGAAGTTACTGAAAAAAGCGCTTTACAAAAGGAATTGACGACCTATAATGCGCGGCAACAAATGCACTCGTAGCTCAGCTGGATAGAGTACTCGGCTACGAACCGAGCGGTCACAGGTTCGAATCCTGTCGAGTGCACCATTTAAGAGTTGTTTGCAGCAATGCAAATAACTTGGCTTCAACCAGTTGTGATCTGGTATAAAACCACAACTTGCACTCGTAGCTCAGCTGGATAGAGTACTCGGCTACGAACCGAGCGGTCACAGGTTCGAATCCTGTCGAGTGCACCAAACACCAAAAAGCCCGCGTTTACGCGGGCTTTTTGCTGTCTACGATTTGCCTTTCACGCATCCTCTCTCATCGAATACGACCTCTGCACTGCGACCTTTCTTCGCCTTGTAGCTATACCGTGTGCTCGAATTCCGAACTTTGATCGAGTCTGGCTTGCCCAGGGCGCTCTCTACGTCCTGTTGGCTCATGCCGGCGATGATGCGTCGGTCCAGGATGGCGTCGCGGCGCTGCCTGGCGTCGATGAGGTTCCCGCAGCGGTCCTGGAACTGGCCAACCACGGTCGGTTCCTTGCGTGTGGTTTTGTTGCTGGATGTTTGCCGGCGCTCCGCTTCGGGCAGCATCGCCTCGCTCGTCGGTTCGGTCGAACCTGGGCGGTAGGGGTGGATCTGTTGTAGCGACAGGGCTTCTCCCGGGCCGCAGCTCAGGGTCGTGAATGTCACGTGCCCTGTGATGTTTTCGCAGCGATGCACGGTCTGCCCGGCAGCCGATAAAGGCAGGCAGGGCAAGCAGGCGAGCAGGAACAGGCAGTGGTTGAGGTGCATCCGGTCGTCCTCCTTGACGGTGCAGAAGAGAAGGGTAGTCGCCGCATTTCTGCCGCGGCGTGTGTTTTCTTTTCTGGATAAGTCGTCGTAAAGGAACAGGTTCAGCCTGTGTTCAGGTTTGTCTCGCAAGCGCTTGTTCTTGCCATGATTTTTTAGCGTTTTAAAGCGTCAAGCGGTGTATGATTGCGCCCGTCAGCCCCGCCGGGGCTTTGGAATATCTCCATGGACTTACCCAGTAGTTACTCAATATTTAGTTTTGCCAATCATGAATTGACTGATTGATCCTTCCGGCGTGCTCCACTGCTGGGAGTGGAGTTCGCCTATGACCCAAGTAGAAGTAAAAAAAACGCAGGAAAGCCTTCAGGATCGCCTCGCTCAAGTTATTGAGCTGCTGCATCGCCAGCGGGTCGTCGAAGACCTGACGCATCGCCAGGAAGGTCCGCATCATGACCGGGTCGAGAACCTGGTCCACCGGCAGAATCTCGTCGAGCTGCAACGCAAGCTCGATGATCTGCACTCCGCCGACGTTGCCTACATTCTTGAAGCCCTGCCACTGGAAGAGCGTCTGACGGTCTGGCAGTTGGTCAAGGCTGATCGCGACGGTGACATCCTGCTCGAAGTGTCGGACTCGGTTCGCGAAACCCTGATCGCCGACATGGATGATCACGAGTTGCTGGCGGCGGCCAAGGAAATGGACGCCGACGAACTCGCCGACCTTGCGCCCGAACTGCCGCGGGACGTTGTCCATGAACTGATGGAAGCCCTCGACGGCCAGCAGCGTGAGCGTGTGCGTTCGGCGTTGTCCTACGACGAGGAGCAGGTCGGTGCGCTGATGGACTTCGAGATGGTGACGATCCGCGAGGACGTCAGCCTTGAAGTGGTCTTGCGCTACCTGCGTCGCCTCAAGGAACTGCCGGGGCATACTGACAAACTGTTTGTGGTCGACTACGACGGCGTGCTCAAGGGCGTGCTGCCCATCAAGCGCCTGCTCGTCAACGACCCGGAAAAACAGGTGGCCGAGGTCATGGCCAGCGATCCGGTGAGCTTTCACCCGGACGAAGATGCCTATGATGCGGCCCAGGCGTTCGAACGTTATGACTTGATTTCGGCACCGGTGGTCGACAAGAACGGCAAACTGATCGGCCGTCTGACCATCGATGAAATGGTCGACTTGATTCGTGAGGAAAGCGAAAGCGAAGTCCTCAACATGGCCGGTCTGCGCGAAGAAGAAGACATCTTCGCCTCGGTCTGGAAGTCCCTGCGTAACCGCTGGGCCTGGTTGGCGATCAATCTGATCACCGCGTTTGTTGCCTCCCGGGTCATCGGCCTGTTCGAAGGCTCCATTGAAAAACTGGTGGCGCTTGCGGCGCTGATGCCCATCGTCGCCGGCATCGGTGGCAACTCTGGCAACCAGACCATCACCATGATCGTCCGTGCCATGGCGCTGGACCAGGTCAGTACCGGCAACACTTCGCGATTGATGCGCAAGGAACTGGCTGTGTCCCTGATCAACGGCGTGATTTGGGGGGGGGTGATTGGCGTGGTGGCTTATCTGCTCTATGGCAGCTGGTCGCTGGGGGTGGTCATGACAGCCGCGATGACGCTCAACCTGCTGCTGGCGGCATTGATGGGGGTCCTGATCCCCATGACCCTGGCCCGCATGGGCCGTGACCCTGCCATGGGCGCCAGTGTCATGATTACCGCAGTGACTGACAGTGGCGGGTTCTTCATCTTCCTGGGATTGGCGACGATTTTCCTGCTCTGAGTCACTCATCAAGAAACCCGTCTGTTTGGCGTAATACTGTCCACTTAGAAAAAACGGCGCTTCTTTCAGAAATGGGAAGCGCCGTTTTTTTTTGCGCTTCTTTTGGATTGCGGGGCGTCAAGACTAAAGACAAGAGCAGCTGGCAGGTCCAGCCTCTATGCAACTGCACCACCGCTATCGCGAGCAAGCCCAACATCCATGTGACTGAACCACCGCCTTCGCGAGCAGGCTCGCTCCCACAATTGGATCGGAGTACGACCGGAAGAACCAGGTCGGCTATAAGGCCGCCTCGTGGTGGACGTTGATCTCGGCGCCCCGTTAACCACGATGGCCGAACGCAGGCATTGCGCAGTGGGCAACCCGGCATGGATGCCGGGTTAGCCGCGCTGGGCCATGGATGGCCCTTCGCGGCGGCCCACGGAGCAATGCCTTCGTTCAGGCATGCCGAGTCTAAGCGAGGCACCGAGTGGTGGGGCATGAGCGCTTTGGTTACTTTCGCGCTTTTCGAAAGTGACCCGCCGTCAGGGCGGAACCCTAAGCCGCCGTTACCGCAGCAATGGATATACACACCAACCCTGCCCCCCGCAAAATCCCCCCCCCGCGCATCACTGCATCAACGCCAATCGTGCCGCCTGTAACACAAAAGCTGCCGAGAATAGCCGGCGCAACCACTGCAACACGGATGGACGCTCCAGAACATGGCGACGCATCGATGCGCAGAACACGCCATAGATGACGAAGATGGCAAAGGTGATCGCCATGAAAATGAAGCTCAGTTGCAGCATGCGCCACATGGCATCCGTTTCTCCTGGCGCGAGAAATTGCGGTAGAAAGGCCAGGAAAAAAATCGACAGCTTTGGATTCAGCAGGTTGAGCAAGATGCCCGAAAAAATCACCGCGCCATTCGAACGCGGAGTCTTGTGCGGATCAATATGCAAGGCCCCGTGGCTCTGGAGCGTGCTCCATGCCATCCACAGCAGGTAAGCGACGCCAAGGTACTTGATGATCTCGAAGGCCAGTGGGCTGGTGTGCAGCAGTGCAGCGAGGCCCGTGATGGCTGCCAGCATGTGTGGCACGATCCCCAAGGTGCAACTCAATGCGGCTACCACACTCGCGCGCCAGCCCCGGGCCAGGCCAGCTGCAACCGTATAGACCACGCCAGTGCCAGGCGAAGCTGCGACGATCAGGGAAGTGACAAAAAATTCGAGGTTCATGCGACGCCGACCTTGGCAGTTATGAAGTCTCCAGCCTGCCTGCGGTGAGGAGGGGCGTCTTGAACGAAATTGCAGGTCGCTACGGGTGTCCTTTCCGGGCGTACATGCCGGGTGAGAATCCAAAGCTGCGCACGAAGCATCGGGTCATATGGCTCTGATCGGCGAAACCGCTGGCCAGGGACGCATCGGCCAGCGGCATGCCAGCGGCGATCAGTTGTCGTGTTCGGTGGATACGTCGTTGCAGCAGATAGGCGTGGGGCGTCAAACCGGTCAGGCGGGTGAAGGCGCGTACCAGTTGGAAGCGGCTTAAATCGGCCTCCCTGGCGAGCAGGGCAAGCGACATGGACGACTGTGGATCGTCGTCGATCAAGGCTTTTGCACGGTTTGCCGCGACCTCCGGCAAAGACGATACCGGTATGGAGCGATCCAGCAAATGTCCGAGCAAAAGCACGAGCGTTTCTTCGATCTTCAGGTGATCGCCAAACTCCTCGGCTTCAGCGACGGTCTGGTACAAAGTGCGGAACAATTCCGCCGCGCGCGGGCTTTGCAGCACCGGATAAGCAAATTCCTGGGCGCAGACGCCCCCATCGTTCGCCATATCCTTTAATACCTGTGCAATCAGTGGCGGGTCGAAATACAGCATCTGCCAACGACGCGTTCCGTCTCCGATGGGCGCGCCGTCATGCACTTCGGCCGGATTGACCGATATAAGGTCGCCAGCCGTCGCTTCTACCTGGCCTCGGCCACTGGCTGAACGTTGCGCCCCACGCACAAGTAAGCCAATACCAAAATGTTCGTGCATATGCCGGGCAAACGTTCGATCTGAATCGGCCTCGACGATTTCCACGCCCAGCCCTGGGATTCTTTGGATCTTGAATGCGTGACCTTTCATGCAGGACTCCGGGTCCATGCTTTTTAGCGGATCAATTTAGCATCACCGCCATGGATCAGCAGTGGTGTTGGTTCGATGTCTCTGATGAGCGCTTGAAATGCAGGCTTGGGCCAAACGCCAGGCAAAAAAAAGCCAGCACGAGGCTGGCTTGAGTATTTGGGGCGATCAGGTCGCGTCTGCGGCCATTTCTGCGTCATGGGCAATCAGCGAAACGAGGGCGTTCTGCTG
Source organism: Pseudomonas sp. Lb2C2 (assembly GCF_052112205.1). NCBI lineage: Bacteria > Pseudomonadati > Pseudomonadota > Gammaproteobacteria > Pseudomonadales > Pseudomonadaceae > Pseudomonas > Pseudomonas sp. Lb2C2. Next base: position 185,315 of record NZ_JAUTYW010000005.1, on the reverse strand, counting down.
GCGATGGGAGAGTTGTCGGAAGCGTTGAAGCAGTTCGCGCTCATGCAATGACAGCTCCGGGCTGTCCAGGCGCATGCTCAACTCTTCACCCAACGCGCCTTCCTGAATAAGGCTTTGCTCAAGGCGCGCGATGATTTCAGAGTTCATGCTGCGGTGATGATTGCGAGCCACTTCGGCAATGCGTTCCCGCATTCCGTCTGGCAGACGCACGACGAACTTGTCAGCCGTACGGCTGGAATAAATTGCCTGTTTCAATGGGCGCATATATTTAACCGGTTAGTTCAGGGAAGCGGTTCTCGGGATTGGCCGCAGGATGTCGATAGGACAAGCTCCATTGCCAAATGTTCAACCTGAATTGTTAAGAGGCCCGCATCATGCCTCAAAATTGCCAGATCATTGGCGCCAATTCTGTGACAAATTCTGATCCGGGTAAAGGCGTTATGCCAGTACCCTTCATCAAAAAATGCGGACTGGTTGGTAAAAAAACAACAGGTTCGCATCTGTGACCGTCGGATTGTGTCTATGTGCCATACCGTCTGGCGGATAACGGAAATGGACAAAAATGCGTGCCGTCCCTGTCTTGTACAGGATAGTGGCAAATGGCCGATTTACTAGGATAAGCGAGCCAGGGCAGATGAGTGGCGGCCGAAACGCGGCCCTCAGCACCTGTCAGCCTTACAGGGAGTACTATTTGCCTACACTTAAAAAGCCATGGGCGACATGACAAACGCAGGGCAGGTCGTTAACATGCACGCCGTCCTGCGCACCGCGTCTCTCGTGGTCGACTCGTGTCTCAGTAGCTCAATTGGATAGAGCATCCCCCTCCTAAGGGGAAGGTTGGCAGTTCGAACCTGCCCTGGGACACCATTATAAACAATGGGTTAGCGAAATTGTCGCTGACTTTTCCTGCTCGCACCCCCCTCTCCCGAACGATCAACCCTGGCCTGAGCGCGCCGTTCAGGCCTTGCACGGCCATTTTCCCCCTCAATGCTGTGACCGATTTCCCATTTCTACCCATTTGTATCGAGGATATTTCGGTAATGCGAAACTTTCTTCCCCCTCGGCTATCTGACCGTCTCGGTACGTTGTAGGACTTTTCCTTCGTTTTCGATGGAATTCGTACCTCTTTTATCTATGTCAGCGCCAAGCCGCGTCCGGCGGGCCTGACTCACCGTGTCTTCGATTCAGGCCACAAGGATGTGACATGCACCCAGCCGCACCCTGCCGAACGCGTAAACCGAGCAACGCTCGCCGTTGTGTTGACGGAACCCGTTCATCTGCACAAAACGCCAAACGTCTCGCGCTGCTGTTGATGACAGCGTGGATGACGGGTGCGTGGAGCGCTGCGCAGGCGGCTGGGCCTGAAGAAGAACTGCTGCGCCAGCAAGAGCGCGAACGGGTGTTGAGGGAGCAGTTGGAATCCCGGCCGGACGTACGCCTGCAGGCAGCCCCCGTGGATGAGGGTGTCGATCGCTTGCCCGCCAAGGAAAGTCCCTGCTTTGCCATCAATGACATCCGCCTGATTGGCGAGGCGTGGGAGAAATTCCAGTGGGCGTTGCGCGCCGCCAACCCCAAGGATGACCCCGCCATCGGTCGTTGCCTCGGCGGGGGCGGGATCAACCTGACGATGAAACGCATGCAGAACGCGATCATCGAAGCCGGCTACGTCACCACTCGCGTCCTCGCCGAAGCCCAGGATTTGAACAGCGGCGTTCTGGTATTGACCCTGGTGCCAGGGCGCATTCGCGAGATTCGTTTCGAGGAGGGCACCAGCTCCCGCGCCAATGCCTGGAACGCGATGCCAGCCAATCCTGGTGACCTGCTCAACTTGCGCGACATCGAGCAGGCGCTGGAAAACTTCAAGCGCGTGCCGACCGCCGAGGCCGACATCAAGATCGCACCGGCCCGTGCTGCCGACGCCAAACCCGGTGAGAGCGACGTGGTGATCGCCTGGAACCAGCGGTTCCCTGCCCGTGTGAGTCTGTCGGTGGACAATTCGGGCAGCAAGAGCACGGGTAAATACCAGGGCAACGTGTCGCTGTCCTTGGATAACCTGCTGTCACTCAACGATTTGTTCTACGCCAGTGTCAACCATGACTTGGGCGGTGGCGAGTCCGGGCACCGCGGCTCCGATGGCAGCACCCTTCATTATTCGCTGCCGTTCGGCTACTGGCAGTTGGGGTTCACCAGCAGCGAATACAACTACGAACAGTCTGTCGCTGGCGCCAGCCAGACCTATCAGTATCGGGGCGAGAGTCGCAACAACGAGTTGCGTCTGTCACGCCTGCTGTACCGCGACGCCGTTCGCAAGACCACCGCCTGGGGCAGCCTGTGGACGCGTTCGTCGGAGAACTTCATCGACGACACCGAAGTCGGCAACCAGAAACGGCGCATGGCTGGCTGGCAGTTGGGGTTGGACCATCGTGAGTTCATTGGCGCTTCGATTCTTGACCTGGGTGTCGCCTATCGCCGCGGCACCGGTGCCCACGACTCGCTCAGGGCACCCGAGCAGGATTTTGATGCCGGCACGTCACGCTCGCAGATCATTACCGCTGACGCCCAATTGCAGGTGCCGTTCCAGCTCGGCGATCAGCGACTGCGCTACATCGGCGGCTGGCGCGCGCAATGGAATCGTACGCCGTTGGTGCCCCAGGATCGCTTCTCCATTGGCGGACGCTACAGCGTGCGGGGCTTCGATGGTGAAAACATTCTTTCCGCTGACCGTGGCTGGACCCTGCGCAACGAAATCGGCCTGTCCTTGGGGCAGACCGGCCAGGAGCTCTATACCGGTATCGACTATGGCGAAGTCAGCGGTCAAGCCAGTGAGTTTTTGATCGGCCAGCGCCTGGCGGGGGCCGTGGTGGGCATCCGTGGCGGTTACAAGGGCCTGTCCTATGACTGGTCGGTGGGTACGCCGTTGAAGAAACCCGATGGTTTCGAGACAGCCAACGTGACCAGCGCCTTCACCGTCATCTGGTCATTCTGAGGTGATCCCATGCAGTTCGAGACGCTAGACATTATCGCCCCCGGCCTCGTCGATGAACCCTGGAGCGAAGCCGCGGTGTTCGGCTCCGCCACCTGGTTGTGGATGCACTCCAAGGCCCATCGCGATGCGCCGTTGCACACCTTGCCGACGCTGCTGCTGCCGGCCCTCAAACATCGCCAGTTCGTACTTGGTTCCGAGCACGGCAAGCCGGTGTTCTACCTGTCCTGGCTCAACCTTGACGAGGCGGCAGAGCAACGCTACTTGCGCCAGTCGCCGCTGGCGCTGACCCAAGACGACTGGAACAGCGGCGAGCGCCTCTGGCTCAACGACTGGGTCGCCCCTTTTGGCCACACAGCGGTATTGAGCCGCTTGTTGCAACGTCACCTTTTCATCGATCGCTGCGCCCGTGCCCTCTATCACCGAGGCGATGAGCGTGGCCTGCGGGTCAAGACATTCCAAGGGATCGGGGTCATTCCCGAGCAGGCCCAGGCCTGGTTCGCCGCCCACCCGCTGGCAATCGAAGCGTAACTCCAACCACTGGTCGTGCGGGCTGGCTCCGCAAATGGAATTGCTATGAACAAGCATCTGTACCGAATCGTTTTCAACAAGGCCCGCGGACTGCTGATGGTCGTGGCCGAGAACGTCACCAGCCAGGTCAAGGCGCCGGGGACCCGCTCCGGTCCGATGACGGGCGCAGTGGCCTGCACGGCGACGCTCGGGGCGTTGCGCTTTGCTGTGATGACCGCGATTGGCCTGGTGTCCTTGAGTGTGGCGCCGACCTGGGCCGCCACCATCGTCGCCGACCCAGGCGCTCCGGCCGGCCAACGACCGACAGTGATACAAAGTGCCAACGGTACGCCGCAAGTGAATATCCGCGCCCCCAGCGCCGGCGGTGTCTCGCGCAACACCTACAACCAGTTCGACGTCGACGGCCGGGGGGTGATCCTCAACAACGGCACGGGCAATAGCCAGACGAAACTGGGCGGTTGGATCGAAGGCAACCCGATGTTGGGCAATGGCAGCGCGCGGGTCATCCTCAACGAAGTCAATTCCAGCAATCCCAGCCAATTGCGCGGTTACGTCGAAGTCGCCGGCCAGCGCGCCGAAGTGGTGATCGCCAACCCGTCCGGTATCACCTGCAACGGTTGCGGCTTCATCAACGCCGACCGGGCCACCCTCAGCACCGGTCGGGCGCAGTTGGAGAACGGTCGCATCACCGGCTACACCGTGCAGGGCGGCACCATCAATATCGAAGGCAAAGGCCTGGATGCCCGCGAGACCGACTACACGGACCTGATTGCCCGCTCAGTGCAGGTCAACGCCGGGGTGTGGGCCAACGACTTGAAGGTTACGACCGGACGCAATCAGGTCAATGCCGACAACACCCAGGCCACGCCGCTGTCAGCCGCCGAGGGAGACAAACCCACCGTTGCCATCGACGTTGCCAAGCTCGGCGGCATGTATGCCGGGAAGATCATGCTGGTGGGCACCGAATCCGGCGTGGGTGTGCGCAACGCCGGGCAGATCGGCGCCATGGCTGGCGAGGTGGTGATCAGCGCCGACGGCAAGTTGCAAAACCAGGGCGCGATCAGCAGCGCAGCGGCGACCCGAATCACTGCTGGCAGTGTTGAAAACAGCGGCACGCTCTACGCCAAGGGCGACCTGGGCCTCAACAGTGCCGGTGACATCGACAACAGCGGCACCGTGGCCAGCCAGAGCAACACCACGCTGACCGCCAAGAACATTCGCAGCACCACGGCCTCGAGCCTGGCTGCGGGCGTCGGGGTGGACGGCAAGTTGGGCAGCAGCGGCAACCTCGCGTTACGAGCCACAACGGTCAAGGCGCAAGGCCAGAACCTTGCCGGCGGCGATGTCAGCGTCGAGGCCGCTGAGCTGGACCTGAGCAGCAGCCAGACCCTGGGCCACAACGTCACCCTGACGGCCAGCACCGGCGATGCCAACCTCAGCGGCAGTCAAGTCGATGCGACCCAGGTGCTGACTGCCAAAGCGGCCAAGACCCTGCGCACCGATGGGGCCAAAGTCACCGCTGGCAACCTGCAAGTGAGCGCGCGGGATGTCTCCAATGCTGGTGGTGAGCTGGTGCAGACCGGCACCGCCGACGCGTCGATCAAAGCCACTGCCACGCTCGACAACAGCCGTGGCCGTATTGCCTCCAACGCCAACAACCTGAAGCTTGGCGCCAATCGCCTGGACAACAGCAGCGGCACGGTCGAGCACGCCGGCAAAGGCACCCTGGACATCCAGGCCGACCAGTTGGCCGGCAGCAAAGGCACCCTGGCGAGCAATGGCACATTGAGCGTCAAGGCCCGCGAGGCGGTGGTCGATGATGGCCTGACCCAAGGCCAACAGATCACGCTCGACACCACGACCTTGTCCAACCAGCGCGGACGCATTCTCCAGACCGGCGCGCAGCCCTTGCAGGTCACTGCCCGTGAACGTTTCGACAATCAGGCCGGGCAAGTCAGCAGTCCCGGCGCGGTGAGCGTGAAGGTCGGCACGTTGAACAACCAGGGCGGCAAAGTCCTCGCCACCAATAACGGTGCGTTGACCGTCACGGCCGACAACGAGATCAATAACGGCGGCGGGACGCTGGCCGCCAGCGGTACGACAAAGGTCAGCGGCGAGGCGCTGGATAACACCCAAGGCACGGTGAGCGCCGGCGGTGAGCTGCACGCGGAGTTCGACCGCTTGAACAATATCGGCGGCACGCTCGCCGCCACCCAGCGCATGGAGATCATCGCCGGGCAGTTGAACAACACCAATGGCGTGCTGGGTTCGGTGAAGTCCGGCTTGCTGGTCAGTGTCTCGGCCGATGAATTGAACAACAGCGGCGGGCGCCTTGAAGCGCTGGGCGATATCGATCTGTCGGCCCAGGGCCTGAATAACCAGGGCGGGGTGATCAGTGGCCAGGCCCTGGACCTGGACAGCCACGACCTGCTGATGGACAACAGCCAGGGCACGTTGAATGCCGGTGCGACCCTCGACCTGCGCAGCGGTGAACTGCGCAACGCGGCGGGCCTGATCCAGGCCAAGGGTAAGCTGTTCATCGACACCGGCAGCCAGGCGCTGAACAACCTTCAGTCCGGCACCACCCAAGGCATCAGCGGCCAGGGTGCGGTGGAAATCCACAGCGCCCATTTCAACAACAGCGCCGGCTTCCTCGGCGCCAAAGGCGCGCTGGTGCTCAAGGCCACCGACCTTACCAACGGCAGCGGCGGCCAGGTCATTGGTGAGAAGAGCGTACAAGTCGAAGGCGCCCGGGTGGATAACCGCGGCGGTCAATTGCAAGGCCTCGGCGATGTCCAGTTGGTGCTGGGTGAGACGCTCACCAACCAGGGTGGATTGGTGCGCAGTGCGGGAACGCTGGGCGTGACGGCCGGCGTGCTCGACAACAGCGCCACCCAGGGTGCCAACCAGGGCCTTGAAGGTCGTGCCATGAGCCTGGTGCTCGACACTTTTGGCAACCAGGCCGGTGCCGTGCGCGCCGACCAAGGATTGTCCATCGGCGTCAGCCAAGCGCTGGATAACCAGGGCGGCCTGATTTCCGCGGGGGCCGGCCTGACCATCACTGATCGCGATCCGGCGCAGCGTCGCCAGGCAGTGCACAACCTCGACGGGACCTTGCTCGCCGGCAGCCTGTTGTCCCTTAACGCGGCCTATTACGCAGGCACCGGTCGGGCCCTGAGCCTGGGTGACCTGACGTTCAGCCTGCAAAGTGGCCTGGACCTGAGTGGACAGATCCAGGCCAACAACAAGATTGACCTGAGCACCGAGGGCGCTTTCAACAACAGCGGAAAACTGTTGGCAGGCAATCTCCTGCTGGTGCGCTCGCAGACGCTGGACAACGCCGCCAGCGGTGAGATCAGCGCCGGCCAGGTTCGCCTGACCGTCAACGACAGCCTGACCAACCGTGGCCTGATCGACGGACAGCAAGTGCGTGTGCAAGCGCTGTCGCTCAATAACCTGGGCACCGGGCGTCTGTACGGTGATCGACTGGCGATCGCCACCTCGGCACTGAGCAACCGCGATGAGAACGGCCTCGCCGCGACCATCGCCGCCCGCGAGTCGCTGGACATTGGCACCGGCACCCTGGACAACCGCGAACAGGCAATGATCTTCAGTGCCGGGGACCTCGCCATCGGCGGTGCGCTGAACGCCAGTGACAAGGCCCAGGGCCGGGCCCAACTGTTGACCAACGCCAGTGCGACCATCGAGGCCCTCGGCAACCTGTCGCTCGATGTGCAAAGCGTGCGCAACACCAACGAACACTTCAGCACCCAACAGGTGGAAGTCAGCCGCACCGCCTTGCAGGAGTTCCAGCTCAGCGGTTCGCCAAACCGCTACCAGGGCGACCAGATTTCTCTGCGTAACGATGAGGTCCTTTACCTCTACACGCCTGAAGGTCGCAAAGACAACTGGAACCGCTACGACTACACCCGCGTGGTCCAGGAAACCCAGATCGCCACCTCGGCGCCGGCGCAGATCCTGTCTGGCGGGACGATGCAGATCAACGCAGGGGATGTGCTCAACGACAAGAGCCGCATCATTGCCGGTGGGTTGTTGCAAGCCAACATTACCAGCCTGACCAACACCGAACTGACCGGCCAGCGCACCACTACCGACAGTGGCACCGCCAGCAATTTCTATCGCATCCAGCGCAAGGGCCGGGACCGTCAGGGAACGGCCGTCACGGCCTACACGCCTGCGCCCTTGATTCAGGACATCACCCTGCAGCCGACCGTGTTCGCCCAGAACGCCGCCGGCAACGGTACCGGCACCCAGATCAGCGCCCGCGCCACACAGGGCGTCGGCGAGCAGATCGCCGCCCCGGGCACGGTCAGTGCCCCGGTCGGCAGAACCTATCAAGTGGCGCCTATCGTGCAGGTCGCGGCTCAGACCACCCTCAACAGCAAGGGCGTGGCCGAGCAGATTCGCAGTGGCGGGCCATCCCTGGCCTTGCCGAACAACAGCTTGTTCACCACCAATCCCCAGAACACCAGCAGCTACCTGATCGAAACCGACCCGCGTTTTGCCAGTTACCGCACCTGGCTGTCGTCGGACTACATGTTGCAGCGTTTGCAAGTGGACCCGGCCCTGACGCAACAACGTCTGGGCGACGGCTTCTACGAACAGAAATTGATTCGTGAACAGATCGCGCAACTCACCGGCCGACGTTTCCTCGATGGCTATGCCAATGACGAAGTGCAGTACCGCGCCCTGATCGACAACGCCGTGACCGTCGCCAGCCAATGGCAACTGGTGCCCGGCGTGGCCCTGACCTCCGAGCAGATGGCCCAGTTGACCAGTGACATCGTCTGGCTGGTGCAGAAGCAAGTCACCCTGGCCAACGGTGACACCCGCAACGTGCTGGTGCCGCAGGTGTACGTACGGGTCCAGGAAGGCGACCTCAACGGCTCCGGTGCCTTGATTGCCGGGCAGCAGTTGAACCTGAACATCGCCGGCGACCTGGTCAACAGTGGCAGCCTGGCGGGGCGCAGTGTCATGGCGATCACCGCGCAGAACATCGAGAACCTCGGTGGGCGCATCCAGGCCGACAAGGTATCGCTCGCCGCGCGGGAAAACCTCAACAACCTCGGCGGCCTGATCGGTGCCGTGGACAGCCTGTCGGTCAAGGCCGGGCAGGACATCAACGTCATCTCCAGCAGCCGGGACAGCAGCAGCGCCCAAGGCACCCGCACCAACTTGTCGCGGGTGGCCGGGCTGTTCGTCAGTGGCGCCCAGGGCACGATGGGCGTGAGTGCCGGCAACGACCTCAACCTCACCGGAGCCCAGGTGGTCAATGCCGGCAAGGGCGGCAGTACGTTGCTGGAGGCGGGCAAGAACATCAACCTGGCCACGGTCGGCGAAGCCCACGAGCAAGCGCTGACCTGGAACAGCAGCAACTGGCGCAAGGACGCCAGCCAGACCGAAGTTGGCTCCCAGGTCCAAGGGCAGGGCGACGTGCGCTTGAGCGCAGGCCAGGACCTCAACGCCCGCGCCGCCCATGTCACCAGCGAGCAAGGCGCGGTGTTTGCCGAGGCCAAGCGCGACGTCAACCTGACCGCCGGCCAGAACTATCAGTTCGCCGATGAAGCCCACAAGGTCAAGGGCAGCAACGGGATGTTCTCCAGCAAGACCACCACCACCCGCGACACCATCAGCCAGACCTCGGTCGAAGGCTCCACCCTGAGTGGCGAGCAGACCTATGTGCAGGCCGGTCGAGACATCAACCTCAAGGGCAGCAACGTGGTGTCCACGACCCAGACGGTGCTGGTGGCGGACAACAACGTCAACATCGAAGCCGACACCGCCAGCAGCAGCGAACGCCATGACAAGTCCGTGAAAAAAAGCGGCCTGTTCAGCGGCGGTGGCATTGCCGTCACCCTGGGCAGCCAGCAACAGAGCGTCAAGGACCTCACCACCGAGCACACGGCCGTGGCCAGCACCGTCGGCTCCACCGCTGGCGATGTGTTGATCGAAGCGGGCAAGGGCTACCGCCAGGTGGGCAGTCAGGTGTCGGCGCCACAAGGTAACATCGACGTCACGGCGCAGACCATCGACGTCGTCGAGGCGCGCAACACCCGCGAGCGCGAGCGGGAAACCCTGTTCAAGCAGACCGGGTTCACCCTCACCGTGACCAACCCGGTGATCAGTGCGATCCAGACGTCCCAGCAAATGAAACGGGCGTCGGAGAAAACCGACGACGGGCGCATGAAGGCCCTGGCTGCCGCCACTGCCGTGCTGGCGGCCAACAATGCCGCCACTGCCGTGGCGATGGACCCGGGCGCGGTGGGCGGGATCAACATCAGCCTGTCGCTGGGCACCAAGAAGAACGAAAGCACCACCACCTACACCAGCGACAGCGCGGCTGGCTCGACCATGACCGCCGGCAACGACGTTCGCCTGCGCGCCACGGGAGCTGGCGCCGCGAGCGACATCAATGTGCAAGGCAGCGATATCAAGGCCGGCCGCAACGCCAGCCTGCTGGCGGACGGCGATATCAACCTGCTCGCCGCGCGCAATATCGACAAGCAGGAAACCGACAGCAAAGGCAGCAGCGCGAGCATCGGCATTGGCTTTTCCCTCGGTGCTCGCAACGGCTTCACCCTGGACCTGGGGGTGTCCGGCAGCCGCGGCCAGGCGGATGGCGATGGCCTCACCCACACCAATACCCATGTCCAGGCGGGCAACCAGTTGTTGCTGTCCTCGGGCGGTGACACCAACCTCAAAGGCGCGGTGGCGAGCGGCAAACAGGTCTTGGCCGATATCGGCGGCGACCTGAACATCGAAAGTCTGCAAGACACCAACACCTACGTGGTCGATGAGAAGAGCCTGGGCGTTGGTATCAGCCTGTGCATTCCGCCGTTCTGTTTCGGCATGAGTTCGGTCAGCGGTGCCAGCGGCAGCTTCGGTGCCACGGATATCGACTCCAATTACGCCAGCGTGACCGAGCAATCGGGCATCAAGGCCGGGGACGACGGGTTCGACATTCGGGTGGGTGGCAACACCGATCTGGTCGGCGCTGTCATCGCCAGCAGCGACAAGGCCGTGCAGGACGGTAAGAATCGCCTGGTCACCGCCAGCCTCACCAGTCGCGACATCAAGAACAAAGCCGAGTACGACGCCAGCACCGTCAGCGTCGGCGGCGGCTATCGCGAAGTCGGCAAGGACCAGCAGGGCAACGCCACCAGCGGCGGCACGCAAACCCCTGGCACCGACCTGCCGAAGAACGACAACGACCTCAGCGCCACGATGCCGATCGCCATCAGTGCCAGCGACGATGCCAGCAGCGTCACCCGCAGCGGCATCAGTGGCGGCACCATCGTCATCAGCAACGACGCCGAGCAACAGAAGCGCACCGGCAAGAACGGCGAGCAAACTATCGCCAGCCTCAACCGCGATGTCTCCAGCGACCGCGACACCACCAACACCCTCAAGCCGATCTTCGACGAAGACGAAATCCGTGCCGGTTTCGAGATCGTCGGGGCGTTCGCCAACGAAGCCAGCACCTTGCTCGCCAACAAGGCCAAAGAAGTCGACCTCAAGCGCAAACAGGCCGAGGCGGCTCAGACAGCGGCCCTGGACCCCAACGCCAAACTCACCGACACCGAACGCCTGGCGCTGCTCGGCAGCGCTCAGCGCCTGAACGCCGAAGCCAGCGGCATCGCCGACAAGTGGGGCGCGGGCGGTACCTACCGGCAGATCACCACCGCCCTGGTGGGCGCGGCCAGCGGCAACATCAGCGGCGGCAACAGTGCCTTCGTTCAAGGGCTGGTGGTCAATTACGTGCAGCAGCAAGGTGCCGGCTACATCGGCGACCTGGTGGCGGACGGCAAACTCACCGAAGGCTCGCCGCTGCACGCCGCCCTGCACGGCATCGTCGCCTGTGCCGGCGCCGCCGCCAGCAGCCAGAGCTGTGGCAGCGGTGCGGCAGGCGCGGCGGCGTCGAGCCTGCTCACCGGCCTGTTCTCCGAAGCCAGCCCCGATGAAAGCGAAGCCCAGCGTGAGGCCAAGCGCAACCTGATCGTCAGCCTCGTCACCGGGCTGGCCGCCACCAGCTCCTCGCTCGACCCGGCCACGGCCACCAGCGCGGCGGGCGCAGCGGTGGACAACAACTGGCTGGCGACTCAGCAACTGGTTCAGGCGGAGAAGGAGTACAGCGAGGCTGACCTGGTGGGCAAAGCTAAGGTGGTTGCCAAGTGGGGGTACATTTACCAAAAACAAGAAGTACTGACCCGATTCGGTATCGGCAAGGGCTTGGCGCAGGCGGGTTGGAGCGACGTCGAAGGGCTGGCGCAATTCCTCCTTAATCCGGTTGAAGGGATCAAAGGCATCAAAGCCTTGATCGAGGATCCCGAGGCACGCCAGAGATTAGGCAACGCCATGGTCGATGACGCCAAAGCCAAAATCGCACGTATCGAAGACGCCCTGGAACACGGCGGCGACGAACGTGCCGTGCAACTGGGTGAGGATATTGGCGAACTGGTCTGGCAAGTCGGCACCATCGCCACGGGCGTGGGCACGGCGGCCAAGGGCGGCGTGGCGCTGGCGAAAACCGGGATCAAGGTAGGGGCAAAAGAGCTTGAAAAAATGGCCGATATGGCCAACATTGCCAAAGCTGAAGCGTCGGCTGGTAAGCCGATGAACTGGACCAGCGTGGAGGGGGCGTATAGCGGGAAACTTGAGGGGGGGTATGGCCCTGGCACGACCACTTTTAATGGGAAGGTTGTCGAGAATACGGGGGAGTATAGTGTTGGGGCAAAAGGGCCTGGAAGTAAGGCTGATGATTTATTGCCAAACCTCAATACCCGGGTACTGACCGAGACTGAGGCAAGAGCCTTGGGCGGTGAAAATAAAGGGCTGATTTATGTTGCTGAAGGCCCAAAAGGCAAGCCGGCGGCGCAGGATTTTCAGGCGGGTACCAATGGTGCGTTTACTGATTTAGCGACAGGTAAAGGAGCGGTACCGGCTCTGCGCTATACCAACCCCAACGAAAAAGGTGTCAATTTTGTTAAGTTTGACGGAATAGAGAAGGCGGCTGATGGTTCATCTGTTATGTTAATTGATGCAAAGACAAAGTTGGCTATTTGGAGTCCTTCAACGCAGAAGTCGGTTATGGATACTTTGCAGCGTGTGAAATCTGCTGTGGAACAGAATCCTGGGTTTAAAGTTGTATATGAGTTTCCTAACCAGAAAGTTGAGGCGCAGGCTAGGGCTTTCATTCGATCCAGTGGCTTCGATAACATTGTTAGTACTAGGACAAGAAACCCATGAGTGCAGCAGATATAGAACTATGGCTTTATGCGCGTCCTGACAGAACTTTATCTATAGATCAGCGGCATGCTGAGGTCATGGATAGGATGTCTCGGATTGGTGCTCCTTTAGGGTTCGCAGGTCTTGAACTTCCTGCCGCCCCGAGTTGCGGCGACGGGTTGATTGCTACCTATACTGTTAAGCTTCCCATCAGAGGGCTTCGGTTTGTGGGGGACTATGCGTATCGTGGTGATCGATACATATATGAGGATAGGGCCTCCTATGACGAGCACTTGCGTTTTGGATTTAAAATATCAAACAAAGCTGTTGATTATAAGTTTGTTGTGAATGAGTATTTGCCAAAAGTGATTGAGGCGTTTAAGGGGTATAAGGCTCATGTGTCCTATGATTTGTATGGTCTGTATTATCAAGGGGGGTTGAATGATGATAACTTGGCTTACAATCGGCTGCGTGAGGATAAAACTATAGATGTTGATGGGCGCAACAATATTTATACGCTATTTCCTGCCCAGTTCTGGGATGCAGCCCTTTGTCAGCGTGCTCTTGGCTATGGCCCTGATGAAGTCATTGCACGACTGCAAGGCAAGTGTCTTATGGCGGTTCGGCTGATGGATGGGGTTTATTTGGTTCTCAATGATGACCCGGGCATGTCCTATGAAACCTTTGTGGAAATGAATGAACAGATCAAGCCGATCTTGGGGCTGGTCTAGAGGGCATATCTGGGAAAAGCGGGAAAAGGGGGGCAGATTAGTTTATTGGAAAGGGCGGATTATTTAATTCCTAGGTTTCCAAATAAATCTGTCCCCTTTTCTTGATGAACTGGAGCAGCGTGGAGTGGGCGTATAGCAAGAAGCTTGAGGGGGGGTATGGCCCTGGCACGACGACGGTTAATGGGAAGGTTGTTGAAAACACCGTGGACTATAGTTCGGGTGTTAAGGGGACTCAACCAACCAAGGTGATTGATCGTCTTGATGAGCTGAAGCTAGACGGTTTTAATCCCTACGATAATCCTCGCTACAAAGAAATGTCCCCCGATCAGCAGAAAACATTTTTGAAGGAGTACAACAAGCAGTTGCAAGCTCAGCAGGATGCGATTAATAGCATGACAGCTGATGAGTTTAAAATTGCACGGGATGCCTACATTCAACAAGGCCGCAATCCCGCAGCTGATTCAATGCAGCGAAGTCTAGGTCGTGAGTTCGAGAGAGAAGTGTCTGAGAGTATTCGACAAAGTTTAATAAATAAAGGTGTCGATCGTTCTACGGCAACGCAGATGGCAAAAGATCGCGCCAAGGAAATTAAATCTAGTCTTGCAGCCTTGCACGAGCCTGACATGGTTGCAGGCGGTTGGACGACGCCAGCGCCGGTAAGGATGGGGGACACCAATGTGAACTCATCCATAGGTGCTAGCTGGTCAAGTCGTTTATCATCTGTCGATCAAGCCGTAGATACGGCCATTTCCACCGGTGCTGGCAGCGCTAAATTGAATGTCCGGCTAGAGCTACTCAGAGGAGCACAGGCAAGATGAGGGACGAAGATTTCCAGTATTTCATCAGCGTGATGGGGGAAGCCACATCTCATCGACATGTGCCTGACTCCCAAATTGCTAAATATCGTGGGGTGCTGCCTGAGGCGTTGCTTGACTATTGGCAGGATGAGGGGTGGTGCGGATATGCCAATGGCCTTTTCTGGACGGTAAATCCGGATGATTATAAACATCTGCTCGATATGTGGCTCGCGGGCACTGAATTTCCACAAATAGATAACTACCACGTTATTGCGAGGAGCGCGTTTGGGACTCTCTATGCTTGGGGTGAAAAATACAATCAGAAGATTGTTGTTTCGTGTCCGACGGGGTCTATCGTCGCGTTAATGAGTAAACTGAAAACGCCTAACAAAAATCCGGATCTAGCCCTTCAGACATTTTTCGCTATGTCTGATAAGGAGCGTTATGATTTGGAGGATGATCAAGGTGAGTTTCTATTTGAGCGAGCGCTAGAGAAGTTGGGGGCGCTTGATGAGAGTGAGCTTTACGGCTTTGAGCCGGCATTGTTTGTTGGGGGGACTGCTTCGCTAGATCATTTGGTTAAATGTAACTTGGAGGTTCATTTAATGATCCTGCGACAGATGCGTTCTTGAACGAGTAAGAGGGAAAGGAGGAAAGGGGATAAATTTGTTTGTTGGAAGGGCGGATTATTTAATTCCTAGTTTCCAAATAGGTCTGTCCCCTTTTTACAGACGTCGCTGATCAACAGCGGGCACGTCAGATGCTCAGGGAGTTTAGGCAAACACCTGAAAGTGTGAGCGGAAATTTGATCGGTGTTGATCTAAAGGGAGAAGTATTGAGAGTCTCTCCTTGGGCGCGCAATTGATGTTTTTGGGTTACATGGGAACGTACTGAAATGAAAAAAATCAATAGCCTACTTGAGCAGCATCGACGTTGGCTTTCTCAGTCGGAAGGCATGACGGCTCAGGAGCTTGACTACATTGATGAAGATTTGGCCAGCGACTCGTTAGGTGGATTGGACAACGTGGCTGATTCATTGGGGATGCTGGCGACCTATTATGGCATTCAGGGCGAAGTCGCTATCAGTGACAGAGATGTTTCTGGCTGGGAGCATGTTTCGCGTTCAATGATGTACCGTTATTGGGCACTGATGCTCAAAGCAAAGGCTTTCTCCAAAACGAGTTTTCTTCAAGGCCTCAAGACTGTCCCCAATTTGACTAACCAATTGAGCATTGCGGGATGCTTGCTGGCCGGATTGATAGTGGCTGATCGTCGAGATTTGGCCGCGTCTGTGGCCGATGTGCTGGCCGGGATGCTGACTATCAATGGCGCCGTCGACTCCAGCTATCTTAAACAGCGTCGATTCGAGCCTTTTATGCTCTGGCTTTATTCAGTCTATTCGCAAGGAGATACGCTTCCAGGTATTAAGTCGATGGACCTGGGTATTTATCAAAAAGTGATAGACGAATGGACTAATGAACAAGGGCTTGCTCATGCACTGGAAGAGCTATGTCAATATCATTTATCCAACGCTGAAGACAACGGTGGGGCTTGGGACCCTGAGTTTAAATATGCGCCTTTCGATTTGCTGCCTTTAGAGATCTATGCGATTTTCCAGGTCCGACAGCAACTAGGTTTGACTGCTCCAGCGGTGTCGAGTCCTTTGTTGTCCGCAGAGACGGCTGCGCTAGGAAACCTGATCATCATTTCTGATCAGCTTGCTGCTCGGGTGGAGACGGCTTACGAGGGTTTCTTCGGGCTTTAGACGAAGGCGCGATCACTGGCTCCCAGCTTAAAGACAAGCAAATTCTAGGATGTTGAATTTCGGAGGGAACATAGGTGATTCGGGCACCGCTGGGAGACTCCCTCTATTGGTCGGAATGGGTTGAGTATGGTGATGAGAGCATCGTCGAGGCGCTTGAAACTGCCGCCAAACCTGCCGGCGATCCCGATTATGCGCCGCAGTACGTTTTCATCATTGCGCAGAAACACTGGCACCAGATGCTGCGCCGGTATTCCGCTGGAGAACCGATAGCGGACCTGTCGCGATACTTTCCCGGGCTGCTCGATGCCTGGGAGGAGGCCGAGCGCCTTGGCGCGCCGGTGTGGACCCAGGAGCAGCAATTCACTCGCCATAGCTGGCGCGTCAACTACGACCATTACATCACCTGCTTCTGGCTGGTGGGCTTGGGATTGGCGCTGGATATTCCAGATGACCAGTGGAAGCGGTTATTGGCGTTGATCGGTAACGAAGGCGAGGACGTGCTGCTCGACCGAATAATCGCGAGTCGCAGCCCTGAACGTAAAACAGGTGCTGTGCTGCTTTATCCGAAACCCTACGCTCGGTTGCTGACGGCGATAGACGCTCCGGCGGATTCGCAAGCATCTCTATTGAGTGCGTTCGTCAAGCATTGGTACGCGGAGGTGCGTACCGGTGCCAAGTCTGGCTCTGATCCTCAGGCTGTCAGTTATAGGCATCCCTATTGGTACACCTACGGTGATGAAAATTTCGACGGCGGCGCCTATTTCGGTCGTTGGTGCGTGGAGGCCGTGGCGGCGGTCAAGGCATTCGGTATGGACGACTCACAGTGCTTGGGTCTTGAGCATTACCCAGGGGACTTATTGAGACCCAATGGGCCGAGTACGCATCCGCTCAGGCAGGAAGCTGCACCTCCTGCTACGGTGGTTGTGGAGAAAATGGGAGGTTTTTGGGCGAGGCTGTTGGGACGTCGTTAGTGAGCAAGTTTTGCGTGGATCCCGAGCCTGACATCACCCTTCGTGGCGAGGGAGTCCCCACCGCGTCTTCGACGCTGCGCTGTGGCGCAGGGAACTAGAGCGACGTCCACGAGATATCTGTTTTTGATCGTTCCCACGCTCTGCGTGGGAATGCATCCCGTGACGCTCTGCGTCACCTTCCAGAAGCGGAACGCGGAGCGTCCCTGGCGACATTCCCACGCAGGAGCGTGGGAACGATCGATGTGTATTTTCAGCCTTAAAAATCACATGGTTGCAATTTGTTCCATGAGCGCTTACTCCCGCTCGGTTGCGCAGCAGCCGCAAAAAACAGGTCCGCTGCGCGGCCCAGCGGGAGCAAGCTCCCTCGCCACGGGTGTTCAGCCAGTCGTCTGCACTTGGTTTCTCCCACATGTTCCTCTTAACGGAACGCCATCTCCTGCCGATAACCCAATGAGCCCGGTTGTCTCCAGCGTTTCGGCTCGCAATGTGCGTCACGACACAGCCAGGCCAAGCGGTTGCTGAAATCCCTTGAACGTTGCTGGCTGGTGGCTATCATCTGCGCGCCTCGGGGCTGTGACAGGGCGTTTCGTTGTTATGCCATTGGGTTATTTTCTTACTTGCCTGGACATCCTCGATGCTGGCGTACCACCAAAAAAGTTTTCTGATCGTCGATGATTTCTCGGATTTCCGCAGTTCGATTCGCTCCATGCTGCGTGAGCTGGGCGTCAAGGACGTGGACACCGCTGACACCGGTGAAGTGGCGCTGCGCATGTGTTCGCAGAAACGCTATGACTTCATCCTGCAGGATTATCACCTGGGCGATGGGCGCAAGAATGGCCAGCAGGTGCTTGAAGACCTGATGGTCGAAAAGTTGATCAGCCATGAAAGTGTTTTCCTCATGGTGACCGCCGAGACCAGCCAGGCGATGGTGCTCAGTGCCTTGGAGCATGAGCCCGATGCGTACCTGACCAAACCGTTCAACCGCTCCGGCCTGGCCCAGCGGCTGGAGCGGCTCGAGCAGCGCAAGACCTTGCTCAAGCCGATCCTGCAAGCCCTTGATCGTGGCAAGCCGATGGAAGTGCTCAATGCCTGCATCGCCCTGTGCAAGCAGGACCCGCGCTACGGGCCGTTGTGCCTGCGTTATCGGGCCGATGCGTTGCGCGACCTGAATCAGAACGAGGCTCTTGAACGACTGTACAACTCCATCATCGCGGATCGCCCGTTGCCGTGGGCCTATGCGGGGCTGGGGAAGTTGATGTTCAAGCGCGGCCAGGTGGGGCAGGCCAAGGCTGTCTACGAAAAGGCCCTGAAAGTCTTTCCAATGATGCCGGCGTTGTACGACGGCATGGCCGATGTGCTGGTGGCCGAAGGTGACACCAAACAGGCGCAGCACGTGCTGGAAGAGGCGGTGCGCCTGTCGCCGCTGGCGGTGCGCCGCCAATCGTTGTTGGGCAAGCTGGCGATGACCAACGAAGACTATGACACGGCTTCCCGGGCCTATCGCCAGGCGGTCGGGCAGGGCGCGCAGTCGCGCTTCAAGGACCCGGAAAGCAACCTCGGCCTGGCCCATGCGCTGATCAGCAAGGGCAGCGAAAAAGGCCTCGACACCCGCACCCGGCTGGAGATAAACACGACTCTCAGCGCGGTGGCGAAGGACAACCTCAACGATCCGGGGTTGCAGGTTCGGGCGCGGCTGATGAAGGCCACCAGCCTGTTGCTCAACGATGCCGAAACCGCCGAAAAGCTCACCGAACAGGCTTTGCAGCGCCTTGATGGCATGGAGCAATTCATGAGCGCCGAGGCCGCGTTGCTGGTGGCCAAGCAGTTGCAAATGCTTGGACAGACCAGCGCCGGCGAGTCGATGCTCAAGAACTGCGCGGAAATCTACGGTGATGACCCGACGGTGATGCAAGGCATCGCCAAGCTCACCGACGATCCGAACATCCTCAATCAAGGCAATGCCGCCGCCGAGTTGAACCGCGAAGGCGTGCGGGTCTACAAGACCGGCGCGTTGCCGCAGGCGCGGGAGCTGTTCCGCCGCGCCCTGAAGATGCAACCGAAGAACATCAGTATTGCCCTGAACATGGCGCAATCGCTGCTGCATGGCACCGACACCAGCGTGGAGTCGGAACTGCTGCAGGAGTGCCGCGCCTGCCTGAAACTGGTGGGCATGATGCCCGACACCGATGCGCGTTTTGCGCGTTATCAAAAACTGCGAAGCAAGGCATTTGGCGATGAATGACAGCGAACAGGCCCTCGATTTTTCCACGGTGATCGCGTCGACCGTGCACGACATGAAAAACTCCCTGACCTTGCTCATGCAGGCGCATGGGCAATGGCTCGAACGCTTGCCCGAATCCGAGCGGCAAACCTCGGAGCAGGGCGTCATCGAGTTCGAGTTCGCCCACCTCAATGGCCTCATGGTGCAGTTGCTGGGGCTGTACAAGCTCGGCGTCAACCAGTTGCCGCTGCACCCGGCCTACCATGAGCTGGATGACTTCATCGAGGCGCAACTGGCCGGCCATCAGGACGTGTTCCGCAGTCGCGGGATCATGGTCACCTATGACGTCGATCCGCTCAGCCCCTTGGGCTTTTTCGACCGTGAGCTGGTGGCGTCGGTGCTCGACAATTGCATCAACAACGCCATTCGCCATGCGCGCCAGGCGCTGCTGATCAGTGTCAGCGATGAGGCCGGGCAACTGGTGCTGACCATCAACGACGACGGCGAAGGTTACCCGCCAGAGATGATCGAGCGTCAGGCCGAGTATGTGCAGGGCATCAACCACAGCACTGGCAGCACCGGGCTGGGCCTGTACTTCGCCGCGCGGATCGCCGGGCTGCACCAGCGCGGCGGCGTGAGCGGGCGTACCGAGATTGCCAATGGCGGTGTGTTGGGTGGCGGGGTGTTCCGGCTTTACCTGCCCTGAGCGTGCCCTTATAAAAAACAGCACAAATCCCCTGTGGGAGCGAGCTTGCTCGCGATAGCGATGTATCAGTCAGCTCAGTATTGACTGAGCCAACGCTATCGCGAGCAAGCTCGCTCCCACACTCGTATTGCACAAGATTTTAATTGTCTGTGGGTGCTTGATATTCCGAACAGCCGAAGCCTATTTTGTACGGGTTGCCGTTCGCGGCTCGCACATAACAAGGATTGCGTCATGACGACCGATGGCCAGCGTTCACTCGCGCAGCGACTGACGGGCATTGATGAGATTGAATGTGTCACGCCGGATTTGAATGGCGTGCCGCGGGGCAAGGTAATGACCGCTGAGGGTTTCCTCGAAGGCCGGCGGTTGCAGTTGGCGCGGGGCGTGCTGCTGCAATGCATCATGGGCGGTTATCCGCCGTCGCGTTTCTACGGCAGCGACGACGGCGACCTGGCGCTGGTGGCCGATCCGAAACAGATTCATCGCCTGCCTTGGAGCCAGCAGCCCCGTGCCCTGGCGATCTGCGATGCCGACGAGTTGACCGGTGAAAGCTCCCGGCTCTCGACGCGCGGCCAGCTCAAGGCCGTTGTCGCTCGCTATGCAGCCCTTGGCCTGGCGCCGGTAGTGGCGACCGAACTGGAATTCTTCGTGTTCGCCCCCAACCCGGACCCGACCCAGCCGTTCCAGCCGCCGATGGGCCTGGACGGGCGTCGCGAAGATGGCCATTCGGCGTTCAGCGTCAGCTCCAACAACGGCCTGCGCCCGTTCTTCAGTGAAGTCTATGCATGCATGGCGGCGCTGGGCCTGCCTCGCGACACCTTCATGCATGAAATGGGCGTGAGCCAGTTCGAGATCAATCTGCTGCACGGCGACCCGCTGTTGCTGGCCGACCAGACTTTCCTGTTCAAGCACCTGCTCAAGGAAGTGGCGCTCAAGCACGGCCTGACCGTGGTCTGCATGGCCAAGCCCCTGGCCCACACGCCGGGCAGTTCGATGCATATCCACCAGAGCGTCGTCGAGGCGGACAGCGCTCGCAACGTTTTCAGCGACGAAGCGGGCGAACCGACGGCGACTTTCCGGCACTTCATCGGTGGGCAACAGGCATGCCTGGCGGATTTCACCGCCTTGTTCGCACCGAACGTGAATTCCTACCAGCGCCTGTGCCACCCGTTCGCCTCGCCGAACAATGCCTGTTGGTCCCATGACAACCGTTCGGCCGGGTTGCGGATTCCTGCCAGTTCGCCGGCGGCCCGGCGGGTCGAGAACCGCTTGCCGGGGGCCGATGCCAACCCCTACCTGGCGATTGCCGCCAGCCTGGCCGCCGGGCTGTATGGGATCGAACATCGCCTGGAGCCGAGCGCGGCGATCCAGGGCGAATTCGAAGTGCCGGATAATCTGTCGCTGCCATGTACCTTGCATGCTGCCCTGGAGCGTCTGAAGCGTAGTCATCTGGCGAAGGAACTGTTCGGTACGGAGTTCATCGAAGGCTACATCGCCTCCAAGACCCTGGAACTGACCAGCTTCTTCGATGAAATCACGCCCTGGGAAAGGCGTGTCCTCGCGGCCCAGGCATAACGAACCGTCGCATTCGGGCTATCTTCAACAGGTAGCCCTTACTCACCTCAAGGAGCCGCTCGGAACGCCGATGCGCCAAATCTGGAAACCTTTTCGAGCGCTTTATTTCGCCTCGCTGATGATGTTGATCGGCTCGGGCCTCTTGAGTACTTACCTGGCCTTGCGCCTGGCCGCCGACCACGTGGACAGCCTCTGGGTTGGTGCGCTGATGGCCGCCAACTATTTCGGCCTGGTGCTGGGTGGCAAGATCGGCCACCGGCTGATCGCCCGCGTCGGGCACATCCGCGCCTATTCGGCCTGCGCCGGGATTGTCGGGGCGGCAGTACTGGGCCATGGCCTGGTGGACTGGCTGCCGGCCTGGATCGTGCTGCGGATGATTGTCGGCCTCGGGATGATGTGCCAGTACATGGTCATCGAGAGCTGGCTCAACGAGCAAGCCGACGCCAAGCAGCGTGGCGTGGTGTTCAGCGGCTACATGATTGCCTCCTATCTGGGGCTGGTGCTGGGCCAGTTGATCCTGGTCATGCACCCGGCCCTGGGGCCTGAGCTGTTGATGCTGGTGGCGCTGTGCTTCGCCTTGTGCCTGGTGCCGGTGACACTGACCCGGCGAATTCACCCGGCGGCGCTGCATCCGGCACCCATGGAGCCGCGCTTCTTCATCAAGCGTGTGCCGCAGTCATTGAGTACGGTGCTGGGTTCCGGGTTGATCGTCGGCTCGTTCTATGGCCTGGCGCCCCTGTATGCCTCTCAGCAGGGCCTGTCGACCGAGCAGGTCGGTCTGTTCATGGGTAGCTGCATCTTCGCCGGATTGCTGGTGCAGTGGCCGCTGGGGTGGCTGTCCGACCGTTATGACCGGGCGCTGCTGATCCGCTGCTTTGCGCTGGTCCTGACGATCTGTGCGCTGCCGTTGGCGATTCTTCCGACGGTGCCGCTGGAGGTGCTGTTCGTCGCGGGATTCTTCTGTTCGCTGGTGCAGTTCTGCCTGTATCCGCTGGCGGTGGCATTTTCCAATGACCACGTCGAAGCTGATCGAAGGGTGTCCCTGACCGCAATGCTGCTGGTGACCTATGGCGTTGGCGCCAGTATCGGGCCGCTGGTGGCCGGTGTGCTGATGAAGATGTTCGGCAGCCAGATGCTCTACGGCTTTTTCGCCTTCTTCGCTTTGGTGTTGGTGTGGCGGATCCGGCCGAAAGCGGTGACCAACCTGCATCAGGTCGATGATGCACCGCTGCATCATGTGGCGATGCCGGACAGCATGTCGAGTTCGCCTTTGGTGGCGTGCCTTGATCCACGAGTGGATGAGCAGGTGGTGCAGGAGCAGATGCAGGCGCCGGCCAATCCGGACGCGGAGCCTGAGCCGGCCACTGAAACTGCGGCCGAGGCGGAAACTGAAACCGAGGCGCCAGAGACACCGAGTTTTACCCAGGCCAGGCCTTGAAGCTGACATAAAAAAACGGGCAGTCACCGCAAGGGGCTGCCCGTTTTTTATGGTGCGACGATCAGAGGTCGTCTTTATCGAAGCGCCGGGCTTCTCGTTGAAGCTGGTAGACGAACCGCTCGACCTGCCGTTGCACCAGGCCGCTGATGTTGTGAAAGCGTACACCGGCGAACGTGGTGTTGATCCTTTCTTCGAAATGCAGGTAGCGCAACTCGACTGGCGCGGTCATGTTGCCAAACGGCAGGGCCGCGATGAAACGCTCGTACACCTGGCCCAATTGCAGACGCTCCGTGATGTCGCCTTCGAAGCGCAACTTGCAACCGGTGGCGGAAATGTCCAGCAGCTTGCCATCCACGGGGGACTTCATCTTGTCGCCGCCCAGTTCAACGCTCACCAGTTGTGCCAGTTTCAGGGCGGCGCGGAAGGCGTTGCGACGTTGGTGGTAGACCACTTCGTCGGGCAGGGCGCCGCGATAACAGCGACCGTCGCTGGATTCATCGATGGTCAGTGGACCCTTGCCATCCCATGCGATGCGCACGCCGTCATGGAAACCCTCGACACGAAACGGCTCGCCGGCCAGCAGGAAACGCTCGCCGTCCCGGGGGATCATTTCATCCAGGGCAATGGAGTTGGTCTCGCGGTCGACGTTGACCAGATAGCTCTGGAAGCGCTGGCTACGTTCATGGAAGGTAATGATCAGCGGGTCGTGGCTCTCTTGCAGCATCCGCAGGTTGCCGGCGATTTCCAGGGGCGTGGTGAGGACCTTGGGCGGCTGCGGAGCATCATCCGCGTTTGAGGCATTGAACACGGTGAGTCAGTCTCCAGGCAAAATACGACTACGAATGGCCGGCATTTTGCCAGCATGTATCGCGCGTTGATAGAGCGAAGGCATTGTTCGTTTCATGCCTGGCTGAGCGGGCGGTGCTTGACCATCTTGGCGGTCGAGCCGCGAGCGTCATACAGCGTCGGGATCTCGCCACCGTTGAGAATGCGCAACTGGTTGGCGGTGGCGGCCTGCTGCATCAGGATCGACTGGCCGTTGCGAGCGTTGGTTGCCTGGCACTGGGCGAGCAGGTCGTTGAGGGCTTTGCTCTGGGACAGCAGTTGATCACCAATCGTCGACTGGCTGGCCAGTTGCTCAAGGCCGTCATGGCTGGCGGGCAGGTTGAGGCTGGCGAGGATCTCGCTGCGTTTGCGGCCATGCTGGTCAAGCAAGATGATCAATGCCTGTTTCTGCGCCAGGATATTCTCCAGCAGAGGCATGTCGCGACCGTGCAGTGCCACGGATTCGGCCTGCAATAATTCCAGCAATTGTTGCGCTGGAACAAAGTCGTCGGTGATCAGTTGCAATAAATTAGTGTCGTGCATGGCTGGCCTTGGGTCTTAAGCGTCCAAAAGCCTGGCGCAGGCGGTGGCCTAGCGCTGGGCTTCGAAGTTGAGCAGTTTGCTGGCTACGCGGTTGCTGTCGACTTTATAGCTGCCATCGGCGATTGCTGCTTTCAACTCGGCCACGCGGGCGTTGTCGACGACAGGTTGATCGCGCAGCTTGTCAGTGACCTTCTGCAACTGCTGAGCCTCATTGCTGAGGTGTACCGACTCCCCGTTGCTGACTTGTTCGGCGGGTGTAGGCAGCGGCGCGGATTTGTCGGCTTCGACGGTTTCCTTGGTGGCGCTGGTACGCGTAGTGCCTGTCAGCGGTGAAGAGCTGTTTAAACGATTGAAATCGATGACCATGGTAAAAAACCTCTGGGTATTTGGACGCTTGCCATGTTTTCGGCCATCCCCAAAAAAACTTTAGGCTCATTTATTCAATGAACGTGCGCACGTCTGCGCTTGCCTTTGCGTAAGGCACAGTCTAGGGAACACCGGGATCAAGCGCCAGCCTTCTACCTCCTCTACCTGATCACTACATCGCCACTTCCACTTGGCCTGGGGCCATCACCTGCGCCTTGATCACGCGCTTGGAATTGAGGTTTTTCACCCGTATCTGTTCGCGCATGCCGCCGTTGGACAGGGCTTCGCCGGGCATCCGCACGGCCATGGAGCCGCTGCGGGCGGTGATGACCACCTGGTCGCCCTTGCGGACCACCTCGGCCTGCTCCAAGTGCACCAGCGTCACGATCTGGTCGGCGACCATTGGTCGGACAAGTTTCTGCCCGATGGCCTGGTCAATGGAGGTCAGGAAGCCCTGGTTGATCTGGCTGACGTCCCGTTCGCGTAGTATCACGTCCTGGGGTTCGACGATCCCGGCCCGCTTGAGCGGACGAGTGGTGGTGACAATTTCCCGAAACAGGCGCACTTGAGCGGGCACGAACACCGTCCAGGGCGTGGCGCTGTCGCAACGAACCTTCACCGTGACGCGGCCCAGGGGCCTGGCCGGGCTCTCCAGCGAGGCAGTCAATTCCTTGTCGCACATCGGCATGCGCAGGCGCGGGTCGAGCTGGTTGACTTCGATTTCGTAGCGACCTTCGGTTTGACTGGTAGCCAGATAGTCTTCTACGGTGAATTCAAGAAAGCCCTGAGTGACGCCGATAAGGAGATCAGGCAAGGTAACCGGAACAGCAGCAAGGGCAGGACCGCCCGAAGTGAACAGGCAGACAGCCAACAGTGCACCGAGCCAGTGGCGGCAGTGAGTGGTCAGGCGTCGAGAAAATGTCGTTTGTGCGTTCATGCCGGTTCAATAGCAAGCCCCGTGCCGTTTAGTGATGAATGCGCGTCGGACACATTAGCGTTACGTAGGAGTCAGGGCATGGCGGGAGTAATGGATTCGGTAAACCAGCGCACTCAGCTGGTCGGTCAGAATCGCCTGGAGCTGTTGTTGTTCCGTCTCGACGGCCAACAGATGTATGGGATCAACGTATTCAAGGTCCGCGAGGTGCTGCAATGCCCCAAGCTGACCCTGATGCCCAAGTCCAGCCCCGTTGTGTGCGGTGTGGCCAATATCCGGGGAGCGACCATCCCGATTCTCGATCTGGCGATGGCGACCGGTTCCGGTCGGTTGCTGGACCAGAGCAATCCGTTTGTGATCATCACCGAGTACAACACCAAGACCCAGGGGTTCCTGGTCCGCTCGGTGGAGCGCATCGTCAACATGAACTGGGAAGAGATCCATCCACCGCCCAAGGGCACCGGCCGCGATCACTACCTCACGGCAGTGACCCGGGTCGATAACCAGTTGGTGGAAATCATCGACGTGGAGAAAATCCTCGCCGAAGTAGCGCCCACGCCGGAGGCGATCTCCGCGGGGGTGGTGGATGCCGAAACCCAGCACAAGGCGATTTCGCTGCGGGTGTTGACCGTCGATGACTCTTCTGTGGCCCGCAAGCAGGTGACCCGTTGCCTGCAAACGGTCGGTGTCGAGGTGGTGGCGTTGAACGACGGGCGGCAGGCGCTGGATTACCTGCGCAAGCTGGTCGACGAGGGCAAGAAGCCCGAGGAGGAATTCCTGATGATGATCTCCGACATTGAAATGCCGGAGATGGACGGGTACACCCTGACGTCGGAAATCCGCAGCGACCCGCGCATGCAAAAGCTGCACATCATCTTGCATACTTCGCTGTCCGGGGTTTTCAACCAGGCGATGGTCAAGAAGGTCGGTGCCGACGATTTCCTGGCGAAATTCCGCCCTGACGACCTGGCTTCCCGGGTCGTCGATCGGATCAAGGCAGCAGAATAAAGCAAAGGTCGGGCGCGTTGTGCGCCCGGCAAGTCAACACGATGAAAGAGGCGGTATCTTGTCTACGGGTAATTTGGATTTCGAACAGTTCCGGGTCTTCCTGGAAAAAGCCTGTGGCATCTTGCTTGGTGAAAACAAGCAATACCTGGTGTCGAGCCGTCTCAATAAATTGATGGAGCAACAGGGCCTCAAGTCATTGGGCGAGCTGGTGCAGCGCATCCAGACCCAGCCGCGCAGTGGCTTGCGCGAGATGGTGGTGGACGCGATGACCACCAACGAGACCCTGTGGTTTCGCGACACCTATCCGTTCGAGGTGTTGAAGAACAAAGTGCTGCCGGCGGCCATCAAGGCCAGTCCGGGCCAACGCCTGCGGATCTGGTCGGCGGCCTGCTCGTCGGGGCAGGAACCCTATTCGCTGTCGATGTCCATCGATGAGTTCGAGCGGTCCAACCTCGGCCAGTTGAAAGGCGGCGTGCAAATCGTCGCCACCGACCTGTCCGGGACCATGCTCAATAATTGCAAGACCGGCGAGTACGACAGCCTGGCCATCGGCCGGGGCCTGTCGCCGGATCGCCTGCAACGTTACTTCGACCCCAAGGGGCCGGGTAAATGGGTGGTCAAGGCGCCGATCAAGAGCCGCGTGGAGTTCCGTTCGTTCAACTTGCTGGACAGCTATGCCAGCCTGGGCAAGTTCGACATCGTGTTCTGCCGCAACGTACTGATCTATTTCTCCGCCGAAGTGAAGAAAGACATTCTGCTGCGCATCCACAGCACGCTCAAGCCGGGCGGTTACCTGTTCCTCGGCGCCTCCGAGGCGTTGAACGGTTTGCCGGATCATTACCAGATGGTCCAATGCAGCCCGGGGATCATCTACCAGGCGAAGTGATTGGCTTGAGCTGTCAAAAAACGGGAGTCCCCAGGGGCTCCCGTTTTTTTATGCCCGCTAATTTCCTCCCCATCACCATTATCCCTGTGGGAGCGAGCTTGCTCGCGATAGCGGTATTGCAGACGACATCAATGTTGACTGACACACCGTTATCGCGAGCAAGCTCGTTCCCACATTTTTGACCTCCGTTGCCTGATGAAAGCGGCAGAAAAGCGGCAGCCTGCGGAAACCCGTTGCCGCTTTTCTGGCATTGCCGCTTTGCCGGTGCCCGCAAAGCCCCGGTTTATGGGAGTTCTGAAAATGGCACGGCGCTTGCTTTAGCCGTCGTACGTACATTCTGGTCACCCAAAGGTTTCCGACATGAGCATCAGCTTCGATAAAGCGCTCGGTATCCACGAACAGGCCCTGAGCTTCCGCGCCCAGCGCGCCGAAGTCCTGGCCAACAACATCGCCAACGCCGACACCCCGAACTTCAAGGCTCGGGACCTGGACTTCTCCAAAGTGCTCGCCGAGCAGAACGAGAAGGCCAAGAACGGCCACTTCGCCTTGAACATGACCAACAGCCGTCATATCGAAGCCGAAGGCTTGGGCAATGGCGATGAATCGCTGATGTATCGCACGCCGATGCAACCTTCGATCGACCAGAACACCGTGGACGCTCAACTGGAACAGTCCAACTACACGGAAAACTCCGTGAACTTCCAGGCCAGCTTCACCCTGCTCAACAGCAAGTTCAAAGGGCTGGTATCGGCCCTGCGCGGAGAGTAAGCCATGTCGATTGCTAGCGTATTCAACATTGCCGGCAGTGCCATGAGTGCCCAGACCACTCGCCTGAACACCGTCGCCAGTAACATCGCCAACGCCGAGACCGTTTCCTCAAGCATCGACCAGACCTACCGCGCTCGCCACCCGGTATTCGCCACCATGTTCCAGGGCGGCCAGTCCGGCGGCAGCGATTCGCTGTTCCAGGAGCAGGACGCGGCCGGGCAGGGTGTACAAGTGCTTGGCGTGGTCGAAGACCAGAGCAACCTCGATGCCCGTTATGAGCCAAACCATCCGGCTGCCGACGCCAAGGGTTATGTCTACTACCCGAACGTCAACGTCGTCGAAGAAATGGCCGACATGATTTCCGCCAGCCGTTCGTTCCAGACCAACGTCGAAATGATGAACACCGCCAAAACCATGATGCAGAAGGTCCTGACCCTCGGTCAGTGATAAGGGGCGAGTCACATGAGCGTTACCAGTACAACCAGTGGTTTGAGCCTCAACGAGATTCTGGCCAACTCCTCGGTCAAGACCAACACCACCACCGATGGCCTGTCCTCGGCGACGAGCTCGGCCACGGGGTCGCAGTCGCTGGGCAAGGATGCGTTCCTGCAATTGCTGGTCACCCAGCTGAAAAACCAGAACCCGCTGGAGCCGCAGGATAACGGCGAGTTCGTTGCCCAGCTGGCGCAGTTCAGCAGCCTGGAAGGCATCACCACTCTTAACGACACCGTGAGCGGTCTCGCCAGCAACTACAACTCGTCCCAGGCCCTGCAAGCCTCGTCACTGGTGGGCCGCTCGGTCATCGCCCCGGGCGACAAGGCGGTGGTCGATACCTCCAAGAGCCTCAACGGGACCGTGGTGGTACCGACATCGGTGTCTTCCGTCGCCGTCAAGATCGTGGACAAGGACGGCAAGACCGTTCGCACCATTGACCTGGGCAGCCAGAACGCCGGCAACTCCGCCTTCATCTGGGATGGCAAGAACGACGCGGGCACGACGGTCGAGTCGGGCACCTACTCCTTCACCGCTTCGACCACTATCGACAGCAAGGCCGTGTCGCTGATTACCAACCTGCCGGCGACTGTCAGCAGCGTGACGATCAGCCAGACGGGTGGTGAGCTGATGCTCAACTTGGCCGGGCTGGGCAGCATTGCCCTGTCCAAAGTACAAACTATTGGTATGTAGAGCCGACTAACCGGCAAAAGGAGTCAACATGTCTTTCAACATCGGCCTTAGCGGTCTCTATGCAGCCAACAAGCATCTGGATGTGACCGGCAACAACATCGCCAACGTGGCGACCACCGGTTTCAAATCGTCCCGTGCGGAATTCGAAGACGTCTACTCGGCCACCAAGCTGGGTTCCGGCACCAAGACCGTCGGCAACGGCGTGCGCCTGGCCAACGTCTCCCAGCAGTTCGGCCAGGGTGACGTCAACAACACCGGCAACGTGCTGGACATGGGTATCCAGGGTTCGGGCTTCTTTGTCCTGAGCAACGACGGTTCCCTGAGCTACACCCGTGCCGGTACCTTCAAGACCGACAAGGAAGGCTACATCACCAACAGCGATGGCACTGCGCGTTTGCAGGGCTATGGCGTGGATGCCAATGGCAACATCCTCAACGGCATCCTGACCGACCTGCGCATCGACACCTCGAACCTGCCGCCGCAAGCGACAAGCCTGGTTTCGTCGACGATTAACCTGAATTCGACGGCGACAGCGATCACTGCGGCGTTCAATCCGACCGACACGGCCACGTTCACCAAGCAATTCACTACCCCGGTCTATGACACCCAGGGCAATCAGCACTCCATGGACCAATACATGGTCAAGACTGCCGGTAACACCTGGAATGTCTACACCTTGATCGATGGTCGTAACCTGAACGGCACCGCGCCGACCACGACCGGTGCGAACGCGCCTGTTCCTTCGACCATGAACTTTGACTCGAGCGGCAAGTTGACCACGGTCACCACTCCGCCAGCGACGGTCAATAGCGATCTGGTACTGACCGGTTGGGTTCCCGGCACCGTGACCAACGGCGTATGGGCCGCCAACGGCGCCGCGAGTGCGCCAACCATCACGATTTCCATGGGCAACACCACTCAGTTCAACGCCGACACCGCCCGCTCGATTCCAACCCAGAACGGTTACGCCACCGGCCAGATCACCAACCTGACCATCGACGGCAGCGGTGTATTGCTGGCCAACTTCAGCAACAACCAGACCAAGCCGATCGGCCAGCTCGCGCTCGCCAGCTTCACCAACGAGCAAGGTTTGCAGCCGGTAGGTGGCACCAGCTGGAAAGAAACCTTCGCCTCGGGCATCCCGGGCTACGATGCCCCGGAAACCGGGACCCTGGGTTCGATCGTCTCCAACTCCCTGGAAGAGTCCAACGTCAACCTGACCAACGAACTGGTCGAGCTGATCAAGGCGCAAAGCAACTACCAGGCGAACGCCAAGACCATCTCCACCCAGAGCACCATCATGCAGACCATCATTCAGATGGCTTGATGTCGATGGTGGTTTGAAGGCTGCACAAGGAGCCCCTCGCAAGAGGGGCTTTTTCATGGGCGGTGATTTTTGTGGTGCCTGGCCTGACCCCATCGCGAGCAAGCTCGCTCCCACATTGGAATGCTTACCCCTGTGGGAGCGAGCTTGCTCGCGATGGGGCCAGTCCAGGCACCGACTTTTCTCCAGGCAAAAGAAAGCCCCCGATAAACCAGCGGTCTATCGGGGGCTTCTTTCAGCAGGCGCCTTTACGCGCCCACCCGCTCAGCTTATTGGCAAGCTTCGCAATCCGGCTCGTCGATCGCGCAGGCCTTTGGCACTGGCGCAGGGCCGGCTGGAGCAGCCAGGACCGAATCGTCACCGTGGTTGCCGCCGCTGGAAACCGCGTTCAGCTTGCCGGTGTTGATGGTCGACTTCTCGGTGCTGGTCGCGGCCAGGGCACGGAGGTAGTAAGTGGTTTTCAGGCCACGGTACCAGGCCATGCGGTAGGTCACATCCAGCTTCTTGCCCGAAGCGCCGGCGATGTACAGGTTCAGCGATTGAGCCTGGTCGATCCACTTCTGGCGACGGCTGGCGGCGTCGACGATCCACTTGGTGTCCACTTCGAAGGCCGTTGCGTAGAGCTCTTTGAGCTCTTGCGGGATGCGTTCGATCTGCTGCACCGAGCCGTCGTAGTACTTCAGGTCGTTGATCATGACCGAGTCCCACAGGCCGCGGGCCTTGAGGTCGCGAACCAGGTACGGGTTGATCACGGTGAATTCGCCCGACAGGTTCGATTTCACATACAGGTTCTGGTAGGTCGGTTCGATCGACTGCGACACGCCAGTGATGTTGGCGATGGTGGCGGTCGGTGCGATGGCCATGATGTTGGAGTTACGGATGCCTTTCTGCACACGGGCGCGAACCGGTGCCCAGTCCAGGGATTCGTTCAGGTCAACGTCGATGTACTTCTGGCCGCGCTGGGCGATCAGGATCTGTTGCGAGTCCAGCGGCAGGATGCCCTGGGACCACAGCGAACCCTGGAACGTCTCGTAGGCGCCACGCTCGTCGGCCAGGTCGCAGGAAGCCTGGATCGCGTAGTAGCTGACCGCTTCCATGGACTTGTCGGCGAACTCGACCGCGGCATCGGAACCGTACGGGATGTGCTGCAGGTACAAGGCGTCCTGGAAGCCCATGATGCCCAGGCCGACCGGACGGTGCTTGAAGTTGGAGTTCTTCGCCTGTGGCACCGAGTAGTAGTTGATGTCGATCACGTTGTCGAGCATGCGCACAGCGGTGTTCACGGTGCGTTGCAGCTTGGCGGTGTCCAGCTTGCCGTCGACGATGTGGTTCGGCAGGTTGATCGAGCCCAGGTTGCAGACCGCGATCTCGTCTTTGTTGGTGTTCAGGGTGATCTCGGTGCACAGGTTCGAGCTGTGGACCACGCCCACGTGCTGCTGCGGGCTGCGCAGGTTGCACGGGTCCTTGAAGGTCAGCCATGGGTGGCCGGTTTCGAACAGCATCGACAGCATCTTGCGCCACAGGTCTTTGGCCTGGACGACTTTGAACAGCTTGATCTTGTTGTACTCGGTCAGGGCTTCGTAGTACTCGTAGCGCTCTTCGAAAGCCTTGCCGGTCAGGTCGTGCAGGTCCGGCACTTCGGATGGCGAGAACAGGGTCCACTTGCCGTCATCGAAGACGCGCTTCATGAACAGGTCGGGGATCCAGTTGGCGGTGTTCATGTCGTGGGTACGACGACGGTCATCACCGGT
The DNA here is from genome assembly GCF_052112205.1 of Pseudomonas sp. Lb2C2. Lineage (NCBI taxonomy): Bacteria > Pseudomonadati > Pseudomonadota > Gammaproteobacteria > Pseudomonadales > Pseudomonadaceae > Pseudomonas > Pseudomonas sp. Lb2C2. Next base: position 152,761 of record NZ_JAUTYW010000005.1, on the reverse strand, counting down.
GTTCTTGCGCAGCTCGATGAACTCTTCGATGTCCATGTGCCAGGTTTCCAGGTAGGCACAGACCGCGCCCTTGCGCTTGCCGCCCTGGTTGACCGCGACTGCGGTGTCGTTGACCACTTTGAGGAACGGCACGACGCCCTGGGATTTGCCGTTGGTGCCCTTGATGTACGAGCCCAATGCGCGAACCGGGGTCCAGTCGTTGCCCAGGCCACCGGCGAATTTCGACAGCATGGCGTTGTCGTGGATCGCGCCGTAGATGCCCGACAGGTCATCCGGAACGGTGGTCAGGTAGCAGCTCGACAGCTGTGGACGCAGGGTACCGGCGTTGAACAGGGTCGGGGTCGAGGCCATGTAGTCGAAGGACGACAACAGGTTGTAGAACTCGATCGCACGGTCTTCGCGCTGCTTCTCTTCGATCGCCAGGCCCATGGCCACGCGCATGAAGAAGATCTGCGGCAGTTCGAAACGCACGCCATCCTTGTGGATGAAGTAACGGTCGTACAGGGTTTGCAGGCCCAGGTAGGTGAACTGCTGGTCACGCTCGTGGTTGATCGCCTTGCCGAGTTTTTCCAGGTCGAATTCGGCCAGGACCGGGTTCAGCAATTCGAACTCGATACCCTTGGCAACGTAGGCCGGCAACGCCTTGGCGTACAGGTCGACCATTTCGTGGTGGGTCGCGCTCTCGGCGACTTCCAGGAAGCTCAGGCCTTCGGCACGCAGGGTGTCCATCAGCAGGCGGGCGGTCACGAAGGAGTAGTTCGGCTCGCGTTCCACCAGGGTCCGCGCGGTCATCACCAGCGCGGTGTTGACGTCCTTGAGGGCGACGCCGTCATAGAGGTTCTTCAGGGTTTCGCGCTGGATCAGGTCGCCATCGACTTCTTCCAGGCCTTCGCAAGCCTCGGTGACGATGGTGTTCAGGCGGCCCATGTCCAGCGGCGCCAGGCTGCCGTCGGCGCGGGCGATGCGGATCGATGGGTGGGCCTGGACCGGTGCGTCGGCCGGGGTGCGGATAGCACGTTCCTTGGCGCGGGAGTCACGGTAGATCACGTAGTCGCGGGCCACTTTCTGCTCGCCGGCACGCATCAGCGCCAGTTCGACCTGGTCCTGGATTTCTTCGATATGGATGGTGCCGCCCGAGGGCATGCGACGCTTGAAGGTCGCGGTGACCTGTTCGGTCAGGCGGGCCACGGTGTCGTGGATTCGCGACGAAGCGGCAGCGGTGCCACCTTCAACTGCGAGAAACGCTTTGGTGATGGCGACGGTAATCTTGTCATCGGTGTAAGGAACGACAGTGCCGTTACGCTTGATCACACGCAGTTGGCCCGGCGCGGTGGCGGACAGATCCGGGTTCGAATCGGCGGCCAGCGGCGCGGTGCCCTGCGGGTTCTCGCGAGTTGTGTCGGTGTGCATGGGTGTCTCCACGTTCTCTATGTTTGTTTGGGCACCATCACGGTGCCCACCGTTCCGTCCTGAAGCACTACAACCGACTGGCGCCGGGCATAACAACTTCGGGACAGTAGGAAGCAGGCGTTTAATGCCGCTTCCATCCGAAGTTCTCAGGTTGCGAGCGAGGCTCGAAACCGGGTTGTCGGGGTGGCAGCAATTGACTGCAACACCCGTACCGTTTCGGTCGTTTTCGACCTGGAAACAGTTGCCATCCGCAGGGGCGGTCTGGGCTTGGGGAAATGCGGTGTTTCAGCTGGACAGAAGCAAGAAAAGCGCTTGAATTCTCTGCCCGACTTGTGTTTGGTTTTTGGCCTGAAACCCTACATGTAGGGTTTTTTGCGCGGCGGGCTACAAGATAATGCGTTTTTGGGGGGTATGCAACGTACTACCTGTGGATAAGCCTGTGCGTAATTTGTGTGCGAAACGTGGAACTGCTCTGTAGGCCGCGACCTAGCTGGAGTGGACCTTTTTTCATCGGTTTCGACGATCCGAAAACAGCCTGGTGGTTTTTGCGGGCGCGGACATTACCACATAAAACCCACTCGATCGAAACGCATTTGTCCGCTTGTTTTCTGCGCAGGCGACGTTTATACAATCGGCCCATGCGTGGGTGTGTTTATCCTCCTTTAACATGACAAAAAGATGGGGGGAGCTGTTTCCGAATACCTGAAGTGGGCACCTTTTGTGGCGAGGGAGCTTGCTCCCGCTCGGTTGCGCAGCGACCGCAAAAATCCTAGGGCCGCTTCGCACCCCAGCGGGAGCAAGCTCCCTCGCCACAGGTGAGTGCTGATCCTTCCTTTTATATTCGCAGCAAGACGAGGCCCTAGTGGAACAAGAAGCCTGGCAGGTATTGATCGTCGAGGATGACCAGCGTCTGGCCGAGCTGACCCGGGAATACCTCGAAAGCAACGGATTGCGTGTTGCCATCGAAGGCGACGGCGCGGTGGCGGCGGCGCGGATCATTGCCGAGCAGCCGGATCTGGTGGTCCTCGACCTGATGCTGCCCGGCGAAGACGGCCTGAGCATCTGTCGCAAGGTGCGCGAGCACTATGACGGGCCGATCCTGATGCTCACCGCCCGCACCGACGACACCGATCAGATCCAGGGCCTGGACCTGGGCGCCGATGATTACGTGTGCAAGCCGGTTCGCCCGCGTTTGCTCTTGGCGCGTATCCAGGCCTTGCTGCGACGCAGCGAACCGGAGCCGAGCGTCGCGCAGAAGCCGCGACGCCTGCAATTCGGCCCGCTGGTGGTCGACGACGCCCTGCGCGAAGCCTGGTTGCAGGGCAACGGTATCGAGCTGACCAGCGCCGAATTCGACCTGCTGTGGCTGCTGGTGTCCAATGCCGGGCGCATCCTGTCCCGGGAAGAAATCTTCACCGCCCTGCGCGGCATTGGTTATGACGGTCAGGACCGCTCCATCGACGTGCGTATTTCGCGCATCCGCCCCAAGATCGGCGACGACCCGGATCATCCACGGCTGATCAAGACCATCCGCAGCAAAGGCTACCTATTCGTTCCTGAAGCTTGCGTAGACCTGGCGCCGTGAATTCGATCTTCCTGCGCATTTATGGCGGCATGTGTGCGGCGCTGGTGCTGGTGGCGGTCCTCGGCGTATTGGCCTTGCACCTGCTCAACCAGACCCGCAGTGAGCAATACCGCGAGCGCCTGGCCCACGGCACGTTTTCGCTGATGGCCGACAACCTGCGGCCGATGAACGACACCGAACGGCGGCGGGCGTTGCTGGTGTGGGAGCGCCTGCTGGGCATTCCCCTGGCGTTGCAGACCTTCACCCAGACCGACCTCGACCTTGGCCAACGCACCCGCGTGCTGCGCGGCCAGGCATTGGTCGAGCAGACCGGGCCGCATGCGGCAAAAGTCTATCGGCTGGTCAGCGATGGCGAGCAACTGATGTTGGTGGGGGAAGTCCAGCAGATCAGCGAACAACTGGCCCGCGCGACCATCTACCTGTTGGCCGACGAGCTGGTGCGTTATCCAGTGGCCGAACAACCCAAACGGCTGGCGCAACTGGCGCAGGAAAAAGGTTTTGGTTTCGACCTGCGACTCATGACCGCCGAGCAGGCCGACATGGACGAAGACCAGCGCCGTCGTGTGTCCGAGGGTGATACGGTGATGGCGCTGGGCAAGGGCGGCGACTCCATCCGGGTCTTCGCCGGCATGGTCGGCACGCCATGGGTGCTGGAGATCGGTCCGCTGTACCAGATGAACCCTTATCCGCCGCAATGGCTGGTGCTGATCGCGGCGCTGGGGTTGAGCCTGATCGGCTTGATCGTCTACCTGTTGGTACGCCAATTGGAGCGGCGCTTGCGTGGCCTGGAGTCGGCCGCCACCCAGATCGCCCAGGGCAGCCTGGAAACCCGGGTGCCGGCCCGAGGCGCCGACTCGGTCGGGCGACTGGCTGCGGCGTTCAACGGCATGGCCGAACACCTGCAGCAGTTGTTGGCGATCCAGCGCGAGCTGGTGCGAGCGGTGTCCCACGAATTGCGCACCCCGGTGGCGCGCCTGCGCTTCGGCCTGGAAATGCTCGGCAGCGCCACCACGCCCCAGGCCCGGGACAAATACCTGGCGGGCATGGACCACGACATCGAAGACCTGGATCGGCTGGTGGACGAAATGCTCACCTACGCGCGGCTGGAACAGGGTTCACCGGCCCTGAATTTCCAGCGGGTGGACCTGGATGCGCTGGTCAATCAAGTGATCGATGAGCTGGGGCCGTTGCGGGCCGGGATCACGGTCGAGCGCGGTCTATGCCTGTCGGCCGCCGATTGCGACGGCGCCTGGGTCGAGGCCGAGCCACGCTTTCTGCATCGCGCCCTGCAGAACCTGGTGGGTAACGCCATGCGTCACGCCAGTTCCCGGGTCACCGTCAGCTACCAGGTAGGCCAGTTGCGCTGCCGGGTGGATGTGGAAGATGACGGGCCCGGCGTGCCGGAAGCGGCATGGGAGCGGATTTTCAAACCTTTCCTGCGCCTGGACGACAGCCGCGCCCGGGCTTCGGGCGGCCATGGGTTGGGGCTGTCGATCGTGCGACGGATCATCCACTGGCACGACGGTCGGGCGCTGATCGGCAAGAGCAAGAGCTTGGGCGGGGCGTGCTTCAGCTTGAGTTGGCCGAGGCATCAAGACAGGTCTTGATAGGTGGGGGGCCTGATCGACCGCCATCGCGGGCAAGCCTTGCTCCCACAGATCAGTGCTCCCTGATTTAAGTGTGGTTTGCTGTGGGAGCAAGGCTTGCCCGCGATGAGGCCCTGAAAAGCAGCACAGCTCTCAGGCCCTGATCCCTACCAGGCTCAATAACTGCCCATCCTTCACCCCAAACTGCCCCTGCAGCTCACTGCCATGGCACCACTCGGCAGACAGGTCCGTCAGCAAACGCAGGCGCACCTGCCCATCGGGTGTCCAGTCCAGCACCTCGGCATGCTCGAAATAAAAGCGTTGCCTGACGATCGGATACAGCGCCTTGAACAGGCTTTCCTTCACTGAAAAGGTCAGGGTCACCAGCAAGGCCCGGTCATCGCGCGCGAGTTTGGTCATGCGCTGCAACTCTGGCGAAGTGAGGATCTCGCCGGCCAGGCGTTCGGCGCGCTCGGGGTCGAGCAGGTTTTCCACGTCCATGCCCAGCCCTTGCCAGTGATCTTTTTTCGCGACGATGGCCGCTGCACGGCCCGTGCTGTGGGTGATCGAACCGCTGACATGGGCCGGCCACACAGGCGCGCGATCTTCGCCGATGGCCGGCACGCAGGCCAGGCCGTCGAGCCGCTGCAACGCCGCCCGGGCGCAGATCCGACCGGCCAGGAATTCTGCCTGGCGCTTGGCGACCGAGCGCTGGATGCTCGCCGGAGGTTCGATGGCGCTGTTGGGGAAGTCGGTGCTCACCAGCAGCAACGGGTCGAAGCGGGTGCTCAGCAGCACCGTATCGGGCAGGGCATCGGGCAAGAGCCAATGTTCATCCAAAGGCGAGCAGCAGGCGGGCAGGGTGGGGAGTGTATTCATGCCAGGCATTTTGCCGGGTTGGCTGGAGGCTGGGTAGTGGGGGGCGTGTGTATGGGGCAGAGGCTGGCTTTTGTGGCGAGGGAGCTTGCTCCCGCTGGGCTGCGAAGCGGCCCCAAAAGATCTGTGAGCGCTACGCACTCAAGCGGGAGCAAGCTCCCTCGCCACAAAAACATCATTTTTTCAGCTGAAAGAAGTGTGCTCAGCCAAAGATTTTCTTGAAGAACTTCTGCATATCCGCCCACGACTTCTCATCGGCTTCCTTGTTGTAGCCAATGTCCGGGCCGCCATGTTCGCCGTGGCTCAAGCGGTCGGCATCGGGGTTGCTGAAGCCGTGCTTGGCACCTTCGAGGCTGACGAATTTGTAGTCGGCGCCGGCCTTGTCCATCTCACTCTTGAACGCGGTGACGTTGTCCTGGGTGACCATGCTGTCCAGGGCGCCATGTTCGACCAGCACCTTGGCCTTGACGCTGCCCGGCGTTGCCGGGGTGTTGGTCACCAATGCACCGTGGAAACTCACCACGCCGGCCAGCGGCACACCCTGGCGTGCCGCATCGAGCACCACCTTGCCGCCGAAGCAGTAGCCGATGGCAGCGAGTTTGTCCGGATCGGTCTGAGGCTGTTTCTTCAGCAGGTCGAGACCGGCCTGGAAGCGGGCACTGGCCGCCTTGCCGTCCTTGAGCGCCGCCTGCATGAAGGCCATGGCGTCCTTGGGGTGTTCGGTGTTCTTGCCGTCGCCGTACATGTCGATGGCCAGGGCGCTATAGCCCAGGCCGGCGAGGTCACGGGCACGGCGCTTGGCGTAGTCGTTCAGCCCCCACCATTCATGCACCACCACCACGCCCGGGCGCGGCCCTTTGACGGCGTCGTCATACGCGTAATAGCCGATCAGCTTGGTGCCGTCGGCACTGGTGTAGGGGAGTTCCTGGGTCTGGATGGCGGCGTGGCTCACGCCGCTCATGGCCAGAAGTACAACAGCAAGCAGCCTGCGCATGACGGATCTCCTTATAAAAGTGGTCCGCACAGATTAGCCGATTCATTCAGCGCAGGTTCAGAGAACGTTCAAGGGGTGTTCAGGGATCACTGGTTAAGGTGACCACGACTTCACAAAACATCCACGCTGCAAAGGAACTTGACCATGACTGCTATGAAAAAACTGTTGTTGGCTTTCACCGTGCTGGGCGCCACTGCCATGGCCCACGCCGATGACAATTTCGCCAGCCTGACCCTTGGCCAGACCAGCGACAAGGTGAAGAAATCCGACGCCTTGGACAGCGCCCTGAACAACCCCAACGCCGACGGCGTCATCGGCAAGGACACCACGTATGGCCTGCGACTGGGCAAGCAAAACGACCAGGGCCGCTACTACGCCACCTACGACAATGTTTCGGGCACCCACAACGGCATCAAGCTGCGCCAGGAAAACCTGCTGGGCAGCTACGATGTGTTCTATCCGGTCACCAGCAGCACCAAACTGTTCGGTGGCGGTACGGCGGGCCTGACCAAGCTGACCCAGGATTCTCCTGGCTTCAGCCGCGACAGCGACATCGGCTACGCCGTGGGCTTGCAAGGGGGCGTGCTGCAACAAATTTCGCAAAACACCTCGGTTGAACTGGGTTACCGTTACCTGCGCAGCAACGCCAGCACCGAGATGAGCCCGCACGGTGGCGACAAGGTCGGCTCGCTGGACCTGACCAGCAGCGCCCAGACGTACCTGTCCGCCAACTACACGTTCTAAGCGGTCGATGGTGAGCGTATCCAGCCGGATCGGTCGAAGACGATCCGGCGCCTTTCGTTGAGGTGCGCCGCACTGGATTGTTTGATTTGCCTGGGGAGAGGCTCCATGAAATTACTGGTCGTCGAAGACGAAGCGCTGTTGCGTCACCACCTGCAAACCCGTCTCACCGACAGCGGCCATGTGGTGCAGGCCGTGGCCAATGCCGAAGAGGCCTTATACCAGGTCCGGGAATTCAATCATGACCTGGCGGTGATCGACCTGGGCCTGCCGGGGATCAGCGGGCTGGAGCTGATCCGCCGGCTGCGCTCACAGGACAAGACGTTTCCGATCCTGATCCTGACTGCCCGCGGCAACTGGCAGGACAAGGTCGAAGGCTTGGCCGCCGGTGCCGATGACTACGTGGTCAAGCCGTTTCAGTTCGAAGAGCTGGAGGCCCGGTTGAACGCCTTGTTGCGTCGTTCCAGCGGCTTTACCCAGTCGACCATCGTGGCCGGGCCATTGCTGCTTGACCTCAACCGCAAGCAGGCGTCCCTCGGTGAGGAGCCGTTGGCGTTGACGGCCTACGAATACCGCATACTCGAATACCTCATGCGCCATCACCAGCAAGTGGTGGCCAAGGACCGCTTGATGGAGCAGCTTTATCCCGATGACGACGAGCGTGATCCCAATGTCATCGAGGTGCTGGTCGGACGCCTGCGCCGTAAGCTGGAAGCCCCCGCCGGCTTCAAGCCCATCGACACCGTGCGTGGCTTGGGCTACCTGTTCAACGAGCGCTGCCAGTGATTCGTTCGCTTCGCCTGCGGCTGATGCTGGCCGCCATGACCCTGGCGGTGCTGTTCATGCTGGCCTTGTTGCCGGCCATGCAAGGCGCGTTCAGCCTGGCGTTGCAGGAATCCATCGAGCAACGCCTGGCCTCGGACGTGACCACGCTGATTTCCGCCGCCCGGGTGGAGAACAACCGCTTGAAGATGCCGGCGCAGTTGCCCGATGAGCGTTTCAACCTCGCCGATGCCCGCTTGCTGGGCTACATCTATGATCGCGAGGGGCGGTTGGTCTGGCGGTCGAAGGCCACCCAGGAAGAAAACATCAACTACACGCCACGCTATGACGGCCAGGGCAATCAGTTTGCGCGCATTCGCGAGAACGACGGCCAGGAGTTTTTTGTCTATGACGTCGAAATCAAGTTGCTCGGCGGCCAGAGTGCGGCGTTCAGCATCGTCACCCTGCAACCGGTGCGCGACTACGAAGTGACCCTGCAAGGGCTGCGGGACAATCTGTACCTGGGCTTTGGCGCAGCCCTTTTGGTGTTGCTGGCGCTGTTGTGGATCGGCCTGACCTGGGGGCTTCGGGCGCTGCGGCGCCTGAGCCAGGAGCTCGACGAAATCGAAAGCGGGGCCCGGGAAAGTCTCAGTACCGAACATCCCCGGGAACTGCTGCGCCTGACCGGTTCCCTCAACCGCTTGCTGTACAGCGAGCGGGAGCAGCGCAGCCGTTATCGCGACTCCCTCGATGACCTGGCCCACAGCTTGAAGACCCCGCTGGCGGTGTTGCAGGGCGTCAGCGAGGACATGGCCCGGCGCCCCGAGGATCGTGGCCAGGCCTGGGTGCTGCAATCCCAGATCGAGCGCATGAGCCAGCAGATCGGTTACCAGTTGCAGCGCGCCAGCCTGCGCAAAAGCGGGCTGGTACGCCATCAGGTGCCCTTGCGCCCGGTGCTGCAAAGCCTGTGCGACACCTTGGACAAGGTCTATCGCGACAAACGGGTCAATGTCAGTTTCGATTTGCCGGAGCAATGCCAGGTGCCGATCGAACAGGGGGCCTTGCTGGAGATGCTCGGCAATCTGCTGGAGAACGCCTATCGGTTGTGCCTGGGCGAGGTGCGCATCAGTGTGCACCAGACCCTCGGCGGCACGGAGTTGAGTGTCGAGGACGACGGGCCGGGTGTGCCACCGGATCAACGTGCGCGGATTCTCCAGCGGGGTGAGCGGTTGGATCGCCAGCACCCGGGGCAGGGTATCGGCCTGGCGGTGGTCAAGGACATCATCGAGAGCTACGGCGCCAAGCTGACCCTGGGGGATTCAGAGCTGGGCGGGGCGGCGTTCCGGATTCATTTTCCGGTGGTCTGACTGGAATATTTTCGGCGGGGCGCCGCCCTTTGTGGCGAGGGAGCTTGCTCCCGCTCGAGTGCGCAGCGCTCGCAAATTTTTGGGGCCGCTTCGCAGCCCAGCGGGAGCAAGCTCCCTCGCCACAGGAGACGGTAGATACACCACAGAAAGTGGATGCCACCACTCAGTTTTCCAACGCCCGATAAGCTCCCGGCGTCAGCCCCGTCCACTTCTTGAACGCCCGGTGAAACGCCGACGGCTCTGAGAACCCCAACTGCTCGGCAATCTGCTGCAACGACAAGTCCGCGCGCCCCAAGTGGTAGATGGCGATATCCCGCCGCAGCTGATCCTTGAGTTCCTGGAAACTGGTGCCTTCCTCCCGCAAGTGCCGGCGCAAGGTCTGCGGGCTGATGTGCAAATGGGCAGCGACGGTGTCCAGGTCGGGCCAGCGCGCGGTGTCGCGGCTGAGCAAGCGGCGTAGCTGGCTGCTCAGGCTGTGGCCATCGTCCGGGCGCGACAGCAGGTCGGCGGGGGAGCGTTCGAGGAAATGCTTGAGGGTGCGTTCGTCCTGCAGTAGTGGCATGTCCAGGTAGCGGCTGTGGAACAACAGGCTGCTGCTGCGCGCTTCGAACATCAGCGGACAGGGAAAAAGTAGGTCGTATTCGGCACCGTGGGCAGGTTTGGCGTAGCCGAAGGTCGCCTGTTCCAGACCGATCCGCTGGCCGATCAGCCAACTGGCGAGGCGATGCCAGACCACCAGCAGGCTTTCAGTCAGGAAGTGATCCGGGTCCCACAGCGTCGAATCGTCCAGCACCAGCCGCACTCGCTCGCCTTCGGCTTCCAGCGTCAGGCGCGGGGCGTCGGGGAGCAAACTGTAGAACAGCAAGCCGCGCTGAAGGGCCTTGCCCAGGGTCCGACAGTGGATCAACGCGTGACACATCATGGCAAACGTCCCGGGTTTGCTCGCAGCCCTGCCGAACCCCAGGTATTCGTCCCCCAATGCCAGCCACAGCGCCTGCAACAGGCGTGCGAACTGCTCTGGCGCAATCCGCGCGCGCGGCTCATCCAACAGCTCTGGGCTGATGCCCAGTTGTTGCAGCACAGGAAAATAGTCGAAGCCTTGCCGACGTGCGCCGCCCAGGGCTGCGCGGGCGAAGTGGCTGGCGATCGTGCGTTGGCGCATGGCAGAAGTCCGTTCGTTAAGCGGGCGATGGTAGCAGGGCACTGGGACCCGACAAGGCGGATATCCGCCAAATCCCGGAGTGAGAAACTCTGCGTGGGCGGAAATCCGCCACCTTCCTCAGTCGTGTTTAGCCCTTGAGGAATCCATAAGCCCTTGTGCAATAAGGGTTGTAGGGTTTTTCCAAAAAATGGCACGAGCCTTGCGATAGAGCACACAGGTCTGCCGCGTGCAGCCGACAAAAAACAAATCCCTCCAGTGCAGGAGGGTTCGCAATTGAGGTGCCGTGGACGACAGGTGGAAGTCGTCAAACGGGACTCTTGAGGAAGGTTTGCCATGACGACTCGTCAGCCACTGTACAAATCCCTGTATTTCCAGGTGATCGTAGCCATTGCCATCGGTATTTTGCTCGGCCACTTCTACCCGCAGACCGGTGTTGCCCTCAAGCCATTCGGCGACGGGTTCATCAAACTGATCAAAATGGTCATCGCCCCCATCATCTTCTGTACCGTCGTCAGCGGCATCGGCGGCATGCAGAACATGAAGTCGGTCGGCAAGACTGGCGGCTATGCGCTGCTGTACTTTGAAATCGTTTCCACCATCGCCCTGCTGATCGGCCTGGTCGTGGTCAACGTCGTGCAACCGGGCGCCGGCATGCACATCGACGTGACGACCCTGGACACCAGCAAGATCGCCGGTTTCATCAATGCCAGTAAAGACCAGAGCATCATTGCCTTCATCCTCAACGTGATCCCGAACACCATCGTCGGTGCGTTCGCCAACGGCGACATCCTGCAAGTGTTGATGTTCTCGGTGCTCTTCGGTTTTGCCCTGCATCGCCTGGGCTCCTACGGTAAGCCGGTGCTGGACTTCATCGATCGCTTCGCCCACGTGATGTTCATCATCATCAACATGATCATGAAGCTGGCGCCTATCGGTGCGTTCGGTGCCATGGCGTTCACCATCGGCGCCTACGGTGTCGGTTCGCTGGTGCAGCTGGGCCAGCTGATGATCTGCTTCTACATCACCTGCGTGGTGTTCGTACTGGTGGTGCTGGGCGCCATCTGCCGCGCCCACGGCTTCAGCGTCGTCAAGCTGATCCGCTACATCCGTGAAGAACTGCTGATCGTGCTGGGCACTTCCTCGTCGGAATCGGCCCTGCCACGCATGCTGATCAAGATGGAGCGCCTGGGTGCCAAGAAGTCGGTCGTAGGCCTGGTCATCCCGACTGGCTACTCGTTCAACCTCGACGGTACTTCGATCTACCTGACCATGGCTGCAGTGTTCATCGCCCAGGCCACCGATACCCCAATGGACCTGACTCACCAGATCACCCTGTTGCTGGTGCTGCTGTTGTCCTCCAAAGGTGCTGCTGGCGTGACCGGTAGCGGCTTCATCGTACTGGCGGCCACCCTGTCGGCCGTGGGCACCTTGCCGGTGGCCGGCCTGGCACTGATCCTGGGTATCGACCGCTTCATGTCCGAAGCCCGCGCCCTGACCAACCTGGTGGGTAACGCCGTCGCCACGATCGTGGTTGCCAAGTGGGTCAAGGAGCTGGACGAAGACCAGTTGCAGACCGAGCTGGCTTCCGGTGGTCGTGGTATCTCCGACGTCCGTGAAGAAGACGATCTGGTTGCAACGGCTGAAACCGCGCCAGCGAAGTAATCTTCAGGCTGTAATGAAAAACCCGCTTCGGCGGGTTTTTTTTGCACTCAATTTCAAGACGGACATGTTTTTTGTGGCGAGGGGATTTATCCCATACTCTGTGGGAGCAAGGCTTGCCCGCGATGCAGGCGATGCGGTCTTTCAGGAGTCGAGGCGCCTGTTTCGCGAGCAAGCCTTGCTCCCACAGCCCAGCGTCGCCACAAAGATTCCGTGCCAGCCTGAGCGCAATCGTCATTCGAAGTGACACCTGCGGTAATTGCCCTGCCCTCAACCCCTGCCTAGCCTTTCACCATCACTCTCTTGGAGATCGCCCATGCAAGGCCCACTGGCATCGCTCAAGGTTCTGGACTTCTCGACCCTGCTGCCCGGCCCGTTCGCCTCGCTGTTGCTGGCGGACATGGGGGCCGAAGTGTTGCGCATCGAGTCGCCGACCCGCCAGGACCTGTTGCGGGTACTGCCACCCCATGACCAGGGGGTATCGGCCAGCCACGCCTACATCAACCGCAACAAGCGCAGCCTGGCCCTGGACCTCAAGCAGCCGCAAGGGTTGGCGGTGGTCACGCAGTTGCTGGCGGACTACGACATTCTGCTGGAACAGTTCCGCCCCGGCGTGATGGAGCGACTGGGCCTGGGGTACGAGGCCTTGAAGACGATCAATCCGCGGCTGATCTATGTGTCGATCACCGGTTACGGCCAGACCGGGCCCTACAAGGACCGCGCCGGTCACGACATCAATTACCTGGCCCTGGCGGGGCTGGCCAGCCACACCGGTCGTGCCGACAGCGGTCCGTTGCCGCTGGGGATCCAGGCGGCAGACATCGCCGGTGGTTCGTTGCACGGGGTGATCGGGCTGTTGGCGGCGGTCATCGCCCGTCAGCAAACCGGGCAGGGTCAGCACCTGGACGTGAGCATGACTGACTGTGTGTTCAGCCTCAACGCCATGGCCGGTGCCGGTTACCTGGCCTGCGGTGTCGAGCCGGGTTGGGAAAAGCAGATGCTCAACGGCGGCAGCTTCTATGACTATTACCGCACCCGCGATGGTCGCTGGATGTCGGTGGGCAGCCTGGAACCGGCCTTCATGCAGGCGCTGTGCGAGGCCTTGGGGCGGCCGGAGCTCGCGGCCCAGGGGTTGTCGCCCAAGCCTGAACAACAACACGCGCTCAAGCAGGCACTGCAGGCCGAGTTCGAGAAGCATGACTTTGCCGAGCTGTGCAGCCTGTTTGCAGAAATCGATGCCTGCGTCGAGCCGGTACTGAGCCTGGAGGAAGCTGTCCGGCATCCGCAGTTACAGGCTCGGGAGCTGGTGACTCAGGTGCCCCGGGGCGATGGTTCGAGCCAGGCGCAGATGGCTTGCCCGTTGAGATTTTCCGAAGGGTTGCCCGAGCCTCGGCATATTGGCGCGGGGGTGGGGGCGCATACGGATCAGGTGTTAGGGGAGTTGGGGTTTAGTGCGCAGCGGATCGAAGCGTTGCGTAAGCGCGGGGTGGTTTTGTAGCGTCTGTCAGGCCGCTATCGCGAGCAAGCTCGCTCCCACACTGGATTTGCGGCGCTCACAAAACCCCTGTGGGAGCGAGCTTGCTCGCGAAGGGGCCAGCCCAGCCGCCACAAAAGCCTGCTATTCCACCCTGGTCTCCCCACTGAACACCAAGGTATTGCGGCAGCTACGGCACAAATACCGCCGCCCCTGGCGCACCAGGCTGTGGCGCTGGGCCGAGAACGGAAAGTCGCTGCCGTCGCAGGGGCATTTGTAGATGTAGCGGGTCACGCTGCGGCGTTTGATTGCGTAGGTGTGACAGCGGTTGGGCGGCAGTTCGTAGACCCCGCGCATGATCAGTTGCCATTCCTCGCCATGGGGCTGGATGCGTTCGCCAAACAGTTGGTGGGCGATCAGGTGCGCGACTTCATGGGCGACGGTCTGCTTGAGGAAGTCTTCGGCGTTTTCCCGGTACAACTGTGGATTGAAGCGCAGCAGATTTTCATGCAGGTGCGCGACACCAGCCTTCTGGCCACGCAATTTGAAGCTGACCACCGGGCGTTTGAAAGGACGTTTGAAAAAGGATTCGGCTTGTTGGTAACACTCTTCGACGCGGGTATTGAGTTGCTCGAGCATGCTTTACGGGTCTCCAGAAGCCCGAGTATGCCGCAAGCGTCGGCCGTTGCGAATCGTCCAGGCGCTCAGTGGTCGTTTCGTGTGGCTCAAACACAGGAAGGCCGCCTTGCGGCGGCCTGTGTCGGCAGATCCTGCTTTTTTATTGGAGGGTACTATCGGGACCGTTTCAATCTTTCAATTGGTATAGACCGGGCCGACGCCCAGCCCCCAGACGATGACCGTGAACGCCATGATGGCCACCAGCACCACCAGGCCGACGGCGAGTACCGAACTGGAAAACAGAAAACCTTCGTCCTGGGGAATGTTCATGAACGTCGGCAGGCCCACATACAGCAGGTAGACCGTGTAGCAGATCGCCGCCGTGCCGACGATCATCCCCAGCCACATGTGCGGGTAGAGCGCCGCCAGGCCGCCGATGAACAAAGGTGTCGCGGTGTAGGTGGCGAATGCAACGCAACGGGCCAGGCTCGGGTTGGCGTCATAGGTACGGGCCATCCAGTGGATGAAGGCGCCCATCACTGCCACACCGCCCAACATGGCCAGGTACGACATGACGGTCATCCACAGCGCACTTTCCTGGGTGAGCATGACCGGTGGACGATTGCCGATGACCCATCCCACCTGCGTGGTGCCGATGAATGCCGATACCGCGGGAATAGCCGCCAGGATCAGCGTGTGGGTGAGGTACATGTGGCTGATGCTTTCCTCCTGATCGCCACGGATTTCTTTCCATTCTTGATCAGGGTGGGTAAAGAGCCCCACGACATGATGGATCATAGTCAGTCACTCCTTTGTTATTGCCATCGCCCCCCAACGGAGCGCCTACGGGCCAAATGGCCGGGTAAGTAAAGGTCTGTAAGTGTGTGCGACCTTATGTCGCAGTATAGAAAGGAGTCACCCCGAGGGGGATGGGGGGCTTAGAGCAAATCGCGCTGTAAAGGAAAAGGCTAATCGCGGCTTGATCTGTGGGCGCCACCTTGCTGGCAGGGGCGGTGCCACATCCGGGATTTTTTGCGTAAAATGCCGGCCTTTCGTCACACCTCACGGATTTCGCGTCATGGGCACTCTTACGGTCAACCAGAACAAACTGCAAAAGCGCCTGCGCCGCCAGGCCGGTGAGGCGGTCGCCGATTTCAACATGATCGAGGACGGCGACAAGGTCATGGTCTGCCTGTCCGGCGGCAAGGACAGCTACACCTTGCTCGATGTGCTGATGCATCTGCAGAAGGTTGCGCCGATCAAGTTCGACATCGTCGCGGTGAACATGGACCAGAAGCAGCCCGGGTTCCCCGAGCATGTGCTGCCGGCCTACCTCGAGTCGCTGGGCGTGGAATATCACATCGTCGAGAAAGACACCTATTCGGTGGTCAAGGAACTGATTCCCGAAGGCAAGACCACCTGTTCGCTGTGCTCACGCCTGCGGCGCGGAACGCTCTACACCTTCGCCGACGAGATCGGCGCAACCAAGATGGCCCTGGGACACCACCGCGACGATATCGTCGAGACCTTCTTCCTGAACATGTTCTACAACGGCTCGCTCAAGGCCATGCCGCCCAAGCTGCGCGCCGATGACGGGCGCAACGTGGTGATCCGCCCGCTGGCCTATTGCAACGAGAAAGACATCCAGGCCTATTCGGATTTCAAGCAGTTCCCGATCATCCCCTGCAACCTGTGCGGCTCCCAGGAAAACCTGCAACGCCAGGTGGTCAAGGAAATGCTCCAGGAGTGGGAGCGCAAGACCCCGGGCCGTACCGAGAGCATTTTCCGCGGCTTGCAGAATGTCATTCCGTCGCAACTGGCGGACCGCAACCTGTTCGACTTCACCAACCTGCGCATCGACGAAAACGCCACGCCGCGGTTCGTCAATGTGGTGAATCTCTGACTCTACCGATAGTTATTACGGCGCTTTCAAGCGCCGTTTTCATTTTTAACCCCCAGGAGAGGGCATGCGCGATTACAAGTGGCTGCACGAGTACTGTCTGAACCGCTTCGGTTCGGCGGCTGAACTGGAAGCCCACCTGCCGGTTCCCAAGACCCCGGCGCAACTGCGCAAGATCAGCGACGACCGCTACCTCTCGACCATGGCGCTGCGGGTGTTCCGCGCCGGGCTCAAGCACAGCCTGGTGGACGCCAAGTGGCCGGCCTTCGAAGAGGTGTTCTTCAAGTTCGACCCGGAGAAAGTCGTGCTGATGAGCGCCGAGCACCTGGAGCGGTTGATGCAGGACGCGCGAATCATCCGCCACCTGGGCAAGCTCAAGAGCGTGCCGCGCAACGCGCAGCTGATATTGGACGTGGCCCATGAAAAGGGCAGCTTCGGCGCGCTGGTCGCCGAGTGGCCGGTGACCGACATCGTCGGCCTGTGGACCTACCTGAAAAAGCACGGCCATCAACTGGGCGGCCTGTCGGCGCCGCGCTTCTTGCGGATGATGGGCAAGGATACGTTTGTGCCCAGCTATGACGTCGTGGCCGCGCTCAATGCCCAGGAGATCATCGACAAGGTCCCCACCAGCCTGCGGGACCTGGCGACGGTGCAAAATGCCTTTAACCAGTGGCATGAAGAGAGTGGGGGGCGGCCGATGTCGCAGATTTCGATGATGCTGGCTTACACCGTCAATCATTGAGACCGAGTTGCACCCATCGCGAGCAAGCTCGCTCCCACACTGGATCTTTGGCGTTCACAAAACCCCTGTGGGAGCGAGCTTGCTCGCGATAGCGGCCTATCAGGCGACGGAAGGCTCGCCTTCGCCCGCCAACCGCCGATTCAACTGAAACCGCCAACGCACATACAACAACGCCGAGCAGAACACCGCCACGCTCGCCGCCATTTCTAGCACGCCGAACAGTTGCCGGTTCGGGTCATAGGCCGCCAGCGCGCCCTTTATGAAATACAAATTCACCACGAAGCACATCCACGAGTGTCCGCGGGCGCTGCCGGTGAGCATGCCGGGCGCGAGTATCAGCAGCGGCACCAGTTCGATCAGCAGAATGACCCAGGGGCGCGCGCCGTGCAGGTCGGCGATCAGCAGGTAGTACGCGCAGAGCAACCCCACCAGGCCGAAAAAGCACAGCAGGCTGATGACGCGGGCGAGGCGTACGCGCGGTTCCAGCCATTGGATCGAAGGCAGTATCTTCGGCTTCTTAGCCACGGCCGTTCTCCAGCAACAGGGCGGTTTTCGCCAGGCGCAAACCCAAGGCGCGGCACAGGGCGACCTCATGTTCGTTCAAGCCGCTTTTGCCGTCGGCCCCGGCGTGATGGCTCGGGCCGTAGGGCGTGCCGCCGCCCTGGGTGTCGATCAAGGCCGATTCACTGTAGGGCAGGCCGGTGATCAGCATGCCGTGATGCAACAGCGGCAGCATCATCGACAGCAGGGTGGTTTCCTGGCCGCCGTGCAGGCTCGCGGTGGAGGTGAATACCCCGGCCGGTTTGCCCACCAGGGCGCCGGTCAGCCACAGGTTGCTGGTGCCGTCGAGAAAGTACTTGAGCGGCGCGGCCATGTTGCCGAACCGGGTCGGGCTGCCCAAGGCCAGGCCGGCACAGTTTTTCAGGTCATCGAGGCTGGCGTAGAGCGGGCCTTGTTCCGGGATGTCCGGGGAAACCGCTTCGCACTCGGCAGAAATCGCCGGGACCGTACGCAACCTGGCTTCCAGCCCGGCCTGCTCGACACCACGGGCGATCTGCCGGGCCATTTCGTTGGTGGAGCCGCTGCGGCTGTAATACAGCACCAGGATGTACGGCGTGGTCACGGCAGGATCTCCAGGATTTTCTCCGGCGGACGGCCGATCATAGCCTTTTCCCCGGCTTCCAGAATCGGCCGTTCCATGAGCTTCGGGTGGGCGGCGATGGCCGCGATCAACTGGGCCTGGCTCAGGCTTTCGTCGGCCAGGTTCAAGTCTTTGTATTCGTCCTCGCCGGTGCGCAGCAGTTGCCGGGCGGTGATGCCGAGCTTGCCCAGCAGGCGTTCCAGGTGCGCGGCGTCGAGCGGGGTTTCCAGGTAGCGGACCACGGTGGGCGTCAGGCCACGGGCCTCCAACAGTTCCAGCGCACCGCGGGATTTCGAGCAGCGCGGGTTGTGATAAAGCGTCAGATCGGTCATGAGCGGGTCGCATCTTGCGTAAGGTGGCGGCTATTCTACTGTGCCGCGAAGCCCCTAGCACCTTAGAGAGGCGACGGGTCGCAGCAGCGTTCACATTCAGACAAGGATTGGCACATGGCAAGGCGATTGACGGCAGCACTGACATTCATCGGCATTTTGTTGCTCGCCGGTTGCGGGAACGACTACGGCGTGGACCAGAACGGCCAGGCCATTGCCTCGCAGCGGCTGGACAAACAATGGGTGGTGCTCAACTACTGGGCCGAATGGTGTGCGCCGTGCCGTACCGAAATCCCGGAGTTCAATGCCTTGGCCGAACAGCTCAAGGGCCGCAACGTCGGTGTGTTCGGGGTCAACTTCGACCAGGTGCAGGGCGAAGAACTCAAGAGTGCCAGCGACAAGCTGGGGATTCGCTTCACGGTGCTGGCCCGGGATCCGGCCGAGATCTTCGACCTGCCTCGCAGCGAAGGGCTACCAGTGACGTACATCATCGATAACCAGGGCAAGGTGCGCGAGCAGTTGCTGGGAGAGCAGACGGCGGCGGGGGTGATGGCCAGGCTTGAGGCGTTGCAGGCGCTCAAGTGATCCCTATGTGGACATGGGAGCTTTTGTGGCGAGGGAGCTTGCTCCCGCTGGACTGCGCAGCAGGCCCCTGCATTCTGCCTGATGCATCAAAGTGACTGATGCATCCAGGGGCCGCTTCGCAGCCCAGCGGGAGCAAGCTCCCTCGCCACAGGATTAACATGTTCCTGGTCCAAGCAGGTGTGCCTGGACGCTCAGGCCTCAGCCCTCTTCCAGCCACCAACGCAGTGGCTTGCCCTGGGCCGGCCAGAAGCGCATTTGCTCGATGGGCGAGATGTCCCAGCGCTCGACCTTTTCCAGGGCCTGCAAGAAGCGCGTTTCTTGCTCCATCACCGCCGGGGCGCAGAGTTTGCGCGTGCTGCCGATCTTGCCGAAGCTCAAGCGGTGGCCTTCCAGGGTATAGGGCGCGAACCAGTGGTTGCAGCCGCCATTGCCATAGGCGCGACCGTCATCCCCAAGGGTGATGGTCAGGTGGCTGTAGTCCATCAATGGCCGTTCACCGATCCACTCCAGGATGTAGCTGCGGTTATGTTGCAACTGCACAGGTTCAGCGGCACACCCCATCAGGCTCATGCCGATCGACGCGGACAGGGCCAAACGTTTCATCAGGCGGCTTCCTGGCATTTCGGGCATAGGTGTTTTTCACCCACGGTGGTCCAGCCCAGTTCGGCGATCCGTGCGGTGGCGGCCGGTTTCTGGGCCTTGACGCCGAGCTTGGCATCGACGGCGAATTCGAAGCTCAGTTCTTTGGCGCAGCTGTCGCAGTTGACCTGCCAAGTGTGGATCGCCAGTTCGCCGAACACCGGGCCGGTGGTCATGGCGGTCCATTGGCCCATGGGCTTGAGCAGGTGCCGCACGGTGTCCACGGTCAGGCGCATGGACAAGTCCTTGCTGCCCTTGAGCGTGACGAGCAACACATCATCGGCCTGGATCGAACCGCCATTGCCGGTGACCTGGTAGCGGCCCGGCGCCAGCGCACGGACTTCGGTCAAGGTGTGCTGGGGGTTCATCAGGGTGTAGCGGAAATCGTGTTCGGCCATGGGTCCTCCAAATAGGCGCGACATGCTAGCACGGGGCATGGCTTGGGATGGTCTCGATGGCGGGCATCTGGAGATCAGGCCGACGAAACTCCATCCCCTGTGGGAGCGAGCTTGCTCGCGATGGCAGTGTGTCAGTCAACATCGAGGCTGGCTGATGCACCGCCATCGCGAGCAAGCTCGCTCCCACAGGGTTTGTGCCGGCTCAAGGGTTAGCTGTCTACCAGGTTCTGCGGCGTGCCGGCCGCCCAGGCCGCGATGTTGTCCAGGGTGGTCATGGCAATCGCTGCCAACGCTTCATGGGTCAGGAACGCCTGGTGGGCGGTAACGATCACGTTGGGAAAGGTCAGCAGCCGGGCCAGCACGTCATCCTGCAAGGGCAGGTCGGAGCGGTCCTTGAAAAACAACTGGGCCTCTTCCTCGTACACATCCAGGCCCAGGTAGCCCAACTGGCCGCTTTTCAACGCCTCGATCAAGGCCGGTGTGTCCACCAGGCCGCCGCGTCCGGTGTTGATCAGCATGGCGCCGCGTTGCATCGCGGCAAGCGATTGAGCGTTGATCAGATGCCGGCTCTGTTCGTTCAGCGGGCAATGCAGGCTGATGATCTGCGCTTGCGCGAGCAGATCGGCCAAGGGCAGGTAGCGGGCGCCCAAGGCTTCGACCTGCGGGTTGGGGTAGGGGTCGTAGGCCAGCAGCTGGCAACCGAAGCCGGCCATGATCCGCGCGAACGTAGCGCCAATCTGCCCGGTGCCGATCACTCCGACGGTCTTGCCCACCAGGTCGAACCCGGTTAGCCCATGGAGGCTGAAATTGCCGTCTCGGGTGCGGTTGTAGGCGCGGTGCAGGCAGCGATTGAGGGCCATGATCAATGCCACGGCATGTTCGGCCACGGCATGGGGCGAGTAGGCCGGAACCCGGACGATACTCAAGCCCAGGCGCTTGGCGGCGAGCAGATCGACATGGTTGTAGCCGGCCGAGCGCAGGGCGATCAGCCGTGTGCCGCCTTCGGCCAGCCGCTCCAGCACCGGGGCGCTGAGGTCATCATTGATGAAGGCGCACACCACTTCATGCCGTTCGGCCAGGGCCACGGTGTCGAGGTTCAGGCGGGCGGGCTGGAATTGCAATTGAAGGCCCGCGGGCGTCGGGGCCTGGGTGAAGCTGTCGCGGTCGTAGGTCTGGCTGCTGAAAAAAATCACGCGCATGGCGGCCTCCTGGCATTGGTATGGATCCAGCTTAACCGCCATCGCTCCGGTCGCCATTGCCCTGGATCAGGCGCTGATACGCGCCTCGCTCGCCAGGCGGTTGATGGCCCGCTCCAGTTCTTCCAGGGCGGCGGCGGCCTTGGGATCCTGTTGCTTGAGCAGGGTTTCGCTGCGCTGACAGGCCGCCCGCAATTGCGGTACGCCGCAGTAACGGGTGGCGCCGTGCAGGCGATGGACCCGTTCAATCAGCGCGTTGTGATCGTTGGCCTCGCTGGCCTGGCGGATCGCTTCGCGGTCGGCTTCCAGGGAGGCCAGCAGCATCGCCAGCATGTCCGCCGCCAGATCGGCCTTGCCGGCGGCCAGGCGCAGGCCTTCTTCGTGATCGAGCACCAGCAGTTCGCTGCCGCCCTGAGCGTCGCCGCCGCGCTCCGGCGATTGGTTGCGCAGGGCCAGGCCGGTCCATTTGAGCACCACCTGGGCCAATTGCCGCTCGCTGATGGGTTTGGTCAGGTAGTCATCCATGCCGCTTTGCAGCAGGGCGCGCTTTTCGTTGGCCATGGCGTGGGCGGTGAGGGCGACGATCGGCAGCGGCGTGCAGTGCCGCTCGCTTTCCCATTGGCGGATCGCCTCGGTGCTCTGGCGACCGTCCATGCCGGGCATCTGCACGTCCATCAAGACCAGGTCGAAGGTTTCCTTCTGCACGGCCTTCACCGCCGCGTAGCCGCTTTCCACCGCCAGCACCTTGGCGCCCATGTCTTCGAGCAGGGTCTGCACCAGCAACAGGTTGGCCGGGTTGTCGTCCACGCACAGCACTTTCGGGGCGCGGCTGGAAACCGGCTCGTGGGGTTCGCTGCGGGTCGGGCGTGGGTTGACCAGGTCGGACAGCGAGCGGCGCAACTTGCGGGTGCAGGCCGGCTTGGCCTGGAGCTGGCTGTGAGGGTTGGGCACCGAGAGGTGGTACAGGGTCTGTTCGGTGGTGGGGCACAGCACGAGTACTTTGCAGCCCAGGTGCTCAAGGTCCCAGATGTGCTGGTTGAGGCGCTCCGGCGGCATGTCGTTGCTGGTGATGCCCAACACGGCCAGATCGATGGCCTGATCGGTCTGGTGGGCGATGGTTATGCCGTTGGTCAGGCTCTCCAGGGTGTTGAACGGCGTCACTTGCAGGCCGCAGTCTTCGAGCTGGTGCTGCAAGGCCTGGCGGGCCAGTTCGTGATTCTCCAGCACCGCCACGCGCCGGCCCAGCAAAGGCGGGCCAGGCAGGTCCTCGGCATCGTCACGGGTCTTGGGCAGGCGCAGGCTGATCCAGAATTCCGAACCCTCGCCCGGTGTGCTGTCGACGCCGATCTCACCGCCCATCTGTTCCACCAGGCGCTTGGAAATCACCAGGCCCAGCCCGGTGCCACCCGGTTGCCGCGACAGCGAGTTGTCAGCCTGGCTGAACGCCTGGAACAGCGCTCGCACATCCTGGTTGGACAGGCCGATACCCGTGTCCT
The DNA here is from genome assembly GCF_052112205.1 of Pseudomonas sp. Lb2C2. Taxonomy (NCBI): domain Bacteria; kingdom Pseudomonadati; phylum Pseudomonadota; class Gammaproteobacteria; order Pseudomonadales; family Pseudomonadaceae; genus Pseudomonas; species Pseudomonas sp. Lb2C2. The sequence continues at coordinate 130,101 of NZ_JAUTYW010000005.1, read as the reverse complement.
GGATGCTGATGCGCAACTGCACGCTGTCTTCGTGCTCGTCTTCGAGCATGGCCCGGGCGACGATGGTGCCCTCGCGGGTGAACTTGATGGCGTTGCTCACCAGGTTGGTGAGGATCTGCTTGAGGCGCAGCGGATCGCCCACCAGCGACAACGGCGTGTCCCGGTAGACCAGGCTCACCAGTTCCAGCTGCTTGGCGTGGGCGGCGGGGGCGAGGATGGTCAGGGTGTCCTGCAGCAGGTCGCGCAGGTTGAACGGAATGCTGTCGAGCACCAGCTTGCCGGCCTCGATCTTCGAAAAGTCGAGGATCTCGTTGATGATCCCCAGCAGACTGTCGGCGGATTTTTCGATGGTGCCCAGGTAGTCGAGCTGGCGCGGGGTCAGTTCGCTTTTCTGCAACAGGTGGGTAAAACCGAGGATACCGTTGAGCGGCGTGCGGATTTCATGGCTCATGTTCGCCAGGAATTCGGATTTGATCCGGCTCGCTTCCAGGGCTTCCTTGCGGGCCAGGTCCAGCTCGATGTTCTGGATCTCGATGGTTTCCAGATTCTGGCGCACGTCTTCGGTGGCCTGGTCGATGCTGTGCTGCAATTCTTCCTGGGCGTTCTGCAAGGTACTGGCCATGCGGTTGATGCCCGAGGCCAGTTCATCCAGCTCCTGGCTACCCAGCGGCGGCAGGCGGGTTTCCAGATGACCGTCCTTGAGTTGCGCCACGGCCTGCTTGATCTGGCTCAGTGGACGGTTGATCGTGCGGCCCATGCGCAGGGCCAGCAACGCGGTCAGGCCCAGGCCGGCGGCGATCAGCAGCAGGCTGGCGAACAGGCTGCGATAGCCGCGCAGCAACATGCCGCTGTGGGACAACTCCAGCTCGACCCAGCCCAACAGGCGGTCGGCTTCTTCGGGAATCAGTTCGCCCGCCAGGTTGCGGTGCTTTCCGAATACCGGCAGCAGGTAGCGCGTGGCGTCGTTGCCGGTGCGTTGCAGTAGCTGCGTGCTGTTGCCCTCCGGCGCCCGGTTGAGCATGGTCGGGCCGGCGTGGGCCAGCGGCGCGCGGTCGGGAGCAAGGAAGGTCACGGCGCGTACGTCCGTCTGCTCCAGGGACTGGGTGGCGATGCGCTCCAGCAGATCGGTGTCCTGGCGGCTCATGGCCGGGGCGACCAGCGGCGCAAGTTGTTCGGCGATCATCTCGCCACGTTGCAACAACTGGGCGTGCAGGTCCGATTGCTGCATCCAGGTGAAATAGCCGCCCAGGACCAGCGCCATCAGGCTGGTTGGCAACAGGGTCAGCAACAGCACGCGGCCTTTGATTCCCAGTTTCTTGAGCACACTTGTCTCCTGCATCCAGCGTCTGATTGAGCGGTGCGCGCATCCGGCACGCATTACCTGCGCAGTGTAGCGATTTGCGGGCGGGTGATCTTTGTAAAATTCACTCCCTCGCCACAGGCGCGCGCTCGGCTTTCGCCTCGCTTATTCCCATAAGCCATAACCCCCTTACTTTGCGTGATATGGCCTCGCCAGGTTTGCCGGTATGATAGGCGCCCCCGCAGTCCGGATTGCGAATACGCCATGACTCTGCAGTACCCAACCATCGCCGATTGCGTCGGCAACACTCCGCTGGTCCGTTTGCAACGCTTGCCCGGCGTGACCACCAATACGCTTTTGCTCAAGCTCGAAGGGAATAACCCGGCGGGTTCGGTCAAGGACCGGCCGGCGCTGTCGATGATCACCCGTGGCGAATTGCGCGGGCAGATCCAGCCCGGCGATACGCTGATCGAGGCGACCTCCGGCAACACCGGCATAGCCTTGGCGATGGCAGCGGCGATCAAGGGCTACAAGATGATCCTGATCATGCCCGACAACTCCAGCGCCGAACGCAAGGCGGCGATGACGGCCTACGGTGCCGAGTTGATCCTGGTGACTCAGGAGGAGGGCATGGAGGGCGCCCGGGACCTGGCCGAGCGCATGCAGGCCGAAGGGCGTGGCAAGGTGCTGGATCAGTTCGCCAACGGCGACAATCCCGAGGCCCACTACACCACCACCGGCCCTGAAATCTGGCGCCAGACCGACGGCACCATCACCCATTTCGTCAGCTCGATGGGCACCACCGGTACCATCATGGGCACCTCGCGCTACCTGAAAGAACAGAACCCGAACGTGCAAATCATCGGCCTGCAACCGATGGAAGGCTCGGCCATCCCCGGCATCCGCCGTTGGCCCGAGGAGTATCTGCCGAAGATCTACCAGGCCGAGCGCGTGGATCGCATTATCGACATGGCCCAGAGCGAAGCCGAGGACGTGACCCGTCGCCTGGCTCGCGAAGAAGGCATCTTCTGCGGCGTGTCTTCGGGCGGCGCCGTGGCGGGGATGCTGCGCTTGTCCGAGGAAGTTGAGAATGCGGTGATCGTCGCGATCATCTGCGACCGTGGCGACCGTTACCTGTCGACCGGCATTTTCGACGCGCCCAACTGATGGCCAAGCAAGAAAGAGGCTTGCGCTTCCAGCCCAGCGGTGGAAGCCGGGCCCCGCAAGTGCCCACCGGTAAAAAGCAGCGCTTGACCATTGAGCGCCTGGCCAACGATGGCCGGGGCATTGCCTTTGTTGACGGGCGCACCTGGTTTGTCATCGGAGCCCTGGCCGGCGAAGAAGTCGAGGCGCGGGTGCTCGGGGCTCATGGCAAAGTGGTCGAGGCGCGCACCGAGCGGGTGTTCCTGGCCAGTGAACTGCGTCGCGCAGCGCCGTGCATCCATGCCGGTCGTTGCGGCGGTTGCAGCGTCCAACATTTGCCCCATGACGAACAACTCGCCCTGAAACAGCGCATGCTCGCCGAGCAGTTGTCGCGGGTGGCCGGGGTGGTGCCAGATGAATGGGCCGCTCCCCTGAGCGGGCCGGAGTTCGGTTATCGGCGTCGCGCCCGGGTGGCGGTGCGTTGGGACCAGAAGGCGAAAAAACTCGAAGTCGGTTTCCGCGCCGCCGGCAGCCAGGACATCGTCGCCATCGGTGATTGCCCGGTGCTGGTACAGCCCTTGCAACCGATCATGAGCCGCCTGCCGGAGATGCTGCGTCGCTTGAGCAAACCCCAGGCGCTGGGGCATGTGGAATTGTTCGCCGGTTCGTCCCTCGCGGTATTGCTGCGTCACATGGCGCCGCTGTCGGAGGCCGACCTGACGATCCTCAAGGACTTCTGCGCGTTCCATGAAGCTCAGTTGTGGTTGCACGGTGAAGGTGAACCGCAACCGGTCGAGCCTGGGCAAGCCTTGGGGTTTCGCCTGGACGCCTGGGACCTTGAGCTGGCGTACCGGCCCGGGGATTTCATCCAGGTGAACGCCGGGGTCAATGAAGCGATGATCGCCCAAGCCTTGCAATGGCTGGCGCCGCGCCCCGAGGAACGGGTGCTGGATCTGTTCTGCGGCCTGGGCAATTTTGCCTTGCCGCTGGCCCAAAGCGTGCGCCAGGTAGTGGCCGTCGAAGGCGTGCAAACCATGGTGGATCGTGCGGCGGTCAATGCCGTCAGCAACAATTTGAATAACACTGCCTTTTTTCAGGCTGATTTATCCCAGCCTCTGGCCGATGCCGAATGGATCGGCGAAGGCTTTTCTGCGGTACTCTTGGACCCACCCCGTGACGGTGCTTTCGAGGTGGTGCGCAAGCTGTCGTCCCTGGGTGCCAAGCGGTTGGTCTATGTATCGTGCAACCCGGCAACTTTGGCCAGGGATGCGGTCGAACTGATCAAGCAGGGCTACCGGTTAAAACGTGCCGGGATTCTCGATATGTTTCCTCAAACGGCGCATGTCGAGGCCATGGCGTTATTTGAAGCGAGCCAGGATGGCTTGTCCGACTGACCCGTTCGTGCCAACCCGCCACAGTCCTGGGCGCAAACACGGGCATGAAGGTCAGCGAAGTTGACGCATTGAATCTGCGTCGTAGGGAAGGTAAGTAAAGATGGTACAGGTGAGAGCACACCAGCCGATCAACACCGACGGCAGTATCAATCTCGAGGCTTGGCTCGATCATGCGGTCAGCGTCGACATGGCACTGGATCGCGAAGCCTTGAAAGCCGCCTGCGAGTTCGCTCGCGAGGCGGAGCAGCAGCACAATGCGGCGAAGAACCTCTGGTCCGAAGGCACCTCGAGTTTCCAGACGGGCCTGGAGATCGCTGAAATTCTCGCTGACCTCAAGCTCGACCAGGACTCCCTGGTGGCGGCGGTGCTGTACCGCGGCGTGCGCGAAGGGCAGATCCAGCTACCGGTGGTCAGCCAGCGCTTTGGCACGGTGGTGGCCAAGCTGATCGACGGCGTGCTGCGCATGGCCGCCATCAGCGCCAGCCTCAGCCCGCGCCAGTCCATGGTGCTGGGTACTCAGGGCCAGGTGGAAAACCTGCGCAAGATGCTGGTGGCGATGGTCGACGACGTGCGTGTCGCGCTGATCAAGCTGGCCGAACGCACCAGCGCCATCCGCGCCGTGAAGTCTGCCGATGACGAAAAACGCAATCGCGTCGCCCGGGAGGTGTTCGACATTTATGCACCCCTGGCCCACCGTCTCGGCATCGGTCACATCAAGTGGGAGCTGGAGGACTTGTCCTTCCGCTACCTGGAGCCCGACCAATACAAGCAGATCGCCAAGCTGTTGCATGAGCGGCGGCTGGATCGCGAGCGCTTCATCACCGACGTGATGACCCAGCTGCGCGAAGAGTTGCAGGCCACCGGCGTGGTAGCCGACATCAGTGGCCGGGCCAAGCACATCTACTCGATCTGGCGAAAAATGCAGCGCAAGGGCCTGGAATTCAGCCAGATCTACGACGTTCGCGCCGTTCGTGTACTGGTCCCGGAAATGCGCGATTGCTACACCGCGCTGGGGATCGTCCATACCTTGTGGCGGCACATTCCGAAGGAGTTCGACGACTACATCGCCAACCCCAAGGAAAACGGCTATCGCTCGTTGCACACCGCCGTGATCGGCCCCGAGGGCAAGGTACTGGAAGTGCAGATCCGCACCCATGCCATGCACGAGGAGGCCGAGCTGGGCGTCTGCGCCCACTGGAAATACAAGGGCACCGACGTCAAGTCCGGGTCCAACCATTACGAAGAGAAAATCTCCTGGCTGCGCCAGGTGCTCGAGTGGCATGAGGAACTGGGTGACATCGGCGGCCTGGCCGAACAGCTACGCGTCGACATCGAACCGGACCGGGTTTATATCTTCACCCCCGACGGCCACGCCATCGACCTGCCCAAGGGCGCGACGCCGCTGGATTTCGCCTACCGGGTCCACACCGAGATCGGCCACAACTGCCGTGGCGCCAAGATCAATGGGCGGATCGTGCCGCTCAACTACAGCCTGCAGACCGGTGAACAGGTCGAGATCATCACCAGCAAGCACGGTACGCCGAGCCGTGACTGGCTGAACCCGAACCTGGGCTACATCACCACCTCGCGGGCGCGGGCGAAAATCGTCCACTGGTTCAAGTTGCAGGCTCGCGACCAGAACGTCGCCGCCGGCAAGACCTTGCTCGAGCGTGAACTCGGGCGCCTGGGCCTGCCGCAGGTGGATTTCGACAAGCTGGCCGAAAAAGCCAACATGAAAACCGCCGAGGACATGTTCGCCGCCCTCGGTGCCGGCGATCTGCGCCTGGCGCAGTTGGTCAACCTGGCCCAGCAACTGGTGGAGCCGGAGCGGGGCAACGAGCAACTGGAGCTGATCCCGCGCAAGGCCACCGGCTACAAGCCAGGCAAGCGCGGCGATATCCAGATCCAGGGCGTGGGCAACCTGATGACCCAGATGGCCGGCTGCTGCCAGCCATTGCCGGGGGATGCGATCGTCGGCTACATCACCCAGGGTCGTGGTGTGAGCATTCACCGCCAGGACTGTGCCTCGGTGCTGCAATTGGCCGGTCGCGAGCCGGAGCGGATCATCCAGGTCAGTTGGGGGCCGGTGCCGGTGCTCACCTACCCGGTAGACATCGTCATCCGCGCCTACGACCGATCCGGTCTGCTGCGTGACGTTTCCCAGGTGTTGCTGAACGAGCGGATCAACGTGCTGGCGGTCAACACCCGTTCGAACAAGGAAGACAACACCGCGCTGATGTCCCTGACCATCGAGATTCCGGGGCTGGATGCGCTGGGGCGGTTGCTGGGGCGGATTTCCCAGTTGCCAAACATCATCGAGACCCGGCGTAACCGGACGCCGGGTTAAGCGCAGTCCGAAAATCTGGGAGCCTGTGGGAGCAACGTCTGTGGGAGCAAAGCTTGCTCGCGATTGCGGTGGTGGACCCAGCCTATATGGGGACTGACCCACCGTTATCGCGAGCAAGCTTTGCTCCCACAGGCTCTCTCACCACAGGCTGCTCCTATGGATTATTTCCCACAGGGCTTTGTGTGATGAGACCGATTTAATGTATAGCCTCGAAGACCTGCTCCACCTGATGAACCGCCTGCGGGACCCGCAGTACGGCTGCCCGTGGGACATCCAGCAAACCTACGCGAGCATCGTCCCCCATACCCTGGAAGAAGCCTACGAAGTGGCCGATGCCATCGAGCGCGGCGATTTCGATCACTTGCAGGGCGAGTTGGGCGACCTGTTGTTTCAAGTGGTGTATTACAGCCAGTTGGCCCGGGAAGAAAACCGCTTTGAATTCGCTGGCGTGGTCGACAGCATCACCCGCAAGCTGATCCGCCGCCATCCCCATGTGTTTCCTACCGGTGACCTGTATGCGCCCGTGGATATCCCGCGCCTGAGCGAAGAACAGGTCAAGCAGCGCTGGGAAGAAATCAAGGCAGAGGAACGGGCCGAGAAAGCCGCGGTGCCCGAGCAGTTGTCGTTGCTCGACGATGTGCCGGGGGCGCTGCCGGCGTTGTCCCGTTCGGCGAAGCTGCAAAAGCGTGCGGCTCAGGTTGGTTTCGACTGGCCAGGCCCGTTGCCGGTGCTCGACAAAGTCCGGGAGGAATTGGACGAAGTGCTCGAAGCCATGGCCGACAACGATCCGGTGGCCATCAGCGACGAGATCGGCGACCTGCTTTTCAGCGTGGTGAACCTGGCTCGCCACCTCAAGGTCGACCCGGAAACCGCCCTGCGCGACGCCAACGGAAAATTCGAGCGGCGGTTCCGATTTATCGAACAGGCATTGCGCGACACCCACCGTCCCATGGAAGATTGCACCCTCGAAGAGTTGGACGCCTTGTGGGGCGAAGCCAAACGTCAGGAAAAGAATTTGCCCAGCTGTGGCTGAGGCCGTTGCCTAAGTGAGTAAGCACCATGAGCCTTTCCCTTCGCGACCAGTTGCTCAAAGCAGGGCTGGTCAACCAAAAGCAGGCCAAGCAGGTCGGCAAAGAGAAACAGAAGCAGCAACGCCTGGCCCATAAAGGCCAGATCGAACTGGATGACTCCCAGCAGCGCGCCGCCCAGGAGGCCATGGCCGAGAAGGTCAAGCGCGACCAGGAACTCAACCGTCAGCAGCAGGAAAAGGTCGAGCAGAAGGCTCGGGCCGCGCAGATCAAGCAATTGATCGAAGTCTCGCGCCTGCCGAAGCTGACCACTGAGGACTATTACAACTTCGTCGACGACAAGAAGGTCAAGCGCATCTCGGTCAACACTCTGATGCGCAACAAGCTGAGCAGTGGCTCGCTGGCGATTGTCCACCATGCTGGCGGCTACGAAGTGATCCCGCGCGAGGCGGCCCTGAAGATCCAGGAGCGCGACCCCCAGCGCATCGTCCAGCTCAACACCCAGACCGAAGAAGTGGATGCTGATGATCCGTATGCGGCGTATCAGATTCCTGATGATTTGATGTGGTAAGCGGGGCGCAGCCTTTGAGCTGAACACAAAGCCTGTGGAAGGCCTGAGGGAATATCTGTAGGGATCTATGAGATCTGTGGGAGCAAAGCTTGCTCGCGATAGCGGAGTATCAGGCGACATTTTTACAGGCTGACACTCCGCTATCGCGAGCAAGCTTTGCTCCCACAGGCCCACACAGGCCCACAGACCCCACAGGTGTTTTCGTCGCTCAGGACTCTGCGGTCTCACGCGAGCGCTGCCATTCCTCACGCTCCAGCTCGGCCTTGTAGCTGTGAGCGTCCGTTTCGGAGTGGAACATCCCCACCAGCAAATCCTGTTGATGCACATCCCAGATCCGGATACCGGCGGCAATCCCTTCGTGGGACATGTGGGCGTCGTCGCGTTCAGTTACTTTCACAGTCATCTTGCAAGCTCCAATCTCTGTTATCTGCAGCAAGGCGTGTGCAGGGCTTTGTTATAGATTTTGGTAGCGTGCTAAGTAAATGCTTTGGCGTGTTAAGAAGTTTTCATGGAAAGCGCATCCGTCCTGCAGGCCAGGCAGTGCGCGGCATTCGGTCGCAGGTGGTTTTTCATGAAGAAATTTTCATGTTGCAGCGGCAAACCTGAGTGAAAGCGCAACCCCTGTGGGTGGTCATGAAATCCGGGCAATAAAAAGCCCCGCATCGGCGGGGCTTCTTGTTGTCGGCGTCGATCAGCTGCCTTTCACAGCCTTGCCGTTGACCGTGCCGTCCAGGAGCATGATGTTGTACTCCTTGCCGTCGGTCTCGACCTGTTGCAGGCGTACAAGCAGGTAATCCCAGTCCTTGGCGAACCAGAGCACGGTGATGCGCTTGCTTTGCGTCGGGTCGCGCACGCGCTCGACCTTGATGGCGTCGATCTGGCCGGCCTTGGTGTCGACTTTTTCCGAACCCAGCACGCGGAAGTCATAGGTATCGACTTCGCCATCATCGACGACCTGATAGCTCATGCTTTTCTTGCCGGCCGCCACGTCGTGTTGCAGGGCCAGTTGATAGGTGGATTTATCGACCATGCCACGGTTGAGCGGCAGCTTGACCGCGTCGCCGCGATCGGTGCCGGTGACCATCTTGGTGTTCCAGTCGAAGTCCAGGTCGGCCTTCTTGGCTTTGCCCAGGCCACCGCGTTCGAAGTGGTAGGACTGTGGCAGCAGCGTGTCCTTGTCCAGGGTCAGGGTGCTTTCTTCGGTCAGGCTGGCGATCATCATCGAAGCCTTGAAGCTCAGCTTCCAGGTGCCGTTGGCTTCCTTGGTCAGGCTGCGCTCGGCAGTGCCGCTCATGGGCAACTGTTTCCAGTCGGCGGTGTAGCTGGCGGAGAACGGTTGTAGTTCTGCGGCCTGTGCCAGGGGCAAGGCGAGCAGAGCGCAAGCGAAGAGCAGGGCGCGACGCATAAAATCTCCTAGTATCGAATCAAATGGCCGCTGGCGGCGAGCAACTGGCCGTCCAGTGAGGCACCGCGATCGTCGAGGGTCAGCCTTCCTTCGGCAAACCAACGCACGGCCATCGGGTAGATCTGGTGCTCGCGGGCGTGAACCCGTTGCGCCAGGCTTTGCGGCGTGTCGTGCAACTCTACCGGTATTACTGCCTGTACGACCAGTGGTCCGCCATCGAGTTCCTCGGTGACAAAGTGCACAGAGCAGCCGTGCTCCGTGTCTCCGGCCTCCAGCGCCCGCTGGTGAGTGTGTAACCCTTTGTATTTGGGCAGCAGCGAGGGATGGATATTGAACAGGCGGCCCTGGTAGTGACGCACGAAGCCAGCGCTGAGGATGCGCATGAAGCCAGCGAGTACCACCAGTTGCGGATTGAAGGTGTCGATCTGTTCGATCAGCGCAGCGTCGAAGGCTTCGCGGCCCTCGAACGCCTTGTGATCCAGGACACGGGTGTCGATCCCCGCCTCCTTGGCGCGTTGCAGGCCGTAGGCATCGGCGCGGTTGGAAATCACCGCGCGGATACGGACCGGGCTGTCGCCGGTCCGCGTGCTGTCGATCAAGGCCTGCAAGTTACTGCCGGTGCCGGACAGCAGCACCACCACGTCACAGGTTGCGGACATCAGTGCGCCTTAAGGTTTTTCAGCTCGACCTGTGCAGCGCCTTCGGCCGCGGTGGCGATCTGACCGATGACCCAAGGCTGCTCGCCGGCTTCACGCAGTACGTTCAGGGCCGTCTCGACGTGCTCCTGGGCCACGCAGATGACCATGCCCACGCCGCAGTTCAGCACGCGGTGCATTTCGGTTTCATCGACGTTGCCTTTCTCTTGCAGCCAGTCGAACACCGCCGGGCGGGTCCAGCTCGCCACGTCGACCACGGCCTGGGCACCTTTTGGCAGCACGCGCGGGATGTTGTCCAGCAGGCCACCACCGGTGATGTGGGCCATGGCCTTGACGGCGCCGGTGTCCTTGATCAGCTTGAGCAGCGGCTTGACGTAGATGCGGGTCGGGGCCATCAGCAGGTCGGCCAGTGGCTTGCCGTCGAGCTGGGTGTTTTCGATGTCGGCACCCGAGACTTCGATGATCTTGCGGATCAGCGAGTAGCCATTGGAGTGCGGGCCGGAGGACGGCAGGGCGAGCAGGGCATCACCAGCGGCGACTTTCGAGCCGTCGATGATCTCGGTCTTTTCCACGACGCCGACGCAGAAGCCGGCCAGGTCGTAGTCTTCGCCTTCGTACATGCCAGGCATTTCAGCGGTTTCGCCGCCGACCAGGGAGCAGCCGGACAGCTCACAGCCGGCGCCGATGCCGGTCACGACCTGGGCGGCGGTGTCGACGTTGAGCTTGCCGGTGGCGTAGTAGTCGAGGAAGAACAGCGGCTCGGCGCCGCAGACCACCAGGTCGTTCACGCACATGGCCACCAGGTCGATGCCGATGCTGTCGTGCTTGTTCAGGTTCAGGGCCAGGCGCAGCTTGGTGCCGACGCCGTCGGTGCCCGAGACCAGGACCGGTTGCTTGTAGCCGGCCGGGATCTCGCAGAGGGCGCCGAAACCGCCCAGGCCGCCCATGACTTCCGGACGCGCAGTGCGCTTGGCGACGCTCTTGATGCGTTCGACCAATGCTTCACCGGCGTCGATGTCTACACCGGCGTCCTTGTAGCTCAGGGAGGGTTGCTTGCTCATGATCCAGGCCTTTAGGGGGGATTTCTGGGTAACGACCGACGCCGGGGCCATTGAATAACCGTTGTACGAATTATTCCGGGAGCCCAGCCATTGCCGGTCTGCGAAGGCGCGCGATTTTATCAGGCTTGAGGGGCAGCGGCCATCCTCGCGCCGACGGGCAGGGACATATCCACGGAAAAAAACCGATATTTCTTATATTGGTACTGCGTAGCGCGTCTGTATAAGGTGTAGCGGTAACCGGTTATGGTGATGACAGTGCGAAACTTCCACCGGGCGTGTGAATGTTTTGCCGGGTGCTGTGGTCACAGCCATGCTCAATCTTCTTCACACGGCCTGTTCCAGCCGTTATGTCCGGGAATCTTCCATGCGTTTGTTCAAATTCTTGTCTGTGGGCTGCTTGTCGCTGATCAGCCTGGCGAGTCATGCCGAAACCGTCAATGGCCTCTACCAAGTGCTCGAACCGGTCGCCAGCCAGACCCCGGAGGAGCGCAACCAGGCGACGCTGCGTGCCCTGGATACGCTGGTGCTGCGCCTGACCGGCGACGCCAAGGCGGCCCAGAATCCTGGTCTGGCAGCGATCCGCCAGGACCCGCAACAGATCATTCTTCAATATGGCTACGACGCTGGTCCACCGGAAAGCCTCAAGGTGGACTTCGACCCGGCGAGCACCGACCGGGCATTGCGTTCGGCAGGCTTGTCGCTGTGGAGCGCGAACCGGCCATCGATCCTCGGCTGGTGGCTGAACGACTCGGCCGAAGGCTCCAGTCTGGTGGGCGATGGCCAGGCCAGCGCCACGCCACTGCGGCGCGCCGCGCAGCATCGGGGCCTGGCCCTGCACCTGCCGCTGGCGGATTTGAGCGAGCAGATCGTTGCCACCGCACCGAACCTGGAAGGCAGCGACCCGGCGCCTTTGCGCGATGCCTCGGAGCGCTACGCGACAGACGCCTTGCTGGCAGTCCACGCCAAGGAAGAGGGCGGGCAGTGGCACGGCACCTGGCGCCTGTGGCTGGGGGATCAGCGCGAGCAGGGCTCTGCCCAGGGCGCCGATCCGGCGGCCCTGGCCGATGCGGTGATGCTCGCGGTGAATCAACGTCTGGCGCCGCGCTTCGTCGCCAAGCCGGGCGTGGCCACCGAGCAACTGCTGGAAGTGCAGGGCATGAACCTGGAGCGCTACGCGGAGCTGGGGCGTCTGCTCGAACCGTTCGGTGGGCAACTGCAGCAGGTTGAAGGGGACCGGATCGTCTATCGGGTCAAGGGCAGTTCCGAACAACTGAAGGCACAGTTGGCCTTGGCTAAACTGCAGGAAATTCCACCCGGCGAGGCTGTCGCGCCAGTGCCGGTGGCAACGCCCGCCGCCGATGGCTCGGCCCCGGTTGCAGCACCTGTGCCTGCGCCGGCAGCCAATCTGCGGTTCCGCTGGTAGGTTTTCTTTCTTTATATAGCTAGGAGTGGTTCATGGGCGATACGCGGCGTTGGTTCTGGTTGGGCGGGGTTGCCCTGCTGATTGCGCTTATCTATTTGCTGCATCCGATCCTTACGCCGTTCCTGGTTGCCTTGCTGTTGGCCTACCTGTTCGATCCGGTGGTGGATCGCCTGGAAAAACTCGGCCTGTCGCGAACCTGGGGCGTGGTGGCGGTGTTTGCGCTGTTCACCTTGATTGTGAACGCGCTGCTGCTGGTGCTGATCCCGATGCTCGCCAAGCAACTGGTGCGCCTGTACGAATTGGCGCCGCAGATGCTCGATTGGTTGCAGCACAGCGCGGTGCCGTGGGTGCAGTCGAAGCTGGGGTTGGCGGACGGTTTCTGGAAGTTCGACAAGGTCAAGGCGGCCATCAGCGAGCACATGGGCCAGACCACTGACATCGTTGGCGTGGTGTTGAGCCAGGCCACGGCCTCGGGTCTGGCGTTGATCGGTTGGTTGGCAAACCTGGTGCTGATTCCGGTGGTGGCCTTCTATCTGCTGCGGGACTGGGACTTGATGATGGCCAAGATCCGCAGCCTGCTGCCGCGTCATCGCGAAGAACGCATCATGACCCTGACCGGCGAATGCCATGAAGTGCTGGGGGCGTTCGTGCGCGGGCAACTGCTGGTGATGGTGGCCCTGGGTTTCATCTATGCGGCAGGGCTGATGTTGGTCGGGCTGGAGCTGGGGCTGTTGATCGGCTTGATCGCCGGGCTGGCGGCCATCGTGCCATACATGGGCTTTGTGATTGGGATTGGCGCGGCATTGGTCGCCGGGTTGTTCCAGTTCGGCGGCGACCTGTATCCGATGGTGGGCATCGTCGCGGTGTTCATGGTCGGCCAGGCCCTGGAAGGCATGGTGCTGACGCCGCTGCTGGTGGGCGACCGCATTGGCCTGCATCCGGTGGCGGTGATCTTTGCGATCCTGGCAGGGGGCGAATTGTTCGGCTTCACCGGGATCCTGCTGGCGCTGCCGGTGGCGGCGGTGATCATGGTGCTGGTGCGGCATATGCACGATCTGTACAAGGATTCGGACATCTACAGCGGCGTCGAAGACCCCGACCTATAGGGCAAATAACAGGCGGGGTGTCAGGGAAACTGACGCTCCGTGCCCTTGCCGCTGCAAACCTTTGATTTTGCTCGTGGTCCGGCGCATTGTGCGGTCCGCGCCACGGGTATAAACTTTGCGCACTTCACACAGAGGCCACTAACGGTTCCTTGGGAACTGTTCAGTCCGCATGAAACCGATTCAGCTGCCCCTAGGTGTGCGTCTGCGTGATGACGCCACCTTTATCAACTACTACCCAGGCGCCAATGCCGCTGCACTCGGCTATGTCGAGCGGCTTTGCGAAGCCGACGCCGGCTGGACCGAAAGCCTGATCTATCTGTGGGGCAAGGACGGGGTAGGGCGCACGCATCTGTTGCAGGCCGCATGCCTGCGGTTCGAGCAATTGGGCGAACCGGCGGTGTACCTGCCGTTGGCCGAGTTGCTCGATCGCGGCGTTGAGATCCTCGATAACCTCGAACAGTACGAACTGGTCTGCCTGGACGATCTCCAGGCCGTGGCCGGCAAGGCTGACTGGGAAGAAGCGCTGTTTCACCTGTTCAATCGGTTGCGCGACAGCGGTCGGCGCTTGCTGATCGCCGCGTCGACGTCGCCACGGGAGTTGCCGGTGAAGCTGGCGGACCTCAAGTCCCGTCTCACCCTGGCGCTGATTTTTCAGATGCGCCCGCTGTCCGACGAAGACAAGCTCCGTGCCTTGCAGTTGCGCGCTTCTCGGCGTGGCCTACACCTGACCGACGAAGTCGGGCATTTCATCCTCACCCGTGGTACCCGCAGCATGAGCGCGTTGTTCGAACTGCTCGAACGCCTCGACCAGGCCTCACTCCAGGCCCAGCGCAAACTGACTATTCCTTTTTTGAAAGAAACTCTGGGCTGGTAGAACCGTTGCAGGTAGTGGCTCTTGGCCTTCTCTGGGCGCGGCGAAACCCGCGGTCCTGCTGGGCGGCAGGCCACGTGACGTTCAAAATGGGCTTAAGCGCTTAGATGTAAACGTAAAACCGAGAAGTCACATTTGCATCGATTGAATTTGCAAATGAGGTTGATAGAAGGCATAGTCTCGCCATCTTTACTACTTCAGCCACGGTCGTGCCCATGCTAAATCGCTTCGCACCCCTCGTGCCTCTCGCACTCGTTACCCTGTTGTTTGGTTGCGCTGCCCACTCTCCAGTGACCCAGCAAGAGCAACAACCACAGGTCAAGAATACCGTTACCGCCCAGTCTTCCTCCGTTGCGTTCCAGGAAGAAATGGCCTCCGACAAAGAACTCGCCGCCTTCGCCGGCAGCAAGCCTTACCAGCTTCCAGTACTGGCTGACAGCATCCTGGAACGCGGTATGTCGTTGATCGGTACCCGCTACCGTTTTGGCGGTACCTCTGAAGCCGGCTTCGATTGCAGTGGTTTCATCGGTTATCTGTTCCGCGAAGAGGCCGGCATGAACCTGCCGCGCTCCACTCGCGAAATGATCAACGTGAACGCCCCTCTGGTCGCACGTAACCAGTTGGAGCCCGGTGACCTGCTGTTCTTCAGCACCAACGGTCGTCGCGGTCGCGTCAGTCACGCCGGTATCTACCTGGGCGACAACCAGTTCATCCATTCCAGCAGCCGCCGCAGCGGTGGCGTGCGGATCGACAGCCTGGGCGACAGCTACTGGAGCAAGACCTTCATCGAAGCCAAGCGCGCCCTCGCCATGGCCCCGACGGTGGTCACCGCTCGCAAGTAAGCACACAGTTTGTAAGGCAAACTTAAAGTCTTACTTGAAGTTTGCTGCATAGCCGCTAGAATCCTTGATCATTGATTGATGGCAATCCGCCTGCGTACTCCGCAGGCGGATTTGTTTTCATGCCCACGGCAGAAAAGCCGCATCCAGATCAGGATTGTTCTGCATATGTCGACGTCGGCCCGCCTCGCACTCATGTTCCTCGCCGCGCTGCTCAGTGCGTGCGCCAGCCGCACTCCGCCGCCTGTTCCAGTGCGGGCTCCGGTGGTCTTTGCCCCCTCGCAACCCTTTTCCCCGGTCGCCGAAGATGTGCTCTTCCGGGCGCTGGGTTTGGTGGGTACGCCTTATCGTTGGGGCGGCAACACGCCGGATTCAGGCTTCGATTGCAGTGGCTTGATTGGTTATGTGTACCGAGACGCCGCCGGTATTGCCCTGCCACGTTCCACGCGTGAAATGATCAGCATGCGGGCGCCAGAAGTGGGTAAGGACGCGTTGCAGACCGGTGACCTGGTTTTCTTCGCCACCAACGGTGGCTCCCAGGTCAGCCATGCCGGGATCTATGTCGGCGAGGGGCGCTTTGTCCATGCACCGGCTACGGGTGGTACGGTCAAGCTCGATAGTTTGTCCAAGGCCTATTGGCAGAAAGCCTACCTAGGCGCCAAGCGTGTGCTGCAGCCGGAGCATCTGGCGCGCAATCCCTGAGTTGTTGTTTTCCTGATCTGTGGGAGCAAAGCATGCTCGCGAAACAGGCGGCTCGATCTCTGAGAGACCGCATCGCCTTCATCGCGGGCAAGCCTTGCTCCCACAGGTCAGGAGTAAATCCCCTGGCCACAAGGGGGTGTCGCTTTATTTACCTGATACGCGCCAGATCTTGTTCCCCACATCATCGGCCACCAACAACCCACCCTGCTTGTCGATCACTACGCCCACTGGCCGCCCCTGGGCTTTTTCGTCGGCGTTGAGGAAGCCGGCCAGCACATCCACGGGTTGCCCCACCGGCTTGCCGCCGTTGAACGGTACGAAAATCACTTTATAACCACTGTGGGGCTTGCGGTTCCAGGAGCCGTGCTGGCCGATGAAAGCCCCTTCGGTAAACGGTGCGGGCAAGCTGCTGCCCTCGGCGAAGGTCAGGCCCAATGAGGCGGTGTGGGGGCCGACGGCGTAGTCCGGGGCGATGGCCTTGGCCACCAGGGCCGGGTTTTGTGGTTCGACCCGGACATCGACGTTCTGCCCATAGTAGCTGTAGGGCCAGCCATAAAAGGCACCGTCCTTGACCGAGGTGATGTAGTCCGGCACCAGGTCGCTGCCGATCTCATCCCGCTCGTTCACCGCTGTCCAGAGCGCGCCGCTTCGGGGTTCCCAGGCCAAGCCGTTGGGGTTGCGCAGGCCTGAGGCGAAAATGCGGTGATTGCCGCTGGCACGGTCCACTTCCCAGATGGCGGCGCGACCTTCTTCGGCCTCCATGCCGTTTTCCGCGACGTTGCTGTTCGAACCGGTGGTGACGTACAGCTTGCTGCCGTCGCGGCTGGCAATCACGTTTTTGGTCCAGTGGTGGTTGAGTGTGCCCCCGGGCAGATCAACGACCTTGGTCGGCTGCGCCTGGATTTGCGTATCACCCTCCTGGTAGGGGAAGCGGATCAGTCGATCGGTATCGGCCACGTACAGGTCATTGCCGACCAGGGTCATGCCGAATGGCGAGTTGAGGTTTTCCAGGAACACCGTACGGGTTTCGGCGATGCCGTCGTGATTGGCGTCGCGCAACAGGGTGATGCGATTCGGGCTGGGCACACCGGCACCGGCGCGGCCCATGACTTTTTTCATCACCCAGCCACGGATGCCCTTGGCGTCGTCCGGCTTGGGCGGGGCGTTGGTTTCGGCCACCAGCACATCGCCATTGGGCAGCACATAGAGCCAGCGTGGATGGTCCAGTCCTTCAGCGAACGCGCCCACTTGCAGGCCCGGGGCCGGGGTTGGCTTGGCGCCTTGCGGCCAGCCGATGGCCTCGGCGATGTTGACGGTAGGGATCAGGGTCTTGTTCGGTTCAGGCAGTTTCGGCGCTGGGCCGGTGCCGTCGGACACTTGCAAGGTGGAAGACTCGCCACAAGCGACAAGTCCTGCGGCAAGGGTGACGATCAAAAGATGGGCGGGCTTGAGCATGCTGGCTTCCCTATGAATGCATGTAGTTATTCATAGAGGAGCGTAGACGCGCGATGGTTCAACCGCGGGTAGGCCTGTCAGCCAGCCAAACAAACTTCCTGTGAGAGCCAAGCTTGGCTCTCACAGTTCCTTGCGCAGAATCAACCATGGGCCTGTTTGAACAGCACGGCGATGCCCGGGTGGTAGTGACCGGCTTCATTGCGCAACTTGCGGTAGGCGTAAGGGAAGTACCAGGCCACGGCGCAGGTGTTTTCCTTCTGCAGGTCGTCGATCATGTCCTGCAATTCTTCGGGCGTGGCGCTTTGCTGGGCTTTTTGCGGCGAGACGAACAGGCAGCCCAGCTTCAGATCGCTGGCGTAGCTGATGCGCTTGGCATCGCTGGTGGCTTCCTGTAGTGGCTGGGTCAGATTCAGATTGTTGACCTTGGGCCAGCGCTGGGTGGCCTGGATGAAGGCGCGCTCCTCGGTGCTGGCGATGAACAGGTCGGCGCTGACGTTTCGTTCGCCTTCTTCATTCTGCTTGCGGGTCGGCGCGTTCTGCAGCGTGACCATCTCGGCCATCCAGGCGGCAGCCGACAGCAAGCCGAGGTTGGCTTTTTCGTCGAACCAATAAGGCGTGTCGTTATCGCCACGCACCGCATTGTAGCGGTCGATACAGTCAAACCAGCGTTCCAGCATCGGGCGCAGGAATTCCAATTTTGGATTGCTGATGATCATGCCTTGCATGCTTTGCCCTCTTGTTCTTGTGATATCGGGTCGTAATGTCGCTTTGATATCATTTGCCGCAGAATCACACAAGATTGGCGTCATTTTATTGATCGGCGCCAATGATTGCCCCGACAGGCGGCTTTAATTGACGCTCCACCCCCAACCCTCTAACCTTCGCCGCTTGTTTCAGGTGCTCTGTGGCTGCGGTCGACAGAGTGAAACAGGGAAGCCGGTGAGTGCATACGAACCCGGCGCTGCCCCCGCAACGGTAAATGAGTCAACGCTGCGCTTTGTGGCCACACAGGCCACTCACCACTGTGTCGTATGACATGGGAAGGCGCGCAGCCAGGCACCACGCCGCTCATGAGCCCGGAGACCGGCCTGATTCATCCAACGGCATCACGGTGGGCGATGCCAGGCTTGTTGCCGTCTTTTTTTGCGCCCGCCCGCCGTTATCCAATCCCAAACGGAGGCTTCCCATGACCGACTCCCTCATCACCGACACGTCCGATCGCGACGAACGCCACCTGGCGCGCATGCTGCGCAAGAAAGCCGTGATCGACGAGCGCATCGCCAACTCGCCGAATGAATGCGGCTTGCTGCTGGTGCTGACGGGCAACGGCAAGGGCAAGAGCAGCTCGGCGTTCGGCATGCTTGCGCGGTCCATGGGCCACGGCATGCAATGCGGCGTGGTGCAGTTCATCAAGGGGCGTAACAGCACCGGTGAAGAACTGTTCTTCCGCCGCTTCCCGGAGCAGGTGCGCTTTCACGTCATGGGCGAAGGCTTCACCTGGGAAACCCAGGATCGCCAGCGCGACATCGCCGCCGCCGAAGCCGCCTGGGCGGTCTCGCGCCAGTTGCTCAGCGATCCGTCCATCGGCCTGGTGGTGCTCGACGAGTTGAACATTGCCCTCAAGTACGGTTACCTCGACCTCGATCAGGTGCTGAGCGATCTGCAGGCACGTCCACCGATGCAGCACGTGGTGGTGACTGGTCGCGGTGCCAAGCCCGAGATGATCGAACTGGCCGACACCGTGACTGAAATGGGCATGATCAAGCACGCGTTCCAGGCGGGTATCAAGGCGCAGAAAGGCGTCGAACTGTGAGCGATCCCGCCATGACCAGCCGCCATTGTCCGGCGGTGCTGATCGCCGCGCCGGCCTCGGGCCAGGGCAAGACCACCGTCACTGCGGCGCTGGCCCGGTTGCATCGCAACCAGGGACGCAAGGTGCGCGTATTCAAATGCGGCCCGGACTTTCTCGATCCGATGATCCTCGAGCGGGCCAGCGGCGCGCCGGTCTATCAATTGGACATGTGGATGGTCGGTGAGCAGGAAAGCCGGCGGCTGTTGTGGGAGGCCGCCGCCGACGCGGACCTGATCCTGATCGAAGGGGTGATGGGGCTGTTCGACGGTACCCCGTCGAGCGCCGACCTGGCGCGTCATTTTGGCGTGCCGGTGCTGGCGGTGATCGACGGCACGGCCATGGCCCAGACCTTCGGCGCGCTGGCCCTGGGCCTGGCCCGTTATCAACCGGACCTGCCGTTCGCCGGGGTCTTGGCCAACCGGGTCGGCACCTTGCGCCACGCGCAATTGCTCGAAGGCAGCCTGACCGAAGGCCTGCGCTGGTACGGCGCGCTGTCCCGGGAAACCGGCATCGAATTGCCCAGCCGTCATCTCGGGTTGGTCCAGGCCAGCGAGTTGAACGACTTGGACGCGCGCCTCGACGCTGCCGCCGAGGCCCTGGCCGGCAGTTGCGAAGTGGCGTTGCCGCCAGCGGTGGCATTCGCCGCGCCTGAGGTGATCGCTGTTGAGCCGTGGCTCGCCGGGGTGCGCATCGCTGTGGCCCGTGACGAAGCGTTTGCCTTCACCTATGGCGCCAGCCTTGATCTGCTGCGGGCCATGGGCGCGCAGTTGTGTTTCTTTTCGCCGATTCATGACAGCGAACTGCCCGAGGCGGACAGCCTTTATTTGCCTGGCGGTTATCCGGAGCTGCACCACGTTGCGCTGGCCGGGAACGCGCCAATGCTGGCAGCGATCCGTGCTCATCAGGCTGCCGACAAACCGTTGCTCGCCGAATGCGGCGGCATGTTGTATCTGCTGGACTCATTGACCGATGTCGAAGGCGTGCGCGCCGAACTGCTGGGTTTGCTGGCCGGCGATGCGCAGATGCAAAAGCGCCTGGCGGCCCTGGCGCTGCAATCGGTGGACTTGCCGGAAGGCACCCTGCGTGGGCATACCTATCATCATTCGCTGACCAGCACCGAACTTGAACCGATTGCCCGTGGCCATAGCCCCAACGGCGGGCGTGGGGCGGAAGCGGTGTTCCGGCAGGGGCGGATGACGGCGTCCTATGTGCACTTCTATTTTCCGTCCAATCCCAGAGCAATTGCCGCGTTGTTTGCGCCTGACCTTGAGGCCGCTATCGCGAGCAAGCTCGCTCCCACAGGGGACCCGGTGATCTCAAGTGCAACGCTAGCCAATGTGGGAGCGAGCTTGCTCGCGAAGAGGCCATGACCGATACCGCTTTCTCCCAGGCCGAACGCGACGCCATCTACCGCGCCATCGCCGAGCGCCGTGACATGCGCCACTTCACCGGTGGCACGGTCGAGCCGGCCTTGCTGCGCCGCCTGCTGGAAGCCGCGCACCAGGCCCCCAGCGTCGGCCTGATGCAACCGTGGCGCTTCATCCGCATCAGTGACCGCGCCTTGCGTGGGCAGATCCGCGAATTGGTGGAGCAAGAGCGCATTCGCACCGCCGAGGCCCTGGGCGAGCGCAGCGATGAATTCATGAAGCTCAAGGTCGAAGGCATCGACGACTGCGCCGAAGTGCTGGTAGCGGCGTTGATGGAGGACCGCGAGCGGCACATCTTCGGTCGGCGGACCTTGCCGGAAATGGACCTGGCCTCGCTGTCCTGCGCAATCCAGAACCTGTGGCTGGCCTCCCGGGCCGAAGGGTTGGGGATGGGCTGGGTGTCGTTGTTCGAGCCCCTGGCCCTGGCCGACCTGCTGGGCCTGCCCGCCGGGGCCAAGCCGCTGGCGATCCTCTGCCTGGGCCCGGTCGAGGGTTTTTACCCGGCGCCGATGCTCGCCCTGGAAGGGTGGGCGCAACCGCGTCCGCTCAATGAACTGCTGTATGAAAACCATTGGGGAGTGAGCCCATGAGTGTGGCCTTGCTCAGTGCCGCCGCAGTGGCGCTGGATGCGCTGCTGGGCGAGCCCCGGCGCTGGCATCCGCTGGTGGCGTTCGGCGGTTTTGCCGATCGCATCGAACAGCGCTTCAATTCCGGCGGACGCGGTTGGCGCAGCCATGGGGTGACGGCGTGGCTCATCGCCGTGGTGCCGTTGACCTTGCTCGCCACGGCCCTTTCGTGGGCGCCGATGGTGGGCTGGCTGGTGGAGATCCTGGCGCTGTACTGTGCCCTCGGCCTGCGTAGCCTCGGTGAACATGTCGAACCGGTGGCGCGGGCGTTGCGCAGCGGTGATCTGGACGAGGCGCGCAAGCGTGTCGGCTATCTGGTCAGCCGCGAAACGGCTGAACTGGATGAAACCGCCGTGGCCCGCGCCGCCACCGAATCGGTGCTGGAAAATGGCAGCGACGCGGTGTTCGCCGCGTTGTTCTGGTTCGCCGTGGCCGGTGCGCCGGGGGTGGTGTTGTACCGCCTGAGCAATACCCTCGACGCCATGTGGGGCTATCGCAACGAACGTTTCGAGCGCTTCGGTTGGGCGGCGGCAAAAATCGACGATGTGCTCAACTACATTCCGGCGCGCCTGGTGGCATTGACCTACGCGCTGCTCGGCAAAACCCGCCTGGCGCTCAAGTGCTGGCGCACCCAGGGTCCGACCTGGGACAGCCCCAACGCCGGACCAGTGATGGCCGCCGGTGCCGGAGCGCTGGGTGTCGAGCTGGGCGGGGCGGCGATTTATCACGGCGAACTGCATCAACGTCCAGCGCTGGGCGAAGGCGTGCCGGCGAGTGCCGACGCCATTGATCGCGGCTGGCAATTGGTCCAGCGCGGCGTATGGTTATGGCTGCTGATTCTCTGCCTGGGAGCTGAGTTTTATGCTTGAGCACGGTGGTCGCTTGCGCAACGCAGCCCGGCAATACGGCATTGCCGAAGCGGATTGGCTCGACTTGTCCAGCGGCCTCGCGCCTTGGCCGTTCGAAGTCCCGGTGATTCCCCTGCGGGCCTGGGCGCGCCTGCCGGAAACCGATGACGGCTTGGAACAGGCCGCCTGCGATTACTACGGTGCGTTGAACGTGCTGCCAGTGGCCGGTTCGCAGATGGCCATCCAGCTGTTGCCGCGCCTGCGTCGGGCCGGCAAGGTCGGCGTCTTGTCGCCCTGTTATGCCGAGCACGCCGAAGCCTGGCGCCGCAGCGGCTACATCGTGCGCGAAGTGCTGGAGTCGGAGGTGGATTTCTTTCTCGACAGCCTCGACGTGCTGGTGGTGGTCAATCCGAACAATCCCACGGGCCTGAGCCTGACGCCCGAGCGCTTGCTGGACTGGCATGCGCGCCTGGCCCAGCGCGGTGGCTGGCTGGTAGTGGATGAAGCCTTCATGGACGTCACGCCGGCGCTGAGCCTGGCGGCGCACACCCATCAGGTCGGGTTGATCGTGCTGCGCTCGTTCGGCAAGTTCTTTGGCCTGGCCGGAGTTCGCCTGGGGTTTGTATTGGCCGAGCGCCGCTTGCTCAAGTTGCTCGCCGAACAGGTCGGGCCGTGGGTCGTCAGCGGGCCGACCCGGGTGCTGGGCCAGGCGTGCCTGCTGGACACCGACGCCCACGCCCGTCAGCGCCAACGCTGCGAAGCCACCAGCCAACACCTGTCGCTGATGCTCGAACGCCACGGCTTCAAGCCGCAGGGCGGCTGCGGGTTGTTCCAATGGCTGGTCACCGAACATGCCCTGGGGCTTCATGAATTCATGGCCTATCGCGGCATTCTCCTGCGCTTGTTTACCAACACCAGCAGCCTGCGCTTCGGACTGCCAGCCGACGACAGCGAATTCCTGCGCCTCGAACAGGCTTTAGAGACCTACGCCAAGGACACCCGATGACCACAGTGATGGTGCAGGGCACCACGTCCGATGCCGGTAAAAGTACCTTGGTCACGGCTTTATGCCGCTGGGTCCGACGCCAGGGTGTAAGCGTGGTGCCGTTCAAGCCGCAGAACATGGCCCTCAACAGCGCCGTGACGGCCGACGGCGGCGAAATCGGCCGCGCCCAGGCGGTGCAGGCCCAGGCGGCGGGACTGGAACCGCACACCGACATGAACCCGGTGCTGCTCAAGCCCAACAGCGACACCGGCGCCCAGGTGATTATCCATGGCCGTGCCGTGACCACCATGAATGCCGTGGCCTATCACGATTACAAAGCCATCGCGATGCAAGCCGTGCTGGCCTCCCACGCGCGCTTGAGCGCGGCCTATCCGGTGGTGATGGTGGAGGGCGCCGGCTCGCCGGCCGAGATCAACCTGCGTGCCGGCGACATTGCCAACATGGGTTTTGCCGAGGCGGTGGATTGCCCGGTGCTGCTGATCGCCGATATCAATCGTGGCGGGGTGTTCGCTCATCTGGTCGGTACTCTGGAGCTGCTGTCGCCCAGCGAACAGGCGCGGGTCAAGGGCTTCATCATCAACCGTTTTCGCGGCGACATCGCCTTGCTGCAACCGGGCCTGGACTGGCTGGAAGCGCGCACCGGCAAACCGGTGATCGGCGTGTTGCCATACGTGATGGACCTGCACCTGGAAGCCGAGGACGGCCTCGACCAGCGCCAAACCGACAAGGCTGAACAGGTGCTCAAGGTGGTGGTGCCGGTGTTGCCGCGCATCAGCAACCATACCGATTTCGATCCACTGCGCCTGCACCCGCAGGTCGACTTGCAATTCATCGGCCCCGGCCAGCCCATCCCGCCGGCTGACCTGATCATCCTGCCCGGTTCGAAAAGCGTGCGCAGCGACCTGGCCTACCTGCGCGCCAACGGTTGGGCAACGGCGATCAATCGCCACCTGCGCTACGGCGGCAAATTGCTGGGCATCTGCGGCGGTTTGCAGATGCTCGGCCAGCAGGTCCACGACCCGTTGGGGCTCGAAGGCGCGGCCGGTTCCAGTGCCGGGCTGGGCTTGTTGGATTTTGAAACGACGCTGGAGCACGAGAAGCAATTGCGCAATGTGCGCGGGCGATTGGCCTTGGAAGAGGCTGAGGTCAGCGGCTATGAGATCCACGCGGGCGTGACCACCGGCCCAGCCCTGGAAAACGCGGCGGTGCATCTGCAGGATGGCCGTTGCGACGGTGCCCAGAGTCTCGACGGGCAGGTGTTCGGCACCTACCTGCATGGGCTCTTTGAATCACCGGCGGCCAGTAGCGCGTTGTTGCGCTGGGCCGGGTTGCAGAATGTGCAGGCGGTGGATTACCACGGGTTGCGCGAGCGGGACATCGAGCGGCTGGCGGATCTGGTGGAACAGCATTTGGATACTCGGTTGTTGCGTGAACTCTGTGGGATTTGAGGTGGCTGTACCGACCCTTTCGCGAGCAAGCTCGCTCCCACATTGGATCTCTGATGATCACCGAATTCATGTACACCCCGAATCAACTGTGGGAGCGGGCTTGCTCGCGAAGAGGCCAGTCGCCACACCGCCAAATAAAAGGTAATGACCCATGCTGCAACTGATCCTCGGCGGCGCCCGCTCCGGCAAGAGTCGCCTGGCGGAAAAACTCGCCACAGACACCCGATTGCCAGTGACCTACATCGCCACCAGCCAACCCCTGGATGGCGAGATGAACGCGCGAGTCGCGCAACACCGCGCGCGGCGCCCGACCGAATGGGCGCTGGTGGAAGAACCCCTGGCCCTGGCGCGGGTGCTGCGGGAAAACGCCGCCCCCGGGCAATGCCTGCTGGTGGATTGCCTGACCCTGTGGCTGACCAACCTGCTGATGCTCGACGACCCCGAGCCACTGAACGCCGAACGTGAAGCACTACTGGACTGCCTGGCCGCGTTGCCCGGGGAGATCATTTTTGTCAGCAACGAGACCGGCATGGGTGTCGTGCCGCTGGGCGAGCTGACTCGCCGTTACGTCGATGAAGCCGGTTGGCTGCATCAAGCCTTGGCCGAACGTTGTCAGCGCGTCGTGCTGACCGTCGCCGGCCTGCCCCTGACTCTCAAAGGTACTGCGTTATGAATCACTGCTGGTGGCTGGACCCGTGCAAGCCCGTCGATAGCCAGGCCCTGGAGCAGGCCACGGCCCGTCAGCAACAACTGACCAAACCGGCGGGTTCCCTGGGCCGGTTGGAATCGGTGGCGGTGCAACTGGCGGGCCTGCAAGGGCAGGTCAAACCGAGCCTCGACCGGCTATGGATCGCGATTTTTGCCGGTGACCATGGCGTGGTCGCCGAAGGCGTATCGGCCTATCCCCAGGAAGTCACCGGGCAGATGCTGCTCAACTTCGTCAGCGGCGGCGCGGCCATCAGCGTGCTGGCGCGGCAACTGGGCGCGTCCTTGGAAGTGGTGGACCTGGGCACCGTCACGCCTGCGCTGGACCTGCCCGGCGTACGGCACCTGAATGTCGGGCCGGGCACGGCGAATTTCGCCCAGGGCCCGGCGATGACCGTTAGCCAGGGCGAGCAGGCTTTGCACGCCGGCCGCGACAGTGTGGCGCGTGCGGTTGCGGCCGGGACGCACTTGTTCATCGGCGGCGAGATGGGCATCGGCAACACTACGGCCGCCAGCGCCCTGGCCTGCGCCTTGCTCGAATGCCCGGTGGCGCATCTGGTCGGGCCGGGTACCGGGTTGGACGCGGCGGGTGTCGGCCGCAAGGCCCAGGTGATCGAACGTGCCCTGGCGCTGCACAGCGCCCAAGGCAACGACCCGTTGCAGACCCTGTTCAACCTCGGCGGTTTTGAAATCGCCGCGTTGGTCGGTGCGTACCTGGCCTGTGCCCAGCAGGGTGTCGCGGTGCTGGTGGATGGCTTTATCTGCAGCGTCGCGGCCCTGGTGGCGGTGCGGCTCAATCCCGCGTGCCGGCCATGGTTGCTGTTCGGCCATCGCGGCGCCGAGCCGGGCCATCGTCACGTGCTGGAAACCCTCGGCGCTGAACCGCTACTGGACCTCGGCCTGCGCCTGGGCGAGGGCAGTGGTGCGGCGTTGGCGGTGCCGCTGTTGCGCCTGGCTTGTGATCTTCATGGGCAAATGGCGACGTTTGCCGAAGCGGCCGTGGCGGATCGCCCGGCATGACTTTGCGCCTGGACCTGCTGCGTCACGGTGAAACCGAGCTGGGCGGCGGCTTGCGCGGCAGCCTCGACGATGCCTTGACCGCCAGGGGCTGGGAGCAGATGCACACGGCTGTCGAGCAAGGCGGGCCCTGGGATCGCCTGGTGAGTTCGCCGTTGCAGCGTTGCGCCCGCTTTGCCGAGCAACTGGGTGCCCGACTCGGCGTGCCGGTGCAGTTGGACAAAGACCTGCAAGAGCTGCATTTCGGCGCCTGGGAAGGCCGTAGCGCAGCAGCGCTGATGGACACCGACGCCGAGGCTCTGGGCCAGTTCTGGGCCGATCCCTATGCCTTCACGCCGCCCGAGGGCGAGCCGGTGCTGGCGTTTTCCAGCCGCGTCCTGGCGGCGGTCGAACGCCTGCACGCGGCCTATGCCGGTCAGCGGGTCTTGCTGGTCAGCCATGGTGGCGTAATGCGCCTGCTGCTGGCCCAGGCCCGAGGCCTGCCTCGGGAGCAATTGCTCAATGTCGAAGTCGGCCATGGCGCACTGTTTTCTCTGTCGGTGTCGGCAGGGCCAGTGCTCAAAGAGGCGGATTGACGATGCTGCCCTTCTGGATCGCCTTGCAATTTCTCAGCAGCCTGCCGGTGCGCCTGCCCGGCATGCCCGAGCCTGAACAGCTGGGCCGTTCGCTGTTGTTCTATCCGGTGGTGGGGCTGTTGTTCGGTGTTTTGCTGTGGCTGCTCAATGCACTGCTGCTGGGCACGCCATTGCTACTGCACGCCGCGCTGTTGCTGAGCGCGTGGGTGTTGCTCAGCGGCGGCCTGCACCTCGATGGCCTGGCCGACAGCGCCGATGCCTGGCTCGGTGGTTTTGGCGATCGCGAGCGCACGCTGCTGATCATGAAAGACCCGCGCAGTGGGCCGATCGCGGTGATCACCCTGGTGTTGGTGCTGCTGCTCAAGTTCACCGCGCTGCTGGCGTTGATCGAGCAGGGACAAACGTTGGCCTTGATCGTCGTGCCGGTGCTGGGGCGTGCCGCGTTGCTCGGCCTGTTCCTGACCACGCCGTACGTGCGGGCCGGCGGCTTGGGCCAGGCCCTCGCCGATCATCTGCCCCGCCGTGCCGGTTGGCAGGTGTTGTGGGTGTGCGCGCTGGGGGCCGTGCTGGTGACGGGTTGGGTGGGCGTCGTTGCCCTGCTGGTCGCCTCGGCGGTGTTTATCGGCTTGCGCCAGATGATGCTGCGCAGGCTGGGGGGATGCACCGGGGATACCGCCGGGGCGTTGCTGGAATTGCTGGAGATGGCGGTGTTGGTGGGGGTGGTGTTGCGCTGATTTTGCCCTGATCTTGTCCCGGCGACCTGTCAACTCTGACAGTATCGCGTCATTGAAAACGCGTGCTTAATTCGCTCAAGGCCTCAGCTGCCGCGCAGAGCGATGGGAAGCGTTGTGTAGTGTCCGCTGTTATCGATCTGCCAGAAAACCTAGTGGCCGTTGGCGTCTCAATGGCTGAGCGTTGTCAATGGGAGAGCGATAGCATGGCAAATGCGGATATCAAAAAGAAGCGGCGTGAGGCGCACAGCGCTTATCTCAGGATGCGTACTGAACATCGGGCTGGGTTGGGCGATAAATTCATAATCATTGATACGGAAATAGTCGACATTGGGACGGGCCTGCTCAACGGCCCCAGTCTGAAGAACGGATTGAGGGTATCTATCCCCCTATGGGATAACCCGCCGCCTGCGAATACGCCGGAGACAATCGAAGTCCTGTTCGATCGTGGTAATGGTCGTTTTGAAGTTGTGGCCGATCATGTGTTTGTGATACCCACGGGCGAAGATGAATTTCCAGAAACTTTTCCATACCCGATGCTCATTCGTCCCGAATACCTTCCGCAAAATTCTCCGTGTCTTGTGAGGTATCGCCATCACACTTATCAGAATGAGGAAGACGATTCGCCAATAACCCCTATCGTTGTCGACCAAGTGCCACCTTATAGACACGACCCGCCAGCAGAGTTGAAGTTTGCAAGCCCCTACCTCGATGACACCAATCTGGCTCCTGGTAGCAAATTGATTGCCACGATTCCTGGTTATGATGATTGGCAAGCGACGGATCGCATCGCCGTTTATCTGGTGGACGCCGCCCACATTCCTGATGACCCGACTGGACTCACCCCGATTTACTTTGGCTATGTCCCCTCCCCAGGCATCACGGATACCCCCATCGAAATTGACGGCGACCTTGTTCGTGCGTTTGGCGATGCCGAATGCGTTTTCGTCTACGTCCTGATGGACAGGGCGACCAATCCCAGCAATCTGTCGCTTTGGCAGAAAATAAGCCTCACCTTCGGCTCGCTACCGACCAACCTGCAACCACCGCAAGTCCCCCAAGCGGACCCGGGCCCGTTGGTGGTCGAGCATGCGCAAGCGGGTGTGAGCGTCTGGATTCCTCTGTATGACGATCCCAAGAGCTATGACTACATTCGTCTGAAGTGGGGGAATACAACCTTGGACGACGACGTTCCCGTTGGCCCCAATCCATTGGACAAGATCGAGGTCCCGGTGGAGCCGACACTCCTCATGCTTCAGGAATACGGCGAAAACACCACCGGCGACAAGGCGACCAACGTCAGTTATCACGTCGTTCGTAAAGGCCGGCTATTCGGACCTGAGGACACTGATATCGACGTCAACTTCGAAGTGCCGATCCCATGGATTCCCTGGCCGTCTCCCGACTGGCCGAATCCGGTGCATCCAAGCCTGGAGGAAGGTGTAGTCACGAATTGGGATGATAGCCGGACCAACCAGTTGACACGGGCCGACAAAGACAAGGACGCGAAATTTACCTTTACCTGGTACGCCGAGGCGGTTGACGGCCATATCATCGATTTTTTCTGGAATGGCACTCGTGTCGTAGAGGCCCAGATAACCTTCGATGATACAAATCCTGAGCACGTACCTGGCCAGGATCAAACCGTCGACATCCCTTGGATCTACATCAAGGACGGCGGCAATGGCCTGAAGGTGCCGGTGCACTATCAATTGAGCGCGACAGGCATTGAGAATGATCTGGAATCCACTCCAACCGAGGTCAATGTCAACGCCATTGCGGTTGAGCTGCCGCCTGCGAGTTTCCCCACCATTGATCCAGTGACGACCCCGTACCCAGGTTGCAGGGTTCTTGATGACGATGGCGCGCTCAGGGTCGACATCCCTGACCTCACCGGAGTGCTCAAGGATGGCGACGAAATCAAGTTCGTCTTCACGCCCATGAGAGGAGAGTATCTGAGCGATCCCGAAGATCCGATCGTCGGGGCGCAGTTTGACCGGGACTACGTGCTGGGCGCTACCGGTACACCTCTCACCGGTTTCACCATTCGGGTGGAACCTTATACGACTCATATCCTGCCGCTTTATAACGAGACCGCAGCAACGGGTCGCAGGGGCCGGGCGAAGATCCAGTACTTCCATGATGACGGCTCGGAAACACTTGATTCGACACCGTTCACAACCATCACCGCCTTCCACCGACCGAACGAGCCGTGCGAGATCCCAAGGCCACCAACGCCTTGACCTTTGAGCTGGCACCCGGGCGTTTTTCGCCCGGGAGTGCAGGTCGATGCGGGTTCATAGGAAAGGCGCCTACATTGATATTTCATACGGAAGTAATAAGAAAAGTCTCACAAACACAAGGATAAATCCTACATATATCCAGGAAGCGAGTGCTTAGGATTGCCGCCTTTTGATCGTTCGGACCCAGGCAGTAAAACGCCAGGCTCGACGGTTGCCAGACAGCTTGTTTATCCAGGAGTTATCCATGCCCGTCAGCCACTCATTCTCCATCACGCCGCTTGCGCGTTTTCTCAAACTCGTGACCCTCGCGCCATTGTTGTTGCTCAGCCCGACCGGCCTGGCGCAGACACTCATCGAGAAGGGTGCGTCCAAGACCATCGACGCCACCACCACGCCCGACGATTACCTGGTGGAGACCGAAAGCAAGCTGACGGCCAATGGCGCCACGACTTACCAGATCCGTGCGTCCGGCGGGTCGACGATCAATCTGAGCGATACCCAGGTCACCGCTCAAGGCAATGCCAACGGAGTCGACTTATCCGGCAGTAACGCGACCATCGCCAACGGCAGCAAAGTTGTCAGCAGCAATACCGGGTTGCGTCTGGCAACATCAGCTACCGGTGGATCTACCGCGGTGGTCAGCGACAGCGAGATCATCGGTGGGCGAGTGGGGGTAACCCTCAGTGCCCGCAGCCAATTGATACTCGAGGCCGGTTCCACCGTGACTGGCAGCAACGCCAATGGCTTCGGCGTGCAAAGTTTCGGCGGCAGAATTTCCGCCACCGACAGCACCATCATTGGCGGACTCAATGGTGTGTACCTGTTCGCCGACCTCAACCTGTCCGCCGACAACGCGCTGATCCTGGACAATTCCCGCGTCGAAGGACTGACCGGCTCGGCCATCATCATCGACGGGCAGACCCAGACCAACACCGAGCGGGTGAACATCGAGGTCAACAACGGCTCCACCCTGGTGGGCGGCAACGGCACGCTGGTGGAAGTCGTCAATGGTTCTTCGGCGAATTTCAGGGCCGATAACAGTCATCTGGTCGGCGACATCATCGTGGAGGCCGGCAGCAGTGCCGACGTTGTCCTCGATAACTTCGCAACCCTCACCGGTCGCCTGGAAAACGTCGAGAGCCTGTCCGTCAACAACGACGCCCGCTGGATAATGGTCGGTGATGGCGAGGTCGAGAAGCTCTCCATGAACGGCGGTGGCATCCAGTTCGGCAATCCGGGCGAGTTCTACAAATTGACGGTGGGCGAGCTGTCGGGTAACGGCACCTTCTTCATGCACACCAACTTCAGCACCGGCCAGGTCGACACCTTGACGGTGACCGGGACAGCCACCGGCAATCACCTGGTGGCGCTCGACAGCAGTGGCTCGGAGCCGGGAGCCGCGGCATCCATTCCGGTGGTTCACATCGGCGGTGGCGATGCCCAGTTTTCCCTGGCGGGTGGTGAGGTGGACTTGGGGGCCTACTCCTACAACCTGATCAAGCAAGGCGACAATGATTGGTATCTGAACACTGCTTCGAAAATCATCAGCCCCGGTACCCAATCGGTGATGGCGCTGTTCAATGCCGCACCCACGGTCTGGTACGGCGAACTCAGCACCTTGCGCAGCCGCATGGGCGAAGTGCGCCGGGACCAAGGCAAGGCCGGTGGCTGGATTCGTGCCTATGGCAACAAGTTCGATGTCAGCGCCAGTTCCGGCGTGGCCTACAAGCAAACCCAGCAGGGCCTGTCGTTGGGTGCCGATGCGCCGTTGCCGGTGGGTGACGGGCAGTGGCTGGTGGGTTTGTTGGGTGGCTACAGCAAGTCCGACCTGGACCTGAGCCGCGGCACCACGGGCGAAGTCGACAGTTACTACCTAGGTGCCTACACCACCTGGCTGGATGACGACAGCGGCTACTACTTCGACGGTGTGCTCAAGTTCAACCGTTTCCAGAATGAGTCCAAGGTCCAGCTCAGCGATGGCAAGAAAACCAAGGGTAGCTACGACAGCCACGGTGTTGGTGGGTCCCTGGAGTTCGGTCGTCACATCAAGTTGGAACACGACTACTTTGTTGAACCCTATACACAGCTGTCGGGCGTGATCGTCGAGGGCAAGGACTATCGCCTGGACAACGGCTTGTCCGCCGAAGGCGACCGCACGCATTCGTTGCTGGGCAAGGTCGGTGCGACGGTAGGGCGCAACTTTGACCTGGGCGAAGGCAACGTGCTGCAGCCGTACCTGCGTGCCGCGTATGTGCACGAGTTCGCCAATAACAACGAAGTGGAAGTCAACGATAACAAGTTCAGCAATGACCTCTCGGGCTCGCGCGGTGAGTTGGGTGCGGGTGTGGCGATGACATTGACTGACAAAGTGTCGGTCCATGCCGATTTTGATTACAGCAACGGCAACAAGATCGATCAGCCGTGGGGGGCCAACGTGGGCGTGCGCTATCTCTGGTAGTTCAATGGCTTAAGTGCGGCTGGAGAAGGGGAGTGCTGCTGCGGTATGGGTTTGATGTTCTTTCATGTGACGCGGGGAATAAGGCCACGGCCGTTTATTCCTCGCTCTTTTTTACAGGAGCCATGTTCATGAATGAGTCAGGAAACACATCATCTCCCGATAACCCCAGAGAACAGCCTCCGCCCCGTGTGGATGGCCTGCTCGATAATATCCCGGGCGGTGAAATCAATCTGCTCCCGGAAGCTGCCACGCACGATGACCTGAAGGTCTGGTTTACGATATGGGAGCACTCTTTTCCAGATTTGGGTGAAGAGTCGGTTGAGCTGTTCTTTGATGGAGAATCAGTAGACCTCCGTAAATGGAATGAGCCTATCGAAGAGTCAGACCGGTATGTGACGTTGCCCAAAAGGCTACTGCGTGGCAATGACGGACGCCATCGGTTGTTCTACACGGTGGTGGCTTATAACCATGATGACCCTGATCCCTCCGCTGAGTTGGTGATTACGCTTGATACGACAGCGCCTGTTCTTGCGGTTAACAGCCAACTATTAATCGACCCGGACATTATTCAGGACGGCCTTTCCGAACAGTACCTCATCGACCATAACGGGATTATTACCGTGACGGTCCCCACTTATCTGGAGCCCGCCCCTGGCGATACGATCACGGCTAAATGGCTGAATGAAAATAATGGCCAGTACCGCGAGGTCAGCAAGTCCCTCACCCGGGATGATTACGAAGACCCCATACGGCTTGATTTCACTGAGGCGCTCATACGTGACATGGGCGATGGCATGCGCTCGATTTCCTACCACGTCGCTGACAGGGCAGGGAATCAATCCGTCGAGTCCTCCGCGGTATCGTTCCTGGTATCGGTGGTGCGCGCGCCACATTTCGTTCCCCATCCATGGATCACCCAAGCCGAAGGCAGCCCATCCGAGTATGCGGATCTGGACCCACAAAAAACGGTAGCCGGTGCAACGGCGAAAATCCCTGACGATGCCGTTTATTACGATGACGACGTTGTCCATATGCAGTTTGGGGAGCCTGAGGCGGTGGGGGCCATTTCCGTTCCCGTGCCATGGGGCACCAAACAAGTAACCATACCACCGGCCAATATCGCAGCGATGTTCGGCAAGCGTCTGCCGGTCTATTACGACCTGGTCCTGACAGACACGTCGACCAAACAGTCAGGGATATTGACGGTACAGGTCGGCTCATTGCCGGTGCACAGATTCCTCGTGCCTCAGCTTGAATCCCCTTTTTCCGACCCCGTTTCCAAAGCCAGTATTCCCACCACGGGGTTGCCTGTTCATCAGCGGGCGTGGGCATTTATCAGCGAGGTGTGCCTTGTGACCATCACGGTCTCGGGCAAGAATGCTCAACGCCAAACCGTGAGCGAAATCGTCCTGTTCCAGCATCGGGTCCGACCTGAGCAGGTCACTGAGGGAGTACATGTCAAGTTGCCCAAGCTCTTCATGTCGTCTCTTGTGGCTCATCAACGATTTACCGTTGAGACCAAAGTCAGTTTCGATGCAGGTGCAAGGTGGATTACCTTCCAGCATTTGACGCCGAACCTGCTGGAGTGAGTCTGAAGGGCATTGTGAGTGCTGCGAACCCAGTGTGAGAGTGCTTGCGGAAGCGGTGGATCAGCTTGCATTGCGGTTGGATGTGCTTGCGCCATCGCGAGCAAGCTCGCTCCCACAGGTATGCAGGGGTGGTTTTAGACATTCAGTCACCACAAATCCCCTGTGGGAGCGAACTTGCTCGCGAAAGCGGTATATGAGTTTGAAATGAGGCTGAAGGTGCTTCGTCATCGCGAGCAGCTTGATGATGTTTCTTGCAGGAAACCAGGCAACTTGGGTCGCCTGGCTTCAGCCGCCAATCTGCCTGTGCTTGTTGTAATCCTGTCCGTAGATTACACCTCCGTCAATTACGCGTCCCCGGACTCCTTGCTCCAAGTTATTTTTTTCGCGTTTCAGGGACTCCTTTATACCCGCAGCGGGAGTTTTCTCGACCTGAGATGTACCGGTCGTCGTTTGGGGATCGTTGATATTGCTACCTGATTCAACGATCGACTGCCCAGAGGGATCCGCTACGGAGGAGCTGTTGACTCTTGAGCGAGGGGGGGAATTAACAGAAACCCCGTTATTTACCGGTTTCGGATCGAATAAATTAAGGTTCGAATTATCTATCAGGCTGCTGCTTCTCCTCAATTTGGGGCTACTCGGTTTTTTACGAATAGTCTTCAGTTTCGGCCTCCGAAGTTTGATATGAAGTATAGGGTACGAGATATTCGGCTTTTTGACCGTCGGCTTCTTTAACTTCGGAAGCGAAATCAAACCGACGCCGAACACGAACCAACCCATGGTTTCATTGGCTGGCTTGTCTTGAACAAACATCCTCGCGGTGTCCACCCCCGTACTTATCGCTACCGAGCCCCAGGTCACGATATTCGCCGCGGTATTGAAGGTAGACACCACTGTTGCGGTTGTTGTGCCTACCGCCTCAGCCACGGCCGCGACAACCGGCCCTGGGTGGAGCGTCAGGATTGAGAGCACGATACCCAGGAATACGGCGAGGCCCCCCCCCACACCATAGGTGAATGCTGGGTTGTTAATAAGGCTCTGCGTTTGGTGCCCAGTCGGATCACTAAAAGCAATCGGATTACCCGCACAATACATATAGCAGTTAAGCCCACCCGACCCGAAGGGGCTCAGAGAGTCCGGGCTGTGAAAGCGCATTAGACTCGGGTTGTAGGCCCGATAACCATTGCCCAACAAATACCATCCAGTGCTTTCAACTGCCTCGCCGTTGAAGGCCAGCAAGCTCTGCAGGTTGCTGTTTTCGTCACGTTCGCCGTAGGCACCGTAAACGACACTGCGCACTGCGCTGCCCTGGTTTTCGCCGATCACCGAATGCTTGGCGTCGGTCAGCAGCAGCAGCGTTTGTTCGTTGTCACTGGGGGTTTGCTGGCCCAGGGGTTGGCCCTCATGGTAGAGGAGCTGGACATGATGATCATCGTGCCACGTGTCGGTGACCCGCGTTCCCTGGTAAAAGCGCAGGGTCTGGGTATCGCCTTGGGGCGTGACCGCCTGCAACTGATCATGGGGGTCATAGCGGTACGCGGTGAGGGACAGTCCCGCCGGAGTCTTGACCTCCACCAGGCGCCCCTGGCTGTCATAGCTCAGCCGGTGCCCCAACTCGTCGTGTTCCAGGTTTCCGTCAGCGTCGTAGTTGAAACGGGTTTCCAGGTGCTGATAGTCAGGATGGCTGTGACGAGCGTCCACCAGTTGGCAAGGATCGTCCTCGGCAAAAGTGAAGTGCGCGATGTCCAGGCGCCCATCGTTGAACACTGTGCGCGTATAAATGATGTTGTCCAGCGTATCGAACTCGAAGTATTGGCTGATGATGGCATTGCCGAAACGGTCCGTGGGCAAGTCGCTGCCCGAGCACCGATAGCGCTCGAGGCGCCCGCGCAGGTCGTAACTGTAGGTTTCCAGAAGGACGGTGGCGCCGGCTACCCGCAGGTGTCGGGTCTTTACATTGCTGTCGGCCAGGTAGGTCAGTTCAATGGAGCGCTCGGCCTCGATCGGTTGGCCTTGTGCGCCGAGCAACACCAGGGTACGCAAGGTTTCGCGCCCGACTTCGTCGAATTCCAGAGTGGTGGTCAGGGTATTGCTGCTTGTCTTGTCGGTGCTGGTGGTGCGGAACAGACGCCCGATCGCGTCGTAGTCGAAGGTGGCCCGCAACTGGCCTTGTTCAATGCTGCGCAAGCGCCCGTTGCGTGGGTCGTAGTCCATGCGGGTCTGGTGGTTGCCGATATCGGTACGGCTCAAGCGACGTCCTTTGAGCGAAGTCTTGTAACTCGTGCTGTAGGTTCTGTTGTCGACGGCATCGGTCCAGGTTTCGCCGATCAGGCGTCCGGCCTCATCATAAGAAAAGTGATATTCACCTTCGCTGTTTTTCGAGCCGTCGAGCCGGGCATCCAGCAGGTCGACTTCGAAGGTGGACTGATCGTCGGGCGCGGTGATGAGTGTCGGCTTTTCGCTCAGGCCATGCTTGTATTGATAGTTGATCTGGTTGCCGGCCGGCGTGATTCGTTGTTGCGGCTGGAAATGGCCGGCTTCGTATATCAGTTGCTCGCTCCTTGGGCCAACCGTGATACCGATCAGCCGATCCAGGCCATCGAAGCGTTGTTCGCCAACTTTGCGAGTGGGCATTTGGGTATTGCCGGGTTCCACATCGATCGAGGTGTGTAGCTCGGCTTGGCTGTGCTCGGCGTAAGTGTCATGGACGGTTGTCAGGTCGGGCAGGGTGGTACTGCGCAACCGCGCGAAAGCATCGTAGCGATAACGCGTGATCAGGCCGAGTTCGTCGACCTGCTGCGTGCAATTGCCCAGCCCATCGTACTTGAATGAGGTTTGGCTGATGCGTTGCCCGTCTACAGCGACTTGCTCGACGCTGACCGTTTTTTCGAAGCGATTGGTGATGGTCCGGGTTCGTGCGGTACCGTCGATCCATTCTTCGGTGGTAAAGGCAATCGGGTTGTTGCGTGTCCACTCCTTAACCCCGTCAGGCCGGGTGGCGCTGTCTTGTAGCCCCCACAGGTCGTAGGTATAGGACGTCGTCAAGGGAAGGTCCGTGGTTTCCAGCCAGTCGATTTCCGTTTCCTCGGTCAAAAAGCCCTTGGCGTTATATTTCGCGGTGTAGATATCGCGGTAGCTTCCGCCAGAGTGATCGAGGTCTTCCATTTCCTCGCGCACGGCCCGGCTCAGCCCGTCGAAGTGTGTGCGCACCCGGACGCCCTTGACGTCTTCCATCTGCTGGTAGGCCTGGGTCGTTATCGGGGTTTGCCCCGCATCGGCCGGGCGGATCAAACGGTAGCTGTAGCGGCGAGTGGCCGGGTAGTCGCTGTCAGGGGCCTGGGTTTCGCTCAGCACCCGATTCAGGGCGTCATAACGATAACTGTGTTGGACGCCGTTATCGGTGACCAGCAACGGTTCGCCGTTGAGCATCGAGCGCTCGTCGAGCACCGTGCGGACGGCGTTGTCGAAGTCTGTCGATGAGCGTTGTTCCGTACGTAAAGACAAGTTTGCAGGGTTCTTTTCGTAGCCGTAGTCGATGAACGACGTGGGGCCGCTGTCATGGCCCATGGTGATGGCTTGCCGAGCGCGCCGGCCGTGGGTCAGTGGGTTGGCGGGGGCATTGATATAGTTAAAGACCGTCAGTGAAAGCTGTCGCTCCGTCGGTTCGCTGGGGCCGGAGGGTGATGCGGGCAGGTCGATCAACTCATACAGGCGTTCTTGCACCACGCATAGCCAGGCTACTGTGATCGGGCTGGCGTTGAGGGGCGGTAACTCCGCGTAGCGAAACCGGGTGCGCAGGCTCGGTGCACCAGGCTCGAGGTCCGCTATCCGACCGGTATCGCTTGTCGGCGTCAGGGTCTTCTCGTTGACGTGCCGCACAAAGCCGTAGGGGTCTCTCGGGCAAAATCCCTCGACACCCTCGGCGGGATAGTAAGTGGTTCGCTCGGTAATACCGGTGGGCTCCACGCGCAATGTCTGATTGCCGTGGATGTCGTATTCATTGATTTCCGTGTCCATGCGCCAGAAGCGCGGGTCATCGCTGATCGACCATAGCGTCGATATTTTCCTTGGCAGTTGGCATTGTCGGGGCTGGTTGTCGAAGGACAGCTTACTGTCGTCATCGGCGTAATAATGGGTCCGTATGGCTTTCTGGTGGTTGCCCTGGGCAATGATTTCCTGGGTCTGCAAGTGGAAACGGTTGAACGTGCGGGTAATGCTGCGCGCCGTTTCAGTGCCTGCCATCAGGCTTTCGGTGGAGGTGTAGACATAGGGCTCAAGGACTTTGAAAAGGTTGTCCAGGCCATCGTCATCCCAGTCGATGGCGCTGCCATAGCCCAGGAAATTATGGCCATCAGCGCTGTAGCTGTACTTCACGACAATGGGGGAATTACCCCCGCCTGGGTCGGTGGTGTGGTCGGTCACCCTTGGCAGTTTGCGTTGGGTGTTGTCGCTACCGGGAAAACCATGACCCTCGTCGTTATACCGGACGGTTTCATGGGCGCCCAAAGGCGTCCAGACCTCGCCGATGCAGCGCAGGTCCTTTTCCGACCGGTATTCAAAGCGCCAGCCGGCGCCTTCCGTGGTAGGCAGTGTGATCCTGTCGACGCGATCATCCTTGAGGCTCAGAATCACCTGCGCCGAAGGTGTCCCGTTGACGATGCCCATCGCGAACGTGACGGTCTTCTCCACAGTGTCGCGGGTGACTCGCAGCAGTGCTCCGGTACTGTCTCGAATGGCGCTGAGCATGGGTTTGCCATAGGCGGAGATGTACTCAAGGGTGACCTCATGCCCTTGCGGGGAGTACATTTTTACCGGCACGGCCACTTGAGGTGTGGCCCCCTTCGATTCCAGTATTTCTACAAGTCCTGATTTGTGCACGACCTTGAATTGGTTGGCGGGCAGGGTAAACAACTGGAAGTCTTCTATTTTCTGCTCTTTCATCCGCAAACGATTGGCGAATCCGGGGTACGGCCCCGTGACTTTGAATGTTTCTCCTGAATGCAACGAGATGATTTGTGTACTGGGAACGTATTGTGTCAGGGCCAGCTCCCAGCCCACGCCAAAGCCGCCGTCGACCGTGTTGAGAGGGTTGAAGTTGAGCGACAGGGGCACTACCGGTCCGCTGAGTTCGCAGGTTTTCACTTCCGGTAAAGATAACGAAACCGTATACATGCCCGTGCGGGCATCGACCCCGGACTGCACAAAGCTGAGGAAGTTGAAGGCTGTGGAGTGGACGGCGGTGGAGGCGGCCATAAATACAGTCTCTTGGAGTTAGGTTTATTTTCCTTCTTCGACGCGCACGCAGGTAAGTCTTCCGTTGATAGGGCCATCTGATGTTCTTGTTCTGATTTTCAATATGCCGGGTACAACGAGTGTGTTGTCGGGTACGCTGTACATTGCCGCGAGGCTTATATAATCATCCGCAGGCGTAGTGGTGGGATTTTTTATGGTGCGGACCTCTATTTCCCAGCTCTTATCTCTTTCGCAATAGCCGCCTATAGAGTTGTCGAAGAAAGTGACATGAAGTGCCGAAGGTACATCGACGAAACGAACGGTGTACGCCTGATCATTTGTGCAGCCATTAAGCCTGACAAGATAATCTCCTGGAATGGCAGGAATACTGCACTCCCGTATTCCATCACCTTCACGAACTTTAATAAAACCTGCCGCGTTGCTCGTGGCGATAAAACAGCAGGACCCGATCAGGCCAAATAAAAGGACTGTGAAACTCCGTTTGAAAGTATTCATTTGATAAATCCCTTTTCTCGCCACCAGATGTGTGAAGTGAGGCTTTCATAAACGCTAACAGAAAATTCACCGGCATAAACCTAACAGTTCTGATAGTTCCCAAGCCGTTCGTTCGGGCGTAAACGTAAAGGGACAGAAACCGGTAGCTACCCTGAGCGTTGCTGAAAACAGTCATTAAAAACTTTCAAGCATAAGGAATCTGGAACATGACGATCCGGACGCAGCCAAATCCAGTGCCGACGATTCCCGCGCTAGGGCCGGACAATGCCATCGACCTGGACAGCCTTGGTACGCAGGATCTGGAAACCTTCGTCTGTTACGACGGGATCGCCGATGCGGACATGCTCATCGTCAGCTGGTTCGGCTGCGCGGAGAATGGCGAAATCATCGACAGGCTCAACGAGGAGGTCGAGGTGCATGACGATGCACTCACCCCTGACGGTATGCCCGTGATGATCGAGAACAGCGTCTTGCAGCGGCTTCGCAACGGGACGGTTTTCTATTCGTTTCGAGTGAAAAAACCAGGAGCAGCACCCGGCGACGAATCGCTACGGTTGTTATTCCACCTCGGCAAACGTTCCGGGGCGCTGACAGCGCTGTCACTGCCCATGGTGCAGATCAGAGAGTCCCATGACCTTCACCTGGATCTGGAGACGGCAGATTCAATCATCACGCCGTGGATGATGCCTTACCAGGCGATGGCGGTTGGCGATACGGTCACCTTGCATGGCCGCCGGTTTTACCCCGACGGCAGCGAATACACCCCGGCCCTGGCTTACCCGAGGGTGATCCTGGAGGGCGAACCGGGCAACCCCCTGGGCCTGTTTCTCAATCGCTCCGATCTGCTGCGGGTCGAAGATGGATCCGTTGAGTTGTACTACGGTATCCAGTACGTCGGCACCCAGCAGGAGGTCACGTTCTCCTCTCGGCAAACCTTTGAACTCCTGGCCCCGTCTTCGGCGATGTTGCCCGCCTTGACGATCGTTGGTCACGACGGGGGCACGATCAATCCAGCCTTGTTTCCCGATGGATTGCCGCTGCGCATCGAAGGTTATCCCGGCATGAGCGTTGGTGACGAATTCCTCTGCCATGCCTCTTCGTCAGCCGCTGGCGTGGCGCCGATCATATTGCGTGCCAGGGTCGACGCATCGACCCTGGACAAAGGCTTTTTCGAACTCATGCTGGATGCCGAATGGGTCAGCGCCAGCCAGGGGGCAGGGATAGACCTTCGCTATGAATACGCTCGGGTCGGCATGGCGCTCTCGGCCACACCGTATCAGGCCAACGTGCGGGCACCTTTGAATCTGCCGATGGTCATCGTCGAGAACGCCCGGCCCGATCCGGATGACCCGGTACCGGGTGAAGGTGTATTGGATGTCCTGGGTTTGACCACGTCAGGCGTTACCATCGATATAGACCCGCAGGCCAATTATGGTCCAGATGACGAGGTCAACGTGCATTGGGAAGGTTATGGCACGGGCGGCAAGTATATTGCGTTCTCCCCTGTGACCCCAGGGGGCCGTACATACAATATACCGCCACAATATATCCCCGCGAATCTGGATAAGGCGGTTCGGGTTTATTACACCGTCATGCAGACTGGAGAGCCTGCGCCGGTGCCGTCGAAAGTGTTCATTGTTCGCGTATTGCCGATCGAAAAATCACGTTACCGGACCATTCAGTCTGCTCAAGCCCAACAGAACAATGGGACTATTTATATCAGTCGAATTATTCCGGTCGGCGAGCTGTTCACACTGCACGCCTGGCCCTATATGCGTGAGGACCAGATTGTCAATGTGGTTATTAATGGAAAGGGTAATGACGATTCGCCCGTGACGGTCTTCATTCTTGAAAATTATTCTGTCAGTCCTGAGGACGTCACGGCCCGCTTGATCGCGAAATCCATGCTGCCTTCCGCTTTTCAGTCGTTGAAACTTGGAAGTATCAGTGTGCAAGTCACCATTACTTATGAGCAGGGGGCGGAAACGCTGTATGCACCTGCCAATTTTGTATTGGCAGCTTGATCGATGGTTTAAATAGGTTGGCAAGCCACTTCGTTTCATGGGAAGAGAATAAATATCATGGCCGCGCCCCGAAGAACACTTGCACAGTATCTGCAATGGGCCGCACTCAAACCTCGTACGAGTGAATGGAGTGCGTTGGTGGCTTATGATCGGGGCCAGTGCAACCGCTTGCTGTTACAGGAATACATAGAAAAACACGACAAGCACTCGCTGATGCCCCCTATCAATGAAGCCTACCGGACAGGAGAGAGTACCTGGAGTTGGTTGCTCGACTATGTCACCGATGCGCCACGCTTGAGTTTCGAGAATAACCCTGGCGAACAGTCTGCCGAAGTCAATATGAGTGTGGCTATTGTCGGCGGGAAAAAAGTAACGCTGGATGACGTGGCTGGCCAGGCTCAAGTCAAAAAAATCAGCTCCTTCGATCCTTTGGATTTTCCGCGTCTGGAGGCCGAACGAGTGCTGCTCAAAGACGTTCAGGGCAGTGTCTCCAAGGGCGGTGAAGTGCTGCTGGACCTGGGCGATACTGATTCCCAGCGCCACCGTTGGCAAGTGACGGGGGATGGGCTGGAGCATGAGCGGTTGGTAGCGGGGGCTTTTTTCAAGCGCAAGTTCAGGGAAGCCGATCCGGTGCGGCGTACGTTTTCCCTGGGCACTTTGGCGCCGACCACCCAGGAGTTCATGAAGCCCCAGTCCTTCAAGTTGCGTACCGTTATGGAAGAGGGCGCCGCCAGGCTTGGGGCGGCGAACTACGGCGATGGCGCTATTGAAATGCGCATTGCCATGGATGACGAATTGCAGGGAGGGTTACCAGGAGAGGATTGGATATACCCCCTGCCGAGTGACCGACCTGATCTGAATGCATTGATGATGTTCGGTTCACGCTTTTTCATGCACGGCATTGTGGGTAAGGGTACGGCCAGGGTATTCAATGCCCCCGATGCCCAGTTTGACAGTCGAACGGATCATAGAGGCTTCGTCGAATGGCTTGGGATTAAGTCCGGTACCGAGGGCTATTTGGAAGTTCCACCGTTCGAAGCAGATGTTGGTGGCAGAAGGGTAACGTTCAGGAACTATAAACTTCCCATCTATATCAGCCAGGATCATCGGCTCTCCATGACACTTTATCGGGGGGCGGACGGCTCGCTGTCGCTGGGCGTTGGCATGGGGAATCAGAACAGCAGGCGCCTGATGTTATGTACGGTGAATGGTGTTTCCTTCCATTGTTTAATGGGCCTGGGCTTCAGTGGTACTTATCGATTTTCGTTCGATCGAACATCGCGCCGTCTTCAAGTGAAATTGGCGACATTCCATTCTGCCGTCGATTATTACCCTAATCCGCTGCTACCGCTGGACGTGGCTGCCTATATGTACACCCCTGAATTCAAGAACGGCTTGGGGGATCTGGTAGG
Source organism: Pseudomonas sp. Lb2C2 (assembly GCF_052112205.1). NCBI lineage: Bacteria > Pseudomonadati > Pseudomonadota > Gammaproteobacteria > Pseudomonadales > Pseudomonadaceae > Pseudomonas > Pseudomonas sp. Lb2C2. The sequence goes on along the minus strand of NZ_JAUTYW010000005.1, from coordinate 87,091 downwards.
CCTTGCCGTCATGCAAATATTCAATGGTCTTGAAGCGGTCGATGTCTTCACCCTCAATACCCTCTTTTTCAACGCCGAGAATGCCGTACAACTCGAGACCGTCGACCTGATAGGTGAAATGCTCCTGTTCGGCACCATCGGTCCTCGCGTGGGCACGTTTGCCATCGATCCTTTGGAAATCATGTTGAGCCATGGCCAGGCCCACCGGTTCAGGACCATACCAGAAACATTGGGGGTCAGATGGGTTGTGGAAGATCTCGAGGGTAACACCACGGGTGTCGGGCAAATGAATGCAAATAGCGGCGCTTATATCGCCCCTTCATTGGCGGAAATCCAAGGAACTTATAAACGGATCAAGGTCATAGCGACCAGCCCAGGCAACAGTAATAGCCGCCATATCAGCAGGGCGCTGGTTACGGTCGTGGCCAGGGCTATCACTCTGAATCCGTTGGTCGAGACGTGTAATTTTTCCCCGGAAACAACCGATGAAACCCGTGAGCTGTCGGCTCATGGCACAAACGGTACTTTAAGATGGCGTGTCAACGGCGACGGTCGTATTAACGAAACGGCCGATGAGCACGGAAAAAATACCTACCGCGCCCCACCGAAGCGGGTGCCAGGCGTGCCCACGTTCACGATAGATGAAGTGGTCGTTGAGAACACCGCTACCGGCCAACAACAAAGTTGTCTGATAGTGGTGAACCATCACGGGCAAATGATAGCCGTGAGCGTCGAACTTAATAACACATTACCCCATCACGCGAAGTTGATTGCCACGGTTGGCGGGCAACCGCTCACGGAGGCGTTAACGTGGAGCTGTTTACCCGCGGAGGCCGGATCAATTGATTCAACCCACGGCGTTTTTACCGCAAGCGAAGTCAACAGTAGTCAATTCGTTGTCATCACGGTGTTGATGGAGCGGGGGGGAATCAAGTTTGACGGATTCACCATTCTTCCTTTACCGCTCGCACCCTTTCCACCTAAGCCCGCGCCGGAAATTTTGCTCGAAAATACTCGGAGTGATCGCGCTTGCTGCCGTTGCACATCGTGTACGGATGGACTTGCCAATTCATCAGTTGAAAGATCGGCAAACCCTTTCATTTCATGAGAAGAGGATGAACATCATGGCCGCACCAAAAAAAACGCTCGAGCAATATCTGGAATGGGCCGCACTCAAACCTCGGACGGATGATTGGAGTGCGCTGGTGGCTTATGACCGAGACAAGTGCAACCAGTTACTGTTGCAGGAATACATCGAAAAACACGACAAGCATTCGGTGATGCCGCCAATCAGTGAATCCTACGGCTCATCGGAGTCCGTGTGGAGTTGGTTGATCGACTACGTCACCGACGCGCCACGCTTGAGTTTCGAGAACAACCCTGACCTGAACTCGGCCGAAGTCAATATGAGCATGGCCGTTGTCGGAGGTAAGGATATATCGTTGGATGACGTACTCAGCTTCCCTCAAGTCAATAGAATCAGCTCTTTCGACCCGCTGGATCATCCGACATTGGTGGCCGACAGGGTCGAACTGAAAGACATCCAGGGCACCGTCAGCGAGGATGGCGAGGTGGTGCTGGACTTGGGAGATCCTCGTTCCCAACGCTACATCTGGGAAGTGAAGGGCGACCGGATCGAGCATCAGCGCCGGATGGCCGGGGCCTTCTTCAAGCGCAAGTTCAGGGAGGCCGATCAGAAACGGCGGACGTTTACCCTGGGGACGTTGGCGACCACCACCCAGGCGTTCATGAAACCTCAGAAATTCAAACTACGCACCGTTATGGAAGAGGGCGCGGCGACGCGTGGGGCCGCGAACTTCGGCAGCGGCGCCGTTGAGGTACGTATCGCCATGGATGACGAAGTGCAGGGCGGAACACCAGGCGAGGACTGGTTGTATCCCTTGCCCAGTGATCGGCCTGATCTCGATGCAATGATGATATTTGGCAGTCACTTTTTCATGCACGGCATTATCGGCAAAGGCACGGCCCGGGCGTTTAACTCGCCGAATGCTCAGTTCGTGGGTGAGACAGATAACAAAGGCTTCACTTATAGAATAAAAGTTAAAGAAGGCACCGAAGGCTTCCTGGAAATTCCGGAGTTTCAAGTCATCGTAGGCAGCAGGTATTTGACCTTTTACGGTTATAAGCTCCCGATTTATATAAATGCTGATGACCTGCTCACCATGACGCTTTACCAGCTTGATGGTGGTGAACCCTATTTTCAAGTGGGTATGGGTGGCGAAGATGTATTTCTTCGGATGAAGTTTTATCTGAATGGGGAAAAAGAGTTTTCCATGGGCCTCGGATTTAGTGCCACCTATAATTTTTCGATCGATTCAACCTCGCGTCGGCTCCAGGTAAGAATGAAGGAGTATCAAACGTATTTGAATGTGTCCGACCTCGGGCTCGAGGAGTTCCCTGAGGATGTGCGAAATTTTATGAAGTCCGACGATTTCAAGTATCGGGTGGGTGAAAACGTCGCTAATGTGTCGATGACGCTGTTCAACGGGCTTGAGGATATCGATGTATTCGTTCTGCACACGCTGTTTTTCAACAACGAAGATGCCGTACAACTCAAGTCCTTGCACCTTACGAGGGAAATGGTTTTATTCGGCTCCATCGATCCTCGCCTGACCACGTTTTCCATCGATCCTGTAGAAGTCATGTTGACTCACGGTGGGACCTACCTTTTCAAGACAGAACCACCGGTATCCGGCGTCACATGGCGTGTCGAGGACCTTGAGGGCAACGCCTCAGGCGCCGGGCGAATGGATCCAGCGACGGGTGACTACACCGCGCCTGCATTGGCGGACATCCACGGGACTTATAAGCGGGTCAAGGTCATTGCTACCGGGCCCGGCACCGGCAATGACCGTCATATCAGCAGGGCGCTGGTCACGGTAGTGGCCAGGGCAATAACCCTGAACCCGCTGATAGAGATTTGTAATGGCTCCGAAACCGGGAAACCCGAAGAAAGTCGTAAGCTTTCGGCCCATAGCCGTGGTGGTGCCTTGAGATGGCGTGTCGAGGGCGACGGTCGTATTAACGAAACGGCTGAAAGTGGCGAAAACACCTACTACGCGCCACTGAAGCACGCGGCACCCGGCGCCTCATTTACAATAGATAAGGTCATTGTTACCGATACAACGACCCATCAAGAGCAAACAACCTTGATGGTCATCAAGCATTTTGTTGCGGCCGTTATACGTACCGATTTTGCGGGGATGCCCGCCAATCAAGTGAAGCTGATTCCCCAACTAAGCGGCGGTACTCCACCGGATCCACCGACATGGGGATGTATACCCGAAGATGCTGGGACGATTGATCCAGACACTGGGGTTTTCACCGCCAGTCAAACGACCAACAGTCAGTTCGCACTCATCACAGTGCTCATTGATTTGGGCTGGGTTCGGGCCGATGGTTTCACCATTCTTCCTTTACCGCTCGCACCACTTCCGGATAAGCCTGCACCGGAAATTCCGCAAAACCTCTCTCTTGAGGAACTGAACCGTTTGCTGGAAGACGTCTACGAACAATTTGAACAGTCCAGCCAGGACTCCGAAGCCCGTGAGAAGGCCAAGGAGCTTTTGAATCGTATCGCTTCACTCGCTGAGGACAATCAAAATGGCCAGTAACGCGCTTGTCGATATTGTTGAAAAAATGAAAGAGGGCTCGATTACCCGTGGATGGGGCGCGGTGTGTGCCTTTAGTCGTGAGCGACTTAATCGGATACTCCAACAGCAATGGCTGGAAAAATACGATGGCACCAGCTATCTGCCGGTATTCTCCGGCACCATGGACCTCAATGACTCGGGAACCGAATATGGCGTGATGACGAATGTCATGCTGGGTAAACCACTGCTGTCGTTCGAACCCGCGCGGCTGGATACTTCCAGGGCAAAGTTGACGTTAAGTATTCTGGGCGGAAACTTTAGCGTCTACGAGAAGAGCCGTGGCTTGTTGTATGAATTCGACATTAGCGAAGCTCACGGTTATACGCTGACCGTGGAACTGGATCTTTCGTTGGTGGTGGGCGTGGTCGATCGCCTGGGCAGGGTGACGCTGGATTTGTCCAAGGGGACGCGGTTTTCCTGCAATCTCGCGGGACCGGCGGCCAGCCAAGCCAAAATAGGCGCGTACTTTGATGCGCGTTTCAAGGCGTTGCCGCCGGAGCGGCAGGTTTATGTGCTGGGTATTCTCGACCTGAAAGGGCACAGTGATTTAACCCCGACGAATTTCATTGTGCTGACCCAGCGGGCGCCCGGGGCCGAAGTGACGGGTGCGAAAAACGCGGCCGATGGTGCCGTGGTGGTCATGATCAAGCTTAGGGGCAGCACCCACGGTGGGGACATTCCGTCCCCGGAACGCTTTCCGTACTTGATTCCCGATGATGGTGACTATTCGGCGACCATGGTGTTGGCTGAAGAGTATGTCGACCAATCTGATGATGAAGACAAACTGGCGCTGATCCAAAGCTTGTTGTTTCCCGGACAGAAAAATGTGTTCGTGGAACATTCCCGCCATGTTCCCAAGGATCTGGTGATATTCGGCAGCCTGGATCCCTCCAGAACGTCGCTGACCATCGAGCCAGGGGTTCACGTCATGAAGGCCGGCGGCGTACCCGTTGAATACAAGGCCTATCTGAATGGCACGGCGACGAACGTCAGCTGGAGTGTCAGGAGTCTTAATTCGAACACCTCGGCGGGTACGATCAATCCTACCACCGGGCTTTACCAGCCCGTCTCCAGCGCCGAGTTGGGCAAGGACCTGGTGCGCAATATCATCACAGCGTCCTACGTAGACCCCCAAACGCGGCTTAGTTACGAAGTACAGGCCTTGTTGCTGGTGACTACCCAGTCAATGGCTATTTCTCCGGCGGTCGTGTCACGCATCGAGGGGCACCAGACGAATACCGTGACCTTTGTCGCGACCGCGCTGAGCGGTGCGACGCTGACATGGCAGCAACCGGCCTATGGCACGTTGTCCGCAACAGGTAATACGGCGATCTATACACCGCCGTCGGCCGACAAGTTGCTCGCATTGCCCGAGTTCACCGTGGTGGACACCATTGTTGTCGGGGATGACACGGGTGAGTCGGTCGAAGCGACGGTGGTGCTGACGAGAGCGGCTCCCACGCTGGAGATAGAGCCAAACTTTTCCAGCAATGTGGGGCGCTCTGCAACCCTGTCATTGACGGAAAAGTCAGGCGCCCCCGAGCAAGTAGAGCGTACTTGGCGGGTTATCGGGGACGGGACGGTCACTGATGATGGCGTCTATACCGCCCCTGCGACCTCACGTCGACGTTACGACATTGTCAGATGCGAAATTTCAGCTTCAGGCATGCTCGTGTATGCCGGTTACAGCATCGTAAAACTGGCAGCCCACAATGCAGAACTCGGCTGGTCAGATCTCAGTCGATTTGACCTGGAGCCATTGCGCTCCAAGAAACTGTTCGCCAACGGTTATCAGCAATTGCCGCTCGAAGCGATTATCCAGACCAATGGCGCGAGGTTGACCTTTGAGGAAGAAGATTCCTTGAAAATATACTACGTCGATTCGCACCAAGAGGTTAGCGAGGTGAAGGCGCTGCAAGAAGGTTTGGAGGAAGATGATTCGCCTGTGCCTCCACCGCAGTGGGCGCAAACGCGAATTCCCAACCGTTTTAAACCGTTCCCGGGCTCTCGCGATGCAGAAGCCCCACCGGCTGACCGCGCAGAGTTGCCGAACAGGGTGAGAGTGTTCATGGTGTCTCGTAGCGCCCAACCCGACCGATTTTATGCACTATTCCTCGATGCCGAGGGGAACCCTTGGCAATCGAACATAGACCCGGGACATCCGGACGGGATTATTACGCTGGAACCCGAGCCCCAGCCGACCCCCGACATCGATAATTATAATTTGACACGTAAGCGTATATTGGGGGGCGGTGGGTCAGATCCGGACAGTGATTATGACTTCGACCATTTCATGAAGACGACGGATTACTGGACGCTGACTTATCGCCGTGATGGTCAAGTGGGGGTCAACTTCCAAATAGCGACCGTAGGCGAGATACCTGGCGAGTTGAAGTCGATTGTGCAATGGGAAAGCCCGGCCCCTAATGAAACGATGTTCAGTTATACCGGCTATGGGTATAACGACCCGTTAGTGCTGCGTGATGAAAATGTCATGCACTATGATCCCGAACTGGTCAAAAACTTGGGTATTCCAGTCAAAACCGAAATGGAACCCGGGAACTCCATGGCCGAAGGCGTGTTTCGAGTCGGGCTTTTTCGCTGTGAACACTCCGACGGCATTCGACAGGATCAGCGGGTAAAGTTACACCCGCTGAGGTTTAAAACATTGAATGTCCGCTTGACGGATGATGAAGGTAATTCGCACAAGCTTGCCATTGGTTTTAGAACCTCGGATCGCAATAGATTATATGTTGATCACCTGGGTGAGTAAAACGCAGGCCGAAGCAATCAGGTGTACCCGTTCGTGGCGATAACAGTGCCGATCGAAAGATAGATGACCCCAATGAAAGGCAAGATCAACACGAACGGGCATTAAACTATGTCGGGCGGCAGTGCGACACCCGTTGCATTGCCGATATTCAATTGACTTTGATTTATATGTGGAGTTGACGATGACTGCGTCCACCGCTGTGCACTCCAATGCTTTCAATTTCATGAGTTTTATCCAGACTGGTGTAGATCCTCGGACCGGCTTTTATACCGTGTCGTTATCATTGACGGAGCTTTTCAGTAACTATTTGCGTGGTCCGTCTGTGCCGTTGATGCTCAGCTACAATCCGTTGAATACCGTTAATAGCGGTTATGGCAAGGGTTGGAACCTTGCGCTAAGTCAGTACACCCCAAGTAGCCAAGTTGTCTCGGTGTATTCGGGGCAGACATTCAAAGTCACCGGGCCATACGAAGGCGTTGCCAATCGTATGCGGATGAAAGAGCAGAAAATCGAGGATTTTCAGTTTTATCAATTGCCGGACAACCAGTTCAAGATCGTTCACAAGTCCGGGCTTGTCGAAGTCTTGGAGCCCAAGGGGGCCAGCCCGCAGGTGGCCGTGCCGGTAAAAATGTATTCCCCGCAAGGGCACCGGATCACCTTGGAATATGTGACTGTCGCTTCTGGAGCGCCGATGCTCAGCGCCATTCGAGACAGCAATGGTCTGGTGCTTCAAATCACCCGCAACCTCATCTCTCAGGCCGTCACTATAGGCTTTATGCCCGTCAATGGTTCGCCGTTGGCCGAGGTGGTCCTGGACATGAAGAGTGATCGTGTCGATCGAATCACATTACCGACAACGGAGCATGCGGGTTGGCGCTTCAAGTACGACACCGAGAAAACCCTGGATTGCATCAGCGCTGTCTGGACACCTTTTGGCGCCCATGAAACTGTTCATTACAACGATGTGGGTCATGGCTTTCCCGGTAGCGGCAACGAGCAACGCAAGCTGCCAAGGGTGACCGAGCATATTACCGATCCCGGTGGTGGCCAGCGTTCCATCGCGGTGAAGTATACCTATGGCACGGATGGCCATAATTTCCTCGGCTACGGCAGCGGCATAGAGTGGTCGGATGATGGTCTGGATAACCTTTATAAACGACTTGATGCCTACGAGTATGAATCCACCGAAACATTGATGGTCGGGACTGACGCGGTGCGCAGCGTGACGCGCCGGTTCAATCGCTTCCACTTGCTGGTTTCGGAAACAACCCTTCAGGGAACGCATCAGCAGACACAGAAAACCCATTATTACGCGGATGATGACGATACGTTGTCTTTCGATGCGCAACCACGCCAGTGCCAGTTGCCCAAAAAGGTGAGTACCCGCTGGGAGTTGACGGACGATGCGCGTAAGTGGCGTGAAGACATCGAGAGAAGCGAGTATGACATCCACGGCAACCAGACCTTGAGCGTTCAGGCCAGTGGCGTCACCGAGGCGACGTCCTACTACCCGGCTGCCGGGGTTCCTGGTAAGTGCCCCGAGGATCCATACGGGTTTGTCAGGCATGTCGAGCAAACAACGGTAACGCCTGCAACGGATCCGGAGTTGGTACCTGATCTGCAGGCAGGTGCGCCGACCCTACGGACCCGGTACAGCTATAGGACACTGCCAGCACTGGATAGAAGCGAAATCAATGAACTCTGGATCGCCAAGGTCGAGGAATGTTTGCAGCAAGTCGTTGGCCAGACCGACGTTTTGTTGGAGAGCACGAACATCGATTATTTCGATACGCCTGCCGATCCGTTGGTCCATGGGCTCGAGAGCCTGAAAACAGTCACGTTGCTGGCGCAGGACAGTCATTACGTTTCTACGACGGGGTATGCATACAGGATCAAGACGGATGAGGAAAAGTCTGAAGATAACCAAGTAAATAACGCCAACGAAATACTCCTCGGTGAAACCGTGTTCGCGACGACCGAGACCTTTACCGGCCACGACAACCTGGTCAAGGCGGTCAGCGCCGAGCGCTCGCTACTCAACGGCGAACCCTTGCTGACCCAAGACAAGGACATCAGGATTCGTACGACCTATGACGCCTTGTTGCGGGTATTGACGGAAACTGTCGCACCCGGTGATCCCGACTACGCGGCGACGCGCACCTATACCTACAGACTCATCCGCCCGACAGACGAGGGTCAGGAACCGGCAACCGGGCAGGCATTCCAGGAACTCGAAAACGTCAAGAAGATCAAGACCCGCACTTGGTTCGATGGGCTGAACAGAGCGATCAGGGAAGAACAGCAGGATGCCGACTTCTCCAATGGCGCGTATCGGGATGTCTATCGGGCGACCTACAACGCCTTGGATCAATTGATTGAAGAGCAGGAAGTCGACTGGCTGGAAGTCGACCCGCTGACACTGAAAACCACGTATACGTTTGACGATTGGGGGCAGCAGTCCAGCAGTACTGACGCGGCGGGCGTGACTCAACATGCCGTGGAAGATCCTATTGCCTTCACCACCACGGAATGGACGGAGGGTATGGGCAAGAGCGTCACTACCACCAACCGTCTCGAAAAACCGGTGAGCATTCAGCGCTTCGATCTTGCTGGAAGTTCAATCAGTATCCACAGCTATCTGTATGACGGCCTGGGCCGTACGGTACGGGAAGACAACGCAGCGGGGTACAAGACGTCCTACACTTACGATGTTTTCGATCGCATGCTTGAAACCACATTGCCGACGATGGACAAGGTGGTTCGTGAATACGCGGGCCACAGCCGTGGCGATCTGCCGACGTTGATCAAGGTGGGTAACACAGAGTTGGGTACACAGGCGTTCGACAGCCTGGAGCGTATCAACCAGTCGACGACTGGAGGGCGGATCACTCGACATGAGTACGACACCAGTTACAGCAAGGCCAATCGAGTCATCCAGCCCAGCGGCGATGTCATCCACTACGAATATGCCTATGAGCTGACGGATGAGCCGCTCTCGCGCAATGCGGTGGCGGGCAAGGAAACAATTAGCCGCCTGAAAGAGAATCCCACGCCGATCAAAGCCATTTATGACTACGATTCGCAGGATGCACGGCTCATCAGCTCGTCAGAACTCGATATCGAGTTGGGCCGTACTTATGACGTTCAGGGGCAAGTAAAGACCGAAACCCGCACGATTGTGGATGTCGCTGATCCGTATGAAATGAGTTATGTCCATAGCCGGCTCGGAAGGCTGATTCGTTATCACGACGTCACGGGACAGGTTCAGTCGTTTGAATATGATCGAATCAATGGCCGGCTGGCCTATACCCAGCTTGGGGAGCAGGGCTCCGAACACTCTATCAGGAGTGACTTTACCTATAACGACCAGGGGCTGACGGCGCGTATCGCGACCGTGGATGGTGCGAACAGCAGCGCGATCATCGATCTTGAATACGATGCACTGGGGCGTGAAACACTGCGCGTGTTCGATCTCAATGGCAGCAAGTCATGGTTGAAGCAGCTCTGGAACGGGCTGGACCAGATCGAGCAGCGTGAGTTGAGTGAAGGGGCGAGCGAGGGTGAAACCTTACTTCGCAATGAAACCTATCGATACGAACTTCGCGGGCGACTCGAAGAATACCGCTGTGAAGGCCCGCAATCGCCGGTGGACCCCCTTGGCAACCACATATCTCGGCAACTGTTCTTCTTTGATGCCTTGGATAATCACGAACAAGTGCGTACCACCTTCATCAAGGGCCAGGCGACTGAAAGCAATACGGCTCGTTTTGAATACAACACCCCGGATCCGACGCAATTGACACGGGTCGTCAACAGCCATGCCGACTACCCGGATATCGAACTTGAATACGATGCCAACGGCAATCTGATCAAGGACGAAGAAGGCCGGACTTTGTCTTACGACCTGCTGTCCCGTTTGGTCGGTGTGAGCGCATCCGACTCGGGCGGGAGCAGATTTTATGCTTATGACGGCGGCGATCAGTTGTCGGCCAGCGGTAGCGATGCCAACCGGGAGCAACAGTTCTATCGCGATGGGAAAGCGGTCAATTCGATCGGTGCTACACAGAACAGAACTTATGTATCGGCCGATGGGGTGACGCTCGCGGAGCGGCAGGAGGGTGCGCTCCCAAAGTCTTTATTGCTGGCCGCTGACTACCGCGGGAGCGTGCTGAGGGAGGTCGACGGTGGCGAGGTGAGTGAAATCGCCTATACCGCCTACGGCTATCGCGATGCGGCGCAACCGGTTGCTTCACGTCCAGGCTACAACGGTGAAGTCAGGGATGAGACTGGCTGGTATTTGCTGGGTAATGGTTATCGGGCGTTCAATCCGCTGTTGATGAGGTTTCATAGCCCGGACAGTTGGAGTCCGTTTGGGGAGGGGGGGCTGAATGCCTACACTTATTGCCTGGGGGATCCGATTAGTTTTACGGATCCGACGGGGCACGGTGTTGTTGGTTTTTTACAGAAAATATTTGGATTTACATCAAAATCTGCGGCTGCTGAGACCAATACGGTTTTAGGTGCAGGGACTGCGGGTGTTTATCGAAAACTCCTCGCGGATCAGCCACCATCAAACGTCAAGTATAACCCTCTATATGATGGATCCGAGGTATCTGCGGCGAGACCTGAACCCGTACGCTTGGTGACAGAGATCCCAGGAAATGGCGAGCCTCCGCCCAGAAGGGGAGCTGTAGGCGCTATACCAAGTAATCGCCGCGTGAAGGTAAAAAGCGATAAGTCAGCGCGCCCGAATCTGACGGCTGCTGAGAGAGCTAAGAATAAGCTAGCGTGGATAGAATACAGACGAAGACAATATCCTGACAGATATGAAAAAGCTCTTAGGCTTAGTCAGCCGGGAAAACAGGTTGGTGTGACAGGACATGGGTCTCCAATAGTAACAACTGAGCTCGTAATGGGTTTTGATTATGAATTCGGTGTTGCTATTCGCCAAACGGTCGTGCGTGTTCGAACGGTTGCAAGAGGTGGGAGATTCAAGGATATGTATACCTAGGAGGGGCTCAATCTCATAAATGGTTGTCTATGAACTGGAAAGCGATTAACTGTGCTGTCGCTTTCCAGTTTCGGATCTTATTGAGCATGAGTTCAATGTTTGCTTTCGCTGAACCTCACCCGAACCCAGGCTCATGAGAGCCTCGACAGAGTCAAATGACACCCGACCGCGGGAGAGATACTTTCAGAACGCTCAGATCAACCCCTGTTCACGCGCAATCTTCCCCGCGAGATGCCGCGAACTGACACCGAATTTTCGGCGGATGTTATTGAAGTGGTAATTGACGTTGGCCTCGCTGCAATCGACGATAACGGCAATCTCCCAGGAGGATTTGCCGGCCTCGCTCCACTGCAGAAATTCCTTTTCCCGGTTGGTGAGGCGGATGGTTTGCGATTGTTTGCTCTCCGTGGGGCGGAAGCGGCCCTGATACGGCGACGAACGTCCAGAAAATACGGTGCTGTGGTACATGACTGAAACTCCCATTCATCATCATTGATGGCGTGGGGGTGGCGGAATCTTCCTACTTCTTGATGGCATGGTTCGCACGACCCATCTTCAGACCCTGAGGCAGGGCTGGAGGCACGGTCTCGTTATATCCCGATTCCAGCCGCCTGAAACCTGTCAGACATGACAGGTCGAGTCTTCAATAAAATTTGCATTCCACCAATCACGGGTATATACACGCACCATGCTTCCTTCCCAATGTTTGTGCATCAACCTGCGTCGTGCCGCACGTGGCGTCAGCAGGTATTACGACGGCGCCCTCGACGGCTTCGGGATCAACGTTGCCCAGTATTCTTTGCTGAGCAACCTGGCGCGCCTGGACCAGCCGAGTATTTCTTCCCTGGCCGAGGCCATGGGCCTGGACCGCAGCACCCTGGGGCGTAACCTGCGGGTGCTGGAAGGCGAAGGGCTGGTGGCGCTGGCCGAGGGTGACGACCTGCGTAACCGCATTGTCGTGCTCACTGAAACGGGGCAGGCCCGGCTGGCGGCGGCGTTGCCGGCGTGGGAAGCGGCGCAGCAGAAACTGATCGATAAGCTGGGCGCCGAAAAGCGTGCGACCTTGCTGGCCTTGCTGGATGAACTGGCGTGAAGCCGGTTCGTTCGATGATAAGTGGGTATATACCCGCGAGCGGAGAACAAGAATGACATCGATGTGGCGTACCTGTGGTTGGGTCCTGGTGGGCAGCGCGCTGATCCTGGCGTTGTCCCTGGGCGTGCGGCATGGCTTCGGCCTGTTCCTGGCGCCCATGAGTAGCGAGTTCGGCTGGGGTCGTGAGGTGTTCGCCTTTGCCATTGCCTTGCAGAACCTGATCTGGGGCCTGGCGCAGCCTTTCACCGGCGCGCTGGCCGACCGCTTCGGTGCGGCGAAAGTGGTGCTGATCGGCGGTGTGCTGTACGCACTGGGCCTGGTGTTCATGGGCATGGCCGACTCGCCATGGTCCTTGTCGTTGAGCGCGGGACTTTTGATTGGCATCGGCCTGTCGGGCACGTCGTTCTCGGTGATTCTGGGTGTGGTCGGACGTGCCGTGCCGCCGGAAAAACGCAGCATGGGCATGGGTATCGCCAGTGCCGCCGGTTCCTTCGGCCAGTTCGCCATGCTGCCCGGTACGCTGGGGCTGATCGGCTGGCTCGGTTGGTCGGCGGCGTTGTTGGCGCTGGGGCTGCTGGTGGCGTTGATCGTACCGCTGGTGAGCATGCTCAAGGACGCGCCGTTGCCGGTTGCCGGCCATGAGCAAACCCTGGGCGAAGCCTTGCGTGAGGCGTGCAGTCATTCCGGGTTCTGGTTGCTGGCGGTGGGCTTTTTCGTTTGCGGATTCCAGGTGGTGTTCATTGGCGTGCATTTGCCGGCGTACCTGGTGGACCAGCACCTGCCCGCCAGCGTCGGCACCACCGTGCTGGCCCTGGTCGGATTGTTCAATATCTTCGGCACCTATACCGCCGGTTGGCTGGGTGGGCGCATGTCCAAGCCACGCCTGTTGACCGGGTTGTACCTGTTGCGGGCAGTGGTGATCGGTTTGTTCCTGTGGCTACCGGTGACGACCACGACGGCGTACTTGTTCGGCATGGCGATGGGCTTGCTGTGGCTGTCGACCGTGCCGTTGACCAACGGCACGGTGGCGACCCTGTTTGGTGTACGAAATCTCTCTATGTTGGGTGGGATCGTGTTCCTGTTCCACCAGTTGGGCTCTTTCCTCGGTGGTTGGTTGGGCGGGGTGGTGTACGACCGCACCGGTAGCTACGACTTGATCTGGCAGGTGTCGATCCTGCTCAGCCTGCTGGCGGCGGCGTTGAACTGGCCCGTACGTGAACGTCCGGTGGCGCGTCTGCAAGTCCAGGCCAGTGCAGCATGAGCCGCATCGGCCCGTGGTTGATCGCTGCTGGCGCCGGCCTGCTGCTGGCGTTCGCCTGGTGGGGCTGGCATCAGGGCGGGTTGGCCTTGATGCAACTGGGCATGGGCAACTGCTGAACAATGGACGGCATCGGACGCTGCGAGTAACGTCGTGGTCTGACGTGCTTTTAAGGAAAATCGACATGTTGATGCGCTGGTTTGCTGTTCCCGCCCTGTTGCTGGCTGTGACCGGGCAAGTCTGGGCCGCCGGTTGCCCACCGTTGCTGGAGGGTTCGTTGCCCAAGCTGCGGGCCAAGGAAACCATTGATTTGTGCCAGCGCTTCGCCGGCAAGCCGCTGGTGGTGGTCAACACGGCCAGCTTCTGTGGGTTCGCCCCGCAATTCAAAGGCCTCGAGGCGCTCAACCAGCGCTACAAGGACCAAGGGCTGCAAGTGCTGGGTGTGCCGTCCAATGACTTCAAGCAGGAGTCCAAGGACGGTGCTGAAACCGCCAAGGTCTGCTATGTCAATTACGGTGTGACCTTCACCATGACCGAGCCACAACCGGTGCGCGGTGCGGATGCGATACCGCTGTTCAAGCACTTGGCTGAACAATCCGGCGCGCCGAAATGGAATTTCTACAAGTACGTGGTGGACCGCCAGGGCAAGGTCGTTGGTAGTTTTTCCAGCCGGATCAAGCCTGACGATCCCGATTTCATCAAGGCGGTAGAAGCGGCCATTGCTTCCAAGCCCTGATCGCGGGCCACGAAAAAGCCCCGCCTCTTTGCAGAGCGCGGGGCTTTTTTTGCTTCAGGTGGCGAGTGGTTCAGGTTCGCCGTGAAACATCAGAAGCGGTAGGTTGCACCGACACCGAAACCGTTGGCGCTGTTCTCGTATTCAGCGTTGTAGGATTGGCCGAGCGCATTGCTGCCGCCGACTTTGACTTTTTCTTCCTTGAGGTAGGAATAAGCCACGTCGATGGTCAGGTCTTCTGTCGGGCTCCAGCCGGCGCCCAGGCTGAAGATGGTCCGGTCGCCGGTCGGAATGCGTGGCGAGCGGTCCTGATTGTTGGTCGGCGACTGGTCGAAGGTCAGGCCGGTACGCAGTACCCACTGCTTGTTCAACTGGTAGGAGGTACCGATGGCGTAGGCCCAGGTGTCATGCCAGTTCTGTTCTTCAGTGATGCTGGTGAAGAAGTTCGGAGCCAGCGGGCCAGTCACACCTTCATTGTTCACGGTGATTTCTTTCAGGCGGCTCCAGCGAGTCCAGGTGCTACCGGCGTAGACGGTCCAGGCATCATTGATTTGTTGGGTGACCGAAAAATCCACCGACTCAGGGGTCGTGATATCCAGCGAAGCATCGTAGCGACCGCTGTCAAGCAGGAAGGCAGGTGTACCCGCTCCCGGGCTCACTTCAGTGTGGCCTTCAAGCTTGTACTTGACCTTGGAGTGGTAGGTCAGGCCAACGCGAGTAGTGTCGGTCGCCTGGACCAGCAGGCCGATGTTGTAGCCGTAGCCGATGTCGTCGCCCTTGATCTTCACGCTGCCGTCATTAGGCGACAGCGGCGTGGTCAGGTCCGATTCCAGGGAGCCGGAAATACGGTTGATGGTTGGGCCGAAACCGATCGATACCTTGTCGTTGAAGGCATAGCTGACGGTTGGCTGGAACGTGACGACCTTCACTTCGCTCTTGCTGCCGAAGTTGCCGCCCTGGAAGCCATTTTCATAATCGGTGATCAAGCCGAACGGTGCGTAGACACCCAGGCCGAACGCCCACTGATCATCGATAGGCTTGACGTAATAACCCATCGGAACGCCGGTGAGCGGGACCATGTCGCCTTTGTTGGTGCCGGACTGGGTGCCGCTGGCATCGTTGATATCGGTGGAGGCATCAATGGCAGCGAAGCCACCGGTGACTTGCTGGCGCTTGAGGCGCGACATGCCGGCAGGGTTGCCAAACACGGTGCTGGCGTCATCGGCAGCGGAAGAGCGACCTGCGAAACCAGTGCCCATTCCACTAATGCTTTGTTCGTTCAAGGCAAAGCCACTGGCGAAGAGTTGAGTGGATGCCAAGGTAACGGCAAGGCCAAGGGTGGTTTTGAGCATCATTTTTTTCATTGTTAGAACTCCTGGTGATCACCGGGGCGAAAATTACCAACATTTTCGTTCAAGCGCTATAGCCTGTATCGCTTGATTTAGAGCGGTTTTGTAGGACAATCAGACCAGATTCGCGACCGTTGTAAGAACTTTCCAAATTTCCCGTCAGCAAGCGACCTGGTTCAGTGGTGAAACACAGCTTTCCCAGGCGCAGGTGAAATCGCGCAGGCGCCCTTGGGGATGAAAGGTCTGTCGCCAGATGCGGGCCATGCCCAGTACGTCATCGGCTTCGGGAAGCGGAGTGTTCTGTTCCTCCACCAGTAGCCAGGCAATGGCGGTGGCGTAGCGCAGGTTGACGGTCAATTCCAGGTGCGGGCCGCTGAGAAAGGCGTGCTGGCTGGCCAGGCCGCGTACGAGGCTGGCACGTTCCGGGTCCAGCGCCAGGTAATGATCCCAGAGTGCCTGGTGTCGGGGTTCGGTAATGCGATACAGGCCGTGCCCGCGGCGATCATGCAGGGCTGAACCGAGGGCGGACTGGCTGGCGGCGATGCCCAGCAACAACGATTCCGCGGTTGCGCTATGACGGTCAAGGTAGAGGAGCGTCGGGCGGATCACATATCGACACAGTTCGCTGGCAGCGATACCCATAAAACCCTCGAAGTGTGAAAGGGGCGGAGCCTGAAGAGTGTGGGCTTGGCAGCGGTGGATCGGTCCAGGCCCCGCCGGAAGCGGATCATGCCGCTTGACTTGAAGTGTAGTGTCATATTTGCGCTGTAAAGGACTGTTTTTAAAACATCTTCAACGAACGGTTATAACTGTTATATCCCTTGGTGCTTACGCCGTTTCGCTTGATCGAGAAATTTCAGGCAATAAAAAACCCCGCTTTCTGGGCGGGGCTTTTGGGTTTTCAGTCTTTCTGGCGTCTCAGGCAACCAGTGCCTGGCGGGTACGCTCGATCACGGCCTGCAGCGGCTCGGCGCTGGAGTACTGATCGGGGTACAGGCGTTCGCTGTGACGGGCGATGCCGTGTTCGTTGACCAGGGTGAAGCTGAAGCAGCCTTTGCGAGCGGCCATGATCAGGCAGTTCATCGGGGCAAAAGCGTTGGTGAGGGTGCGGATAGCATCCTGTGCGTGGATTTGAGTAGACATGTTATGGGTGTTCCTACAAATGACACGGTTAAGAACCGTGCAACGTTAAAACGTTCCAGTAACGTCGACCACCATTGGTCGAACGAAGAACCCGACTGGAACAAAGCAGCCAGTTTGAGCGCTATATGAAGTGCGCGCTTGGGCTGGCAGGTAGGTACTTAGGAGGGCAGGCAACACATCAAGGGCAAAGGTTCTGGGCCCGGGGTGAAGATCCTGATCAATTTGCAGGTTGGTTCGGTCAGAGTAATGAGCCTGGCAACACCCTTTGCATTCGATCAAAGGCTGTGTTGGCGCAAGGTTTACCTGGAAACCATCGAGGGGGCCGGTCTCCTTTTTTCGGTGAGGCGTCCTTTGAAGGATGGCTGACCGTGGAGATGTGTTCGACCCGGAATTGACTTTCAGCTTGGTACTAACGCCGCGGATAGTAACGGATCGAACCCATGAAAGGAAGGGCGTTGGTTAAAAAATATTCAGAAGACTGATAAGCCGCTGTGGGGGCGCGGGTGCATAGCACAGGATTCAAGCGCATGCAGGTACGCCCTTGCCACCGACGTCGCCCGCAAGGCCTGAGGTTTATCCCCAGGTTTTACCGCCAGATGCGCCAAAAAAATGCAGCGTTATAACCAGTTCGGCTGTTACTTGTGCACACTCGCTACACCACTTGTCACCGTACTGTCATGTCGAAACAATCCGGGGTGGGTGCCTGTATCCAAAATTTAAGTCAATGAAAAACATCGCTTTTTTTTACTGGTGAAAAAATCGTCAGTTTAAGCGCAGGCCCCGTTCCACAGGGCTTTGCGCGAGTTCAGGGTGGGTTGTCCACTGAGTTATCCACAGCTTCTGTGGATTGTCCCAAGCGCTTGCTCTAGCACGGGCGTGCTGGTTTTTTTCGGCTTTACCCGTGCGAAAAAAGGAGTAGAGTGGCGCGCCTTCCGATCTGTCCCACAGTGTTTTATGAAGTTTCGCTCAGTATCAAATCCTGTTACCTCCACACCCCCTGGTGTTACCCCACCCAAGCGTATTTCGATGCGGGTGGCTGAGTGGTTGCTCGACAGCCCGCGACTGGGGGACAGCCCCAGCGTCAAACACTTGGCCGGCCGTTTACTCAAGCAACCGGCCCGTGAAGGTGTGGTGGCCGCGCAAAGTCGCCTCGGGCAGTTGATGTGCCGTGAATGCGGCAACGCCCGGGATCGACGCATCGGCCATGACCTGCTGCGCCAAGCCGCGCGGGCCGGCGATGATCGAGCCCGCCGGGCCCTCGGTGAAATCGAAGGCTGAAAACGAAGACCGAGCTGGGCAACCCCCAGCCGCTTGGTTAACCTTCGGGCTTTATTTGATCGGTAGGAATTGTCATGGCTATGGATTTGACCAGCCTGTTGCTTGGCCTGGCAGGCGCTGCGGTGCCTTTGCTGGCACTGGCCTGGCACCTGCAACGCCAGGCCGGTGCCG
Source organism: Pseudomonas sp. Lb2C2 (assembly GCF_052112205.1). NCBI lineage: Bacteria > Pseudomonadati > Pseudomonadota > Gammaproteobacteria > Pseudomonadales > Pseudomonadaceae > Pseudomonas > Pseudomonas sp. Lb2C2. Next base: position 68,608 of record NZ_JAUTYW010000005.1, on the reverse strand, counting down.
CGCAGAACGAGCAGGCCCTGCTGGAAGAGCGCCTGGCCACAGCCCACATGGCCCACGATGGCCTCAACGCCCAGCTCGATGCCTGCCGCGACGAGATCAGCGACCTGAGCCAGGCCAACGCCGCCAAGCAAGCCGAGCTCGCCGCAGCCTGTCGTGAAGTCGAGTTGTTGCAGATCGAGCGCGACAATGCCCGGGATGCGGCCCACGCCTGGAACCTGGAGCGCGCCAACAAGGAAGCGGAACTGCGGCGGCTCGACGCCCAGGCGGCGTCGTTGCATGCCGAACTGCGCGAACAGCAGGAAAGCCATCAGCAACGCCTGGATGACCTGCAAGGTTCGCGAGACGAGCTGCGGGCACAGTTCGCCGAACTTGCCGGGAAGATCTTCGATGAACGTGAGCAGCGCTTCGCCGAAACCAGTCAGCAACGCCTGGGCCAGTTGCTCGATCCGCTGAAGGAGCGCATCCAGTCCTTCGAAAAACGCGTTGAAGAAAGTTATCAGGCTGAGGCCCGGGAACGTTTCTCCCTGGGCAAGGAGCTGGAGCGCTTGCAGCAATTGAACCTGCGCCTGAGCGACGAGGCGACCAACCTCACCCGCGCGCTCAAGGGGCAGAAGACCCAGGGCAACTGGGGTGAGTTGATTCTGGAGCGGGTGCTCGAACATGCCGGCCTGGAGAAGGGCCGCGAGTATCAGACCCAGGTCAGCCTCAAGGGCCCGGACGGCGAGCGTTTCCAGCCGGACGTGTTGATTTATCTGCCTGGCGACAAGCAAGTGGTGGTCGACTCCAAGGTCAGCCTCACGGCTTATCAGCAGTACGTGGCCGCCGAAGACGACGCCATAGGTCAACACGCCCTCAAGCAACATGTGGCGTCGTTGCGCGCTCATGTCAAAGGCCTGGCCGGCAAGGATTACAAACGCCTGGATGGCCTGCACAGCCTGGATTTCGTGCTGTTGTTCGTGCCGATCGAAGCGGCGTTTTCCGCAGCCCTGCAAGCCGAGCCGAACCTGTTCCAGGAAGCCTTCGACCGCAACATCGTGATCGTCAGCCCGACCACATTGCTGGCGACGCTACGGGTGATCGACAGCTTGTGGAAACAGGAACGCCAGAGCCAGAACGCCCGGGAAATCGCCGAGCGGGCCGGGTGGCTGTATGACAAATTCGTCTTGTTCATCCAGGACCTGGACGAGATTGGCAGTCGCTTGCAGCAGTTGGACAAAGCCTACAGCGCGGCGCGCAACAAGCTGACGGAAGGGCGCGGCAACCTGATCAGCCGCAGCGAACAACTCAAACTGCTCGGCGCCCGGGCCAGCAAGAGCCTGCCCAGCGAATTGCTCGAACGGGCGATGACCGATGCGGATGGGCTGCCTGAGTTGCCGGAAGAAACCGGCGAGAAAACCCAGGGCTGAGCACAACCCCAGGGCTGAAGCAGAAACTTGTGGCGAGGTCATCTTGTGGGAGCAAAGCTTGCTCGCGATGGCATCCTTGAGACCGCCATCGCGGGCAAGCCTTGCTCCCACAAGATTTTCCATCGCCACAGGGGAACAGCGTGTTCCTCTGCCCATTACAACGGCAAATGCCGACTCAACAACGCCCGCAACGCCGCTGGCTTCACCGGCTTGGCCAGGTAATCCAGGCCTGCGGCATGCACCTGGGCTATCATCTCAGGTCGGCCGTCGGCGCTGATCACCACACCGGGGATCGGTTCCCCCATGCGCGTGCGCAACCAGGCCATCAGCTCGGTGCCGGTCTCGCCGTCGTCCAGATGAAAATCCACCAGGGCCAGTTGCGGTCGACCGCCCTGGGCCAGCCAGCGCTCGCATTCTTCCCGGTTGCGCGCCGTCCACACCTGGCAACCCCAGCGTGTCAGCAGGCTGTTCATGCCGATCAGGATGCTGTCTTCGTTATCGACGCACAGCACCAGCGCGCCGCTTGGCAAATGACCGTTGGGTTCAGCCGCGGGGCTCGGTGCGACGACCTGTGTATGGGCCAAGGGGACGCTGACGCTGAATACGCTGCCACGCCCCGGCCAGGAGCGCACGCGCAAGGTATGGCCCAGCACGCGGCAGAGCCCGTCGGCGATGGCCAGGCCCAGGCCCAGGCCTTTTTCGGCGCGGGTCTGGTGGCTGTCCAGGCGCTTGAACTCTTCGAAAATGACCTGCAGCTTATCCTCGGCGATGCCCGGCCCACGATCCCAGACTTCCAGGCACAACTCGCCGTTGCGTCGGCGTACGCCCAACAGCACCGGGCCCTTGGCGTAGCGGAAAGCGTTGGTCAGGAAGTTCTGCAAAACCCGCCGCAACAACTTGATGTCGCTGTCCACCCGCAGCTGTGAACCGCGAACCCGGAACTTCAAGCCTTGTTCCTGGGCCAGCGCCGTGAATTCGGCGCCCAAGGTGTCGAACAATTCGTTGAGGACGAACGGCTTGCGGTCGGGGTTGATCTTGCCGTTCTCCAGGCGGGAGATGTCCAGCAGGTCGGTGATCAGGTCTTCAGCCGAGCGCAGCGAACTGTCCAGATGCTGCACCAGTTGCCGGGCCTCGCTCGGCAAACTCTCATGCTGGTGGGACAGCGCGGCGGAGAACAGCCGCGCGGCGTTGAGTGGTTGCATCAGGTCGTGGCTGACCGCCGCCAGGAACCGGGTCTTGGATTGATAGGCCGCTTCGGCGGTGCTCTTGGCTTCGGTCAGGGCCAGGTTCAGCTGTGACAATTCCCGGGTGCGCTCGGCCACCCGTTGTTCCAGCCCCTCGTTGGCCTCGGTCAGTGCTTGTGCGGCTTCACGGAACGCGGTGATGTCAGTGAAACTCATGACGAAACCGCCACCGGGCATCGGGTTGCCGATCAGCTCGATCACCCGGCCGTTGGGGAACAGCCGCTCAGAGGTATGGGCGCGGCCCTGGCGCATCCAATGCAGGCGTCGGGCGACATGGACTTCGGCTTCGCCTGGGCCGCAGAGGCCGCGTTCGGCGTTGTAGCGGATGATATCGGCAATGGGCCGGCCGACACTGATCAAGCCGTCCGGATACTTGAACAGCTCCAGGTAGCGACGGTTCCAGGCCACCAGCCTGAGAGACTGGTCGACCACGCTGATGCCCTGGCTGATGTTCTCGATGGCGCCTTGCAGCAGGGCACGGTTGAACTGCAGCACTTCCGACGCTTCATCCGCGATCCGGACGACGTCTTCGAGCTGCATCTCCCGACCTTCAATGGCGGCTTTTACCACAGCCCTTGTCGAAGAAGCTCCGAGTACACCGGCCAGCAGGCGTTCGGTGTGGGCGATCCATTCGCTGTCGGCGTTCTGGGTCGGATTGAAGCCTTTGCCCTGGCGGTAGGCAAAACGGATGAAACTCTGCCGTGCCCGTTCCTCGCCGACGAAGCGAGCGGCCAGTTGCAACAGGTCTTCGATGTGCACCGCCAGCATTGAGCGCGGGTTGGGGCGGGCGCTGATTTCCTGGCCGATGAAGCGTCCGGCCTGCCAGTGTTCCGAGACGCGTGTGCGCGAGAGCATGGAGACCCAGGCAAACAGCGTGAAGTTACCGGCCAGGGACAGGACCACCCCTTGGGTCAGTGGAGTAATCGGCAGGCTCAAGGGGTTGCCGTGCAACCAGGCCAGCCCCGGGAAACTGCTGAGCGACCAGCCCAGGCTGTGGGCGGCGATCGGCAACACCAGGGTGTAGAACCACAGGAAGATGCCCATGGCGAGGCCGGCGAACACACCGCGACGGTTGGCCTGTTTCCAGTACAGCGCGCCGAGCATGGCCGGGGCCAGTTGGGTCACCGCGGCGAAGGCGATCTGGCCGATGGTCGCCAGGCTCGCCGTCGAACCCAGCAGGCGGTAGCTGACGTAGGCCAGCAACAGGATCACGACGATGCTCACCCGTCGCACCGAGAGCATCCACTGGCGGAACACTTCGAAGGGCCGTTCGGCGTTATTGCGGCGCAACAGCCACGGCAACAGCATGTCGTTGGAAACCATGGTGGACAGCGCGACACTTGCGACGATCACCATGCCGGTGGCCGCCGAGGCGCCGCCAATGAACGCCAGCACGGCCAGGGCCGGATGGGCCTGGGCCAGCGGCAGGCTGATGACGAACGAGTCCGGCAGTACCGAGCTGGGCAGCATCATTTGCCCGGCGAGGGCGATGGGCACCACGAACAGCGCGGCCAGGGCCAGGTAGGCAGGGAATACCCATTTGGCCAGGCGCAGGTCCTGGGGATCGATGTTTTCCACCACGGTCACATGGAACTGCCGCGGCAAGCAGATGATCGCCATCATCGCCACCCCGGTCTGCACCACCATGGACGGCCAGTTGATGGTTTCTTTCCAGTACTGCTCCAGGCGTGGGGCGAGCATCGCCTGGTTGAACAGGTCACCGAAGCCGTCGTACAGGCCGTACGTCACGAACGCACCGACCGCCAGGAAGGCGAGCAGCTTGACCAGGGATTCAAAGGCAATCGCCAACACCATGCCGCGGTGGTGTTCGGTGGCGTCCAGGTTGCGGGTACCGAATACGATGGTGAACAGCGCCAGGATCAGCGAGACGATCAGCGCGGTGTCCTGGGCGCGGGTGCCCATGGCATCGGCGCCAGCACCGATCAACAGGTTCACCCCGAGCACGATGCCCTTGAGTTGCAAGGCGATGTACGGCAGCACGCCGACCAGGCAGATCAGCGCGACCACCACTGCCAGGGATTGGGACTTGCCGTAGCGGGCGGCGATGAAGTCGGCGATGGAGGTGATGTTCTCCTGTTTGCTGATCATCACCATTTTCTGCAGGACCCACGGCGCCAGCACCAGCAGCAGGATTGGCCCGAGGTAGATCGGCAGGAATGACCAGAGCTGTTCGGCCGCCTGGCCGACGGCGCCAAAGAACGTCCAGCTGGTGCAATACACCGCCAGCGACAGGCTGTAGACCCAGGCCCGCACCCGCGGCGGCAGCGGTGTGCTGCGCCGGTCGCCGTAGAAGGCGATGGCGAACATGATGGCCATATAGGCCAGGGCGACAACGGCGATCAGCCCGCTGGACAACGACATGGAAACTCCCGGACGAAGACACCGGGACTTGAGCCCGGCAGGACAGTCTCGCATGCCCGCACGGGTTCGTCAGTGTCGACCAAGGTCGAGGCGTGGTGGGGTGTCGCAGGTGGGGGGATTCTTGGGTTATGCAGGGGGTTGCTGGCCTCATCGCGAGCAAGCTCGCTCCCACATTTGATCTGCTGCGAACGCAAAATCTATGTTCGCCCAGGACCCAATGTGGGAGCGAGCTTGCTCGCGATGGAGGCCTTACTGAACCAACGCAATATCCACCAACTGATACAACTCCCCAACCTCAAGTGGCGCGGTGGCAAAGAGGATGCGAAACACCGTCGGCGCCACCACCACATTGATCAGCCGTTCGACGCCAGGATTGGGCTCATCGGGGTAGCGATCCAGGATGATCTGCAACTGACGGCTGAGGATCCCCACGCAATACCCCGGCGTGGCGCAGGCCTGGATGTCGCGCATCATGTTGCGACCGGGCTCGGAACTCATTTCGTCCAGGTATTGCTCAGCCCAGGCGCGCAGGTCGCCACGCAAGCTGCCGGTGTTGGCCGGTTCGCTGTCGGGGCGCAGGCGGGCGATGGCGACGTCGGCCAGTAGCGCGGGCAGATCGCCCCAGCGCCGGTAGATGGTAGACGGCGTCACTCCGGCACGCGCAGCGATTTGCGGCACGGTCAGGGTCGCGCGGTCCTGCTCTTGCAGCAGGTCGCGGACCGCCGAATGAATCGACTCTTGGACCCGGGCGCTTCGACCGCCGGGGCGTAAACCTTCTTTAATTGCCATGCGTCAGACCTTAACACAAAGAATTTGCTTTAAGCGCACACCGGTAGCACACTTCACAAAAGCAAAAAATTAGCTTTTGCGAATATTCCTGTGGAGCGTGCCCATGTCCCGTCCAGCTTCGACCCGCGCCAGCCTGATATTCCTGGCGCTCACCTTGCTCGGCTTTCTCGCCGCGTCCAGCGCGCCGACGCCGTTGTATCACCTCTACCAGGAACAATTGCAATTTTCCCCGGCCGTCCTGACGCTGATTTTCGGTGTGTACGCGTTCAGTCTGTTGGCGGCCTTGCTGACCGTGGGTTCGCTGTCGGATTACCTGGGCCGCAAACCGGTGATCTTCGCGGCATTGTTGCTCAATATGCTAGCGATGCTGCTGTTTATCAGCGCCGACAGCGTTGCCTGGTTGATCAGTGCCCGGTTGATCCAGGGATTTGCCACCGGCATGGCCACCAGCGTGCTGGGGGCGGCCTTGCTGGATTTCGACCGTCGGCAAGGCCCGCTGATTACCAGTGTCGCGCCGCTGTTGGGCATGGCATGCGGGGCGCTGGGCTGTGGCCTGCTGGCTGAGTTCGCGCCGTTGCCCTTGCAACTGACGTACTGGCTGCTGTTGGGCTTGTTCCTGGCTCAGGCCGTTTACCTCTGGCGCCTGGCGGAAAGCGTCAGCCCGCAACCCGGTGCCTGGCGGTCCCTGCGGCCAACCCTGCATGTGCCGCCCCAGGCGCGGCAAGCCTTGTGGCGGGTCCTGCCACTGGACCTGGCGGCCTGGGCGGTGGGCGGTTTCTACCTGTCACTGGCACCGTCCCTGGTGCGGGCGGCAACCGGATCGACCTCCAATCTTATCGGCGGCGCGCTGGTGGCGGTGCTGACCCTCAGCGGAGCGTCGTCCATCTACCTGTTGCGCAACCAAGGCGCAGACAAAATGTTGCGCCTGTCCGCGAGTTTGCTGGTGATTGGCCTGGCGCTGGTGCTGGCGGCGGTGCATGGCGCCAGCTTGCCGTTGTTCTTCGTCGGCACGCTGGTCACCGGCGGCGGCTTTGGCGCAGGATTCCTGGGCGCGCTGCGCAGCATCATGCCGCTGGCCTTGCCCCACGAACGAGCCGGCCTGATGTCGGCGTTCTATGTCCTCAGTTACCTAGCCTTCAGCCTGCCGTCGCTGCTGGCCGGGAATCTGACACGGGTGTTCGGACTGATCCCGACCACCGATGGCTATGGCGCGGTGTTGATTGTGCTGTGTGTCGTCGCGTTGTTGGGGTTACGTCAATCCATGAGACCGGTCAGCGATGGCGCGCGGTCTTGAAACCAAGCATGCAGGCGCTGCTGGCAGTGGGTTAGTCTTGGCGACTCAGCCTTTTTCCGGACGATCCCTTGAAAATCATTCGCAGCAAATCCTTCACCGGGGACCGCGCCTGGGCGGCGCTGGATATTGCCAATATGAACGGCATCACCACGCGCCTGCACTGGACCGATCAGCCGTACAAATGGCACATCAATGACGGCGAGGAAGTCTTCGTGGTGCTCGATGGGCAAGTGCAGATGTGCTATCGGGAAGAGGGCGTCGAAAAGGAGACCTTGCTGGAGGCAGGGGACATTTTCTACGCATCGGTGGGCACTGAGCATGTGGCCAAGCCCTTGGGCGAAGCGAGAATCCTGGTGATCGAGACCGAAGGCAGCGTCTGATGGTTATCTGAAAAACCGATAACATATAGAGAAGTTACCCGTTATATAGATATTCGATCCGGCTCTAGCATGGCTCCACCTCATCCGAGGACAGGAGTTCGCCATGACATGCTGCGCTGCAAAAAACCGCTTGCGTCCCTTAAGCCATTTGCCCAGGCCGCTGGAGGCCATTCGCCAATTCACGCCTAACTGGTTTGCCATCGTCATGGGCACCGGTGTGCTGGCGCTGGCCTTGGCGCAATGGCCGGCGTCGATGCCCGGCCTGCGCGCCCTGGGCGAAGGCTTGTGGTTGTTCAACACGCTGTTGTTCGTGGTGTTCGCCCTCATGTACACGGCCCGTTGGGTGCTGTTCTTCGACGAAGCGCGACGGATTTTCGGCCATTCAACAGTCTCGATGTTTTTCGGCACCATTCCCATGGGGCTGGCGACCATCATCAATGGCTTTTTGCTGTTTGGGCTGCCGCGCTGGGGAGAGGGCGTGGTGGCGGTGGCCGAGGCGTTATGGTGGATCGACGTGGCCATGTCGCTGGCCTGTGGCGTGCTGATCCCGTTCTTGATGTTCACCCGCCAGGAACACCGCATCGACCAAATGACCGCCGTGTGGCTCTTGCCGGTGGTGGCCGCCGAAGTCGCAGCCGCCAGCGGCGGGCTGTTGGCGCCGCATCTGGCCGACGCCCATGGGCAACTGGTCATGCTGGTGACCAGCTACGTGCTCTGGGCCTTTTCCCTGCCAGTGGCGTTCAGCATCCTGACGATTTTGCTGTTGCGCATGGCCCTGCACAAACTGCCTCACGAAAACATGGCCGCCTCGAGCTGGCTGGCCCTCGGCCCTATCGGCACCGGCGCCCTGGGCATGTTGCTGCTGGGCAACGATGCCCCGCTGATTTTTGCCGCCAATGGCCTGCCCGGCGTAGGCGAAATCGCCGCCGGGTTGGGGCTGGTGGCCGGCATCACGCTGTGGGGGTTGGGTTTGTGGTGGATGTTGATGGCGCTGTTGATTACCGCGCGCTACCTGCGTGCAGGCATTCCCTTCAACCTCGGCTGGTGGGGTTTTACCTTTCCCCTGGGCGTGTACGCGCTGACCACGCTGAAGCTTGCGGACCTGCTGGGCCTGGGTTTTTTCAGCGTGTTCGGGGCTGTGCTGGTGGCGATGCTGGTGGTGATGTGGCTGATCGTCGGGCGGCGTACGCTCCTGGGCGCCTGGCACGGTGAGTTGTTTGTGTCGCCCTGTATTGCAGGGCTGGCGAAATAATCGCTAAAGACAGGTAATGTGTGGCCTGGATCGAAAAACGTTCATTCCAATAAGCGTCCACGCCACTCAGGAACATGGAAGATGAGTCACCCTTCGCAGTTCACCTTGCTTCGCACGCGGCGTTTCCTGCCGTTCTTCATCACGCAGTCCTTGGGCGCGTTCAACGACAACATTTTCAAGCAGTCGCTGATCCTCGCCATCCTCTACAAATTGACCATCGAGGGCGATCGTTCGATCTGGGTCAACCTCTGCGCGCTGCTGTTTATCCTGCCGTTCTTTCTGTTCTCGGCGTTGGCTGGGCAGTTCGGGGAAAAATTCGCCAAGGACGCGTTGATTCGTCTGATAAAGCTCGGCGAAATCGCCATCATGGCAGTCGGCGCAGTAGGATTTCTATTCGATCATTTATCGCTGATGCTGGTGGCGCTGTTCGCCATGGGCACGCATTCGGCACTGTTCGGTCCGGTGAAGTATTCGATCCTGCCCCAGGCCTTGCGTGAGGAAGAGTTGGTCGGCGGCAACGGCCTGGTGGAGATGGGCACCTTCCTGGCGATCCTGGCCGGCACCATCGGCGCCGGGATCATGATGTCCTCGGCGCAATACGCACCCGTGGTGTCCACCGCGATCATCGGCGTTGCCGTGCTCGGTTACCTGGCCAGCCGCAGCATTCCGCGCGCGGCGGCGGCCTCGCCGCAAATGCGCCTGAACTGGAACATCTTCAGCCAATCCTGGGCCACCCTGAAACTGGGGTTGGGGCAAACGCCGGCAGTGTCCCGTTCGATTGTCGGCAACTCCTGGTTCTGGTTCGTCGGTGCGATCTACCTGACGCAGATCCCCGCCTATGCCAAGGAGTGGATGCACGGTGACGAAACCGTGGTGACCTTGATCCTGACGGTGTTCTCGGTGGGGATCGCCCTGGGTTCGATGCTCTGCGAAAAGCTTTCCGGGCGCAAAGTCGAGATCGGCCTGGTGCCGTTCGGCTCGTTCGGGCTCACGGTATTCGGTCTGTTGCTGTGGTGGCATTCCGGTGGAATCCCCGACAGCGTCGAAGGCCACGGTTGGCTTGAAGTGCTCGGTTTCGGTCACGCCTGGCTGGTGTTGATCGACATCCTTGGGCTGGGCATCTTTGGTGGTTTCTACATCGTGCCGCTGTACGCTTTGATCCAGTCGCGCACGGTGGAGAACGAGCGGGCGAGGGTGATTGCCGCCAACAATATTCTCAACGCGTTGTTCATGGTGGTCTCGGCCATCGTCTCCATCGTGTTGCTGAGCCTGGCAAAACTGTCGATTCCACAACTGTTCCTGGTGGTGTCGTTGCTCAACATCGGTGTCAATGCCTACATCTTCAAGATCGTCCCTGAGTTCAGCATGCGTTTCATGATCTGGCTGCTGAGCCATTCCATGTACCGCGTGGAGCACCGCAACCTGGAGGCTATTCCGGATGAAGGCGCTGCGCTGTTGGTCTGCAACCACGTCTCTTTCGTCGATGCCTTGCTGATTGGCGGTGCGGTGCGTCGGCCGATTCGCTTCGTGATGTACTACAAGATCTACAACTTGCCGGTGCTGAATTTCATCTTCCGCACCGCCGGGACGATCCCGATTGCCGGGCGCCAGGAAGACATTCACATCTACGAAAAAGCCTTCAAGCGAATCGCCCAATACCTGAAGGACGGTGAGTTGGTGTGCATCTTCCCTGAAGGAAAATTGACCGGTGACGGTGAGATCAATGAGTTCAAGAGCGGACTGACCCGCATCCTCCAGGAAACCCCGGTGCCGGTGATTCCCCTGGCGCTGCAGGGCTTGTGGGGCAGTTTTTTCAGTCGCGACCCGGCCAAAGGGCTGTTTCGCCGGTTCTGGTCGCGGGTGACGCTGGTGGCGGGTTCGGCGGTCGCAGTGGAAGTGGCTGAGCCGGCGAAGTTGCAGGCGTTGGTGGGGGAGTTGCGTGGGACTGTCCGCTAGAACGAAAAACTGTGGGAGCAAAAAGCTTGTGGGAGCAAGCCCTGTGGGATTAAAACCTGTGGGGAGCAAGTTCTGTGGGATTAAACTTGTGGGAGCAAAGCTTGCTCGCGATGGGCGTCCTTGCGATCGCTATCGCGGGCAAGCCTTGCTCCCACAGACCTTGCTCCCATAGGTTTGGCTCTTGCAGGAGGGCTCAGGTGCTGACCTTGAGCCCGATCAACCCCGCAACGATCAACGCCACGCTGGCCAGGCGAACCAGCGCCATCGACTCACCAAACAAAATGATCCCGGCGATCACCGTGCCCACGGCACCGACCCCGGTCCAGATCGCATAGGCCGTACCCAGCGGCAATTCTTTCATTGCAAGGCCGAGCAGGCCGAGGCTGATCGCCATGGCGGCGATGGTCAGCGCGGTGGGGAGAGGGCGGCTGAAGCCGTCGGTGTATTTCAGGCCGACAGCCCAGCCGACTTCGAACAGGCCGGCAAAAAACAGAATGATCCAGGACATCACGCACCTCATCGATGGGTGGGGTCGTCCCCGGATAATGAACGCTATGGCGTTGCGAGGTCGTCCCCGCATTGGGCGCAAGAGTGCCCAATGCTGACGATTCGGTCAAGATTGTCCTTCAATCTGCCGCTTGACGGGCCAGTAGCTCACGGTCCTGTTTTTCGCTCATGCGCCGGAAGTACGTCGAGAGCAGGGCCCCGGAAATGTTGTGCCAGACGCTGAACAGCGCGCTGGGCACCGCCGCCAGTGGCGAAAAGTGCGCGCTCGCCAATGCCGCGCCCAGGCCGGAGTTCTGCATGCCAACTTCCAGCGACAGGGTTTTGCGCTGGGCCAACGGCAAGCCGAACAAACGCCCGGTGAAGTACCCCAGCAGATAACCGAAGCTGTTGTGCAGCATCACGATGGCCATGATCAGCAGGCCGGATTCGGCGATTTTCGCCTGACTGGCCGCGACCACCGCCGCCACAATGATCACGATGCTCACCACCGATATCAGCGGTAGCACGTCTATGGCATGACGAACCCGAGCCCCCAACAGGCGTTGGGCAACGATGCCCAGCGCGATCGGCACCAGTACGATTTGCAGGATCGACCAGAACAGCGCCGAGAACGACACCGGCAACCAGGCCGAGGCCAGCAGCCAGATCAGTGCCGGGGTCAGCAGAGGGGCAAGCAGGGTCGTGATGGCGGAAATCGCCACGGCCAGGGCCAGGTCACCGCGAGCCAGCCAGGTCATGACGTTGGACGATGTGCCGCTCGGGCAGCAACCCACCAGGATCACGCCGACGGCGATCTCCGGCGGCAGGCTGAACACTTGGCAAAGCAGCCACGCCGTACCGGGCATGATCACGAATTGGGCAACCACTCCCAAGGCTACGCGTCCCGGATGACGGGCCACTTCGGCGAAGTCTTCCAGTTTGAGTGCCAGGCCCATGCCGAACATCACCAGGCCCAGCAGAGGCACGATGGCGATTTTCAGGCCGACGAACCACTGCGGTTGCAGGAATGCCAGTACCGCGAAAAACAGTACCCAGTAAGCGAAGGTGTTGCCGGCAAAGCGGCTCAATGCAGCCAATGCGCGCATGACCTGATCCTTATTATTAAGAACACCGAATACTAATGTGGGAGCGAGCTTGCTCGCGATAGCGGAGTGTCAGTCAACATCTCGGTGGCTGTCATACCGCTATCGCGAGCAAGCTCGCTCCCACAGGGAGGCGGGGTTTAGATCCCCTGCGGAATCTCTTCCCCGCCCAACGCTTCAACCAGCGCCGGCAGGAACTCGCCGAACGTCAACATCATCAGCGTGAAGCTGGCGTCCAGTTGGCCGAGGGCTTCGTCGCCACCGTCCTGTTCAGCCTGGTCTTGCAGCAGGTCTTCGAACTTCAGGCGCTTGACCACCATCTTGTCATCGAGCACGAAGGACAGCTTGTCCTGCCAGGCCAGGGACAGTTGCGTCACCACCTTGCCGGTGTTCAGGTGCAGCTGGATTTCGTCGCTGGTCAGGTCCTGGCGCTTGCAGCGCACGATGCCGCCGTCTTCGTGGGTGTCGCGCAGTTCGCATTCATCCAGCACGAAGAAATCGTCCGCGGCTTTCTGGGTCTTGACCCAGTCGGTCATGGTGGCGGTCGGGGCCATCTTGACCGTCAGCGGGCGTACCGGCAGCGAGCCGATGACTTCGCGCAGGGTGGAAAGCAGGTCTTCGGCGCGTTTCGGGCTGGCCGAGTTCACCAGGATCAGGCCCTGTTTCGGTGCAATGGCGGCGAAGGTGGACGAGCGACGGATGAACGCACGCGGCAGGAACGCCTGGATGATTTCATCCTTGAGCTGGTCCCGTTCCTTTTTATAGACCTTGCGCATTTGCTCGGCTTCGATCTCTTCGACCTTTTCCTTCAGGGCATCGCGCACGACGCTGCCCGGCAAGATGCGTTCTTCCTTGCGCGCGGCGATCAGCAGGAAGTCCTGGCTGACATGCACCAGCGGTGCGTCTTCGCCTTTGCCAAACGGCGCGACGAAACCGTAAGTGGTCAACTCCTGGCTTGCACATGGACGCGCCAGTTTGCTGGCCAGTGCAGTTTCCAACGCCTCGGCATCAAAAGGCAGATCTTGGGTCAGGCGATAGATAAGCAGGTTTTTGAACCACATGGGGTGAGTCTCTCCTTTATACAAAGGGGGGCATTATTCTCTTCGCGGCGCCATAGGCCAACCCTTCGCTAAGCCTTTGGAAGGCCTGAAAAAATTAATTTAAAAAGTGCTTGCCAGCTTAAAGAGTGCTCCGTAGAATGCGCGCCACACCGAAAGCGAAGGGTGATTAGCTCAGCTGGGAGAGCGTCTGCCTTACAAGCAGAATGTCGGCGGTTCGATCCCGTCATCACCCACCATTCGTTCAACGTGTTACGCGCAGCGGTAGTTCAGTCGGTTAGAATACCGGCCTGTCACGCCGGGGGTCGCGGGTTCGAGTCCCGTCCGCTGCGCCATATTCGGTAACCTGGAACACTGAACGCCAGGTCACCACGGAAAGCCCGCTAACGCGGGCTTTTTGCTGTTTGCAGTTCCTGTGGTGTGCGTTGCTCATGTTTTTTTGCTGAATTTGCTAATTAAATCAGCACGTTACAAAAAAATGTGAGAGAATGCGCCCCGCATCGAAAGTGAAGGGTGATTAGCTCAGCTGGGAGAGCGTCTGCCTTACAAGCAGAATGTCGGCGGTTCGATCCCGTCATCACCCACCAAACTTTCAGTGTTACGCGCAGCGGTAGTTCAGTCGGTTAGAATACCGGCCTGTCACGCCGGGGGTCGCGGGTTCGAGTCCCGTCCGCTGCGCCATATTCGGTTATCTGGAATGCTGAACGCCAGGTGGCTACTAAGAAGCGGTGCTTTTCCTTGAGAGAGGAGAGGCGCCGTTTTTTTTGGCTTGGGTTTTGGGTGTATATCCGTTTCTTCGGTAACGGCGGCTTATGGTTCCGCTCTTACAGCGGCTCACTTTTGAAGAGCGCAAAAGTAAGCAAAACGCTCATGCCCCACCACTTGGCACCTCGCTTAGGCTCGGTGTGCCCTCACTCCGGCATTGCTCCGTGGGCCGCCGCGAAGGGCCATCCATGGCCCAGCGCGGCTATCCCGGCATCCATGCCGGGATGCCCACTCCACAATGCCTGCGTTCAGCCATCGTGGTTAACGGGGCGCCGAGATCAACGTCCACCGCGAGGCGGCCTGATAGCCGACCTGGTTCTGGGTGATCGCGTTTCTCCTGTGGGAGCGAGCCTGCTCGCGAAGGCGGTGGGTCAGTTTGCGGTGATGTTGGATGTGCGGGCCTCATCGCGAGCAAGCTCGCTCCCACAGGTTTTGCGGTGCACATGGATTTTGTGCCCGCCAAAGATCCAATGTGGGAGCGAGCTTGCTCGCGATAGCAGTGGCTCAGCCACATAGAGGCCGGCATTTGCCCCGCTGTTGCTGTTGTTGCTGCTTTGGACTTTGATCTGGGCGCCCCGTTAACCACGCTGGCCTCACTCCGGCATTGCCCACTGCGCAATGCCGGAGTGAGGGCATGCCGAGCCTAGGCGAGGCACCGAGTGGTGGGGAAAGAGCGTTTTGCTTACTTTTGCGCTTTTCAAAAGTGAGCCGCTGTAAGAGCGGAACCGTCAGCAGCCGTTACCAAAAAAACGGATATACACCCCAATCCAACCTCTACAGCTCAGCATTCCGCCGATGACGATAATCGCTGACCGCCTCATACACCGCCTTACGCAAGCGATTGATCCCACCAACAGGCCGATGCGCCTCAATGCCGAACCAAGGATTGAACGACTGATTATCACAAGCCAGATTCAGCTTGGGCGTATCAAAATCCTGAGCTGGAACCTTGATCCGTGCCACGGTCTCGAACGGCGCATCACTTTCCTGCCATTCAATACTGGTGTCTTCGATCGGCATGTACTTGCTCGGATCCTGACGCTGGATCTGCAAGACAAAACACGCCGGCACCCGGTCGGTGGATAACTGCTGATTCA
The DNA here is from genome assembly GCF_052112205.1 of Pseudomonas sp. Lb2C2. NCBI lineage: Bacteria > Pseudomonadati > Pseudomonadota > Gammaproteobacteria > Pseudomonadales > Pseudomonadaceae > Pseudomonas > Pseudomonas sp. Lb2C2. The sequence continues at coordinate 53,396 of NZ_JAUTYW010000005.1, read as the reverse complement.
ATGCGCTACGCAAGAAGTTCGGCAGGTCCTGATTCTGGGGAGGCAGAGTGTAGCTCGGGCAACTGTCCGGGTCCGGTGCGACGCGAAACTTGGCATTGGCTTCGCCGAATTTGTAAGGCGATACCGAAAAATAAGTGGTCTGGGTCGGGCTGGCCGGAGCCGGCGAGAGTGTCGCCAGGGCGATGAACAAATGACGGATCTGCCAACTGCGCGGGTCCAGGCTTGGAAAGAAAGCCATCGCCTTCTTCCCGTCAGCCTGAGCGGCCACATTCTGACGGTACTCGGCGACATCACTGACGAAGAAGTTCGGATGATTGAACATCACGAAATCCTGCTCACTCTGTGATTGCCGGTCAGCGAGCAGTTGCTTGCCCGGTACGTTCATCAGCTTGATCGCCATCCCTCGTGCATCGCGCAGGCTATCGAATTGCGGATAAGCGTTGCCGTTGGACAGGCGGATCGTTGCCTCCCAAGTCTTGCCCGGTTCGGCAAATACGCCTTGGCGCAACGCTACCGGCAGGTCGCTCGGTACCTGGACTTCGGCCATGACGCAGCCGTGGGCCTTGGCGTGGGCATCGCGCAGGTAGCGCGTGCTTTCGCGGTGCTGGTCGACGATGCGAATAGCGGTCTGGATGATGTCCTGGGTCATGGCCGCTTCGCCGGGCGCAACCTGTTCCTTGTCCGGGACCGGTCCCTTGTGTTGCCAGGCAAACCAGGCTGTGGACAGTGCCCAGCCGAGCAGTCCGATGCCCAGTAGCCACAGGAGCGTCTTGCCCAAAAAGGCACCGAGGCGCAGCCAGAGCGTGATCAACATTGAAACTTCCTTTTACCGGTGAGGTTCATCATTACAGTTGCGACTCCAGTGGCCCGCCCAGCACTTTTAAATACTCGAGCAACGCCCAGCGTTCCTGCGGTTGCAGCAGACGCCCAATGACGCCGTTGCCGCGCTCGCCCGCGCGGAATTCATGGCCGCTGTTGTGGTTGCCAGTGATCCGGGTATCGAAGAGAAATGCGTTGCTGAAGGCTTCGGTGCGATAGCCCAGGTGACGCGGGTCGTATTCGAAATTGCCTTTATAGAACGTGGTCGCGCGCTCGTCCTGGGGGGACAGCAGTTGATAGATTGTCGGCACCGAGCCGTTGTGCAGGAACGGTGGCGTGGCCCAGACGCCCGCCAGCGGCCGGGCCTTGTAGGCGCGCAATTCGCGCACGCCAATGGGCAGGCCAAAACCGTCCAGGGCCGGGCGTTCGGCGGGGGTGACACCGGCGTCGCGGTAAGCGCGGTTCTCGACGAATGCCGTGACATAGGCCAGGCCTTTGGCGACCGAGAGTTGGCTCAAGTCCAGCGGCTCCGTCGGGGTCGGGTGCAGTTGCACTTCCAGCTTCGCCAGCTCGGCCGGATCCCATTGCAGACTGCTCAGGTCGTAGCGGTGGTCGGCGATGTTATTGGCGGTGCCCGGGTCGGTGCCGATCACCTGCACGGGCAGCATGTGCAGTTGTTGGACCGGTCTGTCAGGCCCCTGGATCACTTTGGGCACATGGCAGCCGGCGCAGTTTTCGGTAAACAGGGCCCGCCCCTTGGCCGCCAGTGGTTTATCGATCGAGCCCAGCAGCGCTTCCGGCCACACGGGCGGCTTGAGCAGTTGCAGGGTCTCTTCGATCTTGTTCAAGTCGCGCACACGCACGCTGGAGGGGTAGCGCGCATCGCCTTGCAGCGGTTTGCCTTGGGCGTCGAAGAAATTCAGCGTGGCCCCGACCCCCAGTGCCTCACCGACGTTACGGGCCATCGGTTGCTGGGCCGATCCGTTCCATTGCACCCAGTCGAATGTCCACATTTCCCACAACTGCGGGTAATCCACCGGTGCGTTGGCCACCCGGTAGTTTTGCGGCGAAATGGCGTCGCCGAAGCTGGCATTGGCGATGCGACCGAAGGCGTCGGTGCGGCCAGGGCCTTCTTCGGTGGGGTAGAGGCCGCGATGGGTGTCGTTCCAGGCCACGCGCAGGAACGTGTCCAGGGAAACCTTGAACGCCTTGCGCAATTCCTCGTGGCGGGCGTCGTAGTCCTTGCCCAGTACTTGGCGGGCGAAGCGCTCGAATTTCCAAGGGTTGTAGTAGGTAGACGCCAGACTGGCGACCAATGCCTGCCCGAAACTGCCACCGCGTAATGTAGGAACACTGGAAGGCAGCACGTGTTGAGCCGAGCCCCCATCGATTCGTATCGCCTGGCCCTTGAAGCGCAATTCGCCGGTATGACACGCCGCGCAGGTGATATCCAGGAACTGGTCGGTGCTGCCGGGGTTCTGGTGCCGCGCAAACCCTACCGGCAAGTTGCCGGGATTGTCCGGCGAGGCTTTCTGCGCCGGATCGACCAGGAAGCCAAAGCGGGCCAGGTATTCGGGCGATGCGAAGCGTTGTTGCGAAAATGGCAGTTCGAGGGCGGTGAACCAGTCGTAGCGCAGGCCTTTGACCTGGGTGCCCTGGGGTGTGAAGTAATACGTCTGGCGCTCGGCGGCGCTCCATTGATCCAGGTAATGCACCTGTTCGACGGGCGTATAGAACGGCAAGCGAGGATTGGCGACGTAATAAAGCACCACGGCCACGATAACGATCAGCAGCGCGAGGAGCAGCAAGAGAATGCGGGAGAGAAGGCGCACGGTAACGTCCTTGTTTTTTTTGATATGTCCTTATGCCTCAGTGCTGCGCGGCCGGCAAGTGGCCATTACCCTGGCCTGTGGAGGAGCGGCAATTTGTCCCTGTACGTAACAGATGACAGATGCTTCATTCGTCCAGGCTTAAAAAGCGTTTGCGGACCTGAACTTATCATTACTTTGTGGCTCACATGCCGGTAGCCATTGGTCGTGGCCGCCTGATAAGCTCGCGGCTTTATTCGATTGCCCTTTAGGCGCATGAACAAGGAAATAGCATGAAACAGCATCGGTTGGCGGCGGCGGTGGCCCTGGTTGGCCTGGTACTCGCGGGTTGCGACTCGCAGACCAGCGTAGAGCTGAAGACCCCGGCGCAGAAAGCTTCCTACGGTATTGGCCTGAACATGGGCAAGAGCCTGGCTCAGGAAGGCATGGATGACCTGGACTCCAAAGCGGTCGCCCAGGGCATCGAAGATGCCGTCGGCAAGAAAGAACAGAAGCTGAAAGACGAAGAACTGGTCGAAGCCTTCGCCGCGCTGCAAAAGCGTGCCGAAGAGCGCATGGCCAAGATGAGCGAAGAGTCGGCAGCCGCCGGCAAGAAATTCCTCGAAGAAAACGGCAAGAAAGCTGGTGTCACCACCACCGCTTCCGGCCTGCAGTACGAAGTGGTCAAGAAAGCCGACGGTCCACAGCCTAAGCCGACCGACGTAGTGACTGTTCACTACACCGGCAAGCTGACCAACGGCACCGTGTTCGACAGCTCCGTTGAGCGTGGCAGCCCGATCGACCTGCCGGTCAGCGGTGTGATCCCGGGTTGGGTAGAAGGCCTGCAACTGATGCACGTCGGCGAGAAGTACAAGCTGTACATCCCGAGCGACCTGGCCTACGGCGCCCAGAGCCCAAGCCCGGCCATCCCGGCCAACTCGGTCCTGGTGTTCGACCTGGAACTGCTGGCGATCAAGGATCCGGCAAAAGAAGACGCAGCCAAGTAATCGCGTCTGCTATAACGACAACGCCTCGCTTATGCGGGGCGTTGTCGCATCTGGGCTTCGGCAAAATGGCAAAAAAACCGAACGCACGATGCAGGGTATAGTCATAGGCAATACAGGCGCTGTGCTAGACGCAGTCAGCCGGTCAAGTCAATGAAATATTGGGTTTTTTTATGTGAGTAAAAAACGCCCGATCTAAGCCGGGCCCATATGAAACGGGGGCTTCAGCGGTGAAATGCAGCTCTGTTCACAAGGTTATCCACAATTTGTGTGGATAACATTTCAGTGGGAGAAAAAATGAAGGCCCCGTGGAATTTTGCGCGATTTCTGCCCTTGGCAGGCCGCTTGCTGGCCCGCGGTCGATTGCCGACGTTGCTGTTCGCCGTCGCCAGCAAAGGTGCCCGGGAGGGTGGACGGCTGGGCAAGCTCAAGGAGGACCTGCGTCTGTTGCAGGCCTTGTGCCTGGCCTACTGGCGAGGCGAATACCGTGCTGTCAGCGCCAAGTCGATGCTGTCGGTGGTGGCAGGGCTGATGTATTTCCTCAGTCCCCTGGATGCGATTCCAGACATCTTGCCGATGTTTGGCATGTTCGACGACATTGCGGTGCTGGCATGGATCATGAAAACCCTCGACGTTGAACTCGAGGCATTCCGCGCCTGGCGTTATCGGCAATCGCCCGAGAAGCTCGCCCAGGTCGAAAGGCTTCCCGATACCCCGGAACAACTCCAACTCCAAGGTCAGAAAAAAACCTGATTCGGTAGCACTTACCCCAGAGAATTCATCGCCCCGCGACCTTAGCCGGTATTAGGATTACACTTCCAAGAAAAAAGGCTGACTCGCTAAGTGTTGTTGTCCTACGGGGTAGACATGGATATTCAAATAATCACACGTGACGGAGAGCCCGAGTACGCGGTTTTGCCGTGGGATCAGTACCAGTCGTTGTTGAAGGCAGCAGGCATCGATCAAGCTCCGCCGCGCGAAGCGACAGTCCGTCACGCGGCGGCACCGGGCCAGGTTCTCCCTGGCCTGGATCAGTTACGCAGTTTACGCGAAGGGAAGGGCATCGCCATCGAGGCGCTGGCCCGCACGGTAGGTATCAGCCCGTCTTATCTGGCTTTGATCGAGAGCGGCGAGCGTCAGCCCGATGCCGCGATTCGGCGCAGTCTGGCCTGGGAGTTGACGGTGCCGGGTTGGAGGGAAGAATCGTGAGCGTACGCATCAGTCGGCAGCATTGGGATGGGTTGTTGGGTGAGTTGGACCAGGCGCGTCGCCAGCGCCATTTATTGACCTACCGCGCCTTGCTCGAGCGTTTGCAACTGCCCACCCCGGCCATGCAAACCTTGACCGCGGCCCTTGAACACCTGGCGGCGCTGGACGCCCGGGCGGAACAGCCGCTACGCAGTTCATTGGTGATCAGTCAGGGCGCCAGTCGGTTACCGCGCACGGGGTTCTTCGAGTGCGTTGAACGCCTGGGCCGCTTTTCCGGGCCTTCCGATGGCGTGGCCGCCGCCTCCTGGCACGCTTCGGAAGTGGTTCGGGTATTTGAATACGAGTACCCCGAATCGGCGGAGGCCTGAGTGCTCTGGCGACTCAAGGCGCGGGCCGGTTACTGGCTGGCGCGTCGGCTGTTTCATTGGTCCTGGTTCGTCCGCCAGCCGCGTGGCTGGACCTGGCTCGAGGGGCAGTTCTCGCGCATGGCGAACCTGGGCGATGTCGGTGCGCAGAGTTTCTACGGGCACATCCTCACCTTCCGAGGTCAAGGGCTGGGCGCCCGTGAAGAAGGGGTTCGCCTGTTGCGGTTGGCGGCACTGGCCGGTGATGGCAAGGCCGCCTACCAGGTCGGCGTGATCAGCCTGGCCGGTACAACCAGCAAGGCGCCGGACCCGGTGGAAGCGGCACGTTGGTGGACCTTGGCGGCGAAAGCCGGGCACCCGCTGGCCGAAATCAAGCTCAAATCACTTGAAACTCGCGATATCTAGGGTTATCCACAGGCGATTCGTTATGCAGGTCAGACGAATTTAGCGAATCGCCCTACGCGCTCTGTCTCCTTCCCCTGACTTAATTCCCCTGTCATCCCCGGCAAAGTCTCGCGCTCCCTGAGTGCTGCGAGACGTCTGCCCATGTTCGACCGTTTTTTCCTGCCGGCCCTTGAGCGAGCCCTGTCCTGATGGATCAGGTGAGCCGAATCGAGCAGGAACTCGACAGCTTCAAAGGCACCTTGTCGCTCTACCGCGAGCAACTCGAGCGCTGGTACAGCCGAGCGGCGGACCGTGCCAGCCATGCCGTTGACCTGCCGTCACTGATGGGCATGGAGCGGCTGATCCGCTTTGGCGACAGCACCACCGCTGTCAGCACCGGTGACGATGACTTCCTCTCCACGGTCGTCCAGTGCCCCAAGGGCGGGCCGATGACGATCGAAAGCAAGTTCGAGTCGGTGTACGACATCCCGCTGGGCGACATCGTGGTGGATGTGGTGGATGTGGCCAGCGGCGAGGTCACGCCAGTCACCCTGGATGCCCAAGGCCTGGGGACCTTCACGGGGGAGGCGGGCAAGTCCTATCGGGTTCACGTTCAGGGCGGGGTGTCCGCCAAGCAAATCGCCAGTCTGTTTTCTTCCTACGATGGCCTGACCACCGATCTGACGGACTGGTTGCGCGGTGAGTGGCAGGGTTTCAAGCCTCGATGGGCACAACAATCGCTGTCGACTTCGGCAGCAGCAGTGGGAAACGGGTTGCTCGCCGGTAGTTGGGCGGCGATTGAAAGTGTCTGGGACAGCATCAGCTTGCTCTCGGACATCCTCAAGGACCCCGGTCAGTTTGTTGAGCGGTTGGGTGACAGCGCTGATCAGTTGAAAACACTGGCGCGAGACGCACCGCTGGTGATGGCGAAGCTGCAACTGCTGGCCAGCGACGAAGCGGCACTGTGCATGCTTGTGCGTACCGCCAGCCTCTGGCTGGAGATGTTGCCGCCCAGTGAAGTCGCTGGCGAAACGGCCAAAGGGCTCTCGACCGTGGCGGTGCAACTGGTGATCGACTTGCTGATCGGTGTGGTCTTGACCTTTGCCGGGGCAGGGGCCGGGATTGCCTACCTGTCGATGCGGTTGGCCAGGCACAGCGCAACCATGCTGAACGCCATGCAGCGTTTCATCCGTGCGATCTTCGCGGTGGTCAACGGCTTCATGACCTACGTGGACCGCTACAAAACCGTGGCGGCACGCGGCATCGCGGCGGGGATAAAGAAAGGTCGGATGCAACTGCGCTGGGATGCGCAGCGCAACACCACGCTGAAAAGGCACGAACCCCACGACGACGCCCCCGCCCAGTCGAAAAACCCCAACGGCGACAGCGCCGACACTGCCGCCCAGACCCAGACCAGCGGCTGCCCGGTGTCGATGGTCACCGGCGAAGAACTGCTGACCCTCGACGATGGCACCCTCGATGGCCGCTTGCCATTTGTCTTCACCCGTTTGTACCGCACCAGCGCCGCCGACCTGGACGTCGGCCTCGGGCGCGGTTGGAGCCATGCCCTGGCCCATCGCTTGGAACTCGAGGGCGAGCAGGTCACCTGGGTCGACCAGGAAAACCGCCGCACGACCTTTCCGCTGCCCAGCGCCCAGCGTCCGGCGATCCACAACAGCCTGGCCCGCGCGGCGATCTACCTGGGCACCGAGGCGGATGAACTGATCGTTGCCCAACCCGGCGAAAACGCTCCATTCCTGCACTTTCGCGACGGCCACCTGAGCGCCCTCAGCGACCGCTACGACAACCGCCTGACCCTCCAGCGCAACATCCATGGCGACATCTGCCGCCTGGACAACGGCGCTGGGCGCGCCCTGCGCCTGCGTTACGAGCAGCGCCACCTGATCGCCGTCGATTACCAGAGCTTCCATCCCGCTATCACCCTCGACGAAGCCTGGCGGACCGAACAGACGCTGGTGTCCTACCGCTACGACGGACGTTTGCGACTGATCGAAGCGACCAATGCCGCCGGTGAAAGCGAACGCTACGACTACGACGACCAACACGTCATCCTCCAGCGACAACTGGCCGGTGGGGCGAGTTTTTATTGGGAATGGCAAGGGGGCGGACCGGCGTCTCGCTGCGTACGGCACTGGGCCTCGTTTGCGCAGATGGACACCCGCTACACCTGGGGCGAAGACGGCAGCGTCACGGTCCGGCACCTGGATGGCAGCCAGGAGGTGTATGTCCACGACGACCGGGCGCGGCTGGTGCGCAAGGTCGAGCCCGACGGCGGTGAGCACCTCAAGGCCTACGACGAACAAGGTCGCTTGATCGCCGAGCAGGACCCGCTGGGCGCTCTGACCGAATACCGCTACGACGACGTCGGACGGCTGGTGGCGCTGCTTCCCCCGGACGAGACGCCGACGTCCTACGAATACCGCAACGGTTTCCTGCACACCCGTGCGCGCGGCAAGGCCGTGTGGAGCTACCGGCGCAATGCCCGGGGGGACGTGATCGTCCTCATCGACCCGGACGGCCAGCGCACGGAATATGCCTACGACGCCCACGGGCAACTGCTGGCGACGTATGACCCGGATGGCGCTGAACATCGCTTCACCTGGAGTCGCCTGGGCCAACTGACCGAAGAGATCCTGCCCGACGGCAGTCGTCGGTGTTTTTCCTACGACGCCCTGGGGCGTTTACTCAGCCGCCAGGACGAACACGGCGCGCTCACGCACTACCAATGGGACGCCGTCGGCCGCCTGCTGCAGGTGACCTTGCCCAACGGTGCCACCCGGACCTGGCGCTACAACGCCTACGGCAAGGTCACCGCCGAGCGCGATGAACAGGGCCGTCTGACCCGCTACGAATACGCCGACGACCTGCACCTGGTCAGCCGCCGCCTGAACCCCGACGGCAGCGAGCTGAAATACCGCTACGACTCGGCGCGGCTGTTGCTGACCGAAATCGAAAACGAATCCGGCGAAAAATATCAGCTGGACTACACGCCCAACGGCTTGATCCGACAGCAAGTCGGCTTCGACGGCCAACGCACCGCCTACGCCTATGACCTCAATGGCCACCTGCTGGAAAAAACCGAGCACGGCGAGGACGGTTCGCAACGGCTCACCCAGTACCAGCGCGACGCGGCCGGGCGGCTGCGGGTCAAGACCTTGCCCGACGGCCAGGCCATCGAGTACCGCTACGACGAGCTGGGCCGGCTGGTCCACGTCAACGACGGCAGCAATCATCCGCTGGCCTTCGAATACGACGCCCAGGATCGGCTGGTCTGCGAGCACCAGGGCTGGGGCACCCTGCGTTATCGCTACGACGCTTGCGGACGCCTCAATCACCTGCGCCTGCCGGACGACAGCCAACTCGACTACCACCATGCCCCGGGCGGCGTACTGACCGCCATCGACCTCAACGGCTCGCGCCTGACCGAGCACCGCTTTGTCGGCGGTCGCGAACGGCAACGTCAGCAAGGCCGGCTGCTCAGTGACTACACGTACGACGAACAGGGCCGCCTCAAGGCCCAGACCGTGTGGCAGAGCCAACAGCAGCAACTGTTCTGGCGCGATTATGCCTACAGCGCCAAGGGCAACCTGCAAACCCTTTCCGACAACCGAAACCGCCGCAGCTATCAGTACGACCCGCTGGATCGCCTGACCCGCATCGACTTTTCCCACAGCGAACCGCCAGAACACTTCTGCCACGACCCGGCCGGCAACCTGCTGATGCAGGACCGCCCCGGCCCGACCACCCTCAAGGGCAACCGCCTGCTGAAGGAGGGCGACCGCCACTACGACTACGACGCCTTCGGCAACCTGATCCGCGAACGCCGCGGCCAGGCCCTGGTCAGCGCCTATCGCTACGACAGCCAGCACCGCCTGATCGGCGTCACCACGGCCGATGGCCGCGAAACCTCCTACCGCTACGACGTCTTCGGCCGACGCATCAGCAAGACCGTGGATGGCCTGACCACGGAGTTTTTCTGGCAGGGCGACCAGGTCGTCGCCGAAAACAGCCCGCGCCACCACCGCAGCTACGTCTACGAACCCGGCACCTTCCGCCCACTGGCGATGCTTGATGGCGAAGGCCCGGAAAAAGCCACGCCGTTCTACTACCACCTCGACCACCTGGGCACGCCCCAGGAACTGACCAGCCACAGCGGCCAGGTCGTCTGGTCAGCGCGCTACAACGGCTACGGCAAACTCACCGAACTCCAGCACGGCGGCGGCGAACAGCTGGAACAACCGCTGCGCTTCCAGGGCCAATACTTCGACCCGGAAAGCGGCCTGCACTACAACCGGCACCGCTACTACAATCCCGAGACCGGTCGCTATTTGACGCCTGATCCGAGCAAGTTGGCGGGTGGGCTCAATGGGTACCGGTACACCCTGAACCCGACGGGGTGGGTGGATCCGTTGGGGTTGGTGGATTGTCCGGGGAAGGGTGGGTGTAGGCCGGCGGTTGGGGAGCAGGATCCGGCGGCTAAGGTTGGGGTGGATGAGGGGGAGCCGCGGCTGCCGATGACGGCGGAGCAGCGGGCACAGGAGCATGAACTAGCGGAGGCAAAAGCTTATAAGGAGTTAAGGGAAATGGAAGGTTCCATTGATGGCGCTCACTTTCTGGAAAAACACGGTGCGCAGACTACCTTGCAATCGCAAATGGAACGGCTGCAATCTGGTAAAAATCCTACAACGGGTGAAATTGAACGTTATACCAAAGGTAAAAAAAAGGGAGAACCTAAAATTCCTACTGCGGCAACACACTTCATAAGTCATCGAGATCAACTTTATGCGATAAATAGAGCGCGGCTCGTTTTCAAGGAAAGTGGTCTGCAACAATCTCGTGAGCCTATTGAGTTTGGAAGAAAAGTCGGAGAGGGATATAAAAAGGAAGGGTTGGAATATGGCGAGCAAACAAAGGCTGTGGTGATACTGAATGACAAAGGCCTTCCGATAACTAGCTATACGGAATTTGAGTGATGACGAAGTCGTCTGATATGGTTGTGCTAAGAAGTCTCCTATTTGTATTTGATATAGAGAATACGATAGATGAGGCAAGGGAGGAGGTTATTGTCTCGAAGGATATCAACGCCGACTCTGAGTTGGTGGAGTTGTTTGATTCCTTGCTTAAATCAGATTTTTTAATATTTCAATCTCATGAGCGCGAATGGTTTATTCAAAAAATTTCCTTCTATCTGGAAGAGGGGGCGAATTTTGATGAGATATTTTCGAGGATAACCACATATTTCGATGATGATGTTAAGGATCAGCGTCACTTTATGAGAGTTTTGCTGAGCTGCCTCAAGCGCTATCAGTCAGAGGGGGCCGAAAACTCATAACTTAATTGTATTTGATCGTTCCCTCGCTCTGCGTGGGAATGCATCCCGTGACGCTCTGCGTCACATCCGGAAGCGGAACGCGGAGCGTCCCTGGCGGCGTTCCCACGCAGGAGCGTGGGAACGATCAGCACGCAGCCCAGCGGGAGCAAGCTCCCTCGCCACAGGGTTTGCGCCAGGCGTTCGGGCTGTGGCGAATAGAGAATCCGCTTACACCGTCAAACCCAACCCCACCACAGGCGCCCGCTCCGCCAAACCATCCACCAAATACACACTCCCCCCCAAAATGTCCTTGGCATGATGCTTGGCCTGCGAAGCCAGCTCAGCCAACTGGCTGGCATCCAATTCCTCACAGGCCTCGGCGCGCAGATGCACCACGCCAATCGACAATGACAACAACGCGAACTCTTGCCGAACGCCCTGTCGGTTCAACGCTGTAAAGCATCCCGCCTCCAGGTGTTCGGGGCGGTAGAAGCGGCGGCAGTGGGTCTGGAAGTCGCTGAGTAGCTGGTCCAGGCGTCTGCGCCAGTCTTCCGGGCCGAGGACCAGCAGGAAGTCGTCGCCGCCGATGTGGCCGACGAAGTCGCGGCTGGGGTCGATGCGTTCGTTCAGGCATTGGGCCAGGCACAGCAGGACCTCGTCGCCGCGGCCGTAGCCGTAGATGTCGTTGAAGGGTTTGAAACTGTCGATGTCCACGTAGCAGATCACCGATTCCTGCCGTTGTTGCAGCAGGCGCGTGAGGCATTGCTGGATCGGGACGTTGCCCGGCAGCAGGGTCAGGGGGTTGGCGTAGCGTGCCTGCTGGATTTTCAGTTCGGTGATGAGCTTGAGCACGTCGATTACCCGGCCCAGGCCCAGGTAGCCGCCGTTGAGGGTGATGATGAAGTCTTCTTCAATGCGTTGTCGGGCGCGGCTGGTGATCAGGCGGCTGACTTGTTGCAGCGACTGGTTCAACTCCACCGCGAGAAAGTCATCGCTCATCAAGCGGCTGATGGGTTTGCGGGCGAACAGGTCGGTGGCGAAGGGCTTGAGCAAGGCGTCCGAGAGCGAATGGCGGTGGACGATGCCACAAGGCTGGTTCTGATTGTCCAGCACCGCCAGGGAGTTGAGGTTGGCCTGGCGACGAAACGCTTCCAGCACGGTGGCTGTCGGTGTGTTGTGGGCCACTGCCGGCTGTTCGTTGAGCAGCGCACTGAGGTCGTTGATCTCATCGTTCAGCGACGCCACGCCGCTGTCCTGCTTGGGCATCAGCGCCTTGGCATCGCGCGACGGTTGTTCTTGAGGTCGGGCCAGTAGATAGCCCTGGACCAGGTCGACGCCCATTTCGATCAGCACCGCCAGTTCTTCCGGCAGTTCGATTCCCTCGGCAATCACCTGGGCGCGGGAGGCCCGGGCGATTTTCAGGATCGAGCCGACGAACTCGCGCTTGAGGGCGTCCTGATGGATGCCGTCGATGAAATGCCGGTCGATCTTCACGTAATCGGGCCGCAATTCAGACCACAGACGCAGGCTCGAATAACCGGCGCCCAAGTCGTCCAGGGCAATCGAGAAACCCATGGCCCGGTAGTGATGCAGGGCGGTTTGCAGGAGCTGGAAGTCATCGATGGGGGTTTGTTCGGTCAGTTCGATCACGACCTGGCTGGGCGCGATGCCCAGGTCCTGCAGCAGTTGCAGCGTGCGCCCCGTCTGGTGCGCGGATTCGAGCAGGGATTCGGGTGAGACGTTGAGAAACAGCTTGCCCGGCAACTTTTGCTCATTGAAGCGTTGGCAGGCGCTGCGGCGGCAGGCCAGTTCCAATTCGCTGAGGCGGCCGGCCTGACGGGCCACGGAAAGCAGCGCAATGGGGGAGTGCAACGGGCTGTTGGAGGGGCCGCGGGTCAAGGCTTCATAACCCACGATGCGCCGTTCGGAAAGGCAGATGATCGGTTGGAACAGGCTGTGCAAACCGCTTTGAGCCAGGATCGAACTCAAGGCACTCAGCTGCTCTGTCGTGGTCATGGCAATCTCTGGCGATAAAAAAAGGACCGGGTGCACGGCACCCAGTCCTGTATTTCACGACAGACTGATGTCAGTTTGATGACACTCCGACGAGCATCACCATTAAATGGCCATCATTTTAGTGCTTGGCGATCGCCGTGTTGAGTTTCAGGTAATCCAGCAGGATCCGCCCGGTCTCGCTCAGGTAGGCATCGTCTTCCGGCTTGGTTTTCTCCGGCTCGGTGATCAGGTCTTCGTCCTCTTTCTTCAGCTCTTTGAGCGGTTCTTCGCCCTTGGCCTTGCGACGCAGGTTTTCCATGACCAGTTGCTTGGTCTCGATGTCGGCATGCTGCGCGCGACGCTCGGCTTCGTTGAGGGTGACGGTTTTCTCCATCATCAACTTCTGCGCCAGGGCCAGCTTGTCGCGGATGAACACGAATTCCGCGTCCTGGGACGAGCGCGCATCGTGGTCGGACTTGAGTTGGGCCAGGAACGGTTTGAACGGGTCCACGGCCGGTTTGATCGCAGGCCGGATGGTGTCCCATGGCATGGCTTCGGGCAGGGCGCTTTCACCGATTTCCTTGGTGTCGATGATCGACGGGTAATCGATGTCAGGCAGCACGCCCTGGTGCTGGGTGCTCTGGCCGGAAACCCGGTAGAACTTCGCCAGGGTCAGCTTCAGCTCGCCGTGGTTGAGCGGCTGGATGGTCTGCACGGTGCCTTTGCCGAAGGTCTGGCCGCCGATGATCAGCGCACGGTGGTAGTCCTGCATGGCACCGGCGAAAATCTCCGAGGCCGACGCGGACAGGCGATTGACCAGCAAGGCCATCGGTCCTTTGTAGAACGCGCCCGGGTTTTCGTCTTCCAGCACATCCACCCGGCCATCGGCGTTACGCACGAGCACGGTTGGGCCCTTGTCGATGAACAGGCTGGTCAGCTCGGTGGCCTCCTGCAGGGAGCCGCCGCCGTTGTTGCGCAAGTCGATGACAACGCCGTCGACCTTTTCCTTCTGCAGTTCGGTCAGCAGCTTCTTGACGTCGCGGGTAGTGCTCTTGTAGTTCGGATCCCCGGCACGGAAGGCCTTGAAATCCAGGTAGAAGGCCGGGATCTCAATGATGCCGAGCTTGTAGTCCTTGCCATCCTGCTTGAGGTTGAGGACCGATTTCTTCGCCGCCTGTTCTTCCAGCTTCACCGCTTCACGGGTGATGGACACGACCTTGCTGGTCTGGTCGTTCGGCGCATTGCTGGCCGGGATGACTTCCAGGCGCACGACCGAGCCTTTCGGACCACGGATCAGCTTGACCACTTCGTCCAGGCGCCAGCCGACCACGTCGACCATTTCCTTGTTGCCTTGGGCGACGCCGATGATCTTGTCCGCGGGGCTGACCTGTTTGGTCTTGTCCGCAGGGCCCGCCGGGACCAGGCGCACGATTTTTACCTGGTCGTTGTCGCTCTGCAGTACCGCACCGATGCCTTCCAGGGACAGGCTCATGTTGATGTCGAAGTTTTCCGCGTTATCCGGCGACAGATAATTGGTGTGCGGGTCGTAGGACATGGCGAAGGTGTTGATGTACGCCTGGAAGATGTCTTCGGCGCGGGTCTGGTCCAGGCGAGCCAATTGGTTCTTGTAGCGCTTGGTCAGGGTTTCCTGGATCTGCTTGGGATCCTTGCCGGCGATCTTCATGCGCAGCACTTCGTCCTTGACGCGCTTGCGCCACAGGTCATCGAGTTCGGCTGTGCTTTTGAGCCAAGGGGCGTCCTTGCGGTCGACCAGCAAGGTTTCCTTGGCGTTGAAGTCGATTTTGTCGACGCCTTTGTTCAGCTCGGCAAGGGCGTAGTCCAGGCGCGCCTTCACGCGGTCCAGGTAGCGCTTGTAGATGGTGAACCCGGCGTTCAGGTCGCCGCTCTTGAGGAAGTCGTCGAACTGGGTTTTCCACTTGTCGAATTCAGCGATGTCGCTGGCCAGGAAATAACTGCGCGACGGATCAAGCAGCTTCAGGTAGCTGTCGTAGATGATGACCGAGCGCGCATCATCGAGCGGCGGCTTGCTGTAGTGATGGCGCTTGAGCAACTCGACGACGTTAAGGCTGGCAATCACCTCGTCACGATCGGGCTGAAGCTTGTCCCAGCTGTTGGCTGCGAACGTATCGTTCGACAGCGGTAACAGGCCGAGGCCAATGACTAGCGCGAGGGCGGTGCTGGGGAACAGGTGCTTCATGCTGATTCGACGCAGGGACAATTGATAACGCATATTAGGCCGTCTTTGAAGTCGCCGGTTCCATGTGGCCCGGGCGCATAATGCAAGAAAGCCCGGCGTTGAAGCAGCGGGCCCAGTCGAGACTCACTATGGAGGCACCGTGAAAGCATTGCAAGGCGTTGAAGGCCAAGTGGTATGGGCAGATGAGCCGAGCCCGGCATGTGATGTCGGGCAAGTTCGTATTCGTGTGGCAGCCGCCGGCCTGAATCGGGCCGATTTGCTGCAAAAAGCCGGGCTTTACCCGCCGCCACCCGGTGCCAGCCAGGTGTTGGGGCTGGAGTGTTCCGGGGTGATCAGCGAGGTCGGGCCAGGCTCGTCCTGGCAGGTCGGCGACCGCGTTTGCGCCTTGCTGGCCGGCGGTGGGATGGCTGAGGAGGCGGTGGTCGATGGGCGGCATGTGCTGCCGGTCCCGGAGGGCTTGTCATTGGCCGAAGCGGCCGCGCTGCCGGAGGTCTACAGCACGGCGTGGCTGAACCTGTTCCAACTGGCTGCGCTCAAGCCGGGTGAAAAAGTGCTGCTGCACGCCGGGGCCAGTGGCGTCGGTTCGGCCGCGATCCAGCTGTGCAAGGCCTTCGGCAATCCGTGCTGGGTCAGTGTCGGTTCGACCGAGCGGCTGGCCTATTGCGAGGCCCTGGGCGCCCAGGGCGGCGTGGTGCGCACCGACGGCCTGGAGAGTCTGAACGACCTCGGTCCCTTCGATGTGATCCTCGATCCGGTGGGCGGCAACTACGCCAAACTCAACGTGAAACTTTTGTCAGTTGACGGCCGCTGGGTGTTGATCGGCCTGATGGGCGGGCGCTCGACCGAACTCGATCTGGCCCAGGTGCTGGGCAAACGCATCCAATTGCTCGGCTCGACCTTGCGCAGCCGTGACGAGCAATTCAAGGCCGACCTGATCAGCGAGCTGGGCCAACAGGTGTGGCCGCTGTTTGCCGACAAACGCCTGAGCCCGCAACTGGCCCGGACCTTCGCCATCAAGGACGCCGAAGCAGCGTTCGCGGAGCTGGCGACCAACCAGGTGTCCGGGAAGCTGGTGTTGGTGATCGATGAAAGCCTGAGCTGATTCCCGGAGCAGGGTGCGGACTTGTGGGAGCAAAGCTTGCTCGCGAAAGCGATGGATCAGTTTGCATTGATGCTGAATGTACGGCCGCCATCGCGGGCAAGCCTTGCTCCCACATGAGGCTTCGGGGGCTCATAGAGCCGGTGTTCACCCCAAATTCCTTGTGGGAGCTGAGCCAAGGCCTCCTATCGACGGTGGCTTGCAACTCTCACCAGCGACCACGGGCAAGCTGACCTTCGGTCGGTAGCCCGTACCCGACGCGCGCACCCTGCTAGCGTTAATTAATGGGGGATGGGGCAACCGCAACTTTCATTTCACCCGCCAGGTGAAGAGGTTGATCATGGCCATCGCCGAATGGCGCATGCAGGGCGTCGAATTCATTGCCTGCAACTGCAATTGGGGCTGCCCCTGTCAATTCAATGCGCCACCGACCCATGGTCACTGCCAGGCGGTGGCGTCGATGCGAGTGGAACACGGGTATTTCAATCAGGTAGCGCTGGACGGTTTGTGCTGGGCCGCCACCTTCGCTTGGCCGGGCGCCATCCATGAGGGCAACGGCAGTTGCCAGGTGTTCATCGACGAGCGCGCCGACGAGGCGCAACGCCAGTCCTTGCTGACCATCCTCTCTGGACTGGAGAGCGACCCCGGGGCCAACGTGTTTCAGGTGTTCAGCAGCACCATGAGTGAAGCGTTCGAACCGCTGTTCGTGCCCATCACCCTCTCCATCGATGTCGATCAGCGCTTGGCGCACCTGGACATTCCAGGCGTGTTGCAGGCCAGTGGCGAGCCGATCCGCAGCCCGATCGACGGCTCACCTCATCGAGTCCGGCTGTCCCTGCCCAACGGCTTCGAGTTCCTCGAGGCCGAAGTGGCCAGCGGCAGCTACCAGACGCATTCAGCCCTCAAACTACAATCCCAGGGCAGTCATAGCCACCTCGCCCACGTGCACTTCACCGGCCATGGCATAGAGCCGTAATGGCAGAACCTCAGGCGGTGACGCCGAGCAAGCGACTGACAGGCGAGCAGTGGCTGCTCCTGCTCTGCCTGCTCGCGCTGACCGCCCTGGCCTGGCTGCTGCTGTTGCGCATGGCCAGCGACATGAGTGCGCCGGGCGGCATGGCTGATGCGGCAATGGGTGGCATGCTCATGCCCTGGAGCCTGGCCGATGCGCTGCTGATGTTCGCCATGTGGGTGGTGATGATGGTCGGCATGATGCTGCCCAGCGCCCTGCCCATGCTGCTGATCTACCAGCAGATGCTGCGCAAGCGCATGCCGGCGCCGCAGCGACACCTGGCCCTGCTGCTGTTCTGCAGCGCCTATGTTCTGGTCTGGGCCGGTTTCGCCCTGGGCGCCACGGCGTTGCAATGGGCGCTCGAGCAGCTCGCTCTGCTCAGTCCGGGGATGCGCAGTACCAGCACCGCCCTGGGCGCCGGCCTGCTGCTGGTCGCAGGTGTTTATCAGTGGCTGCCAGGCAAGGCGGTCTGCCTTGAGCATTGTCGCGGGCCGCTGCATTTTCTGCTCAGCTACTGGCGCCCAAACGTGCTCGGTGGCTGGCGCATGGGGCTGGCCCATGGCGCTTACTGCGTGGGCTGCTGTTGGGCCCTGATGGGCCTGCTGTTCGTGGTCGGTGTGATGAACCTGCTCTGGGTGGCCGTGATCGGTGCCTTCATCCTGCTGGAGAAAAACCTGCCGCAGGGACTCTGGCTCAGTCGTCTCTGCGGTGGGTTGTTGCTCGGCTGGAGCCTGTGGCTGCTGCTGGGCTAGGGCAAAACCTGTGGGGGTTTATTTCCAGGTGTGGATTGGCCACCCGGCCGATTCGGCATGGGCCTTCAATACCGGGTCCGGGTTCACCACATGTGGGTAATCGACCTTGAGCAGCAGCGGCAGGTCATTGCGCGAGTCGGAATAGAAACTTGCGCCTTCCAGGTTCTCTTCCTCGGCATCCAGCCAGTCCAGCAGGCGGGTGATCTTGCCTTCGCGGTAGGTCAGGGTGCCCACGGTCTGGCCGCTGTATACCCCATGGGTCACTTCAAGTTCGATCGCCAGGATCTCGTCGATGCCCAGGCGTTCGGCAATCGGCTTGACCAGGTGCGTGCCCGAGGCCGAGATCACCAGGATCCGGTCACCGGCCTTGCGGTGTTCGGCGATGGTCCTGGTGGCGTCGCTGAAGATGATCGGTTCGATGAAGTCTTCCACCCACGGCGCCACCAGGTGCTCGATCTCCTCGGGGGTGCGACCGATCATCGGCTCCAGGCTGAAGTCCATGTACGCTTCCATGCGCAGCTTGCCGTGGCTGTAGGCGTCCATCAGCTCGTTGTTGCGCCGCATGAAGGACTCGGGATCGACCCAGCCCAGGCGTCCCATCTGTTCGCTCCAGAGGGTGGCGCAGTCGCCGTGGATCAGGGTTTCGTCCAGATCAAAAATTGCCAGGGCCATCAGCGCGTTTTCCTTTTCAAAATCAGTTTCAAAATCAACAAAGCCGTCAGGCTACCTCACACAGCGCCGACGGATCGATGGAAAGTGACAACCGTGCGCCATCGGGGTGCAGGTCGGCGGCGGAACGATTGAGCACATCCACCACCAATTCCACGCCACGGGCCTCGACCCGATAGCGAATCACGTTGCCGAGCAAGCTGTGGCTGCGGATCAGCGCATCGGCCTCGCCGTTGCGGCTCAGCTCGATGGCCTCCGGGCGGATGGCGATACGGCCGCTCACCGGCCGTTGCAGCAGTTTGCTCGCGCTGTCGGCGTCCAGCAGGTTGTAGTTGCCGATGAAACCGGCGGCAAAGACGTCGACTGGCGCTGTGTAAAGGGTTTCGGCATCGCCGCTTTGTACGATCTTTCCCTGGTTCATCAGGAAAATCCGGTCAGACATGGTCAGGGCTTCTTCCTGGTCGTGTGTGACGAAGATCGTGGTCAGGCCCAACTCACGCTGGATCTGTCGGATCTGTTCGCGCAGGTGCTTGCGAATCCGTGCATCCAGGGCCGACAGCGGCTCGTCCAGCAGCAACAGGCGCGGCCGGGTCACCAGGGAGCGGGCCAGGGCGACGCGCTGGCATTGGCCGCCGGACAGTTGATGGGGGTAGCGCGCGGCAAAATCATGCAGCTCCACCAGGCGAAGGATCTCCAGCACACGCTGACGGCTGTCCGCGGCGTCGACTTTTTGCATGCGCAGGCCGAAGGCGACGTTCTGTTCCACGGTCATGTTGGGGAACAAGGCGTAGCTCTGGAAGACCATGCCGATGCCGCGTTTCTGCGGGCTCAACGGGACGATGTCTTGCCCGTCGAGGATGATCTGGCCGGCATCCACCGCGGTCAGGCCGGCAATGCAGCGCAACAGCGTGGACTTGCCACAACCGGAAGGGCCGAGGAGGGTGACGAATTCGCCCTTGCGGATCTCGCAATTGATGTCGCTGAACACCGGCGTGCCGGCGTAGCTTTTTTGCAGGTGTTGGACGCTGACGTAGCTCATTGGCTTTTGTCCTTGCTCAAGATGTTGGCCGCCCAGGTCAGGACCAGTACGAAGAGGAAGTAGGAAATCACCAGCGCACTGGTGAAGTGACCGCTGCTGTTGCGCATGTTGTTCAGGTACACCTGCAGGGTTTCATAGCGGGTGCCAACGAGGATGTTGGCAAACACGAATTCGCCGAACAGGAACGAGAAGGACAGCAGCAGCGCCACCATCAGGCCCTTGCGCAGGTTCGGCAGCACCACCAGGAACGCCGCCTGGAAGGTGCTGGCACCGAGCAGTTGGGCGGCGTCCATCAAGTCGCGCAGGTTGATGGCTTGCAGGTTGTTGGTGATCGCCCGGTACATGAACGGCAGGGCGACGGTGAAGTAGCAACCGATCAGGATCCACGGCGTACCGACCATCGCCAGCGGCCCGGAGCCGTAGAGTTGCAACAGCCCCACCGATGACACCACCGGCGGCACCGCGAAGGGCAGCAGGATGAGGATGTTCATCAGTGCGTCGAGTTTGGGGAAGTGGTAATGCACCACGAACAGCAACGGCAGGATCAACACCACCGAGAGCACCAGCGCACCGACGCAGACCAGCAGCGATTGACCGAAGGCGTGGAGAAAACGCGGGTCGCTCCACAACTGCACATACCATTTGAACGTGAAGCCGCTGGGCAGCACGGTGGCCGACCAACTGCTGGCGATGGAGTAGACGAGCGTGCCGGCCAGGGGCAGCAGCAGGATGGCGAACAGCAGGTACACCACCACCCGATGGTAGAGCCCGACGGAGCCCGGTTCAGCGCGAGACATGGTAGCTCCTCTTGAGCAGCAACTGATGGACGATGGTGACCACGGTCATCAACGCCACCAGTATCACGGCCAGGGCACTGGCCATGTTCGGGTCGAGGGAAATGTCGCCAGAGACCATGGCGGCGATGCGAATCGGCAGCACGTTGAAGTTGCCGGTGGTCAGCGCATAGACCGTGGCGTAGGCGCCGAGGGCGTTGGCCAGCAGGATCACGAAGGTGCCCAGCAGCGCCGGGGTCAGCACCGGCAAACCAATGTGTCGCCAGAACTGCCAGCCGTTGGCGCCCAGCAGCTCGGCGGACTCGCGCCAGTCCTCGCGCAGGGCGTCGAAGGCCGGATAGAGCAGCAGCACGCCCAGGGGAATCTGGAAGTAGGTGTAGAGAATGATCAGCCCGGTTTTCGAGTACAGGTTGAAATCCTCGATGATCCCCGCCTGTTTGAGCATGATCGTGATGCTGCCGTTGAACCCCAGCAGAATGACGAAGGCGAAGGCCAGGGGCACGCCGGCAAAGTTGCTGGTCATGTTGGCAAAGGCGTTGACGAAGTTGCGCAACCGCGAATCCACGCGGCGCAGGGAATAGCTGCCCAGCACGGCGATGACGATGCCGAACACACTGGACCAGAAGCTGATCTCCAGGCTGTGCTGGATCGCTTGCAGGTAGAACTTGGAACTGAAGATCTTGCTGAAGTTGGCCAGGCCCCAGCCGAACTCTTCCGATTCCAGGCTGTTGACCAGCACCCAGAGCAGCGGGGCGATCTGGAACACGATGAAGAAAATCGCGAAGGGCACCAGGCACAACGCTGCCAGCCATTTGCCGCGCGTCATGGCGTTCACTTGAGTAACTCCTGGCAGTAGGGTTTGTCGTGGTCGACGCCGAGCAACTGGCAAATGGTGCCGCACAGTTCGGTCTGCCGGGGCGTGGCGGCGGGATCGAAACTGAAGCCGCTGCCCAGGACAAACAGCGGCACTTCCCGTTCTTCGGCCAGCAGACCGTTATGGGAGCGATCGTTGTTCATGCCGTGGTCGGACGTCACCAGCACCTGGTAACCGGCGTCGAGCCAGGCTTGCAGGTAGACCGCCAGGTTGATGTCGGCCGAGCGGGCGCTGTTGCGGTATTGCGGGGTGTCGAGGCCGTGCTTGTGGCCGGCGTCATCGATATTCATCGGGTGCACCAGCAAAAAGTTCGGCAGGTAGCGCAAGCGCAGGTGTTCGGCGTCGGCGAACAGATGGGAATCGGGGTAGTGGTCATTCCAATAGAAATGCCCGTACTGGATTGGCAAATCGGGGTTGTCGGTGTGACGATCACGACCGGCCACGAAGGGCGAAACGTTGTAGAGCTCGCTGACCCAGTGATACGCCGCGGCCGCCGTACTCAAGCCGGCCTGGGTGGCGTAGTGGAAAATGCTGCGCTGGTGCGACAGGCGCGAGACGTTGTTGTGCACGATCCCGCTGTCGATGGGCACGACGCCGGTGAGGATGCATTCATAGAGCGGACGGGACAGGGCGGGCAACTCACATTCCAGTTTGTAGAGGGCTGCGCGTCCTGCGCTGACGTAAGCCTGCAAATGCCCCATGGCATGCCGGGCGACCTCATGGTTGAGACCGTCGAGCACCACCAGGATGACGTTGTGCTTCATGGGTACCGGGACTCCGGGCAGATACCAGATAACTCGGATCCCCCAAGCTCCACTGTAAGAGCAGGCCTGTGGGAGCAAAGCTTGCTCGCGATGCTGGTGATACGGTGCAGTTTCAGGACCGTGTCATCGTTTATCGCGAGCAAGCTTTGCTCCCACAGGGACTGCTTCCACAGTTGGGTGCCCAGTGGATATCCGAGCGGGAGCTACCGCCTTATTGCATATTGATGATCACTTCTTCCTGCCACTTCTGCGGCAGTGCCTTGGAAGTCTTCTCCCACGCGTCCGCATCCTTGATCGGGGTCACGCCTTTGTACTGCTCGTTCGGCAGCAGCTTGGCCTTGACCTCTGCCGGCAGGGTCAGGTGCTCGGCGCGGATCGGACGGGCGTTGCCCTTGGCCAGGTTGATCTGGCCGGCGTCGCTGAAGATGTACTCGCGGGCCAGCTTGGCGGCGTTCGGGTGCTTGGCGTATTTGTTGATGATGGTGGTGTAGCCGGAGATGACCGAGCCGTCGGACGGAATCAGCACGACATAGTCATCCGGGTTGGCCATCTTGGCCTTGTAGCTCAGGCCGTTGAAATCCCAGACCACGCCGACTTCGACTTCACCTTTTTCCATCGTGGCGATGGTCGGGTTGGCCATGGACAGGCGCCCTTGCTTGGCGATCTCGGCGAACATCAACAATGCCGGCTGGACGTTCTTCTCGTCGCCGCCGTTGGCCAGGGCGGCTGCCAGCACGCCGTTGGCGGCTTGGGCAGCGGTGCTCACGTCACCGATGGAGACTTTGTATTTGCCGGTCTTCAGGTCCGCCCACTTGGTCGGTACTTCGGAGCCGTGCAGCAGCTTCTTGTTGACGAGGAACGCGATGGTGCCGGTGTAGGCCAATGCCCAGTTGCCGTCCTTGTCCTTGGCCCAGGCAGGGACTTGCTCCCAGGTACTTGGCTTGTAGGGTTGGACCACGCCCTGCTTGACCGCGATCGGGCCGAAAGCAGCACCGACGTCGCCGATGTCGGCGCTGGCGTTGTCTTTCTCGGCGGCGAACTTGGCGATTTCCTGGGCCGAGCTCATGTCGGTGTCGATGTGCTTCAGGCCGTAGACCTTGGCCAGGTCGTCCCAGGTGCCTTTCCAGTTTGCCCAGTCATCGGGCATGCCGACGCTGTTCACGGCGCCTTCCGCTTTCGCAGCGGCTTCCAACGTTTTCAGATCGGTGTCAGCGGCCATGGCGGCGGTGCACATGGCAATGGTCGAGCCTAACAGTGATGCCAGGAAAAGCTGTTTCATCCGAAGCTCCTATGGGCGTTTTCAACGCTGCGATTGCGGTTGTGTTGGTCTAGGTCAGCAATACCTGAGCCAATGTAGGCGAGCCCTGTGACATTTTGATGTCGGTGCCGGATCTCCCGGGAAATGCCAGGCTCGTGGGGATTGGCTGCGAATTAAGCGTAGACCATGGTTAAACAGCTGATCTGCAAGGACTTGGCCGTTAATTTGCACGCTTGCAGAACGACCGTTCGGCGGCTCTGTCATCTGCCAGTCATGTGCAGTGCCTAGGCTTGCTGGACCCAGAAGCGGATCGATGCACCGTCGATCCTGCCCCGAAACAGTGCTGGTCTAGTCCAGATAGGTAACGTTGATGCGCATCGATGCAACCAAAGCGGTGACAGCCATCGGACAGGTCCTGCAAGAGCAGCTCGACCACGGGTTGCTGGCGCCCGGCAGCAAATTGCCGGCCGAGCGCAAGCTCAGTGAATTGTTCGGGACCACGCGGATTACCGTGCGTGAGGCGTTGTTGCAGCTCGAAGCCCAGGGGCAGATCTATCGGGAGGAGCGCCGGGGCTGGTTCGTCTCGCCGCCGCGCCTGGCCTACAACCTGATGCAGCGCAGCCATTTCCACGCCATGGTCGCGGCCCAAGGGCGTGTGCCTTCTACCCAAGTGATCTCGGCGCGCCTGCAACCCGCTTCGGCGGCGGTGTGCGCCTGGTTGCAGTTGCCGGCGTTGTCCAGCGTGATCCAGATCTGCCGCGTGCGGCGTATCGACGAGCGGCTGGTGCTGTACGTCGAGCACTACCTGAACCCGCAGTATTTCCCGGACATCCTCGGGTTCGATCTCAACCAGTCCATCACCGAGCTGTATGCCCGCCACTACGACCTGCACTACGGCCGGGTGAAGTTTGAAATCGTGCCCACCTCTCTACAGCCGGAAGCGGCAGCGGCGTTGAAGGTTTCGGTGGGCAGCCCTGGGCTTCGAATTGCACGGGTCAACTATGACCAGCATCAGCGGCTGATCGATTGCGACCTGGAGTTCTGGCGACACGATGCGATCCATGTCGGTGTGGATGTGCCGGAACAACCTGTGCCGGAACAATCGCCGACAGCCTGAGGCAGGGTCAGAGCGACTCGTTGAGCTTGCTCAGGATCTTGATCACCACCGTGGCGAGGATCAACAACATGCCGATCCACATGGCAAAGACCCCGACATTCTTGTCACGGAAGTTGAAGCCGATGGCCAGCAGGATCATGCCGGCAATGATGGGCACCAGCATGGCGTTGAACGAAGACATCGAGATCATGGCGACAGCCTTGTCGGGGAAGGATAAGGCCAGTCTAGTTGGGGTTTTGCCGGGGTGTGCTGATGTATGTCACATCGCCCTCATTCCCGAGGCAAACACTGTGTGGGAAGAAAACTGTATGGGAGCAAAGCTGTGTGGGAGCAAAGCTTGCTCGCGATGAAGGCGACTCGGTCTTTCCAGAAATCGAGTCGCCTTCATCGCGGGCAAGCCTTGCTCCCACAGGGTTCATCATGCCTTCGGGGCGGCTATGGCAATTCGCGAGAGGCGTAGAACGCGCTCAGCACCTTCACCAGATGCGCCAGGTCATGGCTGCCGCACAGTTCGCGGATCGAATGCATGGCGAAGGTCGGCAGGCCGATGTCCACGGTACGCACGCCCAGTTGGCTGGCGGTGATCGGGCCGATGGTCGAACCGCAGCCCATGTCACTGCGCACCACGAAGCTTTGCACCGGCACTTCTTCAGCCATGCACAGGTGGCGGAAGAACCCGGCGGTTTCGCTGTTGGTGGCGTAGCGCTGGTTGCTGTTGACCTTGATCACCGGGCCGGCGTTGAGCTTGGGGCCGTGGTTGGCGTCGTGCTTGTCGGCATAGTTGGGATGCACGCCGTGGGCGTTGTCCGCCGACACCAGCAGGGATTTCTGAATGGTGCGGACGAATTCTTCACCTTCAGGCAGCAGGCGACGCAGGGTCTGTTCCAGCATCGGACCGTCGGCGCCACAGGCCGAGCATGAGCCGACCTCTTCGTGATCGTTGCACACCAGCACGCAGGTTTCTTCGGTGTCGGCGTTCAGCAAGGCTTGCAGGCCGGCGTAGCACGACAGCAGGTTGTCCAGGCGCGCGCCGGCAATGAAATCGCCGTGCAGGCCAATGACCGCAGCGCTTTGCGTGTCATAGAAGCTCAACTCGTAATCGAGCACCACGTCGGCATTCAGGCCGTGTTCGCGGGCCAGTTGATCGGTGAGCACGGCACGGAAATCGACGCGCTCGTCACCGGCGAACTGGGCAAGGATCGGCGGCAGTTCATTCTGCGGGTTGATGGCCCAGCCCTGGTTGGCTTCGCGATTGAGGTGGATGGCCAGGTTCGGGATCGTGGCGATCGGCGCCTTGAAATCGATCAACTGGCTTTCGACCTTGCCGTCGCGGCGGAAAGTCACGCGCCCGGCCAGGGACAGGTCGCGGTCGAACCACGGCGCCAGCAACGCGCCGCCGTAGACTTCCACGCCCAGTTGCCAGAACCCGTGGCGTTGCAGTTCCGGTTGCGGCTTGACTCGCAGGCAGGGGCTGTCGGTGTGGGCGCCGACCAGGCGGATGCCGTCGTGCAACGGGGAGTTGCGGCCGAGCTTGAAGGCGATGATCGAGGAGTCGTTGCGCGTGACGTAATAGCGACCGTTGGCCTCGGTGGCCCAGGTCTCGCGTTCGTCAAGACGCTGATAGCCTGCCGCCTCCAGGCGCTTGGCAAGGCTGGCGGTGGCGTGGAACGGGGTAGGGGAGGCCTTGAGAAAGTCGATCAGGCCCTGGTTCAACTCTGCGCGCATAAGAAACTCCAGACAGCAATGGGCGGCAGTTTAACCCATCGACGACAAGCGTTGCAGGCCCAATCCCCGATGGCGCTTGTGTCCAATGCCCTTGATTATCCCGACGTCGCGAGTCGCTCACGCAGATAAGTCATGATGATGGGCTTGTCTTGCGCCTTGGACGGTTCTGGCAGGTGCTGCGGCCAGTGCTCCAGTTGGCCGAACAGCTGTTGCTGGCGCTCCGGGTCCAGGCGAAGAATCTCCCGCGATGCCGAATCCCACCAATGGTGGCGGCAAAGGTTGTAGTAGGGATGCTCCGGCGCCGCGCTGCCATACAGCAGGTCGCGACCGATCCTGTACAAGGCGCCGCGCTGGTGGCGCAATTTCCATTTGATCTTCAGCCGCCACCAGGCCGATGGGAAAGGCCGGGTGCGCGGTACCTCATGGCAGCGCTCAAGCAACTGCGTACCGAACGCCTCGCCGTGCTGGGCAAAGAAGTGCGCCAGCATGGTGTGGAAGAAGCGTTTTTCGGCGAAGTAGTGATAGACGTGTTTGTTGGTTTCGTTAATGGTCTGGTTGCGTAACGTGAACGAGATCGCGATCTGTTCGATGGTATGGATGTCGAAGCCATCTTCGGTCCATTCGTCAATCCGCTCGATGGCCTGGGTCAGCAGCGCCGCGTCGTTGTCAGTCACGCCGCACAGCCCGCTGTTGTAGAGCTTGAAGCTGTTGTCCGGGCTGATGCCATGGGCGCGCAGGTGCGTACCCAGCTTGAGGTAGTCCTCACGCTTGCAGACGTAGTCCCAGTTGTATTCGAAGCTGTCCATCAGGTACTGCCCTGGCTGGATTTGCTTGAACAGCAGGTCGGGATCGGCGAGGAACAGCGTGTCGGTGTCGACGAACAGGGTTTTTTCCGCCAGCGTCAGGCCGGCCAGGATGGCACAGGCCTTGCGCCGGTGAATGTAGCCATTATTTCCTTGCCACTCGGTCAGCAACTGCGGGCTCAGCGCGAGGGTCTCGACTGGCCAGCCCTGATAATCCTCAGGTCGGTCGGTCAGGATCCTGATACTGGGCAAGGTTGACAGATTGCCGTGGGCCAGGGCGGTCAGGATGCTGAACTTGGCTTCGTGGCGATAAGCGTCCTTGTCGCCATAGATCAGGTAAAGCAACTGATGGCGGACTTTTTTGACGGGTGTTTCCTGAAAATCAATAACCTGCATGCCAAGCCTTTATCGAATTTAGAACGGTGCCGGGCACTCGAAGCGCAAGCGCTCGCCGCTTTGCGGATGGGTGAAACTCAGCATGCTGGCGTGCAGGCACAGGCGTGGCCAGGCAGCGAGGGCCTGCGGGTGGGCGTAGAGCCCGTCGCCCAGCAACGGATGACCGATGGACAGCATGTGCACGCGCAATTGGTGCGAGCGCCCGGTAATCGGCGTGAGTTCGACCCGGCACCAATCGCCGCAACGTTCCAGCACGCGCCAGAAGGTCAGGGCGTGTTTGCCGTGCTCATGGTCCACCACATGCCGAGGTTTGGTCGGCGGGTCGTAGCGCAAGGGCAGGTCGATGCTGCCGCTGTCCAGCTCCGGTTGGCCCCAGCACAGTGCTGTGTAGGCCTTTTCGGTTTCGCGATCGTGAAATTGCCGGGACAGTTCGCGATGGGTGTCCGGGTCGCGGGCCAGCAGGATGATGCCGGAGGTTTCCCAGTCCAGTCGGTGCACGATTCGCGCTTCCGGATAGCCGTTTTCCTGCAGGCGGGTGATCAGGCAGTCCTTGTTGTCGTCGGCCCGGCCGGGCACGGAGAGCAACAGGGTCGGCTTGTCGACCACCAGGACAGCGGCGTCCTGATGAATGATGCGGATGTTGGACAGGGGCATTGAAAACAGTCTCGTTACAAACGCCAACGGCGGCTCGGGCCCTTCTCAAATCCCAGGGGGAAAGAGGAGAAGGGCCCGAGCCGCCGTGGCTCCAGCCGGAGCGATCAGCGATCCGGCAGGGTGATGTTGAGTTCCAGGATCGAGCAACTGCCCTGGCTTTCCAGTGCCACATGCACGTCATCGCTACCGATGTTGACGTACTTGCGGATCACTTCCACCAGTTCCTTCTGCAAGGCCGGCAGGTAGTCAGGGGTGCTGCGTTGGCCGCGTTCGTGCGCCACGATGATCTGTAGACGCTCTTTCGCGACCGAGGCGGTACTGGGCTTTTTGTTGGCACGAAAGAAGTCAAAAAGGTTCATTACCTACCTCCAAACAGGCGCTCGAAGAAACCCTTCTTCGTTACATCGAGGAAACGATGCTCCACGGTTTTGCCCAGCAGGCGATCGACGGCATCGCTGTATGCCTGGCCGGCATCGCTCTGGTCGTCGAGAATCACCGGCACGCCGGAGTTGGAAGCCTTGAGTACCGCTTGGGATTCCGGAATGACGCCCAGCAGGGTGACGGCGAGGATTTCCTTGACGTCTTCGACGCCCAGCATCTCGCCATCGCTGACCCGTTGCGGGTTGTAGCGGGTCAGCAGCAGGTGTTCCTTGATCGGCTCTTCGCCCTTCTCGGCGCGCCGGGATTTGCTCGCCAGCAGGCCCAGCATGCGGTCGGAGTCACGGACCGACGACACTTCCGGGTTGGTCACGACAATCGCTTCGTCCGCGAAGTACATGGCCAGGTGGGCACCTTTCTCGATACCGGCCGGGGAGTCGCAGACCACGAACTCGAAGTCTTCCTTGAGTTGCATCAGCACTTTTTCCACGCCTTCCTGGGTCAGCGCGTCTTTGTCGCGAGTCTGACTGGCGGCCAGTACGTAGAGGTTCTCAAGGCGCTTGTCCTTGATCAGGGCTTGTTGCAGGTTCGCTTCGCCATTGACCACGTTGACGAAGTCATAGACCACGCGACGCTCGCAACCCATGATCAGGTCCAGGTTACGCAGGCCGACGTCGAAGTCGACGATGACTGTCTTGTGGCCGCGCAGAGCGAGGCCGGTACCGATAGCGGCGCTGGTGGTGGTCTTACCCACACCACCCTTGCCGGATGTAACCACGAGAATCTTGGCCAAGGTGTTTCACCCCTAAGGAAAAAGGACTTTGTCAGCCCCTGAAAAACATCTCTGGAAAACTGCTGCAATTGGACAGGCTTGGCTGGAATCGGATGTCGGGCGAGTTTTACCTCCGGTAAACACTGCCTGATCCTTTTTCCTACGTCGTTTAAGCCGTTTTCGCTCGTTTTAGAGATGCTTGGAAAATGCGGCAGTATCCGTTAAAGCCGAATGATGTTCAACACGTCGCCCGACAGGCTGATCTGAACGCCGGCCCCCCACAACGGATCGCGGCGCAAATCCTCGGAGACCTTGTACTGCCCGGCAATGGAGACCAGTTCAGCGCTCAATTGCTGACAGAAGATCCTGGCTTTCGTATCCCCCTTGACGCCGGCCAGCGCGCGACCGCGCATCGGGCCGTATACATGGATGTTGCCATCGGCCAGAAGTTCCGCCCCCGGGCTGACCGAGGACACGATGACCAGATCGCCACCCTGGGCATAGATCTGCTGCCCGCCGCGCACTGGCGAAGTGATGACGCGCGTCGGCTTGATGGTGGGCTCCGGTGGTTTTTCCGGGGTTTTCTTCGCTTCGACCGGGCTCAGCTCAAGCACGCGCTCCCGGGCGCCGGACGGCGGCAGCACTGGAATGTCCACGGCAATGGCGGCGGCGATGTCTTCGATGCGGCTGGCGCGGATCGCCAGGGTACGCAGACCGTGCTGGCGGCAAACGCGCATCAGGCCTGGCAGATCCACCGCGCCTTCGCCGGCCGGCAGCTTGTCCAGGGCCAGCACCAGGGGGGCGTTGCTGAAGAAGTTCGGCGCCTGGGCGACTTTCGCCGCCAGTTGCCGGTCAAGGCTTTCCAGGTCGTTGCGGGCCAGCTCCAGCACCGTAATGGCGAGCATGCTGCCCTTCAGCTGGAACACGGGATCTTGGTCTAGCGGTTCGGTTTGGCTCATGGTCGGCGTACAACGGCTTGTCACTAAAAGTGCCGAGACTTATAACGAGATCGTCCGCCAGCCGCAACCCGGGTTGAACAATGTAGAATGCGCGGCCCATGTCTTAATGGAAGCTGTAATGGATCGCCCGCGTTTTCGAACTGCATTTTTTCATCCGCGTTTCTGGCTGCTGTGGTGCGGCCTGGGGCTGTTGTGGCTGATCGTCCAGTTGCCTTATCCGTTACTGCTGCGGGTCGGTCGTGCATTGGGTGCGCTGATGTACCGGGTGGCCGGCGACCGACGGCGCATCGCCCGGCGCAACCTGGAGCTGTGTTTCCCGCAAAAGTCCGCTGCCGAGCGCAAGCGTCTGCTCAAGGAAAACTTTGCCTCCACCGGCATCGCCTTTTTCGAAATGGCCATGAGTTGGTGGTGGTCGCGTTCGCGGCTGGCGAAACTGGCCCATGTCGAAGGGCTGGAGCACCTCAAGCAGGCCCAGCGCGAGGGCAAGGGCGTGATCCTGATGGCGCTGCATTTCACCACGCTGGAAATCGGCGCGGCCTTGCTCGGCCAGCAGCACACCATCGATGGCATGTACCGCGAACACAAGAACCCGCTGTTCGACTACATCCAGCGCCGGGGCCGCGAGCGGCATAACCTCGATTCCCTGGCGGTGGAGCGTGACGACGTGCGCGGCATGCTCAAGCTGCTGCGGGCCGGGCGGGCGATCTGGTATGCGCCGGACCAGGATTACGGCGCCAAGCAAAGCGTGTTCGTACCGCTGTTCGGCATCCAGGCCGCGACGGTCACCGCTACCAGCAAGTTCGCCCGCCTGGGCAAGGCGCTGGTGGTGCCCTTCATTCAGGAACGCCTGGCCGACGGCAGTGGTTATCGCCTGGTGATCCAGGAACCGCTGACGGATTTCCCGGGCGAGACCGAGGAAGCCGATTGCCTGCGCATCAACCAGTGGGTAGAGCAGTCGGTGAGCGCTTGCCCCGAGCAATACCTTTGGGCGCATCGGCGCTTCAAGAGCCGTCCGCCGGGCGAGCCCAAGCTGTATGACAAGCGCGGTTGAGCCAGTAGTTCGCCATTTTTCAGCAGCACCTTGAGCACGGAGCATTGCGATGACCCCAGCTGAACCGGTTACAGGTTTGATTCTTTCCGGCGGCGGGGCTCGAGCGGCGTATCAGGTAGGCGTACTGGCGGCCATCGCCGAATTGTTGCCGGACGGGGCGCGAAACCCGTTTCCGGTGATCGTCGGTACGTCGGCGGGGGCGATCAACGCGGTCAGCCTGGCGAGCGGGGCGATGGACTTCAAGACCGCCATCGAGCGGCTGACGGCGTTCTGGCAAACGGTGCGCAGCCATCAGGTCATGCGCAGCGACTGGCGGGGCGTTATTGCCCAGGCCAGGCGTTTCATCATTCATAGCCTGCTGGGCCTGGGGGCCAAGCTGCCGGTGGCGCTGATCGACAGTTCGCCGTTGCGCGAACTGCTCCAGGCCCAATTCCATGCCACGGGCATCGAGCAGGCCATCGCCGAGCAGCAATTGCGAGCGGTGGCGGTGACGGCGTTCGGTTATGAGTCCGGCCAGGCCGTCACCTTCTACCAGGGGCGCGGGACCATTGATGCCTGGCTGCGCCACCGGCGTATTGGTGTGCCGACGCAGTTGTCGGTGGAGCATCTGTTGGCCAGCTCGGCGATTCCGTTATTGTTCGCGCCGGTCAGGATCGGCCCGCAATATTTCGGTGACGGCGCGGTGCGGCAATCGGCGCCCATCAGCCCGGCGTTGCACCTGGGGGCTAATCGGGTGCTGGTGATCGGCGTCAGCGGCAACCCCCGTGGCGCTGGTGGGCAGGATCCCACCGAGCGCAGCTACACCGGCCTGCAACCGACCCTGGCGCAGATCGGCGGCCATATGCTCAACAGCACGTTCATTGACAGCCTGGAAAGCGACATCGAGTTGCTTGAGCGCCTGAACGGTTTCAGTCACCTGCTGCCCGATGACGTACCGGCCCACGCCCTCGGCGCGGCACCAGTAGATGTGCTGGTGATTTCACCCAGCCAGCCGATCGACGAAATCGCCGCCCGCCATCGCCAGGAGCTGCCCCGTGCGTTGCGGTTATTCTTGCGCGGGCCGGGCGCGACCAAGACCAGCGGTGCGGGGGTGCTGAGTTATCTGTTATTCGAGGCGGGGTATTGCAGCGAACTGATCGAGCTGGGACGCCAGGATGCGTTGGCGCAGCGTGAGGCGTTGAGTCGGTTTTTGGGGTTGGCGCAGG
Source organism: Pseudomonas sp. Lb2C2 (assembly GCF_052112205.1). Classification (NCBI taxonomy): domain Bacteria; kingdom Pseudomonadati; phylum Pseudomonadota; class Gammaproteobacteria; order Pseudomonadales; family Pseudomonadaceae; genus Pseudomonas; species Pseudomonas sp. Lb2C2. The sequence goes on along the minus strand of NZ_JAUTYW010000005.1, from coordinate 20,941 downwards.
GGTAACTGATCCACCGCAATCGCGAGCAGGCTCGCTCCCACAAGGGGATTTGTGGTGGGCGCTGGAAGTGAGCCCAACACACAAACCAATGTGGGAGCGAGCTTGCTCGCGATGACGGCGGCACATTCAACATCAATGCAAGCAGACCCACCGCTATCGTCGGATCGCCGCCCGGAGCAAGCTCGCTCCCACAAAGGGATTGTCTGCGATATCGATCCCAGGATCAGAAATGGTACTTCAGCAAGAAGCTGGTATTGCTCTGGTTGGTCTTGAACCCGTCGCTGTCTTCGATCCCGTACTTGTTCTTCCAGTAGTCATACTCCACACCCACATACAACTGCTTGGCGCCGAGCTTCAACGCCTTGCCCAGGTCATATTTGATCTGCGGGTTGATGTGCAGGTTGGCGTGGTAGGTGCCCTTGGAGTTGGTGTCGTTGTCCACCACCCAGTCGATGAAACCGTCGATCAGGATGTCGGATGAACCCACCGGGAGGGTGTAGGCCCAGGTCGGGGTGATCTGCCAGACGTTGTCGCCGGCGCGTGGGCCTTCGGTCTGGCGGTTGTAGAAGTTCAGCTGGAAGTAGTCGAAGCCGGGAATCGCCAGGTCGAAGCCCGGGCCGATCAGGTAGGACTCGTTGTCGCCTTCGCCGAACTCATACGTCATGGCCAGCAGCACGTCTTTGATCGGACCCAGTTCCAGCTTCTGGTCGAAGATCTTGCCGAACGACAGGCGTGGGCTGAACTCGCCGTAGTAGGTGTTCGGGCCGGACTGGCTGTCGTCCTGGCCGTTATAGAAGATCCGATCGAGGAAGAAGAAGTTGTCCCCGTATTTCCAGGCGTCGGCGTGTTCGAAGGTCACGGTCTGCTGGATGCGCGGGTTGACCTGGAAATCCTTGCCGTACAGGTAGGTGAGACTGTTGTTCTGCCACTGGAACAGGTCATCGGCCATCGCTTGGCCCCCGGCCAGCAAGGATCCCGCGAGTATCAGGCTGGTGCACGTACGTTTCATTCGGTTTGCTCCCAAAGGTAAGTGGTACCGCTTTTTTTTCAGGTCAGCGCTCTGGTGTGGCGCCTTTTTCCATGGATTAAAAAACATCCGTTCGGTCAGCTTTTTTAGCGTGGCGAATGCTGATAGCAAGAGCTGAGCCAAGGCCGGGGGAAACCCGGAAAAAGACTCATCCAGCTGTTTGGAACAGTCGAAAGAGGTGTGTTCGGAAGGGCGCTTATTCTATACGCCGGTGCCTGGATAAGTTGGCGGGCCGGTCAGGATCGGAGAGGGTTTTTGTGTCGGCCGGTTTCGAACGGCCGCGCAGGATACGGGCATGTATCGCTGGGCTCAAGTGCCCTGCAACGGCGCATGCGCGGCGAATTTGGGGCGTGATGGAGGGGCTGGGTCATCGGGTGCTTTCCTCTTGTTTTTATTGTTGAGGCGCAGGCAGTCGCTGACGGGCGGCCGGTGGTGAGCCGGTCGGCCTGTCAGCGGTATGACATGTGACGCTATTGGCGCGCGAGGTTCAGTTGGTCCGCGCGCCCTGGTTGATCCACGCGCCGATCAGATCGCGTTCCTGCTGGGTCATCTGGGTGATGTTGCCCAATGGCATGATCTGGCTGGTGACGGCCTGGGCCTGGATGCGCGCGGCCTGTTGCTGGATCTGCTGCGGGGTGTCGAACATCACCCCGCCCGGCGCGGCGCTGAACAACGGGCTGGTGGGCTTGGCCGAGTGGCAGACCGAGCAGCGTTCCTGGATCACGCTGTGGACCTTCTCGAACGAAGGGCCCTGGGCGTTGGCGGCCTGAGTGGGCGCCGCTGTCGGTGCGGCGGGGGCCGTCGCCGGTTTCGCGCCACCCCCCACTGCCGTTTCCGGCAACGGTTGGTACTCGATCACGCCGGGCGCCTTGGCCACCTCCGGTGCGGTGGGCATGGGCTTGGGACCTGTGACATACGCCAGGCAGATCATCGCCAGGGCACCGACCGGCAGCGTCCAGGCAAACCGGTTGCTGTCATGGCGCGTGTTGAAGTAGTGGCGCACCAGCACCGCCGCCACGGCGATCCCGGCCAGGATCAGCCAGTTGTACTGGCTGCCGTAGGTGCTCGGGAAATGGTTGCTGATCATGATGAACAGCACCGGCAGGGTGAAGTAGTTGTTGTGGCGCGAACGCAACAAACCCTTGGCCGGCAGTGCAGGATCGGGCGTGCGGTTCTCGGCGATGGCCGCCACCAGTGCACGCTGGGCCGGCATGATGATGCGGAACACGTTGCCAACCATGATCGTCCCGATGACCGCCCCGACGTGCAGGTAGGCGCCGCGACCGCTGAACACCTTGCTGAACCCGTAGGCCGCAGCGATCAACAGTACGAACAGGATCACGCCGAGCAGGGCAGGGCGCTTGCCCAGGGCTGAGTCGCAAAGAAAGGAATAGACGAACCAGCCGACGAGCAACGAACCGAGGCCCAGGGCGACGCCTTCGGGACCACTCAGGCTGCTGCCGGGAGCCAGCAGGTAGACGGTCGGATTCCAATAGAACACCACGCACAACAGCGCGATGCCCGACATCCAGGTGAAGTAGGCTTCCCACTTGAACCAGTGCAGGTTGTCCGGCATGGACGGTGGTGCGAGTTTGTATTTTTCCAGGTGGTAGATGCCGCCGCCGTGGATGGCCCACAGGTCGCCGGCCAGGCCGCTCCTGGGGTTGACGCGATTGAGGTTGTTTTCCAGCCAGACGAAGTAGAACGACGCGCCGATCCAGGCCACGCCAGTGATCATGTGAACCCAGCGTACGCTCAGGTTCAGCCATTCCAGCATATGTGCTTCCACAGTCTTTACCTCTCGCCCGTCACGCTTGTTTTCGCGTGATCGGACCTTCTCTTATTGGTGGGGGGCGAGGATCAAGTACTCATCCTCTTTGAAAAAATGCTCATCGCAGTTATTGCCTGTGCCACTGCGATCAACCACCAGGAAGTCATCCCGCTTTTCGATCGTCAGCACCGGGTGGTGCCAGACGCCGCGATGGTAATTAATGCCCTGCCTGCCGTTGGTGACGAAGGCGCGGACCAAGCCTGATACAGGTGCATCGCCAAGTGGCGCGACCACGATCAGAAAGGGGTTGCCGAGCAGCGGAATGAAGGCTTGGCTGCCCAGCGGATGGCGCTCCAGCATGCGTACGGTCAGCGGCATGTCCAGCGCGTCGGCGCGGAAAATGCTGATGATCGCCTTGTCGTCCGGCGTGGCGGTTTCCACCGTCGCCAGGCGATGGAAGCGCATGGTCGAACCGTTGTTGATCATGAAGTGATCGCTGCCGTCGGTTTCGATCACGTCACCGAACGGGGCGAAGGCTTCTTTGGTCAACGGTTCGATCTTGAGTGTGCGCATGCTGTTTTTCTTACCTTGAATTCTGTGTTGTTTGTTGTGCTGCCATCGCGAGCAAGCTCGCTCCCACAGGGGAATGCATTTCAAATGTGGGAGCGAGCTTGCTCGCGATTCGGGTTCACCCTTATTTCGACACCTTACCGAGCACCCGCAGGCGACTCACGCCACCATCCGGGAACACATTCAGGCGGATGTGGGTGATCGGTCCCAGGGCCTTGATCTGCTCGGCGAAGGTATGTTCGGCGTGCATTTCCAGTTTCTGGCTCGGCAGCAGCTCGCGCCAGAACAGCGATTGGGTTTCGATCTGGCTGTCGGTGCCGCCCTTGACGAACGCGCCCTGGATCGAGCAGCTGTCGGGGTAGTTGCCCTTGAAGTGCAGGGTGTCGACGATGACTTTCTCGACTTCGCCGGCATGGCCCAGGGCGACGATGACCCAGTCATTGCCCGGGGTACGACGACGGGCAGTTTCCCAGCCGTCGCCCATGTTGACGCCACGGCCCGGGTTGAGGATGTTGCTCATGCGGCCGAAGTGTTCGTCGGAGCAGGCCAGGGCACGGCCACCATTGAGGGCCGCGGCCAGGTCGAGCTGTTCGTTGTCGCCCACGGTCGACCAGTCGCGGAACGGAATGCCGTAGACCCGCAACCGAGCCACGCCGCCATCGGGGTAGATATTGAAACGCAGATGGCTGAAGGCCTGGTCGTTACTGATTTCGTGATAGTGGTGACTGTTGCCTTGCAGCTCGACGGCCGACAGCACTTCAGTCCATTGGGTGTTTTCGTCCGGCTCGCCCTCGGTCAGGAAGCAGGCTTCCAGGGAGGCCGACGGTGGGTAGTTGCCGGTGAAGAATGAGGTGTCGATGTCAACGCCTTTGATCGAGCCTGCCACACCCAGGCGGATCACCGCGCTGTCGTAGCCTTCGAAGCGCTTGCGCCGCGATTCCCAGCCGTCCATCCACTTGCCGTTGTCATCGAACACGCCCTCCTTCCATACGGCCGGGGTCGGTTGGAACAAACGGTTGGCGTCGGCGAACCAGTCATCGGTGACCGAGATGATTTTGGTGCCGAGGCGGGCGTCGGCCAGGTTGACGAACTTCTCGAAAGGTACGGCGTAAGCTTTCATTCTTCTTGTCTGCCTTTAAATAAGTTGGCTGGGAATGCTTGCAGGAGCCCGAAGGCCAAGCTGCTCGCTAAAGGGTCAGTAATCGGAACAACGCGATCTTGTTGATCTCTGCCAGCGCGCATTTGAATTCGGTGTCTACCGAGTGATGAATGCGCGTTTCGAACGCCGCGAGGATCTGATGCCGGTTGCTGCCTTTTACCGCCATGATGAAGGGAAACTTGAACTTGGCCTTGTAGGCGTCGTTCAGCTCGGTGAAGCGCCGAAACTCATCGCTCGAGCATTGGTGAATACCGGCGCCGGCCTGTTCGTTCGTGCTGGCTTCGGTCAGTTGGCCCTGGACGGCGGCTTTGCCGGCCAGGTCCGGGTGAGCGTTGATCAGGGCCAGTTGGCTGGCGTGATCGGCACTCAACAGGATGTCGCTCATGCGCTGGTGCAGGGTTTCGATCTGGTCGATCGACGGGTCCTGGCCCAGGTCGAAAGCCTTTTCGGCGACCCATGGCGAATGTTCATAGATATCAGCGAAGGCTTTGACGAACGCTTCGCGGTTCAAGGTAGAAGGTCTGACGGTCTGGAAGGCAGTCATTTCGAAGCCTCCGGATACGGGTGCGTCTGTTGCCAGTGGCGAGCGATGTCGACGCGGCGGCTGAACCAGACCTGTTCATGACCCTTGGCATATTCAAGGAAGCGCTTGAGGGACGCGAGGCGGGCAGGGCGGCCGATCAGGCGGCAGTGCAGGCCGATGGAGAGCATCTTGGGGGCTTCGGCGCCTTCGGCATACAGCACGTCGAAGGCGTCCTTGAGGTATTGGAAGAAATCGTCGCCCTTGTTGAAACCCTGCACCTGGGTGAAGCGCATGTCGTTGGTGTCGAGGGTGTAGGGGATCACCAGGTGCGGCTTGCCGTTGGGCGTGTTCGGTTCCCAGTAGGGCAGGTCGTCGTCGTAGGTGTCGCTGTCATAGAGAAAACCGCCTTCCTCCATGACCAGCCGGCGGGTATTGGGGCCGGTGCGACCGGTGTACCAACCCAGCGGACGCTCGCCAGTGATTTCGGTGAGGATGCGGATCGCTTCAAGCATGTGATCGCGCTCCTGGGCCTCGTCCATGTATTGGTAGTCGATCCAGCGATAGCCGTGGCTGCAGATTTCGTGACCGGCGGCGACCATGGCTCGGATCACGTCCGGATGGCGCTGGGCGGCCATGGCCACGGCGAAAATGGTCAGCGGGATATCGAAGTCCTTGAACAGCTTGAGGACCCGCCAGACCCCGGCGCGGCTGCCATACTCGTACAGCGATTCCATGCTCATGTTGCGCTCGCCCTGCAGCGGTTGCGCCGCGACCATCTCCGAGAGGAACGCCTCGGATTCCTTGTCGCCATGCAGGATGTTGCGCTCGCCGCCTTCTTCGTAATTGAGCACGAAGGACAGGGCGATGCGGGCATTGCCCGGCCACTGGGGATGGGGAGGGTTACTGCCGTAACCGATCAGGTCGCGTGGGTAGTCAGCGCTCACTGCAGTTTTCCTTCTTGTTCGAACCATGTGGGTGGCGCCCTGGCGATGGATCATAGGCTGGCGTCACGACGATGGAGTGATTGTATACAACTTTATGTGCGATTTGTAAGCCTGATTTTTTGCATTTTTCACCGCTGTCCCCGGTTTGTCTACACTGCAAGAAACCTGCCCATCTGGTCAATTAATGGCTGGAAGAGTGGCGCATCCGTTGGTGTGGCTTAAGATTGGGCAGGAGCCTTTGTCGGAACGCATGCGGACTAAATATCTGTTTTTTATTGTGTACAATTTTCTTTTAAAGTGTCTTAATTCGCTCATCGCCGTGGCGTTTCGTGCTCCGAAATGGTGCGGCCTGTCTTTCAACTGATTCAGGAGGCGTCGGGCCGGACTGCACAGCAGCGAGGCGCGCACAATCAATGGGACGTTTGACTACTCACGTTTTGGATGCTGCACACGGCTGCCCGGGCAGCTCGATCAAGGTCGAGTTGTACCGTGTGGAAGGTTCGCAACTGCAGCTGGTCGCCAGCGCGCTGACCAACAGCGACGGTCGCTGCGACGCACCGCTGCTGCAAGGGGATGACTACCGTTCGGGCGTCTATCAGATTCAATTCCATGCCGGTGACTACTACCGCGCCCGTGGTGTCCAGTTGTCCGAGCCGGCGTTCCTGGATGTGGTGGTGCTGCGCTTCGGCATTTCGGCCGAGCAGGATCATTACCACGTGCCGCTGCTGATTTCACCTTACGCCTATTCCACCTATCGAGGCAGCTGACCCCAAGCGGCTGCCTTGTCCTGGAAGCGACTGCGCATGGCGCTTCTTTGGTTTTTCGCCCGCTCACACTGCGGGCTTTTTTTCGTCCGTGAAAATAGGGTGTCTGGGAGGGCGCCTTCGCGAGCAAGCCCGCTCCCACACTGGATTTTGTGGGAGCGAGCTTGCTCGCGATGCTTTTGGCGCTTAGCGGCTCAATAGGGACGCTGCCCCCGCACCGCCAAACAACCCGGCACTGACCCGGTTGAACCAGCCCTGGCCCTTACCCGTACGCAGATACCGCGCCGCACCGTGGGCGCCGAAGCCGTAGGCCAGCTTGCACAGCAGGTCGAGTACGGTCCAGGTGGCGATCATGATCAGCAGTTGTGGCAGGAACGCTTGTTCGGCGCTCAAGAATTGCGGCAGGAAAGCGGCGAAGAACAGGATGTCTTTCGGGTTGCTGGCGCCCAACACGAACGCTCGGCCAAAGAGGGCGCGAAAGCGCGGGACGGCGGCGGCCTGGGGCACGTCGGGGCCTTGGGACGGTTGGCGCGATTGCTGCCAGCTCTGCCAGGCCAGGTAAAACAGGTACAGGGCACCGACAATCTTCAGGGCACTGAACAACTGCTCCGACGCCATCAACAACGCACCGAGCCCCAGCGCCGAGGCGCTCAGCAGGCAGATCGACGCGATGACCCCACCCAGGAACGCCGGATACGAGCGGCGCAGGCCGTAGTTCAGGCTGTTGCCGATCATCAACAACGACAACGGGCCGGGGATGAGGATCACCACCAAGGCGGCGCCACTGAACAACAGCCAGGTTTCCAGATTCATTGCTTTGCTCCTGATGTACAAAAGCCTCACCCAAGGGGTGAGGCGGGTGGATATGTTGTCGCTTACAAGAAGATGAACTTGGCGATGAAGATCGCGCAGAGCACCCACAGGCTGACGGAGATTTCCTTGTGTTTACCGGTGCCGGCCTTGAGCACCACATAGGTGATGAAACCCAGGGCGATACCGTCGGCGACCGAGAACGTCAGGGGCATCATGATGGCCGTGACAATGGCCGGGATGCTGTCGGTCGCCTCGTCCCATTCGATGTGGGCCATGCCGCCCATCATCAGCATGGCGACGTAGATCAAGGCCCCGGCCGTGGCGTAGGCCGGGATCATCCCGGCCAGCGGTGCGAAGAACATGGCGGCAATAAATAGCACACCGACGGTCACGGCGGTAAGCCCCGTCCGGCCACCTGCCGCCACACCAGCGGCACTTTCCACGTAGCTGGTCACCGGCGGCACGCCGACCATGGCGCCAAATACGCTGGAGGCACTGTCGGCTTTCAAGGCGCGGGACAGGTTCTCGATCTTGCCATCGGCTTTTACCAGGCCGGCGCGCTGGGCAACGCCCATCAGGGTGCCGGCGGTGTCGAACATGTGCACGAACAGGAAGGCCAGCACCACGCTGATCATGCTGACGTTGAACACACCGGCTACGTCCATCGCCATCCAGGTGGGGGCCAGGCTCGGTGGTGTCGACAGGATGCCGTTGTACTGCACCAACCCCAGGCCCCAACCGGCCAGGGTCACGGCGATGATACTGATCAGGATCGCGCCGAACACGCGGTGATAACTGAGCACGGCGATCATCAGGAAGCATACCGCGGCCAGCAATGGACCGGGCTCACGCAACGAGCCGAGCTTGATCAGGGTGGCGGGGCTGTCGACGATGATTCCGGCGGTTTTCAGGCCGATCAGTCCGAGGAACAACCCGACCCCCGCGCCCATGGCGAACCGCAGGCTCACCGGAATGCTGTTGAGCAGCCACTCACGGACTCGTGACAGGGTCAGGACCATGAACAGCACACCGGAGATAAACACCGCGCCCAATGCGGTTTCCCAGTTGTAGCCCATGGTGCCGACCACGGTGTAGGTGAAGAAGGCGTTCAAGCCCATGCCTGGCGCCAGGCCCACCGGCCAGTTGGCGTACAGGCCCATCAACAGGCAGCCCAGGGCGGCGGCGATGCAGGTGGCGACGAATGCGGCGCCGTGATCGATGCCGGCGTCGGCCATGATGTTGGGGTTGACGAAGATGATGTAGGCCATGGTGATGAACGTCGTCAGGCCGGCAATCAGCTCGGTCTTCACCGTGGTGCCGTGCAAGCTGAGTTTGAAGAGGCGTTCCAGCCAGCCACTGCGTAGTGGCGGCGAGAGGTCCAGCGTCTGGGCTTCGGGTTTGCGGCTTTCCACAGCGAGTACTCCTCAAGAGTCTTATTGTTATTTCCAGCACCGCACACGCCCTGGGGGTGGCTGCGATGCGCTGAGGCAGGTAAGGCTGGCGAAGTATGTTGACCTGTTGGTCAGGAACTCGCACGAAGCGAATTATGCTTTTGTATACAAATAAAGCAAATAATGTTTTCTGTGTTGTCGACGAAATGTCTGGCGATAGGGGTATATCGCCCTTGAGGGCGCTATCGCGAGCAAGCTTTGCTCCCACGGCGGGTGTCCACTGACCCTCCGTGGGAACAGCTTTGCTTCCAGCAGGTGTCCGCTGAGACCCTCTGTGGGAGCAAGGCTTGCCCGCGATGGCGATAGACCGGGCAATACACAGCTTGCAGAGAAAACTCAGTCGACAGCCACCTGACCTTTTCCCAGCCCCAGATTCACCGCCAACCACCCATCCACCGCCGCTTCCCCGGCCTCGGCAAACACCCGCTCCAGCAATTTCACCTGCTCACGCCGCAACGCCTGCTCGAACCGCTCGCCCTCGGCCGTCAGTTCCAGCAGCCGCTTGCGCTTGTCGGTCTCGGACGCGACGCTGTTCACCAGGTGCATTTCCATCAGCTGCCGCAACGGCATGTTCAGCGCCTGCTTGCTCACCCCGAGCAATGCCAGCAACTCCTTCACGCTCAATGACGGGTAGCGGGCGATGAAAAAAACGATGCGCTGGTGCACCCGGCTCAACCCGCGGCGCTCGAGCATTTCATCGGCCTTGGCGGTGAACGCCTGGTAACCGAAGAAAAACGCTTCCATGGCCATCTGTTGGGAAGTCGGGTTTTTAAGGTCAAGCATATTGACGTATCCACAGAGGTCGGCGTAATTTCGGTCAATCAGTTTGACTCATTCCTCCCGTGCCCCGCTACAGGTGACCTCCATGGCTTTTTCCGAACGTGTCTCGCGCCTCAAAAGTTCTTTGATTCGAGAAATCCTCGCGGCGGCGCAGCGCCCTGAAGTGATGTCGTTCGCCGGCGGCCTGCCGGCCGAAGCCATGCTGCCGAAAGTGGAATGGGCGGCCATGCCGTTGTCCATGGGCCAGTACGGCATGAGCGAAGGCGAACCCGCCCTGCGTGAAGCCCTGGCGGCCCAGGCGCGGGCGCTGGGTGTGGCCTGTGAGGCGAGTCAGGTGCTGGTAGTCAGCGGCTCCCAGCAAACCCTTGACCTGGCGGCCAAGCTGCACATCGACGTCGGCACGCAAGTGATGCTCGAAGCGCCGACCTATCTGGCGGCGTTGCAGATTTTCCAGCTGTTCGGCGCCGACTGCATCACCGTGCCCCTGGAGGCCGACGGCCCGGACCTGAAACAGTTGCGGGCCCGGCTGGAGCGGCATCGGCCTGCGTTCATCTACCTGATTCCGACGTTCCAGAACCCCTCGGCGGTGCGCTACAGCGAGGCCAAGCGCGATGCGGTGGCGGCGCTGTTGGACGAGTTTGGCGTGACCCTGATCGAGGACGAACCCTACCGCGAGCTGACGTTCGATGGCGGCAGTGCCACGCCGATTGTCAGTCGCTTGAAGAAGACCAGTTGGATCTACACCGGCACCGTGTCGAAAACCCTGTTGCCGGGGCTACGGGTGGGCTACCTGATCGCCAGCCCGGATCTGTTCCCGCACCTGCTGCGACTCAAGCAGTCGGCAGACCTGCACACCAATCGCATCGGCCAATGGCAGGCGCTGCAGTGGATCGGCACCGAGCAGTACCGCAGCCATTTGAGTGAGTTGAGGGATTTCTATCGGGATCGTCGCGATCGGTTCCAGGCGGCGTTGCAAAAGCATTTCTCTGATATCGCGGACTGGAACGTGCCCCAGGGCGGGTTGTTTTTCTGGCTGACCCTCAGGCAGCCGCTGGACACCCGCACCTTGCTCGCCGCCGCGCTGGCGGCCGACGTTGCGTTCATGCCGGGGGAGCCGTTCTTTCCGGAGCCGGACCAGCATCCGGGGCACTTGCGCTTGAACTTCAGCCACATCGACCCGGCGCGGTTGGATGAAGGGCTCAAGCGGTTGGCGGGGGTGGTGCGGGAGGCGTTGGCTGCAAAAGCAGCTTGATATCAGGGGGCTTTGTGGTGGCTGTCCGGGCCCCATCGCGAGCAAGCTTTGCTCCCACAGGGACTGTGGTGAATACAAATCCAGTGTTCACCAAGGCCCCCTGTGGGAGCAAAGCTTGCTCGCGATGAGGCCAGTCGTCACACCAGAAAACTATCAGGCTGCCGAGAACCGCTTATCCAGATAATCAATGATCACTTTGGACTCATACATCCAGGTGGTCTCGCCATTCTCTTCAATCCGCAGGCACGGCACTTTGATCCGGCCGCCTTGCTCCAGCAGCGTCTGGCGATCCTGCTCATTGTTTTTCGCATCGCGCAGGGCCACCGGCACATTGAGGCGGCGCAGGGTGCGGCGGGTCTTCACACAGAATGGGCAGGCATGGAATTGATACAGCGTCAGGCTGCGAGCGGCTTGCTCAACCTGCGCCTGGGCCTCGGCCGGGCGCTGTTTCTTGCCCGGGCGGGTGATGAAGTCGATGAAGATGATGAGCTGGCCCAAGCCAACTCGAAGCGCTTTGACGATCACGGTATTAAGCCTCGCGGCAGGGAAGAAGAGGGCGCGCAGCTTACCTGATTTTTCACGGGCGAAAAAAAACCGGCGATCAATGCCGGTTTTCTTCATGCGACGGATTACTTGATGAGGCTGAGGAACTCGCTGCGAGTGGCGGCATTTTCCCGGAACTCGCCGAGCATCACCGAGGTGATCATCGAGGAATTCTGCTTTTCCACGCCGCGCATCATCATGCACATGTGCTTGGCCTCGATCACCACCGCCACGCCCAGGGCGCCAGTCACTTGCTGGACCGCATCGGCGATCTGGCGGCTGAGGTTTTCCTGGATCTGCAGGCGCCGTGCATACATGTCGACGATGCGTGCGACTTTCGACAACCCCAGCACCTTGCCGCTCGGGATGTAGGCCACGTGTGCCTTGCCGATGAAAGGCAGCAGGTGATGTTCGCACAGCGAGTACAACTCGATGTCCTTGACCAGCACCATCTCGCTGTTGTCGGAGCTGAACAAGGCACCGTTGGTGACTTCTTCCAGGGTCTGTTCATAACCGCGGCAGAGGTACTGCATGGCCTTGGCAGCACGCTTGGGCGTGTCGAGCAGGCCCTCGCGGGAAACGTCCTCGCCCAGTTGGCCGAGAATCGCGGTGTAATTCTGTTCCAGAGACATGAAACTACCTGTGGGATTTTACGCAAAGGGCAAGGGTACGGTGGCGGACACGGCGCTGCAAGCTCGGCAAGCGAGGGCTATTCGTCGCGGCCTTCCATCATGGTGCGCTTGAGCATCACGTAGACCGCCCCGGCGCCGCCGTGTTTTGCCTGGCAGGAGGTGAAGCCCAGCACTTGTGGGTGCTGGCGCAGCCAGGTGTTGACGTGGCTCTTGATCATCGGCCGCTTGCCGTCCAGGCGCACGGCTTTGCCATGGGTGACGCGCACGCAGCGGATTTCGAACTTGGTGGCTTCGGCCAGGAATGCCCAAAGGGTTTCCCGGGCTTTTTCGACGCTCATGCCGTGCAGGTCGAGGCTGCCCTCGAAAGGGATCTGGCCGACCTTCAGCTTGCGCATCTGGCTTTCCTGGACACCGTCGCGCGCCCACATCAACTCGTCTTCCGGCCCGACGTCGATCACGAACTGATCGGACAAGCCATCCACGGTCGTGGCGTCGGTGCGCACGGTGGCGGCCTGGCGCAGCTTGGCGATTTGCGCGCGATCGGCCTTGGGCTTGCCGGTTTCGGCACGGTTGTGCTTGATCGGTTTTACGCCCTGGATCGCACTTTTGAACAGGGAAAAGTCGTCGTCTTGCATGTCAGCCTCCGCGAAGCCGGCCAGTTTACCCAACTCTGGCGGGATCAGGCGCGACAAAACGTCGGATGGCGGGTCAGTCGTGCTTTTTCATCAGATGCGGAGCCATGGCCAGCTCCAGGGATTGGCGGGCACGGCGGCGGCAGCGGCGCCAGAGCCAGACGCCCAGCAACAGCACGAAAAGCCCGACCGCCAGGATGATTGCCGAACCCATTGGTGTGGCATTCAACTCGCCCAGTGCGGGTGGGCGGCCCAGCAGGCTGGCGGCACCGGCCATGGCCAGCAGTACACCGAGTGTTGCCAATAGCGCAGCGATCGCCGCGCCAAAACGAAACCGCCAGTTGCTTGGGCCTTTAGGCCGCAAGCGACGTGCGTCAAAACCATCGGATAACTTCATTCCGACCTTCCTCAATGGGTATCGGCCCTTCGACCGGAAGATGTTCGGGTTGTTCCTGACAGTATGGCAATTGCGGCAAATGAGAGGCTTTTGCGGATGAGCGGCGAAAGTGGCCGCTCATCAAGGCGAATCAGATGAAGTCACGGGTCAACGCCAGGGTGGCAAAGTTGTCCGCCATGATCGCCATTTCGGTCTGCTGAACGTGTTCGGCGCTGAGGACGCCGCCCTTGTACGGCAGGTCGCGCGTGGCGCAGGCGTCTTCCACCAGGGTACAGCGAAAGCCCAGGTTCTTGGCGGCGCGCACGGTGGTGCTGACGCTGGAGTGGCTCATGAACCCGCACACGATCAGGTCCAGGGGGCCGAAGTCTTCCAGGCGCTTTTTCAGTTCGGTGCCGTGGAACGCGCTGGGCAGCAGCTTTTCGACCACGGTTTCGTCGCCCTGGGGTTCGAGGCCGGGAATGAATTCCCCGCGCTCGCCTTGTGGATCGAACAGCCCGCCGTGGGTGCCCAAGTGGCGCACATGCACGATCGGCCGACCGGCTGCACGGGCCGCACCGAGCAATTGCTTGATGTTCGCGACGGCTGCATCCATGCCGCTCAGGGCCAGGGGGCCTGCGAGGTATTCTTTCTGGGCATCGATGATGATCAAGGTCGCTTGACTCAGATTGGCCGCTGCATAACCACGGCCGCTGAGTTGAAACATCGTTTTTGGAACGGACATTCTGGGGCTCCTTCGAGTGGGGCTTTTGCGACATTGTCCTCTGGCTGAGCGGTTCTGTGAATCGCTTCCATCGCAAGGGCCGCCGTTGCTGGCCTACAGCCTTGTCAAGATGCTCATCTTGTTCAATAGGCGGATCAAAAAACGGATAATTCCTACGATTGGTCCGGGGTTTTTCGTTCGTCATCGGGGCGTGTTTGGGTGGGGCCGCGTTTGGCTGGTAGACTCGCCCGTCGATTTTTCTGGAGTTTGCCGCCGTGATCACTTCCCGTCTCCGTACCCTGCGCGACCATATCCGTTGGGCCGTCAGCCGTTTCCATGGGGAGGATCTGTTTTTCGGCCATGGCACCGACAATGCGTGGGATGAAGCCCGGCAACTGGTGCTGGGCGCATTGCACCTGCCATGGGAAATTGCCGACAGCTACCTGGACTGCCGCCTTGAAGACGAAGAGCTGGTCCATGTGCAGCGTCTGCTGCGTCGGCGCATCACCGAGCGGGTGCCAACCGCCTATTTGTTGGGTGAGGCCTGGTTCTGTGGGATGTCGTTCATCGTCGACGAACGCGTGCTCATTCCGCGCTCGCCCATTGGCGAGTTGATCGAAAAGCGTTTTGAACCTTGGTTGGGCCAGGAGCCGGCACGGATTCTCGATCTGTGCACCGGTTCCGGCTGCATCGGCATTGCCTGTGCCTATGAATTCCCGGAAGCCGAAGTAGTGCTGGCCGACCTGTCGTTCGAAGCACTGGAAGTGGCCAACCAGAACATCGAGCGCCACGGCGTCGATGAGCGCGTGTTCACTGTCCAGGGCGATGGCTTCGAAGGTCTGCCGGGGCAACGTTTCGACTTGATCGTGTCGAACCCGCCCTACGTTGATGCGGAAGATTTCGCCGACATGCCACAGGAATACCAGCACGAGCCGGAACTGGGCCTGGCCTGTGGCGATGACGGCTTGAACCTGGTGCGCCGGATGCTGGCCGAGGCGGCCGATCATCTGACCGAGAAGGGATTGTTGATTGTCGAGGTGGGCAACAGCCAGGTGCACGTCGAGGCGCTGTACCCGGAAGTCGATTTCGCCTGGCTCGACTTCGAACGCGGCGGCCATGGCGTGTTCATGCTCAGCGCCGAACAGTGCCGCCAGCACCAGGGGTTGTTTGCTTCGCGGGTTTGATACACCCACTGTGGGAGCGAGCTTGCTCGCGATGGCGTCAGGTCAGTTGCATCAATGGTGGCTGACACACCGCCATCGCGAGCAAGCTCGCTCCCACAGGGTTATTCAGGCGCTGTCGGGCTTAATGCCGCGTCGCAATCCAGATCAGCAACCCCGCCTGGAACATGGCGAAGGCCACCAGGCAGGTGATGGTGAAGCGCAAGCCAGTGTCTTCGCGCTTGAACTTGTTGACCTTCTCTTCCTGCTGCTTGAGTTTGACTTCCTGTTCCGCCAGGTTCTGCTCGGCTTGTTGCAGCATCTGCGCCGCTTCAAGGATTTCCACGAACTGCAGCTTCTCGGTGTTCCAGTCCCCCAGCAGATCGCCAACGTGGGTTGGCTTGACGCTGCCCTTGAGGTGTTGGGCGTCGGCGTAGACCACCTCGAAGCCTTGAGCCTTGAGAAAACGGTCGCGGCGCAGGCGAGTGTCTTCGTTCAGGGCGTCCTTGTTATCCAGGTCGGTGCCGTCTACCCGGTAGGCCGACCAGCGTTTCTTGGCCCAGGTAATGCCCTGGGCCGCGAGGAAACGGCCGATGCCACGGTTGAACGGCTCGACTTGCAGGTTGTCCGGGGAAAAAAACAGGCGTTTCTCGACGTGGTCGGCCCAGACGTCCAAGTGATTCTGTTCCTTGCGCACGCGCTGGTTCGGCAACTGGATGCTCATGCGCAGCAGGCTGCGTTCCTTGCTGTGGCGCTCGACATAGCTGAACTCGACAAACCGCAGCGGCCGCACACCGGTGGCGCGGTCGGTCTTGAGCGGCGCCAGCCGGAGCATTTTGTGATGCTCGGTATGCACGTCGGCCCACGGCAGCTCCACCGCAGGCGAGGCGGGGGCTTCGGCAGCTGTGTTGGGGGAAGTATCAGTTTCAGTCATAACGGCAAAAATCCTGTCCAGGCCGGCGGGTCGGCAGCCATAGCGCTGCCCGACACTGGGCTATCGGCCGTTTTTGCCAGGACTGGAGGGCCACTTGCCACTAAAACCGCTCAACGGGCGGCTAACGAGCCTATAAAACGCAGAATTCGCGCACCGAGCTCGGCCGCCAGGGGCAGGTTGGGATCCTTGTAGGAGGCCAGTTGCCGTTTCACGTCGTTGGGCACGATGCGCATCACGTGGTTCATGCCCTCGATCAGCGCCAGTTCGGCGTCGGGCTTGGCTGCTTTCAACTGCCTGGCGTCATCGACGCTGACCTGGATATCGTTGCTGCCCTGGATAATCAAGGCCGGCATCTTCAACGCCGCGAAGACCCGGGCCGGGTCCTGGCGGAACAACGAGATCAGGTAGGGCTGTACGCTGGGGCGGAAAATGACCTGCAGTTGCGCCGGCACGTTGTCGTCGAGTCGACCGGCCTTGAGGCTGTCGAGCAGCTCGTTGCTGCGCAACATCAGCGGCGGTGGCAGGCGGTTGCTCAGTTGCTGGCGCAGCACCTGGTCGATCGGCCGGGCACTGCCAGACAGCGAAATCACCGCCGCTGCATTGGCCTGGGGCGCGGCGAGGCTGGCGATCAACGCGCCTTCACTGTGGCCCAGCAGGATCAACGGGCCCAGTCGCGGATCGGCGGCGAGCTTGCGGCTCCAGGCCACGGCATCGGCCACATAGGCCTCGACGCTCAGGTTGCGCTCGTCCGGTGTCGCCGCGAGGCTGGCGGCCACGCCGCGTTTGTCATAGCGCACGCTGGCGATGTTGTGTTTGGCCAGGACCCAGGCCAGGCGCTTGAGGCTGTCGTTGCGCCCGCCCTCGGGGTTGTTGCCGTCGCGATCCGTAGGACCTGACCCGGAAATGATCAGGACAACCGGCACCGGTGTGTCGGACTTGGGTAGTAGCAACGAGCCGAAAAGCTCACCACTGCCGGTGTCGAGGCTGATCGGGCGTTGCAGCACCGTGGCCTGGGCCAGGCTGCAAAACAGGCCGGTGAACAAGGTAAGGCTTAAGGCAAGCAGCTTTAACATCATCACGCCATTAGTTGCGAAGGTGCCGGTTGGACTGGTGGTCGCCGATAAGGTTCGAGGATGAACTACGCGGGGAGCCTGCGTATACTGGCGCGCATTACGAATCCAAGGTTGAGTCTCTCAGCGATTTCACGGAGCACCCTGCATGTCCGGCAATACCTACGGCAAGCTGTTCACTGTCACCACCGCGGGCGAAAGCCATGGCCCGGCGTTGGTCGCCATTGTCGACGGCTGCCCGCCGGGCCTGGAGATTTCCCTGGACGACCTGCAACGTGACCTGGACCGGCGCAAGCCCGGCACCAGCCGCCACACCACCCAGCGCCAGGAAGCCGATGAAGTCGAAATCCTGTCCGGCGTGTTCGAAGGGCGCACCACCGGCTGCGCCATCGGCCTGTTGATCCGCAACACCGACCAGAAGTCCAAGGACTACTCGGCCATCAAGGACCTGTTCCGCCCGGCCCACGCCGACTACACCTACCACCACAAGTACGGTGAGCGCGACTACCGTGGCGGCGGTCGCAGCTCGGCGCGGGAAACCGCCATGCGCGTGGCGGCCGGGGCGATTGCCAAGAAGTACCTGGCCAGCCAGGGCATCGTCATTCGTGGCTACATGAGCCAGTTGGGCCCCATCGAAATCCCGTTCAAGACCTGGGACTCGGTGGAGCAGAACGCCTTCTTCTGCCCCGACCCGGACAAGGTGCCGGAACTCGAGGCCTACATGGACCAATTGCGTCGGGACCAGGATTCGGTCGGCGCGAAGATCACCGTGGTCGCCGAAGGGGTGATGCCGGGCCTTGGCGAGCCGATCTTCGACCGCCTCGACGCCGAGCTGGCCCACGCGCTGATGAGCATCAACGCGGTGAAAGGCGTGGAGATCGGCGCCGGTTTCGCCTGTGTCGCCCAGCGCGGCACCGAGCACCGTGACGAACTGACCCCGCAAGGTTTCCTGAGCAACAATGCCGGCGGCATCCTCGGCGGCATTTCCTCGGGCCAGCCGATCGTGGCGCACCTGGCCTTGAAGCCGACGTCCAGCATCACCACGCCGGGCCGCTCCATCGACATCCATGGCAACCCGGTGGACGTCATCACCAAAGGCCGTCATGACCCGTGCGTCGGCATCCGTGCCACGCCCATCGCCGAGGCGATGATGGCGATCGTGCTGATGGATCACCTGCTGCGTCATCGCGGCCAGAACGCCGACGTTCGCGTCAGCACCCCGGTGCTGGGGCAGCTTTGATGGTTGGCCTGCCGACCCCCGTGGCCTGACGGCCGTGGCGGCACTGCCGTACTGGCGGCTCTCCAGTTTCTATCTGTTCTATTTCGCGCTGCTCGGTTCGACGGCGCCGTTCCTGGCGCTGTATTTCGATCACCTGGGATTCAACGCGGCGCGCATCGGCGAGCTGGTGGCGATTCCCATGCTGATGCGCTGCGTGGCGCCGAACATCTGGGGCTGGCTGGGGGATTACACCGGCCGGCGCCTCGCGATCGTACGGTTTGGCGCGATCTGCACGCTGCTGGCCTTCTCGCTGATCTTCATCGATAAAAGCTACGCCTGGCTGGCGATGGTCATGGCGCTGCATGCGTTCTTCTGGCACGCGGTGTTGCCGCAGTTCGAAGTCATTACCCTGGCCCATTTGAGCGGGCAGGCCTCGCGCTACAGCCAGATCCGCCTGTGGGGCTCCATCGGTTTCATCATCACCGTGGTCGTGCTCGGCCGCCTGTTCGAATGGCTGAGCCTGGACATCTACCCGGCGGCGCTGGTGCTGATCATGGCCGGCATCGTCCTCGCCAGCTTCTGGGTGCCCAACGCCCAGCCGCTGCAGGGCCCGCGAGTGGCGGGGGAGGGATTCCTGCGGCAACTGCGCAACCCCGGTGTGCTGGCGTTCTACACCTGCGTGGGCCTGATGCAGGTGAGCCACGGGCCGTATTACACCTTCCTGACCTTGCACCTCGAACACCTGGGCTACAGCCGCGGGCTGATCGGCCTGCTCTGGGCCGTTGGCGTGGTGGCGGAAGTCTTGGTCTTCCTGCTGATGAGCCGGATCCTGACGCGGTTTTCCGTGCGCCGGGTGCTGCTGGCGAGTTTCCTGCTGGCGGCGTTGCGCTGGTTGTTGTTGGGCTCGCTGGCCGAGTTTCTCTGGGTATTGTTGTTCGCCCAGGTGCTACACGCGGCGACCTTCGGCAGCTTTCACGCCGCCGCCATCCATTTCGTGCAACGCAGCTTCGGGCCTCGCCAGCAAGGCCAGGGGCAGGCGCTGTATGCGGCGTTGGCCGGCACGGGCGGGGCCTTGGGCGCGTTGTATTCCGGCTATAGCTGGAACGCTTTGGGTGCCAGTTGGACGTTCAGCCTCGCCAGCCTCGCGGCTTTCGCGGCAGCCGTTATCATTGCCACACGTATGCAAGAGGACCGGCCATGAGCCTTCGAACCGTTAATTTTCTGGAGCCATTGTCATGAGCAGCCTGTCCGTCTATCACGTTTCGAGCCCTGATGTTCCGAACAAGGTGTTGACCCACTTTGAGGACATTGCCGCGACGTTGGCTGAGCAAGGTATTCACTTTGCCCGTTGGGAAGCGGCGGTGAAAATCCAGCCGGGGGCCAGTGAGGAGGACATCATTGCGGCTTACCAGGCTCAGATCGATGGGTTGATGACTGAGCGGGGCTATGTTGGGGTCGATGTTGTCAGTGTCAGCAGTGATCAGCCGGAGCAGGCTGGGGAGCTCGATGAGTATCGCCATAGCCAGGATGAAGTGCGATTTTTCGTTACCGGTCGTGGCTTGTTTAACCTGCACCTTGGCGATTATGTCTATGCGGTGCTGTGTGAAAGGAATGACTTGATAACGGTGCCTGCCGGTACGCCGCATTGGTTTGACAGGGGGGAGCGGCCGCATTTCGTTACGATTCGTTTGTCTGGTGATTTGCAGGGGTTGGTTGCTGAGGTTACGGGGGATGATATTGCTCGGCGGTTTCCTCGTTTGGAGGATTGACCTGCTTTGGTGGTGCCATGAGGTTTTTTTGGTGTGTATATCCGTTGCTGCGGTAACGGCTACTGACGGTTCCGCTCTTACAGCGGGTCACTTTTGGAAAGAGAGCGCCAAAAGTAACCAAAAGCGCTTTGCCCCACCACTCGGCACCTCGCCTAGGCTCGGTGTGCCCTCACTCCGGCATTGCTCCGTGGGCCGCCGCGAAGGGCCATCCATGGCCCAGCGCGGCTATCCCGGCATCCATGCCGGGATGCCCACTGCGCAATGCCTGCGTTCGGCCATCGTGGTTTAACGGGGCTCCCAGATCAAGATCCAAAGCAAGAGCAAGAGCAAGAGCAAGAGCAAGAGCAAGAGCAAGAGCAGGGCACAGGCCGGCATCTATGTGGCTGGGCCACCGCTATCGCGAGCAAGCTCACTCCCACAATGGGGCTGCGGTGAACACAAGACTCATGAACACCCAAATCCCCTGTGGGAGCAAAGCTTGCTCGCGATGAGGCCAGCAAACCCAACATCCATGTGACTGAGCCACCGCCATCGCGAGCAAGCTTTGCTCCCACAGTTCTGATGGGTATATGACCGGGAGAGCCAGGTCGGCTATAAGGCCGCCTCGTGGTGGACGTTGATCTCGGCGCCCCGTTAACCACGCTGGCCGAACGCAGGCATTGTGGAGTGGGCATCCCGGCATGGATGCCGGGATAGCCGCGCTGGGCCCAGAGTGTGTAAAAACCGATAAAAACATCGTCGGCACGTAGTGCCGACAGGTGTTAGCCAACTGATTAAAACCTGAAGCGCTCTTGTGGCTCCAAACGGCCCCTACAAGCGCTAGCAAGGCTC